>CAMCYS010000027.1 GCA_945885625.1 Bifidobacterium breve | reverse complement strand
TCCCTATGTTTCGCCTGCGTAGCTCTGTAGCTCACTGGATAGAGCGCCACCGTGACTGAGTTGGAGGTAGCGGGTTCGATTCCCGCCAGGGCTACGCACACCAAATGGCCCCACGGTTAGTCGCGAGGGGCCATTTGTATTTCACAAAGTAATAATTTGTTACCTTTTATATACCCAGAGCAACTAACTTAACCTACACTTTTGACATGAGAAGCTTGCGAACCTGGCTCGCAGTAATAGTTATAGCTGCATGGACTTCTATTTTGATTATCCATCCACAGATGAGTCAGGCTCACGGCGGCAAAGGTTCAGTTGAAGTCATAGCTGGCGTAAACACAAATACGATTTCAGCTGCCGAGGTTATTCCTGGTGGCGAATGTGGAAAAGTTGGCAAAACAATAAACTATTTAGATACCAAACATTTCTGCGTCAAGAATGGCTCCAAATTACGCTGGAGTAAGGGCGTCAAGATAACTACCCTTAAACCAACACCAAAATACACAGGACCAAGAGACATATTTGGAACCCTGACTTCGGAAGAAGCGCTGGCCATAGATAAATTGGTTGATATTGCTTGGGAAAAAGGAAAACCAGCCACTCAATTTGTTATCAGCAACGTAAGCGATCGCGTGAAAGGTACTACTTGGGCAAACGATAATGCCGCAGTGTTGCCCGCGATCACTCGCATCTTGGATGGCATAGGCGCTCCACTAACTCGAAACGTTGATTGGTATGTTTGGTGGGACCTGGAAAGTTTGCAGCCAAAGTTGCCCGAAAATTGTTGGGCGAAAGACACAAGATTCTTTGATGTGAAATCGGTTGGTGCGGGCTATTGTCGGCCAAGCACCATATTTGTTTTCTTTGATGCTTATCAGCAGTGGTATCCAAAAGAAGGTTTTCTTGAGAAGTACCCAAATGAATGGGATAAGTACGGAATATCAGCAGTAACTGCTGGCGAAGTGGCACATTTTGCTCAACAAACTTATGGTGAAAAATTCGGACACCAATCATTTAATTTCTTACCAGCTTGGCTTCGCGAGGGCCCCACAGTTCTATACGGTGCTATGGCCTATGCAAAATATATGAACATTCCATATTCAACAGTTCGAAATTTAGCTCTGCGGCACTTTAATACTCTCAATTGTGGCAACGTCCCTTTAACGGAGCTATTGATGTTCGCAACTTCGAAGTCACTCTGCGAATATAGCGGTGGTTTTCTGGCCGCTGAGTACATGGTCGCAAAGAGTGGCGATCTCTTGGCGCCATTTAGATATCTGGAAAGTAAGATGTCTGGCGACGGTGAAGTTTGTCAGGACCCTTACCGAATCTGTCGCTCATCATATGAATCAGTCATTAAAGAGATTTACTCAAATGATGTAGATGCCTGGCATGCCGAACTTCAGCAGTACATTATTAAGTGGGCTTATTAGAACTATGGAACTAATTCGCAAAGCAACGCAAGTCTTGCTCGGCGCAGCACTGATCTATGCCGGCATCACGCACTTAACAACTAGCCGCCTTGAATTTCAAGCACAAGTGCCAAGTTGGGTTCCGCTTTCAGCCGACTTTGTTGTACTGGCATCTGGCGTTGTTGAAATTCTTCTAGGCCTATCACTTGCTTCACTTAAGTATCGAAGAGAAGTCGGTATCGTTACTGCGCTTTTCTTTATCGCAATTTTTCCCGGAAACATTTCGCAATATATAAACGGCATCGATGCTTTCGGGTTAGATACTGATCGTGCCCGCGCCATTAGATTGTTTTTCCAGCCATTACTTGTTATCTGGGCGTTATGGTCGACCGGAGTCTGGCCAAGGGCTAAAAGAGGCAATCGTCGACGCAGTTAACTAGCAGTGGTTTGTCTCACCTGAGTTAATTCTGCGCTTAAGCAGGGCCAAGGTGTTCCACCCTATGAATCAAATCAGGCATGTGACTGAGCAGACAGGCAAACTATGCTGACTACACGCGAGTAGAGACTTATTCTGATTCCCAGAAGAGCGGGGAGAATCAATGGAGATTCAAAATTTAAAGCATGCTGGGCTTTCTGCTTGGATTAAGGAAGTTGCAGAGTTAACACAACCCGAGAATATTTACATTTGCGATGGCACTGAAGAAGAGTGGACCAGAATCACTGGTGAGCTAGTCAAGGCAGGAACCCTTGTGCCACTTAAGAAAAAACCTAATTCATTCTGGTGTGCATCTAATCCAACCGATGTAGCTCGCGTCGAAGATAGAACTTTTATTTGTTCGGTAAATGAATCTGATGCTGGGCCCACAAATAACTGGATGGCACCACAAGATATGAAAAGTATTATGCGCGACCTTTACCAGGGATCGATGCGCGGACGCACCCTGTATGTAATTCCATTCTGTATGGGCCCATTAGATTCGGTTCATCCGATGTATGGCGTGCAGATCACCGATAGTGCCTACGTAGTTGCCTCAATGAGAATCATGGCTCGCATGGGCAACGATGTAATCAGTGCTTTAGGTACCGATCGTGATTTCGTGAAAGCGCTTCATTCAGTCGGTTCGCCATTAACAGAAAACCAACAAGATGTCGCTTGGCCATGTAATGAAACAAAGTACATTGTGCAGTTTCCTGAGGAACGAGCAATTTGGTCATATGGCTCGGGTTATGGCGGCAATGCTTTACTTGGTAAAAAGTGTTATTCGCTGCGTATTGCCTCAGTCATGGGGCGCGATGAGGGCTGGCTTGCCGAACATATGTTAATTCTTAAACTCACGCCACCTAATGGAAATGTTCATTATGTGGCGGCAGCTTTTCCATCAGCATGTGGCAAAACGAATCTGGCAATGCTGGATCCAGCAATTAAAGGTTGGAAAGTTGAAACACTCGGTGATGACATTGCCTGGATGCGCTTTGGCGATGATGGCCGGTTGTATGCAATTAACCCAGAATTTGGTTTCTTCGGCGTAGCTCCAGGCACTGGCTGGGGCACGAATGCCAATGCAATGCGCACGATTGAAAAGGGAAATTCAATCTTTACCAACGTGGCGCTGACTGATGATGGTGATGTTTGGTGGGAAGGTATGAGCGATAACCCACCTGCGCATTTAACTGACTGGAAAGGTCAGAGTTGGACACCAGATAATGGCGAACTTTCATCACACCCAAATTCACGTTTTTGTACACCGGCCGAGCAGTGTCCAATCATCGCCCCTGAGTGGCAGAGCCCAACTGGCGTTCCGATCTCAGCGATATTCTTAGGTGGCCGTCGCAAAACAACAATTCCATTAGTTGTTCAATCTCGCGATTGGAACCACGGCGTTTTTATGGGTGCAACTCTTTCCTCTGAAACAACTGCCGCAGCAACTGGTCAAGTTGGCGTTGTTCGTAGAGATCCATTTGCCATGTTGCCATTTATTGGTTATCACGTTGGCGATTACTTAAATCACTGGCTAGAAATCGGCAAGAAGAGCACTCCTGATAAGTTACCAAAAATCTTTTATGTTAATTGGTTTCGCAGAGGCGAAGGCGGCAAGTTCTTATGGCCGGGATACAGTGAAAACATCCGCATTTTAAAATGGGCAGTTTCTCGTATTGAAGGTAGCAAAGATGCAGTCGAGTCTCCGCTGGGTTATTCACCTACCCCAGATGCCATTGATGTTGAAGGGCTAGATGTAACAGCGGCCGATATGAAAGCTGCGCTGCACATTGACACTAAAGAATGGCTCGATGAGCTACCGCTGATAGATGATTGGTTTACGACAATTGGCCCGAAATTGCCGATTGAAATGACGGTAGAACTAGAAAAGCTACGCGCGCGAGTTTCAAACGCGCAATAAACCAAGTTGTTTCCACAAAAGTAATTACTTAAGGCGCAGGAGAATAACCCACGACTTTAATTTTTCCCTGTGATGTAGCGCGAATCAATACACCTTCACCTGAATCAAGTGAAATACCAGTCAGCGCCTGGATATTCACAGAATGGCCAACCATAACCAGTAAGCCCTTTATCTTGCGATGATCAAATATCCGTTTTTTGATATTGGCTGTTTGCGGATCCTTAGCGGGATCTGAATCCTGAAAAAGAGAGTCCAAGTTTTTGTTTAATCGAACGCGACCGATATCAAGAAGCTGGGCGGTCTCTTTAGCGCGACACCATCTACTGGATTCAACGCGGAAGATTTTTACCTCACGGCGCACCAGCCATTGGCCTATTTCCCGGGCATCCTGGCGGCCCTCTTGATTTAGATTGCGTTGAGTTGAGCAATCATTTACTTGAAAATTTTCTGGGTCACCAATGCCAGGAGCTAAGGCATGGCGCATCAGGAGAACATAACCAGTTGGATTAGTACCCTGCAGCTGATCCCAGATTTTTAGATCTTTTGCCTGCGCGGCTGTGGGAACCAGAGCGGCACCCAGAATGCCAGCCAGCAGGATTGCTATCTTTAACTTAGTCACGAATTAGTTACCGTAATCAGCTGCCCAGAGTCAGTTGTTGCAATTAGCGAACCGTTACTTAATACTTCAAGATCACGTATGCGCTCGCCCATCTCAACGCGCAAACTTTCAAGAACTCCAAATTGCTCATTGAGTTTCATGAAAATCAGAACTTCTTCACGCAAAGTACCAAGTACAAGGGCTTGGCCCCAATCTCCCCAACCTTGCTTAGGTAGTTGCACTAATTCGGTTGGTGCAATTGATGGCACCCAATATTTGATTGGTTCGATGTAACCAGCATGGCTGCCAGTGATACCTGGCCTCACATAATCTCCTGAACCGTATGGCTCGCCATAAGAGACAAAAGGCCACCCGTAATCGCCACCTTCTTGAATCACGTTGATCTCATCGCCGCCTCGTGGCCCATGTTCGGCAGCCAACAAAGTTTTGTCAGCAAGCAAGATGATTCCTTGCGGATTACGATGACCTTG
>CAMCYS010000026.1 GCA_945885625.1 Bifidobacterium breve | reverse complement strand
TGGTGGCGGGTGAAGGATTTGAACCTTCGAAGGCAGAGCCGGGGGATTTACAGTCCCCTCCCATTGGCCGCTCGGGCAACCCGCCAAGGTCGAACAAGTACTGCGGCAAATTATGGATACTACGAGGGGAAAGGATACCTTAGGCAAGTAGGCTCAATTACCGCCTGAAATCCGCTTCGAAAGGGCTCATAACAATGGCTGATGCAAGTTTCGACATAACCTCAAAGATCGATCGCATGGAACTCGATAACGCAATTAACCAGGCGATCCGCGAGATTGATACCCGCTTTGACTTTAAGAACACTGGTTCAAAGATCGAACTTGAGGGCGAGAAGATCTCTATCGAAGCCGATACCGAAGAGCGCGCTAAAGCTGTTCTAGATGTAGTTAAAGACAAGATGATTAAGCGTGGCGTATCGCTAAAGCATTTAGATCCGGCTCCCCCACAACTTAGTGGCAAGATCTACAAGATTGCTTGCCCACTTAAGGAAGGAATTTCAACTGAGAATGCGAAGAAGATTGCCAAGTTGATTCGCGATGAAGGTCCTAAGTCAGTTAAGACGCAGATTCAAGGCGATGAATTACGAGCTACTTCAAAAAGTCGTGATGATCTGCAGGAAACTATGGAACTCGTTAAAAACGGTGGCTTTGAGTTTGCGGTTCAATTTACGAATTTCCGCTAATTGAAAAATAACAAGACCGGTCTGCTCTTCGGAGTATCGGCTTATGTGCTTTGGGGTTTATTCCCACTGTATTGGCCGCTGCTTGAACCAGCGGGGGCGCTTGAGATAGTTGGGCACCGGGCAGTTTGGTCGTTGGCTTTTTGTGTAATTGCATTAACAATCACAAAAGCAATCAAGCCAGCGATAGCGACAATGCGCCGACCTAAAGTCTTTCTAAAATTATTGGCGGCCACGGTGCTTGTTTCGATTAACTGGATTGTTTATATCTGGGCGACCAATAATGGCCATGTAGTTGAGGCATCCCTTGGCTACTACATCAACCCAATCATCATGATTGCAATCGGTGTCATTCTGCTAAAAGAGAAGATGCGCAAACTTCAGTGGACCTCAGTTTCAATTGCCGCTCTCGGTGTTTTGATTTTAACTATTGATTACGGTCGACTGCCTTGGGTAGCACTTGCTCTCGCGCTGTCTTGGGGCACTTATGGTTTCATTAAGAAACAGCTAGGCCTTGGTGCGCTCGAGGGACTAGGTATCGAAACAGCTATAGCAGCCCCGTTTTACTTGGCTTATCTGGCCTGGATCGGGGTTGAAGGTAGTGGTCACTTCACCGCCAACCCTGGTTTAACCTTACTTCTAATCGGCTCTGGCGTAGTTACTGCGATACCGCTGCTGCTGTTCAATGGCGCCGGAAATCGCTTGCCCTACACAGTTATCGGTCTACTGCAATTCATAACGCCAACGCTGCAGTTCTCAATCGGCGTGTGGGTGCGTCATGAAGCAATGCCAACTGCGCGTTGGGCTGGGTTCTTGATTATTTGGTTAGCGTTAGTTGTACTTGCTATCGATCTGATTAGATCAAGCCGTGCGGTCGACAACCGCGTCGCATAGCGAAAATAGGGCACCAGTTGCATCATTAACTGGCAAGGGGCCAAGTGCGGCGCGAGCATCGCGAGCAACCTGCATTAACTGTAAACGTGATTGATCTAGCGCTTTATGGTTCCGTAACTCTTTTAATACTTGTGCAACAACTTTCTTATCAGCAATTGGCTTAGAAAGCAGCTTCTGTAACTCACGATCAGCTTTATCGGTTGATTTCATAACATTTAAGGTCACTAGCGTTGGCACGCCTTCGAGTAAGTCAGTGCCAGGTGTCTTGCCCGACTCTTTCGAATCACTCGTAATATCAATAACATCATCGGCTAATTGGAAAGCAACGCCAATTTTTTCACCAAAACCAGTGACAGTCTCGATCACTTCAGGCGAAGCACCAGCAGTCATGGCACCAAATCGGGCTGAGGTCGCAATTAGTGAACCAGTTTTATCGGCAACCACTTGCAGATAGTGCGCTAATGGATCTTCGCCTTTTTGGGGTCCTTGGGTTTCCATAATTTGACCAATGACCAAGCGCTCAAAGGTGCGAGCTTGTAACCGGACTGCCTCTGGGCCCAAGTCGGCTAAGAGATCAGATGCTTTAGCAAATAGGTAATCGCCGGTGAGAATTGCGATGGTGTTTCCCCAGCGATTGTTAGCGCTTTCAACTCCACGCCGAAGTGGGGCTTCATCCATAACATCGTCGTGATAAAGCGTTGCTAAGTGAGTCAGTTCGCAAACAACTGCAGCTTCCAAAATTCCACGCTTATGTGGATCACCGAAATGAGAAGTTACCAGCGTTAATAGTGGCCGTAAACGCTTGCCGCCTGCTGTTACTAGGTGCCGACTGGTCTCAACTACTAGCGGATAGTTTCCTTCAATCTGACTGCGCAATAAATCTTCAACTTCGATCATGCCAGCAGAGAGTGCGACCTCAAGTTCAGTTGAGAGATTCGGAATCCCTAGAGTGACCATTAGCGAATAAAGATTGCGAGTGGCTTAATGAAATCAAGCAGAGGTGCTGGGAAGACGCCCAAGGTCACAGTGATAACTAATGAAATGAAGATAGTTAGGCGAGTAAGAATTGATGGAATAACTACGCTGGTGCCGTCTTCAGTTGCATCAGTGAAGAACATCAGAACAATTACTCGAATGTAGAAGAAGGCAGCGATTGCACTTGAAAGCACGCCGACGATTACCACCGCTGTTGCGCCACTTTCATATGCAGCTGAGAAGATCGCAAACTTTCCGATGAAACCTGAAGTTAACGGAATTCCAGCAAATGCTAGTAAGAAGAAAGCGAAAGCTGATGCCACCCAAGGTGAGCGCTTTCCGAGGCCAGCCCAACGATTTAAATCGCTGACTTCACCACTTGAGTCGCGCACCAAAGTTACGATTCCGAAAGCGCCCACTGTCGCAACACCGTAAGCGAATAAATAATAGATCGAAGCTTCGAGGCCAGCTTTATTAAGTGCGATAACACCAGTTAGCAAGAAGCCTGCATGAGCGATTGAGGAATAAGCCAACATACGCTTAACGTCGCGTTGCGAAATTGCTACCAGCGAACCAAAGATCATGGTGATAATTGCGATGACCATAAAGAATGGTCGCCATTGCCACTGCGCTTCAGCCAGGACGGTATAAAAGAGACGCAACATCGCACCAAATGCCGCGATCTTGGTTGCAGCAGCCATAAATCCGGTGATCGGAGTGGGCGCACCTTGGTAAACATCAGGTGACCAAGCATGGAAAGGCACAGCGCCAACTTTGAAAAGTAGGCCGATAGCCACAAAAGCAATGCCTAGCAGGAGAATTACATCGTTTCCGGTGCCACCTACAACGGCTGCCTGAATTCCGGCAAAGCTCACAGTGCCGGCGTAGCCATATAGATAAGCCGCGCCAAAGAGGAAGAAGGCAGATGAGAAGGCACCTAGAAGAAAGTACTTAAGGGCTGCTTCTTGTGATGCTAAGCGACGATGACGTGAGAGACCAGCCATCAAATAAAGTGGCAATGAGAGAACTTCTAGGGCCACAAACAAAGTAATCAGGTCGCTAGCAACTGGGAAGAGCAACATTCCAGCCACAGCAAATAAAGTAAGTGGATAGATCTCAGTTAAGACGGTACCGCTTTGAGTCGCCTGACGCTCTTCGTCCGAACCCGGAAGCGCTGCTGCGCTAGAGGTGAAGTTATCTTGATCGGCAATTAAGAAGATCGAGATAATCGCAATAATTAAGATTGCACCTTGAAATAATAAGCCTGGGCCATCAATAACTACTGAACCCATCGCAGCTGTTGTCGAAGATAACTCGCGAATACGAATGACTTGAATTAAGGCTAGAACGAGGGAAGCAAGCGCGACGCATAACTGCACAATTGGTCGACGTGTCTTGCCCACAAAAGCTTCGATTAGCACGCCAAAAACTGCGCCGGCCAAAATGATTAACATCGGGGCAAGAAGTGAGTACTCAAGTGTTGGTGAGTTAAAGACCATGTTATTTACCCTCAACTGTCGGTACTGGATCGGTGAAACCTAATTGCGAATTAACGTGCGCTGCTGCTGGGTTAATCACATTTAATAAAGGCGCTGGATAAAAACCAAACGCGATGATTGCAGCCAGCACTGGCGCAATTGCTATTTTTTCACGTAGATTTAAATCAGTTAAGTTCTCATTGCCAGGCGTAGTTGGGCCGTGTAGTGCTTTCTGCACTGGAATCAAAATGTAAAGCGCAGCCAAGATAATGCCCACTGTCGCAATGATCGCAGCTACTGGATAACGCGTATAAGTACCTACCAGCACTAGGAATTCGCTCACGAAGCTAGATAGGCCAGGTAGCGCCAAGCTAGACATACCAGCTAAGAAGAAGCACCAAGCCATGACTGGCGTAATGCGTTGTAATCCGCCGAAATCAGAGATGGTTGATGAACCTCGACGAGCGATCATCCAGCCACCAACGATAAATAGCGCTGCAGTCGAGAAGCCGTGATTAAACATATATAGCGTCGCGCCTGATTGGCTCTGCGAGGTCATCGCAAAGATTCCCATCGTGATGAAACCAAAGTGCGAGATCGAGGTAAATGCGATTAAACGCTTTAGATCTTTCTGGCCGATCGCCAAAATTGCACCATAAATGATTGAAATGACAGCCAACACAGTAATTGCTGGCGTGAAAGTTTTACTTGCCTCTGGGAAAAGAGTTAAGCAGTAGCGAATCATTCCGAAGGTACCGACTTTATCGAGCACGCCAAGCAACAGCACCGAAGTTCCCGGTGTGGCAGATGAAGCTGCATCTGGCAACCAGGTATGGAATGGCCATAGTGGTGCCTTGATTGCAAATGCGATAAAGAATCCTAGGAATAAGAAGTTCTGCGTTGTTGAACTCATCTCGAGATTTGCTAGTTTGGCTAGATCAAAAGTATGACCACCTTGATCGCCAGACATTACATAGAGAGCGATGATTGATGCGAGCATCAATAGACCACCAAATAGGCTGTAGAGCAAGAACTTAACTGCAGCTGCTGAACGCTCGCCAGTGCCGTATCCCCCGATTAGGAAATAAACCGGTACTAACATCGCTTCGAAAATTACATAGAAGAGGAACACATCGGTGGCGCTAAAGACACCGATCATCATTGTTTCTAGCACCAGGATCAGAATGTAGAAAGTCTTAACGCTCCAGCGACCACCTTGGGCTTCATTCCAGCCAGCCAAGATAACGATTGGTGCCAAGATAACTGACCTCAAAATCAACACCAGGGCGATTCCATCAATACCTACAGCGTAATTAATGCCAAATGAAGGGATCCAGCTACGAACTTCAACGAACTGAAGATC
>CAMCYS010000025.1 GCA_945885625.1 Bifidobacterium breve | reverse complement strand
TCAGCCTGTGACTACCTACCAGGCTACGAGCAAGGTTACGATGCTTGGCACTTTGTTTTAACCACCAGAGGTGCCACTTTTCAGCAAGATCCTGAAAATCCTAAGATTGCAATTGGATTAAACATTGTATTTATGCGAACCGATTTCAGCACATTCACAATTACAAGAGGTGCTTGGGTTCAATTTGGCAAAGGTATCTACGTTTACACCTTAACTGCTGACAAAGATAGGCTGGTTCAAGGAAGCACCTATGCCAATATTTTAGAAACTGACTCTGGAATGCGTCTATCTCATACTTGCCCAGGGACATCTTCTTCACCAACATCAACAACTTCTCCAACCCCATCACCTTCTCCAACCCCATCACCTTCTCCAACAACTTCACCAACAACTTCACCAACACCTTCACCAACACCAACACCTTCACCAACACCAACACCGGTACCTGTTGATCGTGAAGCACCAATTGTCGTGCCTGGTTCCTCTGAGATGGTTAGTGGATGGACCTTTTATCTTGGGATGACTCCAGTTTTGAGTTTTCAGGCACGTGATGGCATCGGTGTAACTCGTGTGTCAGCAAAGGTTGAAGTCAATGGAACTACGCTGGGTGGATCCCCGGGAACTTTCTATTCAGGTACCGAAAAAGATGGAGTTTGGCGGGTAAATCTACGCTTCACGGGCTCAGACTTTGTTGGCAATTGGAAGATTTATGCAACAGCTTACGATGCTGCAGGCAACCAATCTATTGAAGTATTGCTTCGAGAGGTTCCTCTTCAAGCTGCACCAACTCCAACTCCAACTCCAACTCCAACTCCAACGCCTTCACCAACTCCAACGCCTTCACCAACTCCAACGCCTTCACCAACTCCAACGCCTTCACCAACTCCAACGCCTTCACCAACACCTTCACCAACACCTTCACCAACACCTTCACCAACACCTTCACCAACACCTTCACCAACACCTTCACCAACACCAACACCAGCGCCTTCTCCAACACCCGCTCCGAAGTCTTCACAGGCAATCAACTTCCCAGCCTTAGCTGATCGCTACTTCAGTGAAGGTGGAACACCACTGAACGCAACTTCTACTTCAGGTTTGGCTGTTGTCTACTCAGCAAAAACCGGAACTTTATGTCAGGTGCTAAATCTAGGCAATGGAAAGTTTTCAGTTCAGCCTGTCTATCCATTAACAGGGGCAAACACAATTACCTGTGTGATTACGGCGACACAACCAGGGGATTCACGATTTAGTGCAGCAGCAAGTGTTGATCGATCAATGCTAATCTCAAAGCAGCCGACTCAAGTAAATGTTAGAACTTCTGCCTCAGTTCCAACTCCGGCTGGTATTTTCTTATACGCCTCGACCATAACCACCGCAGGACGAATAGCCGGAAGCGTCACGATGGTTTCTATGGCTTCTTTGACTCCAGCGATCTGCACCATTTCTGATATCGGAGTGTTTGATACAACAAATGGTCCGCGAGGAACAGTTCGCGCAAAGGCAAATGGAACGTGCCAAATCAAGATTGACTATCCAGGTAATGGCGATCAACTGCCATCAACTACCACTTGGACTGCAACAGTCACTGGAATAACAGGACCACCGGTTGGTTCAAATGCACCTCAAACAATTACATTCCCTGCGATTCCGAATCGTGAATTTGGCGGTGGTGTATATCCAAAGGCAGTTGCCAGTTCATTATTGCCAGTGACTTACACATCTTTAACCCCAACAGTGTGTTACATAATTACTCAGTTAGCAGAAGGCCCAGCGATTCAGACTGTTACGCCAAAACCTGTAGGGGATAACCTGACCTGTACGGTGGAAGCATCACAAGCAGGCGATGATCGTTATGCAGCTGCGCCACCAGTGACGCAGTCATTTGTGTGGAGCAAAGCGGGAATGTACATCACACCTTACTGGGCGCCGTCATTGGTCAGAAATGTTCGCCTGCAGCCTCTAACTGCAACTACATATGCAAGTAATTCAACTTACTTCTTCACCTCATCCTTGTTGTTTACAAGTGGTCAGAATTCAGGGTTGCTGAGCATCGGACACATCATGAGCGCTGTATCTACGACTCCTGATTTCTGTGCGGTTCAGGTAGTTGAAGCTGATGATCGCACCGGTGGAATATTTACACGAGCCACTGTTCGCATGATCAAGGTTGGAACATGTTCAATTACCTGGGGATTTGCTGGAACCGACACTCGTTCAGCAGCTACTCGTGTGATGAGCGTTGTCGTAAGTAGATAAGATTCGCAAATGCGGAAAGTCTTAGAAGTTCTGATTGTAGTTTCATCAAACTAACCCTCAGCTAAGCGAGCCTTAACCATTGCTTGTAGTAATTTTGCATCAACTTGCCAATCATTTGGCACCGCAATCGTTTTCTTAGTAACTCTATATTCACTTAACTTTGGGCGGAACGTATTTAGGACTTCGGTGCTCCAAGGCGCTATCGAAATATGGTTCTTAGAGACCGAGGCCCCGAAAACGTACATCGTGCCTTTGCGAAGCATTGGTTGATTCCAAGCAATCACTAACTCCAAATCTGGATACTTATCAGCTATTGCTTTGAACATGGCTTTAATGGTTTTAGCTTGTTTGGAGTCAATGCTCTTAAAGTATTGGGC
Source organism: Bifidobacterium breve (assembly GCA_945885625.1). GTDB lineage: Bacteria > Actinomycetota > Actinomycetes > Nanopelagicales > Nanopelagicaceae > Planktophila. The sequence continues at coordinate 3,939 of CAMCYS010000025.1, read as the reverse complement.
AGGTGTTTCATGTCTATGAGCCGATACCGAACCCCGTGAATACATCACCAAAGCATTGGCATGGGCTTGTGAGAAGCCATAGTTCTCGCGCAAATGGGCAATCTGTTCCGGATATTTCTTGCCTTCTAGTGATGCCATGACTTTGAACCAATATGACATCTTCTCGCCATACTTTTTTTCAATCGCTGGAAAATGGGCCTCACGACTAGGGTCCTTGGTTGCCATAACCAAATTCTATTACAGTTCACTTATGAAGAAGTTAAAGGGCCTACTTAAAGCAGCGCATTTTGCTCCCACCCTGATCGTTACCGCGATCTCTTTCGCCTTCGCAATGCACTATTGGTGGGAAGGCCCAGCGTTTGTAATTGCTTTCGGGGTATTTACTGGCCAGCTTGTCGTTGGCTGGAGTAATGATCTCTACGATTTAGCGGATGACCTAAAGCATCAACGAAGTAAAAAACCATTGGTAGCTGGTCTAATTACCAAGCAATATCTACAAAAGTGGCTTCGCTTTATGGTGCCCTTTTCATTTGTAGCAAATTTACTTGGCCCACTTGGAATTAAAGGCGGTTCGGTCTACATGCTAGGCATTGCTTGCGGGGTTGCGTATAACTTCTACTTTAAGTTCTCGATACTTTCACCGCTGCCATATGCGATTGCATTCGCTGCACTTCCATCATCGGTTGCGATATCTAAAGATATAAACCCACCTATGTGGATGTTATTAGGAGGAGCGCTATTTGGCATGGCTGCCCACTTTATAAATGTTCTGAAAGATATGGATCAAGATCAAGCCAGTGGAATTAAAGGGCTGCCACAGCGACTAGGTAAAGTTAAATCAATCGTGGCAGCAATTCTCTTAATCCTCTTGGGTATTGCGGTCTTGATATTCGTTAGCTAAATCGTTCCCTGTTCTAAACCTTTTAGTACTTCCTTTGCTCGCAACTTTAATTCTGGCAAGTCACTCAACCGATTAAGTCCGAAAACTTGTTGGCTCATTCGATGACTCTTGGCAAAGGTTTCCTTATGACGATCCAGAAAATCCCAATAGAGAGTTGTAAATGGACAAGCTGTTTCGCCGGTGCGCAATTTAGGGTTATAAACGCAAGGTTTACAGTAGTTAGACATGCGCGAAATATAAGCGCCACCGGCTGCATATGGTTTTGTCATCATCTGTCCGCCATCGGCATGAACACCCATGCCAATCACATTGGGAACCATCACCCATTCGCTGGCATCGATAAATACCTCGCGCATCCATTCCAGAAACTCTTGCGGATTAGTACCAGTGATAAGAGCTAGGTTTGAAAGCAACATAAGTCGCGGAATATGGTGAACCCAAGCACGCTCTTGAATATCAGTGACAGTTTCTTTTATGCAGTTCATTTGGGTTGCACCCGGGTCGTTAAATAGCGGCAATAGCTTGCGAACAGCAGTCAGTTGGTTGTTATCGCGATAATCAGGGCCAAGAAACCAGTACATGCCATTTACATATTCACGCCAACCAATAATTTGGCGGATAAATCCTTCAGCTGATTCGATCGGAACTCCACCGCCATCAAAAGCTTTGACTGCAGCGCTAATCACTTCACTCGGGTGTAAGAGCCCATTATTTAAATAGGGCGAGAGCAGCGAGTGATGTAGCGCCCAGTTATCGGTTGTCATCGCATCTTCTAGCGGGCCGAATTCACCAAAGTGGTTGTCAATAAAGTATTTCAACTGAGCTAGCGCACCTTGCCGGCTAGTTGCCCAAGTTGTTGTCATCTCATGCCCGATCTCGCTGGCTACTTGGGCATCGATCTCATCGCGCTTATGTTCTAAATACTTCGGACCTTCGTATTTCTTTGGTGGCGGCAATCGGTTCTCTTTATCAAAGTTCCAAGCACCACCTGCGGGTTCTTTGCCATCCATCAGAATATTTAAGCGAACCCGTTGCTTGCGATAGAAACTTTCCATCAAGTAACTTTTTTGAGAATCCGCCCAAGCTTTAAAGAGTGGGCGAGGAGTTAAGAAGAAATCGTTCTCAATAAACTCCACCCCAAATTCTCTAAGTGCTTCGAATTGTCTAAACGATGATGGTTCGGCGCAGCTGATCGGCAGATTCTTATGCTTACTCTGAATAGATTTAAGCCCATCAATAGTTGTGGCAGCTTTTACATATTCAACGGCGAAACCTTCACTCTCGAGTGATTGTGCAAAGTGGCGTGCGCTAGAGATCAAGAAGAAAAGGCGCTCCTTATGCCAGTTGCGACCCGTTGTCATGCGAGCGCTTTCCACGAAAACTATTATGTCGCTCTCAGGTTTAGCAGTTTTAAACGCCCCAAAATTACGATGAAGATGATCGAATGGAACATAGATGATGCGCTTCATTTATTTTCTCGACAACGCTCGCTGCAGTACTTAACTTCAGCCCAGTTCTTGGCCCACTTCTTGCGCCATTCAAATTCAAGACCACAGCGCACGCAGACTTTAGGCGCAAAACCATTCTTTGCTTTAGCAACGCGTGACATTAGGCAATAGTAGATCAGGGTTTAAGAACTTTCATGGCAAGATATCTTCATGAGCAAAGAGATTAATTCATCAACTATCCGCCGCTATAACTTGATTGCGGGCTTTTTCCACTTAGCCCAGATGGTGGCAGTTATCGCGCTAGCTAATGACTTCACGTTACCAATTGTGGCCAGATATATGACCGGCCCACCCGGCAGCACATTTGCTGAGCCGATTACATTGCTCGACACCCCAGTTGGATTAACCGTGGCACTTTTCCTCGGTCTATCTGCTTTCTTCCATTTCTTAGTCGCCTCACCCAAGTACTTTGATCGATATCAAAGCGGATTAGCCCAGAGCCGAAATTATTTCCGCTGGGTTGAATATTCAATTAGTTCTTCAGTAATGATTGTTCTGATTGCGCAAATCGTGGGCGTCTCAGATGTCGCCGCAATAATTGCCATCTTTGGCGTTAACGCATCAATGATTCTTTTCGGCTGGCTCCAAGAAAAGTATGAGACGCCAGGAAATGGTGGATGGCTACCATTTATTTTTGGCTGCATCGCCGGAATAGTTCCGTGGGTTGGCTTGGTTTTCTATATCTTTTCAATCGGGGGCATCGGCGATGCCAGCGCGCCTTTGTTCGTATACGGAATCGTATTTTCAATATTTGTTCTCTTCAATATTTTTGCCATTGTGCAATACCTGCAGTACCAGAAAGTTGGCAAGTGGGCACAATACTTACGTGGCGAGAAAACCTATATATCTCTCTCCCTTGTCGCGAAATCTGCTTTGGCTTGGCAAATTTTCGCTGGAACTTTGGTGTAATAAAGCTAATTACGCCTAGACTCGCAAAATGAACGGTTCGCTCGCATTAGTTGGTTCTGGTGAGTACCTGTCTGCCATGGCCAACTTCGAGGGCTCGCTAATTGCCGATGGTATTAAAAATGGTAAAGAGTCGCGCTACTTACAAATTCCAACAGCAGCAGGTCGCGAAAGTGATGATCGCTTGGAATATTGGCGAACACTTGGCCAACGTCAGGCAGATGCTCTAGGTGCTAAATGTACTTACTTGCCTATATATAACCGCGAAGATGCTTTTAATCAAGAGTATATTGATGCTGTTGCGGGCAGTGCGTTGATGTATATGTCAGGTGGAGACCCACATCATCTTGCCGAAACTTTAATTGATACACCCTTATGGTCGGCCATACTTGAAAATTGGAATACTGGCGCATCTTTGGCCGGCTGCAGTGCAGGTGCGATGGTGCTTAGCTCACAGATTCCAAATTTTCGCCTTCTTAAGAAAGCGCCAACAACTGGGCTAAATCTATTGCCTGAAATTCGCGTGATTCCACACTTTAATAAGTTCTTTAAGTGGATACCGGAGAGTGCTGCCAAAGTTTTACTGCATGTTCCTGATGATGCGATTTTGATTGGCGTCGATGA
>CAMCYS010000024.1 GCA_945885625.1 Bifidobacterium breve | reverse complement strand
TATGGCTCGCCATAAGAGACAAAAGGCCACCCGTAATCGCCACCTTCTTGAATCACGTTGATCTCATCGCCGCCTCGTGGCCCATGTTCGGCAGCCAACAAAGTTTTGTCAGCAAGCAAGATGATTCCTTGCGGATTACGATGACCTTGCGAAATGCGCACTGCCGACTTTGCGCTTAACTTAAAGATCGAACCTAAATCTCCCCGCTTACTACGATTATTTATTTGGCTATAACCTAAGTCGCCGATCGTTACATAAACTGAATTCTTATCAATGACCGCAAATCTCCCGGCTGTGTGTTGCACGGCAGAGATCGGAACACATGGCTTAGAAACAAACCAATTAGCCACAAATTTTACGCGCTGTTTCTTGCGATCATAAGCGAGCTCATCTACTGCAATTTCAACACAAGATCGAGCGGAACCCAGTCGGGGATAAGAGATCAATAACCTTGCCGATGCGGCACTTTCAGACAATATAGCAATGTCATTAATCGCAAAACGTGAATCAACAATTCGGCGATTGGCTGGGATGAAGGTTCCTAAACTACGTAGCGCACTCTTGCTCTTATTCCAGGTGAAGATTTCACCACCGCTTCGCCCACCTCCCAGCAAAATGGTGTCATCTTTCATTACAGCTAGTGCCGGACCTCGAGTATTGCCGCCGGATGTAATTGCCTTAGTAATTGATTGCTTAGAGAAACTTAGCGAAAGTGAGTTATTCGAAAAATCAGCAGCGTTAATCGGCGGTAGAACACCAAGTAGCACAAGTGCGCCTATTAAGAGCGTTGTTAACTTGAGAACGATTCGTTTCACTGTAAACCCCTTTCTAATGAGAACAGTAGAGGCCACCCCAAATTCTGAAGTGGCCTCTACTGGACTTTCTAATGAATTAAGAATTCATTACTTGATTAGTGCTGCTACATCTACTCCTGGAGGCAAGATCACTGCATCAATCGCGTGGATCACACCATTTGAAGCCATAACATCGGCAGAGACAACATTGGCATCGTTGACCTTTACGCCACTGGTTGTAACTAACATGACGTTTGAGCCTTCAACAGTGGCAACATCACCATCTGTTATGTCAGCAGCCATTACTTTCCCGGATACAACATGGTAGGTAAGAATCTGCGCAAGTAGTGCTTTGTTCTCCGGCAATAGAAGTGCATCGAGCACGCCTTCTGGAAGAGCCGCGAAAGCTTCATCTGTTGGTGCAAATACTGTAAATGGTCCTTCTCCGCTAAGCGTTTCCACTAAATCTGCCGCTGTAACTGCTGCGACTAGGGTTGTAAAGTTTCCTGCTCCAACTGCAACATCAACAATTGTGCCGACAGTTGTTTCTTCGGCAGCAGTGTCCATGGTTTCCTCTGAATCGCTGGAACATGCTGACAATGTAAGTGCAGCCATTAATGCCACAGCTACAAGTGCTCCATTACGTAAACCCTTCATACCTATCTCCTTCGGTTGGGTTGAACTAGCAGGAGAAACAGTAGGTTTAGGCAATCAGGTCAGCAACTCGAATTTAGCTTCAAAAGAGGTCGAAAATTTGGTGCTCTCAGGGCAGACCCAGAATCTAGGCTCGATTTCCCTAAATTTTGCTGTTTCGACGCGCCAAGTTCAAGGTTCAGACCTACCATTTACTCAGTTGCACAAGCAACAAAATTGGGGGAGAGACCATGGACGAAAAAGGTTTATTGGAGCTTTGGAACACTAAGCGCTCACAGGTTATTAATGCTCAAATCGCACCAACTTTGATGCTGGTCGGCGTTTTTGTATTGGCAGCATATGGAAAATTTGAAGGCGCATCAGATGCGGCCAAATACTTAACGATCGGCGTTGCTGCAGCAACCGGAATTCTTGCGATCATTTCACAATACGCAACAATTCGTGAAGCCGAAAGCCTGCTTGTAGATCTAAAAAGAGTAGAAAAGCCATCAGAGTTATCTAAGAAGATTGCTGATTCGCGCGGGCTCTTATCATTATCAGCCATTGCAATGGTTGGACTAGGTCTTGCCGTATTCGCACTCGTTGTCTGGGCAGTACTCGGATAATTTAATGGGTAAGTTTATCGTTATTGGAGTTTTCGCCATGATCGTTGCGGCTTTCCTGGTTGCCTACGAGCGACCAGGAAAGAGCAAAAAGAAGATCACTGGTCGAGGCGGCGACTTCGAGTCCTGACCGATACAATTTCAACCTACGTTACAAAGAAATGAGATAAATTATGGGCGCTTGCGTTTGCGGTCACACCAGAGATGAAGAGAAGAACTGCGACGGGACACATAAAGTTGTTAAGGCCGTAAAGGAAGATCTGGCCGAAAAGCTAGCAGCTAATGGATTTCCTCACGCATCAGAATATGTGAAGAATAACTAAAGCCATTTCTTAAAATTAGAAGTGGGAAAGAGCCCCCGTGAGCGAAATAATCGTTGTTTACGATGGCCAATGTGAACTCTGCCGAAATTCAATCTCTTGGATAGCGAAAAAACTAGAAATCACGGCTCTTGATTTCCACACCGCAGAGTTGTCAGCGTTAGATTTAACGAAAAAACAATGCTCTCGCGAAGTCTTCGTGGTCACACAAAATGTTCGGGCTAGCGGAGCCGCAGCAGTTGCCTTATTGCTCAAACGTAGAGGCAATAAAGTTCTTGCCCGATTAATCACAATCTCTGGCCCGATTGGTCGAACCAGTTATAAGTGGGTAGCTGCCAATAGAAGCTCTCGCCCGGTAAAAGTTCTTGCTATTTTAATTTCCCGCGCCACGCGCTAAAGGATCGAATTGAAAACGGATGCGGTGATTTCTGACCTATAAATCTTTAATTGCATCAGTAAAGAATCTAATTGGCCCGGCATGATGAAGCGACACTTTCTCACCCAAAACAAAATCAAATGGGCCAGGAATTCTAATCTTTAATTCTTGACCAGATACATCAACAGTGATCATCGCGTCGTGACCGTAGTAGTCAATTTTCTCGATAAGGCCTATTGCAGTCGCCTTCGAAAGATCACGATCAATCTTTATCTCTTCGGGACGAATAACAATGTGTCCTTTTTCAACTGCAGCACCTTTAGCAGTTGAATTAAAGAGGTAAGCAGTTTCGCCGTCAGCCATCTTGGCGGCATCTAGAACCAAGGCATCGCCCGTGCCAATTGCGGTTTCAAGTGAAATCGGAGTTGAGTAAACAGCTTCAGGTGTACCTTGTTGAATGATCTTTCCTTCGCGCATGAGCGCAACTACATCGGCTGAGACAAGTGCCTCTTCACGGTCATGTGTTACCAAGATGGCAGTTGTGTTCTGCGCACGCAGTAAATCAATCACATCAGAGCGCAGGTCTGCGCGTAGTTCGGCATCGAGAGCTGAAAATGGCTCATCTAATAAAACTAGAGCGGGCTTTATGGCTAGCGCTCGAGCTAAGGCAACTCGTGTTTGTTGGCCGCCAGAAAGTTGGCTGGGCATACGTTTTTCAAAACCAGGCAACTCAATTAACCCAAGCATTTCCTTGGTGATCTGGCGAATCTTATCTTTAGTAAAAGTTGAGCGATCTAAGCCAAATGCGATGTTCTCGGCGACGTTTAGATGCGGAAATAAAGCGCCTTCTTGCGGAACATAACCGAGTTTTCGTTTATGAGATGGCAGCACCAGTGATGAAAGTGATACCAATTGACTCCCGAAACGAACAGTTCCATGAGTCGGCTGAACCAAACCAGCAATGCTGCGCAATAGCGTCGTTTTGCCACACCCTGATGGCCCAAGGAGCGCCGCAATCTGTCCTTCGGCAAGTGAAAATGAGAGATCGTCGAGGATTAACTTCTTCCCTAACGTTACATTTAAGTGGGAGATCTCAAGTGAGCTCACTTTTGACTCCTTGCATTCTCTTGAATAAATGTGCGATCTGATTTATCAGGGCGACTAATTAAAAATGTGGGCACGGCCGCGATCAGTACCAAGATTAATGCATACGGCGCTGCTTCGTTAAATCGGTTAATTGTAGCTGCCGACCAAATCTGCGTTGCCAACGTATCAAAGCCAGTTGGCCGTAGCATCAATGTGGCAGGTAGCTCTTTCATAGCGGTTAGAAATACCAAGATAGTTCCGAGCCCGATTCCAGGTGCGGCAATTGGGGCGACCACTTTTTTAACCACTTGCCACTGATTCATGCCGAGGGTTGCAGCAACATCTTTAACATTTGTTGGAACACGAGATAGTGATGAACTCATGTTGGCAACAGCTTTGGCAAGAAAGAGCAGGGCGTAGGCAAAGGCGAGCAAAAATGTGGTCTGATACAGAGCACCTAATTTAGAGCCAATTGAAACCAACGCTAATCCGATAACGACACCAGGCAAGCCATGCCCGATAGAGATTACTCGTTGTGCATAGCGACCAATACGGGTTTTAGCCCCTGATAAAACTATTCCAAGTGGCACTGATAGAACTAGCGCAATTAAGGCTCCGAGCGCTGCGACCAGGATGGTAGAAATTGAAGTCCTTGCGAGCTCGCCCCACTCGATAGCAACTCGATTACTTACAAATCGTGAAATCAAGACAAAGAATGGAATTACGACGGCAACTAATGAAAATACCGCAAGGGAAGCGATCACGGCAAAGCGCAAACCCGCTCTGTTAATTAGCGAATTTTTAGTTGAGTAAAGTCTTACCACATCACTATCAGGGCTCTGTTGCTTCACCTTTTCATCGGCTAACACAACTAGCGTAGAAAAAGCGATCAGCACCAGTGAAATAACGGCAGCCGCGCTTCGATCGTATGAAGCGCGATACATATTCTGAATTGTCACGGTCAGGGTTTCAACATTTAGCAATGAGACCGCACCAAAATCACTAATTGTGTATAGCGCAGCGAGCAGTGCACCGGCGCTGATATGTCCCTTTACTTGCGGAAATACCACTCGCCTAAATGTTTGCGGAATTGATAGCCCCAACGACCTGGCAACTTCAATCTGTGCGCCATCTACCGTGCGCAAGCCAGAAAGCGTTGCCAAAATAACGTACGGCAGAGTCGTCACTGAAAGGATAAAGACCGCGGCCATGAAACCGGAAAACTGCGGGATCAAAGCAATCCAGGTATAGGTAAAAACATAAGAAGGAATCGCAAGCGGTAAAACTGCCGGGATTACGAGCAATCGCCGCATCGGCAACCTAACAAAGTGCAGCCCGCAAGCTAGCGCCACGCCGAGTGTCACCGTAACGAAAAGAACTGCAAATACCAGTGCCGATGTGGTGAGTAAGACATCGAGAGTCTTGGGGCGCACCAACAGCTGGGCAATTTCATTGATTGACTTTTCGCTAGAGCGCAGCAGCAAATAGCCGATTGGAATCATTGCCAACGCCGCAACAATTCCGACAGCAACGTTTAGCACGCGCCGGATTACACGCTGATTGCGGGCACCTTTGGTCAGTGCTGTACGAGTGCTTTCGGCAACTGTTGTAGTCATTGTTAAAGCAGGCCAACCTCAATTAACAGATCTTGTGTGCTCTTTATATCTTTTAAAGAGTTTAAATCAACGGTCGGCGCACCGATCTGGTCTAAGCCTGGTACCTCATCTGGCGGGGTAGCACCTTCGAGCAATGAATATTCATGAGTATCGATGACAAATTTTTGCTGTGTCGAATCAGAAGTTAAATAATTGATCAGCTCTTGCGCTGCGGCATACTTCTTACTTGAGACCAGAACACCGGCACCTGAAACATTAATTAGATTTCCCAGATCACCTGGCACGAAGAAACCGATCTCTACATTAATTGGCCGACCAAGTGCTTCGCTGACTTCCCAGACGTAATAGTGATTGACTAAACCAATCGAGATTTCGCCCCGATCAATTGCTTCAACTATTGAGCTATTTTTCGGATAAATCTTCACCCCGTTTGCCTGCAAGTCTTGCAACCATGACTTAGCAAAGCTTTTGCCCTTGGCGCTAATTAAGGCGGTCAAAAATGCTTGGAACGAAGAGTTCGTCGGTGCGATACCTAGCTGATTTTTATAAGCACTATTTGTTAAATCTGTAATTGAGTTAGGCAGCGTCTTTACTCGCTCTGGTGAATATACAAAGACGCGAGCGCGACCTGTCACACCAACCCAGTTGCGGTTCGCCGCAACAAACTTGGCCGGAATCGCAGCGGCCACATCTGCACCTAGCTCGGTAAATAACCCAGCTTCGGCAACTGCGCCCAGAGACCCAGCATCTTGAGATAGAAATAGATCAGCGGGGGAGTTGCTACCTTCTTCCAGAATTTGGGCAGCCAACTCAGCTGAATCGCCATAACGGATATTTAGCTTGATACCTGATTCCTCTTCCCACTGCGCAAAAAATGGGGCGATAAATTCTTCTGACCGACCTGAGTAAACCGTTAACTCAGTGACCGCTTGAGCCTGATCGTCACTCGATGAGCAACCAGTTAGCAGGGCTAAGAAGAGAGCTGTAGCTCCACTTAAGGCGGCCAGACGGTACTTTTTCAACATTATTCTTCTCTCGTTTGCGGATAGCTACGGTCTAAACCTTATGGCAAAGGCAATAATTACGCAACATTAGTGTTGCGTAATTAACTTCACACACGCCTTCTTCAAGGCCCATTTAAATGCGCTGGCATCTTGGGTTATCCGCACTATCGTTGAGGCGCGAAAGGTCACGTCAAAGCGATAAGTATTTAAGGAAGCGGCAACTAATGTCTTTTGTCATGTATTCAACGACCTGGTGCGGTTACTGCAAAAGACTTAAATCGCAATTAGCCGACTTTGGAGTTAATTTCGAAGAGATCAATATCGAAGAAGTCGCCGGTACCGCTGAGATTGTCGAGAAAGTAAATGGCGGAAATCGCACCGTACCAACTCTGGTTTTCTCAGATGGAAGCGCGATGACTAATCCTTCGGCCAAAGAAGTTGTAGCAAAACTGGATGAGCTGAAAGCTTAAACGGCTGAAGGAGCAAAAATGAAATTTAGAAAAGCCGGCCTAAGCGCTGTAATCATCTCACTGGCGCTTTTATTGTCCTCTTGCGTTGAGGTTAAAGGCGAAATCAGCGTCAACTCCGCAGCTCGGTTTAATGGAGAACTGACTTACACGCTTGATAAGTCATTCGCAGAAGCAGCGGGCATACCTAATTTGGCGGCCATTAACAGCGAGGCAAGCAGCTCAGATGACCCAATCGATTTCTGCCAAGGTGTTCCATTTATAGAAGATTCAACAAATTATATTCTCAAATGCTCGCTCAAAGATGCACTAGCCCAATCAGGTGACATCACTGCCAGCGTTGTAGGCAGCAATATTATCTTTCGCTACAAAGCAAATCTAGATGCAACTAGCGATCAAACAAATTTTGGTTCGGTATCCCTAACAGTCAGATTCCTTGACCCGGTAATTTCATATAAAGAAAATAAAGCAGGGCTAGTAAAGAAAGTCGATGACCTCACTTATCTAATCTCTGGATACGCAACCGAGCCAATAGATATTGAAATTACCGCAAATTGTTCGTCAAGATGCGGAATGACAAACCTAGCACCTGCTCCGGAACCTACGAAAACAATCAGCCCAACCGATGCGACTAATGCTGCCGTAGATGCCGCAAATAAAGCTACCGACGCGGCTAACGCTGCAACGGATGCTGCGAATAAAGCTGCTGAAGCAGCGGATAAAGCAGCAAGTGCTGCTATTGATGCAGCGATTAAGGCCACCGAAGCAGCTAATAAAGCCGCAGCTGATGCAACTGCGAAAGCAGAGGCAGACCTAAAAGCTCAAGAAGAGGCAGATGCCAAAGCTGCTGAAGATAAAGCCGCAGCAGATCTAAAGGCTGCCGCAGATAAAGCTGCAGCCGACAAAGCCGCTGCGGATAAATTGGC
>CAMCYS010000023.1 GCA_945885625.1 Bifidobacterium breve | reverse complement strand
TACCTTCTTATCAGCTGAAGCAGTACCAGTGGTGGTAGCCACGTCATTAACCTTGATGTCAGTTACATTGAATGCACCTGCAGCAGTTGTTCTGTATTCAACAGTTCCTGATGCAGTTCCTGCACCCTGAGTTGCTGTCACTGTGCAATTTCCTGCTGTTACACAGAAGAAGTAAGCAGTAGCGACATATGAACTACCAGAAAGAACTGTTGGTCGGATAACTGATGTTTTACCATCTGAGTGCACTGTTGCTGCACTTGCGGCGGCACCAAGTGATGGCACAGCAGCTGTGTCATCGGAACCAAGGAATCTCACGCCTGCAGAGCCTGTGAAGACAACTCCAGCAGCAGCAGCAAAGCTTGATGTGACTGCAACTGAAATTGGGGCATCAGTTCCACCAGTAGCAGTGCCACCAGCTTCACCATCATGAGGAACGATTGGTTCTGTGTCGTCGTACTCAGTATCGAAAGCTGCTGGAGCGTATCCACCGATTACTAGACCTGTAAGTGTTGGAGCTGAGTAAGCAATAACTGGTGTTCCATTTGTGATCGCTGACACAACGCCCAAAGAATCGACTGAATTCATGCTCACAGTGTCATAAGTAGTCGCGGTTCCAGCTGTAGAGGCGGCAGTTCCTGTGTCATCGAATGAAACAGTTACTGCAGCACCTCCGGCAGTTGTGGACGCAGTACTTGTAACAGACTTATGCGCACCATTACGGTCGAATCCATTAACGTTCAGTTTGTAACCAGCAATGGTATTTCCCCATTGATCAGTTGGACGATAACCAAATGTTGTAGTCGCACCTACAGCCTTGATCAACGTAGGCAGAGTAGCTGAAGAAGTAAATGTCAGACCATCAATCGTTAGATATGAGGTTGTCAATGCTTGATCAGCTGCTGTGATCTGCAATCTCTTTGGAGTGGATGATGCCTCGGATACTGCAAACCCAAATCCACCAACAACAACGGTGATTACTTCACCTGCTCCATCAAGTTCATCAGCAGGAACTGTGAAACTGAATGTTCCAATACCAGTTGCTGTTGAAGTTACGACCGTAGATGATGAAAGAGCTGTTGAGGCACTTGTTGGAGAAGCTGCTCCATAAAGTGCAACTGTAACTGAGTCACCGTAATTGGATGATCCAGCTACCTCAAATGTTCCCGACACTGTGACCGAGGTCGCTGACTTCAACATTGTGTAGCCAAGCACACCCGCGCTCCATGTATCATCACCATCTGCATCTTTAAGATCTGCTTTGATGTTCGATGTTGGGGCAGTCAAAGAAATTGCCATGATGCTTGTCTCTAAGGTAGAGGCAGCATATGTGATCGTGACCGTCCCAGTAATTAATCCGTCGTATGATCTAATTACAGTTGAACCAACTAGGTCAGTTGCAGTTGCAGATGGGTTTAATTGTAAAGAAAGTGTTGAGGTATCTGCTCCTGTTCGCACCCAATTCTGTGCCGGGGTTAAGTAGAAAGTGTCATCATCTGTGTATGGGGCTGCAGAAGAACCCGATCCATTAGTTTCGCGGACAGCGGCGACAAAGCCGTTGTGGCCATCGCCTGCACGTGCTAAGTATGTTGAAAGTCCAACACTAGCGGTTGAGTCATCACCAACCTGGTAAGATTCCCCAGTAGCTAGTGCGCCACCAGTCAACGTTAACGTAACAGTATCATCAACTCCAGCCTGAATTGTACTTGTGGTAGTTCCAGACAAGACCGGAGTACCATAAGCAACAACACTCATCTCAATGTACGGCTCAAATGCATCTCGTGCATTGTCGCCATCCATGTCCACAAATGCCTGCACTACATATGTTCCGACTAATGTCACACTAAAGTTAAAGGCAATCTTAGAATCATCCGCAGCATATGGTGTTCCATCACCATTCATCATGGAATCATCTTTAATGCTCGCCCAAGTACCAACTGTCAAACTTGAGGCCTGAGATGATTCATCAGAGTTGCTCAGAGCCTGACCTGCTGCAACAGCTTTTGTAAGAATCGACATAGCTCCACCAGTTGGAACACTAGTTACCCGAATGAATAACTCAGTGTCGTCTGATGCGTAAGGGAACAACTGTCTTGCACCAGCGCCACTCAAGGAATCATCAAGTGTCATTATGATGGCAGTTGTGTCGTCAGTCTGTGTACCTAAACCTCGCCCAAGTGATGCGCCCGGAGAAACTGTGTCGGATGCACGCACTGGCACGTTAGTGGTCCAGGAAGTAAAACTTGCATTCCCATTAGCAGCACCTGCTGGTGCTACCGCGGTAAACATAGAAAACATTGACGCCAGCAATGCTGTCGCAACGCTTCCTGCGAGCCATTTACGGCTCTTAGTTGGCATGTATGTCATGCCTTTTCCTTTCGTTAGCTCAACTCGACCTCTACCCACAACCTCGGGAGATCGGCGGATCCGTCCGTCCAGACCACAAGAGCCTGGTGAATCCCCCGGAGACCATAGATTTCAGTCGTAGTTGATCCGGTAAAACAAGGCATGCGGGTGCACACCTATGGGGAAATTCTTCCAGATGGGAGGCACCTGAGAGCTGGTCTGAATAGCTCTCTAGGGAGATCTTGGGGAAGTTCTCAGGAAGTATGCTTCGGGTCGGAATAGGTGCTATCTGCTAAAAGCGACAAAAAGGACAAAATGCGCTATTTGATCACTGGCGGTGCTGGCTTTATCGGTTCACATCTAGCCGATGCCTTGTTAGCTCGAGGCGACGAGGTCATCGTGTTAGACGATTTATCAACCGGCCGACATGACAATATTTTGACCCACTCGGGCAACCCTAAATTTGAGTTTGTGCTTGGATCAATTCTTAATGCAGATCTTGTTGATGATGTAGTTGGCCGAGTGGATGAGGTATTCCATCTAGCAGCAGCTGTGGGTGTAAACCTCATAGTGGAAAGACCTTTAGAGAGTTTAGCTACCAATATCCGTGGCTCAGAAGTAGTGTTAGAAAAAGCGCATAAGCACGGGCGTCCAATATTGGTAACAAGTACTAGTGAGATTTATGGAAAAAACACTTCAGACTCACTAGGCGAAGAAGATGATCGCATTTTAGGAAGTCCGCTAAAGACTAGATGGTCCTACAGTGAAGCAAAAGCTATTGAAGAAGTACTGGCTTACACCTATTGGAAGAATAAGGGATTACCAACCAGAATTGTGAGGCTCTTCAATACTGTTGGACCAAGACAAGTTGGCCATTATGGAATGGTTGTCCCAAGATTTATTGATTCAGCACTTAAGGGTCAGCCAATAACTGTTTATGGGGATGGAACTCAAACTCGATGCTTTGGCCATATCTCAGACATTGTTGTTGGATTAATCGCTATTGCTGATTCACCAAAAACTATTGGTCAGGCAATAAATCTTGGTAATACATTCGAAATTTCAATTCTTGATTTAGCAAAATTAATTATTAAGGAATTAGAGTCAAAAAGTGAAATTGTTTTTGTGCCTTATGACCAAGCATATGAAGCAGGATTTGAGGATATGGAACGAAGAGTTCCAAATGTTGATAAAGCCAAGAAGTTTGTTCAATGGGAGCCAACAAAGACACTAAAGAACATTATTGATGATGTGAGTGCTGACTTAATAAGTAGGATTAAGTAGTGAATTGGAGTGACTACCTTGGTGTTTTTCTAGGTAGCACATTCCTATCTGTAATCATTGTTTGGGTATTTAAAAGATTAGCCCACAGATTTGGTATCACAGACAAACCTGACGCTGAACGCAAACTACAAGCCATTCCAATTCCTAAGCTAGGTGGAGCAGGTGTTGTCTTAGCACTCTCTGGTGTTTTGATGTTCTTAACTTGGATCGATAGAGACATTCGACTAGCCCCCCTTCTAATTTTGTTAGGCCCTGCGCTGCTTGCGGGCTTAATTGGGTTAGTTGATGATTTAAGACCACTGTCTCCTTGGACTCGCATAATTCTGCTATCTGCAGTTGGTTTTTTACTCTTTAGTTTTGGAACGCAAATAAACTTTGTGAATATTTGGTTTATCGACTTGGCAGTTACAATTATTTGGTTGATTGCAATTACGAACGCGTTAAACATGATTGACAACACTGATGGACTTGCCGGCAGTGCCACGGCATTTGCGGCGCTTGGCACAGGTCTAGTAGCAGCCCTGTTTGGACAGTTTTTAGTTTCTGCTTTAAGTTTTGCGGTTGCAGGGGCAGCCCTTGGTTTTCTATTTCATAACTGGTATCCGGCCAAGATTTATCTAGGTGATGCTGGCTCTTATTTCTTTGGTTTTGTATTAGCCGCACTAACTATTCGCCTAGAGCCAGTTGAGTTGGAGCGCCTTTGGGCTTGGATGATTCCAATTCTTATTTTGATTCTTCCAATTACTGATTTGTTCTTCGTGGTAACTAGAAGAATTTCTGCAGGTAGGCATCCTTTCACTGCTGGGCGAGATCATTTAGCGCATGAATTAGTTGAAAGTGGGTTACGTGTGCGCTGGGCTGTTTCAACACTTTTGGCATTTAGCTTGATTGGGCTTTCAATTGCAATAATTCTAGCTTTGTCACTTAGGTAGTAATGGCTGAGAATCAAATTCGAGTAATGCGAGTTATTGCTCGAATGAATGTTGGGGGTCCAGCGATTCAGATATCAGGACTTGCTAGAAATTTAGATCACGAGAGATTTAATCAACGAATATACGCAGGAATTTGTGACGCTGGTGAACGTGATTATGCCAAAGAGGTTGCTAAAGATGTTGTAATTCACCATGTTCCTGGCTTGTCCCAATCCATTAATCCGATCAAGGATCTTCGAGCAATCTTTTATCTCATCCGGCAGATTAGGGCCTTTGAGCCAGACATAATTCATACACACACTTTCAAGGCAGGTTTTGTTGGACGTATTGCAGCCTTAATGTCATTCAAAGATGTGAAGATTGTGCACACTTTTCATGGACACATCTTGCATGGATATTTTTCCCCAGCAGTTAATAAGTTCATTATTGCAATTGAAAGATATTTGGCAAAGAAATCAGACGTATTGATTGCAGTTGGCGAAGTCGTGCGCGATGACTTATTAAGTGCTCGTATTGGCCATCCAGAGCAATATCAAATTGTTCCCCCAGGCCTGGTGTTTAATAGCTCGAAGTCAAAGGCGGAAGCTAGAGCAGAATTAGACTTAAAGCCGGAAGACAAGGTAATCTCATTTATAGGTCGTATCACTAAAATTAAGCGGGTTGATAGGTTTTTAGATGTTGTGGAGCTTCTTCAAAAGTCTGAAACAAATCTAAAGGTATTAGTTGCAGGTGAAGGTGATCTTTTCCCACAAATGAAAGAGATAGCCAAGCAACGGGACTTAAGTATTCAGTGGCTTGGATGGGTGGATGATGTTGAACCAATTATTCAGGCAAGCGATCTGGTTTTGCTAACAAGTGATAATGAAGGAACTCCAATTAGTTTGATTCAGGCCGCCTTAGCAGGAGTGCCTGTTGTAGCAACAGATGTTGGGTCTGTGAGCAACGTTGTGTTAGATCAAAAAACAGGGTTTCTAGCATCATTAAGGGTTGTTGACATCGCTGAGAAAGTGTGTGAGATCTTGCAAAATCCTGAATTAGCTAAAGATTTGGGAACGCAAGCCAAACTGATTGCTGCACAAAAATATGGAGTTCTCAGATTAGCCAAAGACCATGAAAAGATTTATCTAGAACTGATTGGCTGATCCAGCCAGGTTCTAGCCCAAATCTCTACCATCAATAGTGGCCAAATAATTTGATCTTGATCCATGCCTTCATCGTGCAGTGCTAAAACCTTCAAAAGTTCTGCTTGATTTATCCAACCCCTACGTATGGCTGTTTGATCGAGTAGATAATCATTCCTAATCTCTTTCAATTCATTGCGGAGCCAACTAGCTCTCGGAATTGCGAAGCCCATTTTTGGTCGGTTAAGCAGTTGTTCTGGGATAAATTGATGGGTGATTTGCTTCAGAAGATATTTGGTAGTAAACCCCTTAATCAAGTATTTTGTGGGAAGTGTCGAGACGTAGTCGATCAAAACATGATCAAGTAAAGGAGACCGAACTTCTACCCCATGAGCCATAGATGCTATGTCAGCTTTGTAAAGTAAGTCTTCGGGCAGGTATTCAGTTAGGTCAAGGTTTCTAAGACTCTTAGTAGCATCTGATTTGTTGTAGTTCAGCAAGTTAGTTAAGTAGGGATCAAATCTAATTTGTGTGGTCTTGATTTTTTCAGTCACCAACTGATCAAATACTTCTGGTTGCATTAGATTCATAATTTGGGAATATCTAGATTCAATATTAGGGTGCTTAGTTAAATTTTGAATTAAACGACTGCCTTTTCTACCAAATCGATTCGTTATTGTGCTTGGCATATTGCTGATGGCAAAATTGGCAACACCTAGTAGTGGATTAATTCTCTGCAGGAAAGGTGTTGCCAAGTATCGGTCATACCCCGCAAATGTTTCATCACCACCATCACCCCCAACTGCGACTACTACACTTTGTGCTGCAAATTGATTTAACAAATATGTTGGGATAATTGATGAATCAGCAAATGGTTGATCTAAGCAATGTGCTAACTCATTAACTATTAAGAGTGGGTCGGGTTCAACTATAAGGTTGTGATGCTTGGTACCAAGCGCTTGAGCCACTTGCGCAGCAAATTTTGACTCATCATATTTTCTATCTCTAAACCCAATCGAATAAGTGTTTACGTCACCGCTATGTAATTTGGTGGCTAGGGCAGCTACAAGAGAGGAGTCATAACCTCCACTTAAAAATACGCCCAAGGGACGCTCTGCATTCAATCTCAGCCTTACAGACTCTTCCAGAATTGATGTGGTGTTAGTTAGTGCAGTTGCAAAATCGACTTTTGTTTCTTTTGATGTATTTGGCTGCCAGTATTGTTTTACAGATACATGGCCATCTTGATAAGTCAAAATCGATGCTGGTGGTAGCGATTGAATACTGGTAAATCCTGTTTTCCCTCTGCCTGGGTACCCTCGGCGGTAAACATTCGAGATAGCTTCGAAATCTGGGTCGGCTTTCACTCCTGCGGCAAGGAGTGCTTTAACCTCTGATCCAAAATATAGAGTTTCGTGTTGGTCTAGGCAATAAACCAGTGGCTTTTTTCCAAGCCTGTCTCTGATCAAAACAACCTGTTCTGCGGCTTCATCTACTAAGGCAATTGCAAACATGCCCCTTAGTTTGTGAACAAATTCCAACTTCCATTGAACATATGCGTGATGCAGAACCTCAATCTCACTAGCCGTAGTGAACTTAACTCCAAGGCTCGCTAACTCTTGTCGAATTTCCTTGAAATTGTATATTTCTCCATTAAAAACTAGAGACACTTTTGAATCCGATGAAACGTAGGGTTGTTTGCCCCCTTGAACGTCAATAATTGATAGCCGACACATACCCAGGGCAAATGACTTTCCTACATGAAAACCACTTCCATCTGGTCCGCGGTGATGAATCGCTTGAATCATTTTGTTAGTTTTTTCAGATTCCAGTGAATTTCTGGATGCAATACCTGAGATTCCGCACATAGTTATCTCATCAACCTAATCAACAACTTTTGGTCCACCAACAATTTGAGTGTGATTTTGCTGCAGCCATTCGACTGTTCGATTAAGTGCATCTTCAAATCCTGTAATTTCTATGTTGGAAAAGAGTTGATTTATGAGTTTTGGATCATTTTGGGAATGCTGAACATCCCCTGACCTAATCCCTTGGAAATTAACTTGCAAGTTAGGAAAGTGTCCCTTAAGCAAAGCAATTACTTGATTTAGAGAAATTCGATTACCAAAAGCTAGATTTATTGGGTCTGCTGAAACTATTTTTTCTTCTACAGTCTTAATTAGAGTATTTAAAACAGTATCTACATACGTAAAGTCTCTGGTTTGCTCGCCATCCCCAAAAACTTGAATAGTTTCGTTATTCATAGCACTCCAAATCCATTTTGGAATAACCGCTGCATAATCATGGTCAGGTCTCTGTCTTGGACCAAAAATATTAAAGAATCTAAACAGGGTTACAGGAACTTCATAGGAGCCTGCGTAGGCTTGCACATAGCCTTCACCTGCCAACTTGCTTGCAGCATAAGGTGTGATTGGGCTTAACCACAACTTCTCATTTTTTGGTAAATCGCCATTTCTGCCATAAACAGAAGATGAAGAACTAAAAATAACATGTGTTCCACTTAAACGAGCTAACTCTAATATTCTTAAAGTAGCGGTCGCATTTACTTCATGAGTTAAGACTGGATTCTTAATTGACCTAGGAACAGAACCTCTAGCACCCAAGTGAAAAATGGCATCTAAGTCTTTAAAGTCGTTCCTGTACTTGTCAACATTTAAAATACTGTCCTCGATGATTTCAACATTTAGACCTTTTAGATTCGATCTCAATCCGGTCGATAAATCATCTAGGACTACCACTTCGTGTCCTAAATTGGCGAGAGCGTGGGTCAAATTACTTCCCACGAAGCCACAACCACCAGTTACTAATAACTTCACAAGAATTATCCTATCTAATCCTTAAAGGACCCCAGATATTGCTATTTTTCAAGAGCCCTTCGATAGACCTCATGGACCTGATCACATGAATTCTGAATCGAGAAATTTTCCTTTAAGTAACGAAGGCAGGTCGATTGAATTCTGATTATCTCAGATTCGGAAAGATCTAAAGCGTGCTTGATCAATTCTGCCAATTTAGGTGCGTCGTTTCTCGGGAACACAAATGCTGCTTGTTGCTCAACAAGGCTTCCCAGCACTTCAACGATCGCGGGTGCATCAGATGCCACTATTACGCATCCAGCCTGCATAGCCTCCAATAAGACTAGACCTAATCCCTCGTATTCCGAAGTGAGTGCAAAAACTAGATTCTCTTGCAATAGTTTTTGCACATCTGCAGTTCGGCCTTTCAGTAAGAAAGAACTGGACAGCCCAGCTTCATCGATTTGTTCTTGCAGTTTAGACCGATCTTCGCCTTCGCCATAAATTGAAACAGTAATGGGTGGGTGGGTGTCTTTCAGAATCTTTGCTGCATTAATAAGAACATCAATTCTCTTTTGTTTTGTCAATCTCGCCACTGAGATCACATTTCTTTGTTTAGTTAACTGGCTCTTGGTGGAGGGGCTGATTTCTAATCCATAGTGAACTGTTGTTGGAGATTTCCTACTACTTATCTCTTGATTCTCAATTAAGTAAGATGTAACTTCCTTAGTGATGGTAATGATCTGATCAAATTGGTTTCTTATTCGCCTTGCAATCCAATTAGAGATATTTTCTGGAAGTTTTGTGAAATGTTCTGCATTGTGAATGGTTGAAACTTTTATTTGCTTCTTTCCAAGAGTTGCCAGGACTGTGACTATCTCTGACCGTGGAAGATGTGCATGAATTAAATCAAATTGTTTCTTTGCTAGAAATTTTCGTAGCGCATATGACTCTTTAAGAATTTTTCGGTTTTTAACCCTAATTTTTTGTAGCTTAACCCCTGCGCTTTCCAGTGCTCCACTATTTTCCGCCAAACCAAAGAGATCGACGACTGTAACCGAGTTACCTCTAGCTACTTGCTCCTTGATCAAGGTAACGAGTTGATTTTCTGCTCCGCCACGATCAGTCGTGGTTATGACGTGGAGGATCTGCATGAGGAGTATTGTTAACCATCACGAATAGGTCTGGTGGGTTGGATGCGCGTTTTAGTTACCGGTGCAGCTGGTTTTATTGGTAA
>CAMCYS010000022.1 GCA_945885625.1 Bifidobacterium breve | reverse complement strand
TTAGAGCGCAAACTACCGAATGCAATCTTCACTGGTTTCAAATCAGGCAGTGATCTGGCACAAATGTATGCCTCGTTAGATATTTTCATTCACACTGGTCAGCACGAAACTTTCTGCCAGTCTATTCAGGAAGCTCTGGCATCAGGTGTGCCAGTTATCGCACCTAACTTAGGTGGCCCAATTGACCTGGTTCAAAACGGCGTCACTGGATATTTGATTAACACCGGAAATTACAAGGAGATTCGAAGAGTAGTTAAGTTAATTCAGAATAGTAATCCTGATGCACTTAGGAAATTGACCAGAGATTCAGTAGTTCAAAGAACCTGGAGCTCGATAAACCAAGAACTTATCCAGCACTATCGAGATTTGATAAGTCTGAATAACCCAGCAGAATCGGAGCTAGTGGCATGAAAATAATGCACATTGCGAATTTCTATGGCCCCAAATCCGGCGGAATTCGAACTACTCTGCACGAGCTAGGCAAGGGCTATATTTCAAAAGGTCATCAATTCGTTTATGTTGTACCCGGATCTAGTTTCTATTGCGAAGAAACTCCTTCGGGCACAAGAGTTACTGTCCCCTCGTTCATTCTTCCCTTTAGTGGTGGTTACCGCGTAATTCTTAATAAGCGAGCCATAAAGCGTTTGATTATTACCCTTGCCCCTGATCGCTTAGAGGTTTCTGACCGCCTAACTCTTTCCAGCCTGGGAAAGTGGGCCGTGGCGCGTGGGATTCCTTCATCAGTTTTCAGCCACGAGTCTTTAACTGGGTTAGTACGGACCTATTTGCCAGTGAATCTCACTGGATTCGTTAACTGGCATAACCGTCGCCTCGCTTCCAGATTTAAGCATGTTATTGCGACTACTAATTTTGCAGCAAGTGAGTTCCGCCGAATTGGCACTCAAAACTTGGCGCAGATTCCACTAGGCGTGGATTTAACTTCCTTTAGCCCCAGCTTCTACAACAAAGAATTGCGCGAGAATCTTGCTAAAGGTGCCAAGTATTTACTCGTGCATTGCGGCCGGCTCTCACCAGAAAAACAGCCGCATCGTTCATTCGAAGCACTAGCAGAATTGCAAAGAAGAGGAATCGATGCCCATCTCGTTTACGTTGGCGGTGGTCCACTTTGGAGCAAGATGCGACAGAGCTCAAAAGGCTTACCAGTTACGTTCTTGGGTTACATTGCAGATCGCAAACGAGTTGCTGAAATTCTAGCTTCGGCAGATGTCTCTATCGCACCTGGCCCAATCGAAACTTTCTGCCTTGCCGCACTTGAATCACTGGCCTCAGGTACACCAGTTATCGCTTCTGAAACTAGCGCAGTTGGTGAATTCTTACTGATTGACCAAAATGACTCAGTCGGTGCAGTGGCAGCCAATAACGGCATTGCCTTTGCCGATGCAATTGAAAGAATTTTAGGTAGGTTAGAAACTGAACCCAATCTAAACCAACGCTGTCACGAGCAATCTGAGAACTTTCCTTGGAGTTCAACAATCTCTCTAATGCTAACGCTGCATGGTGATCGCCCAACCATTATGCAGGCCAAGCATCGGCTGCGAGCAGCGTAATCAAATGAAACCAGTAACTTTGGCAATTATTGGTGATAGCGCCGCGTCAGGAGTTGGAGATTCAAATGGGTCAGGCGCAAATCTTGGTTGGAGCTATTACTTAGCAAAGAGTTTTGAAAACCCTTTAGTTTTTATCAATGTAGCTCGCCCAGGTGCTCAATCTCTTGAAGTTCTTGAGTGCCAACTACCTCGAGTTCAACTACACAATCCGGATATTTGCGCAGTTATTGTTGGTGGAAACGACTTATTGCGAAACGGGTTTGACCCAGAGCAACTTCATAGAAATCTTCGTCAAACCGTAAGGGCCCTAACTGAGAGCAACGCATTAGTGTTGATGATACTTCTACACGATCCAACTGAGATAGTGCCAATGCCTAAACTTTTAGGAGATGTCCTAGATCGTAGAGTCCGCTCGGTAAACGCGGTAACTACCGCTGTCGCAAGAGAATTTGGCGCAGTTCTACTTGATACGAGAAAAATAGTTGATATTTATGATTTATCTAATTGGCATATTGATCGAATGCATCCGAGTAAAATCGGACATCAACGTATTGCGCTTGAATTCAGAAAATTGATTTCGGATCACGGATTCCAGATTGCGGAAATCGAAGTGGATAGCGAGATTAAGCGCAGTAAAAAGCACTCGGTGATCTGGATGCTCCGTAATGGAACCCCTTGGTTCTTAAAACGCAGCGTCGACTTATTGCCTGCTGCCTTAGCGCTTATGGTTATCGAAGCGGTTCGCTCATTCATTAGCCGTAAATCTAATCAAGTTGGAGCCGAAATATTGGCACCAAGATTTATTCAGTACCAAGATCTGGAAAGAGCCGAAATTTCTGAAATAAAAATCTCATAGCGAGAGGCGAAAAATCTGTAATTCAGGCAAGATAGCCCCATGTTGCCAGCAGATCCCAGATATCTCGGAGCAACAGTCACCGAAGAAGGTACAAACTTCGCGATCTGGACATCCGCGGCCGACGCAGTCGAACTCTGTTTATTCGATGAAATTGCGGGCGAACTAGTTGAGTCACGTTACTCATTAAGTCATCGCAATGGTCCGATTTGGCATGGCTACTTAGCTGGAATACGTCCGGGACAAAAATATGGTTATCGAATTCATGGACCGTGGATTCCAGAACAGAATTTAAGATTTAACCCAGCGAAACTTCTTATCGATCCTTACGCACATCAACTTTCTGGTGAACTGCAGTACGTGCCCGAAATTTACGGACATCAAAGTAAAGATGGCTGGGGCAATGGCGATTTAACTATTCGCGATATTCGGGACAGCGCCGGCAAAGTTCCGTTCTCGGTTGTAACTGATTACAAACCACGTCAGCTAAATCGGATTGATCATCGCTGGGCGCATACCTATATCTATGAAGCACATGTAAGTGGTCTAACTGCTAATAATTTAAATATTCCAGCCGAAGAACGTGGCACATATAGAGCCCTGGGCCACCCGAGCACAATCGCACACTTAAAGAGTCTAGGTATTACCGCTCTTGAACTATTACCGATACAAGCTTTTATCTCTGAACCAACCACGGCTGAACGTGGCCTGCAGAACTATTGGGGCTATAACACTCTGTCCTTCAACTCGCCGCACCCGCAATATGCCGCAACCGATGATGCAGTTGGCGAATTACAGTGGGCAGTTGCGCAACTACATAGCGCTGGTATCGAAGTAATTCTCGATGTTGTTTACAACCACACTGCTGAAGCTGGCATAAGCGGGCCAACCCTTAGTTTCCGAGGAATTGATAATCGAGATTGGTATCGCCACACTAAAGAGAGCACTTACTTGGATTTAACTGGTTGCGGAAACACACTCGCTGCTGCTAAACCCCACTCTGTTCGTTTCATCATAGATTCATTGCGTTGGTGGACAGATGTTATTGGTGTCGATGGTTTCCGCTTTGACTTAGCAACGGCGCTCTTTAAAGATGAAAGTGCCCGTCATTCCTCATTATTTGCAGCAATTACCGCGGAACCAGTGTTGCGTGATCGTAAAATGATTGCTGAGCCTTGGGATGTAACTCGATATGGCTTGGGCGAATTTACTTATCCATGGCGCGAATGGAATGATTTTTTCCGAGATAGTGTCCGGCAATTCTGGTTAGGTGACTTGGCACGTGGTTATGGCGAAGGCGTAAGTGATATCGCATCAGCAATCAGTGGTTCAAGTGGCATCTTTTATCACCGCGGCCCAACTGCCTCAATCAACTTCATAACAGCCCATGATGGATTCACGTTGCGAGACTTAGTTTCTTACAACGAGAAACATAATGAATTAAACCGTGAAAACAATCGCGATGGACATTCCTCAAATAAGTCCTGGAATGTTGGCGTCGAAGGCGAAACGGTTGACTTAGGAATTAAACATATTCGTCAATCACTTAAGAAATCTATGGCGGCCACTTTGCTTCTATCGGCTGGCGTGCCGATGATAAGTATGGGCGATGAAGTAAACCGCACCCAAAATGGCTGCAATAACGGCTATTCGGTAAGCGGGGGCGAGAATCCTTGGGCGCAGCCATGGGATTTAGATGAAGAAGCAGCAGATATGAAGGATGCTTTCCGTGAGCTAATTAATATTCGCAAGACTTACTTATCTGATGTCACAAGTAAGTTCTATACCGGTGAAGTCGATCTAGGTACTCAACGTAAAGATTTAGCTTGGTTTAACTTAACTGGCGAAGAAATGATCGACCATCATTGGCAAAATTCCGAGACTCGCACGCTCTCGGTATATATTGAAGTTTCAGCTGAGCGAGCACTGCTGTTAAATTTCAACTCCGATCGCGTTGAGTATGAATTTAAATTGCCAGCGGAAAAGTGGGCAACTGCTTACCGTTGCATTTTCGATGCATCGAGAGAAACTGCTACATACGAACCAGTAATAGCTCAGCCCGGCTCAACAATTAAGGTGCCTGAGCACACAGCGCAAATCTGGCTCGTTACTCGGTAGTACCTGCAACATCACCTAATATTTAGCTTGTGTTAGCAATCATCGCACCTGGTCAAGGTGCTCAAACGCCAGGCATGTTAACGCCTTGGTTAGAAATTAGTGATTGCGCCGAATCCATCTCTCGCTGGTCTGAATTAATTGGCAAAGACTTAGTCACTCTGGGCACAACTGCCGATGCCGATGAAATTAGAGATACCGCAAATGCTCAACCGTTAATTGTGGCAACTGGGTTAATCGCAGCAAACTTACTTGGTATTTCAGCTCCGGTTGTTTCTGGACATTCCGTTGGTGAAATTACCGCAGCTGCCATTGCAGAGGTAATAAGTGAATTCGAGGCAATACGTTTTGTAAATGATCGCGCGAATGCCATGGCTAAAGCTGCTAGCTTAGAAAAAACTGGCATGTCCGCTGTGTTAGGCGGGGATCGCGAAGAAGTTCTTGATGCAATTCTAAAGCTAGGGCTGGTCGCAGCAAATGACAATGGTGCTGGCCAGATTGTCGCGGCTGGATTAATCAGCGAACTATCACTATTTGCCGATAATCCCCCGACTGGAGCTCGAATTCGCCCACTGTCTGTAGCTGGTGCTTTTCACACTAGATTTATGTCATCTGCGCAGGAAGTATTGGCAAGAAGCGCAGCGAGCATTTCGCCATCTGATCCAACTGCTTCAATAATTTCAAACCGCGATGGCTTTGCTGTAGTTGATGGTGAGGAAGTACTTGAGCGCATAATTAGCCAAGTTGCGAGTCCGGTGCGTTGGGATCTCTGCATGAAAAGCCTGCAGGAACTTGGCATTACTGGCGTAATTGAATTGGCTCCAGCTGGAACTTTAGTTGGGTTACTAAAGCGAGCAGCACCTGAGATCGAGAGTTTTGCTTTTAAATCTCCTGCCGACTTGGCAGCAGCTAAAGAGTTTGCGGAGAAACACAAATGAGTATCAACGTAAAAACCGGTAGTAATTCACGAATTCTCGCAGTAGGGACTTATCGTCCTAAACGACAAGTACCTAACTCTGAAATTGTCGATCGCATTGAATCTAGCGACGAGTGGATTCAGCAACGTACCGGTATTGAAACTCGCCGGTTTGCGGGTGCTGATGAAAGCGTTGTGAGCATGGCGCAAGCTGCCTGCGAAATGGCACTTAAGCGAGCCAATCTAACAATTGCTGATATTGATACGGTAATTCTGGCAACTATTTCCTATGAGTTTCAAGCGCCAAGTGCGGCAACTGCGCTAATTCAGCAAATGGGAAATCCTAAAGCTGCGGCCTTTGATATCAGTGCTGCATGTGCCGGTTTCTGTTATGGCGTTGCTATGGCAAAAGATTTGATTGCGGGTGGGACTTCTAAAAATGTTTTAGTGGTTGGTTCTGAAAAATTATCTGACTTTACCGACCCTGATGATCGTGCGACTGCATTTATCTTTGCCGATGGAGCTGGCGCAGTTGTGATTGGCCCAGCCCAAGACGCTGGAATTGGCCCTGCTATCTGGGGTTCTGATGCTGAATCACGCGACGCTATTTTGTTAAATCCAGCTTGGACTGATTTCAAAAATTCGCCAACTAAAGGTGTTACAGATCTGGGTTGGCCAAATATTTCCCAACAAGGTCAAACCGTTTTTCGCTGGGCAGTTTATTCAATGAGCAAAATTGGCTTGCAAGCTCTTGAAGCTGCTGGGGTTAATGGCGATCAACTGGCAGCTTTTATTCCGCATCAAGCAAATTTTCGAATCATTGAAACGATGGCAAAAGAGATGAAGTTGCCAGCATCGGTCGTAATTGCTGATGACATTAAAACAAATGGCAACACTTCTTCGGCATCAATTCCACTTGCAATGGATGCTTTGCTTGAGGCGCATCCCGAATTAAGTGGTGGCCTTGCCTTGATTATTGGATATGGCGCAGGTCTCGTTTACGCGGGACAAGTAGTGCAATTGCCATAAATTTGACCGCAAAGTGTGCTCATACTCGTAAGTAAGAGCGTTTTTGTTAGACAATTGCGCCTTACCGATCAAAACCCGTTTACCGAAAGTGAAGGACATAAAGAAATGGCACTAACCCAAGCAGATGTATTAGCTGGCCTGAAAGAGATCGTTGAAGAAGTTGCCGGTATTCCAGCTGCATCTATCGAGCTAGATAAGAATTTTTCAGATGATCTAGAAGTAGATTCACTTAGCATGGTTGAAGTTGTCGTTGCTTCCGAAGAGCGCTTTGGCGTGAAGATTCCTGACGATCAGGTGACCGAACTTAAAACTGTTGGCGATGCAGTTAATTTCATCGTGAAGGCTTCTGCTTAATCATCTGCGGAGCATAAGTAAAGATGTCAGCCCAACGACGCGTAGTCGTAACTGGACTTGGCGCAACAACTCCCGTTGGGGGCGATGCGTCAAGTACTTGGGCTGCCTTGCTCGCAGGTAAGAGTGGTGTTCGCACTCTTGCCGAAGATTGGGCAAATACGATTCCGGTTAACTTTGCTGCCCGAGTAGCGGTTGACCCAAGTGAAGTTATGGAACGAGTTGAACTTCGCAAATTAGATCGCTCTGAAGCATTTGCCGTAATTGCATCGCGTGAAGCTTGGAAAGATGCTGGCTCGCCAGAAGTTGACAATGAACGACTAGGCGTCGTAATTGCTTCAGGCATTGGCGGGGTAACAACTCTGCTTGATCAGTATGATGTTTTGAAAGAAAAAGGGGCTCGCTCAGTTAGCCCATACACAGTGCCAATGTTGATGCCTAACGGCCCAGCGGCACATGTTGGTCTGGAATTCAAAGCCCGAGCTGGTGTTCACACCCCAGTCAGTGCGTGTGCATCAGGGGCTGAAGCAATTGGTTATGCCTTTGAAATGATTCGCAATAATCGCGCTGATGTAATTATAAGCGGTGGCGTTGAAGCTGCGATTCACGCCCTCCCGATGGCTGGCTTTGCGGCGATGAAAGCACTCTCAACTCGTAGCGATGCTCCTGAACGTGCTTCGCGACCATATGACCTTGATCGTGATGGTTTTGTTTTGGGCGAAGGTGGCGGAGTTCTAATTCTCGAAGAATATGAACACGCTAAAGCTCGTGGTGCGAAAATTTATTGTGAGATTGCTGGGCAAGGTTTAACTTCAGATGGTTTCCATATTGCAGCACCAGATCCTGATGGCATTGGGGTTCAGCGAGCCATCAAAACTGCACTCGCGAATGCTGGCATCTCAACTAAAGATGTAGTGCACTTAAACGCACATGCAACTTCAACACCTGCTGGCGATGTTGCTGAAGCGAATGCGCTTCGCTTAGCACTGGGCGCAGATGCCGACCACGTAGCAGTTTCGGCAACTAAATCGATGACCGGTCATTTACTCGGTGGCGCAGGTGCGATCGAATCGGTATTTCTAGTAAAAGCAATTCAAGATCGTTTAGCACCACCAACAATAAATATTGAAAATCTTGATCCAGCCGTTACCGTCGATGTTGTCCGTGATAAACCACGCGCTCTACCAAGTGGCGATATTGCAGCGCTTAATGATTCTTTCGGTTTTGGTGGACACAACGTCGTATTAGTCTTTAAGTCAGTTGACTAAAATGACGATCGACGAGCGCGATCCTGAAGTTCGCATCGCAAAATTATTGGATAACGGAAAATTCGAACTACTTATCCCCCGCACTGATTGTGGAATGGTTGCAGCTAGCGGGGAAATAAAAGGCAATCGAGTTGTAGTTTTTGCATCCGATGCGACACTACAAGGCGGCGCAGTTGGAGCTGATGGCGCACATGTAATCGTGGAAGCGTATAAATCTGCGATGGGCAGCCAATTGCCAATTATTGGTATTTGGCACAGTGGTGGCGCGCGATTACGAGATGGAGTTTCATCACTAAGCGCTTTCGGTGAAGTTTTTCAATCAATGATCACCGCAAGTGGTCGAATTCCGCAATTATCACTGGTACTTGGCCCAACTGCTGGTGGCGGTGCTTACGGCCCAGCGCTAACTGATGTAGTGGTTTTAGCGCCGAACGGACGAATTTTTGTTACTGGCCCTGATGTCGTCAAGAGTGTTACTGGTGAGAAAATTGATATCGCAACACTGGGCGGCCCTGATGCACATCGCAAGAACAGCGGTGTTGCACACGTGATTGCCCATAGCGAAGAAGAAGCTTTCGCTGAGATTCGTGACTTAACTTCACTATTTGCTGATCAAGGTTTGTTAAGCACTGACTTAGTTGATAAAGATTTAGCAGGCTATGTGCCAGCTGCGGCTAAACGTGCCTACGAAGTACATCCATTGGTTGATGCCATTCTCGATTCTGAAGCCGAGAAGTTGGAACTATTGCCAATGTGGGCAGAAAATATGACTACGGTCTTAGGTCGCCTCGGCGGGCGCACTGTTGGTGTCGTGGCAAATAATCCTCAACACTTAGGCGGTGTGCTTGATTCATCAGCTGCCGAAAAAGCTGCGCGATTCGTCCGCACCTGTGATGCATTTGGTATTCCACTAATTGTAATTGCCGATGTGCCGGGCTTCTTGCCAGGCGCTGGTCAAGAGTGGGAAGGCGCAGTACGACGTGGCGCTAAGTTGCTGCATGCATTCGGCGAAGCAGTTGTTCCTCGCGTGACTCTAATTACTCGTCGAGCTTATGGCGGTGCATATGTTGCTATGAATTCGAAATCTCTCGGCGCAACTAGAGTTTTTGCTTGGCCAACTGCTGAAGTATCAGTAATGGGCGCAGTTGCTGCCGTTCGTGTTCTGCATCGCCGGTTATTAGCTGATATTCCGCAAGATCAACGCGAATCTATGGAACTTGAGCTAGCAGCCGAACATGATCGGGTATCTGGTGGTGTGGAGCGCGCCATTGAAATTGGCGCAGTTGATGAAATCATCGAGCCAGCGCTAACTAGAAGTGCACTAGCAAAAGCGATTGCCGCAGCGCCTCATCGCAGAGGCAACCACGGCAATATCCCGCTTTAAATAATTTGTTACTTGGTTTTAAAAGTTACCGATACTGTTGAAGTAACGGTCTTGGTAATTGTGCTGGTGTCATAAGCACCGTAATCAGAAGTTTGGGTTGAATCTTGAGTGGTCACTTGAAATGGCCCACTCTTGACATTAATGACAGCTCCTACTGAGCCACCGACTGCTTTAGTAATCGATTCGGCACGTACTCGTGCATCTTTCATTGCCTCACCCAACAATTTGGGGCGAAGTTCGGAAAGTGTTGAGATGTAGTACTGCGGACCATAGTTATTTACTGGGACTCCGGTTTGTAGCAAGTCACCAATGCTTTGGCTCAACTTTGAGACTAGCTGCACATCTTCAGTGCGTACTGTTACATCGCGGTTAGCGCGGTATGAAAGTATGCGCCCGGTGTTATTGCCATTTGAATATTCTTCGTTTGCATAGGTCGAAACCGCCCCTAAAGTAATTTGGTTATCAGCTACTCCACCAGAAGTTAAATACTCAGATAGCGCCTTTACGCCATCGGCGACCTTTGATACGGCCGTGCTAACTGTTGGTGATGACTGCGAAACAGATAAAGTCCAAACTGCGTTATCTGCAGTTGCTTCGACTTTGGCAGAACCAGTAACTGTAATGCCATCACTTGCGCGCGATGCAAAACCCGCGCCCACCTTCATAAGTCCACCGCCGAGAGCGATAGCAAGAATTATGGCGGCGGCAATTAAGAAAATGCCTTTATTACGCTCGCTGGTTACTTTGTTATTGTCTAAGTTTTGGCTCATTTCTTTAGTCTACTTAATTTATCGAGATACCTAAAGACTCTAGATGGCTTGTAACGGAGCCACCTCTCGCTGATCAATAGCTCGCAGAGGCTCGAGCACATCTTCCCAAGGTTTGCCCAGGATCCGATTAAGTGTATTTCGTAATTCATCTTCCTCGAATGAATTACTCAGCGCATTAACAACTACTGAATCTGTTAGCAAAATGTTGCCAGCCCCATCGGTTTGATTGCGCAGGATGCCGAGTTCTGGCAGATATCTAAATAGTTCGCCTTCATTGTTGGTGGCTTCAAAAATCTCAAAACGTAAGTAATGCCAACTAGATAGTGCGCTACAGAGTTTCGCGGCGTTTCCTGCTAAATCGCGCCACGTTATCTCAGTGCGATAAGTGCCAATGAAGTTTGGTTGCGGGCGCCATTGAATCTGAACCGATTTGCCCAAAATGTCTTTGATCGCCCAATCAATATGGGTACGCAAAGCAGAAGGTGCGCTATGAATTACTAGCCAACCGGTAGAAACA
>CAMCYS010000021.1 GCA_945885625.1 Bifidobacterium breve | reverse complement strand
TGCAGGTGACAAACAAATAAATAGGTTTCCTCGCCGCGTCCGGATACACGGTGGGGAATTTGGTGAATCAGCACGTGCGATTCATCGAATCGGGTGAAAAAGGCTCTCTCATGACATATGAGAAGGCATTTTTGGCCCAAAGCCGAGATTAGGAAATTCCTGATCTCGACTAATCGAAAGGAAACAAATGTCTACAAAGACAACTTTCAAGCGCGTAGCGCTTGTTGCAGTTGCATCGTTGGGTTTCGGTGTCTTGACATCGGTAGCACCGGCCTCAGCGGTAATTTCAACTGCTTTTCTAAGCCGAACAACTACAGTTGACGTAGATGCTGCTGCAGGAACTGCATATTCAGCAGTTGCTTTAAACGCAGCAACTAGCGCAACTGCGCCAGGAGTGAGCTACACATCTGGTGTAATTGCGACCTCAATCAGTGCTTTGACTGTTCCAGCTGGTTCAGATCTTGACTTCAAGGTAATCACTGACGCAGCGGCAACAACTGCTGATTGTGCTAAATTGATGATCAATAACACAACAATCAAGAGTGTTGCACTAGTTGCAGATACAACCAACTCAGTGACTTACACTGCGCCAGCAACTGCTGGTACCTACACTGGCTTAATCAAGGTTTATCAAGCAGCTTGTAATGAAGGTTTTGCTTCTGCTTCATGGGATCTGCCATTTACTTTGACAGTCACTTCAGCAGCAACAACTGTTGGTGCGTTGAGCACTGAGTTCTCTTCAATGACAATCGTTCGCCAGGCTGATGCTGCAGGTTTCTGTACAGCGGCAGCGTCTGCAACTCACAAGACAGCAATTGCAGCTAAGGCACGCACAAGTGGATACTTCAAGAATGGTGATGCTACAAGCGCATTTGTAGTTTGCCTAAATATTCGCAATGGACTCAATGCTGCAGTCACCCCATCATCAGTATTCCTTTCAACGACAAAGGGATTCTTGTCTAACACTTCAAATGGAACAGTTGGAACTGCTCCAGGTGTTGCCGCTACGCCTGGTGCTGGAGTGACATTAGTAGACCTAAGTGGAGACAATGTTCAAAAGGGTGCTGCAACAGTAACTGCAGTTATCACTTACGGAACGTCTGTAATCTCAATTTCTGCACCTTTCACTTGGTACGGAGCGCTAGCGTCATTGACACTTACTAACTCTTACTTCGCATCAGCCACTTCTGCTGCGAATACAGGAGATGCAATCAATATCCTTGCAAAGGACGCTGACGGAAATACAATTCCTTACGATAACTGGTCTGATGCAGCCGCAACAGGTAAAGTTCAAACAAGCATCACAGATGCATCTGCTGCTGACATGAAGATCGTTTCATCGAAGGGTAACGGAGCAACAGTTACAGGTCGTGGCGGAAGCAACGCATACGCAACTGTTGTAACAGCTGGTGCAGATGCACTTGTCTCCTCAAGCCGTGGTTCAATCGATGTTGATTGCGCCTCAACTCGTGCTGAGTCTCTGGAAATCACGCTTTACGGTTACGATTCAGTTGCTGCAGCAGCAGGTGCTTCGTCGACTCAGATAATCACCTCAAATACTGTGACATATGTCTGCTCAAGCAGCGTTGTAGCTTCAGTTGAAGTCAAGGTCACAGCGAGTGATTTGCCAGTTTCCGGAACTACAACAGTAGATGTAGTACTTAAGGATGCTAATGGCCTAATTTCACCAGACGGAACAACAGTGGCTCTTGCAGTATCAGGTAACGGAAACGCTGTACTTGGTGGAGACACAACAACTCTAGGTGGATCACTAGACACAGATGCAACATTTGTTGCTTCACCAACTCCTAATGAGGCAACTGTTACAGCTGTTTCAGGCGGAGTTGTTGGAACGGCAAAAATTGTTGTTGGTGGCGGAATTGACACTGCGACTTCTGCAGTAGACGCAGCAGCCGAAGCAACTGATGCAGCTAACGCAGCAACTGATGCAGCTAACGCTGCAGCAGAATCAGCAGATGCAGCAACAGCTGCAGCACA
The DNA here is from genome assembly GCA_945885625.1 of Bifidobacterium breve. Classification (GTDB taxonomy): domain Bacteria; phylum Actinomycetota; class Actinomycetes; order Nanopelagicales; family Nanopelagicaceae; genus Planktophila. The sequence goes on along the minus strand of CAMCYS010000021.1, from coordinate 9,807 downwards.
AGATGCTGCAGATGCAGTAGCTGCTCTATCTGCTCAGGTAGCAGAGATGATCAATGCTCTAAAGAAGCAGATCACATCTCTAACAAACCTAGTAATCAAGATCCAGAAGAAGGTAAAGGCATAATCGCCTAATTAACCGAGCAATAAAGGCCAGGGCCCGGCGTATAATCGTCGGGCCCTGGCTTTTTCTCTCTAAAGATGTTTGGAACCAAAAATGCGAAAAGATAAAGCACAATTGCCAAGAACGGAACTAAGCTTCAGTTTACTTCTTATTCCAATTTCACTTTTTGCCATCTCAACAATCATTGCCCCCAATTATTTTTTTGAGCCTGTCAGTTTACCAAAATTCTTTTTATTAGGTATTGTTGCTAGCATTGCACTGTCTATTTTGCTTATTGGAAGATTCAGAAATATTCAGTTTATATCAAAGGATATTTCCATTGTCATGATTCTCTGGATCGTTTGGAGTTTCTTAAGTGTGCTATTTTCAAACTCAAATTTCACCCAACAGATTTATGGGGTGTTTGGTAGGAATAACGGCTTCTTGACCAGAGTTTTTCTAGTAATTCTCTTTTTTTACTGCGCATCCATTGATCAAAGTCGGCGTTACGTCGACTCATTCAAAGCTCTGTATATTGGGACTGGTGCTTTTTTAGCTATTTACGGGTGGTTGCAATACTTCGATTTAGATCCGATAAAATGGAATCGAAATTTTGAAGATATCTCGGCCACGCTTGGAAACTCAAATCACTTTTCAACATTACTGTCTATTGCATTAATTTATCCAGTTGTGGCTCTTTTCAAGAAAGAGAGATTGTATAGCCCGCTATTTTTCCCGATTTTGATTGCAATCGAAATGCCAATTTTGTTTCTAATTGGAAATTTTCAAGGTGTTCTATATGCAGCTATAATTTTTTTTCTTTCATTTTTATTCTCTGGAATGCAAAAAAAGATAAAGCGTTTAGTTCTTTTAATCTCGTGCTTCGCGTTTATTGGTGTGATTTTACTAAATCATCTTCAGAATGGATCCCTGGCTCGTTTAACTTTTCTTCAGGAAAGTGTTTTCTATAGATTGGATTATTTCAGAGCAGCCATAAGAATTGGCTCACAAAATCCAATCTTTGGAGGTGGGTTAGATTCTTTTGCTGATTGGTACCTAAGAGGACGTGATCAAGAGGCAGTCTCTCGGCGAACAGGAATAACTGTCGACTCAGCTCACAATTTTGTTCTCAATGAGTTTGCAAACGGCGGATTTGCCCTTGGCATTCTCGCGTCTCTGATTCTGATTCTTACTTTCTTTAGAATTGGAAGACTGATAAAGCATTCACTCGTTGATAGTGTCTTTTTGATTTCTGTAGTTATCAGTATTTGCGTATTCACATTAGCCATTTTGATTAATCCAATAAACATCGCTGTTTATGCTTGGGGATGGTCTTTGATTGGGATAATTTTCAACTATAAATTACGAACAATCACTCGAGCAGAACCTTCGCATTTTGGAACGTCCTTACCTGTCAATTCTAAGACTCAGACTTCAAGCTATTTTAGCTTCATGATAATTCTCATAATTTTTACCACCGTTTTTCTGATAATGAGACCGGAAGTCAATAGTGACAAAAAACTTCTTGCGGGAATATCGAGCGGAAGCAAAGATACTTTAGCTTCTTCGGCGTATTCAGGAAATTATAGTTTGATAAGGTCATTGCTAGTCGCCCGTATTTTCCTTGACAACAATCTCCGTGGTGATGCGCTTGCAATCTTGGCGGATTCCGTCGAGAAAAATCCTGACTGCTATGACTGCTGGGTCCTGTTAAGTGGGAATGGGGATCCTGCGCAGGTGGCTCTTGCTAAAAAGAATTTAGAGAGACTTTCGCCATTGGGGCAAAAGTGACTGATCATTTAAGGGGTGACTACTTACCATCGAGGGGAATGCCTCGAATTTTTGATGTTAAAGCGCCTGAAAGATGTTAACTCCATGGTATAAATAGTTCGTGGAGATAAAAAGAAGTGTCCTAAGAACCCTACTCCTGTCTGCACCTCTCTTCTTGCTCTTTCTCTTGTTGCCTTTCACAGATGTGTTTGCTGAACCATCAAGTCTTTGCTCAAAACGATTCGCCGAGTCACCATCAAGCTTTGCTTCAAGTTTTCAAAAGAGCATGAATTCTAACGATCCGGAAATAAAGCGGGATGTGTGTGGACTTGAATTTATCGAGGATCGTTCCCTACTCGGTGCTCCCAGTAAAGCCAATAGGGACATCATTAGGTCGCTTTCTGCGAAAGCTGCGATTCAAAGTTCTGGAAATTCGCCGGTTATACTGCACTCATCTCCAACATCTTCGAGAAAGATATTCCTGAATTTCGAGACAACTGAGATTTCTCCTTCCAACTGGTGGTTTAATTACTGGAATTCAATAACCTCGATGCAAGGCTTCTCATTGGATAACGATTTTGAGAATTTTACAACTGCTGAGAACGCCTATATAACCGAAGTGTGGCGTGACGTTTCTGAAGACTTTGCAGGGCTTGATGTTGACGTAACTACTGAGAACCCAGGGATTAATGGTTTAACTAGATCAAGTAATGCAGACACGGCCTATGGTATGACCGCTCACATCTCTAGCGACTATACTCAAGTTGCACGTTGTCGTTGTGGCGGAGTTGCCTATATGAGCCTCTTTAACTCAATTTGGGAATCAGGCGTGAATTTGGGTGCACCAGTCTGGAATTTTGCCAGTCACTCACAAGGGTTTACCCTCACTCCTGAAGACACTGCTTTTATTGTGTCACACGAAGTGGGTCACTCAGTAGGCTTAGACCACGATGGGACTACAAGTGTTAGTTACTACCCAGGTCACTCCAACCGTTTATGGGCCCCCATTATGGGCACATCATACGGGGTCTCAATTAGCCAATGGAGTATTAACGAATACGCTAATGGCCGAAGAACTGGGTCCTACCAAAACTCGACTTCAAATGACGATTTCGAAGCCATGGCCCTGACGGGTCTTCCAATTCGTATTGATGATTTTGGCTCGAACATTAACTCGGCTGAAGAGATTTCAAGTAGCTCAGGAACTTTTCAAGGAGTTGTGGGAGCGAATTCCGACTCAGATTTCTTCAAATTTACTATAGTTTCTAACTCAGATTTCACCTTCAATGCTTCTAACTACCTGACTTTACATCCGAATCTCGACATCCAGTTAGAGTTGTATAATCAGTCGGGAACATTGGTCTCCACCGTCAATCCACCTGTCTCTCGCAACTCTAATGGAACGGCTGCTGGATTAAATGCCCAAATAGAAACTCGTCTTACTTCGGGAATCTGGTACGTTAAAGTTTCTGGCACAGGTGCCTTGGACCCGCTTTCTACAGGCTACTCGTCCTATTCTTCAGTTGGTAAGTATTCCATTGACTATGAAGTTATTGCTACATCAGTTCCAAAGCCTGTGTCCTTATTTTCTCAATCTAGCAATGGAAGTTTTTCAATTAGCTTTGTGCAGCCCCTAGCCGCCAGTTTCCCAAGTATTTCAAAATATGAATACAGTCTGGCTTCAAGTACTGACGGTAGTTCCTACACTTATGGGCCTTGGGTCGATTCTGGTATTTCACCGTCTTCTCGAAGTTTTATCGTTTCAAATCTTGATGACGGCAAAACATATAAAATAAAGTTACGTGCATCGGAGGGGGCAAGCCCCGGCGCTACTTCGGATGCCTTAACAGTAAACATGCCCCCATCCGCTCCTCAGATAACCACTTACACATATCTCAATGGCGAAGCCACGGTGAATTTTTCGACATCAACATTTGGAGAGACCTTTTTAGTGAACTACCAATACGCCATTTCGGCCGATGGAGGCAACTCTTGGGGATCATGGTGGGATTATCAACCGAATAAGCAAAGAATTATTCGAAGCCCAATTTATATTTGGAGTGGCCTGCAATCAGGTAAGGTTTATAACATCAAGCTTAGAGCTAGAAATATCATAGGATTTAGTCTAGATAGTGGGACTGGAACCATTGATACGCGGGTAATTCCTCGAATTACTTCAATATCTCCAAGTGAGGGACTAGCAGGAGCCAATGTAGAAATTTCAGGTTCTGATTTTGTAGATGTAACGAGTGTTCAATTTGGGTCAACAAGTGCGACATATTCTGTGGTAAGTTCAAATCGGATTATTGCCCAAGTACCCTCTGGTTTCGAGACAGCTAACGTGAGAGTTTCGAATCCTATTGGCACTTCAATTAGTTCACAGATATTTACTCTAAGGTTTCCACCGACAATTAGTGGCTTTTCCCCCGATACTGCAGTCCCGGGAACTGCTGTCACTATCTTGGGGGCAAATTTAGGGCAAACATCGAAAGTAGAATTAAACAATTTAGAATTGCCGATTGTTTCCAAGTCTTCGACCTCACTAATTGTTCGGGTTGCCACTGGAGCATCGACAGGAAAATTGATAGTAACTACTCCTTGGGGTCAAGTACGAACCGCCAGTGACCTCAACATTCTTCCACCTCCAGTATTGACCAGCTTCACACCAAATAATGGAAAACCAAATGATGCAATAGTTTTACGAGGGTCAAATTTTGTGAATGTTACTAGTGTGACCTTCGCAGGGATTTTTGCAACCTTTACTGTTGATAGTTCTACACAGATTACGACCCGAGTTCCATTTGGATACGCACAGGGACGAATTAGAGTCATTACCGAAACCGGCACCGCAGAGAGTTTAGGAGATTTTGTTTTCCGAAAGTCAGATTGATGTGTTACGGTCAGGTTAAAGGGAATTTTTAGCGCAGGAGTCGAAAACTCATTAGAATTTGTATTATTGGTCAAGGTTATGTGGGCCTGACAATTGCCGTTGGCGCAGCAGATGCCGGGCATAGCGTTGTGGGCTTTGATGTCAATGAATCTTTGGTAAATCAGTTAAATCTAGGCTACTCCCATATCGAAGGTATTACTGATGCGGCAATAATGGGGTTTATTGCCAAGGGTTCCTACAAGGCAAGCAGCGAAGCCTCCGTAATTGAAGGATCAGATGTTATTGTTATTGCAGTTCCTACCCCGCTGGATGAAAAGCGAAATCCCGATTTGTCATATGTTCACGCAGCTGCAGAACTTATAAATCAGAATGTCCAGACTCCTGCATTAATCATTAATGAATCAACAAGTTACCCTGGAACCTTGCGAAATGAGATAGCTTCTCGTGTATCTGTCGTGGAGCATTTGTTTGCTTCATCACCTGAACGTGTGGATCCAGGCAATACCCAATGGGGAACTAAGAACACTCCACGTTTAATTGGTGGACTTACACCGGCAGCTGTCGCAAAGGCTCGTGAATTTTACTCAACCTTCTGTGATTCGATAATTGAAGTCTCATCACCTGAGGTCGCAGAAGCAGCAAAAATATTTGAAAATACTTTCCGCCAAGTAAATATTGCATTGGTCAATGAGTTTGCTCAGATCTCTGATGCTTTAGGTATTTCTAGTCGTGAGGTAATTGAGGCAGCAGCAACTAAGCCATATGGCTTTATGACATTTAATCCAGGCCCTGGTGTTGGTGGGCATTGCATTCCTGTTGATCCAAGTTACTTGGCACATGTTGCAAATGAAGTTGGTGTGCCTGCAACATTTATCAAACGTGCAAATGAAGTAAACCTTGCAATGCCGGCATATGTTGTTAAGCGTGTGGTTGTTGGCGCAGGTGGATCTATTGCGGGTAAGTCAGTTGTTGTAGTTGGTGTCTCATACAAAGCTAATGTTGCCGATACTCGTGAGACCCCAGCAGTCGCCGTGATCGATTTACTGCGAGAACAAGGTGCGATTGTTGTTTGGCATGATGATTTGGTGGGCAACTGGCGAGGCGAAACTTCAGCTCCGTTAACCGCACATGACATTGCAGTCGTTGTAACTAAGCATGATGGCGTTAGTGATGCGGCAATAAAGGCATCTGGGTATGTTTTTGATTGCACCGGCACCATTGCAGGCGCAGAAGGTATTTAAAAACCCGCGATATCGCTAATTATTTGTTTCAAATCTTTGGTTGGTGCCCAGTTGATAGCTGACTTAACCTTTGAGATATCAGGTACTCGGCGTTGGATATCCTCAAACCCTGCTGGGTATGCATCTGAATATGGCGTGTAGGTAATTGCAGATTGTGATCCAGTAATAGCTAGAACTTGATCTGCTAGCTGCTTGATGGTTACTTCACCGGTACCGCCGACGTTATAGACGTCGCCGATTGTTGAAGCTGTGGCTGCCATAGTTGCAATTGCTTGAACCGCATCTGCCACATGGCAAAAGACTCGTGATTGGGTTCCATCACCGTAGATTGTGATTGGTTCATTCTTCAGTGCTGCGCGCACAAATCGCGGAACAACCATTCCGTAGTGACCTGTTTGGCGTGGTCCAACTGTGTTAAACAAGCGAACAGTCGTTACAGGCAACTTCTTTTCTTGATGCAATGCAAAAGCCATGGCTTCTTCAATTGCCTTTGCATCGCTGTATGTCCAGCGGATCTTTTGTGGGGCACCAACAACGCGATCATCTGTTTCAGATAATGGTTGCTTTGGGTTCTTGCCGTAGATTTCAGAGGTGCTAGCGATAATGATTCGCTTATTGAACTTAGCGGCTGCATTTAGAACAACTTCGCTACCGATGATGTTGGTGCTCATCGATTCAAGCGGAGATTCAAGAATTGTGTTGACACCGAGTGCAGCAGCCATATGCAGGACAAGATCGGTATCTTTAGTTAGAGATTCAACAAGGTCAACATTTCTAATGTCGCCATCAACTATGGTTACCTTGCCTTCAAGGTGGACAATATTGGTTTTAGATCCAGTTGAGAAATTATCTAAAATTGTTACTTGATCTCCTGCTGCGACGTAGTGGTCGGCTAAGTGGGATCCAATGAATCCAGCACCGCCTGTTATGAATACGCCCATGGGTAAACCTTATTTCACAATCGATTTGTATAGCTGTATGTGGGCGTCAATCATGCGATCAACTGAAAAAAGAGCTTGTGCGCGTGCCATCGCTAAGCGGCCCATCTCTTCTCGAGTGGTCTTGCTTAAAACTAGGGATTCAACTGCTGATGCGATCGAGCCTGCGTTCTTGTTGGTCACGATGCCGGTTTCGTGGTTAAGGATTACTTCGGAAACAGAGCCCACATCAGTTGCTACAACTGGCTTGCCAGCTAACTGGGCTTCGATAAGGGCAACAGGCATGCCTTCATTTTCGCTGGTGGAAAGAATGATGTCGGCGGCACCAAATAGATCTGAGGCCTCTGCCCAACCAACGACACTCACATTTGCAGGTGCTGCTGCTTTTACTTGTTCCAGTAGTTCGCCGCCACCGGCCATTACAAAACGAGTATCTGGCATTGCATCGGCAACTTCTAATGCTCGCATTGGATTCTTTACACCCGTGACACGTGCGATCCACCCAACAAGTGGCTTTCCATCATCTTCGAGGTTTAAGTTCTTTAGCGCTTGTTGTTTAGGTGCCACATTTACCGGAACAACACCTGGTGGAATATTTACATACTGCGTGCGGTAACCAATCCTTTTCTCAAGTAATTCTTTAGATACTCGGCGACCCACAGTTACCAGCTTTGCGGATTTCTTAGCCAGCTTTCTTTCTAGTTCAACAATTATCTTTGACTTAAAACCTGAAAACTCTGGATCATCCAACAGGTGACCATGAAATGTGTGAATAACAGGAACCGGTTGCTTCTTCATGCGGATCACATAGCCGGCTTTAAAGGTATGGGTGTGAATAATGTCTGGCTTAACTTCGGCGATGATCTTATCTAGTTGCTTGCGCGCGAAGTGATCTTTGATTGGGTTAATGGAACGACCCATAGATGGGATCCTAATTAAATCAATTGATTGCGCTGATTCATCTTCAACTTCTACACCCTGCACAAATCCTGTTGCTACAAAAGTTTCGATGCCGTGCTTAGGTAATTCATGTGCAAGCTGGGTGATGTATCGGGCCGTACCGCCGACATTTAGGCGGGCAATAACATGCAGAACACGCATGGTTAGTTTGCTTCGTAAGCGGCAACAACTTCTTCTGGGTTGCCAATCATCTTTACATGGCCATGTTCTAACCAGATTGCACGGGTTGCAAGTTCACGAACCGCAGACATGTCATGTGAAACAAGAACAACCGCTGCGCCACTATTAATTAGTTCATGCATGCGAGCCTTAGACTTCTCTTTAAAATCTGCATCACCAACCGATAGAACTTCATCAACAAGAAGCACTTCTACTTTTTCATCGGTAGCGGTTGCAAAGGCCAAGCGGGCGACCATTCCTGAAGAAAAAGTACGGAGCGGGAAACCCATGTGGTCTGAAACGCCAGCCCATTCACCAATTGCCGGCGTGCGCTCCTTAACGCTCTTAATCTCACGGCCCATTAGTGCCGAGTAAAAGAGAACATTTTCTACGCCAGTCATTTCAGGGTGGAAGCCAGCACCTAGTTCGATCATTGGTGCGATCTTTCCATCCACCTTTGATGTGCCTTTTGTTGGAGGTAAAATTCCTGCAAGAACTTTCAGGAGAGTTGATTTGCCCGCACCGTTGCGACCAAGGATTGCAACAACTTCGCCAGGTTCAACGGTGAAGGAAACATCCTGCAGCGCTAGGTAATCAACTACACGTGCCTTGCGCTGGATAAAATCGCGGAACAACTCTTTCAGAGATCCAGTTTTGTTCATCAGCACCCGGTAGGTGACATTTACATTCTTAACTTCGATGACAGCCATTAGAGCATCGCCACCGTTCTAGGCCAGTACTTCTTGAAGACATAGGTACCAAGCCATAGTGAAAACAGGCTTGTTACGATCATGAAGATCCAGTCGCGGGCTGATGGAAAAGCGTTATTGGAAAATGCCCAGCGGAAGATTTCTAGGTAGCTAGTTAGTGGGTTCCAGCGGATGATTGTTTGCATCGTGCTGTTCATGACGCTGACCGGATAGAAGATTGGTGTTAAGTACATAAGAATCATCAGCAAGACGTTGACGATGTTGCGAGTGTCATCAAAGCGAATGAACATGATGGATAGAGCAAGACCAAGACCTGCGGTTAAGAAAGCAAGACAGATTCCGACGATTAGAACTAGCGGCAGAGTCCAGGCAAGGGTTTGGCCAGAGATCAAGACAACGATTGCCAGTGGAATAAGGCCGATGAAGAAGTTAACGAGGCCTGCTAACGCTGCAGAGATTGCAAAGATCTGTGGTGGTACATAGATCTTTGTCAATACTCCACCGTTGCTTGCAATTGATTCAGCAGATTGCATTAAACCTTGGTTAAAGAAGGTGTAGAGCAGAATTCCTGCCATCAAATATGGCGCAAACTGCTGGCCACTTGGTAGGCGAGATGCGAATACAAAAGAGAAGACGACCCACAAAACAAAGCTGGTGAGCATTGGGTTTAAAAGGGTCCAACCGATGCCGATAACGCTGCGTTTGTAGCGAAGGGTTAGTTCGCGAGCAACGAGCAAGCGAATCAGTTGGGCGTATTTCATGATGGTCAAAGGGTATCGTTGGTTTAGGTGCTAATCCCCGTTACGGTTCAGGTGGTTCTAAGTCTTCTGCGGTGTAATTGGGTAATGACGCAGGCGACCCGCATTTATAAGCACTCGGCGGCAGGTACGGACTGGGCGGCGCTGATGTTGGGCGCTGGGTTGGGGCTGACTTTGGCCTTGCAGGCGACGACTTTGCGGGCTGGGGATTTTCGGGATTTCTATTCGGTGGTTGTGACGGTTAGTCGGTTGGCAGCTTTGGTGGGTACGTATCTGTCTGT
>CAMCYS010000020.1 GCA_945885625.1 Bifidobacterium breve | reverse complement strand
ATCGCTAGAACCATTGATTTTGGCTGCTGATAGCGCATCTCCGGCACCAGCGTTCATTGCAAACCCAGCACCTAATACAACTGAGAGAGAAAGAACCAAGAGCGTGCGCGCTAATCGACCACGACGGGTTAAGCCGGCGGACGGACGGTCGAAGTTATATGTGCCAGCGGGGAAGGTTGCTGTGCTCATGGTCTTACTCCTTCAAGTTGTAGGTACTGCTTCTATTCGAACACTTGTTCGTATATGTCATAGTAAACACCCCACCACTGACAAAAAGCAACCCGAAAGCGAACAAATGTTCGACATTCTCGAAAATATGTTCTACTCTTAACCCATGAGCGAAAAATCCAATGTTTCAGAGCTGCCCGACACTCCTGGCCCACATGGCCTAACTGGGCGCCAACTAAAGATCCTCGAAGCAATCAAGTCAGCCGTTGAGACCCAGGGCTATCCCCCAACCATGCGCGAACTAGGCGTAGCTGCCGGGCTCACCTCAACTGCCAGTGTTTCCTACCAGCTTGAGTCCCTCGAGAAAAAAGGTTTCATCCGCCGCGATGCCACCCGTGGCCGCGCCATAGAGGTCCTGATGCCAGATGAAAAGACGCTAGAGAATTCCACCCCCGTTGATAAGATCAAATACATCCCGCTCGTAGGTCGCATCGCAGCCGGTGGCCCAATCACCGCAGAACAAGAAGTCGAAGAGACTTTCCCGCTACCTGAATCCCTTGTCGGCAGCGGAGATCTATTCATGCTTCGCGTTGTCGGAGAATCAATGATCGATGCCGCAATCTGCGACGGAGACTATGTAGTGATCCGCTCTCAAAAGGATTGCAACAACGGCGAAATAATTGCCGCCATGATCGATGGCGAAGCAACCGTCAAAACATTCTCACGCAAGAACGGCCAGATCTGGCTACTACCTGCCAATGACAACTTCGCACCCATCGATGGAAACAACTGCGAGATCCTGGGCAAGGTAACAGCTGTGATGCGGAGTGTTAGGTAGGGATTGATCACCGGGTTGACGCTTTACCTTTTTATAATATAGGAAAAGATCTCTCAACTAATCGACGTGTCTGCTAATCCGATCAAGTGTAAATTTGAGTTTATGTCAAAACAGATCGAACAGTTCTTCCGCGCCGATGGCACGTTGGTCAGAATTCCAGTGAAGTTGAATAAGAAGATTGCAGTGCTGCGACATATCGCAGCTGAACTCTCCCCTGATACCAAGTACCCAGAGAAGCAGCTCAATGCGATTATTGCCAAGTTCCACCCTGATACGGCGGCGTTACGTAGACATATGATCGAGTACGGGATCTTAGAGAGAAATAGCGAGAGTGTTTATTGGGTGTCGGTTAACTCTTAAGCTCCGAGGGAACCAATTTAATTTTAGATAATGAGTTTGTTCTGCAGCGGTTGCAGTACTTTAGCCAATCGAGCTGAGTGCAATATTCTTCCGGGCTTTGTTCGGTGGCTAAATTCGCCTAGGTAATCGCAATAGTCGCGATCTATCTGTTGATTCACCTTCATTGATTTCTATAGCAAATTTTCCTTGACGGCGCTGCCAATCATTGAGTGATAGCAATCGAGATATCCCTGCTAAATCATTGATTTGATCTACAGAGTATTCAGTAATTTCCGATGCGACAACTCCATTGTGATTAATCTGAGTGAGCATTATGAAAATATCTTCATTCTGATCTAAGAATACTTCTACGATCCGACCTTCTTGTGGCCAATCAATCAGTGATGCCGTCTCTATCTGCCAGAAACCACGATCTTGATTCAGACCGTGATAGCTAATTCGGTTTCGGTGGGTGTGTCCACAAAGCCAGGCAATAACTTGCGGTTGTGACATCAGAAAACTCTCTATTTCAATACCAATGACCCGGGGTTGTTCGTATGGTGTGTAGCCATTGAAAATATCTTCGACTGGGTGGTGACTTGTAATAATCAGATAACGGTCTTGCAGAGACTCAACATTGCTCTTTAGCCACTCAAATTGCTGCTGATCAATTGAGCCTTGCCACCCTCCATAAGGATTAACTGTGTCTAATGCAATAATTGTGACTTTATCAAAGTCTCTACGCCAATACTTTTGACTATCAGAACCTGCACTGTGCGTAGGGAGAATAAATGAAGCCCAGTTATGTGGTCGCACAAAATCGCGCAACAAATCTGGTGTGGCTGGGATTGTGACAGGCGATGTTGGGGTTGGATATGTCGCGGGGCCTATTTCCGATACCTGTCGTAATGCCTGAATAGCTTCCTCGTCCGGTAGTTCAATAATCTTTTCCGAAGATACTGCGAGTGATCGCAAAAGATCATCAGGGGCGACGGTGCCTTGCAGCAATGCATCATGGTTTCCGTGGACAGTAAGCCAAGGATGCGTTAATCCTGTTGCAACAAAGGATGACCGCGCTGCATCTAGTATTTCTGGAATTACCGGAAAGCCATAGAGTTTTCGTGGAAAGTCATCCACTTCACCAGCTGGAGTTCCATGTGGGTTCCAGAAATGAGGTGAGTAATGTTCTCCACCAAATCCTTCCCATTTGGAATTGTCGCCACTATCTGGCGTGATTTTTCCGCCCTCGAGCAAGGTGGTAAACCAGTTCATCTCATTGATCTGGGCGTTATCCGTCATATCACCTGTTATGACAACCGAAGTAATTGGCGTTTTAGTAATAGGTCCAAATTCAATTGAATTTATCACCTGGATCATGCTCTCTAACACCTGAGCCGTTAAGAATTCATGGGCGCGATATGTCCCGACTAAAGATCCGATTAGATGTGAAACAGGTTGATGCGGATCGGCAAATCGGTCTAAGTATTCAACGCGTGCAGGTGATTGGGCATCGCAGATATGGGTGTCAGAGATGTGAATCAAATTGATCAGAGATTGGGCAGGTGACACATCGTTATATCCGAAATGCTTCTCCTGTGGCCCAGGGGCAATCTTTCGCCAACCTTTATCTAATGGGGCTGACTTAGCAAATCTGGAGAAATACCGCATTTTTCAATCGGAAATCAGTAATGATGATGAGGTGATAGACAAATTTATTGATTCATTGATTGCAAATGTAGCTGCCTCTTTCGATGACATAGTTGCTTTAATAACTAAGCCCTGCGACATCGTTACTTCTATGATTGATGTCGGCCCCAAAAAGCTAATCGTTGATATATGAGCATTTCCCATCTCATTATTTATTTTGCTCAACTTAATCTCTTCTGGCCGGACTAAAGCGATTCGATTAACCGAATTTGGCGAATAAGCTGAAGCGCTAGAAATTTCATAATTTGAATCAAGCAACTGTGCTTTGCCTGATGCGATTTTAATTGGAATCTCATTTGTTGTTCCAATAAAGCGAGCAACTGTTGGGTTAATTGGTCGTGAGTATACCGATTGTGGAGTTCCAAGTTGGAGCAGACTACCCTTATTCATTACGCCAACTTGATCAGAAATGCTCATGGCCTCTTCTTGATCATGAGTAACAAAGAGCGTGGTGATTCCAAACTCTCTTTGGACTCTTCGAATCTCATCTCGCAATTGATCTCGGACTTGCGCATCTAGTGCTGAAAGTGGTTCATCCAGAAGTAGAACCTTTGGACGGATGACAATGGCTCGAGCAAGGGCAACTCTTTGTTGCTGTCCGCCCGACAACTGGTGCGGGTATTTATCCTCATGTTGGCCCAGCCCAGTAATTTCCAAAATTTCAGCGCTCTTTTTTCGAATTGAGGCGGCGGACTCCTTTCGAACCCGAAGTCCAAACTCAATATTCTCCTTCGCTGTCATATTCGGAAAGAGGCTGTATGCCTGAAAGACCATTCCGATATCGCGCGCAGAGGCTGAGGTATCGGTCATCTCTGTTGAATCAAATAGTGTGTGGCCGCGGTCAGCTTTAATCAACCCAGCGATGATGCGCAGAGCGGTTGTTTTGCCGCACCCAGATGGGCCCAGCAGGGTCACAAGGGTGCCTTCGGGGATCGTTAAATTAAAGTCATCTAACGCCACTGTTTTGCCAAACTCCTTGCGGATCCCTCGCAATTGAACTTGAGACATTATTTTCCTCCCATAGGGATAGCCTGTCGGTCTCTTCTGTTGAAGAGAGTTAACGCATTGAGCAAGATCCAAACGCCAAGAAGACTTACAACAGACAAGGCGACGGCGGTAGAAGCATCAGATAATCCTGCAACAGCTAACATCGTCGGGAATGTGTCCCACAGCAGTAAAGAAGCGTAAGCAAACTCGCCAAGCACTAAAGCGATTGTCAGAAAAACTGCACCAAAGATTCCCGTGACAATATTGGGTATCAATACGCGCAAAATTACGGTAACAAAATTTGCACCTAACGAACGTGAAGCATCGTAAAGAGTGCGAATATCTATGGTGGAGAATGCGGCATCAATAGCTCGATAGCTAAAGGGCAGCGCCAAAATGACGTAGGCAAAAATCAGCGCGTATGGGGTTGCCTTAAAGGAAGTTGGCATCGAGTACAAAAAGCCAACACCCTGCACGATTGGTGGAATTACTAACGGTGTGAGTGTTAGGAACGCCACCCATGCCCGTGCCCCGGGAATGACAAGGTGCAGGTATGCGATGGTTGGGATCAGCAACAAGAGCGTAAGAACGACCGTGCCCATAGCAATTTGTAAAGTCAGGAAGAGTGATTCCATCAACTCTTCATTCTGTGCCGCACTTCGCAAGGGTTCTGCTGTAAAACTTCCATCATTCTCTTGGAAGGCAAAGAGTGATGAAGCGTAAATTGGTAGAATAAAAAAGAGGATTCCAACCGCAATTAGTGAAAATCTAAAGAGCTCACGTAAAAAGTTCATCGGCGCCACCTGGAACTACGACGTTCGAGGGCGGCATAACCGATAGTCGATGCCCCAACAAGCAAAACCATTCCAAGACCTAAAGCCATAGCAATATTGGCTCCATCAACTTGGACATTTGAGCCTATTAATGAGGCGATTTGAACTGGTACTAGGGCTAAGGATCCACTGGTTAGGGCCGCAGCTGTTGCATATGCGGCAAAAGAGTTAGCAAATAGGAGTAAGAAGAAACCTAATAATTGTGGGGTCAAAATTGGAATGAGAACTTTGCGCCAGTAGGTCCAGGATGAGGCTCCCAAGGATTGGGCAGCTTCAGACCATTCAGTGCGAATATTTTCTAGCACTGGCAAAGAGACTAGGACCATCAGTGGAACTTGGAAGTAGAGATAGACGATCAATAAGCCAGAGAAGGAGTAAATCGTCCAGCCGCCGCCGTACAGTTCGATTCCAAAACCTTTGAGCCAGGTGGTCAGAGCTCCATATGTTCCTAACACCGCAATGAACATAAATGCCAGTGGCACACCACCAGTGTTTGCCAATACACCAGATGCGGTTGACACAAATCTTTTGATCATTCTGTAGCGGGAAGTTACCAGAGCATAAGCAAAAATAAAGCCAGCAAATAATGAGATCAGCGCCGATGTTATTGAAAGTTGAAAGCTTAGAATAAATGCTGAGCGGTAAATGCCTTGTGTGATGGTTGTGAAATTATCAAAGGTAAAATCTCCTGCAGTATTCTGAAATGAAAAACGAAACACTGCGATGAGTGGCCAGCCAAGAAATACGAGCATGTAAAGCAAGAGCGGGGCAAGTCCAAAATAGCTAACTTTCTTGCTCATTTGAATCCCTTGTTTAGTAAAAAAAATTTAAGTAGCGGAGCCCCCCAGGAGAACCTGCTCCGCTACTTAAATTATTGGTTTCTTAGAGCTTTGGCCAAGCTGGTGTAAGCGTTGCCTTAGCTAAAAGTTGTTGCTGAAGTGATGGGAAGATCGGAGTAACACCTTTAGGTATTGCTGGGAGATTGGCGTAGGCATCCTTGTCATGCTTCTTTGCCTTTACCATTGCATCTAGACGGATCGGACGAGCGCCACCTTGTAGCCACAAGTTCTGTCCCTCATCGCTGTAAAGAAACTCTTGCCATAGGCGTGCCGCCGCTGGGTGTGGAGAGTTCTTTACGATCGCCTGCGCGTAGAAGCCGCCTAGAAGTGCGTCAGAAGGAACTACTACTTTCCAATCGACATTTCCTGACTGTCCCTTGTACTTAGCGTGTAAATAGTCCCAGTCAAGAAGTATTGGAGTCTGACCTGCTTCTACCGTTGCAGGTGTTGCTGCTACCGGAACAAAGTTGCCTGATTCCTTCATCTTCTTCCAGTAATCAAGTGCAAACTGAATGTTGTTCGCACCTTTAACTCCCTTGCCAGCTGCGATCGAGGTTGCCATCACAGAAAGAAAAGCTGAGTTTGAAGAAGTTGGGTCACCGTTTAGTGCAACCTGATTTTTGTAGATTGGATTTAGTAAATCTGCAAAAGACTTTGGTGGTGTTTTTACCAGGTTTGCATCGTAACCAATAGCTATGTAGCCGCCGTAATCTGAATACCACTGGGCCTTAACATCCTTGGCTGCTGCAGGAATATCATTCCAGGTAAGCACCTTGTATGGAGCAAGAAGTCCTTCTTGCGCACCTTGTACCGCAAACTGAAGGCCTACATCTAGGACGTCAGGCATGCGATCTTGACCCTTAAGGGTACGAACAGCTACCAACTCTTCAGCGGAGCTGGCTTCTGGATCATATGAGTTTACTTTGATTTTATACTTCTTTTCGAAACCCTTAATTACATTCCCGTAGTTCGCCCAATAATCTGGAAGTGCGATTGTATTGAGTTCGCCTTCTTTTTTGGCTAACTTTATAAGTTCTGCTAATCCGCCAACATCTTTTGCAGATGTTGCTTTAGCCGCAGACTTTGTTGCCGCTTGTACTACTGAATATTGTGATGCGAGTGCAAGTGTTAGCGCGATGCCAACGACTACTCGAAAGGTTTTTTTCATTTTTCTCCTAACCTCGGTGGTCGGAGTTAAGCGTCCTTGAGCAAATTTCACATGTAATTAAATCAACGGATTAATTAACAATTAAAATTTTCATGTGAATAATTGGTGACAGAATTTTGTTCTGGAAATCCTATGTTTACTGGTTATTTACCTAACTTACGTTTACTTCTTAATCTCAGTTAACTTCTGCTCGACCTCTGGATAGTCGGGATCATCAACCAAAATCTTTTCTAGATCTTTAATGCCCATGGCCTTCTTGCCCATTAAGGCATAGGTGGTTCCGCGCTCGAATAAGGCTCGATGGGTCAAGGGCTCAGGTAGCTTCTTTTCTTTTAGTACCCGCTTAAAACATTCAATGGCAGCTTCGTGCATATCTTTGCCGCGAAATGCGACACCGCGCAATAACATCAACATCGCAGTTGCATCATCGAATACTTCGATGTCTTCGGTTGTGGCGATAGCTCCGTCAAAGTCACCGGCTGAGATTTCGATATCGGCAAGTGAAATTGCGACCATCTGATTGGGTGGCAGCAAGTGCAGTACGGCAACGGCTTCTTCGTACTTCTTCTGTGACTGCAGAACCTCAACCCAGATGAAGCCCAGCGTCGCTTCGTTGTAATGCATATTGGTGGTGATGCCTGGTGAAATAGTCACGCCTGGCTTAATGCCTTTGAAGTACTTGTGCACATACTTATCGCTAAATAGCAGATCGCGTTGCTCCCAAAGACTGGCGCCTTGTTGCGCTGCCTCTTTCTCTCGTTTCACATCGGTAATGCCATGGAGGAAAGAGATTAGTTCAAGTGGATATTTGAGTTCTTCATGCTGCTGGCGTAACTCTTTGGCTTTTTCGATTACCGAACCAGCGTCATCAGGATGATCTGAGTTGTAAATGTCTAATAAGAATTTATTAAGCGCTCGCTCGGCTTTGCGGGCAAATAGCCCAGGGGCAGGTGGGCCAGCACTGGTCTCGGCGGCATCGAAGTAGCCATCTGTAGATGATCTGCTGCGGCTACTGCGGGCGCCGCTATCTAGAGTTTCTAGGTTATACAAACCAGTGCCGGGAATGCCTGTGCTAAATGTTCTTCGTCCTTTTGAGTTCATTGTGTAGCGAGCACCGGGAACGCCAAATGACAAACCAACTGTCTCTTTACTGAAATTTAGCCGCACACCGGGCAGCAATTTCATTGACTGTCTAAAGCGAAGACTCATACGGCTAGCCTACTTCGCATTGTTCTGATCTCAATAGATGTCACTTGGGCTACGCGCCGAAAGCATTTGGTGTCAACGATAAAGAATTAGAAAGAATCTGCAAAATACTGCGCGATCTTGCCGTAGTAGGTCTGTTCATCCATTTTCATAACGCTCTGTATTGCTTGTTCCCAAGTGGATCCTTTAGCTATCGCTTCCAAGAAAATATGCATCTCTTCAATCGTGTAGTTCATATAGGTCCATTCGAGCGCGAACCAGCCGAGGGAATAACCGAGTTCATTCTGAAAGCAAAAGTCGCCTTGTGTCTTTAGATTGTTTAGGACGCCAAGCCATTCCTCTTTCGTATAGGAAGCACCCTTTGGATAGACCTTTAACAAGCGGTTTATCTCAGAATTTCTGTACCAGGTTGGATCACCCTTTGTCGCAATTGGCGCGCCAAAGAGATTTGCTTGACCTTCCATGAACCAACAGGCAAGCGTGCTTGTTTTTGAAGTTCGGAAATTGTCAGCAATTAACTGGGCTTGATAGTTATGAACGGTTTCGTGGTGAACTGTTAATGGAGTCGGAGCAATTTTATAGTTGCTGCCGATCATGTTGTATTGCGCGAAGATTCCACCTTCTCGCACGCCGGTTCCATAACCACAAAAAGCACCTGCTGTAACGGTGCAATGGCCCAAGATGCCAGTGTCTTTATTCCAAACATTCCAAGATCGACTTACCGGATTTGGGCCCTCGAAAATCGCCGTTGTGTCATACCAACAAGTCCAGTCTTTCTCGCTCATCAATAGCCAATTAATCTTTGCCGTAGATTTGTAGATCGTTGCCCAGAAAGAATAGGCATCGATGTAGGCATTTTCGGTGATTGCCGCCATTGCCGGATCTACATTTGGGCAACGAACATAATTAAAACTTGGACTAATTTTCTTCTCGGCTGCCAGATATCGGTTATAGATATCTAAGTTCATTTTCTCAAGTGCGGTAAGGACTTTAGGTGGAGGGGTTGGCGAAGGTTTCGGATTCGGAGTCGCCTTTACTGCAGTTTTTACGCCTTTGCTCCAGACAGGCTTTCCGCTTTTCTTAACGCAGAAGTATTTAACTCCCTTTTGCACTGTTGTCTTGCCTACTTTGACACAGGAATCCCCCGGCGAAATCGCCGCTTCAGCTACGAGCGAAGTGGAGCTGCCAAGAAGCGCTATGACGGTCAGTACTGCTATGCGGCGCTTCATAGGAGAATTGTAAGTTGGTGTCGCCCTTATGGATAGAGAAACCACCCGCCAAGCGGTCGATGTCGAGCAATTTCCCGAAGTAGCCAATAGAACTAAATCAACGAGTCTTGCGTACCACCAGCAATATCAAGCCGATAACAACGAGTAGAAAGCCGACCGGCAAAGTTAAGAACATTAACCAGATATATGCCCCGGTACCGCTGCTTTCATTCCACATTGAGCCACCTTGAAAGAGTGAGGTAACAAAAGCTAGAAGAATTGGTGAGAAAGCAAAGACCAAACCTATGCGGATGAACGGGAAACGCTTCATAGATGGAGTCTAGGTGGCGTAGGTGAGATCAAACGATTACTTAGAGTAAACATTGAAAAGTGGCCCCACGCGACGAACCGTGAGGCCACTTATTGTGCGTACCACTGGCGGGATTCGAACCCGCGACCTATGACTTCGTCAGAGCATTGCTCTATCCGCTGAGCTACAGCGGCACGCAGAACGAAGATTAGGTTTGATTACAAATATAAAATGTTTGTTGAAATTAGCTGTGGATAGATCTGGTGCTATTCTTTGCAAGTCAGAGCATTGCAAGTATTGAGCTACAAGTAGAAGACCACCTCCGCATATCGCAGGGGTGGTCTTTTAACTTTGTCCAGAGCTTAACTAGATGGCTATACGGGTTAATGACAATACGGGTTGATGACAATACGGGTTGATGACAATATGGGTTTATCTGAATTAGGTGCAGCTCTGGACGAGAATCGAACTCGCACCTAGCGGTTGGTAAAACCTCTTACGCTGCCATTACGCCACCAGAGCTGCAAGCGAATGATGGGCTGAACGCGAACTAGATATTTCCGAGAAAGAAAAAGTGTGGATAAAGAAAGAAGCCCCCGATAACGAGGGCTTCTTTGTCCAGAGCTCCAAGATTTTGTAATTTGTTTTTTGCGAGTTACCAGCTCCATTACAAAGTCTGCTCGTATTAAAGCACTTTTCTTGATCACACAGAGTAATTTTCTTTAGCCTTGCAAGAATTGAACTACAAGCAAAAGACCACCCCCGCATATCGCAGGGGTGGTCTTTTAACTTTGTTTAGAGCTTAGCTACGTGGCTCAATCTGATGGATTGAGAGTGAGCCAGATAGTTCATAGCTAGTGATGATTAGTGCTTTACCAGATGGTGATTTATCAGCAGCGACAAATACGATTCCTTCTGGTGACCAGTGCTTAACATCCTTTGCTGGTGTTGCCTTAGTTGGCAACATCTGTAGCCACTCAATAAAGACCGGGCTTCGTGGCTGAGTGATATCAAAGACAGCTAGTGCGGTCATGCGCTCTAAGCCAAGCACAGCAATGCGGCGATCGCCAACCATTCCAACAGCAACGCCTTCTGGTTCTGAGCCTTTGTCATCTGAGCGATCTTGACCAACATAGTTCACAGTTGATTTATCAGAAGATCGTGAGTGCGAACCATTGATGTTTGCCACACCAAAAGCTGCAATCTGAATCTGATCTAGTAGGTCACCACTATCCCAGATTGCTAACCCATTGCGATACATAGTCATTGAGTTTGAACCACGCAAGTGAATGGTGTCGATGTCTCCATCACCATCTTTATCGCCCATTGTAGGATTGACTTTGGCGCGACCGAGAGCAGCGCTACCAGAGAGAGTTTTCCAATCTGGAAAACGACGTGGATCAACTTTGAGTGCAGAGGCACGTAGATCATCGTCTAGACAGGTGTACTCGCGAGCATCGCCTTCGTTAGCAGTTAAGAAGTAGTAGCCCGATCCCATTTTGAAGCCGGCAATGGCATCAGGTTGTGAGGCACCAACAACATTTGCGTAAGTGCGTGGGCCAGCGCCAGAGTCTCTATCGCTAGTGTCACGAGCAACTTTAGAATGTTTAGATTCGAAGGCACGGGTAATGCTTTCAAAGGTTGCGGTTTGAATATTGAGTCTGCCGATTGCATTAGCTTCTTGAATTGTGACATATGCGTAGTCATTATCAATGGCGGTAACAAACTCAGGCTCAAAATCCTTGGAAACATTATTTATGACTGATGAAACCGCGATTCCTTTAGCGCGCATTTCAGAGACAGTGAACTGATCAAAGCCGGCAAACTCAAGAACTGGAGCAGCTGGGTTGCTTAGATCAACAACTGTTACGCCACCTACTGGATCAGATGCCTTGGTGTAGTCAGCATCTTCTTTAGCAGCCGTTGCTGGATCATCCTTTGCGCAGACTGGTTGGCCTTCGATGGCAACTAGTGCAGTTGTGCCATTAGGTGCGAAAGTAACTGAATCAGGCAAGACGCCTAGAACATCTGGCGAGCTCAAAACTTTTCCAGTTGTATCAAAGACCACGATCTTGCCGTTGCTAGTTGTTGGTGCGCCAGTTGCTGAGAACTTCTCCGAAACATGCACAACAGCGACCACAACATCTTTACCGGCAGCAACGCTTGTAACGTCATTGCCGTATGGGCTGAGATCAAGAGTGCCAACCTTCTTTGGATTTGCGACATCTGAAATATCAAAAATATCAATGGTGTTTTTAACGCCATTAGTTGCGAAAATTCGCTTTGAACCAGCGTGGTAGGTAGCGATCTCAGCACTACCTTCACCATCGCCAGAGGCAATTGATGAAATCTCAGTGATTTTCATGGTGGCCTCATCAGCCTGTGCTGGCAGTTGCCCAGCAGCAAAAAGTGCGGAAGCGGTTAAGACGGCAAAGAGTGGTAGCGGAAATTTTTTCATGCGCGATTTTCTCTCGGGCGTAATTAACAGAGAGGGAGGAACTGGTTAACTTCATATGAAAAAATAGTTAAGGAATATCACTTGCCTTATGATTTAAGCTCTCGCTTTGCTTAGTAAGGTGCCTTATTCGTCGTCAGAGCTAACCGGTGCACCAAGCTCTTTGAACTTAGCCTCCATGGTTGGATTGCCACGGGTTAGCTTCTTGATCGTTAGCTCGTCGGCCTTGTTATTTGCCCGGCGCAAGTTCTCTTCCGAGCCCAGCAAAGCGTCTTTGGTTTTCTGTAAGTGATCAATCGTCTTATCGATCTCGGCAATGGCGGTTGCGAATTTATCAGAAGCTAAACGATAGTTACGCGCAAAGCCGGTTTTAAAGGTCTCTAGCTCTTCCTCGAAGTTGGATACATCAATGTTTTGCTCCTTCATGCGAGCAAGTTCTTTCTTCGAAGAGACTGCGGCTTGGGCGGCATTACGAAGAATTGTGATGATCGGGATAAAGAACTGTGGGCGAACCACATACATCTTTGGGTAGCGGTGGGACATATCAACGATACCTGCGTTATATAGATCGCTTTCAGGCTCTAGGAGCGAAACTAAAACGGCATATTCGCAGCCTTTTGCGTTACGGTCTTTATCTAGCTCTTTTAAGAAGTCCTCGTTCTTTTTCTTGGTAGCAGTTTCGTCATTTTCATTCTTCATCTCAAACATGATTGAAGTGGTCTCAATGCCCTCTTCGGTGAAATCACGGAAAATGTAATCGCCTTTGCTGCCTTCCTTGACTTCGTTATCTTTCTCGAAGTAGGCATTTTGGAAACCGGTCGGGCGCAATCGATTGAATTCAGTTTCGCAGTGAATCTCAAGCGTCTCGCCCACCATCTTGGTAGATAACTTGGCCTTGAGGTCTTTGTAATACTCGATTTGCTCATCTTTGGTTTTTAGCTCAAGTTGATACTTCTCATTAATTGCAGTCTCTTGAATCTTCTGTTCGAAATCTTTCGACTTAAGTTCATTGGCAAGAGCATCGCGTTCTTTTTCAATCTTCGTAGTTGCTTCGGTAACGGCGAGCTTACGGGCCATTTCACTCGCCTCTAGATCTGCCTTTAACTTAGCGATATCGGCATCCTTTTTAGCATTGGCAATATCAATAGCGCTCTTCTTATCGGCTTCAGCAAGTGCTAAACGCTCGGAAATCGCCTTGTCGAACTCTTTGTCATGAACTTGCTTGAGGATCTCGGCATAACCAGAACCATCGATTTTAAAGGCTTTACCGCAGCCCGGACAGGTTATCTCATTCATGGCCATGGCCTTTCAGTTCGTAATTGGCTGATTCAATAAAGTTGAGTTTAGTGCTGGGTTCTTTAACCTTCATCGTATCTTCGATAGTGGCGATGCGGCGAGAAGCACCGCAGTTCACTACTTCTTTTTCTTCTTTGTGTAGCCCTTTGGGCAGACAGGCTTGACTGCTGTCACTTTCTTTATAAGTTTTCCCTTGACGCAAGTAATTGTTCTTTTCTTTTTTGGAGCAGCAGCTTTAGCTTTGGCGGCAGCCAGGATCGTGGCAGCAGCGGCTTCGGCATCTGCCAAGATTTTTTCGGCAGCGGCCTTGTCTGCAGCGGCCTTATCAGCTGCTGCTTTTAAGTCGGCAGCGGCTTTGTCAGCAACTGCTTTGTCAGCTGCATCTTGCTTGGCTTTTAGCTCAGCTGCCAATTTATCCGCAGCGGCTTTGTCGGCTGCAGCTTTATCTGCGGCAGCCTTTAGATCTGCTGCGGCTTTATCTTCAGCAGCTTTGGCATCTGCCTCTTCTTGAGCTTTTAGGTCTGCCTCTGCTTTCGCAGTTGCATCAGCTGCGGC
>CAMCYS010000019.1 GCA_945885625.1 Bifidobacterium breve | reverse complement strand
GCGACCAGCAATATTTGTACCGCGCAAGTTCTCTTAGCAGTGATGAGCGCTTTCTATGCAATGTGGCATGGCCCCGATGGTTTGAAAGTGATTGCTAATCGAATCCATTCGCAAACTGATTCGTTAGTTAAGGCACTTGCATCGAGTGATCACAGAGTATTGACTAAGAGTTTCTTTGACACAGTTATGATTGAAGTGAAGGACGCAGCACTTATTCATCGAACTGCCAGATCATTGCGGATCAATTTGCGCGAGGTTTCGACAAATGTGGTTGGTATTTCCTTTGATGAAACGATTACTAGCGAACACCTAGCTCGAATTGGTCAGATCTTTGGCGTCAACATCGGCACACCTGCTCGCGAAATTCCGATTACTAGCGCTCGAAAGAGTCCTTATCTAACGCACCCGATCTTCTCAACTAACCGTTCCGAAACTTCGATGATGCGCTATCTGCGCACCTTGGCAGATCGTGATTTGGCGCTAGACCGAACCATGATTCCACTGGGCTCGTGCACCATGAAATTAAATGCGGCTACCGAAATGGAAGCGGTTACTTGGCCCGAGTTTTCTTCGCTTCACCCATTTGCACCGGCTGAACAAAGCGCCGGTTCACGGCAATTAATTAAAGAGTTAAGTGATTGGCTAATTGAGATCACGGGATATGACGCAGTTTCATTGCAGCCAAATGCGGGTAGCCAGGGGGAGTTCGCTGGGCTATTAGCGATTCGTAATTATCACGATTCGCGTGGCGATCAAGCTCGTAAGATTTGCTTAATTCCATCGAGTGCTCACGGCACGAATGCGGCTAGTGCGGTTATGGCTGGCATGAAAGTTGTGGTAATTGAATGTGATTCTGAAGGCAATGTAAGTATTGAAGACCTCGAAGCCAAGATCGCGGCACATAGTGGGCAAGTGGCTGCGCTAATGGTTACTTATCCATCTACCCATGGTGTTTTCGAAGTAGAGATTTCTCGTATCTGCGCTCTGATTCACGATGCTGGTGGGCAGGTTTATGTCGATGGCGCGAATTTAAATGCTTTGGTCGGCTTGGCTCAGCCTGGAAAATTTGGGGCAGATGTTTCGCACTTGAATCTACATAAGACCTTTTGTATTCCGCACGGTGGTGGCGGTCCAGGAGTTGGGCCAGTTATCGCTCGAGCCCACTTGGCGCCGTTCTTGCCTAACCATCCAATGGATGCTTTGGCCGGGCCAGCAACTGGCCCTGGCCCAATTTCGGCGGCGCCATTTGGTTCAGCTAGCATCTTGCCGATTAGTTGGGCCTACATTCGCTTGATGGGTGGCGCGGGGTTAACTCATGCGACCCAAGTTGCGATTCTTTCGGCCAACTACATCGCTCGTAAATTGCAGAACGATTTCCCTGTCCTCTACACGGGCGCTAATGGTCTAGTAGCTCACGAGTGCATTCTGGATCTACGCGAGATCACCAAGATCAGCGGCGTTAGCGTCGATGACATCGCAAAGCGCCTAATGGATTACGGCTTCCATGCGCCGACCATGAGCTTTCCAGTTGCTGGAACCTTCATGATTGAACCAACTGAAAGTGAAGATATCGCCGAACTCGATCGTTTTATCGCGGCCATGAAAGCGATCCGAGCCGAAATTGGCCAAGTCATTGAAGGTAAAGTTCAGGTTGAGGGTTCTGCCCTTAGAAATGCTCCGCATACGATTGAGGCAGTTTTGGATCCTAATTGGGATAGAGCATATAGCCGGACCATGGGCGCCACGCCTGGAGCCCGAGAGGGGCTTATTTCGGGTGAGTTAATCGGTACTCGCGGTAAGTATTTCCCTACTGTGGGTCGAGTAGATGGAGTTCATGGCGATCGAAACTTGATCTGTTCGTGTACACCAATAGCTGAATACGCCGAATAAGAAGTAGCCGGGTCACGCTCAAAAGGGGCAGCGGCCAATTCCCTTTACTTAACATAATGTAACTTATCGGCGTTTACCCAGACGGGCGGCATAGCTCAGAGCAGCCCCAAGCCCCAGGCCAATCAGCAAGACCAGAAGCCATGCAAATTCGCCAACCCGATCATAAATAGTTCGCGTGGCGTTAAGGGCTACTGCGCTATTAATGCTCGTAGCAATATTCTCCTTGGTTGATTTCAGAACCACGCCATTGGTGTCGATGATTGCTGAAATACCAACCGTTGAAACGCTGACTGCATATCTGGCATGTTCAATACTGCGTATCCGAGTTATCGCCAACTGTTGGGCGCTTTGAGCCGTATTTGCAAAAGTCGCGCTATTTGTCTGAACCACAAATAAGTTGCTGAATTTAGCCGAACTTTGTATTAGTCGATCATCGATTAACTCATAACAAATTATGGGCGCAATGTTGGCCTGACCTACCTGATGAATTACAGCTGATGTGCCGGGTGAAAAATCCTCAACCTGATTAGGCAAATCAGAGAAAAATGTCAACACAGAACGCAGCGGCATTACTTCGCCAAATGGGGTCAAATGTCGCTTTATATAGGTAGATGTAGCGCCAGTTTTAGGCTCCCAAAGAATCGAAGCGTTTTGGAGTTTGCCATCTGTGCGAAGTACTGCGCCAATTATTGCTGGAGTGTTGTATTTGTCGACTAGCGCTGAGATTGCGGAACCAATTTTTGGAGTATTAAATGGATCTACATCAACTGAGTTCTCGGGCCAAAGAATCAAATCTGGTTTCTCTCCTTTAATCAGTGCTTTCTCGGATGCAGCCAAATGTCGACTAAAAACTTCGGTAGCGCGTTCATTAAAATCTAAACCCAGCTTTGGAACTGAACCTTGAACTGCTAGCACTTGGAATGTTTGTCGGGGTGAATTATTTGGAAAGACGAAGATTCCAATGAGAGTTAGCGCGATAGCAATACCTGGAAGGGTCAAGCCACTTCCCCGCTCTGCTAGCTGGAAAGCCGCCACTCCCAGCAAAAGTGTGGCCAATGAAAGAAGTGAAACTCCGCCGACGCTAGCTAAGCGTGCATATGGCGCATCGACCTGTGAAAAACCGATGCGCAGCCAACCGAAACCGCCAAACGGAAAACGCGCACGTACTTCTTCTAGCGCCAAGAAAGCAACTGGAAGATAGAAGTACCAGTACTCCCCTAACTTCTTGAGCAAACCCAATGGCAAGAAAATAACCGTCTGCAGTAGCACTAAAGCGATCCAGGGGGCAACGCCTACATACTTATTGCTCCAAATCAAACCTGCGACATTGAACGCAAAAGCGAATTTGGCAAATACATAAAAGTGTTTACCAAACTTCTCTACTGTGTAGATCAGCAGAGCAATGGCTAGTGGGGCGGCAAACCAAAGCCCGACTGGTTTAAAAGCGGCCGAAAGTAGAACTCCACTAGCTAATGCATAAACAGCGAACATTGTTTTACCAGCCAAGTGCCGCAATTAAACGATCAATACTCGCGCCTAAGCCATATTGGTCTTTCATTTGATATAGCTTAGACAAATCAGCCGGAGCTTTAGGCATAGCCAAATCCACTTTAGGTAGTGGCGCATCACGAGCGACACGAACTAATTTCGGAGCAATACTCAAATAATCTGAACCCGCAATAATCTTTTTTGCTAACGCTGGAGGTAACGAAGCATGAGCTTCGTGCGCTGCAGCAAGTGCATCTTCGACGGTAGCAAAGTGATTGGCAATCACTGCCGCACCTTTTTCACCAATCCCTTTTACTCCGGGCAAACCATCAGAAGGATCGCCTCGGAACATGGCAAATAAGTCATAACGATCACCAGGAATTGCGTATTTATCTGAAACGTATTTAAGGTCAACTAAATCATGTTGCGAAATGCCTTTAGCCAAGTAGACGACTTTGATATCTCGTTTGTCATCAACCATCTGGAAGAGATCGCGATCACCAGTGACAATTCGAATTGGTCCTGGTTCAACCTCGGCATAAGTTGCCATCACATCGTCGGCTTCATAATCATCGACGCCAACTACCGGGATTCCGAAGAGATCCAGAATATCTAACAAGATGGGAATTTGCGGAGTCAGCGTCTCTGGCTCTACCTCTTCCTCGCCATCTTCTTCGAGTCGATTAGCTTTATATTCTGGGAAAATATCGACGCGCCAACTTGGGCGCCAATCACCATCGAGGCAGGCCACTAACCGATTTGGTTTATAGATACCGACTAGTCGCGCAGTCATATCTAAGTAGCCACGAATAGCATTTACCGGCGTTCCATCGGGTGCCAACATGGTCTCTGGCATTCCGTAGTAAGCGCGATACCAAAGCGAGGCGCTGTCGAGCAACATTAAAGTCATAAGTCATCCAGCATATAACTGACTACTCCCCGATCAATCCGCTTAACTGCCTCTCGACAGGTGGGGCGGAGCTTTTCGCTCGCGGTTGCAATTTGATTCATTAGGTCGATTAGCTGCTTCGTTGATCGAACAAAATCGCCCACTGACATATCGCTACCCTTTAAAACGTTATTTAAGGAATTGCCATTCGCCCAACGGTAGGCGATGTAACAAAAACCCAGATCTGGCGCTTTCTGAGTCTGCACTTGGTGCTTCTCTTCAATCTCTTCGAGTTGACCCCAAACATGCGCGATCTCGCCCAGCGCGGTTGCCACATTTTGATGTGGAATTTTTGGCGCTAAATCTTCTTGCGAGCGAGATTGGTAGATCATGCACGAGACGACCGATAGCAATTCGGCCGGATTTAACTCATCGAGCAAGCCCAATCGAATCGTTTCAGTTAGCAGCAGATCCGATTCGGCATAGATTTTTGCCAAAATCTTTCCTTGGGCCAATGGTTTTTCACCTTCGATATATCCGAGCTCATCGAGAACAGCGCAAATTCGATCAAAAGTTTTCGCAATAACATGGGTGCGGTTTTCGATGCGATTCGTTAGACCTTCATTCTCTCGACGTAATCGAGCCGCTCGTTCCTGCAGACGTGCGTGTGCCTCGCGTTCATTACAACCATGACAGGCATGGTTGCGTAGACTTTTACGGATCTGATCTATCTCGCCTTCAAGATGTTGACGTTGTCGATTATCAAATGTCTTTCGACCGCCACGTTTTGATAAAAGTGCTTCGAGCTCTTTAACTTCGCGGCGCATAGATGCGTATTGATTAAAATCACCCAAGTGACATTGGGCCGAATCAACAAGTTCATCAATGGCAGTCTGGTTACGGCGCACTTGTCGATCGAGGCCTACCACTGCACGGTCTGCTTGGAACTGGGCAAAGGAGGATTCAAGTGAACCGCGGGCACGTTCTCTACCAAAACGACTAATCAAATTAATCGCCATGTTGTATGTGGGAGTAAATGAAGAACGTAATGGATAAGTTCGCGTAGAAGCTAACCCGGCAGCGGTGGCTGAATCAACTGACGGAGACCACTGCACAACGGCGTTACCTTCAATATCGATACCGCGACGGCCAGCTCGACCAGTTAACTGGGTGTACTCCCCTGGCGTTATTGGTACATGCGCCTCGCCATTCCATTTAGTTAACTTTTCTAAAACCACCGTGCGAGCTGGCATATTGATACCAAGTGCCAGGGTTTCAGTTGCGAAGACAGCCTTGATTAAGCCCCGCTTAAAGAGATCTTCAATAGCTTCCTTAAAACTCGGCAACAAGCCAGCATGGTGTGCGGCGATTCCCCGTTCGAGGGCACTTAGCCATTGGTCAAAACCAAGAACAACTAAATCCTCTTCAGCCAAATTCTGCGTGAAGTAAAGCGCGGTCTTTGTTATCTCAGCGCGCTCTTCCGAGTTTGTTAAACGTAGCCCAGCATTTAGGCATTGATTTACTGCAGCATCGCACCCTGCACGCGAGAAAATAAATGTAATGGCAGGTAACAAATTCTCGCGATTTAGTTTTTCAATAATGTCAGCCCGCGATAAGCGACTTTCATTCTGCCCAAATCGCTCTCGACGATTTCGGTCGGTATGTACCTTACGCATCGCTTCACGTTCTAGCTTTAGAATTTCCGGGTTTACTTGACCGGGCTTGCTAAAGAGATCTACTAAGCGCTGACCGATCAGAACATGTTGATAGAGCGGAATTGGCCTAACTTCACTGACGACAACTGTGGTGTTTCCACGAATCTCATTTAACCATTCACCAAATTCTTCGGCATTAGAAACGGTCGCTGAGAGCGAAACCACTTGGACGCTTTCCATCAAATGAATTAGTACTTCTTCCCAGACTCCACCACGAAACTTATCGGCCAAGTAATGAACTTCATCCATTACGACCCAACCTAAGTTGTTTAAGGTGCTTGAACCTGCGTAGAGCATGTTGCGAAGAACTTCAGTAGTCATAACCAAAATGTCAGCTTCACTATTAATGCTGGTGTCGCCAGTAAGTAAACCAACTTTTTCCTCGCCAAAACGCTCAACAAATTCGGCGAACTTCTGATTCGAAAGCGCTTTGATTGGAGTTGTATAGAAACACTTTTTGCCATTTCTCAGTGCAAAGTAGGCCGCAAACTCACCAACTACAGTCTTGCCAGCGCCGGTTGGGGCTGCAACTAGTACCCCGTGCCCATCTTCGAGCGCTTGGCAGGCTTGAATTTGGAACTCATCGAAACCGAACTCAAAAGAGTCAATAAACTCCTGAGTTACTGAGTGTTTGGCGCGAGCTTTGGCAGCTGCGTACGCTTCGGCCGGTGAAAGTTGATCCTGGCCGCTCATGCGGGCCAAGTTAGCAGGCTTTGTGGCAAAGATTCGACTTGAACAGGAAGTTGACCTATTCGTTCACCATCGGCGTAGGCAATAGCCGCAGACTCGATCCGAACCTTTTTCGCCCGGATCACTTCAACTTGCGGATGCTCAATATGGGTACCTTGGTAAACAGTTGGGAAGACTTTCAGAAATTCTAATTTTGAAACGGGGTGCAGAATCATTACGTCGAGCAGTCCGTCGTGTAAATCAGCATTTGGGCAAACGCGCATACCACCACCGTAGGATTGACCATTGCCGATCGCAATTAACATCGCCTCAACTTCTAAAATTTTTTCATCAGCAAAGATCTTGAACTCAATTGCGCTGAACTTGGGAAATTCCAACGCTATTGCCAAATTATATTTAGTGGGACCCTTCGGCCACCTCATTCTATTTGCGCGCTCGTTGACTACTGAATCAAAACCACTTGAGAGAACGGCCCCGAAGTATTCACCATCCGCAACACCAACATCCACAAAAGTTGGCTCCGATGTGATCAGATGTTCTAAATAATCAATGAGCTCACAGTCAAACCAGCCTAAAGTTCGAAAGAAATCATTACCGGTTCCACCAGGGGCGACAGCGAGGGGAACCTTGAACTCAACTGCCAGTTGCAGTAACAGGTGAAATAAACCATCTCCCCCAACACTTAACAACCTACTCGATTCACCACTACGTAAGGAGTCGGTAACGAGAGACCTTGTTTCGGCTGCGCTATTCGGCGAAATCATGCGGTAGGGAATCTCCCGCGAGGCCAAGAATCCAACTATTTGGGTAGCAAGCGAAGCCGCTGCGCCTTGGCCGGCTTTTGAATTTACTACCACGAGCCACATGAAGTAAACCTACCGATTCAAATTAACCAAGTGGTGATGCAGAAGGATCAAACTCTGCCAAGTCTTCACCTTGTTTGCGCTTATCTCGGCGACGATCTAGTAAGAGCGAAATAAACCCGGCCAGGAAATATAGGAATATCAAAGGTCCAGCAAGGAAACTTAGGGTGATTGGATCAGATGTTGGCGTTAAGGCGGCAGCAAATAAGGTGATTGAAAATACCCAGATACGCCAAGGTTTGAGAATAGTTGCTCCTTTTAAGAAGCCAATCAAGTTAAAAGTCAGCAGGAACACTGGTAGCTCGAAAGCCAGACCAAAGAGCAGAATGATTCTCAAAACAAAATCTAGATAATCATCAAAGCGAACTAAGTTGGCTAGCGCTTCGGGCGTGAATCCGAAAAGAACTTTGATTGCGATCGGTAAAATTAGGTACCCGATGGTTGCCCCAAGCGCAAAGAATGGGGTTGCGGCGAATAAAAAGAGAATTGAATAACGCTTCTCTTTTCGATGCAGGGCAGGGGCGATAAATGCCCAAAGTTGATAGAGCCAGATTGGGGCTGCAATAATCAACCCACTCAAGATGGCAACTTTAATCTGTAGGTTAAGCGGTCCGAGAACTCCGCTTATATATAGCGAACCGCACTCATCTGAACCTGTAGCTCTGGCCGCGTCTAAGTCGCAAACGGGTTTGGCCAGCTGTGTGATTATTCGGTCATAAAGAAACCAACCGGCAGTAGATGCAATCACGATAGAAATTACCGAACGGAGAAATCTTTTTCTAAATTCACGTAGATGCTCGAGCAGGGGCATCTTGTCCATGTTGCGTTTAGACATTGCGAGATTTACTACTTAGCGGATGAGTCGTCATCTTTCTTATCGTCATCCTTCATCTCTTTCATTTCAGACTTGAAAATACGCAGTGAACGTCCAAGCGAACGAGCTGAATCAGGCAGACGCTTAGCCCCGAAAAGGACGGCAATAACAATCAAAATTACGATTAACTCTTGACCACGAGGCATTTAACTACTCCTTTAGACTCAACTTCTATGGGTAAACGCTAGCGCATTAATCAGGACTGGTGACTAGATCGCCCTTGAGAAATTAGTGGTAATTTCCCAAAGCAGCCTTGGCGCGAGCATGTACTGCCGCCTTAATCTCAGCTGGCTCTACTGCTTCAACCTGACCGGCCAGCGACAGGATCGCACGGGAAATCCATAGTGCGCTATAGCCCTCGATAGTGGCAGTCGCTGACCCAGCTGCTACTTGAGGCAAAACTTCAAGAACCTGTCGAGTTGCTGAATGAATTTTCACTTGGTATCTAATGGACTGATCATTGGCAGCAACTTGAGTACTTGGCCAAACCTGATCAGCTATTTCTTGAACTGTGACAATTCGATCTGCGCGAAAATTACGGATACCTTTTGCGCTATCGCAATAACCCTGCAGATACTCATGTGAACCTGATTGCGAAAGCTCATAGGGCGCAATCCTTCGCTTGGTAACTTGGTCAGTTGCAGCGGAATGGTAAGTAATTTCAAGCCAACCGCGACGACGAATCGTGCGGAGAATCAAGGCTCGAAATTCTGAACTAAGACTTGCCTCGATCTGAACTTGTGGCGCCGAAATTAATTGAGTTCGCAGCTGATCTTGTAAGTTGGCAATCTCTGATGTTAATGACTCATTGGAGCTGCTTAACTCAGCGCTTAAGAGATCAAGACCCATGTAAACCGAAAGTGCTTCAGCTCTATCAAGAGCGCGTGGCGCCGCCAAAGTTTCGGCATTACGGATTGAAACAAAACCAGATTCAAATTCCAGATCAATTAGCTCGAGTGGCGTGTATCCAGGTAGGCCGCACATCCAGAGTGTATTTAAATCATCGGTGATTTCTTTTACCGTTGTATTAAATGTCTTCGCTAACTCTGAGATTGCGACACCTTGGTGCGTGGTTAAGTACGGAACTAGATCCAGTAATCGTGCCGTGCGCGCCAGACCAGTCTCTTGTTTAGCCATGAGTGCTCACCACCTTTTCCAGCGAAGAAATCACTGCGCTTCGTAGTTGGGACGGTGATGAAACAATTACATCTTCACCGTGCCACAGCACCAAACTGGTAATGAAAGCAAGATCAAAAATTGGTACTTCAAGAAGATCCCAGTCATCGGCAGTCTCGATAGTTGTGGCCATGCGCCGAAGTTGGAAACCAGCACCAGGTCTAACCTGCAGAACTGCTAGTGGAGTTTCAATTGCAGGCTCGAGTTCGGCGATCTCAAAACTTGGCGGAATCACATAGCTTTGAGATTTTCCGATCGGCTTTACCTCACCTTGAATGCGATCTACTCGGAAGTTACGGATCGCATCTTTTTCCGTGTCTAACCCGATTAGATACCAATGTGATTTTCGCGCTTGAACTCCATAAACAAGTAATTGTCGCCGCTGGGCTACGCCTTGAATATTGAGGTAATCAAATTCGATTGCAGTTAATGAGGTAAGCGCATCAAGAGCACTGCGCAAGTTCTCATCAGCACCAATTAGTTTTGGGGCCATAATTGGCAACTGAGAAGTGTCAGTGTCAAGACCAATCGAAGTTAGCTTGCGAAGTGCTTGTTGCGACAAATCGGTAAAAGCGGCGTCTTGCCATGCTTGGGCAGCCAGCGAGAGCAGAGTTACCTGAGTTGGCGTTAAGTCACGTAATGACAGGGCGTAACTTTCGGGACGGATGCGGTAACCAGCTTCATCATCAAAAAGTGGGTCTAACCCCCCAACTTCGATTTGAATGCCTAGCTTGCGCAGGTCATCTTTATCGCGTTCGAACATGCGCTCTTTTGCTTCGGCGTTACCTTCGTATCCTTCGATATTTCTAAAGATTTCGTTCTTAGTTAAATAACGTTTGGTCGCCAGCAAGGCGATCGTCAAATTTACTAAGCGCTCATTCTTCCGCGACACCGTAAGCTCCTTTCGCCGGGCGACGCCTGCGAGCTAATACTTCTACCCCAGGTGCCATACGTCGGCTGATAATCAGAAAGCCAGTATGAGCGATCATGCGTTGTTGCGGGCGTACTGCTAAACCTTCGTGATGCCAGCCGCGAATCATTGACTCGTTACTCTCCGGTTCAGTGAAACGACCATCGGTCTTTAGAGCTTCAGCAGTTGCAGACAATTGTGTTGTGGTCGCAACATACGCTAAGAAAACTCCGCCAGGTCGCAGAACGCTTGCGGCCATATCAACACATTCCCATGGCGCTAACATGTCGAGAACTACGCGATCGAACTGATGCGAAAACTCTTTTTCTTGTACTGAACCTAGATCGCAGCTCCAGTTGCTAGGTGTCTGGCCGAAGTAATCAGCAACATTGGCTTTAGCAATATCAGCGAACTCTTCACGGCGTTCAACTGAATGGACTAACCCGTCGACACCCACTGCGCGCAGTAGAGTGATGGTTAGCGCGCCGCTGCCAACACCAGCTTCCAATACGCGAGCGCCTGGGTAAATATCGGCAAAACCCAAAATAAAAGCGGCATCCTTCGGGTAAACAATGGTTGCACCGCGGGGCATGGACAATACATAGTCACCAAGCAATGGCTTGAAGGCGGTGAACTTTAAGCCGGCCGTGGTACTAATGACGGAACCTTCAGGGATTCCGACTAATTCGTCGTGAACGATCCAGCCTTTATGGGTATGCCATTCCTTGCCGGGGGTAATCGTTAAGGAATACATCTTGCCCTTGGGGTCGGTCAACTGAATTCGATCGCCATAGGCGAAAGTACCTGCCTGTAGTGAAGCAAGTGATTTCGGAGCAGGCGCGCTTTCAGACATAGCGCCATCCTAGTTCAGCCAAGCTATGAAAGTCAGCCTAATTTTGTCGCACCAATGGCCTATCTTGAGGCCGTGGCAAATATGCGATTATCCCCGAGTCGAGTTTCAGAATTCACCAACTGTCCACAACTCTACAAATATCGCAGTATTGATAAATTGCCGGAACCCCCAAGTATTGATGCCGAACGCGGAACACTAGTTCACACCGTTCTGCATGACTTGTTTGAATCTCCCGCTGAAGAACGAAACTTAAATACTGCTGTTGAACTGCTGCCTTCAAGATGGCAGGCGCAGTTAGCCGCTAAACCTGATCTGGCTCCGCTAATTAGCAATGAGAAGGAATGGATCGATCGAGCTAATGCTCTGTTAGCAACTTATTTCAAGCTAGAAAACCCCGAAACTTTTGAACCAACTTTTCGAGAGTTGCACCTGGAATTCGATTTAAACTCTGATTTATATCTACATGGATATGTGGACCGACTCGATGTTGCACCTACTGGTGAAGTTCGAATCGTTGATTACAAAACTGGAAAGTCGCCCAAGCCAGGCTGGGAAGCTAAAGCCCTTTTTCAGTTGCAGGTTTACGCACTTCTTTATTTTAAGACACACGGCGTCCTACCTAAATTGCTTCTTCTTATTTATTTGGGCGACGGTGCTCTCGTTCGTAGTACGCCAACTATGGCTGATCTTGCTGCTACCGAAGCAACCTTGATGCGAATCGCCGAAGAGATTAGAACCGCAATTGAAAAAGATCTTTGGCCAACTAAGCCTTCACGCTTATGTGACTGGTGCTACTTTAAAGCGATTTGTCCTGCGCATACTTAAGCGCTAATTTCTCATAACTCCAGTTAGCAAGTGAAGTGGTTGTATCGACTCGCCCATGTTTCTCAATTGGCACTAAATGCGGAACTGCAAGCACCCAGGCGCCAGAAGCTTCTGCTGCTGTTACACCAGTTAGCGAATCTTCTAAAACGAGACAATTACTTATTGCATGTCCCCCACTAGTTGCGGCTAGTAAATAACCTTCAGGGTCGGGCTTTGTTACTTTAACATCGTTGCTGGAAATCGATCTGGCAAATGGGCTTACTTCGAAGTTGCTTAGAGCGGCATCAACCAGGGATCTAGGGCTGGCTGAAACTAGGGTCAACTCGACCCCATGTGATCGCAGATCATTGATTAATTCAATAGCCCCGGGCATAAAAGGTAGTTGACCTTTGAATTTCTCCACCATGCGAACGATTATTTCGGCCTTAAGTGATTCGCCGTCACGCTTGCCGTCAATTAAACCTGACATGTAGTCACCAACCCGATCGAGTGGACCCCCCAAGCATGCTGCTTGGTCAGCCTCGAGCCATTGATAACCGTACTGCGCCATCAATTCAGTTTCAGATTCCAACCAAACTGGTTCGGAATCAACCAGCAAACCATCCATATCAAAAAAGACCGCGCTGTAAAAGTGCGTCTCCGCGCTAGTTGGCATTGAAATATTTTGCCTCGGGGTGGTGCACAATGATTGCGCTCGTAGATTGTTCTGGATGTAATTGGAACTCTTCGGAAAGCTCAACGCCAATCCGACCTGGTTCTAGCAATTCGCATAGTTGAACTTGTTGTTCGATATCTGGACAAGCTGGGTATCCAAATGAGTATCTGGAACCACGGTAACCCTGGTCGAGAATGCCTTGTAAGTCCGGCGCATCTTCAGCGCGTACTTGCATCTCTTCCCGAATTCGTTGATGCCAATATTCAGCAAGCGCTTCAGTTAGCTGAACCGACAAGCCATGCAGCTCTAGATACTCGCGATATTCATTTTTAGCAAACAGTTCGGCGGCAGCTTTACTGATTGCGTTACCCATTGTCACTACATGGAAAGCTACGACATCGACTTTTCCGGAATCTCTGGCAACGAAGAAATCACTTATGCAAAGGCGGCGATCGCGACGCTGACGCGGGAACGAGAAGCGAGTCCGTTCTTTTCCTTTATCTGGTCCGTCATGATGAAGAATTACTAATTCATTACCTTCACTTACACATGGGAAATAGCCATAGACCACTGCGGCTTCTAGCCAGCCTTCAGACTGAACTTGATTAAGTAGCGCACGTAACCGTGGGCGGCCTTCAGTTTCAGCCATTGCATCGTATTCACCACGAGCACCCTTGAGTCCCCATTGCCCCATAAACAACGCACGTTCATCGAGCATTCCCGAGTAATCAGCTAGCGGAATACCTTTGACAATTCGGGATCCAAAGAAGGGCACATTTGGAATATCAATATCTAGTGCCACATCGCTGCGCTTGGTATCAACTTCGTCGCTGATTTCAATGCTACGAGAGGACTTCACTTTACGTTCGCGTAGCGCGGGTAGCGCAGCTCCTGGTTCGCCACGTTTTACCGCCATAATCGCATCCATTAAACGCAAGCCTTCAAAGGCATCGCGTGCGTAACGAACTTCGCCGGGGAAAATTTCGGCCAGATCTTGCTCAACGAAAGCTCGCGTGAGAGCTGCGCCGCCTAGAACGATTGGCCATTTCTGATCTAAACCTCGAGCCATGATCTCTTCCAGGTTTTCTTTCATAATCACAGTTGATTTAACCAGGAGGCCGCTCATGCCGATTGCATCTACGTTATGTTCTTGGGCGGCATCGACAATCTGATTGATGGTCTGCTTGATTCCAATATTGACTACTTGGTAACCGTTGTTAGACAAAATAATATCAACCAGGTTTTTGCCAATATCGTGAACATCGCCCTTAACGGTGGCAAGCAACATGCGTCCGCGACCTTGGTCGTCTGTTTTCTCCATATGTGGTTC
>CAMCYS010000018.1 GCA_945885625.1 Bifidobacterium breve | reverse complement strand
GGTCAAAGATCATCCGGAAGGAGACCAAATGGAACAAGCAATCATCTCAGGTATCG
The DNA here is from genome assembly GCA_945885625.1 of Bifidobacterium breve. Classification (GTDB taxonomy): domain Bacteria; phylum Actinomycetota; class Actinomycetes; order Nanopelagicales; family Nanopelagicaceae; genus Planktophila. Next base: position 18,192 of record CAMCYS010000018.1, on the reverse strand, counting down.
CTCACGATAAATCGGAAGCGAAAATTACTATCGTTGGCGTGCCTGACCGCACCGGTGTTGCTGCGCGCATCTTCCAAGCAATTGCCGATAACGACATCAACATCGACATGATTGTGCAGAATGTTTCAGCGGCGGCGACTGGTCTAACTGATATTTCATTTACCTTGCCAAAATCAGAAGGTGCTAACGCAACTGTGATTCTGCAGAAGCTACAAGGCGAAGTTGGTTTTGCTTCAATTCTCTACGACGATCAGGTCGGCAAGATCTCACTGGTTGGCGCTGGAATGCGCTCACACCCAGGCGTTACTGCTACTTTCTTCGCAGCCATGGCTGAAGCTGGCATCAATATTGAAATGATTTCAACTTCAGAAATTCGCATTTCCATTATTTGCCGCGTAACTGATCTAGAAAAGGGCGTAAGAGCAGCACATACTGCTTTCCAACTAGATGCTGAATCTGGCGAAGCAGTTGTTTACGGAGGCACTGGCCGATGAGTAAAAAACCATCGCTAGCAGTTGTTGGCGCAACTGGCGCAGTCGGCACCGTAATGCTCGGCATCTTGTCAGAGCGCACCGATGTTTGGGGCGAGATTCGCTTAATCGCATCTGCTCGTAGCGCAGGGAAAAAATTAATCTGTCGCGGTGAAGAGCTAACTGTCGTTGCGTTGTCACCTGAGGCTTTCGATGGCATTGATGTTGCCATGTTCGATGTGCCCGATGAAATTTCAGCAGAGTGGGCGCCAATTGCCGCGTCCCGCGGGGCAGTGGTTGTCGATAACTCTGGTGCTTTCCGAATGGATGCCGATGTTCCTTTGATCGTGCCCGAAGTTAATCCGCAGGAGGTTAAGAATCGTCCGCGCGGAATTATCTCTAATCCAAATTGCACAACTCTTTCCATGATTGTCGCTCTTGGCGCACTTCATAAGAAGTATGAACTTAAAGAACTTGTGGTCTCTTCTTACCAAGCCGCGTCCGGTGCCGGTCAAGCAGGTATTGATTCACTACGCGCACAAATCGCAGCGGTTGCAAATACTGATGCCGGCGATGTTGCTGGCGATGTTCGCAAACATGTAACTGACCTAGGTCCTTTCCCAGCTCCACTTGCGTTAAATGTTATTCCGTGGGCCGGTTCTCTAAAAGCGGATGGTTATTCATCTGAAGAACTTAAAGTGCGCAATGAATCTCGCAAGATTCTCGGCCTACCAAACTTAAAGGTTTCGGCCACCTGCGTGCGCGTGCCAGTTATTACAACTCACTCACTGACAGTTCACGCGACTTTTGCCCAAGAACCAAGCCGCAAAGATGCGCAAAACATCCTGGAAAACGCTGCCGGCGTGAAGTTGGTCGATGATCCCGAAAATCATAAATTCCCAACCCCAGCCGATGTAGTGGGTACAGACCCAACTTGGGTTGGCCGGGTTCGCCAGAGCATCGATGATCCAATGTCACTTGATATGTTCGTTTGTGGCGACAACTTACGCAAGGGTGCTGCGCTAAATACTGCGCAGATTGCCGAATTACTTGCCCTTGAATTTACTAAGTAGGCTTACCTCATGAGCATTAAAGAACAATTGAAGTTAGACCTTACCGAGGCTATTCGTTCTCGCAACGAGATTGTTTCGGGCACGATTCGCATGGTGCTTACTGCGATTACCAATGAAGAAGTTGCCGGCAAAGAAGCGCGCCAACTTTCCGATGAAGAAGTAATCACAGTTCTTTCGCGTGAAGCCAAGAAACGTCGCGAGGCTGCCGAAGCTTTCGCCGATGCTGGCCGCGCTGATAAAGCAACTCTGGAAAAAGCTGAAGGCGAAGTAATTGCAAAGTATTTACCAGCTCAGCTAACTGAGGCAGATATCGCAGCCATGATTGCTGAAGCAATTGCGGCAACTGGTGCGGCTGGCCCTGCTGATATGGGCAAAGTAATGGGTGCTATTAAGGCAAAGATTGCCGGCAAAGCCGATGGCAGCGTCGTTTCATCACTAGTGAAAGCAGCGTTAAACAAATGAAGTTCGAATATGCAACCGTGCCACTTCTTTCTCATGCAACTAAGCAGATTCTGGATACTTGGGGTTCTGATGGTTGGGAACTTGTTCAAGTTGTACCAGCGCCAGGAACCGGCGAACAGTTAGTTGCTTACATGAAGCGAGAAATTAAATGAACAAAGTAGATGTTCGCGCAAAGCTGGCTGAATTAGGTTTAGAACTTCCAATTGCTGCACTGCCTGTTGCTGCTTACGTTCCAGCGATTCGCACTGGCAATTTAGTTTTTACTGCAGGGCAATTGCCGTTAGTTGATGGCAACATGGCAGGTACTGGCAAAGTTGATGGCGAGATTACGCCTGAGCGCGCGAAAGAACTTGCTCAAATTTGTGCACTTAATTGTCTAGCCGCAGTTGAAACTGTGGCTGATGTAAATAAAATTACCAAGATTGTTCGGGTAGTTGGTTATGTAAACGGGGTTCCTGGCTATATCAATGCACCAGTTGTGGTTAATGGCGCTAGCGAACTGTTCTTAGCAATCTGGGGCGATGGCGCAAAGCACGCACGTAGCGCAGTTGGTATTGCCGAATTGCCGTTGAACTCACCGATTGAAATCGAACTAACTGTCGAGATTACCGACTAATTACTTACCGCGTTTTCCTAAACGTTCAACGTCAGTAATTAACACAGCACGACCATCAAGCTTTAACCAACCGCGACCGGCAAAGTCGGCTAGCGCTTTGTTAACAGTTTCGCGTGAGGCACCAACTAATTGAGCTAACTCTTCTTGAGTTAAGTCGTGGTGGACAAATAAACCTTCATCGGTAACTTTTCCGAAACGATCGCCTAGATCAATTAACGCCTTAGCAACGCGGCCCGGAACATCTGAGAAAACTAGATCGCCCACCGCTTCGTTAGTACGACGTAAACGCTGCGCTAAACGAGCAAGAAGTTGTAGCGAAACTTCTGGGTTTTCTCTTAACCAAGGAATAACTTTGGCGTGAGACAAACTAAGTAGTTTTGCATCGGTAACTGCGGTGGCAGTTGAAGTGCGTGGCCCTGGATCAAAGAGGCTAAGTTCGCCAAACATTTCGCCCGGGCCAAGAATTGATAAAAGATTTTCGCGGCCATCGGTGCTTGTTGTACCGAGCTTTAACTTTCCATCAACAATTACATACAAGTGATCGCCAGAATCGCCTTCAGCGAAAAGCACATTGCCCTTAAGTACCTTTACTTGATCCATTGATGCGCGCAAAGAAGCGGCGGCAGCATCATCGAGGGCAGTAAAAAGTGGGGCTCTACGCACTACTTCTTCATCATGTGGCACAAGCGGTACTTTACTGGCATGAGAGCCGATAGCCAAAAGCGAGCAGAGGCCCGCAAGATCTATCGGGTTTTGACCAAGACGTACCCGCACGTAACCTGCGAACTCGACTTTAAGAATCCACTCCAGCTTCTGATTGCCACCGTTCTTTCGGCGCAGTGCACGGATAAGCGAGTCAATGCTGTGACCCCACCTTTATTTAAGAAGTATAAGAATGTGAAAGCTTTTGCTGGCGCACAGGTAGAAGATATTGAAGATCTGATTTATACAACTGGTTTTTATCGCGCCAAAGCTCGCCATATCAAAGGGCTAGCAACCAAAATTGTTAAGCAATATGGCGGGGAAGTCCCAGCTGAACTTGAAAAACTTGTAACCCTGCCTGGCGTTGGTCGTAAAACTGCCAACGTTGTCCTTGGCCACGCCTTTGATATTCCAGGAATAACTGTTGACACTCATTTTGGTCGTTTGTCGCGTAGATTTGGTTGGACGACTTCGCAAGATCCAGTAAAAGTAGAGCACGAAGTTGGCGCACTAATTGCGCAGAAAGAGTGGACCAACTTGTCGCAGCGCATGATCTGGCACGGTCGCCGAATTTGTCATTCGCGTAAACCCGCTTGCGGCGCCTGCCCAATGGCCAAGATCTGCCCCTCATTTGGAATCGGTGAAGTTGACCCCGGTAAAGCACTTTTACTTCTAAAGACCGATGCGGACTTCAGATGAAGAAAGCTCTAATTCTCTTATTGGCACTTTCGCTTACCAGTTGTACCTCGGCAACAAAACCAATGACCAGCAAGGGTGAAGTTGTCGATTGCGCAGAAGTTGAGCAAGTTGCGGCAAAACCAGGCGAGACGGTACTTAACTGTTTAACCGGTTCACAAAAGATTTCAGTGGCATCGCTTCGGGGCCCACTAATCATTAATGTCTGGGGCTCTTGGTGTGGCCCGTGTAAGCAGGAAATGCCATATTTTGTTGACTTTAATCAACGCGCTAACGGCAAGGTGAAACTGCTGGGAATTGCAGTTGAAGAAGCCAAGTCACAAGATGCCAAAGATTTCATTATTTCCTACGGGGTAACTTGGCCTAATCTCTACGATGCTAAGGGGATTACTAGAGCCACTTTTGGCTTGGGAGTTCCGGTTACTTGGTTTGTAGATAAAGCAGGTGCCGTAGCTTACAAACATGTTGGCGTGGTTAAATCAACCGAGGAATTAATTTATTTAACTGAGCGGTATTTGAAGGTAGCCATCTGATGTTAGTAGATATAGCGCTGGGCCTGCTAGCTTTTGGCGCCATCAAGCGCGGATATAGCGCCGGCTTTCTAGCCACAATCTTTCGCACCCTCGGCTACATAATTGGTGGCGTAGGTGGTTTGTATTACTCACTTCAATTAGTTGCGACTTGGGATTCGCCATTACGACAAGTCATCGCAGTTTTGGTTGCGATCTTTCTTGGTGCACAAGTTGGGCTATTTGTTTTTGGTAAAGCCGCGAAGTTTTTTCACGCACGCCTACTCTGGAAACCACTTAAAGCAATTGATTCGCTAGCAGGAGTAGCACTCGAACTAGGCCGAGTAGTCGTAATCGTCTATTTAGTTCTAACTACTTTACTTTGGTCGCCTTGGAGCCAAGTTAAAACTCAAATAAACGAGAGCCAGATCTACACTCAATTAGATGAGCGATTGCCAAGTGTGATTACCGATCTAAGAGAGCGTGCAGACGAATTACTTACGAACTAGGACATTTCGCCAAATCCACTAAAAGTTAACCTAAAAATTACTTCTGCCTTATGGTTTTTTCGTTATGGATAATTTAAAGTCTGTGGGTATGAGAAAGGTCTCTGCGCTAATCGTCCTGGTTTTAACTGCTTCAACTCTGTCGCCTGCTCTAGCCGCAGCTCCGAAGCCAGGAACAGCCTGTAAGACTTTAAACCAGAAAATCACTTCGGGTGGGCAGGTTTATACCTGTAATAAAAGCGGAAGTAAAAAAGTTTGGTCAAAAGGCGTAAAGGTAGTCGTTAAACCAAAAGCAGCACCCACGCCATCAACTTCACCAACACCTACTGCAAGTGCCACACCTTCGATATCACCTTCAGCAACTCCAAGTGCATCAGCATCATCGACAACTCAGACTGGTTCCGGCTCAGGTTCTGGAAATGGCAGCAATTCAAACTCTGGATCTGCCAACATCAATGAGGGTTTTCTCTGTGATGCAAATGGACCAGCAAGTGCTAAAAATGCAAGTGGCATTGAATTGTTCTGTACAAAAGGTGGCGATGGAAAATCTTCGTGGCGGCCTAAGCAAACTAGCGGATCTGGAAGTGGCGGATCTGGAAGTGGCGGATCTGGAATTTGGCAAGATTCAATAACTACTTCGCTAGGCCTTGCCCCCGATTTTAAGTGTGCCGGGTCTGCAACTCAACTCACGAGTGGTTTCATGAAAGATGTAAATACTATTTCTCACATCGCACCAATGGGAGAGATGAAATCTACGCACGTAACGCCAGTAGACCATATCTATGTTTACTTTCCACAGCAGGCGAAGCCCGCTGGAACCTACATGGTTACCTCACCAGCCGATGGCGTTATCATTGGTGCTGAAGATTTTCGAATTCAAAATGGATATCCCTATCCCGATTATCGTTTAGTGATTATGCACTCATGCAATCTCTTCAGTGTGTATATCCACGTGGGAACCTTGGTTGGCTCGGCATCGAAAATCGCGACCGAAATGCAATCTACTGGACGCTGGTCAGGGTCAATTGAGATTAAATCTGGTGAGGTTATTGCCGATGACTCAGCTAACCCAAACTTCGATTACTCACTTTTTGATGGGTCAACGAAGCTCTCTGGGTTTGCAAATCTTAACTCTTACGCAAATGCTGAGCCTTGGAAGCCCTTTACTGTTGATCCCTTTGAATACATGACCAGTGCTGTGAAATCTTCATATGCAGCCAAGCTCACGCGCACGGCCGCACCACTTGGTGGAAAAATCGACTACGACAAAGTTGGTGGCATTGTCGGCAACTGGTTTGTTAAAGGGACAAATGGTTATGCCGGGCAGGGTGCTAGCGCCAATTACAGTAACGCGACTGGATCGTCAAAGGTTTCGCGTGGATATTGGGATACACATTTAGCGATTGCTCCTCATAACGTCGACACAGAGCAATACATATTTAGCGTCGGTGATTGGGATGGCTGTCCATGTCAGATGGTCGCCGCCCCTGGTCAGATAAATCCATCAAGCATTACAGCGGCATCCGGAACCATCGTCTATGAACTTCGTGAACTCCAACTACAAAGTGCCTCTGGTTCCGATTGGGATCGAGGTGGCATCTGGCCACAGAACTTCAAGGTTGTTGCGACCAACATCGCTACCGGTTATCTTGCAATTCGAGTCAATGCAGATAACTCAATCACTGTTGAAAAAGGTGTTGGTCTAGCAAAATCCGCCTTTACGGGATTTACAAGTAAGGCCCTTACCTACACCCATTAAGCCACATGTCATTAGTAAGAAGTTAGTTAGAAGGTCCTAATCCTCGTCCTTAGCAGTATTAAGTCCTTCGGAGATTAGCTTCATTACATTTGGATCTGCCAGCGTTGTGGAATCGCCAACTGCGCGATTTTCAGCCACATCTTTAAGTAATCGACGCATGATCTTGCCGCTGCGAGTCTTTGGTAGCTCATTAACTACCACGATTTGGCGTGGTTTAGCGATTGCACCAATTTCTTTAGCTACGTGTGCGCGCAAAGTCTGAATCAACGCCTCACTTTCGCCATGCTTAACCCCACCGCGCAAAATCACAAACGCCACAATTCCTTGGCCAGTCATTGCATCCGCCGCGCCAACTACGGCAGCTTCGGCAACTTCGGGGTGACTAACAAGCGCTGACTCAACTTCAGTGGTTGAAATTCGGTGGCCAGAAACATTCATTACATCGTCAACCCGACCCAATAACCAAAGCGCACCTTCTTCATCAATCTTGGCGCCATCGCCAGCAAAGTAGATGCCCTTAAAGCGAGACCAATAAGTTTCTTTATATCGCTCGTCTTCGCCCCAAACACCGCGCAACATGCCGGGCCATGGTTTATCTAGAATTAAGAATCCACCGTGACCTAAACCAACTTCATTAGCTTGATCATCAACAACTTTTGCACTGATGCCCGGTATCGGACCCATTGCAGAACCTGGTTTAGTTGCAGTTACACCAGGCAGTGGTGAAATCATGATGCCGCCAGTTTCGGTTTGCCACCAAGTATCAACAATTGGACAACGATTAGCACCAATAACTTCGCGGTACCACATCCAGGCTTCTGGATTAATTGGTTCACCAACTGAACCAAGTAAACGCAGTGATGAAAGATCGTGCGCTTTTGGAAATTCATCGCCCCACTTCATCCAGGTACGAATCAAAGTTGGTGCGGTATACAAAATGCTGACTTTGTACTTTGCGATTAATTCAAAGATGCGACCTTTATGCGGGGTATCGGGTGTGCCTTCATACATAACTTGGGTCGCACCATTAATTAGCGGGCCATAAACCACATAAGAGTGGCCAGTAATCCAACCAATATCTGCAGTGCACCAATAAACATCGGTCTCGGCCTTTAAATCAAAGACCGCTTTGTGAGTGTAAGCAGCCTGCGTTAAATAGCCCCCGGTAGTGTGAAAAATGCCCTTTGGTTTTGCGGTTGTGCCTGAGGTATAGAGAATAAATAGTGGGTGTTCGGCATCAAAAGCCTGCGCCACATGCTCTGCGCTCTGACGATCAACAATCTCGTGCCACCAAATATCTGTGGCTGAGTTCCAGGCACTCTCTTGACCAGTGCGTTTTACTACTAAAACTTTCTCAACTTTGTTCTCGCGAGTTAACGCTTCATCAACAGTTGGCTTTAGCGCAAACGCAGCGCCTTTGCGATAACCACCATCGGCGGTAATAACTAACTTTGCATCAGCATCATTGATCCGTGAGATCAACGCGTCGGCCGAGAAACCACCGAACACAACCGAGTGTGGCGCACCAATACGAGCACATGCCAACATCGCAATTGCGGCTTCCGGAATCATCGGCAGATAAATTGCAACGCGATCGCCAGCTTTAATTCCAAGTTCAGTTAGCGCATTAGCGGTTTTCTTAACTTCAACTAATAAATCTGCATATGTAATGGTACGAGTATCGCCAGGTTCACCTTCGAAGTGAAAAGCGACGCGAGACCCACGACCTTCATTAACGTGACGATCAAGTGCATTAACACTGGCGTTTAACTTTCCACCGACAAACCATTTCGCATACGGTGGTTGCCAATCGAGAACTTCAGACCACGGCGTATCCCATAACAAGTTCTTGGCTTGCTTCTCCCAGAAACCTAATCGGTCAGCTTCAGCTTCGTCATAAAGGTTTGCTTTCGCATTTGCTTGTGCCGCAAATTCAGCGCTAGGGGCAAAGGTGCGAGTTTCATGAGAGAGGTTTGATAAGGATTCTTCGGTCATAGTGCTTGAGATTACCCGCCTAAGGAAACAATTCATAGGCTTTGGTCATCAACAAGAAATTCTCAAATGTGATTTGCAACAAGAGTAACCCGCGAAGATCACAGCCTTCGATCACTCTCGTGGTCGCATATCGAAAGGCTGTATATGACTCGATTTCTAATCGGTTTAGTTAAGTTCATGGCTACCCCTGAGTTAGCCCGAGCCGTGGCGACCATCATCGCCCGAGCCCTGAAAACCATGCTTCTGGGCATGTAACCAAGGCTCACACTCAATTGCCGCGTGCGTAATTTTTCATACGCTCGGGTAAGTGGTTGGATATGTCGTAAGCCTTTAGTCGGCCCAAAGATGCGCTCGGCTTTTACATATCCACCACTGGAGTGATCATGCCAATAGCAACCCCGGAAATTTATGCAGATATGTTGGATCGCGCGAAAGCTGGCGCTTTTGCATATCCCGCAATCAACGTTTCATCATCACAGACTCTGATCGCAGCCCTTCGTGGTTTCGCCGAAGCTGAATCAGATGGCATCATTCAATTTTCTTGGGGCGGCGCTGAATACGCATCAGGTTCAACCGTTAAGAACATGGTCGATGGCGCAGTAGGCCTCGCTGAGTTCGCACATGTTGTTGCCAAGAACTACAACGTAAACATTGCCCTTCACACAGATCACTGCCCAGTTGAAAAGCTCGATGGCTTCATGCGTCCGCTTCTTGAGTTCGGTGCAAACCGCATTAAGAATGGTCAAGGACCACTATTTAGTTCACATATGTGGGATGGCTCAGCAGTAGATATGCCAACTAATATGAAGATCGCAGCTGAGATGCAACAGCTTTCAGCGGCAGCTCGCACAATTCTAGAAATCGAAATCGGTGTTGTCGGTGGCGAAGAAGATGGCATTGAAGCAAAGCACGATGCCAAGTTGTACTCGACGCCAGAAGATGCCCTTATGACAGTTGCGACTTTGGGTACTGACCCAAGTACTCGTTACATGGTTGCCGCAACTTTCGGAAATGTGCACGGCGTATACAAGCCAGGCAACGTGGTCTTGCAACCTAAGATTCTGCAGACCCTACAAGCTGCGGTCTCTGAAAAACTTGGTCTACCTGCTGGCAGCAAGCCAATGGATCTGGTTTTCCACGGTGGTTCAGGTTCGCTACTTTCGGAGATCCGCGAAGCCCTTGATTACGGGGTAATTAAGATGAATATCGATACCGATACTCAATACGCTTTTACTCGCCCAGTGGTAGATCACGCCTTTAAGAACTACGACGGCGTACTCAAGATCGACGGTGAAGTTGGCAACAAGAAGGCATATGACCCACGCGCATGGGGCAAGTTGGCTGAGGCTGGCATGGCTGCTCGCGTTGTTAAGGGTTGCGAAGACCTTCGTTCTACCGGAACCACTTCTCGCAAGTAAACTTCCACTTACCGCGCTTTAATAAGAGAGAAAGGCTTTACCGATGCCTGCATTAGTTCTACTGGGAGCTCAGTGGGGCGATGAGGGTAAGGGTAAAGCTACCGATTTACTTGGTGACCGCGTTGATTATGTAGTTCGCTATCAAGGCGGCAACAACGCGGGTCACACAGTTGTAATCGGTGATCAAAAGTATGCGCTGCACCTACTGCCTTCTGGAATTTTAAGTCCAAATGTGATTCCAGTAATTGGTAACGGTGTAGTTATTGATCCAGGTGTCTTGCTACAAGAGATCAAAGGCTTAACTGAACGCGGTATTGATTGCAGCAAATTATTAATTAGCACCAACGCACATTTAATTACGCCTTATCACCGCACCATCGACAAAGTTACCGAACGTTTCTTGGGTAATGCCAAGATCGGCACAACTGGTCGTGGCATTGGGCCTGCCTACGCTGACAAAATTAATCGCATCGGAATTCGCGTACAAGATTTATTTGATCCCTCAATTCTGCGTCAGAAAATTGAAGCTGCGCTTCGCGATAAGAACCAAGTTTTAATTAAAGTTTTCAATCGTAAAAATATTGAGGTCGAAGAAGTACTTGCCGAATATCTTGGCTATGCCGAAATCTTGCGCCCCTATGTTGCCGATACTGTTTTGATTCTTGATGAAGCGCTAAAGGCTGGTAAAACAGTTCTGCTCGAGGGTTCCCAAGGCACCCTGCTCGATGTTGATCACGGTACTTATCCATTTGTAACATCAAGTAATCCAACTGCCGGCGGTGCATGCACTGGTTCTGGCATTGGCCCAACGAAAATTGAACGCGTAATCGGAATCGTTAAGGCCTACACAACTCGCGTTGGTAGCGGCCCGTTCCCAACTGAGTTACTCGATGAAGATGGCGAAAAGCTACGCAGCATCGGTGGCGAAGTAGGCGTAACAACTGGTCGCAATCGTCGTTGTGGTTGGTATGACGCACCAATTGCTCGCTATGCCGTGCGCGTAAATGGTTTAACTGACTTCTTCCTAACCAAGCTCGATGTGCTTACTGGCTGGGAGCAAATCCCAGTATGTGTGGCTTATGCGATCGATGGCAAGCGCGTTGAAGAACTACCTGCTTCGCAATCTGATTTCCATCACGCTAAACCAATTTATGAATATCTACCGGGCTGGACTGAAGATATTCGCAACGCGCGCAAAGTTTCTGACTTACCAAAGAACGCCCAGGATTATGTGGCGTATCTCGAAAAAATCTCAGGTGCGCCGATCAGTGCAATCGGTGTCGGGCCGGGTCGCAACGAGACAATCGTCGTGAAGGAGTTCATCTAAAGATGAAAATCCTCCTAGTCGGAAGCGGCGGTCGCGAACACGCCCTGGCACTAGGACTACACGCAGATTCTTTCTGTACTGAATTACATGTCGCACCTGGCAACCCAGGTATTGCGCAATTTGCTACTTGTCACGACTTAGATATCAAAGATAATCAAGCAATTACTGAATTAGCTAAATCTCTGGAAATTGAATTTGTGGTGATCGGCCCGGAAGTGCCACTGGTTAATGGCGCTGCCGATCGTTTACGCGCAGCTGGCATAAAAGTGTTTGGCCCTTCAAAAGCCGCAGCCCAACTTGAAGGCAGCAAAAACTTTGCTAAAGAAGTCATGCACGATGCCGGCGTACCAACGGCTAAAAGTTTCACCGTTGGCCCAGTTCAAGTAGAAATCGAACGCGCTCTTGATACTTTCGGCGCCCCTTACGTTGTTAAAGACGACGGCCTAGCTGCTGGTAAAGGTGTAGTTGTCACGACTAATCGCGATGAAGCAATCGCCCACGCAATGCAGTGTCAACGAGTGGTCATTGAAGAGTATTTAGCTGGCCCTGAGATTTCTTTATTCGGCATTAGCGATGGTCGCAACATTATCCCGATGCAACCTGCGCAAGATTTTAAACGCGCACACGATGGCGATGCCGGCCCAAACACTGGCGGCATGGGTGCTTACTCACCTCTGCCCTGGGCACCTGATGATTTAGAAGATGAGGTCTACACCCAAGTTTTAGCACCGATGATTGCCGAGATGGCAGCGCGTGGAACCCCATTCATAGGCTTGTTATATGCCGGTCTGGCCCTAACTGATACCGGGTTGAAAGTTATTGAATTCAATGCCCGTTTTGGTGACCCCGAGACCCAAGTTTTGATTCCCCGGTTAGAAACCCCGCTTGCCGCGCTACTTTATAAAGCAGCCACTAATGATCTAGATGATGTTGCGCTGCAGTGGCGCGATGATTCAGCGGTCACTGTTGTGTTGGCGGCACCGGGTTATCCAACCGAACCAATAACTGGCGGCGAGATAAGTAACTTGCCAACAGTTGATAACGTTCAAATTTTCCAGGCTGGCACAAAAGCACAGGGTGAGAAATTGCTATCAAACGGTGGGCGAGTGCTAACTGTCACGGGCATTGGCAGCGATCTAACCGAAGCGCGCAATCAGGCTTACCGAGTGATCTCCCAAATCAAGTTAACCGATTCGTTCTACCGAACCGACATCGCACTAAATGCGTCGGTGGCAGAGAAGGGCAATTAAATGCGAGAGAATGACGCAGTGAACGAGTCAGCTAGCTTGTTAGGTAGCCGTTATGCATCGGCCGAGATGCGTGCCATATTTGCGCCCTCAGCCAAAATTATTCAAGAGCGCAAACTCTGGATCGCCGTCATGCGCGCGCAATCAACTTTGGGTCACACCATTGATGCCAAAGTAATTTCCGACTATGAAAAAGTGATCACTAACGTTGATCTAGCTTCAATCGATGCCCGCGAAAAAGCAACACGTCACGATGTCAAAGCCCGCATCGAAGAATTCAACGCACTTGCTGGTCACGAAGCAATCCATGCTGGCATGACTAGCCGCGACTTAACTGAAAATATTGAAGCGCTACAAGTGCGCGATGGTCTAAATATTGTGCACGACAAAGTTGTGGCAGTTCTGGCAGCCCTCGGCGATCGTGCTGCGCAATATGCCGCGCAACCAATTGCTGGTCGTTCACATAATGTGCCCGCCCAAATCACAACACTTGGTAAGCGTTTTGCTTCAGCCGCTGAAGAGTTGCTCTTCGCATATGCCCGTTTAACATCGTTACAAGGGCGTTTTCCTATGCGTGGCATCAAGGGCCCAGTAGGCACCGCGCAAGATTCCATCGATCTACTTGGCAGCAGCGCTGCTCACTTCAAGTTAGAAGCCGCGATTGCCGCCGAACTTGGTTTTGAAAACGTTCTAGATTCAACTGGACAGGTTTATCCGCGCTCATTTGATTACGACGTAGTTACTACGCTAGTTCAATTAGCTGCTGGGCCATCTTCCCTAGCCACTTCGATTCGTTTAATGGCTGGCGCTGAACTAGTAACTGAAGGCTTTAAAGCGGGCCAAGTTGGCAGCAGCGCAATGCCACACAAAATGAATACTCGCTCTTGCGAACGCGTAAATGGTTTATCGGTTGTTCTTCGAGGTTACGCCTCAATGGTTAGCGAATTAGCTGGCGATCAATGGAATGAAGGCGATGTTAGCTGCAGCGTTGTTCGTCGTGTTGCACTCCCTGATTCGTTCTACGCGATCGATGGTTTGCTCGAAACTTTCTTAACCGTAATTGCTGAGTTCGGTGCTTTTCCTGCCGTCATCGCAACTGAACTTGAACGCTACTTACCATTCTTAGCTACAACCAAAATTCTGATGGCATCGGTAAAAGCCGGCGTTGGCCGCGAAGTTGCCCACGAAGTTATTAAAGAACATGCAGTTGCGGCAGCCCTTGCCATGCGCGAAGGAAAACCAAACACCATGTTCGCAGCTATTGCTGCTGATGTCCGAATTCCACTTGATGCTGCCGCCCTTAAAGCGCTAATTAGTGACCCAATTGAATTTACTGGCGATGCTCGCCAACAAGTAGCTCGAGTTGTTACTCGCATTGAAGCTATAACTTCCGCGCACCCTGCCGCTGCGCAGTACAAACCCGGCGCTATCCGGTGAGCGGCTTCGGCCCAGCTGGCCCACCGCCAGCGCCTGCGATAACTGGGTGGACTCACTTGCGCACCGGAAAAGTTCGCGAGCTTTACACCAATGAAACTGGCAATCTTTTAATCGTGGCCAGCGATCGCGTCTCGGCCTTTGATTGGGTTTTACCCACCGAAATCCCTAATAAAGGGGCAGTTTTAACGCAGTTATCACTCTGGTGGTTTGAGCGACTTAAGCACTTAGTTCCTAACCACATTATTAGTACCGATGTTCCAACTGAAGTTGCTGGTCGTGCCGTGATTGCTAAACCGCTAACGATGTATCCGATTGAATGTGTGGCTCGTGGGTATTTAACTGGCAGCGGTTGGGCCGAATATAAAAACGACCAAAAAGTTTGTGGCCATGATTTACCTGCTGGCTTACAAGATGGTTCAGAGTTGCCAACAAGTATTTTCACACCAGCAACAAAAGCGGAAATTGGTGATCACGATCTAAATATTGATTTTTTAGCTGCTACTAAAATTGTGGGTACCGAGACTGCAGTTGAACTACGCGACCTAACCATTGAAATCTATGACGCAGCCAGCAGGATTGCTATTGAACGCGGCATTATTTTGGCTGATACCAAATTTGAATTCGGCACTGATGCCCATGGCGAGATAACACTTGGCGATGAAGTTTTAACGCCAGATTCTTCGCGCTTCTGGAGCGCTGCCGAATGGCAACCAGGTAAGTCGCAACCATCATTTGATAAACAGTATTTGCGTGATTATCTTGTTAGCAGTGGCTGGGATCGCGAAAGTAGCCCACCAGCGTTGCCAGCTGACGTAGTTGAGAAAACTGCACAGCGTTATGAAGCAGCTTTTCTAAAAATCACCGGCACTGAGTTCAAGAACTAATAAAGGGGAGAAGACAATGGGAAAAATCGTGGTTGATGTTATGTTAAAGCCCGAAATTCTTGATCCACAAGGCAAAGCTGTTGCTGCCGCTCTGCCCCGCTTAGGTTTCTCTTTTGCCACCGATGTTCGTCAAGGCAAACGCTTTGAGATCACTGTCGATGGCGATGTGACTGCCGCTCAGATCGCTGAAGTTGAAAAAGCTGCTGAGGTCTTACTAGCTAACCCAGTTATCGAGACCTTTACCGTTAGGGCCGAATAAGTATGCGCATTGGAGTTGTAACTTTTCCGGGCACGCTCGATGATCGAGATGCCTCGCGAGCAGTTAAATACGCGGGCGCTGAGGCAGTTTCGCTCTGGCATGGCGATGCTGACCTAAAAGGCGTCGATGCCGTGATCTTGCCTGGTGGTTTTTCCTACGGTGACTACTTGCGTTGCGGTGCGATCTCGCGCTTTGCCCCAGTTATGACGGAAATTATTGCCCAAGCTAATAAAGGTATGCCACTGCTTGGTATCTGCAATGGTTTCCAAGTTCTCTGCGAAGCGCATTTACTGCCTGGCGCGCTAACCCGTAACCACGAACTACATTTCTTATGCCGTGATCAAACGCTAAAGATTGAAAACACCACAAGTGCCTGGACTTCAAATTTTAAAAAGGGTCAAGAAATTGTGATTCCGCTCAAAAATGGCGAAGGTTCTTTCCAGTGTGATGATGAAACTTTAAAAGCACTTGAAGATAACAATCGCATTATTGCTCGCTATGTTGGCGAAAACCCAAATGGTTCACGCAACTTGATTGCTGGTATCACCAATGAACGTGGCAACGTAGTTGGTCTAATGCCCCACCCAGAACACGCCATTGATTCACTAACTGGCCCTTCAACTGATGGCTTGCCTTTCTTTACTTCAGTTCTAAACGCGTTGGTAGGCAAGTGATGGCCCTAGATACCGTTGCTATTGCGCAAACTTCACCTGATACCAAGCAACCATTTGCCGAACTTGGGTTAAAGCCTGATGAATACGCCCGCATTAAAGAGATTCTTAATCGTCGCCCAACTTCATCTGAGCTCGCTATGTATTCCGTTATGTGGTCAGAGCACTGTTCATATAAATCTTCTAAAGTGCACTTAAAGCAATTTGGCGAGAAAGCACCACATAGCGATGCGCTTCTTGTCGGCATTGGCGAAAATGCTGGCGTTGTTGATGTCGGTCAGGGCTATGCCGTAACTTTTAAAATCGAATCGCATAATCACCCATCATTCATTGAGCCATATCAAGGCGCAGCAACTGGGGTTGGTGGCATCGTGCGCGATATTTTGACAATGGGTGCTCGCCCAATTGCCGTCATGGACCCACTTCGCTTTGGCCCGGCCGATGCCCCTGATACCAAGCGGGTTTTGCCTGGCATCGTGGCTGGCATCGGTGGTTACGGCAACTGCCTAGGCCTACCAAATATCGGAGGCGAAATAACTTTTGATCAAACTTATATAGGTAACCCGCTAGTTAACGCACTCTGTGTTGGCGTAATGCGCCATGATCAAATTAAATTAGCTAAAGCATCAGGTGCGGGCAACCTAGTTGTGCTCTTTGGTGCCAAAACAGGTGGCGACGGGATTGGTGGCGTATCAGTACTGGCCTCGGAAACATTTGGCGCAAGTGGCCCAGCTAAACGACCAAGTGTGCAAGTGGGTGACCCGTTTGTTGAGAAAGTTCTCATCGAGTGCAGCCTAGAAATATTTGCCGAAGATCTAGTTGTTGGTATTCAAGATCTTGGTGGCGCCGGACTCTCTTGCGCAACTAGCGAACTCGCTTCCGGCGGTAGCGGTGGCATGGCCGTACAACTAGATAAAGTGCCACTTCGTGACCCCTCACTTTCACCCGAAGAAATTTTGATGTCAGAATCACAAGAGCGCATGTGCGCAATCGTTGAACCAAAACATATTGCGCGCTTTTTAGAGATCTGCGCCAAATGGGATGTCACCGTTGATGTTATCGGTGAAGTTACCGATGGCGATCGTTTAATCATTACTTGGCACGGCGAAGTAATTGTTGATGTGCCACCTCGCACTGTGGCCCATGAAGGCCCGGTCTACAACCGACCATTTGCCCAACCTGATTACATCAATATTGTTAACGCTCAGACAATTGATGTGCCGCTACCTAAAACTGCAGCAGAAATTAAAGCTGCGATGTTAACAATTGCCAGCACTCCAAACTTGGCAGATAAATCTTGGGTTACTTCGCAATATGACAAATATGTACAGGGCAACACAATTCTCGCCCAACCCGAGGATGCCGGCATGGTGCGCGTCGATGAGACAACACAATTAGGCGTGGCCGTTAGTACTGATGCCAATGCCAATTGGTCATATTTAAATCCTTACGAAGGTGCCAAGTTGGCACTTGCCGAAGCGGCTCGCAATATTGCAGTGGCTGGCGCAAAGCCGCTAGCGGTCACAAATTGCCTTAATTTTGGCTCACCTGAGGACTCAGGTGTCATGTGGCAGTTCGCCGAAACGGTGCGTGGTTTAGCCGATGGTTGTTTAGAGATGGGGCTACCTGTTACAGGTGGAAACGTTTCGTTCTATAACCAAACTGGTGATATTGCGATTCTGCCAACCCCAGTAATCGGTGTGCTCGGAGTTATTCAAGATGTGCGCACTCGCACTCCAATGGGAATTCCATCCGCTGGTCTTGATCTATATCTACTTGGTGAAACCAAAAGCGATTTAGCTGGCAGCGAATGGGCGTTCTTACATAATCAACGTGGTGGAAATTCACCAACTGCTGATCTGCAACGCGAAATGAAATTAATTGACTTTCTACTTGCCAATAACTCAGCTTTTAAGTGCGCTCACGATCTTTCGCAAGGTGGCCTTGCTGCAACCCTGATCGAGGCAACCCTTAAGAATAATGTTGGCGCAACGATCACACTTAGCGATGCTGGCATTGAATTACTCTCAGAAACGCCTTCACGGGTTTTAGTAGCAATTGATCCAAAAGATGCTGACAAGATTACTTATCCAGCCACCAAGATCGGCACTACCGGTGGAACATCGCTAACTATTAACGGAGCTGAGATTTCACTTTCAGA
>CAMCYS010000017.1 GCA_945885625.1 Bifidobacterium breve | reverse complement strand
AGTTCATTTTTCTAGGGTTATCCCTAACTATTTTAGTAGCCCCGGTCGGGTAAGTCGGTTACTTTTAAGTATGACTTTCCGAGTGCTGGTGATAAATGATGACGCATTCGAACTCGCGACTCTAAGTGCCGCTCTTCGCCTGCACACTATAAATGTAGTTGGTGAGGCAAATAATTTAGCCGTAGCTGAGAGTCTTTTCCGATCGCTTCAACCTGAAGTATTAGTAATTAATATTCGATTCGATGGTCTCGAAGCAATCTCACTAGTTGTGAAATTAAGAAAACTAAACCCGGCACTTGGAATTGTATTCACCACTGCTTGCCCAGATCTTCGATTGCTGGGTATTACAACCAAAGATGTTCCAATTGGATCCCAATTGATTCTGAAAAAAACAATTAGCAATTTAGTAGTAATGGCAGAGTCAATTCGTAGAGCTATCCAAATTGCTGAAAGTAAGAGTCCGGTTACTTGGGTAGATGGTAATGGTTCGCACAGTGAGAGTGCTTTCGCTTCAGTCTTAGGCGCTATGACAGATACTCAGATTCAAACTTTACGGCTGGTTGCTACCGGCTTAAGTAATGCTGAGATTGGTCGGGTTCGATTTGTTAGTGAAAAATCTGTCGAACAAATCGTGGCACGTATCGCGGGCCACTTCGCAATTGCGCCAGATCGCACCCGAAACCTGAGAGTTTTAATAGCTGGCCATTACTACAAGTGGATCGGTGCACCTAGACAGTAGAATCTCAGGCATGGATCTAGCCCAGTTACGGCAACAGTGGAACTCGGTTCTAGATCAGCTCGAAAGAATTGATCGCATAGCTTGGATCTCATTCTTTGATGCCCGGTTAGCCGAATTCGATGGCCAAACTCTGTACTTAGATTTTTCTGATAGTCGAAAGTTTGGCTCAGCGCACGAATACTCTGAGGTTAGGGATCGACAAGTAGAGACTCTCAAATCAGTAATTAAAAAGGTACTCGGTATCGAAATGGAAATTATTCTCGTATGAAAAATAAGCTAACCGCAATCTTGCTGAGTATTTCAACGGTTGCGCTAATTATCTCGCTACCGGCTGCCAGCGGTGCTACGTCAAAGCTCTCAATGACAGTTAAGCAGACACCAAATAAATTTGAACCATTATTAACCTTTTACGGAACTCTAGCGCCTAAAAGATCTGGTGTAGTTGTGAAGATTCAAAGTGAAATAGATGGCAAATGGTTAGATACTAGATTTAGTACAAAAACTACCAAGCTTGGTACCTGGAAGCTTGAAACCGTGGTAACTGCGCAAGATTCGCTAATTAGATATCGCGCTAAGTCCACAATAGGTAGCGAAGTTATTTATTCGGCAAGTAGAAAGATCACCATAAAACCAGCTGATCAAATTTCAGAAACCGACCCTGTGATTGCGGTTGAAGCGCTAGGGCCCGGTGGGCGAATCCATGGCGTAGATATTTCGAGATGGCAACATCCATACGGCAAGCTAATTGATTTCACTAAAATGTATTCGGCTGGTATCCGCTTTGCCATGATTAAGGCATCTGATACCCGCGATGAAGCAGATGCTCTAGCGCTTCAATATCTATTAATTGATCGACCAGCTGCGCAAGCAGCTGGGATTTATACCGGGTTTTATCATTATGCAGTTCTACCAAACACCAGTGATCGCGCTGCAATAATCCGGGATGCCACAGCTCAAGCTCAAAAAGTAATTTGGCGAGTATCAGCAATCGGCGGTTTAACTTCGCGCGACTTACCTTATGCGCTTGACCTGGAAAATAAATGTGTGAAAGTTAATAGCAATGGTAGCTGCGGTGCTTACGCATCTAGAAAGTCAGTAACTTTATGGGCCGAGACCTTTATGGCAATTCTGAATGAAAAACTGGGACGCAAACCTATTTTCTACTCCTACCCTAGCTTCCTTGAAGGTGCGATGAATAAGAGCACAGCCCTTAATAAATACCCACTTTGGCTTGCACAGTACGGAGTCAATCCATTTGATCCGATTAATCAGCCAGGGCTAAAACCAGCTGGTTGTTACGTGCATTCCTGGACTTCAAGCGCGTGTCGATCAGAATGGATAATTTGGCAATATTCTTCATGTGGAATTGGAACTAAATACGGAGTGCCGAGTACTCGCGTTGATTTAAATGTTTTCCGTGGCACCGCCCAGAATTTTATCGATCTAACTGCTGGCACTTGGGTACCAGATCCGATTGATCTGATGCCTGTTAATGAAGCAACTACGATGTTGATTTCTAAACAGAGAGCTACTGATACCAGCAAAGCAGTCACCTTCAGTGTCGGAGTCAATCGCCCTGATGGTTCACCGGTTGTTACAGGTGATGTGCGCTTTGCTTTTGACCCACTTTCAGTCGATAAGCCAAAGTTAAGTCAGAAAGTTACGCGTGCTGCAAGTGGTCTATGGACTCTTTCAGTAAGAGGTTTTACTGCCGGCAGTTGGGCTGGCTCCATTCAATTTAGCGATTTAACTAAAACTCATGCGGCAACTCAACTGCCAGTTACCTTCGACTTGCTGCAAGGCGTAGAGCCAACTCCAACCCCAACGCCAACCAAGAGTGCTTCGCCAAAGCCAGCTATAGATGGTTGTAAGAATCAAATAAAGAATTAAAGTAGCCACATGATCGAATCATTTATTGGCAGCCTCGATCAAGGCACCAGCAGTACTCGCTTTATGATTTTTGATCACGCTGGAAAAATTGTTGGACAGCATCAGTTAGAGCATCGGCAGATAATGCCGCAAGCAGGTTGGGTTGAACATGATGCTGCTGAAATTTGGGCTCGCACCCAAGAAGTAATTACTGGCGCACTTAAACAAGCTGGAATCATTGGCTCGCAATTAGCTGCCATCGGAATTACTAACCAGCGCGAAACAATCGTCGCTTGGGATAGCAAGACCGGTAAGCCACTCGCTAACGCGATCGTTTGGCAAGACACCCGTACCACTGCCTATTTAGCGAGTTTTAGCGCTCAAATAAAAGACGAAATAGTCCATAAAACTGGCTTGGCAATAGCACCATACTTTTCGGCTAGCAAAATTAATTGGCTGATGGCAAACGTTCCTGCAGTTCAACAGGTGGTAAGTGCACAAACAGCTCGATTTGGAACTATTGATTCATGGCTACTTTGGAATCTATCTGGTGGCGCTCATGGTGGTGTTCATCTAACTGATGTCACAAATGCGAGCCGCACTATGTTGATGAATCTAGAGACACTTAATTGGGATCAGTTGCTACTAGATCAATTCGATATTCCGCTTTCCGCTCTGCCGCAAATTAGATCATCCGGTGAAATTTATGCTACTACTGACCCCAATGGCCCATTCGGAACTGCAGTACCGATTGCTGGAATTCTGGGTGACCAACAGGCTGCAATGGTCGGCCAACTTTGTTTTGCACGCGGAGATTCTAAAACCACTTATGGCACCGGAAACTTCGCACTTTTAAATACTGGTGATGAAATTGTTAGATCTAAAAATGGACTTCTGACTACAGTGTGTTTTAAGTTCGGTGATGAACCTGTTCAGTATGCACTCGAAGGCTCAGTTGCAGTCACCGGGTCAGCAATTCAATGGCTGCGTGACCAACTTGGAATAATCTCAAGCGCCAGTGAAATAGAAAATTTAGCTGCATCGGTTCCAGATACTGATGGGGTTTATTTTGTGCCGGCATTTTCTGGCTTATTCGCACCTCATTGGCGAAGTGATGCACGCGGCGTAATTGTTGGGCTAACTCGCGCAGCTACTAAGGCTCATCTAGCAAGAGCTGCGCTTGAAGCGATCTGCTATCAAACTCGTGAAATCATGGATGCCATGTCAGCTGATAGCGGTGTGACACTTACCCAAATGAGAGTCGATGGTGGAATTACAAATAACGCTCTCTGCATGCAGATGCAGGCCGACATCTTAGGCATCGAAATTTCGCGACCAGTAATTGTTGAAACTACTGCGCTAGGAGCCGCTTACGCAGCGGGCCTAACAGTTGGTTTCTGGAAAGATCGCGCTGAAATTTCCGAGCAATGGAAAGAGTTTCATCGCTGGATTCCAACTTCAAAACAAGCAGAACGCGAGAAAGGCTTTGCTAACTGGCGCAAGGCGATCGAACGAACTCTGAATTGGGCACAGTAGACTTCACTTCATTATGAGTATTGCCAAGTTGCCAGCTGATATCACGCGCACCGATCGCCAAATGGCAGATGGTCGCATGATTCGCTATTACGACACCAAAGGACAAAGTCGTGATGCGCAAGACCTGCGCCCCAAAGAGCCACAACCACAAATTGGCGAACTTCGTTATGACGCACTGGTTGGCGAATGGGTGGCTGTTGCATCGCATAGACAGAATAGAATTTTTCTACCACCTAAAGAACTTTGCCCGCTCTGTCCTACTTCTGAAAACCCAGGCGAGCTATTAACTGAAATTCCGGAATCAGATTTTGAAGTAGTTGTCTTTGACAACCGAGGGCCTTCTTTTCGCCCACCAGCTGAATATTTTGAACTACCTGAAGCACTAAGCACTCAAACTGCCGAAGGTCAGACCGCAGGTAAATGCGAAGTAATTTGTTTCGCGGCAGATCACGGTAAATCCTTAAAAGATTTAGCACCTTCGCAAGTTCGCATTATTCTGGAAGCCTGGAAAGATCGAGTTCGCGAGCTCTCGCAAGAAAGTTATATCGCTCATATCGCCCCATTTGAAAACCGTGGCGAAGAAGTTGGCGTAACACTCACTCACCCGCATGGGCAGATCTACTCATATCCCTTCTTGCCACCACGGGTTGAAAAAATGTTGTCAACAGCACAAGAACATAAAGATCGCACGGGCCGAGTATTACTTGACGATGTAGTTGCTCGCGAAATTAAAGATGGCGAGCGCATCATCGCTCGTAATGATCACTGGATTGCCTTTGTTCCATATGCTGCGCGGTATCCATTTGAAATTCATGTAGCACCGTTAAATCCAGTTGCTGATTTAGCTGAACTTGATGAAGCTGCTTCTGCGGCTTTCCCCGAAATCGCCCTCGAAGTATTAAATCGCCTCGATGGCGTTTTCGGTATTAATATGGCCTACATAGCCACCTGGCATCAAGCGCCAGTTCGGGTTGGTCGCGATGTATTGCGCCTGCATTGGCAAATAACTAGCGTTCGTCGTCAGCCCGGAAAATTAAAATACTTAGCAGGTTCAGAATCTGCTATGGGTGCTTTTATTATGGATCTAAAGCCCGAGCAATCAGCTACCCAGTTGCGAGAGGTTAAACTCTAATTAGTTAACTGGCGTTACTGAAATTACCTCAACGCCGCCAATTGCGGTAAGAACTTCAATCAAATCACTTGGGTCAGAGCCGGGCACAGCAACAGTAATGTCGTCATAGCCACGGCCATCTTCAGATTTCATAACAACTAAGCCACGAATATCGCCGCCAGCAAAACCAATTGCTGAAGCAACCGCACCTAGCGAGCCAGGGCGATCTGGAAGCACGACCTGTAATCTGAATTGAGCCATGCCTAAACCTTATCGAAGAATTATTTCGTAAGTGTTAACTCCGTTAATTTGAAGCTGCTTGTCCCAGAGTTACCTTGAATGTCTTTAACCCACCATTATTTGGCAGCTCAACAATGATTGTTATCGTGCTTCCAGGCACTGCTGACCGGATTCGCACGATGGCTGAAACATCATCGGTAATCTTGAAGCCCTCAATTGTTTTAATTACTGAACCAACTGGAATTCCGGCTTTTTCTGCCCCTTCCCCAGGACTTAGCCGAAGGATCTTGGCGCCAATACCGGTGTAAGTCTGATCAAAGAAAACGCCTAGAACTGGTCTAGTTGATTTACCAGTTGCAATAATTTCCTCGATTACGCGTTTAGCTTCATTGATTGGAATAGAAAAACCTAATCCAATTGAGCCACTTGCCCCACCTGAAGAGAGAGTTGCGATAGCAGAGTTAACGCCAATCAATCTGCCTGCTACATCTACCAGTGCGCCACCAGAGTTTCCAGGATTAATAGCGGCATCAGTCTGAATCGCATTTACATATGACTCTAGGCCATCGCTACCGGTTACAACTGGTCGATTCAGCGCTGAGATAATTCCAGAGGTAACCGTACTTGCTAGGCCAAGCGGTGAACCAATCGCAAGAACTGGGTCGCCGACGCTCACCTTTGCGGAATCACCTAATTTAATGACTGGTAAATTTCCAGTCTTAACCCTTAGAACTGCAATGTCATATGCTATGTCTCGACCAACAATAGTTGCTGGCAAGATATTTCCATTTAGTAACTCCACTTCGATAGTTCCGCTAGTGACCGCAGCTTCTATCACGTGATTATTGGTGATGATGAAACTCTCAGACGAACTAGTTTTATAAATTGAGCCAGACCCCGTGCCGCCACCTGTTCGAGTAGTTACCGCAATTGAGACAACGGAAGGAGTAACTGCGGCAGCAACTGATTTAGCATCGATTCCGGTGGCTGAACTTAAGTTAACTAAGGTGCGATTCTTACTACAGGTGTCATTGACCGCTAAATACATCACCTTCGTGCGAGTATCAACACACGCTTGCACGGTGCCCGAGTTAGATGTCGAAGCTGTCGCAATACCACCTGTTATCAGAGCGCCAGCGATAAAGCCAGCCGCTACTTTTTGAGTTCCTTGGAATTTCATCTTGATACCCTTCATGCTAGAACTACCCAGTCGCCATTAATCTTGACTTTGACTGTCGGCAACGCATCACGAGTTGGTCCCGCAATAACACCGCCATTTTTAAATGGATCGAACTCTGCCCCATGACAAGGGCAGTACAAACTCTTATTTGAAACCTGATAAGAAACAGTGCACCCCTGATGGGTACAGGTTGCTGAGAAGGCAAATACACCAGTTTTAGTACGGAAGAGAATTGCTGGCATACCATTGCCAAGAGCAAATTGATGTGTTTCGCCAACGTTTATCTTTGCTAATTCAATTATCTGACTAGATCCCGAAACTGTTGTTGCAGATTCATCGGATACTTTTGCAAATGCTTTACCGAATAGCGCTGACCCAATTGCGGCCAGACTCAAAAACCCAACTCGAATTGCACCTCGGCGGTCAAGTGCGATATCTACTGTCCTACGATTGCCAACTAAAGTTAAGAAATAAACTAGCCAGAGAATGGCATAGGCAGTGTTGCTAGCGAGAAAATACGGTGAAACATAAAATGTACTAGCTAGCCAAAGAATGATTGATGTTAAGAATCCGCCAAAAGCCGCACTCGTTGGTGCGATCCAAAGCAAAGTAGCGATGCCAATTGCAAATTCAGAGAGAATTACAAAAACACCAACGCCAATTGCTTGTTCGCTTAAGTTGTCAAAGAGCCAACCTATTGGCGAATTAGTTGAGAAACCGATCAACTGATCACCAATAAATCCGGTGGCACCCTTAGTTAAGAAACCTGGGTCGGTAGCTTTATCCCACCCGGCATAAATCCAAGTAATCGATAACCACGCGCGAAGAACTCTGATCGCCCAACTTTGCGCACGCCAAGATTCGGCGATGCTCTTTGGAGCCATTCTGCGGTAAGACATGTGAAAAAACCTATCTCTAAAGCACTGAGAGGAAGGCTAGTCTAGGCTGAGAGTCCAATTAGAGCTCCCTGACTTGGATTCGAACCAAGAACCTGCCGGTTAACAGCCGGCTGCTCTGCCATTGAGCTATCAGGGATTGCGAAGGCCAAACTCTAGCGTAATTATTGCGATCGGTAAAAGTGACCGCTGTAAGCAGCCGATTACAGGCCGCCGACCGCTAAATCGTGAAGGCTGCGTCTGGTGCTTTCCAGCGAAACCAATGTGGCGAATGCGGCGTTGTATTCGGCCTCATTTTCAACTGGATTTAACCGCTGCAGACTAGATTTCAAATCTGCAATCGCGCGCGAAACCGAAAGCTCGCGCAATCTGGCAATGATACTCGATACATAAATCTGTGAAATTTCGCCATCAGTGCGAATTGGTTCAACCGAGAGTTCAGTAAAGAGCGCTTTCATATTTTCATTCGTTACTAACTCAATAGTTAATGGGCGATCAGCGGCAACCACATCAATGACTGCGCGCAGCTCTTTATATGCCGGATGCGTAAATGCTTCAGCCTCAATTTCTGACCAACCATTGGTAAGTTCGGGCATCTGAACTTTTGCTTTAAGAACTTCGCGTTCAAGCATTAGCCGCGGATCACTTGGGTCAGGTCGCCAGTTTTGTTCTGGAACTTCTTCGGAAACTGGTTCTGAATTATTAGTAACGGTTGGCTTAAAACCACGAGCCACTGCTTTGCTTACAACATCAGTTTCTAGCCCGATCCAGCCAGCAAGCAATCTGGTGTATTCAGGGCGCAGAGATTTATCGCGAATTTGAGCAACTAACGGTGCGGCTGCATTTAACGCATTGACGCGACCTTCGGCAGATTCCAATTTATGCTTTGCGAGTTCTGCTCTAATAGCAAACTCAAAAAGTGGTACCCGTTTAGCAATCAAATCACGCAGTGCTAAATCGCCTTTATGTTGACGTAACTCAGCCGGATCTAGCCCATCGGGTTCGACGGCCACATAAGTTTGCGTGACAAATTTCTGGTCATCGCTAAATGCTCGAAGCGCCGCCTTTTGACCAGCCGCATCGCCATCGAAAGTAAAAATCACTTCACCGCGGAAAGCGTCGTCATCCATTAAAAGTCTGCGCAAAATTCGAATGTGGTCAGCGCCAAAAGCGGTACCGCAGGTGGCAACCGCCGTTGGAATACCAGCCAAATGCGCGGCCATTACATCGGTGTAGCCCTCGACAATTACGGCCTGGCGCGACTTAGCAATATCTTTCTTTGCCATATCTAAGCCATACAGAACTTGGCTCTTTTTATAGATCGGCGTCTCGGGTGTATTTAAATACTTTGGCCCTTGATCTTCAGCATCGCTCGCTAACTTACGAGCTCCGAAACCAACTACATCGCCAGAGATATCTTTGATTGGCCAAGTTAAACGGTTGCGGAATCGATCGATCGGCCCACGCTCGCCCATTTTCGAAAGACCAGCGCTTTCAAGTTCATCGATGGTGAAGCCGAGTGCGCGCAAATGTTTAGTTAATGAATCCCATTCATTTGGCGCGTAGCCAACCCCGAATTGCTCGCAGGCTGCTTTATCAAAACCGCGCTTAGTCATTAGTTCGCGACCATGCGCTGCGCCCTCAGATTTATTCAATTGTTCTTGATAAAACTTAGCGGCTTCGGCATTTGCGGCAATTAATCGGGAACGTTGCCCAGCTGGAGCTGCCGAGCCAGAAGAGTTCTCGTCATAACGCAAGGTGTAGCCGATGCGATCGGCAAGACGTTCAATAGTTTCGGTAAAAGATAAATGATCCATCTTCATCACAAAAGCAATTACATCGCCACCAGTCTGGCAACCAAAGCAATGGAAATATCCCTTTGATGGAGTTACATGGAAAGAGGGCGATTTTTCGTCATGGAAAGGACATAGCCCTTTTTTCTGTCCGCCACCGGCAGATTTAAGTTGCACATAATCGCCCACGATTTCATCGATAGGTGCATGGTCGCGAACATAGGCAACATCTTCATCTCTAATGCGACCGCTCATGATTTACCAGTCTATCCAGTCACACAAACGCGGGCATGAAGTGCATATGCGCCCGGGTCGGTTAATCCCGCAACTTGATCAATTATCACGCGCAGTTTTTCGGCATCAGTTGATGCGCTCTGCCAGTCAGCCAAAAAGACTGAATCTAAGTACTTAGGGCCAGCCTCATATAACGCCTCGACCAGTTCGCCGATCAAGGTCTGCTGCTTGGCATAACGCTCTTGTGAGGCGGCTGCGTTAATTAAGTAATGTCCAGCAACTGCCTTTAGAAAATCAACTTCGATGATTTGATCACGCGGAATTTCAAGGTCTGCGCTGTAACGAGTAAGTGGTCCAGCACCATGGACTTTGCGCGTTTCGATTTCAGCTGACTGCACAAACCGGCCAATTAACTGACTTGTGGTGTCCTTTAGGCGGGCTAACGCACGATGGCTGCCATCGAAATTCTTGGGCCAACAAGAAAGCGCCTCTAGCCGAGCTAGCGCGGATTCAACTTCAGTCTCAGTTGCATCGCTGCCATAATCAACGGTCATCACTTTAAAAAGATCAGCAAAATCACTGCGAAAGTTTGTGGCCTTAATCTGATTAGCCACGATGGCATCTTCTAAATCATGAACTGAGTAAGAACAGTCATCAGACCAATCCATAATCTGAGCTTCGATGCAACGTTTGCCCACTGGGGCTTCTTCACGCATCCACTTATAGATTTCAACATCATCGTCATAGACGCCATATTTGCGCGGATTCTCACTGCGCGCCCATGGATACTTTGTTGCCGCATCTAATGAAGCCCGAGTTAAATTCAAACCAACGGTCTTGCCGTTGGCATCAACGCTCTTAGCTTCAATTCGAGTTAGTAATCTAAAACTTTGCGCATTGCCTTCAAAGCCACCACAATCTTTGGCAAGCTCGGCTAAAGCTTCTTCGCCATTGTGGCCAAATGGTGGATGACCTAAGTCGTGCGCAAGACATGAAGTTTCAAGCAAATCAGGATCAGCGCCGAGTGATTCACCAAGTTCGCGGCCGATCTGGGCGCACTCTAATGAATGTGAAAGTCGAGTGCGTTGAAAGTCATTTTCCCAAGGTACTGCTACTTGAGTTTTTGCTGCTAATCGACGAAGAGCTGCAGAGTGAATTACTCGAGCACGATCACGCATAAATTCGGTGCGACCGGCGCGCTTGGCTGGTTCGTCAAGAAAGCGTTCTTGATCGCGTGCGGTGTAACCGATCAATTCGCTCATGGCGTTACCTTATTGAGAATATTGTCTGAAGGTAAACGATCGCTGATCTGAACTCCGCGGCGACCCAGCGTTATATAGGCTAAATAAGCCCCTGCCTCGCGGATTAAGTATTTAAAACCGCTCTTTTCCAGAGTATTAGGGCCACTTTGAACAGGTGAACAAGTAGCAATAAGCCCACGGTCATTGGCCATGGTCATCGATCGCAAGCAATGAAATGGATCGGTCACGATAATTACATTTTTAATCTTTTGATCGCGCATTTCAGCGGCATATGCCTTAGTTGAACTCAAAGTATCTCGACCAACTTCAACGGCTTTAATATCTGCATATTTGACGCCATTTTGCATTAACCAGATACGTCCGGCGGCCGCTTCAGTGGTGCGATCACCAGGTGCGCCGCCGCCCACTGTGATGATTTTCTTGGCTAAGCCCACATCGTAAATTCGCTTCGCCTCAGTTAAGCGAGCTTCCAAAACTAAACCGGGCCGACCATCTAATTGCGCAGCACCTAAGACCGCGATGACTTCGCCATTACGTACGGTGGGATTGTTTGCGGCATACCAAGTTTTCCCAAGGGCAAACACGGGAATTACAATCACCAAAAGAAGTAAGAATGAAATCGCTCTGCGCAATAATTTAAATAGAAACATTAGCCACCAGAGAACATATCTTCGAGTTCGATCTCAACTATTTCATTTGGATCTAACAACCAGCCATCTGGCAAGGTAACTGGACGGCCATGGCTCGTGCGACCTCGTGGCTTTTCACTAACTTCAACGGGATAAGGTTGATCATCTAATTGATTCAGCAAACCACGTAACTCTGCTAGCGAACCAACCATTCCGAATTGGCGGCGTAACTCGCTATTAACGCGGAAGCCCTTTAAATACCAAGCCATATGTTTGCGCAGATCACGACAGCCACGATCTTCATTCTCAAAGTAATCAACGATTAACTCACCATGTCGATACATAACCTCGCGAACTTCAAAAAGTGAAGGCAGCGCTTTGCTCTCTGTTCCAGAAAAAGATGCAACTAAATCAGCGAACAACCAAGGTCGGCCCAAGCAGCCACGGCCGACAACCACGCCAGCACAGCCAGTTTCAGCGACCATTGCTAAACCATCGGCACCAGACCAAATATCGCCATTGCCTAAAACCGGTACGCCAGTTGGCTTTAAGTGCCCAACTAGGCGCGTAATAGCTGACCAATCAGCTTTTCCTTCATACATCTGTTGCGCTGTGCGGGCATGTAAAGCAACCCAAGCCACGCCTAAGTTGGCCGCCGATGTAGCTGCCTCTAAATAAGTTTCGTGATCGCTATCGATACCGATACGCATTTTCACAGTTACTGGAATTCCAAAAGGTTTGGCCGCTTCAACGGCGGCACCCACGATTGAGGTAAAAAGATTGCGCTTATACGGCAACGCAGCGCCGCCACCTTTGCGAGTTACTTTCGGAACTGGGCAACCGAA
Organism: Bifidobacterium breve; assembly: GCA_945885625.1. Classification (GTDB taxonomy): domain Bacteria; phylum Actinomycetota; class Actinomycetes; order Nanopelagicales; family Nanopelagicaceae; genus Planktophila. The sequence continues at coordinate 6,646 of CAMCYS010000017.1, read as the reverse complement.
GTTCATATCAATGTGATCAGCTAAATTCTCTTTGCCCATCATGGTTACCGCGGCGCTCATCGTGTGCGGATCAGTTGAATAAAGCTGAACCGATCTTGGCCACTCACCAGCACCAGGTGCGATCATGCGCAAGGTGTCAGGGCGACGTTCTAACAATGCACGGGCGGTAACCATTTCGGAAACAAATAAGCCAGCTCCTTGTTCGCGACATAACATGCGAAATGCAGAGTTGGTAATGCCTGCCATCGGTGCCAATACAACGGGTGGATCAATAAAGTGATCACCACTTGCTAGTGGCAAACGAAGAGGTTTTAGCAACCCAGCAGACGTGGTGCTAACCATGACTCCACCTGATCGATGCTGATTCGCTCTTGCGCCATTGTGTCGCGATCGCGAATTGTTACAGCGTTGTCATCGAGAGTCTCGAAGTCAATGGTGATGCAGTATGGAGTTCCGATTTCATCTTGGCGACGATAGCGACGACCTATTGCGCCAGCATCATCGAAATCAACGTTCCAGTTTTTGCGTAGCGCAGTTGCGAGATCACGAGCTTTAGGTGATAAATCAGCATTACGTGAAAGCGGCAATACCGCAACCTTGACTGGTGCAATACGATAATCAAACTTAAGCACAGTGCGCTTTTCCATCTCGCCTTTAGAATTTGGTGCTTCGTCCTCGGTGAAAGCATCCATTAAGAAAGTAAGTGCGCAACGATCAACACCTGCTGCCGGCTCGATTACATAAGGTGTCCAGCGTTCATTCTTCTCTTGGTCGAAGTAAGAAAGATCCTTGCCTGAGGCCGCTGAATGCGCTTTTAAGTCGAAATCAGTGCGGTTTGCGATGCCTTCGAGCTCGCCCCACTCAGTACCTGCGAATTCAAATTTATACTCAATATCTGCCGTGCGCTTTGAGTAATGGGAAAGCTTCTCTTTCGGATGATCATAAATACGCAAACGATCTGGATTAATGCCTAAATCTTTATACCAAGCTAGGCGGTAATCGATCCAGTATTGATGCCAATCTTCGTCAGTACCAGGAACCACAAAGAATTCCATTTCCATCTGTTCGAATTCGCGAGTACGGAAAATAAAGTTTCCTGGCGTAATTTCATTTCGGAAAGATTTACCAATCTGGCCGATACCAAATGGTGGCTTCTTGCGTGAGGTAGTCATTACTTGATCAAAGTTAATGAAAATTCCTTGCGCAGTTTCTGGCCGTAGATAAGCCAAACCTGATTCATCTTCAACTGGTCCAAGATATGTTTTCAACAAACCGCTAAATTGTTTTGGCGTTGTGAACTGACCCTTATTGCCACAAGCTGGGCAATTAACATCAGCCAGTGACTCGGGCGCTTTCTTATGCTTTGCTTCGTAAGCTTCTTCTAAATGATCGGCGCGATAACGCTTATGGCATGAAGTACATTCGGTTAGCGGATCACTAAAGGTAGCCACGTGACCAGATGCTTCCCAAACTTCGCGAGCCAAGATCACGCATGAGTCGATACCGACAACATCTTCGCGACCCATCACCATGGACTTCCACCATTGGCGCTTAATATTATTTTTTAATTCAACACCTAGTGGGCCGTAATCCCAAGATGCGCGCAATCCGCCATAAATTTCTGAAGAAGGAAAAACGAATCCGCGGCGCTTAGCCAGACTTACGATATTTTCTAGACGATCTACGGCCATTGGGGAGAACCTCATCCGGTCAAATAAGAGCCGGTGAATATGGTTTTATCCATCCGGCTGGCTGTCGGCGCAACGCAACTATCATTGAATTACGTAAGCCCAATTTTACTCGGTAACTGGCCGTTCGTACGCACCTGGTTCATCAATAGCCAAAGCTAAAACTGGAATCGCTTCTAACTTTGCTCGATTCGAACTAAGTGCACGGCGATATGAACCCACATTTTGCCAACGAGTAACGATTGTCCAGAGCCCGAGTTCATCTAAGTTCTGGCCAATTTCACCATCTATATAGCCAGGGGCCGCGGCCAGTGCTTCAAGTGCCACGCTTAATTGAGCCTCAAACTGGACAGCTTGGCCCAACGGAACCTCAAATCTGGCAATTGCGATCATGGCTTGAGCGTAGTGGGTCAGATATGGAAATGAAAATCATTTTCATTTGTGATACCTTCTCCTTATGAATATCGCAATCGGCTTAGCCGCCTTAACAGCAATCGCAACCACCGCAGGTGGCTTTCTCGCAATTAAATCAAAAGATCGCCTTCACTTAGTTCTCGGACTATCAGCTGGTCTTTTACTTGGTTTAGTCGCCTTTGACTTGTTACCAGAAGTTTTTGAATTAGGAACTCAGGAAATCTTCCATGCTCCTGCTGTATCAGTAGCGCTGATTGGCGGATTCTTACTGCTTCACTTCTATGAGCAACTATTTGGTTCGCATGAACCTGCTGAATCAGATTACGGTCATGACCATGAGCACTCTTCAAATATTGCAGGTGCCCTTGGTGCCCTCGCAATGGGTGGTCACGTATTCCTAGATGGTCTGGCTCTTGGCGTTGCCTTCAAAGTTAGCTCTGATTTAGGAATTGCGGTATTCATCGCACTACTTGTGCATGCCTTTAGCGATGGTTTAAATACTGTCTCATTCCTAATTAAAAGTGGAAAATGGGGTCGCAAAGGAATCTGGTTGCTGGGTGTGGATGCGATTGCTCGAGTTAGCGGTGCAGCACTAGGTACAACTCTTGCTCTTAGCAATAATGTGATAGCGATCTATTTGGCAGTCTTTGCCGGAATCGTTATCTACCTAGCAACTTCACATATCTTGCCTGAAGCACATTCACGACATTCTTCTAAACTAACAATTCTGGCGACCATATTTGGAGTGCTGGTTATGTGGGGGCTAGTTAGCTACCTTCATAGTGGTGACGCGCATGCTCATGGCAGCGAAACTGCTATTCATGAAGAAGCGGATCATCACGACGACGAAGCACATGATGATGATGAGGCAGATCATCTTGAAGAAGAAATGCCAGCGCGTTAATGAGTCGTTCAAACCCAAAAGTTCTTAGTACTTTAGAGCGCGCTGGCGGTTTTGCCAGCGCTCAAGAGGTTTATCGTCTTATGCAGCGTGAAGGACAAAGCATCGGTTTAACTACGGTTTATCGCTCTCTACAGAGTTTAGTAAATGACAAAATCGTTGACGTACTAAGACGTGATGATGGTGAGGCTATCTATCGTCTCTGCGGAGATGCCCACCATCATCACTTAGTCTGCAAAGGCTGCGGCGATACCGTTGAAATTGAAGGTGGCGCTATCGAGAAGTGGGCCAAAACAATGGCTGAAGAATTTGGCTTTCGCGAAGTTGGCCACACTGCTGAAATCTTTGGCCTCTGTCAAAGGTGCTAACTCAAGCCTTACCGCTAACGCTTTCAATTCGGTAAGGCTATGCCTTGCCGAATCTTCTATCTCGAGTTGAGTATTCCTCAATCGCTCGCCACAAAACTTTGCGATCAACATCTGGCCACAACACATCAAGGAAAACGAATTCGGCGTAGACCGATTGCCACGGTAAGAAATTGCTAGTGCGTTGCTCACCGGATGAACGCAAGAACAAGTCAACGTCGCTCATCTTGGGTTGATCTAAGTATTTAGCGAAAGTCTTTTCCGTAATCGCATCGACTTTGATTTTTCCACGTTTAACATCGCGAGCAAGTTCAGTGGCGGCATCGACGATCTCAGAGCGGCCACCGTAGTTAACACACATATTTAGAGTAAGGGTTTTGTTTTTTGCGGTTAGCTCTTCGGCGATCTCTAGCTCGTTGATAACGCTCTGCCAAAGTCGCTTTGGCCGACCCACCCAACGAATGCGAACACCCATCTCATTCATTTGATCCCTACGGCGACGAATCACATCGCGGTTAAAGCCCATTAAAAATTTCACTTCTTCGGGTGAGCGACGCCAGTTCTCAGTGCTAAATGCGTACGCGCTAATCTCTTTAACGCCATATTCAATTGCGCCTTCAACCACATCGAATAGAGCTGCTTCGCCAGCTTCGTGGCCGGCTGTTCGCGGTAGCCCACGCTTCTTAGCCCATCGACCATTGCCATCCATCACGATAGCTACGTGATTTGGAATTTCAATTTTGCTCATACCCGCTCCACCATCGGCATGCTACGTAAGCCACGTTCTAAATGCCAGTGTAGATAGGCCGTAATCAAGCCATTTGCTTCGCGGCGATTACGAAGTTCACTTGCACTCGCACTTTCCCAATCTCCGGAAAGTAAATCTCCCATAAGTTTTAGCGTTTCAACTGCCGGGGTTGCTGAAGCTGATGGTCGGCAATCTAAACAAACTGAGCCACCGCCGACAAGTGAGAAGTAACGATGTGGCCCTTCTTTTTCGCAACGCGAACAATTAGTCATTGAAGGTGCGTATCCCCCAATGGCCAGTGAGCGCAGTAGAAATGCATCGAGAATTAGCGATGAGTCATAACGTTTTTCGGCTAGAACTTTTAGGGCACCGACAACTAAGTTAAATTCTTGCAGAGCTGGTTCGCGCTCTTGTGGTGTGAAACGTTCGGTGGTTTCTAGAATCGCAGATGCAATTGTCCAGCGCTGATAATCATTGGCCAGTTCTTCACCGTAGTTTGCAATCGCTTCGACCTGTGTGACCGTGTCAAAAGTCTTGCCAATGTGTAACTGAATGTCGACGTGGCTACCGGGTTCAAGGCGAGCACCAAATTTAGACATGGTGCGACGAACCCCTTTTGCTACACCGCGAACGCGACCATGTTCGCGAGTAAGCATGGTGATGATGCGATCGGCTTCACCCAATTTCTGGGTGCGCAGAATTAACGCTTCATCACGGTAAAGGCTCACGGGCCAAGTGTATGGAGAGGAGTTAACGAGATCAGTTAGCGAATTGCGCGATTGATCGCTGAAACCACGGCTTTTAGCGATGCGGTGGTGGTATTTGGATCAATTCCAACACCCCAGAAAACTTCATCGCCGATTGCGCACTCGAGATAGGCAGCAGCTGAAGCATCGCCACCTGCACTAAGGGCATGCTCGTAATAATCAAGGACTCGAACATCGACGCCATAGGCCTGCAAAATATTGCCGAAGGCGGCAATTGGGCCGTTGCCTTGACCACTTAGTTCAACTAGTTGGCCACGATCTAAGATTGAAATCGATAGCTGCACATCTTCATCAAGGACTGAAGTTTGGGAAAGCCCCTTCAAGCGGAAGCGACCCCACTTCTTATCATCTTGAGCAGTTGGCAAATATTCATCTTCAAATACTTGCCACATGACATCACCGGTAATTTCGCCACCTTCGGTATCAGTCTTTTGCTGTACAACTTTTGAGAACTCAATTTGTAGCCGACGCGGTAAATCAAGATGATGTTCGTTCTTCATCAAGTAAGCAACGCCACCTTTGCCAGATTGTGAATTAACGCGAATCACGGCTTCGTAAGTACGGCCGATATCAAGCGGATCAATGGGTAAATATGGAACTGCCCAAGTAAAGTCTTTAACCTCTTTGCCGGCAGCTTTGGCATCGATTGCTAAATGATCAAAGCCCTTCTTAATGGCATCTTGATGCGAGCCAGAGAAAGCGGTGAAAACTAAATCGCCACCATATGGGTGACGCTCTGGCACGCGTAGTTGATTGGCATATTCAACGGTGCGACGAGTTTCATCAAGATTTGAGAAATCAATCATCGGATCAATTCCGTGGCTTACTAAGTTTAGGCCTAGCGTTACCAAACAAACATTGCCGGTGCGTTCACCATTGCCAAATAGCGTGCCTTCAATGCGATCAGCGCCAGCTAAGTAGCCTAATTCAGCTGCTGCGACGCCTGTGCCACGGTCATTATGTGGGTGTAAGGAAACAATCACGTTATCGCGGTTTTCTAAGTGCCGACACATCCACTCGATTGAATCGGCATAAACATTGGGCGTAGCCATTTCAACTGTGGCCGGTAAGTTCATAATGGTTTTCCATGTCGGAGTTGGCTTCCAGATGGCGTTAACCGCATTGCAAACTTCCACAGCAAACTCAAGTTCAGTACCGGTATATGACTCAGGGCTGTATTCAAAAGAAATCTTGGTTCCGGGCACGGTAGCTACTTGGTCTAAGCAATATTGCGCGGCATCAGTTGCGATCTTTTTGATGCCATTTTTATCTTGGCCAAAAACAACGCGACGCTGCAGAGTTGAAGTCGAGTTATAAAGGTGAACGATCGCTTGCTTGGCGCCCTTAATTGATTCGAAGGTGCGGTCAATCAACGATTCGCGAGCTTGAGTTAGCACCTGAATAACGACATCATCTGGAATCAGGCCATCTTCAATAATCTTGCGCACAAAATCAAAATCAGTTTGGCTGGCACTTGGAAAACCAACTTCGATTTCCTTGTAACCCATCTGAACTAACAATTTAAACATGGCTAATTTGCGTGGTGTATCCATTGGGTCGATCAGAGCTTGGTTGCCATCACGAAGATCAACTGAACACCACTTAGGGGCTACTTTGATCTGCTTAGTTGGCCAGGTGCGATCGGTTAGATCAACTGGGATAAAAGATGAATATCGATGCACTGGCATCGCGGAAGGTTTTTGCTTTGGAAAGTTCATTTATAACTCCTACTTTTCTTTGGTTTGTGCGACTGGTTTAACCGG
>CAMCYS010000016.1 GCA_945885625.1 Bifidobacterium breve | reverse complement strand
CTTCTGGCCATTTCTCACTTGCTCCCGCAAATCGACTCTCTAACTCTGCGCGAGATTCCAAAGGTTGAGATTGCGCGCTCGCCCATGCACCAATCTGGCTCGCCCAAGGCCTGGTCGCGAAATATTCGGCTGATTCAACTTCACTAATTTTCTCTGCAAATCCACTAATGGAAACCTGGCGTTCCATTGCAAACCAAGGAAATAGAAGTGTGACTTGAGAATTTAACTCAATCGCCTGAGCTTTACGCGATGAATAATTCGTAAAGAATGTAAATCCACCTTCAGAGATATCTTTTAATAAAACTGTTCTGGTCGAGATATGTTCTTTATCGCCCAGCGTCGAAATGACCATGGCATTTGGTTCGACGATAAAGGAGTTTTCGGCCGCTTCCTTAAGCCAGTTATTGAATGCGGCAAATGGGTCAGCCGGTAAATTCTCTAGCCCGACCTCGCCATAAGAGCGGCGCATGGCACGGATGGCATCTCGATCGAGTTCGCTCATAGATGTATCGAACCTCACTTTCCTATCCGCGTCATCTTTAACCCAAAGTGGTGGTCAGCACCTCTCGAAAGGTGCAGAATTGGAGTATGTCAGATGATTTCAAACCCGGCCTGGAAGGCGTAATTGCCTTCGAATCACAAATTGCAGAACCAGATAAAGAAGGAAGTGCGCTTCGCTATCGCGGCGTTGATATCGATGACTTAGTCGGTCGCGTTACCTTCGGCAATGTTTGGGGTTTGCTCGTCGACGATCAATTTAATCCTGGTCTACCAAACGCTGCAACGTTTCCACTTCCAGTGCACTCAGGTGATGTGCGCGTAGATGTGCAATCAGCTATTGCAATGTTGGCACCGGCACGTGGATTTAAGCCACTGCTAGATATTTCTGACGAAGAAGCGCGCGACAATCTTGCCCAGACATCTGTAATGGTGCTTTCTTATTTGGCACAAGCAGCGCGCGGCATCGTTGCGCCAGCAGTTCCAGATTCTGAAATTGATAAGGCGCACACAGTTGTTGAGCGCATGATGATTCGTTGGCGCGGTGAACCAGATCCACTACACGTGCGCGCAATCGATGCTTACTTTGTATCCGCCGCAGAACACGGAATGAATGCATAAACATTTACTGGTCGCGTAATCGCATCAACTGGAGCAGATGTATGTGCCGCAATCTCTGGTGCAATCGGTGCAATGTCTGGTCCACTTCACGGTGGTGCTCCATCTCGCGTTTTGCATATGATTGAAGAAGTTGAAAAAACTGGCGACGCAACCGCTTATGTAAAAGGTTTGCTTGATCGCAAAGAACGCTTGATGGGATTCGGTCACCGCGTTTATCGCGCCGAAGATCCACGTGCTCGCACATTGCGTCGTACTGCAAAAGAACTTAACGCTCCTCGATACGCAGTTGCTGAAGCTCTTGAGCAAGCAGCACTTAAAGAGCTCCGCGAGCGCCAACCAGATCGTGTTCTAGAAACCAACGTCGAATTCTGGGCCGCAATAATCCTCGACTTCGCTGAAGTTCCAGCACCGCTCTTTACTTCAATGTTTACTGCTGCACGTACTGCAGGCTGGTCAGCACATATTCTTGAGCAGAAGCGCACTGGACGTTTAATTCGCCCATCTGCTCGCTATGTTGGAAAGCCACCACGTCGCCCAGAAGATGTCGCTGGCTGGGATGCCACCGTTGGAATGCTTCACAACTAGTTAGTACTGTGAAGATCGCATTCGCTGGCGACAGCATTACTGCATCTGGCAATTGGGCTGAAGCAATTGATTTTGCCGAAGTTGATAACTTTGCAGTTTCTGGCGACTCCACTGATGCCTTGTTTGAAATGATTCCAAAAATAACTCAATCCAAGCCCGATATAGTTTCGGTATTAATTGGCACCAACGATTTTGGAAATACATTGTTGAATCGCGAGGGCCCAGATGTTGGTACTCGTGTCTTAGCTATTGTTGAAGAGCTTAAGCAGCAATTACCAAAAGCCAAAATTCTGCTGCATACGATTCTGCCCCGAGGCATCGAAGACTCAGGCGTAGATCTGCGCAATCGAGTAATTGAAGCTAACGATTACATCAAATCAAATAAGCCTAGTGATATCGAGTTTATAGATTTATGGGCAGATTTTGTTGCCCCTGATGGATTATCCCTTGCCGATCAATATGTCATGACCGATGAGCCAATTCTAAAGTTGCACTTAAATGAAAATGGTTACCAAAAATGGATAACTGTTTTGTTACCAACTCTGCAACGCATGATAAACGCCAGATAATTAAACCGTCTCTGTTAGTCTTTGCAGGTTATGTCTGATTACAAGTTTATTGCCGGTGACAAAAAGTGGTGGCGACAGGCTGTCGTCTATCAAATCTACCCACGCAGTTTCGCTGATTTAAATGGCGATGGCATTGGTGATCTCGCCGGAATAATTGACCGAGTTCCATATTTAAAATCGCTCAGTATTGATGCAGTTTGGCTTAGCCCGTTCTATCCATCTGAGCTAGCCGATGGTGGTTATGACGTAGCTGATTATCGCAATGTTGATCCTCGCATCGGCACGCTTGAAGAATTTGATAAATTGATTGAAGAGTTACATAAAGTTGAAATTCGAGTATTTGTAGATATTGTTCCAAACCACTCATCTGATCAGCATGAATGGTTTCAGGCCGCGCTAAAAGCTGGCCGCGGTTCTCCAGAACGCGAACGTTATATTTTCCACGATGGCCTCGGCGAGAATGGCGATATTCGCCCATCCGAATTAATTAGCCACTTTGGCCCTACTGGATGGACGCGCGTTACCGAACCAGATGGCACGCCAGGTCAGTGGTACTTGCACCTTTTTGCACCAGAGCAACCAGATTTCAATTGGGATAACCAAGAAGTTCGTGCTGATTTTATTGAAACACTGCGCTTCTGGTCAGATCGTGGCGTCGATGGTTTCCGCATCGACGTGGCCCATGCACTAACTAAAGATTTCTCTGATGGGCTGCCTGCCCGTGAAACCATGGATATCGATCCTAAAAAGCCCGACGGCAGCGACCCGCTATTTGATCGCGATGAGGTCCATGAGATCTACCGTGAGTGGCGCAAAGTGTTTAACGAATATGACCCACCACGCGTGGCAGTTGCGGAAGCAAGTGCGCCAGCGCACCGCCTGGGTGCTTATGCATCAGAGGAAACTCTGGGGCAAGCATTTAATTTTGATTTGTTGCATGCTGATTGGGACACCAAACGTTTTAAGCAGTTAATTAGCAACAGTATGAAGCGCGCAGAGAAATCTGGCTCTTCAAATACTTGGGTACTTTCTAATCACGATGTGGTGCGCCACCCAACTCGTTATGGCTTACCTGATAAAACAGATTTAGTTAAGTGGTACATTTCGGAAGGAAAATCTGCACCCCTTGATGCTAAACAAGGAATCGATCGCGCACGCGCGTCAACGATGTTGATTCTGGCGCTACCTGGTTCTACTTATCTTTATCAAGGCGAAGAACTTGGCTTATTTGAAGTTGCCGATACTCCACGCGAAGCAATGCAAGATCCACAATGGTTTAGAAATCCAGGAAAATCTCGTAGCCGCGATGGTTGCCGAATTCCGTTGCCTTGGGCTATATCTGGTTCATCATTTGGTTTTGGCCCCGGCGGCTCACATTTACCGCAGCCAGCTGATTTTGGAAAGTACTCAGTGGCAGCAAATGAAGCTGATCCGAATTCAGTTCTAAATCTCTATCGCACAGCAATTGCCATGCGTAAAGGTTTGCAGTGCGCTGAAGAAATTAAGTTTATTTTCAACTGGAATCGCAACGTGTTGCACTTTGCTCGCCCAAATGGTTGGCAATCATTTACTAACTTTGGCAAGTCGCCAGTAAAACTTCCAACTGGAAAAGTTTTACTTAGTAGTCAGCCTTTAGTCGGTAGCCAAGTACCAGGTGAAACGACAGTTTGGATACAGGCTTAACCCTTAACAGCACCGGTAAGGCCGTTGGTGATGTACTTTTGTAGTGATACAAAGAGAATAACGATAGGTGTTGAAGCCATAACTGCACCTGCTGCAAACATAGCCCAGTTCTTTGTCCACGGATCTGCCAGCAGTAACTGCAGTCCGACGGCAACCGTGAACTGCTCAGTTGTATTGAAAACAATTGAGGCTAAAATAAAATCCCCGAAAGTTCCAATAAATGAAAGCAGTGCCAAGACAGCGAGTACTGGAGCAATTAAACGCAGGAGAATTTTGAAGAAGATCTGGGTATGTGTGGCACCATCAATTTTCGCTGCTTCATCTAGTTCTTTTGGAACTGTATTAAAAAAGCCATACATTAAGTAAGTTCCTGCACCCAGAGAGCCACCGAGATATACTAAGATCAAGCCAGTTTTAGTTCCGAGTCCAATCGCAGGAACATAGTCAGTTATTTTGCTCAAGATTCCATAAACAGCGACCAAGCCCAGAATTGATGGGAACATCTGAACAGCAATGAGTGACAATAAACCAGCTCGTCGACCTTTAAATCGTAAGCGAGAAAATGCAAATGCTGCCAACGCGCTAATGAATACGCTGAGCACAGCTGTAACACCAGCAAGAATTAGCGTGTTTTTCATCCAAATAACGAATGGGTAATCGGTAGACGTAAGAAGATCATAGAAGTTACCTAAATAGAACTGACGAAAAAGAACATAGTTCTCAATGTTTCCCGTCTCAGTTAAAGCTGTAGAGAGAATATAAAGTAGCGGTAAAGTAGAGAAAGCAATTACGAAGAGACCAACAAGGTGTTTCCAGCCAACTTGCATGAACCAGCGAAGAACCCCGCCACGTTTTGCTTTGTCGTGCTTTAAATTGGTGGTTGTCATTGTGCTCGCTCCTCAAGTCCACGAGTTCGCTTAAAGCTAAAGTATGAAATCGACCCGATAAGCAAGAAGATTAGTACCGAAAACGCACTTGCCAGACCATAGTCAGCGCCAACTGATCGGCTAAAGGCAATTCGATACACAAAAGTAATCAAAATATCAGTGGCGCCTGCTTCAACCTTAAGGGTTGGGTCCAAGAATGGCCCACCACCTGTAAGCAAATAGATTGCGCCAAAGTTATTGAAGTTATATGCAAATGAGGCAATTAAAAGTGGCGCAAGTGCTACCAAGAGCAGTGGCAATTTGATGAATTTAATAATTTTCCAAGGTGAAGCACCATCGATGCTGGCTGCCTCAGTTAAGTCATTTGGAATAGCTTGAAGCGCACCAGTACAGATTAAGAACATATATGGAAAGCCCAGCCATAAATTCACAAGTAGAACTGCCGCTCGGGCAGCACCTTGTTGCTCGAACCATTGAATCTTATTATCACCCATGAAGCCCAAGATCGTGTTATTGATAAAACCATTTTCAGTATTTAGCAATCCTCGCCATACATAAGCTGATAAGAATGCCGGGAACGCGTACGGCAAGATGAAAATAGCTCGATAAATTCGCAGTCCTCGGATTCGCTGGTCATTGAAAACAAGAGCAAGAGCAAGTCCCGCTACGAATGTTGAGAAGACAGAGGCAAAAGCGAAAAAGAAAGTCCAGATTAAGATTCCACCAAGTGGGCCACGCAGGTCTTTGTCGGTAAAAATCTTCTGATAATTACTCCAACCAACTCTAACTTGCCAGCCAATACCACTTAGAAGCTCGCCATCTTCAGCACTTTTGAAGTAGCCGACAGTTTCGTCGGCAATAAATTCTTTGTTGTCACTCACTCTCGTCATCACGCGTGTTTTCTCATCGTATGTGAAAGAGAAACGATTTTGCTGAGCAAAGAACGCATCAGCTGTCGCTATAAAGCCATCCTTTTTTAGATCTGGTCCAAGTGGAATTTTCATAGTAGTAACGCCTGGGTCGATCTCAGTGATTTCATCATCCGTTAAAAAGGTAACTCCTTTGAACGCAGTTGGATAACCGGATTCATCAGTAATTAGACCATCAGCTGACGTTATTTCCCGCCAAGGATGCTTTGAATAACTCTCACCACCGATGTAAGTCTTGGTGGTATTCAGATCAAAACCAAGAAATTGCACTGCTCCATCGTCTGAACGTACTACTCTAATTTCGTACTCGGCAGCACCTTCAATTGGCTCAACGGCTGCTTGCTGTATGGCATCGAGCGCTTCGGCATATGTACCGTTATGTGAGTCGCCATAATTGGTAAATGAAATGTATCCACTGAAAATAACTACATAAACTTGGAAAGCAAGCAATAAGAGAACACCAGGTGTTAAATACTTGGCTGGGAGCCCACCACGGCGCAAATAAATCCAGTTAACAACCAGTGTGACCAAACCAAAGAATATTGTAAGGCCGTATTTTTCTTTACCAATTAAAATTAATAAAACAAAAACAACCCCAGCATCGACCATGCCCAGAATAAAGATTTTGGCTAGAGTGCCGCGCAAACTTGGAGTGCCACCTGAGTGAAGTTCGAAATTCTTAGCTCGTGTCCTCATGGGCAGTTAACTCCTTTAATTATTTCTGGAATTTTCACTAAACTTAATTATGGCAAATTCTAAAATGCTTGTATTGGAAAAGTTAGGGGCTCGAAACCATTGCTGGTTCCGAACCCCTAACCCACTATTTCTAGTGAATCGAAGCTAATTAATCAGCATCGATTGTGCTTTGCAGAGCCTTCATCGCTTTGTCCATGTAGCCAGAAATGTCGCTTGAAGCAACCTTTCCCTCAACAAGGGCTTTCTCAGCAGCACCGATCTTTGACCAAACGCTATCCATGAATGGATACGAAGGCATTGGATAGGCATTCTGACCAGCAGCACCGAATGCAGCAAGTTGCTTGTCATCTAGCTTGGCAAGCGCATCAGCGTTTGCAGGAATGCGCTCGGCACCCTTGATGTTTGCGAACTCACCCTGGAAGTCAGCTGAACCTACAAAACGAAGAACCTTTCCTACGTTAACAGCGTTCTTGGCCCCAGCAACTTTCACCGACTGCCAGTATCCGTATTGCCCAGAGAATTGACGAGCAACTTTGCCGCCGGCTGATGGGATAGTAGTTACGCCAATTTCATCAGCGGTCATAGCTGCGCCCGTGCAATCCTGCTTTGTGCCATCAGCCAAGATCAACTTAGTTGAAGACTTTGACTTAAGCGATCCCATGATCCATGGACCAGTGATTGCGTATCCACCATTTTGGATGTTGCAGACCATTTGATCCCAGCCGCCATCAACAAACTTAGGTCCGTTTGTTGCTAACCAAGCAGCGTACCTATCAGCAGCTGAACCTGTGTAACCAACAGTCGTTGTCCAACCGCTTGAGTTACGTGTGAACATTGAGATACCGAATGAAGTTGCAATTGGTGACATGTGGTACGGGTCGTTACCAGTTCCACCGCGTGTGAATGGAAGAGTTACGCCACGAGGTGAAGCAAGTAGTTGCTCCCATGTCATGCCCTTTGGATCTTTTGCCTTGCTCTTGTTGTAAACAAGTGCGATGTTTTCAGTGTAGATAGGCATTCCATAAAGCTTGCCACCAACTGTGAAACCTGACTTCATCGTCTTGGAGAATTTAGTATTTAGTGAACCAACTACGATTGGAGCAACAGTTCCTGAAGATACAAGTTGACCTGTCCAGTCATGTGCGCCAACCATTAGGTCGGGACCTTTTCCTTCTGGAACAGCTTTAATGAAATCTGCGCGGCCCTTGTTGTAAACCACGTTGATTGTGAGCCCTTGGGACTTAGCCCATTCCTTAATAATTGGAGTCTGCTGATCCTTAGTTGCATCTGCAACGCCAACCCAGATTGTTACTGTCTTTGCTGGGTTAACTGCTGCAAAAGAAGGAGCAACAATTGCACCTGAAGCTGCTACGGCAAGAACCAGAGCAGTTGCAAGGCTACGTTTACGTAGAATCATTGTTTGCCTTTCTAACTTCTTAGAGGGATGATCAAACCCGTTAGGGATTGGCCAGAGTTTATTAGCCGTTATTCGGCGGTTCTAGCCATAATGGGATTTGTATCGAAATCGTTGTAATAAATGGCTGTTACATGGCGGCGGTACAGTCACAATTAGAGCCTGACCTGCGCACCGAATTAAACGGAAAAAAGCGCTGGCAAACAGGTACTTTTAGGGTCATCCTGCCAGGTACCGCGAAATACAAGGGGAAGAAATGACCTTCAACAATTCCTTCAACGATGCCCACCTTAAACCTCACCACGACGGTAGCCAGCTCTATGTAAGTTCTGAAGCGCCCAAAATAGGTTCTGATGTAACGCTACGAGTACGCGTACCAAATACCTACACCTTCGATGTTGGGTTAGTTCGTTATTACATGGATAGCGAATCAACTGTGGCCAAGCTGACGAAAGAGAGCGATGGTGAAGTTGAGTCTTGGTGGTCAGCTAAGATTCCAGTTAAGAACTACGATGTTCAATACCGTTTTCTATTTACCCGGGCCGGCAAGTATGAATGGTTAAACGCATCAGGCTTATTTAGCCACGATGTTCATACCAATGAAGATTTCCGAATTATCGCTCGTCCGCGTACGACAACATGGCTAAAGAGTTCAGTCTTCTATCAAATTTTCCCAGACCGTTTTGCTAAAGGCGTTGTACGACCAGCACCTGAATGGGCGCTACCAATGGAATGGAATGCGCTACCTCATGGCCATGGCCCAACTACTGGTATCGAACTTTTCGGTGGTGACTTTGAAGGAATCACTGCCCATCTTGATCACGTAATTGATTTAGGTGCAAATGGAATTTACTTCACACCATTTTTTCCGTCGAAATCAAATCACCGATATGACGCGACCTCGTTCGACAAAATTGATCCGCTGCTAGGTGGCGATAAGGCATTCTTTGAGTTTATGAAAGCTGCCAAGAAGGCAAAAATTAAAGTTTTAGGTGACATAACTACTAATCACTGCAGCAATGAACACCCTTGGTTCTTAACTGGTCAAAAAAGCAAGAGTTCAAAGGAGAACAAGTTCTTCTACTGGGATAAGAAAACTCCGTTTGGTTATGCCACCTTTTATGCCGTGAAGCAGATGCCTAAACTCAACTTTGCATCAGCTGAATTACGCAAGCGTTTCTATGAAGCCAAAAATTCTGTTATTCAAAAATGGCTTTCTCCTAAATATGGTCTAGATGGCTGGCGTATCGATGTCGGCAACCAAACTGGTCGCTATCGTGAGGCTGATCTGCACGATGAAGTTATGCGTGATATCCGTACTGCGATGAACAAGATGAAGCCAAATACTTGGTTGGTAGCTGAAAACGCCGATATGTGGCCAACTGACTTAAATGGTACTGGCTGGGATGGCACCATGAACTACAACGGATTCATGCGACCACTTTGGGCTTGGTTTAATCACAATCCAAATCTTGAAACTGGCGGATTCCATGGTTTACCAATTGCGATGCCTAAGTCAACTGGTGCGCAATTTGTTAAAGCTCTGACTGTGTTTAACTCTTCAATTCCATGGCGCAACTTGATCGATAGCATGACGCTTCTTGATTCTCACGACACTGCTCGTATGCGCAATGTTGTTGGTGGCGACAAAGAGAAGCATCTCGCTGCGATGGGTTTATTACTTACTTATCCAGGTGTGCCATCAATCTATGCTGGCGATGAAATCGGGCTAGAAGGCGCATGGGGCGAAGATGGGCGTCGCACCATGACTTGGGACGATGCTCATAATTGGGATCACAATTTCTTAAATTCAGTTAAAGAGTTAGTAAAACTTCGTCGAACCTCGTCTGCACTAATTGAAGGCGGTTTGCGTTGGATTGATGTGCAAGATGATCATCTTCTCTTCTTGCGCGAAGCCACCGATCAGAATCTGTTGATTCTGGTTGCCCGCGATAAAACTAAAGTTGATGTCGATCTAAGCAAGTTTGGTTACTTGATTATTGGAACTCATTTTGGACCAACAGCTAGCGGTTCGCGCTTGAAGTTAAAGTCTAAGAACGGCCTGGTCGGAATTTGGGAAGTTGCTTAATGAAAAAATTTATCGCTCTATTTACAATTGCAACGCTCGGAATTTCAGCTGCCGGAAGTTCGGCGGCTCAGAACATCGCAGCGTTAGCAACAAATGTCGCACGTGGTGCACAGAGCGACGAATCCGCTTACTTTGTTATGACCGATCGCTACGCTAATGGTGATACGTCCAATGACAACGGCGGCCTCAAAGCAGGTTCATATGACAGCGGATTTGACCCAACTAATTACGGCATGTTTCATGGTGGCGATTTCAAAGGCATAACAAATAGCCTTGATCGCCTGAAAAAGCTCGGCTTTACCTCTATTTGGATCACGCCTCCGGTTAAGCAACAAACCATGCAAGGAAATTCAGCCGCTTATCACGGTTATTGGGGCCTAGATTTCACAACAGTTGACCCCTATCTAGGTAGCGAATATGACTTTAAAGAGCTCGTGGTTAAAGCTCAAGCAATTGGCATGAAAGTCATTATTGATATCGTCGTAAATCACACGGCTGATGTAATCCAATATTCAGATAACAACGCCTACGTTAGTCACAAGAGCGCACCTTATTTAGATGCTGCTGGAAAAGCATTTGATCCAGCTCTATTCGCTGGAAAAGATACTTTTCCAAAACTAGATGCCAATGTTTCATTTGCCAAGAAACCTTCAGTTGATGCGGCGAATGCAAACATCAAAAAACCAGCATTTCTAAATGACATTACTAATTATCACAATCGTGGTGATTCAAATTGGTCAGGCACCTCAGTTCTAGATGGGGATTTCTTTGGTCTAGATGATCTGTTCACTCAAAAACCAGAAGTTGTAAAAGGTTGGATTGATGTGTGGAGTGGTTGGATTACTAAATTTGGAATTGATGGTTTTCGCATCGATACTGCCAAACATGTAAACCCAGAATTTTGGCAAGCATTTATTCCAGCGATTTTGAAAGCTGCCAAAGCTGCTGGCAAAACCGATTTTCCAATTTATGGCGAAATTTTTGACTCAAATCCATTGACTACTGCGCAATTTGTTCGCAATCAAGCTTTTCCTGGTGTTCTCGACTTTGCCTTTCAAAGCAATGTGACAGCGTATGTTACTAAAGGTCAAGGTGCTGAAAAGTTAGTTGAACTATTTAACGCTGATGATCTTTACACGACTGCAACAACTTCGGCCTATGGTTTAACTACTTTCTTGGGTAACCACGATATGGGTCGAATTGGAATGTTTATCGATAACGCCGCAAGCAATGAGGCCGATGCGCTAGCAAAGTCGAAGTTAGCAAATGCACTTTTATTTTTGTTGCGTGGTGGCCCAGCCCTTTACTACGGCGACGAAAAAGGAATGACTGGAAGTGGCGGTGATAAAGCGGCGCGCCAAGACATGTTCCCTACGTTGGTTTCATATTGGCAAGATGAAAGGCGAATTGGGTCAGACCCAATTGGAACCCGCAGTGCTTTTGATGTTAGGAACCCGCTAGAAGACCAGATAACTTCAATGCAGGCGATCATTAAAGCTAATCCAGCGCTGCGTGCAGGTACACAGCAGATTCGTTTTAACAACAGCGAGGTATTCGCAGTCACGCGTTACTTGAATGGTCAGGAGTACGCAGTTGTGTTTAACTCTGGCGAGACTGCGCAAGAAGTAAAGTTCAGCGTAAGCACCCGCGGCTCAAAGTGGACACCGATACTCGGTTCAGCGATCTCTTCATCTGCAACTAGAGCTAATTTGACCGTCAAAGTTGGTGGTACTAGTTATGTGGTTCTTAAAGCAGCAACTAAGTTTAAAGCTAAACTCGCTCCTTCAATTACCCTTAATCAACCACGATCTGATTTTGCACTAGATTATTTGCTTGAGCTAAGTTCAACAGTTAAAGGTGATGAGTACAATCAAGTAACTTTTTTAGTGCGTGAGGTGGGCAAAAATTGGGTAAATATTGGGACTGCAGATCGCCGAACTGTAAAAAGTGACATAGCTGCGGCTGGTTTGTATCGTGTTTTTCTAGAGCCCCGCAATTACAAGAGTGGAACTAATCTAGAGTTTGTATCTATAGTAAAGAATGCAGCAAACAAAACTGTGGTTTCAAAAATTGTTAAATACAAAGTCAATTACTAAGCCAAAACTTCATAACTTGGTCTAAGTAACTAGCCCACGATCTTTCGTTGTGGCTGGTCTTTTCATAAACTTTAGTAGCAAAGTCATGCCCGATTCGGTAACCCTTTTCTTTCATTAATCGATCAGCTAATTCCTGAAATGGTTTGTAATCAGCATCTAAGCTTTTGGTTCCGCGGCTCATCCAGACTTTGTGGGTTCCGGGCTTAGGTAGCTCTTCGATAGTGCGCTCTACTAAACGGTTGCCACCAATAGTCCAATGTGGTGAAAGCGCCAGCAATGCACTCATCTGCTCAGGACGTTGAATCCCAGCGTAAAGGGTGGATAAACCACCCATACTCGAACCAATCATTGCGCGGTTCAAAAAAGGTATTTCAAGTTCATAAGCACTGAGGATTTCCGGAACAATTTGATCGAAAATCAGATTTAGATATTGGTCGCCACGTAGATGAGCTAAGTCAGCTTTAACAACATTAGCTAAATTTACAACTACATCTTCTTGAAAGAATCTTTGAGGCGATAAATCTTTTGCCCGACCATGTTCATCTTGCTTACTTCCGCCATGCCAGATCGCAATGATGGCTGGAGGGGTGGTGCCAAGATGCTCGCTAACCCGGATCGCACTTTGTGCCATTTCCCAGGTGCTGCGGCGATGAGTCGAAGTCTTGCCATCGAAGACATTTTGACCATCGTGTGCAATCAATAGATGTTGTGTATCTCCACGAGGGACCCAAAAGTCCACTATTCGGCCTCTGATGTTGACTCGGTTAACTTCACCAGAGACGCCGCGAACTTGATATCTCTTAATTAACTCCATAGTGGTTGAATAATGCCATGACATCAGAAAATGTAAAGAAGCGGGCAATCATCTGGTTTCGCCGAGATTTGCGCATTTCTGATCATCCAGCGCTGTTAGCAGCAATTGCGGCAAGTGAAGAAATTGTTCCACTATTTATTATGGATAGTCGAATAGCTAGTAAATCTGGATCATTTCGCCTTGCTTATCTTGCTCAAAGTCTGCAGGCTCTTGATAAGTCTTTAGGTGAAAAACTCTTGGTAATTGCCGGCGAACCTAGCGAAGTGCTAAAAGATGTCATGAATAGGTATGACGCAAATTCAGTTCATGTTAGCGCTGATTACACACCATATGGAGTCGCACGCGATACGAAGGTAATTGAAAACGGAATTGAATTAACTCAAACCGGTAGCCCTTATGCGGTTGCGCCAGGACGAGTACGCAAAAGTGATGAAACCCCATATCGCGTGTACACGCCCTTCTATCGTGCTTGGTGTACTCATGGCTGGCGAGCACCTGCTACAAAACCATTGAATATCAAGGCTGCCAAGCCACAGGTGGGAGATCGTAATTTTCCCGACTGGAATACTGAAATCACTATTTCGGCTGGCGAGAGCGTTGCTCTTGATCGTTGGCAAGAATTTCAGAGTAATGGCCTTGATTCCTACGACGAGAATCGTAACTTTGCCGGAGTAGATGGCACTAGTCGATTGAGTGCCCATTTAAGATGGGGTGAGATACATCCACGCACTCTGTTAGCAAAATTGGGTGATAGCAAAGCGCACGATGTTTTCCGAAAAGAAATTGCATGGCGAGAATTTTACGCTGATGTACTTCATCACAATCCTCACACTACTTGGGATTATTACGCGCCTCGCTTTAAAGAGATGCGATATGAAGAACCAAATTCTAAATTTAAAGCTTGGTGCGAAGGCAAGACTGGTTACCCTTTTGTAGATGCTGCAATGAGACAACTTGTGCAAACTGGCTGGATGCATAATCGCACTCGTATGGTCGTTGCTTCTTTCCTAGTTAAAGACTTACATATGGAGTGGCAGCATGGCGCACGATTTTTTGGTGAGCACTTAATTGATTTTGATGTTGCCTCAAATTCGCATGGTTGGCAATGGACTGCTGGCTGTGGCACTGATGCCTCACCTTACTACCGTGTTTTTAATCCGATTGAGCAAGGCAAACGATTTGATGCTGAAGGTAATTACATCCGCAGGTATATACCCGAGCTTGCTCACTTATCAGCAGCTGAGATTCACGAACCTTGGCTATATCTAGATGGCTATAGCAACGGCTATGTGGAGCGAATTGTTGATCATGCCGCCGAGCGAATCGAATCACTCGAACGACTTGCCGAAATTAAAGCTGACAAACCCCTAGATCCTCGCGTTTAGCCTTATACATCGCTTGATCGGCGCGATGCATCATGTCGCGAGTTCCATCATTGGTCACAAAACCGACACTCACGCCAATCATTATTGTTTCACCAGCTATCGAGAATGGGTAGCTCGCGCTGGCATGAAGAGCCAAAGCTGCCTCCATCGTGCTTTCAAAATCACCTGAAATCAAGGCTCCAAATTCATCTCCGCCCAGCCGCGCCAGCGTGGAATGGTTCGGTAGTGAGCGACGAAAGCGTTGCGAAACCGCCCTTAAAAGTTGGTCACCTACTTCGTGACCGTATTGATCATTAATTGGTTTAAATCCATTTAGATCAAGAAGTAATAGCGCGCCTTGAGTATTGGAAAATTCAATTAGCTCAGCCATAAATTTTCGTCGATTTGGCAGACCAGTTAATTCATCAGTTCGGGCCAGGGTGCGCTCTGTACCAATTTCTTGAGCTTGTCGAAGTGCAACAACCATTCGGATGAAAGCAAGAAAGAGAGTTGCAATTGCTGGGCCGACTATAAAGCTCGGCAAATATCCAGGTTTTAGCGCAAGTAAAGATAAAAGAATTGCGCTAAATAGAACCGCTACAGAAATCAGCACCGGATGTGTTGGTACTCGTGAGTCACTTTCATCACGCTTGTGCCAGATAGATTCAACAATAAGAAAGAGCGCAATCAGCCAGAGTGAGTCAGTCCAACTACCAAATCTATATTTATCATTAGTGCTCAGCCATAGATTTACAAAGTCTGCTGCGGCGAATGCAAAAATCCCAAGTGAAAGAATAGAACTGCGCCAATTAATCCGTTGGAAAGGGTTCAGTGAAATGATTAATGCGATCAGGACAATGTCGGCAACCGGAAAAATAACGGCAAAAAAAGTCTCAAGTTGATCACCACTATAGTTCGGTAAAACGGGCTTCATAAGTAAAGCGGCTGCAAGAGCACTAACTCCTAGTGCGACAATTGCTGCATCAATATTTTCCAAAATGGTGCTAGAAACACTTGTTCGAAGCAGGCGCGGAATGGCAATAAATATGAAGGGGTAAAAAAGCAGGTAGAGAAAATCTGAGATTACTTGCAGATTATTCGGTAGCAAGTACACCGCGGTTAAAGAGGAGATTACAGATCCAAGAAACCAGAAGAAAAGTGCCAATTCGAATGAAAGACGAGTTCGCAAATCTTCACCCTTTAGCGCAAAGATACTTAAAGCCAATAAAGCCAGGGGCACAGCGTTATAAAGGAGTAAATCATGAATTAAGTCAGGCTGATCTGTGTTGGAGCCGAGAACAAATGTGGCCAGAATTAAGACCAAGCTTCCAATTCTAAAGAACTTTAGTGAAGCCACTTCAAAACTGTAAATACAAACGAAAGGGTAAAAGAATAGGGCTAACCAGAGTTAACCGGCTAGCCCTATTCTGCTAATGAATTACTTATAAACCTGCACTACAGATCAGGTTACGTGAGCTCTTTGTCTGCGCAAGCGCATCTTTGGCTTGTTGTAACTGGCTTGCTGTCAGTTCTTTAGTTTTGTTAAGTGTAGTAATAGTAGAACCGATTTTTTTAGAATTTTCAATCGATGCTAAATTCTTCGAAGTTGTGCTCCTTAATTGAAGTATTGAGGAGTTGTACTTGCTAATCGAACCATTAACAGATTGCATCTGAATTTTTGTACTTGAATTAGAACTCTTTAGTGAAGTAATTGAAGTTGTTAGTTGGCTGATCGCAGTTGCCAACTTAGTAATAGTAGTTGCATTCTTAGCAGCATTAACAGTGTCAGCTCTTAGTGTTGCTAATTTGGCTTTTGAGTCATTTAAAATGACGGTGAAATCGTCGATCTGCTTGGTGACCGCTGCAATTTTGGCTGTTAATTCCACAACCTCTTTTTGAGCAACTGGAATCAAATCTGTTTGCTCCTGAATTTTGAGCGCAATATCAGCGTTTTCCTTAATTAGTGCATCAATCTGGGTCTGCACGTTCACACTCTTAGCATTTTGTTCGGTAATTTGAGCATCAATTGCTAGAAGTGCCGTCGCAGTGCTCTTTTCAAGAGCAGACAGATCTGTTACTGATTTTGCATAAGCGGCTGACTCGGTAACGCAATCGGTAGATAAGTAATATCTTTTGGCATTCTTGGTTTTCGCACTTGCCGGTAAATAAATTGTGGTTTTATCGCCATCAAGGGTCACGGTTGACTTAACTGCGGTAACACACCTGTAAGTGAAACCACTTGCTTTAACGGTCTTTTTAAGCACAGTACAGGTTGACCCATTGCTAACAGCGGCATAAGCGGGCGTCGAAAGCAGTACCCCGGCGACAAGCGCGAAAGCAGTAGAAAGTGTAGAAACCTTACGTAACATATAGACCTCCATAGATTATGTGACGATCTTACCGAAACAGGTTAAGAGCACCCGCCCGTAACGCGGGAAATACCTGCGAAATTGATGTGAAAACCTATCTATTGCGCTGGCGAGTACGAACGTTCATGCCAAGTTTGCGAATCAGCGGCCGTGGCCCAAATCTTAAGAATGAACTCAAAAAAGCGTATTGCCAGCCAGGAATTGAAATAGCTGCACCTTTCTGCGCATCTGACCATGCTTTAGCAACGAGAACATCAGCATTTAGCCACATAAAGTTTGGTAAACCGTTCATCTTCATGCGACCACGTTGGTGAAATTCAGTGCGTGTAAACCCGGGTGCCAGAGCAGAGACTTTTACATTTGTGTCGGTCAACTCAGTATGCAATGACTCGGTTAAAACCGTTAGGTAAGACTTGCTCGCACTATAAGAACCACCCGCTATCCAGGCCGCAACCGATGAAACATTAATTACAGTGCCTGAATTACGTTCCTTCATTTTTGGCAAGATCGCATGCATTAAACGCATTGGAGTTCTTACTAAAACGTCAAACATCTCTTGTTCAGCAGCTATGTCACTTACCAAGAAAGACTTATTGATCCCGAAACCCGCATTGTTAATTAACACTTCAACTTCATTAGCCTTAATAAAGTCTTCGATTGTTCTACAACCATCATCGGTCGCAAGGTCAGCTGCAATAACTTTTGTCTCAATTTTAAAGTTTGCCTCTAGCGTAGCTGCGCGTTCATTTAATCGAGGTAGATCACGAGCAATTAAGACAAGGTTAAAACCTTCTTTAGCAAGTAGACGCGAAAAACTTTCGCCGATTCCTGCAGTAGCACCAGTTACTAGCGCCCACTTGTCTTTATTACCTTGACTGCTCATGATCTCCGTCAATTTAGTTATGCGAGCGAGGCCGCATCATCAGCAACAATGCCATCGGTTGACTCTTCGCGGATATGCCAACTGGTGTCATATTCCTCGAGCAAATCTAGGAATGGTTTTGCATCAAACCACTCTGGACCATTTACGCCATCTGGCTGCCAGATACCTTTATGGATCAATTCCATAGCAATAACTGGGTTAACTGCGGTCTGCCAAACAACTGCCTGATCACCGTAATTAGCCATGGACCAAGCGTTATCAACCACGTTGTACATGTATACAGCACGTGGCTTACCTTCTTTATCTAGACCTTTAACCAAAGTTCCGGCACAAGTTTTACCTTTCATGCGCGAACCAAGAGTTGCGGGATCTGGCAGAGCTGCAGCCAATAGATCACGAGGTGAAACTGCAACACCTTGCACATCAACGGTTTCTTTACGATCCATTCCTAACATGTGAATTGTCTTTAACGTCGTAATGAATTGCGCACCCAGACCGTACTTGAAGGCAACCTTCTTGGCATCAACTTTCTGGGGGATAAGCACAACTTCTTCGTGCTCAACGTTTACACATTCAACTGGTCCAATTCCTTCTGGGAAATCAAATATTTCTAAATCGCTAAATGGTTCAGTTGTATACCAACCACGACCGTCTTCCCACATTAGTGGTGGATTTAAACACTCTTCAATGGTTGTCCAAATAGAAAATGATGGCGCAAAATCAAAACCTTCAACTGTTAAATTCGAACCATCGAAAACAGTTACGGAATCAAGGCGACTAAATAAATAGTCAGAGGCATACTTTGCGAAAACATCACTCATGCCTGGTTCGATACCCATGCCAACGAGTGCGTAAATTCCACGCTCGCCCCAGTTCCAGTCACGTGCGAATTGCTCGTCACCTAACTTCACACCAGTTTCGGTATTTGGATAATGCGGATGTGGGCGCGACAAGGACATCGCCATATCAATGTAATTAGTATTTTCGATTTCGCACGCTAAGAAAATAGGCATTACGTAACGTGGATCAACCGCATTGATCACCACATCTGGCTTGGCTTTGCGAATCAACGCACGAATATCTTCAAGTTCAGCCGCGTTAACTTCAGCGGCTGAAAAACGGGCATCTTTAACGCGGGCGACTGCTTCTTCGGCTCGAGCAAAATTGCGATCGGCAATGACCATAGAAGAGATAAAACTTCTGCGGGATGCGATATTGGCAATTGCTCTACCGACGCCACCAGCGCCTATTACTAGCGCTTTCATTGTTGGCCTCTCATGAGGAAAAAACTCCATCTCGGTAGAAGTCCGAGGCTACCCTCATGAGCGTGATCTGCCAACCCAGTATTTACGAACCTTGGAGGCAGGTAGATTTCAGCTATTAAGTCCAGTCCCCGTAGCTCAGTGGATAGAGCAACCGCCTCCTAAGCGGTAGGTCGCAGGTTCAACTCCCGCCGGGGACGCAAGAAATTAATGGGAAATTGTAAATCGTTTCATTGATTTTGGCGCCCACCAATTTCTTTCACCAAATAATCTCAT
>CAMCYS010000015.1 GCA_945885625.1 Bifidobacterium breve | reverse complement strand
CAATAGCGTTTCGGCGACCATAGCGAGAGGGAAACACCCGGTCCCATTCCGAACCCGGAAGTTAAGCCTCTCAGCGTCGATGGTACTGCACGGGTGACCTTGTGGGAGAGTAGAACGTCGCCGGACTTCTTTTATAAAAAGGGGCGCTTTAACGAGCGCCCCTTTTTTATTTTCTCAACAAATTTTTGTAAAACGAGTGGTTAAACAATTTAAATATTAATAGAGATAAGAGAATATGCAGATGGATGAGCGTCGCGGAAATTCAGATCGACCAAAGAGCTCTGGTCGTCCATCAAGCGGTCGTCCTTCTTCGCGACCATCAGGACCTAATTCAGATCGACGACGCGAAGATTTACCAGCGCGCGGTGGTTCATCATCTCGACCAAGTGCACCTGGAAGAAATCGCGAAGGCCGCGATGCAAGTGATCCTCGTGGAATTCGTCCAACACCAATGGATCGCGATCAATCACGTCTGCGTCCAAGAATTTTTGAACCTGATATTCCTGAAGATGTTACAGGTGAAGAACTTGAGAAGACTGCTCGCGCAGAGCTTTTAAGCCTCTCTGCCGAGAACGCTAAAGTCGTTGCTAGACACTTAGTTTGCATCGCTTTATTTGCTGATGAAGATCCAGAGCGCGCACATAAGCACGGCGTTGCTGCCGCACACCATGCCGGTCGTTTAGCCGTTGTTCGCGAGAGCGCTGGATATGCCGCATATCGCGCAGGACATTATGAAATTGCGCTAAAAGAATTGCGAGCTGCTAACAGAATCTCCGGAGATGTTTCGGCATGGCCGGTAATGGCCGATTGCGAACGTGGTCTAGGTCGTCCACTTAAGGCACTCGATATGGCTGGTTCTCCTGAAGTAAAGCGCTTAGATAAAGCTGGCGAAATTGAAATGCGCATCGTTGCTAGTGGCGCTCGTCGCGACCTTGGCGAATTAGATGCCGCAGTGATTACCTTAACTTGTAGAGAGTTGAAAACTGAGGGCGAAGAGTGGGCAGTGCGATTGCGTTATGCCTACGCCGATGCCCTTGCTGCTGCGGGTCGCAAGGATGAAGCCATTGAATGGTTTAACAAATGTGCTGAAATAGATCGCGACGAGATCACTAATGCCCTTGATCGAGCTGCAGAATAGTTCTATCCACAGCAAAAACTTTAGGCAAGACATATTTGTCAGCCACTAAATAGAAGATTCAACTCCGAGATCGATTAAGGAGTTATTGAAATGACGGTAAAAGATAAGTTGAGCAAGAAAGCGATAAAAGAAGCGGCCGTAGAACTTGATGCTTCGTTGGCGTTAAACGATGTTCTGTTGCGAGGCCGAGTTTCCTCTACCGCTGTTGAAAAAGAGTTACCTAGTGGCGACAAAGTTGCTGAGTTTCGAATTGTCATTGCGCGAAGCGATGAGTTGGGTTTCGACACAATAGATATCAGCGCCTGGAGTTCAAAACTTCGCCGCATTGTCAGCTCGCTAAAGCCCGAGGAGTGGGTTGAAGTTTCCGGTTCTATAAAACGACGCTTTTGGCGAAGCGCCACTGGTCTAGCAAGTCGTTGGCAGATAGATGCAAGCGAGATCACGCGACTCTAAGCCCGATTCTGAGCTGCTCTAATTGCGCATAAAAGCACGCAAGGTAGGCTAGCGGTAAGAGCTTGTTGGCAGTTGCCGGCAGCCGCAGTAAAGGAGCATCAAGATGGCTAACGATCTATTCGATTCATTGCGCACCTACATAAACAAGGTCAGCGTTAATGAGAAGTCAGCAGCTGAGATCGCGAATTCAGTAAATGCCTGGGTTCGTGAGAGCGGCGAAGCTGTTAAGCAGAAGATTGAAGAAGAAGTTGAATCCACAGTTCTTCGCATGGGTTTTGTAAAGCGGGCAGAGTTTGATGCTTTGGCAGCTGAAGTCGCCAGACTAGGTGGAAAGCCAATGGCAGCTAAGTCAGCTACTAATTCAGCCAATAAGGCATCGGCTAAGAAGTCGGCTGCACCAAAGAAAGCCGCCGCAAAGAAGCCGGCTGCAAAGAATTCAGCCGCTAAGAAATCAACAGCTAAGAAGAGCGCTGTCAAGAAAGCGAGCAAGTAAATGGATCACCAAGAAGTAAACATTGTTGATGAAGTAAAACTTGAGCTAAGTGAAATTGATTCACTTGATGTTGCTGATCACGGTCAACGTTACGAAGCGTTGCATCAGAAACTAAATCAAGCACTCACCTCGATTGATGGGCTTTAAGACTTCAGGGTCTAATTAGGAAGTCCCCATCTATGAAAACTAGACTCGATGCAGAATTGGTTCGTCGTGAACTTGCGCGTTCGCGTGAGCATGCAGCCGATCTGATTGAGTCACGATCAGTGCTAGTGGGCGGCATTCCTGCTACAAAACCAGCCACTCAAGTAGATGCCGAGACCTCGATAACTATCGCTGGTGATCGAGATGATTTTGTTTCCCGCGGCGGACACAAATTAGCTGGTGCGCTAGATACTTTTACCGACATTAAAGTAGAAGGCAAGCGTTGCTTAGATGCGGGTGCGTCCACTGGTGGTTTCACCGATGTCCTGTTACGTCGAGGCGCTGATTGCGTAGTGGCAGCCGATGTTGGTTACGGGCAACTCGCTTGGGAAATTCAACAGAATCCAAAGGTAGTAATTCTTGATCGCACCAATATTCGTCACTTAACAGGCGAATTAGTTGGAGATCCGATCGACCTGGTGGTTGCTGATTTATCCTTTATTTCACTGACTTTAGTGCTGCCAGCACTAGCCGCAGTTTCAAAACCAGAAGCAGATTATGTGTTAATGGTTAAGCCGCAGTTTGAAGTTGGTCGAGAGCGCCTTGGAGCTGGTGGGGTAGTACGCGATCCAGCACTTCGTAAAGCAGCCGTAATGGAAGTTGCCGAGTCGGCATACGATGTTGGGCTCGGAACTCTTGGTGTTACCGCAAGCCCATTGCCAGGGCCAGCAGGAAACGTTGAGTATTTCTTATGGTTACGTCGAGGCGCACCTGCCATCGATGAAGCCGCACTTGATCGCGCCATCGAGATCGGGCCGCAATAATGAGTCAAAAGCGCGCCGCAGTTTTAGTTGTTAATCCCTCTCGATCAGAAGCAGTTGATGCAGCAACAGTTTTAGCTGGGTTGCTACAAAACGCTAATTTCGATTTATTTACAATCTCTGATATTTCTATCGACGGCGTCACAAATAGCGCAGCGGAAAAATTGCCAGACGTTGAAATCGCAGTTGTGCTCGGAGGCGATGGCACTATTTTGCGCGGTGCTGAGTTAACTCGCGAACGTAATATTCCGCTGCTTGGTATAAATATTGGTCATGTTGGTTTCATGGCCGAGGTAATTCGTCCGGAAATTTCAGTAGTTGCCAAATCAGTAATTGATAAGAGTTATGGCCTTGATTCGCGGATGGTGTTGGCCTTTGAAGTTATCCGTAGCGGCAAAGTAATTGATACTGGCTGGGCCCTAAACGAAGTCACTGTTGAACGTCAGTACACCACAATGGTTGAACTCTTTGTGCAGATCGATGGCCGACCACTTTCGCGCTGGGGTTGTGATGGCTTGATCGCCTCAACCCCAACTGGATCAACGGCATATGCATTCAGTGCGGGTGGTCCAGTTTTATGGCCAGAAGTTGAAGCTCTAGTTTTATTACCAATTTCAGCACACGCGCTTTTTGCTAGACCTATGGTGATTTCACCGAAATCTGAAATTGTGGTTGAAATTCAATCTGATGAAGCGCTGCTTTCAGCTGATGCGTTACGTAAATTTCCGCTAGTTTCAGGCGATCAAGTGCGAATTTCCCGCGATGCCAGCAAGATTCTCCTTTCTCATATCGTTGCGACCACCTTTACTGATCGCATTGTGGCCAAGTTTAAGTTGCCAGTTGAAGGATGGCGCGGTGAGTGAACGCTCTTTCCTAAGCGAGATCACGATTAAGAATCTCGGCGTTATTGAATCTGCCACACTTGAATTTGAACCAGGCTTAACCGTGCTAACCGGCGAGACTGGTGCCGGAAAAACTATGGTGTTAACGGCGCTTAATTTAATTTTGGGTGGCAAGAGTGATGCGGCTCTTGTCCGCACTGGGCAAGAGCGGTTAGTTGCCAGTGGCCGGTTTGCGGTTACTAAAGAGATCGCAGATAGCGCAAGTGAAAAAGGCGCAGACCTTGATGGTGATGAATTAATTCTCACCCGTAATGTAAATAGTGATGGTAAAAGTAAAGCGATAGCTGGCGGAATTTCGATTCCAGCGGGAACTTTGGCTGAGCTCGCAGTTGAGTTAATTGAGATTCATGGCCAAGCCGCAAATCTCCAGATTACTAAGAGTTCAAAACAGCGTGATTTGCTTGATCGGTATGCCGGAGCTGAGTTGCAAAAGGTCTTATCCGCATATCAGATAGAACTATCGAACTATCAGGTGCTTAAAAGCCGAATCGCTTCGTTGAAAAGCGCCGCCAGCAAGCGCGATGCTGAGATTGCCGAGTTAACTGAATTCACGAATGCGTTCAATAAACTTAAGCCTAAGAGTGGTGAGTTAGCGCAGATTGAAATTGAAATTTCTAAACTTAGTTCGGTCGAGGAATTCCGAGTGGCTATCGCCATGGCTATTGGCGCGGTTGAGGATGAAGAGAACGGCACCCTGACTTCGTTGGGATCAGCCCGTAAGGCACTTGATTCAGTTCGCGCGAAAGACCCTGAGATAGAGAACGTCTTTAGTAACTTATCTGATGCCTTCTTTCTCCTAGGCGATGCCAACTCAACTCTGAACTCGTACTTGTCATCACTTGAGGCAGACCCTGATCGCTTAAGCGCGCTGCAAGAACGTAAAGCCGCCCTTAACTCATGGATCAAGAAATACTCAACTGTCGAGATAGATTTGGATGCACTTATTGCTCGTGGTGAAAGTTCCAAGAGTGCAATGGCTGATCTAACTGGTGGTGATGAGTTAATTGCCGAGCTAGAGAAGGAATTGATCACTGTTAAGAAAACATTGCTGGGCAAAGCTAAAGAACTCTCTTCGGTGCGAACTAAATCAGCTGCAACTTTGGCAACAGCAGTTAGCGAAGAAATCCACGCACTCTCGATGCCTCATACCAATCTGATTGTTCAGGTTAGCCATCCTGACTACGCAGGTGCGTTAAAAGAATCTGACTTCACGCTAACTGGCTGTGATGAAGTAACGCTCTTGTTGCAGGCACATAAAGATGGCCCACTTGTGCCGATCGCTAAAGGTGCATCTGGTGGCGAAATGTCTCGCGTTATGTTGGGTCTTGAAGTTGTACTAGCGAAAGTTCAACCTGTCGGAACATATATATTCGATGAAGTTGATGCGGGTGTCGGCGGAAAAGCAGCGATTGAAGTTGGTCGTCGGTTGGCCTTACTGGCAAGAGATGCCCAGGTAATTGTTGTAACGCACTTGCCACAGGTTGCCGCTTGGGCAGATTCGCATTTCGTGGTTAAGAAAAGTAACGATGGCAGTATCGTTGCTAGCGGTGTCAACAAACTCGCCGAAGCCGAACGAATTAATGAGATTGCCCGAATGCTCGCTGGCCTGGAAGATTCAGCTAGCGCGCAAGAACACGCCGCCGAACTATTGGCTATGCGCGCAAACGGTTAAGACGATGGGAATTTACTGATAGGTTTGTATCCCATGAGCGATCATGTGACTAAACACTTATTTGTAACTGGCGGAGTCGCCTCTTCACTTGGCAAAGGACTCACCGCTTCATCACTCGGTCGACTATTAGTCTCTCGTGGCCTGCGCGTCACCATGCAAAAACTTGACCCATATCTAAACGTCGACCCAGGCACTATGAATCCATTTCAACATGGTGAGGTATTTGTTACCGATGATGGCGCTGAAACAGATTTGGATATCGGCCATTATGAGCGTTTTCTTGATACAAATCTGCATGGTTCTGCCAATGTGACTACTGGTCAAGTTTATTCGCGAGTAATTGCGCGCGAACGTAGGGGCGAGTATCTAGGCGAGACAGTTCAAGTTATTCCGCACATTACAAATGAAATTAAAGAACGTATTCGTGCCATGGCAGCTCCTGACATTGATGTTGTCATCACTGAAATTGGTGGCACCGTTGGCGATATTGAATCACAACCATTCCTAGAAGCAGCCCGACAGATTCGTCAAGAAGTTGGTCGCGATAATGTTTTTTATTTACATGTTTCGTTAGTTCCATATATTGGCCCATCTGGTGAATTGAAAACTAAACCAACTCAACACAGCGTTGCAGCTCTTCGTTCAATCGGTATCGCGCCCGATGCAATCGTGCTTCGTTCAGATCGCCCAATCCCAGATGGGGTTAAGCGCAAAATTTCGCTGATGTGCGACGTTGACGCCGAAGCTGTGGTTGCTGCCGTTGATGCGCCATCAATTTATGACATTCCGAAAGTTCTACACTCTGAAGGCTTAGATTCATATGTAGTCTCTCGCCTGGGCCTTAAGTGCCATGATGTTGTGTGGGGTGTCTGGGATGAACTACTTGAGAAAGTACATAACCCAAAGCATCAGATCACCGTTGGTTTAGTAGGCAAGTATGTCGATCTACCTGATGCGTACCTTTCGGTTAGCGAAGCACTTCGCGCTGGTGGTTTTGCGAATAACGCCAAGGTAAATTTAAAGTGGATTGCTAGCGATGAGTGCGAAAGCGATACTGGGGCAAGAGCAATGCTCAGCGATGTTGACGCTATCTGTGTTCCAGGCGGATTTGGGATTCGCGGTATTGAAGGAAAGTTAGGCGCACTCAAGTTTGCGCGCGAAAATAAGATTCCAACCCTAGGTTTATGCCTAGGTCTGCAGTGCATGGTTATCGAAGCCGCTCGTAATCTTGGTGGGATTCCAGATGCTAATAGCGCTGAGTTTGATCCAGAGGCAGGCACACATGTCATCGCAACTATGGCTAGTCAGAAAAACATTGTCGAAGGCGAAGGCGATATGGGCGGAACAATGCGCCTTGGTCTCTATCAAGCCGAGTTAACCCCTGGTTCGATTGTGGCAACAGTTTACGGAGCAACTTCGATTTCAGAGCGTCACCGCCATCGTTATGAAGTCAACAATAAGTATCGTGATCTAATTGCGAGTGCTGGCCTTATTTTCTCAGGAATTTATGAGCAAGAAAACCTCGTGGAGTTTGTTGAATTACCTAAAGAGGTACATCCTTATTACGTGGGAACACAGGCGCATCCAGAACTTCGCTCTCGTCCTACCAAAGCTCATCCGCTTTTCACCGGCTTGGTGGCAGCGGCAATTGCTGGAAAGAAATAATTTCCAATTAAGGATTAGCCATGCAGGTCGGCGCACCTAAAGAGATTAAAGTCCACGAGTCACGAGTAGCTATTGCTCCATTGAATACCAGTGCAGTAGAAATTCGTTACCAAGCTATAGCACAGGCCCATTCTTATGAGTTTTCGCCAATCGGTTAGCAGCTTCCTCGATCATTTGCGGATCGAGCGAGGGCTAGCGGCAAATTCAATTGCTGCCTACGAGCGCGATCTACGAAAATTAATTGAGTTTTTTGAGAATTCAACAGTCGACACTAGCGCTGTCGATAGTTCGCATATAACCGCATTTGAAAGTTCCTTGAAAGTAAATGAATTAGCGCCAGCCAGCATCAATCGAATAATGAGTGCGGTGCGAACTTTCTATAGGTATCAAAATCGTGAATATGGAATTGTTGATCCCACTACGGAAATCTCACATAACAAATCAGCCCGTCGCTTACCTAAAGCGCTTACGGTTTCCGAAGTTACCTCGCTAATTGACGCGGGGCTAAGAGAAGGCGATGTGATTTCACTCCGTGATCACGCGATGCTCGAACTATTTTATAGTTCCGGTGCCCGAGTGAGCGAAGTAATCGGAATCAATCTGAGCGACTTTGCGAAATCAAATTTAAACGATGATGAAATTACAACGCTTCGCATTCGTGGCAAAGGCGGCAAAGAACGAATAGTTCCGTTGGGGAAATTTGCGGTAACTGCAATCGATAACTATTTAGTACGTACTCGTCCAGAATTAGCCGCTAGATCTGCTCGCAAAGAGAGTTCAATAAACGGGGCTTTGTTCTTGAATCAGAAAGGCACTCGCATCTCACGTCAGAGTGCTTGGCAAATTGTGCTTACCGCTGCTGAACGAGCTGGAATCACCAGCAAAGTTTCGCCACACGTGTTCCGTCACTCTTATGCGACACACTTGCTCGATTGTGGCGCGGATATTCGTGTCGTTCAAGAGTTGTTAGGACATGCTTCAGTGACAACAACTCAGATTTATACCCTGATCACGATTGATAAAATTCGCGAAAGTTACAGTTCAGCGCACCCAAGGGCCAAATAATTTTGGCGAGTCGTCCAAGTTGGCTCAACCCTTTTGAGACTAAATCGACCTAAACTTTTTCTACCTCAAACACCACGAAAGGTCGATAAATGTCACATTCAAATGAAGTTGGTTTTTTCAAGTCGTTATTTGATTTCAAATTTACAAGTTTTATCACCATGCGAGTTATACGAGTTATGTATGCAATCTTGGCAATCTTGACCATTCTGGGTGGGGTTATGTTTTTCGTATATGGAGTCTTCTTTGATGGCTTCGGATACGGATCTTCATACAAACTTCTTGCCGCTATCGGCGTTCCACTAGTGACAGTTCTTTATTTGATTATTCTTCGTCTCTGGACTGAGTTCATGGCAAACATTTATCGCATCGGTGATAACACTCAGAAAATGGTCGATGCTCTGTAGAAAAGCTTCCGACTACTGATTGCGTAGGCGTCGAGCAAGAATACTTTGATCGCCTTTAGCTTCTAGATCAGCCACAATGACCGCGATTGATTCGCGAACAATACGGCCGCGATCTACGGCTAAACCAAGGTCTCCACGAAGCATTAATCGTGCTTGATCGAGATCGAACAGTTCATCGGCAGATAAGTAAACAGTGATCTTTTCATCATGACGTTCGCGACCAGTTGGAGATTTTTCAACAGATGTTACGCGACGACGTGGAATAGAACGCACACCTTTTTTGCTCGAAGAACGAGTTGGTGCCACTGATGTACTTGGTGCTTCAACAGTTGCCTCAGGTGCACTCTGGCGAACTGCACTTAAGGCGGGGGAGTTGGTGCGAAATAGTTCATCGGCACCTGGCAAGCTAGCTCTACGGGTCATCGTGCGCCTCCTCGGGCAATTAGTTCACGGGCTAAACGTCGGTATGAATTAGCGCCACCTGAAGAGCTGGCATATGTAGTGATTGGTTCGCCAACAACTGTTGTTTCAGGGAAACGAATTGTTTTAGCAATGATTGTTTCAAAAACATCTTCTGGATACTTTTCCAGAATAGTGGTTAGAACTTCACGATTATGTACCGTCTTGCGTTCATACATAGTTGCCAAGATACCAATTAACTTCAAATCTGGATTAAGGAAATTCTTAACTTTATCCAGGTTTCCCTTTAGTTCAATGAAACCATGTAGCGCAAAATACTCGCACTGCAGCGGAACGATTACTTCATCAGCTGCAACAAGTGCGTTAATAGTTAACTGACCCATGGTTGGCTGGCAGTCAATCAAGATAACGTCGTAACGATCTTTCAGTGAGTTCAAGGTGCGCTTTAGAAACTGCTGTCCGCCAATTTCAGCGCCAAGTGTGGTTTCAGCGGTTCCAAGATCACGGTTAGCTGGCAAGAAATCTAACCCCGGAACTGAGGACTTCAAAATTATCTGATCAACATCTGCAGTTGGATCCATGAGTGCGTAATAAACAGTTTGCTCTAGCGGCAAGCTGTGAGCATTAACGCCAAGACCAAGTGATAAACCGCCTTGAGGGTCGAAGTCGACCAGTAAAACTTTGCGACCAAGTTCCGTTAGAGCTGCGCCCAAGTTAATGGTTGAAGTTGTCTTGCCAACGCCACCTTTTTGATTGAAAAGAGCAATCACTTTTGCTGGCAGTCCATCTTGCGGGGCTGCTGGAGTTCGAAAGTTTTTAGGCGTCTTTCCTAAGAGGTTGGCAGTAGTCGCCACGTCCTCTTCAATTGTCGATTTAGCGTTCAAGCGTTAAACCTCTTTCTGCTTAGGTGCGTGAGCCTACGCATCGAATAGCCTCGTAAGCAAGTAGTGTTCACCCGTGGAAACGCCCGTGAGCACTAGTTCAGGAATCGATGTGGCATCTGATGCTATTGAGCCGAGCGCACCCAGTAACGAATTCAGCGTCCATTTAGCCAACTTTGATGGCCCCTTTGATCTGCTGCTACAACTAATCTCGCGTCATAAACTCGATATCACTGAGATTTCTTTGAGTTTGGTAACCGATGAATTTATCGCCTTTATTCGAGCCCTTGAGCTTTCAGGTGAGGGCTGGCGGCTAGATCAAGCAACTGAATTTCTAGTAGTCGCGGCGACCTTGCTTGACCTCAAGGCTGCGCGATTGCTGCCATCGGGTGAAGTTGAGGATGAAGAAGACCTCGCACTGCTAGAGGCCCGTGACTTACTCTTTGCTCGTCTGCTTCAATATCGAGCATTTAAGGAGATTGCTGCCACCTTTGGTGATCGCATAACCCTGCAGGATAAGGCTTTCCCGCGCGTTGTGGCCCTAGATCCAGCGCTTTCTGCCTTGCTACCTGAGGTTTTAATCGGAGTCGGCGCCGAGCGTTTTGCTGCCATCGCTGACCGTGTTCTTACGCCAAAGACGCCAGTATTGGTTTCAATTGAGCATCTTCATATGCCTTTGGTAAGTGTTGCCGAAGAGTCTAAGGGCGTGGTTGAGGCTTTGCGTAGGTCCAAAACCCTAAGCTTTCGCAGCCTAATCGCCGATGCCGGCAGCACCCTAGTTGTGGTGGCTCGATTCCTTAGCTTGCTGGACTTATACCGCCAAGGGGTCCTCCGTTTCGACCAGGTGGCAGCCCTCGGCGAGCTCCAGATCAGCTGGATGGGCAGTGAGTCTGGCGAAATTGAGGTATCTGATGAATTTGATATTCCAGTGGTCCTAGAAGATAGCGAGGGCGAAAATGTCTAATGTAGAACTTGAGCGTTCCATTGAAGCGATCTTGATGGTCGTCGATGAACCGGTCACTGAGCTAACTTTGGCCTCAGTTCTAGTCGTGACGATTGATGAGGTTGTAGCAGCCCTCGCGAGTCTTTCCGCCTCCTATGAAGGTCGCGGCTTTGAACTGCGCGCTGTCGCCGGCGGGTGGCGATTCTATAGCCATCCAGATTGCGCTGCTGCGGTTGAGAAATTTGTTCTAGATGGCCAACAGAATCGCTTAACACAGGCAGCCCTTGAGACCTTGGCGGTGATTGCATACCGCCAACCAGTTAGCCGAGCGCGTGTCTCTGCTATCCGTGGCGTAAATGTTGAGGCAGTCATGAAGACCCTAGTTACCCGTGGTCTGGTTGAGGAGTTTGGGCTCGAGCACGAAACTGGCGCGATCCTTTACAAGACCACCAGCTATTTCCTTGAGCGACTTGGCGTAAATAGCCTGGAAGATCTGCCAGCGCTGGCTCCCTACTTGCCAGATCTCGACCGTCTCGATGAAATTCTCGACTCGCTAACTGACTAGATAGCCTGCTTGCCCATAAGGTTCCTGGATTAGTCCAAGACAGGGGAGAGGCGGTATTCTTACGCCCTTAACCTGACTGTCGAGGAGATAGCCAAATGGCCGAGATGCGCCTTAACAAAATTATTGCCGATGCGGGAATCACTAGCCGCCGTGGTGCCGATGAACTAATAGCCGATGGCAGAGTTACCGTCGATGGACGTCCAATTCGTGAACTGGGTGCCAAGATCGACCCAGATAACCATGATGTAGCAGTTGATGGTGAGACAATTAGACGATCTTTGACTAAGTTTTATTTAGTACTTCATAAACCAAAAGGTGTTCTGTCAACGATGTATGACCCAGAAGGTCGCCCATCCTTGGCTGATTT
Organism: Bifidobacterium breve; assembly: GCA_945885625.1. Lineage (GTDB taxonomy): Bacteria > Actinomycetota > Actinomycetes > Nanopelagicales > Nanopelagicaceae > Planktophila. Next base: position 8,817 of record CAMCYS010000015.1, on the reverse strand, counting down.
CATCGATCTTCGTAAAGAGCGTCTATTCCATGTTGGCCGTCTGGATAAGGATTCCGAAGGCTTGATTCTTCTTACCAACGATGGAGACCTAACTTTTCGTGCAACGCACCCATCATTTGGGCTAGAAAAGACCTACATTATTGAGTTTGAAGGCCGCCTGGAAACAGGGGTAGATAAGGTGCTTTTAAAAGGGGTAGAACTCGAAGATGGCATGGGGCGAGTACTTAGCTTTAAGCAACTCTCGGCAAACTGGATTGAAGTAAAGATCCATGAGGGCCGGTATCACATCATCCGCCGCCTCATGGAAGCTGTAGGCGTCGAGGTGCTTAGGCTGATCCGCACAAACTTCGGACCGATCTCCTTGGGAGATACTCCTGAAGGACGCTGGCGAGACCTTAACGAACAAGAGTTGTTAAATATACAGAAGGCTTTAAATTTAAAGTAATAAATCTATTTATCTATATTAAGTGAATATCGCTTTCTCTATTTATCGATAGCGTTGGATACGCGTATTAATATGTCGATAATTGAGTGGGCAGACAAGCACAATATTTTCAAATATTATATATTTATCGACATTGGTAGTCTGCGGCTGTTTTGCTTAGAACCATCAGATCTCGGTAGGTGATTGCTATCAAGATTAATCGGTAAGTAGATTTAACGTTAAACATGTACTCATTAAAAACGGAAAAAGGGAACTTCAAGGTACCCTTAACCATGGTTTTAAGAGCAATTCGAGGCGCTACGCAGGTGAGCGTGAATTCAAGCGTGGCTATTGGCGATGGTGTGCGTGAGCTCTTGCCTGCGATTCTAAAAGCAAATGGGCTCGAAGTTGATGACGTGATCTCAGTGCTGATGACTGCCACCCCAGATTTAACTGCCGACTTCCCGGCAGCAGCGGCTCGCGATGTTGGCTTTGCCGGAACTCCATTGATTTGCGCAGTGGAAATCGATGTAACTGGAGCTCTTGACCGGATTATCCGGGTCTTAATGCATGTAGAAAGTGAGAAGAGTAAGGACGAAATCACCCACATTTACCTTCATGGCGCCACAGCTCTGCGCAAAGATTTAGCCCAATAAGGGGCTCGCTGTGAAATCAAAATCAGTTCGGATAGTAGGCGCTGGCCTAATTGGCACCTCAATTGGTCTTGCCCTAAAGGCTGCCGGAGCATCTGTTCAATTTCTAGATGTTGACTCCAAGGCGCAACTTTTGGCTAATGACCTCGTCAAATCTGGGAACTTTGAGAACCCTGATCTGATAATCATTGCTACACCACCATCAGCCTTCAAATCGGCAATTGAGCGGGAGGCATCTCTAAACCCTCAAGCGATACTTATGGATATTGGTAGCGTAAAGACGAAACCTATACTAGAGGTATCGACTATTGAGGGACTTTTGTCGAGGTTCTGTGGCACCCATCCGATGGCCGGACGTGAGGTTAGTGGGGCGGTATCAGCCCGAGCTGATCTCTTCTTAGATCGTGCTTGGGTCATCACGCCAACTGAGGAAACCTCAGGGGCAGCCCAAGAAATGGCTATGAATGTAATTAAGGCGTGCGGAGCCCAAGTGGTTCAAATGAGCGCAAAAGAGCACGATCAGCGCGTGGCTTTGATCTCGCATCTGCCGCAAGCCGTTAGTTCGCTCTTAGCGGCTCAACTCTCAGGCTCAAACCCAGAATCTTTGGCTCTCGCGGGGGCAGGCTTGAGAGATACGGTTCGAATAGCTGGGTCAGATCCAAAGCTTTGGGGCGAGATCTTGGCTGCCAACGAAGAGGCTTTAATGCCATTATTGATAAGTCTACAAAGTGATCTTTCGGAGCTTATTTCAGCGACCAGTGGCCCAGCTAAATGGGAGTCGTTGGTGGCTGCAGGCAGGGTCGGAAAGAGTGCTATTCCTGGCAAACATGGTGGCAAATCCAGAGAATATAGCTACCTACCAATTGTCATTGATGATCGACCCGGGCAACTTGGATCTCTATTTAATGCTTGCGCAAAAGCTGAGGTAAATATTGAAGATCTTGCGCTTGAGCATTCACCGGGTCAATTAACTGCCGTGATTACGCTAGCGATTGCACCCGAGGATATTGAGCGATTAAGTGAGTTTCTAACCAAAGATGGATGGAACGTTCATTCAATAAACTAATTATTCGAATGATGGTGACGCTTTAGGTAAAGCCTTTCTTGTTAAGCACCGTAGGATAAGGATCATTATGGGCATAGTCGTAGCAATAGATGGCCCTAGTGGTTCAGGTAAATCAAGCACCTCTAAAGCAGTTGCCATGCGCTCTACCTGGGATTATCTAGATACTGGTGCGCTTTATCGTGGTCTAACTTGGCTGGCGCTTCAGAGTGATTTGTCCGAAGCTAGTGAAGTATTGAAAGCACTTAAATCATCACCTTTGCGATTTGTGGTTGATCCGTTTGAGCCAAGGTTGTTTGCCGGTGATAGCGAGATTACTGATGCGATTCGTACCGTTGAAGTTACCGAAAGTGTTTCAAAATTTGCTGCGATGCCAGAGCTACGTGCCGAACTATTAAAGTTACAACGCAAAATTATCGCGGACTCAAAGCGCGGAATCGTTGTTGAAGGTCGCGACATCGCCACAGTAGTTGCTCCTGATGCCGCCCTTAAGATTTATTTGACAGCAGATTTAACCGCGCGAGCAGTTCGTCGTGATGCTGAAGAGAATTCTGCTCAAGGTATAGAAAACGTGGCTCAGTCATTAAGTAGTCGCGATGAATTAGATTCAACTCGCGAAGTTTCTCCACTGACCTTGGCTCCTGATGCTCTAACTATTGATTCAACACATTTGAGTTTAGAAGAGACTGTTGATCGCATCTGGGAGTTATTAAAGCAGCGTGAATTACTCGGTCTGCCAGTGGTTGCCATATTGGGTCGCCCTAATGTTGGAAAATCAACGCTAATTAACCGCTTCATTGGTCGTCGCGAAGCAATCGTTGAGGACACTCCAGGTGTCACTCGCGATCGCGTGCAGTATGAATGCGAATGGGGCGGTCGCCGTTTCATTGTTATGGATACTGGTGGCTGGGAAGCAAAGCCAGATGGAATTTCAATTCAGGTCAGCGCAGGTGCTGAGCAAGCAATGCGTGAAGCCGATGTATTGGCGTTCGTAGTTGACGCCCAAGTTGGCGCACTTGATGAAGATGACATCTTGGTGAGTGAGTTGCGCAAAGCTAAGAAACCAACAATTTTGATTGCCAACAAAGTCGATGATGAAGGCGCCGAATCTGACGCTTATGCCTTATGGAACCTTGGTTTAGGCGAGCCGTATTTCGTCTCCGCTCTACATGGCCGCGGTAGTGGCGACTTACTAGATCACATTGTTGCTGAACTGCCCGAAGTAGGTCGCGCGCAAGTTCAAGATGGTTATCGTCGAGTTGCCTTAATTGGCCGACCAAATGTTGGAAAATCAAGTTTACTAAACGCACTTGCGGGGGAGACTCGTTCAATAGTTGATGATGTTGCGGGTACAACTCGAGATCCGGTTGATGAGTTAATTGAAATTGGCGATCAAGTTTGGCGTTTCATTGATACGGCTGGTTTGCGTAAGCGAGCTAACCAAGCAAGTGGTACCGATTATTATGCGACACTTCGTACTCAGACAGCGCTAGAACGTTGCGAAGTTGCAGCTGTGGTTCTTGATGCTTCTAATCCGATATCCGAACAAGATCTGCGCATCATCACAATGGTTGAAGAAGCCGGTAAAGCAATGGTGATTGTGATGAACAAGTGGGATTTAGTAGATGAAGATCGTCGGGATCAATTAGATAAAGAGATCGATCGTCATCTAGATCAAGTCGATTGGGCGCAGCGAGTAAATGTTGCAGCTAAAACTGGTTGGCACCGTGATCGTTTGGCACCAGCTCTGCGCACCGCACTTGGCGGCTGGGAACAACGCGTTCCGACTGCCAAGTTGAACTCTTTCCTGGGTGCTCTAATTGGTGCAACGCCGCCACCAGTTCGGGGCGGAAAACAACCAAAAATTTACTACGCGACCCAAGCTGGTATTGCGCCACCTAAGTTCGTGATCTTCTCAAGTGGCTGGATCGAAGCTTCATATCGTCGCTTTATTGAACGCCGCTTGCGTGAAGAATTTGGGTTTCCGGGCACTCCAGTCATGGTGGCGATCCGAGTCAAGGAACGCGACAAAGAGTAATGCTGACGATTCCTAACGCCTTAACTTTTCTGAGGTTTCTCGGAATTCCCCTCTTCCTTTATCTGGCCCTTGATGTGAAGGCCGATGGCTGGGCTATCGCAGTTCTGGCACTCGGTGGCGCTACTGATTACTTTGACGGCAAATTGGCACGAGCTTGGGGTCAGACTTCGCGTTTTGGCGAAATCGCCGACCCCACGATTGATCGCTTATATATTTTGGCGGTCTTGATCGCACTTTATCTGCGCGATGCGGTTCCACTTTGGTTGATCGCGACCTTATTGGGGCGAGATTTGATATTAGGTTTACTTTCGATCTGGCTGAGTGTGACAAAGCGCCCACTGATTGAAGTAACTTTCCTAGGCAAGGCAGCTACCTTCAATCTTCTCTATGCCTTCCCGTTTCTGTTGCTGGCGCTTTCAGATTCCTGGGTAGGCACAGTTGCTTTCGTTTTAGGTTGGGCCTTTGCGATCTGGGGGACTGCGCTTTATCTATTCACGGGTTTTTCATACTTCATTAATGCGATCTCCCGTACTAAGGTTCGCCCATAATTCTTTTCGATTAAAGTTCAAGCAATTCAGAGAAAAACTAGAGACTAGAGACAAGGCGCAAAATGTCTAATATTCCAGCAGATCTGAAGTACACCAAAGAGCACGAGTGGGTACGCGATCTGGCAACTGCTGGCACTGTCTCAATGGGAATCACTGACTTTGCGCAAGGCGCACTTGGCGACATTGTTTATGTACAGCTACCTAAAGTTGGCGATGCAATTGTTAGTGGCAAAGTCTGTGGCGAAGTAGAGTCGACTAAAAGTGTTTCGGAAATTTTTGCGCCGGTAACTGGAAAAGTTATTGCGATAAATGAAGCCTTAGCCAATTCACCAGAATTTATCAACTCGGATCCATACAACGCGGGCTGGCTACTAGAAATTGAACTTTCCGAAGTGGCAACCGATTTACTTACGCCAGATGAATACGGACAAATCACCGCTTGACCTAACCCTCTTCCTCTAAATAGGGTAAGCCTCCAGTTAAGGATGAAGTTGAATTTTAAACTTTAATCGCTTGAAAGAGAAATGGGGGAGTAGAGATGACTGCAGCTGAAGTAGAGCGCGAAGTCACCACCACCATCTCTCTCGGAGTTAGACCAGTAGTTAATGGTCAAGTAAATCTCGATACTTTAATTCAGTCACTAGATTCTGATAATCAAAGTGTTGTAGCTCAGGTATTGGCAGCTTCCGAACCAACTGCGCTATTACTAGTTCTAAAAGGTGCTGGTCGTGGAAATCGCTTCATGGTAGATAAATCTGGAACCACAATAGGTCGCGCGGTTGATTCGGGAATTTTCTTAGATGATGTAACTGTTTCACGTAGACACGCAACAATCACATTTGATCAAGAGTTCACCTTTACTGATTCGGGAAGTCTTAACGGTTCATATTTAAATAATGAACGAGCTTCAACGGCCACTTTAAAGTCAGGCGATGAGATTCAAATTGGAAAGTTTCATTTAGTTTTTATCAGCAATCATTCCCACTCAGATAACAAGTAAGAAAAACGGAGATCATAAGATGAGCGTTCCAGCACGGGCATACCTCAGCATCGGTGAAGTTCTAAATAAACTTCGGGGAGATTTTGCAGATATTACGATCTCAAAGATTCGTTTCTTAGAATCTGAAGGTCTAATTGATCCGCAGCGAACACCATCTGGTTATCGCAAATTCACCTCTACTGATCTGGACCGCCTGCGCTACGTGCTGCTTGCGCAACGCGATCAGTATCTGCCGTTACGTGTTATCAAAGAGAACCTTGATGCAATTGATCGTGGCTTACAACCCTCAGCCACTGGGGGAACTGCAGCACCTCGTCCGCAACTTGGGCTAGCAACTGTCGATGGCGAATTCGCACCTTCATCATTTGGTGATACCAACGACCTGCGTCTTAGCCGCGAAGAGCTTTTGAAATCATCAGGTGTCAATGATGATCAGTTAACCGAGCTAGAGTCATTTGGCTTGATCACAGTTCGTGGCCGTCACTATGACGCCGATGCTCTTGCTATCGCACAAGCTGTTTCAGAGATGGCCGCGTTCGGTATCGAACCCCGACACATGCGCTCATTTAAATCTGCGGCTGATCGTGAGATTGGGTTGATCGAACAAGTAATCACCCCACTGGTGCGCCAAAAGAGCACTGAGTCAAAAGCTCGCGCCGAAGAAGTCACCAAGGAAATTGCAGCACTTTCAATTCGCCTACATGCCTCTTTGGTACGTAGCGGTCTACATCGCTTCCGCTAAATAGATGTCCTCTGAAATGATTCCGATGGAGGTCATCGGCGTGCGAGTCGAGATGCCATCTAATCAACCGATAGTTCTGCTTCGCGAAATAGATGGCACGCGGTTTCTGCCGATCTGGGTTGGGGCAGTAGAAGCAACCGCTATCGCTTTTGCTCAGCAAGGTCTCGAGCCTCCGCGTCCGCTCACTCATGACTTGATGGCACAGCTCTTTGAGAAGTTCGATGCCAGTTTGGTGGCCGTCCATGTTAACGAATTACGCGATGGCGTCTTTTATTCAACCCTGCAGATGCGCGACTCACTTGCCAATTTGGTGCAGCTCTCAGCTCGGCCTTCTGATGCGATTGCGTTAGCTATTAGAACCCAGAGCAATATTTTGGCTAGCTCCGATTTGTTAGATATGGCCGGCATTGAGATCCCAGAAGGTGCCGTGGCGGATGAAGGCGATTCAGGAGATCAGATTGTCGAACTAGAGGCGTTCCGCGAGTTCCTAGAGGGCATAAATCCAGATGATTTCAAGGGCTAACTAGGCGTAAAAGTCTAAACCTAAAGTAGAGGTTTTAACCGTGTCGGTCATTGCAACGGTGTAATTCGACTCCTACTCTTTAGCCATTAGACCCGACTAATAATTAATCGAAATGAGTTCCCCCTCATGAGTCAGACTGACTTCGAAATTGGCTACCGCGGCGCGACTGCCTGCGCTGCTGCTGGAATTACTTATCGCCAACTTGATTATTGGGCCCGCACAGGATTAGTCGAGCCAAGCATTCGTAGCGCTGGGGGATCCGGAACTCAACGCCTGTATGGCTTTCGTGACATCTTGGTATTAAAGATTGTAAAACGTTTATTGGATGCTGGGGTATCGCTACAAAATATTCGCACCGCAGTAGATCACTTGCGCGGTCGCGGAGTAACTGAACTTGAACGCATCACCCTAATGTCAGATGGGGCCTCGATCTATGAGTGCGCAAGTGCCGATGAAATGTATGACTTGGTCCAAGGTGGCCAAGGAGTTTTTGGAATTGCAGTAGGTCGTGTTTGGCACGAAGTCGAAGGCTCGCTTTCAAACCTTCAAGGTGAGGTTAATGGCCAAATAGTTGGTGGCGAAAATAACGACGAGCTCTCGCAACGTCGAGCGCGCAAAGGCGCTTAATCGCCCGTATTCTGCTCACCTTAGCCGGCCATTATTGATCGGCATACTTGAACTCTAAGGTGAGAACGCATGAGCACGCACGAGAATTTTGAATCAAGACACATTGGGCCTTCGCACGAACAAGAGGCGACGATGTTGCTTGAACTCGGGTTTGCAGATTTAGATTCGTTTATCAAATCAGTTGTGCCAGAGAATATCGCCATGGGGGAGCGCTTGGCAGATGTTCTGCCTCCGGCACTTTCCGAAGTGGAAACTATTGCTGAGCTACGCAAACTAGCCAACCAGAATCAAGTTTTTGATTCATTTATCGGAACTGGTTACTACGGAACAATTACGCCAGCAGTTATTCTGCGAAACGTTTTAGAGAATCCAGCTTGGTACACCGCATATACGCCTTACCAACCAGAAATTTCGCAAGGTCGCTTAGAGGCGCTCTTTGCTTTTCAAACTGCAGTTTGTGATTTAACTGCGCTTCCAATTGCAAATGCTTCAATGCTTGATGAAGGAACTGCAGCTGCCGAAGCTATGACCCTGGCACGAAGAGTTTTTAGCGGGGACGACTCGGCGGTGTTCTTGATTGATAAATTCTTACATCCACAAACAAAGGCTGTGGTCGCTACTCGCGCCAAGCCGCTGGCAATTGAAGTCGTAGAATTTGATCCGAGTGAACCGCTGACAAACATTTCTACTCAAGATGTTTTCGGTGTTCTGGTTCAGTATCCAAATACCAACGGTGAAATTTTAGATTATTCAGTGCTTGCAAGTTGGGCACACGAACGAAGCGCGCTGCTAATTGCCGCTACTGATTTACTTGCACTGACTTTGATAACACCACCAGGGGAGTGGGGAGCAGATATCGCAGTTGGTTCAGCGCAGCGCTTCGGCGTACCAATGGGATTCGGTGGCCCACACGCAGGTTTCTTAGCGGTTCGTACTGGCCTAGAGCGTTCGATGCCTGGCCGTTTAATTGGGCAGAGTCTTGATGCGCATGGCAATCCAGCTTTCCGGTTAGCTCTGCAAACTCGCGAGCAACACATTAGACGCGACAAGGCGACCAGCAATATTTGTACCGCGCAAGTTCTCTTAGCAGTGATGAGCGCTTTCTATGCAATGTGGCATGGCCCCGATGGTTTGAAAGTGATTGCTAATCGAATCCATTCGCAAACTGATTCGTTAGTTAAGGCACTTGCATCGAGTGA
>CAMCYS010000014.1 GCA_945885625.1 Bifidobacterium breve | reverse complement strand
GTAAAGGATAAGGGTTTGGGAGCGGAATGTTGGGATTTAGGGGCTTTTCAAGAAAGTTTTATGACAGAAATGTGGGCCCAGACGGGCTCGAACCGTCGACCCACGGATTAAAAGTCCGTTGCTCTACCGACTGAGCTATAGGCCCCACTTGCTTAACGCGATCAAGGGTAACACTAACAAATAATGAACGAGGATATGAAATCTATATTTTTCAGCCCTAGTGAATTGAATATTAGCACTACTGTTTGGCAACATTTCTGACTAGCAAGATGCTGCCTACTCAGATTAATTTAATTACCGAATTACCAAAGACGTCTCATGACTTGGTTGGGAGTCAATCTCACGTAAATCTCCATGCTCACAATTGGAAACAACTCATTTATCTCGGATACATCCTTCAGCTCAGGTGAAACAGCCCGGCAGAAAGTGATGTGCTTGAGGTGTATCTTCAGCAAGTAATACTAGTAAGTTCATGATAGGGGCTAACTGCGGATCAGAAAGGTGACAGTTTAGATATCTTTGAGCGGAGTTTTTTTGCAGGCATGATTTGTAATAAATCAAGAAAGGGAGACTCTTGAGAAAGTTGAGAAAGTTGAGAAAGTTGAGAAAGTTTATATTGGAACGTAGCTATTTACTGCGACCACGCATTTATAGCTATTTTTTTAAAATATTAAATTTGTATCTTAAGTATCCTGTGCGAATTAGATTTGTAAGCGGTCAGATAATGATTAGAGATTTAAACTCGGACTATATAATTTTTAATTCAAGACCCCGCAGAATTTCTCGATATGGCTTGGGTGTAAAGCAACTCTGCGACTCTCTTTTTGAAGGTTACTGCGTAGATGGACTCAATCTACCAGATAACGCCACGATTATAGATATTGGGGCTAATGTAGGGGAGTTTAGTTATTCGTTAATTAAAAAAAATTCAAGCTTGAAATTAATCTCAATAGAACCTGACCCTTCGGATTTCAAGGACCTAGAGAGGAACATAGGAGTAAAACACTTAGCTATAAATAGGGCCGTGGCAGACTTCAACGGTGAACTATGGATTTATCTGAATAACGAATTTGGAGATACGGGTGTGTTCCCTACGGATAATTCCGCATCAAGATTTAAGGCAAGGTGTTCAACATTGGATGAGATTTATGCTGAACACTGTTTTGGTGAGAAAATATTTCTTATCAAGTGTGAAGCTGAAGGATTCGAGCCCGAGGTTCTCTCTGGTGCGTCTAACACCCTGAAGAGTACTTACTATATCTCTTGCGATACGGGCCCTGAAAGGATGGGGCAGTCAACTCTTAGCGAAGTGCAGTCTCTGCTACAAAAATCAAACTTCAAGTTGATTCGCAGTAATCGAAACAGACACCTGTTTATGAACCTGCTGACTTGATTAGCAAAAAGTCCTACGCAATGAGATCGATCCTGCCTGTGCGATAACATTAAATAATTTAGCTAAATAACTTTCATTTCACCTCCTAAATGTGATTTACACTTGAAGCTCTCCTAAGCCGGTCCCGAATGGCAACTGCAATTCCGTCACCTTTGGGTTGTGCCACAACAACTGTCTCCAACCCCCGCTCATCTGCATTACGCAAAGCTGAATACAAAACCCGCGCAAATTCTTCGTGAGATTTCGGCGAAGCTAATCGCACAACTCCTTCGCCTGCAGCAATATCTGCCATCGCAATAAATCCTTGACCTTTGATGGGGGGTTGATCCAGTAAAACTGTTGCCTCAGGCGCATAGTGACTTGCCAGCGAACCGCTGACACGAATTGCCGGACTATCCACAGTGCTACCAACTATTAACTTTGTGTTATCTTGAATCATCTGGACAGAAATAGAGCCCGGTCGCAAAATCTTCGGCAAGTCCCCAGAACAATCAATAATCGTAGATTCAATACCAACATCGCATTCTCCACCGTCTAACATCTGGTCGCCTTCAGCTAAGTACTTACCAAGTTCTTCATTAACAGCATGCATCGACGTGGGTGACACATTCCCAAATCGATTTGCGCTTGGCGCTGCGATACCCTTTCCACCAACTTTTGCAAACGCTTCTAGTAGTCCCAGCGCAATAGGATGATTGGGAACTCGAACTCCAACAGAGTCTTGTCCTCCGGTTAAAAAATCTCCAGCTAAAACACCTCGATTAAACACCAAAGTCATCGGACCTGGCCAAAAAGTTCGCGCTAATGAAATTGCGTAAGCTGGAACATCTTTAGCCCAATCACCAAGTGCATCTATTGATGCTAAGTGTACGATCAATGGGTGATTGGTGGGGCGCCCTTTTACTGAGTATATTCGTGCAATAGCATCTGCGTTACACGCATCTGCCCCTAATCCATAAACGGTTTCAGTTGGAAATGTCACGAGCGATCCACTTTTAAGAGAATTGGCAGCGTTCTCCAAGTCAACAAAACTACAATTTGAAATGATCCGACTCACAAGAACCATTATCTGTTGTTTTCTAAGAAATTGACAAACTCAAACATGATTCATCCAACTCGCCCTACAGAGCGAAAAATTAGAGCTTATCTAGTTACTATTACAAATCAATCAGTAGCCCTTGAGATCAAGCCACCCTCTTGGTACCCTTACGTCCAATTCGCTCAAGCGAGATCTTGAAGCAGAGCTTCAATATATCTGGCGTGAGAGCCTTTTGTAAACTGTGTTGCCACTATAGCGCCAACTATTGGAATCATCTCTCACGGTTTTAATTTGATTCTGCTGCGGATCGCACTTTTGTCTTTGGGAAAAATGCCGCTGTGTTTGTTGGCATGAAACCAATTACTCTTTTGTTAAGATTCTTTGCGAGTAATTAATATATTTTTGCCGAATTATCCTTCCAGTTAAATACTTGATCTTGTTAAATCCGAGGAGCTTTGCAAGCTCCTCGGAGGATTTCATATGATTTACACCAAGCAATAAATCAGAGATTTTTTTAGCACTATTATCATCACTTACAGTTAAATACTCATCGAAATATCTCTTCATTCTTTCATCTATTTTTGGGTTCTCCCAGGTTTTAAACGTAAATTCACTTTTTAAATTGAAATATGATCTAGCTCTAAAGACATGTGCTCCTAGGTAATCTGTAAAAACCATTCTTGAATTTTCGAACATATTCGCATATTCTTGCATGGGGTTAGCAATATCTCCTGGATCGTGAATGCTAATCTGGGAAAATTGTCCACTTAAAATCTGGTCACGATACTTAAGCTCCTCAGGATGAATAGACATCAAGAAATTTGAGTTTGGAAACTTCTCTACCGCTTCAATAATGAAAGATTTATAATTTGATATTCGATCCTCAACACTAAGTACACGTCGAAACTTAGGCAGCAAGATTACTTCATGAGGATTGTCAATCAGCTTAGGGGGGTTTAATTCTAGAAAATAACCCATAGGGTCTCCGATTGGAATCGAGTTTTCGAAGTCAATTACTGAATTCCATGTAAAGAGTTTTGGAAAGAGACGTGATCTTCGCTCATTTGCTTTATTCAAATTATTGAGCCATAGGCTATGTTGAATTTCGCCCCAAATCGGTGCAGATTTGTCTGCACTACAGTACTCACGAAGCGAAGCAGCATTTCCGTATGTTTCATTCATGGGAATCATATTGTTCACTTTCACCCGGAGAAATCAGACTTTGGGATTCATACCTGCACAAAAAACTTACTTCCTTGCTTGCTTACGACAAAAATCTGCTAACACAATATACGCTAACAGTGTTAGCATAAGGAAAATTTAGGGAGGAAGTCCCAAATGGACTCGCGACTCAAAGTATATATCGGTTATGACTCTAAGGAAGAGGAAGCATGGAACGTGTGCAGTTTCTCCATACTTCGCCATGCGAATACAGGTGTAAGCACACACCCATTAAAGCAGAACACGTTACGTGAGTTGGGCCTTTATTCAAGAGAGCCAGATAAAGGAGCTTCGACTGAATTTTCTATATCTAGGTTCTTAACCCCCTACTTAAATGCAAAAGAGAGTTGGGTAGTTTTTGTTGATTGTGATTTTCTGTTTACAGTTGACATAAAAAACGTGCTTCAAAATTTGGATAGCTCAAAAGCAGTTTATGTAGTTAAGCATGACTATACGCCAAGTAAATCTGTCAAAATGGATGGTGCGGCACAATCTATATACCCACGAAAGAATTGGTCATCGTTCATGGTATTCAACTGTGCCCACCCTGATGTAAAGTCTTTAACACCCACTATCGTTAATTCGGCTTCACCCAGTTATTTACATCGCTTTGAGTGGGTCAATGATGATAGCAACATCGGTGAATTACCCCTAACTTGGAATTTCCTCGAAGGTGAATACGAGGTACCAGAGAAAATTCCAAATGCAATTCACTATACAAATGGTGGACCTTGGTTTGAAGATTGGCAAAACGTCGACTTTGCAGAAGAATGGCGAGTTGAGAAAAACCTAATGAGAAGCTCCTAGAGAATTTCGGTAAAACTCGCGCGTAATTCATGAATCTCTTTAATCTGTTCAACCAATTCCTTCATTCTGCTCAGTCTTATCATTAGAGGCCCGTCGCTCAAAGCTTTATCCGGATCTGGATGCGTTTCAATAAAGTACCCATCAACACCAACTGCCGCTGCAGCTCGCGCTAAATATGGAGCCCATTTCCTATCTCCGCCTGAGCTTCCATTGAGGGCTCCTGGTCGTTGGGTGCTATGAGTTACATCGAAAAATACAGGACCATAATTGCGCATAATTGGTAGCGATCTAAAGTCAACGACTAAATTGTTATACCCGAAAGAACTACCTCTCTCGGTTGAAATAATAATCTGATTCTCTGAAACCCTAACTTTAGCAATGGCATGTGGCATTTCTTCGGGTGATAAGAATTGACCCTTCTTAATGTTAACAACTTTTTCGGTTTGCCCTGCAGCCACTAGCAAGTCACTTTGACGGCATAGGAATGCGGGAATCTGCAGAATATCAGCTACTTCGGCAACAATGGGCACCTGCCATGTTTCATGGATATCAGTTGAAACTGGGATATCGTAACTATTCCTTAAATGCGCCAACAACTCCATGCCGCGCTCAATCCCAAGTGATCGATAGGAATTTCTACTACTTCTGTTTGCCTTATCAAATGAAGATTTAAAAACTAAGTCAACATCCAGATCTTTAGATATCTGAGATAGCTCACCACAAACATCTTCGACTAATGATTCGGATTCCATGGAACAGGGTCCCGCAATTAAAATTACTCCACCTTTCGAAATGCTATGGGATAAAGAACTTGTAAAATTCTTAGGATCCAACATTGATGTTTCTCCTTTGCTCAATATCATTCATCGTTATGACGCCTATTACTTCTCCATTTTTTGTAACAGGTAAGACAGATATTCGCTTAGGTTTATTCGAGGTCATTGTCGAAAGTGCATTTGCGAGAGTTTCATTAATATCTATTACAGTGGGGGTATAGGTTATAAACTGTTCAATAGATATTTCATTGTCAAGATAGGCTGACAATATTCGCCGCATATCGCCATCGGTAAGTAAACCAAGAAGCGAATTTTTTTCATCTTTCATAATTGCCACACCTTTGGGGAATTTTGTCATCTCTTTGGCAACGTAATTGACTGTTGAATGGATATCAAATTGTGCGACTTGATCTAATGGGGTCATTGCTTCCATAATTGGAAGACCTAGGAAACCACCTAGCGAACCGTCCGGATGGTTTTTAGCAAAATCAGTTGCACTTCTGTTAAAAATGTATGCCATTCCACTTAACAAACAATTTGCAGCAACGGTCGCAGTGGTGATTGATACCGTAGGCAGGAAATTTGAGTACTCTAGATTTGATGAAAATGATAGATCAACAACATAATTAGAACTTCTCCCAATGTCTGAATTACGGTTGCCAAGGAATGATATGACCGGTAGCCGCCTCTCACGAGCAATCTCCGAACTCCTTACAAGTTCATATGTATTTCCACTATTTGAAAAAATAATTAACAAAGAATTCTCCAAAAATGCTCCTACATCCCCGTGCAGTAACTCGCCGCTTTGGAGAAAATGTGCGCTAAATCCGATGCTACGCAAAGAAGCTGCAAGGCGCGCTGCGACGTAACCTGATTTTCCGCTACCTAACAATACATATGTCTGAGGATTTAGTTCGGAGATGAATTGGACTGCTTCTAGAATATCTTTCTCTATTCTTGTCTTTAAGTTTTGCACTCCAAGTATCTCTGAATTTAATGCAGTTTCGATTTCATAAGACAAATTTCTCTCAATCATTATTCAGAAGCCTCCCGATTTAAATATATAAGATCTTCAGGACTATCTACTGATGACGGGGTAAAATCAACGAGAAAAGTACCTATTTCAATTCCATTTTCTATGAATCTCAATTGTTCCAATTTTTCATGCTTCTCAAGTTGAGTTTCTACCAAAGCACTATACTTTTGAAGTGCATCAAACGTATAACCATAAACACCAATATGTCCTAGTGCTTTAACTTCATTCTCAAAATCTACCTTTTCGTCTCTTGATTTGTGCGACTTGAAGTTTGGAATTGGGGATCTAGAGAAATACAAAACCGAATCATTGACTCTTTTCACTACTTTAACCTTATTCGGATCTTCGAATACCGCTTGATCTGTAATCTCAAAAATAGGTGTGACAACCTGGAATTCACCACAAGCTAACTTCTTGAAAGTTTGATTTACTACATTCTTATCTAACGTTGGATCATCTCCTTGGATATTAATATAAAAATCCCTTACATGTGACTTTGAAAACTCTGCAATTCTTTCTGTGCCATTTTTTAGCCCTGGTTGGGAGACGAATACTTTTCCTCCCCATCGTGATACCTTGTCAGCAATTATTTCACTATCTGTAGCGACCCAAACTTCGACGTCTGGAATTTCAGTGTTTTGTGCTGCCTCAAACACATGTCTGAGTATTTCCTTGCCTTTGTAAGGCTCAAGCAATTTTCCAAAAAAGCGCTTAGAATCCATTCTCGCTGGGATTACCAAGGCTGTGGTCTTCATTTCTGAACTATAACTCAGGTGGCTGCTTAATCTAGGCTTCTTCCAAATGTTTTGTACATTTTGGCTAAAACATCTTCATTAATTGAACCCAAGATAAACCCATCTAATTTCTTCTGCTTATCGTTGTTGATTTATTCAAAATGTAATTTCCTGGTAATGAGAATTACACTCGTATTTATCAATGCTAATCACTTGCAGCCCATTAATGTGTAAGTACTCTAAATTTTTAACCAGATTCTTCTAGATTTCTGAATAGTTAGACAGATTAAATCTGAATCCTGGCAAGCTTTTTACTAGTCAGATTCATATCCTGATCCACGGTGCCGATAAATCCTTGAGTTGCAATTCCTAGTACTTGCCCACTTCCCTCACTAGAATGGTAACTTAGAAGAGAGTCGCAAGGTGCACACTATTTCCCTTGAACTAGATTGCATCAAATATGCCTCGCATAGGGGAAGATACGCAAATGAGCCCACATGAAGATAGTTCCATAAGAGCAATGCGCATCATTGCCCGCATGAATGTGGGTGGGCCTGCCGTACAGGTTTCTGGACTGATGCGTGGCTTCGATCAAGAACTCTTTGAGCAAGAACTACTAACTGGTTACTGCGCTGCCGATGAAGCAGATTACCTAGAAAAAGTTGCAACCGATGTCAAAGCAATTCGCATCGATGGCTTAGGTAGATCGATCAAGCCACGTGCAGATCTAACCGCGCTCTTTGCAATTGTAAAAGAGATTAGGCGTTTCAAACCAGAT
The DNA here is from genome assembly GCA_945885625.1 of Bifidobacterium breve. GTDB lineage: Bacteria > Actinomycetota > Actinomycetes > Nanopelagicales > Nanopelagicaceae > Planktophila. Next base: position 18,774 of record CAMCYS010000014.1, on the reverse strand, counting down.
GTAATTCATACGCACACAGCTAAAGCTGGAGTGGTTGGGCGAATCGCCTCAATTCTGAGCGGTCACAGATCAGTCAGAGTGCACACTTTCCATGGTCATTTGCTGCATGGTTACTTTGGCCCAGGCAAAACTAAATTAGTAATTTTGGTTGAGAAGTTTTTGGCACTCTTTACCCATCAACTTTTAGCAGTGGGCAAGCAAGTTCAAGATGATTTGATTGCGGCCAGAATCGGTAATTCAAATAAGTTTGCGGTAATGCCGCCAGGACTCCAGTTGGCTAAAGTGCCAAGTAAGCATGATGCAAGAATTGAACTTAGTCTGGATCAAAATGAAATCTACTGCGCATTTATTGGACGCATAACCCAAATTAAAAGACCTGATCGTTTTCTAGATGTTGTTGCTAAAGTTAAAGCAGATGCGATCAAAGTAAATTTCATAGTTGCGGGTGCTGGCGAACTATTGCAAGAATGCCAGGACCGAGTAGCGGCTGAAAACTTGCCAGTTACATTTCTAGGTTGGCGTGAAGATGTTGAAGTTGTACTCGCGGCTGCTGACTTTGTGATTTTGACAAGTGATAATGAAGGTACACCACTTAGTTTGATTCAAGCAGGCATGGTTGGAATTCCGGTAGTTGCCACAAATGTAGGCTCGACTAATGAAATTGTGGTCAATGGGAAAACTGGCTTACTGACAGATTTATCTGTTGATCAATTGGCTTCAGCGGTCACGAAACTGGCTGAAAACAGCGATTTACGGGCGCAAATGGGGGCTGCGGGCCAGGAGTACACCTTGGCCCGCTACGGTGTGGAGCGACTAGTTAAAGATCATCAAGACTTATATCTGCGTTTACTTAATCGCTAGAGCCAGTTACGTGCCCAGAGCTCAAGCATAAGAATTGGCCACAAGATTTGATCTTTATCTGTTCCATTCATGTGAAGATCTAAAGTCTTTTTAACTTCATTCTGATTAAACCACCCTCTTTCGGTTGCTTCTCTATCAGTTAGTAGATCAGTAACCATTTCTTTCATCTCTGTTCGCAGCCACTCTGCGCGAGGAATGCCGAATCCCATCTTTGGGCGATCAATTAGGTTGGCTGGCACAAGGGATCGCGCGACATCCTTTAGAATGTGTTTTGTTTCAAAACCTTTAATCTTGTATTTGCGAGGAAGAGATAAACCCCATTCAACAACACTTACATCCAACAATGGTGACCGCAATTCCAGACTATTTGCCATAGTTGCAATATCTACTTTTACCAAGAGATCACCCGGGAGATAAGACTGTAAGTCTGATCTGATCATTCGATCAAAGGCAGAGTATTCACCAATCTCGAAATTTGAAATTGAGTTTTGCTGAGCTCGGCTAGATAGAAACTCTTTAGATAACAAAGCTGAGAGTTCGTGAGGTTGGGTAAGAGATAGAATTGAACTGTATCTATGCGCAAGAGAAGTTTTCGGTGAGAGTTGTGAGCCAACTCGATTAATCTTTCTCTTGTTGCCAAAAGATTGTTTACCTAAAAAGTTAAGTGAAGATCTTGCAAGCCCCAATACTGGATTAGCCATCTGTAGCGCCGGAGTGGCCAAGTAACGGTCATAGCCGCCAAATACTTCATCGCCACCGTCGCCGCCAAGGGCAACAATTAGATTTTCACGTGCAAATTTGGCCAATAAATAGGTTGGAACGATAGAGGAGTCTGCAAATGGTTGATCTAGCACCTTGGAAATAGTTTCAACTAAGAGAGCTGGGTCAGGATTAAGAATCTCTTCATGGTGATTTGTACCTAAGTAATTAGCTACTTGCTTGGCATGGTGTGCTTCATTGAATTGAGCACTGTGAAATCCTATTGAATAAGTCTGGACTTTCTCGCTCATCAATTTTGCCATATAGGCAGTGACAACAGTTGAGTCATACCCTCCACTCAAGAATGACCCAAGTGGACGTTCAGATATGAGTCTACGATCAACAGCTTTCTCGATTAATTCTTTGGTCACACTAAGTGCTTCCTCATATGAAATTGAAACTTTGGTATCGAAATCAGGTTCCCAGTACTTTGCTATTTGATAAGTGCCATCACGCCAAGTCAAATAAGATCCTGGCGGGACTTGGCTAATTTCGTTAAATGCTGAGTTTGGTGAATTTATATATCCGTATTGCATAACCTCTGCAACCATCTCGGTTCGTAGAGTTCTGTCTGGGCGTACTGGCAGTAGCGCTCTAACTTCTGATGCAAAGAACAGAGTGCCATCTTTAATTTGAGTAATCCAAATAGGTTTCTTGCCCATTCGATCTCTTATTAGGTGTAAGGAGTTATCTCTTGAATCATTAATCGCAATAGCAAACATTCCATTTAGCTTGTTGATAAAGCTGGTTCCGTACTTTAGGTACAGGTTAATGATTACTTCGGACTCGCTGGAATCTCGACAATGAATACCATTTAACTCGAGCTCTTGGCGAAGTTCGCGATAGTTATAGATTTCACCGTTAAATACCAGATGGATACTTTCTCTTTCATCTGATGCTGGTTGCTTGCCTGCTGCAATCTCAACAATCGCTAACCGGCACATACCGAGTGCGATACCTTGATTTACATAGGTTCCCTGGTCATCAGGACCGCGATGCTTGATTGAATCTAACTGGTTATCTAGAACTAACTTGGAAGGCGCACTCGGCCCAATCCCACCTGCGATGCCACACATCTAACGATTACTCACAGTTAATGAAGCGTGAAATGAATTAATCAACTGTCGCAGGTCCATTTGCCACACTTTGGCCAAACTCCTTAAGCCAGTTCACGGTTTCATTAAGTGCAACTTCAAACTCCGTTGGCAAGACGCTTGGGAATAATTTCTTAAGCAGAACTGGGTCGTTTTGTGAGTTCTTCACATCGCCTGGGCGATCACCCTGAAAGTTAACTTTTAGATCCGGGAAATGACTTTTTAGCAAGTCAATTGTAGTTAGAAGTGAGATGCGGTTTCCGTAGGCAAGGTTTACCGCACCTTCGGTGCAAACGCCACGGTTGATTGCATCTTCAATTACATCTAAAACTGTGCGCACATATGTGAAGTCACGAGTTTGGCTACCATCGCCATAAACATCGATTGCCTCATTGTTCATGGCTTTCCAGATCCACTTTGGTAGCACAGCTGCGTATTCGTGATCTGGGCGTTGCTTAGGGCCAAAGACATTAAAGAAACGCAAAAGTGTTACAGGTACTTCATAAGCAGCGCCATATGCCTGCACATAACCTTCAGCTGCTAACTTGCTAGCCGCATAAGGAGTTAGCGGGCTAAGCCACATGCTCTCATCTTTAGGTAGTTGTCCATTACGACCATAAACCGAAGATGATGAACTAAAAACGACATGTGCGCCATTTGTGCGGGCAGCTTCTAGAACATTTAGCGTGCCGGTGGCATTTACATCGTGCGTTGCGATTGGGTTTTTAAGTGATCTAGGGACCGAGCCTCGAGCTCCTAAGTGAACAATGGCATCGACGCCACTTAACGCCTTCGCTAAGCCATCGCGATCAGTTAGTGAGAGCTCGTGAAAAGTAATTTTATTAAGGTCTAAATTGCTCTTTAAGCCAGTTGATAGGTCATCAACCACTGTGACTTGGTGACCTTTAGATAGAAGTCGCTCAACTAGATTCGAGCCAATAAAGCCCGCACCGCCTGTTACTGCGATCTTTTTCATGGCTTGATCCTACCTAAGTGATCTCTTATTCACACCAAATTCGCAGTGCTGGCTAACGCTTGGTTAATTTCATAGGTCATAATTGAGGCATGAAACTTACAACTAAACGAAATATCACTGTCCTCTCTGTTGCTCTTGCCTTGATCGCTGGCGTGGCAGCTATGCCAGCCGCATCGGCTGCAACTGGGCCTAACCGCTATATAACAATCACGGCCGATGGCTCAGTAAAGGTTGTGCCTGATGCGGTTCGCATGAATGCAACAGTGAGCGTTATTGCTGGTACTAGCAAAGAAGCACAGGCGCAGGTTTCTACGACTTCTGCTGCAGTGCGTGCCGCTTTGACTGCTGCCAAAATTGATAAGAAAGATATTGCTACGCAGAGCATTACGGTTTATCCAGAATATAACTACACCCAAGAATCTGGCTCAAAGCTAATTGGTTACCGCTCATCACAATCATTTGCAATCATTATTCGTAACGCTGCAAATGCTGGTGATATTGTTGATTCAGTAATTTCAGCCGGTGGCGATAATCTACAGATAAATGGCGTAACACCATTTGTACTTGATTCAACTAAAGCAGCTGAATCTGCTCGCGCAGTTGCGGTTAAGAATGCCAAGTCAAAAGCAGCATCTTATGCAAAGTTGCTCAGCGTTAAGTTAGGCAAAGTTACCTACATCGTTGAGAACTACGCACCAGCTTCATACCCAGTTCAATCTATTCTTGGTAAAGCAGAAGATGCCATGTCAACAGTTGTTGATCTAGGTCAGCAAGATGTCACAGTTAGTGTCACGGTTCGCTGGGCACTTCGCTAAATCGCAATTGTTTTAAAGCACCAAATACAAATAGTTTGAAAGATTAGCTAGGCAATCGGCTGAGGCAGAGAATGCAGATATTGCGTTCTTTTCTCGGCCTTTTTGCTGCTTAGATCATGGTGTTCTGAGCCCTTTGAGGGTCAATTAATCGGGTTTTGATCGTGACCCTTTAAACGGTACGATTTGCGAGCCTCAAACGTCCCCATCGTCTAGGGGCCTAGGACATCGCCCTTTCACGGCGGTAACACGGGTTCGAATCCCGTTGGGGGCACGCAACACAAGTAACAACGGCTTTGAAGGTGACATAAGAGCCACTTATGTGACTTTGAATATTTCTTAATATTCATCAAGGCCCGGTAGCGCAGTTGGTTAGCGCGCCGCCCTGTCACGGCGGAGGTCGCGGGTTCAAGTCCCGTCCGGGTCGCAAGGACTTACATTTCGATCGCAGCGATGCGTGCGAAGTTATAGACCGCCCAAGGCTGGGTAGCTCAGTTGGTACGAGCGCGCGACTGAAAATCGTGAGGTCGCCGGTTCGATCCCGGCCCTAGCCACTTTAGATTTAATTAGGTTTGCGTTTGGTCAGTCTAGATCTCAGTAATCTGTGTTTGGCCACTTTAGGTTTGGCCACTTTAAAACTCTGCAGCGCCTATAACTGAGCTTTAAAGAAGAAGGTGATTTCTTCTTCAGTATTGCCATAGATAACCAACGCCTCTGAAGAATCTATTTCATTAGGCAGAAGTACAAAGTAGCTACCTGTGATGCTATCGCCAGCTTCTAGCTCTAGCCCTTCTAGTGAATCAATATCGAAGACTGAAGTAAAGTCAAAGAGCTCGTCATCAAATTGCAGAGTCAATTGATCTGCTATCCAAGTTGAATCGCTCTCATTTGTAATTGTTAGAACAACTTCAACATAGCGGCTCTCTGTTTCAGTATCGAATACTCCCATGTCATCTTCATCAAGACAGGCTTCATTACCCGAATATGCCTCACAGATGGCATCACTTACCTCTTCGTTAATGGCATCGACTGTGACAGATATACCAGCGTTTATTACTTCGACACCAAAGTCAGCTGGGCTCTCTTCAGTTCCAGCACCCTCGCTGGTGATTATCTCGCTGGTGATGATCTCGATCGTAAGATCAACGGCTGGGGCGGCTTCGTAATTATCATTGCCATCTTTAGTGAAAGTAAGTTCGCAATCACCAACAGCTACAAAGGTAACTTCATCGCCATCGACTGTGCATATATCAGTTGTTGTAGAGGTTATAACAACTCCAGGTGCATCAGCTTCGCTGGTGAATGGGAATTTGATTCCGCGAACTTCAGCCAAATCTTGGGCTTCAAACTCTTCTACCTCAATACTCTGCGGAGTTTTCAAAATCTCAAAGGTGCGAGTAATTGAAGGTGCTGGCAAGTAATTAGCATCTCCTGCCTGTGAAGTAGTAACTGAACAAGTACCTGCTTTGTTTAGTGAAAGTTTATTTGTTGCTGCATCAAAGGTGCAGGCACCAGAGGCTGCATAAGAAACTGGCAGCCCCCCGGTGGATATTGCTTTAGATAGCTCTAGTGTTTTATTTGCCAGGTAGGCATTGTCCAAGGGTGGAAACTCAATTGATTGAGACTTCTTCGCAACAGTTTTGGGAACAGCAACGCCTTTATCCCAGACCAACTTCTTACCTGATTTGATACAGGTAAATTTCTTATTGCCAACAATTTGTGTTGCTTTGGCTTTGGGGCAAGAAGCACCAGCCTTAGCAGTAGCAGCCTGAGCTGAAACTGGAACTAGTAGTGAAGTAACCAATATTGCTACAAGGGCTGATTTTTTCATGCCGAAATACTGGCACAGGATTTGCTCAGGGTCTAGAGAGGAGCAGGCTTTTTCTTACGCGCAACCCAAATAACCATGATTGGTATCAGCAATAGTGAACGATGCCTTAACGCAGTGCCAACATTGACCTCGGTCAGAGCACTTATTGCTACGAACTCAAAGGCAAATAGGGTTGCCATCATTACTGCATAATCGAACTCACGCCTGCGACGAATTATTTGGTAAAGGCCAACAAAGAAGAGTCCATACATAAAGAGCCAAATAGGTGTCTCAATTGATTGAATATTCAGAAATAAGCTGCCGTTGTCTATAAAGATGAACGGGACAAGCAAGAACTTAGCACTTGATTCAAGTACCTGTAATGGCTTAGTCAAACCTGCTTGCTGCAGTGATAGTTTCTTCTGATTTTCAACGACTGATTTATCGGTTTTAACAACAATTGCTGACTTTGAGATAGCTTCAAGTTTTGCGGTTATGCCTAAGGCGCTGGCAATTCTTGCGACAATTGTATTTTGGCTACCTTTTAGTTGATCGAGTAAGGCATGAACTGTCATTCCACCGGTGGCCACAAATTCAATGGGATCTTTGCCGTTGTTGCCGTTGTTGCCGTTGTTGCCGTTGTTGTTGGCGCAGGGTTCGAAATAATCACAACGGCCATCATTATTGATGTCACCAAGTTCAATGGTATCCACCTTGTTTATCTGACCATTGAAATAACTTGATATAGCCGGCACTAGTTCGGGGTTAAATGACAAAGGCATAACAGCAATACCCAAAATTAGAATATGAGTTATAAACATCTTGCGTTTAATAAATATAAAGAAGAGAAAAGTAATAACAAAAGCGAATAAGAAGAGAATAAAAATGTAGTTCTTAGTCATTGACAGGCTATAAACAGAAACGGCCAGACCAAGCAAGTTTCGAAGATCTAACTCATCTTTAACTCGAGATAAAAAGTATAAAATTGCGCTTATCTCAAGGTATAGAAAGCTTTCTCTTAACCCAATTGAAGACCAAAGAAATACAGTAGGGATAAATGAGATGGCAATTATTGCGGCTTTAAATACGCGGTCATCACGACCGTTATCTCTTGCCATTTTGATTAGCAGATAAGTAGCCAGAGTTGAGCATGCGATTGCTAGAAAGCGAACTGATAACAGATCTGAGATTCCTAAGTAGGTGAGTAACTTAGCTGGCAAGTACAGAAGGCGAAGCCAGGGTTCCCATGACCCACTAAAACCTAAAACATCACTTGTAAATCCGGCCGAATAGAGTCGCGCGAAAATACTTTTATATACACCTTCATCGGGGGCAAAAGCCGTAATGTTTCCGAGCAATATTGAGAAAGTTACATGTAGCCCAATGTAGGCGGTAAAGAAATAGTGATAGAAATTAAGGTCAGAGAACTTAAAGTTTCGTAAGTTTTCTAACCGCATTAGAAATTAACCAGCTGAACCAGATGGGCCAGATTTACGTTGGAATCGTGCTGCGGGGCCGCCGGTTTGGGAACCTGAAACCTTTGAACCTGAAGAGGTGCTGCCACCAGGAAGCGAAGTGTTTTTGTTCTTCTTCTTCTCAAGGGCTGCTAGAAACTTAGCGCGAGCATCATCGGCTGGTGGGTTCTGGTTTTCGCTCATGTGCTTAGGGTACTACGTATCAGTTGCTGGGATTCGCAGGAATGTTACGAGTAAGACCAACCAGATCGCAGCTGCCAGATAGATCGCAGGTACTGCAAGAGATGTTGTGACACAACAAGCAAGGTATGCCACCACACCAAAGAGTGCTGCCATGCCCCATAAGACGTACGCGGTTGATCTGCGGCCTAGGCCTTTGCGCATTAGGCGATGCGATAGGTGGTCGCGACCGCCAGTGAAAGGTGAAATGCCACGGGAAAGGCGGGAAATAACTACGGTGGTGGTGTCCAGAATCGGAACTGCCATTAGTAGCAGTGGAATAGATAGTGAACGTGACAGTGAGCTAACTTCAGGGTCTAATCGAATCGTTAATACCGCAATGATGATGCCCAGAAATAAAGCACCGGCATCGCCCATATAGATTTTGGCTGGTGATTTATTCCAGATGAGAAATCCGAGAGTTGCCCCCGCAGTTACGACAGCGAGTGCACTAACTAGTGACTGACCTTGATTAAAAGCAATGGCGAATAAGAAAATAGAGATAACTGCAACTGTGCCAGATGCTCCGCCATCGAGATTGTCAAAGAAGTTAATTGAATTACAGATGCCAACTACCCAAATAATTGTTACGACATAATCGACTATCTGATTACCAAAAGCTTGGCCAAGAGTCTCATTTTGAATTAAGTAAACCGCAACTGCGATGCCCGCAATTGTTTGGGCAACTAGCCGTGGCCAAGGCTCGAGGCCACGCAGGTCGTCGTAGAGACCCATAGCTGAGATGAGAATTGCCGGTAATAAAACTGAGAGCGCTCTGTTAAATGTCTCTGCTGAAGAATCTGAATATAAGAGTGCGGCAAATGAGGCAACAGTTATGCCGATAGCAATTGCGACGCCACCAAGATACGGGACTGGTTCTTTCTGAGTTTTACGTTCAAGGTTCGGGCGATCTACTGCGCCAATTTTTAGCGCGATCTTGCGCATTACTGGGGTAAGCCCGCCAACTAGAGCAAAGGTTGCTAGGCCCAAGATTAAAAATTGAGATAGCGAGAAGCCCATAGGAAGTGATCCTATGGGCAGGGTTAGCCTTGAGTGTTTAAGTGACTCTTTAAAAGTTCGCGAACTTCTGATTCACGATAGCGACGATGTCCGCCCAAGGTTCTAATTGAAGTTAACTTGCCGGCCTTTGCCCAACGAGTAACAGTCTTCGGGTCAACGCGGAAAAGTGCGGCAACCTCAGATGGTGTTAATAGGACTTCGGCATCGGTAAGTCGACTCATATTTGCTTCTCCCCACAAAATGGTGAAAACGATGTCCGTTTCGCACCTTTAAGGGTGAAGTATCCGTCTATCACTGCCCCAAAAGCAATACTTTTTTTCAGAAATCTCACCCTGAAGGGTTAGGAATTATGCGTAGAAATGAGCCGATTGTGGCTGGAATTAAAGGGCCAGAACCCTCGGCTTAAAGTCAGCGATGGTTTTGACCAAGCCAGCCGCCAAATCAATCTTGGCAGACCAGCCCAATATCTCAGCAGCTTTGGTTGTGTCTGGCTTACGTTGTTGTGGGTCGTCCGAAGGCAGAGCTTCATAAATCATCTCAGATTTACTGTTGGTTAACTGAACAACTTTTGCTGCCAGCTCTTTCATAGTGAACTCAACCGGGTTACCTAAATTTATTGGGCCGACAACATCGCCTGGAGTATTCATTAGTTTCACTAAGCCATCAATTAGATCATCTACATAGCAAAATGACCTGGTTTGTTCGCCAGTGCCATAAAGCGTAATTGGATCGCCACTGATTGCTTGCCTGATGAAATTACTTACCACGCGGCCATCATGCAGATTCATGCGAGGTCCATAAGTGTTAAAAATGCGAGCTACTCTAATTTGTACTTTGTGCTCACGATTGTAATCAAAGAAAAGTGATTCAGCAGCGCGCTTTCCTTCGTCATAACATGAACGCAAGCCAATTGGATTTACATTCCCCCAATAACTCTCTGGTTGCGGCGAAATAGTTGGGTCACCATAAACTTCAGAAGTAGAAGCTTGCAAGATAGGAATATTTAATCGCTTGGCCAAACCAAGCATATTGATTGCCCCAATAACACTGGTCTTGATTGTTTGGGTTGGAAACTTTTGATAATGAACCGGGCTTGCTGGGCAAGCAAGATTATAAATTGCATCAACTTCGACAAACAATGGAAAAGTGACGTCGTGCCGCAAGAATTCAAAATTAGGGTTCTGCAGATTGTGAGCGATGTTTAGTTTAGAGCCAGTGTATAAATTATCAACTGCTAATACTTCATGGCCATCAGCTAATAATCGATCGCAAAGGTGTGAGCCCAAGAATCCGGCCCCGCCTGTAACTAGAATTCGCATATTTATCCCTTGTTTGAGCCCAGTCTATCTAAGAAGCTTGCTCAAATGCAGAGACTTTACGCCAGCGAGTAATTAAACGTTCATAGCCCAAGCCAGCAGTTGCGCCATCGTTGGCGGCCAGGCCAGCTAAAGACTCATGAATATCTTCGATTGAAGAATCAGCTTCAATGCCACCGACTTCGGCAAGTGCCATGTTTAAGTAATCGGCTAGCCCGCCGTAATCAAGTTCAACAAGTGACTTGGGGTGGAACATATCCATCCAGTCATATAAATCTTGAATCTCTTCTTCAACGCCACCTTCGCCGAAGGCATTTACAACTGCTTCGTGAGTGAATTTGCAACGTGTTTTTGCGTTAGCAATTTTTGCTCTAGCAATACAGAAGGCACCATTGCTATCACTGCCGCGCATTCTTTCTTCAGGGACAAAGAGTGAGAACCAACGGGGTGGAATTAGCCAGGTTTCAGTCAAGATATGCGGCACCTTGTTATCAATGTAATCAGCGCCGCTAGTAATCAACTCTTCGATTGCGGGGGTAAAGAAGTATTTAGTAACTGAAGATGGCATTGAATCGGAGAAGTTATCGTAGGCCGCCCAACTGCGAGTGGCAGTCGACCAAGGCGAAACATGGCGAACATCTTCGTAATCAAGAATGTGCGCACCATCTGCAACACTGGCAAAAAATGTGGGCGCAATTAAACGTTGCATTGCGCGAGTTTGTTCATCTTCAACTGTTGAATAAATCGGGAAAGCTTCTTCCCAAACTAAGCGATCTGCCGGTTCAAATGCTGAGAGCGGTTCGTAAATACGTAACGCTGCAACGTAAGGAGTTCGGCGCGTCATGAGTTACAGGCTAACTAACTTAGTAATTAAGCGCGAGGAATGTAATTGCCCTCAGCGAACGGATCATCGTTATCGTTCTCGTCAACTGTTGGAGCTTCGCCATGTAGCTCTTTAGCGAGGCGATCTAGATCCATATCTTGAGAGTTATATTTCAAATCTCTAGCAACTTTAGTTTGCTTTGCTTTTGCGCGGCCGCGACCCATGGGCGACCTCCTTTTTCACGTTGTTTCCGTCAAGGCGCGTAGGTTACCGCGCTTGGTAGGTACCTTCCAAAGTTGAGCGTGCTTCGGTCTCAGTTGAGCGTACTTCGCCAGCGATCCAGGCCTTCATGCCGCGGGCAGCCAGCGATCTGAGCGTCAGATCGGCGACATCTGGGGCCACAACAGCGACCATGCCGACGCCGGCATTCCAGGTGCGCTCAAGAGCGCTTTGGCTGACTTCGCCTACCCGGGCCATGAATTCCATCTCAACTGGCAGTGCCCAAGTGCTGCGGTCATAGGTAGCGCAAAGTCCAGCCGGAATAACCCGAGCGGTGTTCTCGGCTAAACCGCCGCCAGTTACATGCACGAAAGTGCGCAAGTTGGTGCCGAGTGATTTGATCAAAGCTAAACAATCAAGGGTGTAGATCTCAGTAGGAGTTAAGAAAACTTCGCCAGCTGTTTTGTTGTATTCAGTTACAACTGTGTCGAGCGATAAGTTTTTAGTTTTTATGATGTGGCGAATAAGTGAATAACCATTTGCATGGAACCCAGAGGCTGGCATACCGATTAATACATCGCCGGCTTTAACTAAGTCGGCGGAAAGTAATTTATCGGCATCGACTGCGCCGGTGGCAGCCCCTGCAATATCAAATTCATCATCTGCCATTAACCCAGGGTGTTCGGCAGTTTCACCGCCAATGAGTGCAGTGTTCGCTTTCTCGCAACCGCGGGCGATGCCGGAGACAATTTCGGCAATACGTTCTGGAATAACTTTGCCAACTGCAATGTAGTCCGTCATGAAAAGTGGTTCGGCGCCACAGACCACAAGATCATCAACCACCATCGCAACGAGATCTTCACCGATAGTGTCGTACTTACCTAACCTGCGAGCAATCTCAGTTTTAGTACCAACGCCATCGGTTGAAGTAGCAAGTAGTGGTTGCTTAAATTTTGTAAGTGCTGTTGCATCAAATAAACCAGCAAAACCGCCAATGCCACCAATAACTTCCTTGCGTGAAGCTTTGGCGATGCTTGCCTTCATCAACTCAACAGCGCGTTCGCCGGCATCAATGTCAACGCCAGAGTCTTTGTAATCAGCCACTTATCTGTCCTGCTGATTGCTCTGATGCTTTGCTCACTTCAGTAATCTCAAGGCGCATTTTGCCTTCAGATAGATCCGTTGGAATCGCAATTGGATATACGCCAGTAAAACAAGCAGTACAGAGCTTTGAATCTTCGATAGAAGTTGCTTGTACTAAACCTTCGATTGAAACATAGCCAAGTGAGTCAGCTCCGATTGAGCGGCGAATTTCTTCGACCCCTAACCCGCTCGCGATTAGCTCGGCGCGGGTGGCAAAGTCAATACCGTAGAAACAAGGCCATTTAACTGGGGGAGAGCTAATTCGAACGTGAATTTCAGCAGCTCCGGCCTCGCGCAACATGCGCACAATGGCTCGTTGAGTATTACCACGAACGATTGAATCATCGACGACCACGATGCGCTTGCCTTCAATGATTTCGCGCAGTGGGTTTAACTTTAGGCGAATACCTAATTGGCGAATTGTTTGTGACGGTTGAATAAAGGTACGACCAACGTAAGAGTTCTTAACTAAACCAAGCCCGTATGGAATACCAGATTCTTTGGCATAACCAATTGCAGCGGGCGTGCCTGATTCAGGGACTGGAATAACTAAATCAGCATCAGCTGGAAATTCTTTAGCTAACTGCTGACCGATTTTTACGCGAGTGGCGTGAATTCCTTGGCCAGCAATGGTTGTATCAGGGCGAGCTAAATAAACATATTCAAAGAGACAACCTTTTGGTTCAGCTGGCGCCCATGGGTGTGCGCGCAAACCTTCTTGATCAATGGCAATAAATTCACCAGGTTCAACTTCGCGCACAAAAGCAGCGCCCACAATATCTAGCGCTGCAGTTTCGGAAGCAACTACCCAACCAGTCTCAAGTTTACCGATTACTAGCGGGCGCACACCGTGACGATCACGCGCTGCGTACAAAGTGTGTTCATCCATAAAGATCAGCGAGAATGCGCCCTCAAGCAGAGGCAACACGGCAAGGGCGCTTGCTTCAACATTTTTCTCGTTTTGCAGCGCAATTAGCGCAGTCATAATTTCAGTATCAGTTGTTGCCCCACGACCGTTGCGCGCAGGGCTTGGATCTAACTTTGAAACAAGTTCGGCTAAATCACCGGTATTAGTTAAGTTGCCATTGTGGGCGAGCGCGATCGTTCCGTATTTAGTTGGGCGCAGAGTAGGTTGGGCATTAACCCAAGTACTTGAACCAGTGGTGCTGTAACGGCAATGACCAATTGCCAGGCTGCCTTTTAACACTGCTAAATCTGATTCAGTAAATACTTGTGAAACTAAACCCATATCTTTATAAATCAGGATTCGTTCACCATCAGAGGTCGCGATGCCAGCTGATTCTTGGCCGCGATGTTGCAAGGCGTAGAGCCCATAAAAGGATAGCTTTGCGACTTCTTCACCCGGTGCCCAGACCCCGAAAACTCCGCAGGCATCTTGTGGGCCTTTGTCATCATCTAGAACATTGTGATTAAGCAATCCATCGGGGCGGCGGCTCATGGGGCAATCCTATTTCGATTTCGTAAGCGCTCAATACCTTCAACGATTGCGCCAAGAAGTAGTAATTGCCCAGCAAGTAAAACAAAGAGTGCGTATCTACCATCTGGAATTGGGGCAAAGACAAAGAGAATGCCAAGAAGTGAGAATCCCATTAGAAAAGTTGGCAGCCACTCTTTGCGTTTCAAGAAAACAACTGCGCCCAATACCAACAGCAACCACATCCCCGCATAAGCCAAAATTGGTCGCAGGGCGTTACCTGCTCGCATTATTACTCGAGCTTTCTCAGCAACACTTGGCATTGCCCATTCGATACCCAGCCCCGCGGTCTCAATTGTGCTGTGTAAGAAGGGAATACTTGGTAAGCCATTGATCGGCAGTGGCACCACATAGTAATTTCGGTCAAAGTGAGTTTTCAAAACAAATGCTGGATCAGAAAGTGCCAGTTTGCGCCAAGCTGCGGGCACTACTGCATATGATTTTTCACGATCTGCCGGGGCAAGCTCATAACGATTTAAGAAAGTACAAGCATCCGGTGACGCCCAGCTTTGAGTTGTGCCAACTCCTGGCATATTTTTTTCAACCCAACCGGCACCGGCTGGGCTAGCTGCGTAACAAGAAATGTCATTACGCATCCACTCTTGTGCGTAGTGAGTATTAATTGGGTCTTCACCAACTACAACAAGAGAATTAAAGATTGTTGTACCTGCTGTGATCGCCAGAACTAGCGCTAGTGGGCGAATAAGGGTTTTGCGTCTAATAAAAATAAAGGTCAGAACTGCGAAAACCAAGAAAGTTGGAAGTCCGTTCGGACGGAATGAAAGTAGAACTGCGCCAGGTACCAATAATGAGTAAAAATCGCTTTTTGCGTAGTTCTCGCCTTGCCGGAAAAGAGTGAAAAAAGCAGCCAAAAGCAATAGTCCTGCGGTCATCAAGATGTCATGCCAGAGCGTAATTCCCATACCTGCTACAAGCGGAGTCAGGGTTAAGACGAATGAGGAAATAGCTGCGGTTTTTTTAGCAAGGAGTGCGTATGAAAACCTGGTTACTGCATAAACCAAGATCAAGGCATTTAGCAAAGTAAGCAAGCCGATAAAGTTACCAAAGAGTGAGAAGACGCGAACATAGATGGCCCAAGAGGCGGTATATGAATTAACTAAGTCACCGGACTTAGCCATGTTAACTGCGGCAAATGAATCAGAGGAATAAAAGCCTGGGTAGAAAACTGCCCACCAAATAACGGCAACTACTGAGTTACGGATTAAAGCGTTTCTCATTATCGTCTCGCTTTCAGTGCTCGGTGAGTGATCAATGTGAAAATAATCGAAATAGCGTCTTTAGCCGAAATCATTTTTCCATCTAATCGCGAACGCGGGGAATATCCAACTTTTACTTCATGCGGGCGAATTCGTTGTTTCCAGAGATAAATAGGAATCTCAATCTCGATAGCAAACTTTTTGAATTTGTACGGTAGATCTTGTAAGACTTTAGTTGGCACCAACTTATAACCACACATAATGTCTGTTACTACCTCGTTAAAGAGCAGGCCGTAGAGATTTGAAATGACTAAGTTGCCTTTGGCATATCGGTAAGTAAATGCCGATTGAGCCAAGAAATGGCGGTAACCAAAAACAACTTCGGCTTTGCCATCTTGAACTACTTTCCAAAGTTCAACCACATCATGGGTATCTAGCTCAAGGTCGGCATCGAGAATAATTACGTGGGAAGAGTGCACTAATTTGGCACCAGCTTTTATGGCACTGGACTTGCCACCATTTGGCTGAGTGATTACCTGGTGTTTGAAGGAAACACTTGAGAGTGCCCCCGTCAGGATTTCACCACTGTTATCGGTGCTGCCATCGTTAATAAAGATGCACTCAGCAATGACGCCGCTAAGCATTGAATCTATTTGACTAACGAGCTCAGCTAAGGTGCGCGACTCGTTATATATAGGCACCAAAACCGTCAGCGACTTCATGGGGCGATCCTATTTGGCGAGAGCGGCAGATAGTCAGTTAAGTCTGCGCGCGCACCAGATGCGTTGATTTTGCCAGTCGCCATGGCAGCTGCCCAGTTAGTTTCGCCATGGGCGAGGGCTAACCAAGTTTCGGCATCCATCTCAATAACGTTAGGTGGAGTGCCACGGGTATGGGTTGGACCTTCGCCACATTGCACTGCTGAATAAGGCGGAATGCGAACTTCAATGGCGCGACCAGGGTTCTTCTCAACTAATAAGGCAAGGGTGGCTTTAACTGTTTCGAGAATCTGTGGGTCGCGCATTGGTTAGCCAAACAACTTCGGGAAAGTTTCGGTGTGGGCAGTGCGAAGCTCTGAAAGTGAAATCTCAGCACCGTTAATTGTTAGCGATGTGCCACCAGTTGTGCCGATTTTGGTTGCAGGATAAGTAATCTTGGCGGCATCTCTTGGATCAATTGCGATTAGCACTCGTGAAGGTGTTTCTGAGAGAAGTTCAATGCCAGCATCACTCAGTGTGACTGTTGCGCCGACATTGTTCTTAAGCGTTGCTTCGATCAGCGTTGCAGCAAGGCCACCTTGCGAAAGATCGTGAGCACACTTAAAGGCTGAGTTATTGGCAAGTAGAAAATCAATTAACTTCATTTCGCGTTGTAGATCAGCAATCGGTGAATTTCCACCGCGTTGATTATGTAAGAACGCCCATTCGCTGCCCGCTAAATCATTCTTGGTTTCACCAAGTAGATAAAGATCAAGACCAGCGGCTGGAATTCCCATAGGCGTGCGAGTGCGTACATCTTGAATAACGCCGAGCACGCCGATTACCGGTGTTGGCAGAATCGCAACTTCGCCAGTTTGGTTATAGAAGGAAACATTGCCACCGGTAACCGGTAACCCCATCTCTAAACAACCATCGGCTAAACCGCGCACAGTCTCGGCGAACTGCCACATGACACCTGGGTCCTCAGGTGAGCCAAAATTAAGGCAATTTGTGACTGCTAGCGGCTTGGCGCCAGCGACTGCAATATTGCGAGCCGCTTCGGCAAGTGCCAACTTGGCGCCTTCGTACGGATTTAAATATGACCAATTGGCATTGGCATCAGTACTAATGGCAACACCTAATTGAGTGGTCTCATCAACGCGAACCATGCCAGCATCTTCGGGTTGAGCCAGAATTGTGTTGCCTTGTACGTACTTGTCATATTGCGAAGTAACCCAAGATTTATCTGCCAAGTTTGGCGTGCTGGCAATCGTTAACATCGCAGCTTTAATCTCTGCCACGGATTTTGGTAGTGGCACATCAATACTCTGCGCGTTAACAATATTAATGTAATCAGGTTGGGCAAATGGTCGGTTGTAGACCGGGCCTTCATGTGCCACGGTGCGAGGTGGCACATCAACAATTACTTCGCCGTGCCAAGTAATGATTAAACGATCGCCATCGGTAACTTCACCGATTACATCAACGGTGATATCCCATTTGGCGCAGATCTCTAAGAAGCGCGCAATATGTTTTGGCTCGACAATTGCGCACATGCGCTCTTGTGACTCTGACATCAAAATTTCTTCAGGCGAAAGTGAAGGGTCTCGAAGCGGAACTTTGTCTAGTTGTACGGCCATGCCACCGCTACCACCGGAAGCAAGTTCGCTAGTTGCGCAAGAGAGTCCGGCGCCGCCCAGATCTTGAATACCAACAACTAGATCTTCGGCAAATATTTCTAGGCTGCACTCGATGAGAACTTTCTCAACAAATGGGTCACCCACTTGCACACTTGGTCGCTTAGCTGGGCCACTTGCGCCAAAAGTTTCCGAGGCCAGTACTGATACGCCACCAATGCCATCGCCACCAGTTTTGGCACCAAAGAGCACAACTAGATTGCCCGCACCTGATGCTTTAGCTAATTTGATTTGATCATGGCGCATTACGCCAACACAGAGTGCGTTAACTAGCGGGTTACCTAAATAAGTTTGATCAAAAGTTATTTCGCCACCGATATTTGGTAGGCCAAGGCAATTGCCGTAACCACCGATTCCAGCGACGATTCCGGGCAAAACCCGCTTGGTATCAGGGGCATCGGCTGGGCCAAACCGAAGTGGGTCCATGACGGCAATTGGGCGAGCACCCATCGTCAAAATATCGCGCACGATGCCACCGACCCCGGTTGCTGCGCCTTGGTATGGCTCAATGAACGATGGGTGATTATGCGACTCGATTTTAAAAGTTACGGCATAGCCCTGACCAACATCGACAACACCAGCGTTTTCGCCAATACCAACAAGAAGCGCATCGCTATGTGGGGCTTTCTCACCGAACTGTTTTAAGTGGACCTTAGAAGATTTATAAGAACAGTGCTCAGACCACATAACTGAATACATGGCCAGCTCTGATGAAGTTGGGCGACGGCTAAGAATCTCTTTAATGCGCGCGTATTCATCGGGCTTTAAGCCAAGTTCGGCAAATGGTTGCTTGGTATCGGGTGAAGTTTGCGCAATAGCAACGGTATCTAGTGACATCACTTACCTACCAGTGCAGTTAGAACTGAAGTGAAAAATGGCAAACCATCAGTTGATGGGCCAGTTAGTGAATCAATGGCGTGCTCTGGGTGAGGCATTAGACCAACTACATTGCCACGTTCATTGGTAATACCAGCAATCAAATTTCGTGAACCATTTGGGTTTTCGCCAACGTAGCGAGCAATAATGCGATTGCTATCTTCTAGTGTTTTAAGAGTTTCATCATCGCACTGAAAAGAGCCTTCGCCATTTTTTAGTGGAATCACAATTTCTTGACCTTTAGCAAAATTTGAAGTCCAGGCA
>CAMCYS010000013.1 GCA_945885625.1 Bifidobacterium breve | reverse complement strand
ATCAATAAGACTGCCTTAGTTTTCGGTCAGATGGATGAGCCACCTGGCACGCGTCTTCGTGTTGCTCTGTCAGCGCTAACCATGGCGGAATATTTCCGCGATGTGCAGAAGCAAGATGTGTTGCTCTTCATCGACAATATCTTCCGCTTTACGCAAGCAGGTTCTGAAGTATCAACTCTGCTTGGCCGTATGCCTTCAGCTGTGGGCTACCAGCCAACACTTGCTGATGAAATGGGCCAGCTTCAAGAGCGCATTACTTCAACCCGTGGTCACTCGATTACATCGATGCAGGCAATCTATGTTCCTGCAGATGACATCACCGACCCAGCGCCACACACTACTTTCGCGCACTTAGATGCAACGACAGTGTTATCTCGCCCAATCTCTGAGCTGGGTATTTATCCAGCGGTAGATCCACTTGACTCAACTTCTCGCATCCTTGATCCACGCTACATCGGTGAGCACCACTTCCAGGTTGCTAACCGCATTAAGCAGATCTTGCAGCGCTACAAAGATCTACAAGACATCATTGCGATTCTTGGTATCGATGAACTCTCTGAAGAAGACCGTATCTTGGTAGGTCGCGCACGTCGTATCCAGCGCTTCTTGTCACAGAACACTTTCGTAGCAAAGGTCTTCACTGGTATCGAAGGATCATTCGTGCCGCTAGTCGACACAATCGCAGCATTCGAAGCACTTGCTGATGGAAAGTACGATCACGTGCCAGAACAAGCATTCTTCATGTGTGGTGGCCTCGACGATGTTGAGCGCCGTGCTGCTGAATTGGCGAAGAACTAACTCATGACACTAAAAGTCGCAGTAGTTTCACCAACTGAAAAGGTTTGGACAGGCGAGGCAACATTTATTTCAGCTCGCACAACCGAAGGTGATCTGGGCGTTTTGCCAGGTCACGCACCTTTATTTGGTGTTCTAGTCGACGGAGCTGTCAACATTAAAGTTGCCGATGGAACAACTCAGCAATTTAGCGTCCATGGTGGGTTCTTATCTGTATCAAATGATCGAGTTTCGATCTTAACTGAGTCAGTTGGCTAATTTAGAATATGAAGGCTTAAATTTCGCGAGTTACATCAGCACCAAGTGTGCGCAATTGTGCAGCAAAATCAGGGTAACCACGATCTATGTGGTAACCATCTTCGACAAAAGTTATGCCATCGCTAACTAAACCAGCCAAAACCAGTCCTGCGCCAGCCCGGATATCAGTTGCTACGACAGGTGCGCTAGATAGCTTTTCGACGCCAGTTATAGCGGCATGATGACCATCGATCGTGATTTGTGCGCCTAATCTGATCAATTCATTAACGAACATAAAACGACCCTCAAACACATTTTCAGTGACTATGGCATCACCAGTTGCAATGGAGTTTAAGGTGATTACCATCGGCTGTAAGTCAGTTGGAAAACCCGGATAGGGAAGCGTTGAAACATCAATGGCTTTTGGCCGAGAATCCATGCGCACGCGGATTGAGTTTTCATTTGAGGTCACGATGGCGCCGGCGGCAGTTAATTTCTCAAGCGGGATTTCTAAATCTTGGGCACGTGCGCCGTTAATCGTGATATCACCTTGCGTCATCGCAGCAGCAAAAGCCCAAGTGCCAGTAACAATTCGGTCTGCAATAGTGGCGTGATCTGTGGGCTGCATTTTCGCAACACCAGTAATTGTGATTAACGGCGTACCTAGACCTTCGATTTTGGCACCCATTGAAATTAAGAAATTTCCGAGATCAACTAAATCTGGTTCGCGAGCTGCGTTGTCAATCGTAGTCACGCCTTTTGCTAACACTGCAGCAGTCATTAAGTTCTCAGTGGCGCCAACGCTAGGAAAGTCCAAAACAATTTCGGCACCGGTTAGCCCATCAGGTGCTTCAGCAATTACATAACCATGTTCATTATGTGCTTTAGCACCTAGTGATTCCAAACCTCGAATGTGGAAATCTAACCCACGTGAACCAATGGCATCTCCGCCGGGCAGCGCAACTTCGGCTTGGCCAACTCGAGCAACCAGTGGCCCAAGCACATTTATTGAGGCACGCATCTTGCGTACTAAATCGTAATCAGCGCGATGACCTGGAACTTCTGGGACATCAATAGTTACCAATTCTGTGCCACGTTCTACGGTGCAACCCAAGCGGGTAAGCAGATCAGCCATGATGTCAACATCTGCGATATCAGGCACATTGCGAATCGTGGTTTTACCAGCGGCTAAGAGTGAAGCAGCCATGAGTTTTAGAGCTGAGTTCTTGGCTCCACTTACGCTAACTTCGCCAACCAAACGGGCGCCACCAACTACCCGAAAGCGGTCAATAGCAGCCAAGGTGGTACCCCTCTCTAAATATTGTGATGTGACGTTATTTCTCGAGTGGTCGTATCTTATCTGCCCGATTAGGCTCTCCCCATGGTTAATTTGACGCGGATCTACACAAAAACTGGCGATGACGGAACTACTTCACTCGGCGATATGAGCCGTACTTCCAAGAATGATCCACGTCTAGAGGCATATGCCACCGTTGATGAAGCTAACTCAGCAATTGGAGTTGCTCTTTGCGCTGATTCGTTGCCGGCTGAATTAAAGCCGCTATTGATTCGGATTCAAAATGATCTCTTCGATGTTGGCGCAGATCTTTGTACTCCAGTAGTTGATGAACCAAAAATCGAACCACTCCGAGTTCTAGAATCTCAAATTACCTATCTAGAAGAACAGATCGATGCTTATAACGAACAACTCGAACCACTTCGCTCATTTGTACTTCCTTCCGGAACTTTGGCGGCAGCTAACTTGCATGTGGCACGAACTGTGGCGCGTCGAGCGGAGCGCTGCACCTGGGCTGCGATTCACGCATTTGGCGGCGGCGTTAACCCACTAACGGCAAAATATTTAAATCGCTTATCTGACTTACTCTTTGTGCTCGCTCGTATCTCTAATAAAGGACAGGGCGACGAACTTTGGGTACCAGGAGCTAATCGCTAACTCGAATCAGTTTTTAACTAAGCGTCGGCGTGTAGACGTTAGTTTTTAACTTCTCGCTAGGTGGCGCATGATGACAGATCACATTTATATTAGAAATTTTATTTCCACGCTCAATCGCCTCAGAACTAATCAAGAGAATTGTCTTATAAACCTTAGGTTCAGTACCTGTCGTGGTAGTTCTTAAATTTCCGTGAACGACAATGGTGCTATCTTCCTGACTTTTAGGGCCCTTGACGCGAGACTTAACTTCCCACCAAGTACAGCCCTTTGTGGCTGCAACAGTAATCGCTCCACACGAGTACTTTTTACAGATCAAGGTGCCATCTACTCTTTCGGCTAATTGCGCAGTAAGAACTTTACTGTTTGAGGCGATTCCAACTAGCTCTTTTACCGTCGGAACTTTGGCATAGATCTCACCTTTAACCGTAAAACCAACTGGCGGCCACTTTGGCGAAGGCGAAGGTTTAATTTTTGAAGCCGCGCTTGCTCCGTTTAGTGAAATTACTAATAGCAGCAGTAGTCCCACCCCTAGTACTAGGCGTTTCACTTGTTCTCCCAACGGAAAGTCTTAACTGCTAAGAAGAGTCCGGCAATTAGCCAAACGAAAAGGATTAGAGCAGTGCGACCACTTTCCCAACTTTGAGCAACTTCTTGTGCTGCAAAGCTATCGGGCAAGAAAACGCTACGCATTCCTTGAGTGAGCCATTTAAGCGGGAAGATTGCCGCAAATTGCTGCATCCAGCCAGGCAATTGAGTGAAGACAAAAAATACCCCACTAAAGAACTGCAGAATGATCACCACTGGCGAAACTATGGCAGCAGCGCCGCGACCATTTTTCGGCACTGATGAGAATGCCACACCAAGTGCCGTTGAGCTAGCAGTTCCGAGTACGAGTAACCAAGTAAAAGTCAACCATTTACTTGGCTCGGTTGGCATATTTAAGCCAAAGAATGCCGCACCAATAACTAGGAGAATGAGAACTTGAACCATCATTGTTACAAGTACCGAGATTGCTTTACCTATGAAGTAACTAGTAATAGGTAGCGGGGTGCCACGTAAACGTTTGATTGCACCCATGTCGCGTTCGAGCGGAATATTAATTGCTATATTCTGAAAGCCAGTATTAACTAAACCAGAAGCGATCATGCCAGCAACGAAATATTGGCTAAAAGTTACCCCAGGCGCAATTGTGTCCTTAAAAACACTGCCAAAGATCACTAATAAAATTACTGGGAAGAAAATGGTAAAAACTACTGCCTCTTTTTGCCGAGAGAATTGAATAATCTCCATCTGGCCACGAAGTAAGCCGAGTTTTAAGGTGCTCGGTACTTTACTCATCTTGGCCACCAATCATTTTCAAGTAAATATCTTCTAGCGATGGGCGAGTAATCGTTAATTCTGGAATCTCCCCGTCAAATTTTGCAGCTAATTTTGCAACAACTGAAGTTGGATTATCGCTCTCTTCAATTTGAATTCCAGTTGGGCTCATCCAAGACACAGTTGCCTTTGCAGTACTGCGACCACCAAGTATTGCCGGCGTTGAAACCTCAATGATTTTTCCAGCATTGATGACTGCGACGCGATCGGCCAACTCTTCTGCTTCATCGAGATAGTGAGTAGTTAATAAGATTGTGGTGCCGCCAGCCTTTAAGTCACGAATTAGCGACCAGAATGCGCGTCTGGCCTCTGGATCAAAACCGGTTGTTGGTTCATCTAAGAAGAGAAGTTCTGGGTTACCAATTATTCCGAGGGCCACATCAAGGCGACGTCTTTGACCACCAGATAATTCAAGGACCAATGAATTGCGCTTTGCAGTGAGTCCAACTGCTTCAATGACTTGATCAACATCGCGAGGGTTGGCATAGAAAGTACTGAAATGCTTAACAATTTCGCGCACCTTAAATGAGCCAGCATCTGAAGCGGTTTGCAGAACAACGCCGATGCGATTGCGCCAACTGCGGCCGGCATCGCCCTTTGTGGCTGGGTTAAAGCCCAGTACGCTTATTGAGCCACCATCAGCTTCGCGAAAGCCGGCCAAGATTTCAACGGAAGTGGTCTTTCCAGCACCATTTGGGCCAAGCAGAGCGAAAATCTCGCCTGCTTCGATCGCCAAATCTATGCCAGCAACGGCGGTGAAGTCGCCATATGACTTTGTTAGGCCCTTAACTTCAATCACCTTCATGGCTCCAGCCTGTCACATGAACCTTAAAAATGCGAGAAAATGAACCATGAGCCCGCGCCGCAACTATCCCAAAGGTAAACGCCCGCAAGATGCTGAGCGCGAAATCAATACTTTCAATGAAAGCATTGAAGAACATAGTGACGGAACTTACCGAGTTAGAAAATTAACCGGATCTTCGTCAAATAAACCTTATCGCTGCCCAGGTTGTGATCAAATTATTCCGATGGCAACGCCACATATTGTTGCCTGGTTAGAAGATGATGAAGAATCGCGCCGTCATTGGCATACACCTTGTTGGAATAAAAAGAATCAACGCGGGCCACGTACTGAGCGCACGCGAAATGCACCTCGTTTTTAACTATCCCAAGCGACCTTTAAGAATTTTAATTACTTGTATAATTAATTTATCACTGAAGTAAGAGCGATTAAAACTAGTAAACACTAAAGGTAATTGGAATCGTGCGCGAACAACGGTGCGTGGGTAAGTAAATTCTAGGATTCCTTCAGGGCCATGAATGCGACCATAACCGCTATCTTTCACACCGCCGAATGGTACAGATGCAATTGCTGCGAAAGAAATAGTTGAGTTCACGGCCACCATTCCGCAATGAAGTTGGGAAGCAATCTTCTTACCTTGACGTTTTGACCAAACCGATGCACCGAGCCCATATTTGCTGGCATTAGCTAACCGAATTGCATGATCAATAGAATGAAAACGATTAATAATAATTACTGGCCCAAAAGTTTCTTCGGTCATAGCTATCGCATCTTCTGGGACATCAACCAAAACAACTGGCTGCACATATGGCGGCTGAACCGAATCCTTCCCGCCCAAAAGTGCCTTACCGCCACGTTTTAGCGCATCAGCAATGTGAGACGCAATCACATCTATTTGTTCAGGCATGGTTGCTGGACCATAATTTCCAGCCCCTGGCGCACCTGCGGTGATCTTTTCTGCTTCTGTCACAAAGAGCTCAATGAAGCGATCGGCAATCTTTTCATCAACGTAAACCCGCTCTGCACCGATACAAGTCTGGCCAGCATTGGACATTGCCGACCATAAAGTATTTTCGACAGCTGCTTTGATATTCGCATCAGCGGCAATTATTACTGGGTCCTTGCCACCGCACTCCAGAACAACAGGAATCATATTTGCGGCACAAGTGGCTGCCACTAATTTGGCAGTTTTGGTTGAACCCGTGAAAGCTAACTTGTTAATTTCACTCTCACATAAGTATTTTCCAGTATCACCGAAACCTGTAATAACTTGGAAGATATCTTCACTTGGCGCAACTTGGGCAAATGAATCTGCCAGCCAAACCCCAACTGCAGGAGTTAGCTCACTTGGTTTAAACACCACTGTATTGCCCGCAGCAAGTGCGTAAGTGATTGAACCAAGGGGAGTAAAGATTGGATAGTTCCAAGGTCCGATAACTCCAACAACGCCAACAGGAGAGTGTTCCACTCGTGCTGACATATTTGCCATGATCGCTCCAGGTGAACGGTGCTCTGGGCTCATCACATACTCAGCATTGCGAGCAGCCCAACCAATGTGGTTAATCGCAAGAGCTGCTTCTAACTTGGCATCACTAATGGGCTTGCCAGTTTCATCAGAAATTAACTCAGCAATCTCATCAACATGGTTAAGTAGGTATTTGCTCCAATCGAGCAGTACTTTCTTACGACCTTTAAAACCAAGGTGCTGCCATTGATAAAGCGCTTCATGAGCTGTCTCAACAACTAGCGAAACGGTCTCTTTGCCATCTACTGGGAAAGTAGCTAAAACTTCACCAGATACTGGATTGATGGAATCAAAGGTCTTTCTACGTGATGTGGCCATAGCGGCAAAGATACACTTGCCTAATGGCTGAACCAATTCGCCCCAGCACGCAATTGCCCGCTAATCGCTCACCTTTCACGCTGATAACAGCCGATGGTGAAACTCTGGTCGGTGAAGTAGCTAGCCCAATCGCTAATCCAACAGGTGCGATTCTTTCTCTGCATCCGCTACCAACTGCAGGCGGAATGATGGATAGCCACATTCTGAAAAAAGCAGCTAATCGATTGCCCGCTATGGCAGGCATAACAGTTGTGCGTTTCAATACTCGCGGAACAAGAAGTGCCAATGGCGCCAGTACTGGCACATTCGATAATGGCGGCGCAGAAAAATTTGATGTTGAGGCAGCTCTCACCTACTGCTTAGATACTTTAAAGTTAGAAAACCTCTGGGTAGTTGGTTGGTCTTTTGGTACTGATTTAGCGCTACGTCACGCAAAAGATATCCGACATAAAGGATTAATTTTATTAAGTCCACCTCTTCGCACCTCTAAACCAAGTGATTTGGAATATTGGAGCCACGATGGTCGTCCTGTTTTCACAATTGTCCCTGAGTTAGATGATTATCTGCAGCCACCTGAAGCAGCACAACGTTTTGCAGTTATTAAGAATCACCACATGATTGCAGTTGAGGGAGCAAAGCATTTATGGGTAGGTGAGCCTTCAGTTTATCGAGTGCTTTCTGAGATCACTCAAATTATTGCGCCAAGTAGATTGCCACTACCTACTGAAATCTAGCGCTATTTATTAAGCGTTATCTGTTCTTGGGAAAACTACTTCATCTAAAATCAAGATAATCGCTGCGGCCACTGGCACTGCTAAAAGACCGCCAACTAAGCCCAATAGCGAGGAACCAATTAGCGCTGAAATAATAGTTACTACGCCCGGCACCGAAAGCGTTTTCTTCATAATGCGGGGGGTAATTAAATAGTTTTCAATTTGAACGTATAGAACATAAGCCAAGAATGCGACTAATCCGATAGTTATTGATTGAGTTAGCGCAACTAGAGTCACAACGGTACAGCCAATAAAATGGCCGATTAACGGAATCAAACCACAAACCAGCACGGTCATTCCCAGCGCAATTGGTGAAGGAATCCCTAAACCAAGTGAGAGTAAGAGTGTGAAGATACCAGCCATGAATGCGATCATTACTTGGCTGCTAACAAATGAACCAACTCGCGAAATTATTGCATTAGTAAGCGCGCCTACTCGTGGTCGACGTGATGCTGGGGCAAGACGTAAGCCAAGTGTGACCATTTGCGGCAAGGAAGTTAAGAAGTAGAGCGTTAAGATCAAAATGGTAAGGCCGGCAAAAGTTCCGGATAGCACGGACTTACCAACACCAACTACACCACCAAATGTTGTAAGTAGAAGTTTTCCATCTGAAGTACGTGACGCAATTTCTCGCTGCAGCGTATCGAGCAATCCATATTGCTCATTTAGTCGCACAAATAAGGAATTAGATTTTAAGTCTTCAATCAATGATGGTGCTTGACTGATTAAGTTAGAACCTTGGGAAACCACTGGCGGCGCAACGATCAAAGTGAAGAAAACGACAAATAGAATTACCAAAATAAATATTGCCGCGACCGCATTTGTTCGTGACAGACCCCGTCTGCGAAGCGCTTCGACCGCTGGGTTTAGCCCAGTAGCTAAGAAAAGTGCAATCAAAATTAAGACAAATATCTGCGATGCGCTAGCAAGTGCGCGCATCAAGACAAATGCAGATAGTGCACCAATGGTTACAATGAATCCAAAATAAAATGGGTGAGATTTGTTAATTGGGTCACCCAGAGCTCCCATATCAGTGTTAAAAACCTGGGGTTCGCCAGCAACAACCTTTTTAATTCGCTTACTTATCGCCATGTGTTCAAGTGTAATTGCCTAAGATGAGCCCATGACCCTACGAATCACTGGCTTTGGTGAAGAGATCGCTGCCATCGCGGGTCTACCGTGGAATCAGCCACTAGAGCAATGGCCAGAAGATCCGGCTCTTGCTGAAAAACGTGGAATCTCTCGTCACGTGGTTCGTCTGATCCGGGTAAATGATGAACCCGACGCTGAAATTTATGCAGTTAAAGAGACAGTTTCTGAGTTCGCAAATCGCGAATATGCCGCCTTGCGAGAGCTCCGTCGACTGCAAGCGCCCAGCGTTGACCCAATTGCCGTTGTAGAGGGTCGCAAAGATAATAATGGTGGAGATTTGCCATGCGCTTTAGCTACTCGATTCCTGCCATATTCACTTCCTTACCGAGTTGTTCTTTCAGGCGCTCTCTCATCTCATGACATTTTGAATATGGCTAACGCGCTTGCTCTATTATTAGTTCGATTACATCTCCTCGGTTTCTGGTGGGGTGATTGTTCGTTATCAAATACTTTGTTTCGACGCGATGCTGAAAGCTTTGCAGCCTACCTAGTAGATGCCGAAACCGGTGAGTTTCAGAAAACCTTAAGTGATGGTCAGCGCGAGCACGATTTAGAGATTGCGCACTTCAACGTAGCTGCTGAACTCGAGGACTTAGCGCTCTCTGGAGTTCTCTATCCAGGCATGGACCCAGTTCGCGCAAGCGATACTGTAATTAAAAGATATCGCCGACTTTGGGCAGCTCTACGTGACCCACAATCACTCGACCCAACCGATCGCCGTGCTGTAGAACGCGCGATGCGTCAATTACACGATCTAGGTTTTGCCGTTGAAGAAGTTTCGATTGCGATTGATGGCGATAATAAAGTTTTGAAGTTTCAACCCAAGTTAGTAGCTGCTGGTTATCACACCAATCGTTTGCACGAACTAATGGGGCTAGAGACCGAAGAGTTACAAGCAAAGCGAATTCTGGCCTCTTTTGATCGTTATCGAGCTCGCGAAAGTAATCCTTCAACAGCGGTCAATGAAACTGCTTTCAAGTGGTTGACTGAGGTTTTTAATCCAATTGTTAACTCAGTTCCAGCCGAACATATGGGTCGAGTAGAGCCAGCTCAGTTATTCCATGAAGTCCTTGAGCATCGTTGGTATTTAAGTGAGGCAGCTGGTTATGATGTGGGCTTGGATTTAGCCTGTAAAACCTATATCTCAGAGGTTCTGCCCTTCCGTCGCGATTCAGGTATCGAGCTAGTGGAGTGATTAAGTAATGAGTTTGCCACCTAATTTTGGTCGAGCGGTAGATCTGAGTTCGTTAACTAAGCCAGCACAAGCTACTAATGCGATCGCCTCAAATTATGAAATCACAGCTGAAAATTTTGCGGCTAAAGCGGTTGAACTGTCACGAGTTAAACCCGTAATTTTATTGGTCTGGTCACCACGTAGTCCAGAATCAATGACAACTCTTGAAACACTTAGTAAATTAGAAGCAGGCGCAAATGGTGCCTGGGCACTAGGTAGTATCAACGCTGATGATCAGCCGCAAGTGGCTCAAGCTCTGCAGACTAAAAACGTTCCTTATGCAGTTGCCTTGATTGCGGAAAAACCAGTTCCACTCTTCGAGCAGAGTTATCCAGAAGCACAAATCAAAATGGTGATTGATAAAGTTTTATCGCTAGCCGCCCAGCAAGGTATTGGAACCGCACCGATCGAAACAATTGAACCTGAAGAAGATGAAGCCTTGGCAGCTCTAGAGTCTGGAAATTATGAAATTGCTCGAGCGGCATATCAGAAATTGTTAAGTCGCAAACCAAATGATGCATTAGCTAAGTTAGGTTTAGCCCAAACCGAACTACTTATTCGAACTGAGAAACTTGAGGCCAAATTAGTCTCGGCACTGGCTGCCTCTGAACCTGATAACGTGAAAGCCCAATTAGATTGCGCTGACCTAGAAGTAATCAGTGGAGATTTGGATGCCGCCTTTAATCGCTTGCTTGATTGCGTACGCCGATTTTCCGGTACTGATCGCACAACTGCGAAAGACCATCTGCTTACCCTCTTCCAATTAGTAGATCCAGCCGATTCACGGCTAAAGGTGGCTCGTACCTCACTTGCAAGTGCGCTTTTCTAGAGCGATGCAATGAATAAAGAAGTGATAACGCCCGAATCAGAATTTAAGACCTTAACCAAGCTCTTCTTTTTATTTGGCTTTGGCATCATGTCTTGGATTCCTCGATTTCCAGACTTTAAAGATCGGCTAGCCCTCACAAATGGCCAATTTGGCTCAATAATTAGCCTTGGCAACGTAGGTGCTTTCGTCGCACTTCTTACTGTTGGTCATATAGTTCACAAACTAGGTAGCTATAAAGTTTTAATCGCAAGTACTTGCTCGCTCTATTTAGGATTCATATTAATTGCGAGTGTATCTTCTAGCTTGATCTTTATTCCAGTGGTTATATTGGTAGGTTTTTCAAGTTCGGCATTTCATATCTCAGTCAACAGTCAGGCCTTTGATAGTCAAACTCGAAATTCCAAACCAATAATTGTGAAGTTGCATGGCATCTGGACTATCGGTGCTGTTAGTACTGGCTTGGTTTCAGGGTTCCTAATTGGCCAAGTTTCTGCAATGGTGCAGCTAAATATTGTTTATGCTCTCGTACTCTTTCTTAAAATTAAATATATTAATAAATTGCGGCCAGTAGCCCTTTTACCGAAACTAGAAGATGATCATTACTCAGTTAAAAAAATATTTAAGTCACTACGATTTGATCGCCTGATTGCTGGCGGCATGATCTGCGCAATTTTTATCGAAATTGCTATGGGTGATTGGTCTAATATATTTGCACGCGAGTATCTCGGAATCAAAGGCGGTCTAATTACCCTGCCCTATATTTTATTTATGAGTGCCATGATTGCTGGCAGACTTGGAATTTCTAGAATTATTCATTGGATGCCTGTTAACAAAGCAGCCAACCTCGGTTCGGTAGTTGGTGGTACTTTCTTTTTGATCGGCATTTTGGCTTCGATTCTATTTGGCGACACACATCAATACTGGGCTTTTGGAATATTCTCATTCGGGTGCCTTATGGCTGGCCTCGGCACCTCTTTTATAACGCCAAGTTTCTTTAATGCAGCAAGTGCCCGAAGTGCGTTTCCAAGTGCTGTAGTCATCGGACAAATTGGTTTGATTAATAATTTCTTAATCTTTGGCGGTAAATGGGTAATTGCCTGGACTGCCCAATTTACTTCACTAGCCGTTGCCCTCGTAATTCCAGCGATAATGGCCTTATGTGTTCCATTTTTCACAAAAGCGCTCTTAAGCGGCAATGCCAAGGGAGAAATAGAAGGAAAGTAAGTGAAAGCCAGTACTAAATAGCGACTAAAGCCATCCAGAGGGTCGCTAGCGGGGCAACTCTCAAGGTAATTACTAAATCAGAACCTTCAGCTATTTCAATCGGCTGATTAATCACGCCACTTCCACCAAAAGCTAGCTCATCAGTGTTTAGAACTTCGCGCCAAGTACCAGCCTTTGGCATTGGTAAACGGTAGTTCTCATGTGGCACTGGCGAAAAGTTGGTTATACAAACTAGTGGCTGACCATCATCTGCCCATCTAGTAAATGCC
Source organism: Bifidobacterium breve (assembly GCA_945885625.1). Classification (GTDB taxonomy): domain Bacteria; phylum Actinomycetota; class Actinomycetes; order Nanopelagicales; family Nanopelagicaceae; genus Planktophila. Next base: position 14,360 of record CAMCYS010000013.1, on the reverse strand, counting down.
AGCACATTACTTGCGGCGTCATTGCCCACCAACCAAGAGAATCCTTCCGGAGAAGTATCTCTTTCAAATAGTGCCGGTGTTGACTTATATAGTCTGTTTATCTGAGAAATAGTTTTTGCTACGCCACTATGTTCATCAAATTGAGTCAAGTGCCACTGCAGGCCAGCGGATTCGCTCCACTCATCATTTTGCGCAAACTCTTGACCCATAAAAAGTAGTTTCTTACCAGGGTGTGCCCACATGAATCCGTATAGCGCGCGCAGCGTTGCCAGTTTCTGCCAACGATCGCCCGGAAACTTATTAACTAGCGAACCTTTACCATGTACAACTTCATCATGTGAAAGTGGCAGCATGAAGTTTTCGGACCAGGCATAGAGAATTGAGAAAGTTATTTCATTGTGGTGGTGTACGCGATGGATCGGGTCGCGCTGTAGATATTCAAGAGTGTCATGCATCCAGCCCATGTTCCATTTAAAACCAAAACCAATGCCATCTGAATCAGTGCTACGTGTTACGCCGGGCCAAGCGGTTGATTCTTCGGCAATCATCATGATGCCGGGGTGTGTTCGATATGCCGTAGAGGTGGCTTCTTGTAATAATTGCACTGCCTCAAGATTCTCGCGCCCACCAAATTTATTCGGAACCCATTCGCCTTCTTTACGCGAATAGTCGAGATAGAGCATTGAGGCAACCGCATCTACCCGCAAGCCATCAATATGAAATTCGGTTAACCAATAGAGAGCGCTGGCGACGATGAAGTTGCGAACTTCGTTGCGGCCAAAGTTAAAAATCAGGGTTCCCCAGTCTGGATGCTCGCCTAACCGAGGGTCGGCATGCTCATAAAGCGCCGTTCCATCGAATTTAGCTAGCGCCCACTCATCTTTCGGAAAGTGCGCAGGAACCCAATCAAGGATCACGCCAATTCCGGCATCGTGTAAAGCATTTACTAGATATTTAAATTCATCAGGGGAGCCAAAGCGTGAAGTGGGTGCGAAGAAAGAAGTTACTTGGTAACCCCACGAAGGACCATATGGATGTTCCATAACAGGCAGGAATTCAACGTGAGTGAAGCCAGTTTCCTTTAAATAACTAACTAGCTCTGTAGCCAAATCTAGGTAACTTAAACCAAGTCGCCAAGAAGCTAAGTGGACTTCATAAACAGATACTGCGCTTCGCCAAGGTTCAAATTTGCTCCGGTTAGAGATCCAATTCCCATCACTCCAGGTATAACTTGATTCCTCAACTATTGAGGCAGTTAGTGGTGGAATCTCGGTAGCTCGAGCTAGCGGATCAGCATGATCAACCCAACTGCCATCACTAGTGTGGACCGCAAATTTATACTTGGTACCTGGTGCTAAATCAGCAATAAAGATTTGCCAGATGCCAGTGTTTTCAATTCGCCACATTCGATGAGTATTGCGATCCCAGAAGTTAAGATCGCTAATCAAACTTACATCGCGAGCATTTGGTGCCCAGAGCGCAAAAGAAGTGCCAAGCAAATTTCCGTCGGTATCTCGTTGAACCTGAGCACCTAAGACTTTCCAAAGTTCTTCGTGACGACCTTCGGCAATCAAATAAAGGTCTAGCTCGCCCAAAGCACCAGGTTGACTAGGAACAACTTGGGCCTTACGGCGAAAAATTCTCATTAGTTAAGAGATTCGCGCCACGGCAATATGAGCCACATTGTTGAAATCAGTGCGTGGATCTAGGCTGACAAAGCTATCGCGGGTCCAACTAAATGTATTGCCGGTTAGCTGATCGTCAACGACAAATGAATCTCCAGTTAGCCCGAGCAGATCCATGTTCCAGTGAACCACAGTCGCTTGGGCATTTGAAGGGTCAAGGTTGACTATAACTAGCACTAAATTGTCGCCATCACGCTTGGAATAAGCGATTATCGCCTCATTATCAGTGTGATGAAAATGGAGATTACGTAGACGTTGTAACGCCCGATTAGTGTTACGGATCTTGTTTAACTTTGTAATTAACGGCACGAGTGATTGTTTAGCGCCATCCCAGTCGCGCACCTTAATCTGGTACTTCTCCGAGTCTAGGTACTCTTCGCGCCCTTCACTTAGTACTCGGTGCTCAAATAATTCATAACCGGCATACATTCCCCATGAAGGCGTTAAAGTCGAAGCTAAAACCGCACGCAAGGCGAACATGGCCGGGTTTCCACTTTGTAAATGGAACGGCAAAATATCTGGGGTATTGACCCAGAAATTAGGTCGAAAGAAAGCGCTAGTTTGATGCGAAACTTCATTACCGTACTCAGTTAATTCATGTTTAGTCGTGCGCCAAGTGAAGTAGGTGTAAGACTGTTGGAAACCAGCTTTGCCAAGTGCGTGCATCATGGCGGGCTTGGTGAAAGCTTCGGCTAAGAAAACAATTTCTGGATGCTTCGCATTTACTTTAGCGATCAAGGTTTGCCAGAAGAGAACCGGCTTAGTGTGCGGGTTATCAACGCGGAAAATTGTCACACCTTTGCTAATCCAAAGTTCACAAATTCGATTAACTTCAGCGACTAGACCATCAAAATCATCATCAAAATTAATTGGGTAGATATCTTGATACTTTTTTGGTGGATTCTCGGCGTAAGCAATCGTGCCATCGGCTCGGTAGTTAAACCAGTTCGGATGCTCTTTAACCCAAGGATGATCAGGCGAAGTTTGCAGCGCTAAATCAAGAGCAATCTCAAGATTTAATTTATGGGCTTCCTGTACAAAGCTTTCAAAATCTTTCATAGTGCCAAGAGCCGGATTAATCGCATCATGCCCGCCATCAGAATTTCCGATACCCCAAGGAACGCCTGGATCATTTGGCCCAGCAGTTAATGTGTTATTTGGGCCTTTACGGTGAGAAATACCGATTGGGTGAATTGGCGGAATATAGAGCACGTCAAAACCCATATCTTTAACGGCTTTTAGCCGCTTTGCCGCAGTGCCGAAATTGCCACTTGTGAAGGTGCCATCTTTATTTACGATCGCGCCTTCACTGCGTGGGAAAAATTCATACCAAGCTCCAACTAAAGCTCGTTCACGTTCTACATTTACGGGGAATTGTGGTGAATTTGTGGTCACCGTGCGATATTGCGTAATGATCGCTGCTTCAATTTCGAAAGTGAAGTGTCCTAGATTTGGCAAAGTGATTGGTGCTTCATAGCGATCGGTACCAGGATTGAGTTCAATTGCTTTGGTGCGAGATAACTCGCTACCTTTACTATCACGGGTAATTACGTGAACAACCAGATAGTCATGGCCCTCACCAGCAACAGTTGCGCTAACTAGAATTTCTTCACTAACAATTGCTTTAACAGGAACAAATTCTCCCCCAAAGTAGATGGTGGGGGAGATATCAGTGATTGCGACGCGGCCGATCAACCCGAACCCTCGGTGTTACCAGCATCGGCAGCAGTCACATCATTGATCTGATACTTATCAATTGCTTCTTGAACCGTCTTAGCTTTCACATCACCATGCTTTGCCAGCTGCTGCAGCGTAGCTACCACAATTGATTCAGCATCAACTTTGAAGTGACGACGAAGTGCGCCACGAGTATCAGATAAACCAAAGCCATCGGTACCAAGGGATGCAAATTGACCTGGAACCCAAGGCGCAATTTGATCTTGAACCGCGCGCATAAAATCACTTACCGCTATTACGGGACCTTCAGCGTTTGCTAACTTCTTAGTTACATAAGCTTGCTTGTTATCACCCGGGTGCAGCAAGTTATGGCTATCGGTCTCTAAACCATCGCGGCGAAGTTCATTCCAAGAAGTAACTGACCAGACTGAAGCCGCAACGCCCCAATCTTGCGCCAATAACTGCTGCGCTTTTAATGCCCAGTTAACGCCAACACCAGAGGCCAAGAGTTGCGCTTTCTTCTTAGCTCGAATCTCAGCTGGTGCGTATAGGTAAATACCCTTTAGTAGTCCTTCAATATCAAGGTTTTCAGGCTCAGCGGGCTGCATATATGGCTCGTTGTAAACAGTTAGGTAGTAATAAACATTCTCACTGTTCTCGCCATACATGCGTCGCAGGCCATCTTTAACAATATGACCTAATTCGAAACCGAAAGCTGGGTCATAAGAGACAATCGCTGGGTTAGTTGAGGCCAGTAGATGTGAATGACCATCTTCATGCTGCAAACCTTCACCATTTAGTGTGGTGCGACCAGCTGTTGCTCCGACTACGAAGCCGCGAACTAATTGATCGGCTGCTGCCCAGAAGGCGTCACCAGTGCGTTGGAATCCAAACATTGAGTAGAAAATGTAAATCGGAATCATTGGTTCATCATGAGTTGAATATGAAGATCCGACTGCCGTAAATGAGGCAACTGAGCCAGCTTCATTAATACCTTCGTGCAGAATCACACCCGAAGTAGATTCTTTATAAGAAAGCATTAATTCGCGGTCAACTGATAAATACTTCTGACCATTTGGTGAATAGATTTTTAAAGTCGGGAACAATGAATCCATACCAAATGTGCGTGCTTCATCAGGAATGATCGGAACTAAGCGTGAACCCAAACCAGGATCCTTAATTAAATCTTTGAGCATGCGCACAAAAGCCATGGTTGTTGCGATTTCTTGTTGGCCAGAACCACGGCGAACAGATTCATAAACTGAATCATCGGGTTGTGGCAATGGCCGAGAAATTTTGCGGCGTGATGGAATCGAACCACCAAGTGCTGCGCGACGTTCCTGGAGATACTTAGCTTCAGGTGAATCATCAGCTGGGCGATAGTACGGAGGTAATTTGGCATCTAGTTGATCATCAGCAATTGGAATGCCTAACCGATCGCGGAACTCGACGATATCTTCCATCGACATCTTCTTCATCTGGTGCGTTGAGTTACGACCTTCAAAGTGCGACCCCAGAGTCCAACCCTTAACTGTTTTCGCAAGAATCACGGTTGGGCGACCATTTGAATTCATCGCAGCTGAGTAGGCAGCAAATAACTTGCGATAGTCATGTCCGCCGCGGCGTAAGCCCCAAATCTGGTCATCTGACCAGTTCGCAACCATTGCAGCAGTGCGCGGATCACGTGCAAAGAAATTATCGCGAACAAACTTGCCGCTCTCGGCTTTGAAAGTTTGGTAATCGCCATCGAGAGTCTTATTCATCAAATCAACAAGAGCACCTTCGCGGTCTTGCGCAAGTAGTGGATCCCATTCGCGACCCCAAACAACTTTGAGCACATTCCAGCCAGCACCGCGGAAGATTGATTCAAGTTCTTGAATAATTTTTCCGTTACCGCGCACTGGGCCATCAAGACGCTGCAGGTTACAGTTAACAACGAAAGTTAAGTTATCTAGGTTTTCACGAGTTGCTAAACCAATTGCACCTAAGGTATCAACTTCATCAACTTCACCATCACCTAAGAAAGCCCAGACATGTTGTTGGCTAGTGTCTTTAATTCCGCGATTGTGTAAATAGCGATTAAAACGTGCCTGGTAAATTGCGTTAAGTGGACCAATACCCATTGACACAGTTGGGAACTGCCAGAAATCTGGCATCAATCTTGGATGTGGATATGAAGAAAGTCCGCCACCCTTATGTGAAAGTTCTTGACGGAAACCATCTAATTGATTTTCAGTGAAACGACCTTCTAAAAATGCCCGTGCATACATTCCTGGGCTGGCATGGCCCTGGAAGAAAATTTGATCGCCGCCGCCTGGATGATCTTGGCCGCGGAAGAAGTGGTTAAAACCAACTTCGTAAAGCGAAGCCGAAGATGCGTAAGTTGAAATGTGACCACCAACGCCAACACCTGGGCGCTGCGCACGATGCACCAACATTGCCGCATTCCAACGGTTATATTGGCGAATCCGACGTTCGATTGCTTCATCACCCGGAAAAGCTGGCTCGCTATCGGATGGAATACTGTTGATGTAATCAGTTGCCCGTAAACCTGCAATGCCGATGTTCTTCTCTTGAGCGCGCTTTAACAATGAGAGCATCAAATATCGAGCACGGACGGGGCCAGCGTTAGCAAGGGCTGCGTCGAAAGATGCCTTCCATTCGGCAGTCTCAGCAGGGTCGATATCGACTAGTTGGTCAACAATCTGATCTGGCGTGTCAAACGTTTCGCTCATGACCCTATTCTCGCGGTTACTACCCAGTTGTGTGAAATTGAGAGCAGGCAGGTCTTGCTAAGTGAGCGCTTTTTGGGTGGACTTAGCCAGTGGCCATGCGTATGGGCTTTGCCAAAGGCGATTTAATCTTGGAAATCGGCTATTCCGCCGACTCTGATGAATCCTTGCGCGCAAAAATTAAAGCAATCACCGGAACTGAATTTATCCAAGGTGACCCAACCGAGGTCATAGATGCCGTTCTTATCTGGTGGCGCGATGGTGATGGCGATTTAATTGATGAACTAATGGATGCCCTAACTTTTCTCTCCGAGACTGGACCGATTTGGGTACTGACTCCAAAAATGGGTCGACCAAATTATGTCGAAGCAAGTGAGATTCAAGATGCAGCTCCAATTGCTGGCCTAAGTGTCACCTCATCAATAGCGATAGCGACCGACTGGACTACAACTCGGCTAGTGGCACGCAAAGCCGGCAAACGGTAGATTTCGCGCCATGACAACGACACTCGTAATTGGCCAGCCAGCTCCTGATTTTGAATTAGTAAATCAGCATGGCGAAAAAGTTTCACTCTCAGCTTTTAAAGGAAAGCAAAACGTAGTTTTAGTTTTCTATCCATTTGCATTCTCAGGCACATGTACCGGCGAACTTTGCGCATTACGCGATGACATCTCTGCATTTCAAAATGATAATGTGCAGTTAATCGGAATTGCCTGCGATCCAATGTACGCAGCACGAGCATTCGCCGAAGCCGAAGGTTACACATTCCCAATCTTGGCTGACTTCTGGCCACATGGTGAAGTTTCAAAGCGATATGGTGTCTTCTTTGAAGAACGCGGATTCTCAACTCGCGGCACATTCATCATCGATAAGAGTGGAATTCTGCGTTGGCAGGTCGTAAATGGCCCAGGTGAAGCGCGTAATGCAGCCGATTACAAGGCGGCGTTAGCAAGCCTTTAGTTAGGTTAGACTTACGCATCTGGTTTCGGCTAGATAAGTAAGTTCCGGGTGCTTAGCTCAGTGGTAGAGCGTCTCGTTTACACCGAGAATGTCGGGGGTTCGAAACCCTCAGCGCCCACCAGTTCCACTTCATAAAACTACATATCTAATCTAAGTTAGCTTTCGAATCTAATTCGAAGGCACAGATAGGGAAGGCGTTATGAAAGCTAGCCCGAGCGATCAACGACAGATTCTAGATATCCAACGCCACGATTTAGCTTTAACTGCCTTAGCGCACAAACTTGCCACACTTCCAGAAATTGCTGCACTTAGCGCAGCCACAATTAAGTCAAATAACAGTCGCGACTTAAGAATTGCAGCCGAGACTGAACTCAGCGATGTAAATCGCGAATTAAAGCGAGCCGAAGGCGATGTTGAGCAAGTTGTAACAAGATTACAAAAAGATGAAACTCGGCTTAACTCTGGCACCGCAACTCCTAAAGAACTCGAATCACTTCAGCATGAAGTAGTTTCCCTAAATGCCCGTCGTGCCGAACTTGAAGAAGTTGAATTAGAAGTCATGTTGCGCGTCGATGGAATCAAAGCTCGAATTGATGAGCTAAAAGAACTCGAAGCAACGTTAGCAACTGAGATTGCTGAATTAACCGATCGCAAGAGTGTGGCATCCCTTGCCCTCGAATCTGAAAGCGCTCAACTTGTAACTGAACGCGCAGCAACGGTTGCTTCAGTTGATAAAGCTCTTTATGACCTATACGAAAAGATTCGCAGCGGTGGCGGGGCTGGCGCAGCAGCGCTAAAAGGTGGGCAATGCCTGGGCTGTAACTTGAGCATTAACGCGATTGATTTAAAGCGCATGCTTGATTCAGCTGAAGATGAAGTAATTCGTTGCGAAGAGTGTCGTTGCATATTGGTGCGCGGGGTTTAATACAGATGGCTCGTCACTTTAAATTAACTGCAGATGGTGGATCACGAGGCAATCCTGGGCCAGCTGGTTTTGGCGCAGTAGTTTCCGAAAACGGTCAGATAATCGCCGAAATTTACGAGTTCATCGGTACTGCCACCAATAACGTAGCTGAATATGGCGGCTTAATCGCCGGCCTTGCAGCAATTCATGATTTAGATGAGCAAGCTACCGTAGATGTGTGTATGGATAGCAAATTAGTGGTCGAACAGATGTCTGGCCGATGGCAGATAAAGCACGCAGATATGCGCAAGTTAGCCCAGAGCGCTCGCGAGGCACATTCACCAGCTTTGGTTAATTACACCTGGATTCCACGAGATGAAAACTCACACGCTGATCGTCTGGCAAATAAAGCGCTAGATGCCCAAAGTGGTGGTCATGATAAAAGTGAACCAATTGCGCCCAGGCAATTAAATTATTTAACTGAACGTTTAAAGAGTGATGAAAAACCAACTGTTCTGCATTTAATTCGTCATGGCGAAACTGTTCTAACACCTGATCGAAAATTCTCTGGGGTTGGACCGTTAGATCCAGTGCTTACGGAAAAGGGAAGAGCACAAGCTGTTGCAGTTGCGGAGAACGCTAAGAAATTAGGCGCCGAAGTTTTAATCGCTTCTCCCTTAAATCGCACCAAAGAGAGCGCCAAAATCATTTCTGATGCAACTGGGTTAACTGTTAACTTTGATGAGATCTGGCTTGAAATGGATTTTGGATATTGGGATGGTCTTTCAGTCCAAGAAGTTAAAGCACAATACGCAGCTGATTACGATAAGTGGTTAACTGATTTAGCATTTAAGCCAGCCGGTGGTGAGTCTTGGGAAGAGATCACAATTCGAGTTGAAGCCGCTCTTTCCAAAATACTTTCTGAATACCCAGGCCAAACTGTCGCTGTCGTAACTCATAATTGTGTGATTAAAACAGCTGTTGCAATCTGTCTTGGTGCCCCAATCGAATCTGTTTTTCATATGGATATTGGCCCATGTTCAATTAATACATTATTGATGTGGCCATCTGATGGACTACGCGCAATTCGTGGCGTAAATCAGCAATCCAATTAATCATAATTCCAGTACTGAGTAGTTAAGCCAAGTTAGTTACCCGGGCTCACCGTCGACATATTGAAATCTTTGATTACCAACGGTGGCATAGACATGTTGGTCACATCTCCGGCCCATTCGCGTGGTTGAGTCCACTCGCTAGCACCCGCATGCGCGATGCGCGATAAAGCGCTAACTGGAGAGTCATTCCAGCGGAAGTTATTGGTTGCACCTACAACTTCGCCACCCTTAACATGATAAACACCGTCGCGAGTTAATCCAGTTAGTAGTAGTGAATTTGGATCAACCATTCGGATATACCAAAGAGTTGTTAGCAGAAGTCCGTTATCTACTTTCTTGATGAGATCTGCAAGCGAACTACTTGCGCCGTCAACGCTCATAATCAAGTTTTCACCTATGGGCGTAAAGTCTAAATTTGTCAGCTTTGCATATGCTCGGGTTTGAATTAAAGATTGCAGCACGCCATCTTTCAGCCAATCCACACGTCTAGCGCTCTGCCCATTATCAAAGACAGATGAGAATGGTGAACTAACAGCTGTTGCTACGAAGTTTGAAGCAGGAAGTTGCTTAAACTCTGGATCGGTAAAGAATTGCAGCGAAACATTTGCGAGTTTTTCGCCAATGCGAGTTCCGCCACCCTTTTTAGAAAAGACTGATTGTCCTTCGTGGGCATCACGAGCAGTTGATACCCACATCATGTAAGTGAAAATATCTGCAACTGAACCTGATGGAAAAATAGTGTCATATTTTCCAGCTGGCAGATCAACTTTGGTGCCTTGCCAATTTAAACGCTCTCTAATTTGAGCATCAATGTCAGCGACAGATACATCAGTGAAATCGTGGGTTTCAACACCTGCCCAAGTCGAGCGGGTACGGTCGTGAGATTTTCCAGTCATTTCCACTCGACCAACTGGCGAATCTTTACGTAAACGCAGACCACCCTTTGAGCCGACCCAAGTTGTTTCATTTGTATGTTCGGAATAGCCGAAGAGTTCAATCTTGTCAGCAACAGAGCGAGAGAACATATCGCCAAGGGCTGGTGCGAACTTGGTAAAGACTTCTGGCCCAGTTGGCACATGCTCTGCCGACCAATTTCCAATCGAAACATTTGTAGCAAGCGGAGCATAATCATCGGCCGGTCCCGCCGCCTTGGCTGTAGCAATTGCCGCTTCCAAAAGCGCAGGAACATCGGCAAATGAAACATCGGTGCGAGTCACTCCACCAGATGCCATGCCACCATCAACAGATACAAATGCAATTACTGTGACACTGCGCTCTTGAATTACGCCGTTTGTAGTTAGCGTGCTACCAGCCCAACGAAGGTTTGCCTGTGTCTTATCGCGCACAACAACAATGCAGTCATCGCAAGTTGCAGCAGAAGTAATCTTTTCAATTAGATCTTGAGCTGAAATCATTTTCCGGCCTCCGCAACAGTATTTAGAATATTTACCTTGTCGAAGATTGCCGCTGGGCAACCATGACTTACCGCTGCAATCTGACCCGGTTGCGCTTTACCGCAGTTAAACGCGCCACCTAGAACATAAGTTGAGGGACCGCCAACGACTTTCATCGAGCCCCAGAAATCAGTAGTAGTTGCTTGATATGCAACATCCTTTAATTGACCAACAATTTTGCCGTTCTTAACGCGGTGGAATTGTTGACCAGTAAATTGGAAGTTGTATCGCTGCATATCAATTGACCAAGATTTATCACCCTTAATGATGATTCCATCTTCCATTGATGAAACCATTTCGTCATAGGTTGGACCAATTGGGTTTGGTTGCAGTGAAACGTTTGGCATGCGTTGAATTGGCACATGAGCTGGCGAATCAGCAAAAGCGCAACCATTACTGCGATCGCGGTTAACTCGGGCAGCAATGCGACGATCAAGTTGGTATCCAACTAATAGTCCATCTTTGATGATGTCCCAACGTTGCGCCGCAACGCCTTCATCATCGTATCCGACAGTGCTTAGACCGTGCGGAGTGCTGCGATCTCCAGTTACATTCATTAACTTCGAGCCGTATTGCAGCTTATTTAACTTATCTGGCGTCGCAAAAGAAGTTCCGGCGTAATTAGCTTCATAACCGATAGCGCGGTCTAATTCAGTTGCGTGGCCAATTGATTCATGAATAGTTAGCCATAAGTTTGATGGATGAACTAACACGTCATATCGACCGGGCTCAACAGATGGGGCGGCAACTTTTTCGGCTAAGAGAGTTGGAAGTTCGGCAATTTCTGAATCCCAATCCCAATTTTTATTTCCCATCCATTCCCAACCAAAGCCAGCCGGTTGCGCCAATGTGCGCATAGATTCAAAGCCGTGTTCACCGATTGAGATCGCTTCAATTTGGGCTTGAATGCGAACACGTTGCTGTGTAGTGCTGGTGCCATAAGAATCTGCATAATGCTTTTGTTCTTTGACATACATAGTTTGCGCAGAAGTGTGGTTAACACTTGAACTCTTGAGCAAACGATTACTCAAATCAGCGAGTCGATCTTTCTTCTCAGAATCAGATACCTCAAATGGGTCGATTTCATAATCTGATACCCAAGTTTGATTTGCATAGACCGGCTCGGTTACCAGCGAAACTAACTCAGTTGAGAGTGGCTTTGAAGTTTTTGCCATAGCCACTGCGGTTTGTGCCAGTTTTTTGGCTACTTCAACTGAGATTTCCGGGGAAGAGGCAAAGCCCCAGGCACCGTTGACGATTACGCGCACACCAACACCTGCGATCGTCTCATCGCTCTGGGTTTCTGGGCGAGCATCACGCAGCGATAGCACGCCATTGCGAGTGCGCTCTATTCGCACATCTACGTGCGTTGCGCCCGCTTCCTTTGCGGTACTTATTGCGGCATCACTTACTGCAGCGAGCGGGAGGGCTAGAAAATCTGCATCTACGTTTTTATTCACCTGCGCACCTTATTTCAAATTTGGCTTTTGGGGTAGCCTTAAAATCTCACAGGCCGTGAAAACTTGCGGCTGTTTCAGGGGGTTTTCTCGGGTAGGTATTTCTTCTCGATATTTAACAGAAAATTTATGGAAAAAAGCGCTATCAAGGTAGCAATTGCGCCACCGATATACATAGGTAGCCTCAAGCTGAAACTGGCTAGGACACCACCAAGAAGCGAACCGATCGGCATAGTTCCCCAGACTAAAGTCCTGCGAGTGCCGTGAATGCGACCATATAGCTCATTTGGAATTATCGTTTGATAGGTAGCCATGAGCAAAATGTTCCAATGCGAAATCACAAAAGCACCAAAAGTTGCCAACGCGGCGAAGACATAGATATTTGGCGAGAAAGCACTAAGAAGTAACTCGACTGAACTTGCAACTATCGTGAAAGTCATAACTTTACTTCGACCAAATTTACTCGACAATCGCGATGCAACCAATGCCCCTGCGACCGCACCGACGCCAGTAATAGCTAAGAAAACGCCAAAGTATCGCTCGGGCAATTCTAACTCTTTAATTATGAATAAAACCATAGTTGCCGAACCCATGGCGTAACAAAAACCAATACTTGCAGTTGTGACCACTAGTCTCCGCAAGGTTTTTTCATTAACCAGATATGAAATGCCAAACTTCATATCTGCGATGAAGTGCTTTGGCGTCTTTTCAGCTTCTTCCGCTCTAACGTCTTGTAGATACTTAACTGGAATTGAAAGTGCAAAAAGTGAAGCAATAGCAAAACCAAGACTGTTGATAAAGAACGGTAAATAAATGGCTATGGCATATATAAAGCCGCTTAGCGGAGCTCCAACAAAACCCTGAATAACTGTCTCTGAAATTTGCAGGCGAGAGTTACCTTTCTCAAAGTCCTTTTTCTCCAAAATTTGAGGAATCAGTGACTGAGCGGTGGTATCTGAAGCAACTTCACAAATACCAATGATGAAGGCTGCTACCAAGAGCCAATAAATAGTCACATGGTCCAGCGCAATTATTAGCGCCAATATTCCTACAATACCGCTGCGAATCGCATTGGCTCCGGCCAAGATGTATCGACGATCTAATCGATCAACCAAGGCGCCAATTGGTATTGCAAAAAGTAGCCAAGGCAGCATTACCATCGCACCAATTGCCGAGATTAAAACTGGGCTATCGGTAAGTGAAATCGCTAGAAGTGGTACTGCTGCAACCATTACTCCATCAGATAGGTTTGAAACTATGCTCGAGGTCCACATTCGATTAAATGCTGGATTCATAACTCGAACCTTACTGTGCAAGTGACTTATACCCAATATCGACAAATCCGCACTTGCTTGATATGAATCTCCAATGACAATCGAACTTAATCGACTTTTAGCTCACATGGCTTGGGCAAATAAGAAGACAATTGAACATCTTCAAACGCTGCCAGAAGATTCGCTAAAGGCATTTGCCACAAATCCCGAATGGTTCGTCGCAGAAATTGCTCATCACATCGTGGACAGCGCTGATCACTACGCATTTCGCATCTCTGGCAAACCTGCATTAACTCAACCAGGTGATGAATGCATCGATGATGTAAATGTTATTGCTGATCTAGCAAGACTTAAGCTACAAGCCGCCACTGTTGATGCGATGCTTTTGGATTGTGTGAAACTAGATGAAGTTCAAATCGAGTTTCTAAATTATGAAGACAAATTAGTTAAACGTTGGAGATCAACAATTTTGTCTCAAGCAATTCATCACGCCACCGAACACAGAGCGCAGATCGCTTCGGCGCTAGAAGCTAAAGGCTTTACTCCGGTAAACCTCGATGATTTAGACCTTTGGAGTTTCGAGAGAGAAACTGGGTCGTAAAACAACTAATTTGTGCGTGATCATTTTGCATCGTGCGTGAATTTCGCTGCGAAATTACAACAATTGAGCGTCTATTCAGAATTATCTGACTAACGAGTTATCGCAAAGCAGGCGTATTATTGGCAACCGAAGAGTCGCCCGGATCACCGCGTTGCAGGCCAGATTCATTTCTGGCTAGCACCGAGGAAAGTCCGGACTCCATAGAGCAAAGTGGTGGCTAACAGCCACCCGGAGCAATCCGCGGGATAAGTGCAACAGAAAGTAAACCGCCAATAGCAATATTGGTAAGGATGAAACGGTGGTGTAAGAGACCACCAGCAATTGCAGTGATGCAGTTGGCTATGTAAACCCCACTTGGAGCAAGACTAAACAGATAGCGCTTAGAACGGCTCGTTCAAGTTATCGGGTAGGTCGCTTGATTCTGCAAGCAATTGCAGAACTAGATGGATGGTGATCCGTTCGCAAGAACGACAGAATCCGGCTTATAGGGCGACTCTTCTT
>CAMCYS010000012.1 GCA_945885625.1 Bifidobacterium breve | reverse complement strand
GACCGTTTAATTGAAGCCGCAAATATTTTTGAAGGTAAACCATTTGGAATTGGTGATGGCGTTCTTAAGCACCCTTCAGCATGGCGTCACTTGTATAACCCTTGGAAACCATCGTGGGGTGAACCATACGAAGAGCAGATCTCCCGAATGTTAGCTGCCGTATTTGCTGCCAATAAAGCAGCTAATGGAAAAGATGCAATCTGTGTTTCGCATCAACTGCCAATTTGGATTTTACGAAGCGCGATTGAAAAACGTCGCTTACTTCATGATCCCCGCAAACGCGAGTGTTCATTAGCATCCGTTACTAGCGTTCACTTTGATGATGAAGGTTTGATTTCAGGTCTCACTTACTCTGAACCAGCGAAACACTTGTTGCCACCGAAAAAATGATTCGTAATTCACGCCGTTTAATTCTTATAGCCTTTAGTGCTCTTCTGCTAACTAGCTGCGGAAACGGCGGCAGTTCAACTGCGCAAGAGAGTTACATATCTGGAAATGGTGCAGTAACTTTTATTTCACCTGCTGATCGCCAACTGGCCCCAAAACTTAGTGGCGACACTTTGTACGGAACTAAGTTTGATTTTACCGAGAAGAAAATTGCGGTCGTAAATGTCTGGGCATCATGGTGCTCACCTTGCCGAGCTGAGATTCCCGCATTTATTGCGCTCTCCAAGAAATACTCAGATGTGCAGTTCATGGGGATTCTGACGCGAGATAACTTGGCAAATGCGGAAGTTTTTTCTCGCCAATTAGCGGTTCCGTACCCTAATTTCATTGACGATTCGCTGCTGCTCGGCTTTCGCAACACACTGCCAGCAAATGCAATTCCCACAACTGTAGTTTTAGATAAGCAAGGACGGGTTGCCGCTCGCATTTCTGGACCAGCCACAATCGGCGGGTTAAGTAATTTGATTGAACGGTTAAGCGCCGAATGAGAAACTTTGTGGTCGAGCAGATTTTTTCCGGATATTTGATTGTTGCCCTTCCAGTGGCAGCACTGGCTGGCTTGCTTTCATTCTTATCACCTTGTGTTCTGCCTTTGGTGCCTGGATATATCTCCTACGCGGCGGGCTTTAGTTCAAAACGAGGACGAATTTTACTGGGCTCTTCGCTATTTGTTTTAGGGTTTTCAACTCCATTTGTTCTCTATGGCACCTTATTCGGCACCATCGGTTCGCGTATCACTCAGTATGAAACTGGAATAACTCAAATTCTTGGTGTCGTAACCATTTTGATGGGTGTTATTTTCTTAGGAAAATTCCCACTGATGCCAACTCTGCGTCTGAAGGGTTCAGCTTTCGGTGGTTTGATCGGCGCACCATTGCTTGGCTTTGCATTTGGAGTTGGCTGGACACCATGTATTGGTCCAGCTTTAGCCGCCGTTCAAACCTTAGCTTTCCAAGAAAGTTCAGCACTTCGAGGCGCACTCTTATCAATTAGCTACTGCATCGGGTTGGGCCTGCCATTTATTCTTTCCGGATTATTCTTAGATCGATCCGAGAAACTTCGCAAATTCCTAGTCCGTAAAGGAAATCTAATCTCGCTAATTGGTGGCGTATTCCTAATCATCATTGGAGCCCTACAGCTGTTAGGGCTCTGGAGTGAATTAATGATTTCACTGCGGTCAGTAATTTCAGATTTTGTGCCGGTGATCTAATGAGTAATGACACCCAGATTCCAGAAATAGGCGCGATCGGGCTAATTAGATACTTCTGGCGCCAGCTGACCAGCATGCGCACGGCCCTGGTTCTACTGCTATTGCTTGCTTTGGCGGCAATTCCTGGCTCATTAATCCCGCAAAATGCCCAAAACCCAATGGCGGTTTCTGATTATTTTGAGAAGCATAAAACTCTCGCTATCTGGTTCGAAAGACTCTCACTCTTTGATGTCTATTCATCACCTTGGTTTAGCGCAATTTATATTTTGCTCTTTATCTCACTAATCGGTTGCGTATTGCCTAGATCATTTGAACATCTCCAGGCTTCACGAGCACTTCCGCCAAAGACTCCTAAGAATTTAGCCCGCATGGAACATTTTCAATCTTGGCCAGCTACTGGCAATGAGTTAGAAATTGCGAAGAATTGGTTTAAGGCAAATCGGTTTAGAGTGCTAGAAGGTGAAGAAAGTGTTTCAGCCGAAAAAGGTTACTTACGTGAAACCGGAAATCTCTTATTCCACATTTCCTTAATCTTGATTTTAATCGGAGTTTTAATTGGTGGATTATTCGGAGTACGAGGAAGTGCAATTCTGAGTCAAGGCGAACGCTTTGTTAATAACGCTACTTCTTACGACACAATAAGTTTTGGTCAGATTACTAGCGAGAATTCGCTTCCACCTTTTACGATCAAAGTAGATAACTTTGTTGCTAAGTACAACACTTTGACGAGTGCTCCTGAGGATTACACGCTTTATGTAACTACAGTTGCTGAACCAGGTGCAGCTCCTAAAGAGCAAGTGGTCAAAGTAAATAGCCCACTTACTTTTGGAAGCACTCGCGTCTATTTACAAGCTAATGGATATTCTCCGATAGTTACCGTACGAGACAAAGTAGGTAATGTAACTTTCCAAGGCCCTGTGCCATTCTTGCCACAAGATGCTAATTTGCGATCTATTGGTTCGATAAAGGTTCCTGATGGAGATCCACAATTGGGCTTTGTTTCATCTTTCGTTCCAACTTATGCCCGGGGCTCAGATAAAAGCTCAATTTCAGTCTTTCCGGAACTCTTAGACCCCAAGTTACTCTTCTCTATTTGGCAAGGTGACTTAGGTTTAGATAGCGGAGTTCCACAATCGGTTTACCGCATTGATACTTCAAAGATGAAACAGATCACATTGGACTCGTTAAGGCCTGGGGAGTTCCTGAAATTTAGCGAGGGCAGCATTACTTTTGAAGATGTAGTGCCATGGGTAAATCTCCAAATAGTGAGCGATCCCGGTAAGAGTTACTCTTTAGTCGGTGGCATATTCGCAATCCTTGGTCTGTTGGCTTCACTCTTTACCAAGCGCCGACGAATCTGGATTCGAGTTGCTGAGGGAGAAGTTCAAGTTGCGGGGCTAGCGAAAAATGGCGCACCAGGGTTAGAAATTGAGATATCCGAATTTGTAACAAAGTTGAGAGGGAAGTAAATGTCAGCACAAGATTGGGCGTATTTATCAAATTACGCAATCTATTCAGCGATGGCTCTTTTTACTCTCGCCTTCTTTGCCCACGCATTTGAAACTGCTTGGGCAGTACGCACCCCAATCGCCGCCGATGAAACTAAAGGAAACTTAGTTACCAAAACTTTTGATAGCTTTCGCACTCAGAAGGCGATGCGCATTGCAACTGCCATGATGATTCTTGGTTTTATCTTTCTTCTAGTTGGAGTAGTTACTCGCGGACTTTCAGCGAGCCGGGTTCCGTGGGGCAATATGTATGAATTCTCAATTACAGGAGCTCTCGCATTCACTGGTGCTTATCTAGCTGCATTACGTAAATATGATCTGCGATGGCTAGGGGTAATAGTTTCAATCTCTGCTCTTTTGACTTTGGGTACCGCAATCACTTTGCTTTATGTGCCAAGCGCGCCTTTAGTTCCGGCGCTGAAATCAACTTGGCTAGTTATTCACGTTTCAACTGCGATCATTTCAGGTGGCGTATTTCTTCTCGCTAATGTTATTTCTGCAGCCTATCTTTACTTAGACAATATGGAGAAGAAAGGTCCACGTAAAGTTTGGGCGCAACGCTTTCCTACCCTAGAGGTACTTGATCAACTTTCATATCGCCTAGTTGCCTTTGTCTTTCCGCTTTGGACATTTTCAGTTATTGCAGGTGCGATCTGGGCCGAAAGTGCTTGGGGTCGTTACTGGGGCTGGGATCCAAAAGAAACTTGGGCATTCATTACCTGGGTTGCTTACGCCGCATACCTTCATGCGCGCGTGACTGTGGGTTGGCGAGGTCGCCGAGCTGCTTGGCTCTGTTTACTTGCCGGATCAACATTTTTGTTCAATTACGTTTACGTAAATGTATGGGGAACCGGCAAGCACACTTACTCTGGCCTTTAAGGGCTAATTACATTTCACAACGAGTGAATGAAAACGACCTGGATATTTAAACTTTCCGATGGTGTCGAAGGAAATTTCTGACTCAGGCAAAACTTCCCAGTCGATAATTTGGCGCAAGAAATTTGTTACAAGCGCTGCGGTTTCCACTTCAGCTACATGATTTCCAATACAAGTATGTGGGCCAAAGCCAAAAGCTAAATGTGGATTTCGCTCTCGGTGAATGTTGATGACATCGGGTTCCGCGAATACTGATTCGTCAAAGTTGCCAGATACAAAACTTAAATGTACATAATCTTTAGGGTCACGATCTGATTCAGGTAGCGCTTTAACTTCAGCTGGGACTCGCTCCATGCGAGGCAATGGCGAAAGATAGCGAAGTACTTCGTGAATAGCTGACGATAGCTGCTGGGGATTTTTTCTTAAGAATTCTCGATCAGCAGGTGCGTTGGCTAAATGCCAGATCATGCCCGTCATTAATTTAACCACCGTGTCACGACCACCAGCTAGCAAGACATTTGCGATTCCATACATCTCGGTTCGCGCAAGCCGTGCTCCAGAAATCTCTAAATTTGAGAGAAATGTCCAAGCATCATCGGCCGCTGAGTTTTCTGCTTCATCAAATACCGTCTGTAAATAAGCATCCAGATGTTTGCCGCTTCTACCTTCAGGCGTTGTAATCCAAACATCAGCCCCCCACGAGAGCCATTCTGAAACATCTTGCGGGCGGTTATAGATAACACCTAAACAACGCGCAACCATGGGAAGCGCTAGTTCGGAAACTACATCTCCACCACCATTTTTGCTGAATGCAGTAATCAACTCTTCTCCAATAGCCTCAAACTGAGGAATCATTTTTTCAATTTTAGGTTTTACAAAGAGTGGACTTAAAGCAGTTCGATATAGGTGATGGCGGGGCGGATCTACTTCCAAAGGAATTTGTCGGTACGTGCGGACATCGCGATCGCCTTGTAAATCAGATGAGTAATTTTCAGTATCTCTTGCGGCCGCTCTTACATTTGCGTGTCCAGTAACTTCGCCCATCTAAATAAACTACCATTTTACCGTGACTGTAAAAGGCCTGAAAGTACCTGAAGGCGTAACGAATTCACTACAAATCCTGGCGGGAAAAGTATCTGAGCCTAGATTTCAATTAGCTAAAGGTGCGATCGAACGACTTTTCTCAAGCACGCTCTCTAGAGCAAGCGATGGCTCGATCTTTGTAATTACTGGTGATATTCCAGCTATGTGGCTTAGAGATTCGACTTGGCAAGTAAGGCCGCTACTTGCATCGGCTAGTGACCCCGAAGTCACCGAGATAATCGCAGATGTTTTGAGACGTCAGATTGAATATGTACTGATAGATCCATATGCAAATGCCTTTAACCCAGCAGCCGATGGAAATTGTTGGCACAAAGACTTTATCGATCAGAGCCCATGGGTTTTTGAACGCAAGTTTGAGTTAGATTCACTAGCTGCAGTTTTAGATCTATCGTTGCGACTCTATTTTGAATCTGGTCATAAAACCCACTTCTCAAAGCGATATAGCGAAGCAGTTAAGGTAATTTTGGATTTACTTGAGCGAGAACAAGAGCATGTCCCAGGCACCTATCGATTTTTCCGCGAGAATGTTCGGGAATTTGATTACTTAAGCCATGATGGATTCGGATCGCCAGTGGCTCGCACAGGTATGGTCTGGAGCGGGTTTAGACCAAGTGATGATGCTTGTAAGTATGGTTATTTAATTCCAGCTAATGCTCATATGGCAAAAGTTCTAGAGCAGCTATCAGATTTACCTGATGAAGTATTCGGAGAGACTCAAAGTAAATTGCGCGCAAGAGAAATCAGTGTAGAAATTAAGGCAGGTATTTTGGAGCATGGAATAGTCGAGATAGCGGGTAAAAAGATCTATGCATATGAATGTGATGGGCTAGGAAACTATTTACTTCAAGATGATGCAAATATCCCTAGTTTGCTCTCTCTGCCATACCTAGGAGTCTGTTCAGAGTTAGACCCAATTTACTTAAATACTCGCGAATTTATCCTGAGTTCAAGCAATCCTTATTTTTATAGTGGCGCCGTCCTTACTGGCTTGGGTTCTCAGCACACACCGGAAAATCAAGTTTGGCCACTTGGGATTGCGATGCAGGGAATAACTAGTGCCTCTGAAATAGAGATAGAAGAATGCTTAAAGTTGCTGGAGTTAAGTCATGCTGGGACAAACCAAATGCATGAATCAGTGGGAATGGATAATCCTCGAATTTTTACTCGAGAGTGGTTCTCTTGGGCCGATATGACTTTTTATCATCTACTTCTTAAATCAGTTAACTTGATTTAACTACCCGATAACTCTGCAGAGTTGGATCAGTGGCATAAGCAATTCGCACACCAGCTGATTTGTTTGCAGCCAAGCCAGATAAAATCTCCTTTGTTAATACTTCACCTGGCGCAATTACGGCTACACCTGGTGGATAAGGGGCGATCAAATCTGCTGAGATTCGACCTTCAGCGCTTTGTGCAGCGATCATCTCGGTATCTGCGAAGTAAGCATCGCGCATTGAGAGACCAATCTGCGGAACTACCGACCAACTCAGAGCAGTTGCTGACTCACGAGGTGCACCTACGAGTTTCTGCAGAATTGGGAGCAGCGATTTACTCAACTCAGCAAAACTTTCCGCATCGTCGGCCAAGGTAGCTAAAAAAACTACAGTATCGCGATCGGCCATTTCGACTCGGATGTTTGCGTTCAGTAACTCATTTTCAATAGTTACGCCAGAAGTTCCTAATTGGTTAGCTCTAAGCACAATCTTTACCGGATCAAATCGGCTAGTAGCAAAATCATTGGGGGATAAGAAAATAGGGCGATCGAAGTTAGTTGAAATATCGGCCTTGAACTTTCCCACGTTATCAATCAACTGACCCAGCAACTCTTTGCCCCGATGTTGTAAAAGTGCGCGGCAACCGTCGATTGACGCAAGAGGTGCACCGGCCGGAGAAGTTGTGTGAGTTGTCTCAAAACTTTGTTCTAAGCGATCTAAATTCAGATATTCACCACGAGCAACCAAGAGCGCTGAAGCGCTGAATCCAGGAAGCGCTTTATGAGTACTGGTGATTAGTGCATCTGCGCCAAGCTGCAGTACATGTTTTGGTAAATCATTATGGAAACCGAAGTGAGCTCCCCACGCCGCATCAATTACTACGGGGACTTTATGCTCATGGGCTTTGCTGATTAGCTCAGGTAGCTGCGAGATAGTTCCCAAATAACCTGGTTCGGTTAGCAGTAAAGCAATTGGTTTCTGTGGAAGTACTCGCTCAAGTTCAGAAAGCGGAATTCCGGTCGGCACCCCTGTTGCTAGATCTATTTCTGGGGCTAGCCAAATTGGCTCGAGCCCCGCTAATACCAAAGCACTCAAAACTGAACGGTGAGCAGTTCGAGCAACTGCAATTTTGTCGCCAGGCTTTCCGAGAGCCAAGATGACTGCTTGGTTAACGTGGGTTGAACCACCAGTTGAAAAGCGCGCGTAGTCACCACCCCATAATTTTGCTGCGAGTGATTCAGCGCTTTTTAAGGTTTGGTTCGTTAATTTAATTTCATCTAAGCCACCATAGAGAGGTGTATCGCCATCTACTACTGCGCCTAAACCTAAATCGAGTTTACTTGCGCGTTGCTTATGGCCCGGGATTGTGAATGGTCTTCGAGTTACCTCGAAGTAGCTTAAGTAAGCATCCAAGAGCGGAGCATCTTCACGCAGCGCTTTGAGGTAGGTCATAGTCGCAAGCCTAACTTCTAGGCGCCCTGATGAGAAATATGGCCTTAGACTTTACTCATGACCGTACTTACTTCAGTTCCTCAGCAACGCCTCTTGGTAACAGAGATTCCTGGACCAAAGTCAAAAGCGGAGATTCAGCGCCGCAGCGAAGAGGTATCTGGCGGATTGGGAATTGCTTTCCCTGCAGTAATTGCAAGTACTGGTGGCGCAATACTGGTTGATCTTGATGGCAATCAGATTATTGACATGGCTGCAGGTATCGGCGTAAACAATGTCGGCAACAGTTCACAGCGCGTAGTTGATCGCGTAATCGAACAAGTCCAAGCTTTTTCTCATACCTGTTTTACGGTAGCTCCTTATCAGGGTTATATCGATGTTTGCGCAAAATTAAATGCTCATACGCCAGGCACTCATAAGAAGAAATCAGTATTAGTTAACTCGGGTGCGGAAGCAGTTGAGAATGCGGTAAAGATTGCGCGTCATGCAACAAAGCGTCAAGCGATTGTAGTTTTTGAACATGCTTATCACGGGCGCACAAATTTAACGATGGCGTTAACTGCCAAGAACATGCCGTACAAAGAAGGTTTTGGCCCATTTGCAAATGAGATTTATCGCATGCCTATGCCATACGAACTTCGTTGGTTAGGCGATAAGGCCACCATCACGAAAGATGCGCTAGAAGAGGTTGAACATAAAATCGAAAAAGAGATTGGCGCAAAGAATGTAGCGGCAATCATGATCGAGCCGATTCAAGGCGAAGGTGGTTTTATCGTTCCGCCTAAGGGGTTCTTGCCTGGATTATCAAAGTATTGTTCTGAAAATGGAATTATTTTTATTGCCGATGAAGTTCAAACTGGTTTCGCACGTACTGGAAATATGTTTGCGGTTGAAGACGAAAATGTAGTTCCAGATATGATCATTACCGCAAAGGGTATTGCGGGTGGAATGCCGCTAGCTGCAGTTACCGGTCGCGCCGAAATTATGGATGCGGTACATGTAAGTGGCCTAGGTGGCACGTATGGTGGCAACCCAGTCTCTTGCGCTGCCGCCCTTGGTGTTTTTGAAACAATTGAAGAAGATGGCTTGATTCAACGTGCTCGCGAAGTTGGCGAGCTCTTAGGATCTTCTCTACGCACTCTGGCTGCGAAATATCCAGTTATCGCCGAAGTTCGCGGCCGTGGTGCGATGCAGGCTATCGAGTTAGTTAAGCCTGGTTCACTTGATCCAAACTCTGAGGCGATGACAAAGGTAATTAATTACTGCGCCAAGAAAGGTGTCTTGCTACTTTCGGCCGGCACTTATTCAAATGTGATTCGCTTCTTGCCACCAATTGTTATCTCAGATGAACTATTACTTGATGCGATGAGCGTTCTAGATGAGGCGTTTGCTTCGCTCTAAAGTCCGCGCAAGAAATCTGGGTCGTCATCGGGTGCAATAGTGCGCTTTGATTTCTTGCCACCTTTACCAGGACGCTTTGGTCGACCGGCAATTAAGTAGGCAACTGCACCAATAGCAAGCGGACCCAAGATGATAATTAAAATCCAGCCCCAACGAGGTAGCGAACGTACTTCGCTATCTTCGCGTTGTGCACAATCGATTAATCCATAGAGCTGGATAGCGATCGTTAGAACTATGACTAAAACTCTCATGGGTTTAGTTTAGCGATTTCTTAATTCAAAACCAAAGCAAGAGATAAAGTCAGAGCAAACCAGAGTTGCAGCTGGCCGGTCTTGCCAAGTAATGGAATTAAGGCTGGCCCAGTGGCACCACTAATGACCTCTTTGACGATTATTAGAGTTTGTGGCAGAAGCAGTAATGTGAGCAAAGTATTTTCGCCAGGAACCGCGACGGCTGCCAAGTGGGCAATCAAAAGAAGCCCGATGAATAATTTACGTGCACGAGAGTCACCCAGCCGAACTGCCAAGGTGCGCTTGCCAACTAGCTCATCTTGAGCGCGATCACGGAGATTGTTAATGGCCAGAATTGCGCAAGCTAGGCAACCCATCGAAATTGCAACAATAAAACTCTGCCAAGTTATTTCCTGAGTCTGAACGTAATACGAACCCACCGTGGCTACTAACCCGAAGAATAAAAATACCGAAATTTCACCAAAGCCCAGATATCCGTAAGGTCTTTTGCTTCCGGTGTAGGTCCAAGCAGCATAAATCGCAGCTGCGCCAACTGCGACTAGCCAAAGTGAAGTTAGAAGCGCGAGTACTAAACCAACAACGGCAGCGACCGCAAAAGAGATAAATGCGGCCTGCTTGACTGATTTCGCACTCGCTATACCTGAGGCCACTAATCGAATTGGGCCGACTCGGTTATCGTCAGTGCCTCTAATGCCGTCAGAGTAATCATTGGCGTAATTAACGCCAACCTGAAGCGCCAAACTGACAACCAGTGCCAATCCAGCCATTGCGAAGTCAGCATCACTACCTGCTAGTGACGTTGCAACCAATACTGGCGCAATTGCAGCTGAAAGTGTGCGCGGACGAGCACCAACTAACCACTTATTCAAAATCAGTGCTCCGACTTCGTCGCTAATTGCGCAAGTGCGCTTCGGTCTACTTTTCCGATACCGATTAAGGGCAATTCACTTAATTGATGGAAGCGCTTAGGTTTAGCTGCGTTACCAAATTTTTCTACCAAAAGACTCTTAACTCGCTCGGAGAATTCAGCTGGTGTATTAACTGAAGCGATATGAAGTTCTTGGCCCCATTTATCACTAGAAATTGCAAAAGCAGCAAACTCAAAGTTGGCAAAGCTTTGCGAGATAGCGCCTTCGATTTCGGAGAGTGAGATATTTTCACCACCAGAAATAATCACATCGTCACCGCGACCCAGAACTTTCAATCGGCCATCAATTAATTTGCCACGGTCACTAGTTACAAAATAATTTTGTGCATCTAAATCTAAATTATTTGCCAGCACTGGCCCTGATATTTTAATTAACCCTGATTCAGCGATCACAACCTGAACACCTTCAAGCGGTTCACCGTTATAAACACATCCACCAGATGTTTCAGACATGCCATAAGTTGTTATAACTTTAACTCCGGCCGCCGTAGCTTGCGCTTCAAGTTCAGAAGTTAAGGCAGCGCCACCAACTAGAACCGCCTTAGCGCTTTGTAGATGCCTGAGTAATCGATCATCGCCATTTAGTGCGTTATAAAGTTGTGTCGGCACAATCGCGGTGTAATCAACTTTAGGAAATTCACCGCTGTAGCCAACCAAATTAACCGGAATAGTTCCAAGTTCTAAACTGCGAACCAAAACATTGACAGCAGCAATGTGCGTGAGTGGCAGGAGAAGTGACCAAGTTTCGCCAAAATGCGCATTCAAATATTTATTAGACGCTTTTGCTGAAGCTAACAGCGCGCTTGCGCTCAATGAGAATTCCTTGTTAGCGCCGGAGCTTCCAGTCGAGGTAACCAGAATTGCTACCTTTGGTTCAACCTCAGTACTAGTTACGGCGCCAAAGCCCAGGGCTGGACCATCGCCAACTAGCGCCTTAGCAAGGCTGGCCATTATTTGTGTGGTTGACCACGCCCCGTCTATTGGGCTCACTATTCGTTGTGACTTGGTATCCATATCGCCCGTAGGCTATCGCTCCTAGACCAAGCTTTCACTTCCTGGAGGAAAAATGAGTAAGCCAATTAAGCGAGATTTTGGAAGTCGCGAGATTCCGAAGTGGAAAACCGCTCCAGGTGGCGAGAACTTCAAAGACATTAAGTTTGAAGTTGGCGATGGCATTGCAAAAATTACAATAAATCGACCTGAAGTTCACAATGCGTTTCGCCCTCAAACGCTAGCCGAACTAAAGAGCGCCTTTGATTTAGCGCGCGATAACTCAGAAGTCGGTGTAATTATTTTCACGGGCGAAGGCACCCAAGCATTTTGTTCAGGTGGCGATATAAGTGTTCGCGGTGACGATGGCTACCTTGGTGATGATGATCTTGCTAAACAAGGTATCGGTCGACTCAATGTTTTAGATCTACAAGTGCAAATTCGTCGCACTCCAAAACCAGTAGTTGCCATGGTTGCTGGCTGGGTAATCGGTGGCGGACACGTTCTGCATGTGGTCTGTGATTTAACAATTGCCGCCGATAACGCGCTCTTTGGTCAGACTGGCCCAATGGTTGGTTCTTTTGATGGTGGATATGGCTCTGGATTACTGGCGGCAAGTGTGGGCCAGAAGAAAGCGCGTGAAATTTGGTTTTTGACTCGGCAATATGATGCGCAAGAAGCGCTGCAGATGGGCTTAGTTAACACAGTTGTTCCGCTGGCTGAATTAGAAGCCGAAACAGTTTCTTGGTGTCGTGAAATGTTACGCAATTCGCCAATGGCACTTCGTTTACTTAAAGCGAGCATGAATGCTGCCGACGATGGTTTAGCAGGCGTGCAGCAACTAGCCGGCGATGCGACCTTGTTGTTCTACATGACCCAAGAAGGTCAAGAAGGTCGCGATGCTTATAAAGAAAAGCGCGCACCTGATTTCGGCAAGTTCCCAAAGCGCCCGTAACTACTTAAATGATTGATCAATTACTTGCTTCCTTGCAGGTAGTTGCGCTGCCGCTAAAAAGTAAATTTCGCGGCATCACGGTACGTGAAGTTGCCTTATTTAAAGGCCCGGCTGGTTGGGGCGAATTCGCACCATTTCTTGAATATGACGATCGCGAAAGTTCAACTTGGTTATTAAGCGCAATAGATGCAGCAACGAACCCAGCCCCGATGGCATATCGTGATTTTATTAAAGTCAATGCAACTCTGCCTTCGCTAAATAGCGCCCAAGAGATTGCAGAGCTACTGCAATCTTTTGCCGGATGTGACACAGTAAAAATTAAAGTTGGTGAGAGTCTGACTGAGGATATTGTGCGAGTTGCTCAGGTTCGATCCTTGCTACCGAAAGCCAAACTAAGACTTGATGTAAATGGTGGCTGGAGCGTTGATCAAGCCCTCATCAACCTCCATAAAATTTATGAAGAAGTTGGGCCGCTGGAATATGTTGAACAACCTTGTGCCACGCTAGAAGAGTTGAGGCTATTGAAAGAAAAACTCAAGATTGAGATAAAGGTAACTGGTGATGAAGTGATTCGAAAAGCAGCTGATCCCTTTGCAATTGATCTGCAAGGCGCAGTTGATATTTTGATGTTAAAAGTTGCGCCACTTGGTGGCGTTACCCGAGCTCGCGAAATTGCCGCGCACCACAAATTGCCGCTAGTGGTATCCAGCGCGCTAGATAGCGCTGTCGGAATTAGCTATGGCTTACAACTTGCCGCCTCATTGCCTTCTCTTGATTACGCATGCGGCTTAGCCACGGGCCAACTATTGAGCGCTGATATTGCCGATTTACCGCTGCTTAATGGTCAGCTTGAAGTTAACCCAATTTCACCAGACGGTGATTTATTAGCGAAGTATGCTGTTCCAGTCGAGCGGTTAACTTGGTGGCAAGAGCGCACAAAACGTGCCTTTTATGCTGGTGCCGAAAGTGAAATTAAGGCGAAAGGCTGGACCTGGTGAATACCTCAACATCACTTGCTCGCGTAGTTGTTCGCCAATTAATTGAAGCAGGCATTACTGATGCAGTTATTTCACCAGGGTCACGCAATGCACCGCTATCGCTGGCTATGTATGCCGCAGCTGAAAAATCTTTGCTTAAACTACATATTCGGATTGATGAAAGATCAGCTGCGTATTTTGCTTTGGGTTTAGCCAAAGCGAGCGGTCGCCCGGTTCCGATTGTTTGCACCAGTGGCACAGCAGTAGCTAATTATCATCCGGCAGTGCTAGAGGCGCATCACAGCAATGTGCCATTGTTAGTTCTAACGGCAGATCGCCCTGCTATTTTGCGTCGAACTGGTGCCAATCAAACAACTGAGCAAGCTCGAATCTTTGGTAACGCTGTGCGTTACTTTGCAGATATCTCGGGGGGAGTATTCCCACTCGAACTGCCACTTGACTCGCTACACCGTGGCCCAGTTCATTTAAATTTACAATTTGAAGAACCGCTTCTTCCTGATCAGGACAGCACTTGGCTGAATGAAATCAAAGTTATTCCCAGAGTTAAACCAGCGGGCAAGCCAGCCGGAACCTTGAAAGTAAATACGGCGCGTGGCGTTCTAGTTATTGGACATGATCGAGGCGGCTTAACCGTCTCTGAAGTTGCGCAAATTGCGAATGATCTGAATTGGCCAGTTATTGCCGAAGATCCGCTTTCCTTTCCTGATGCAATTGCACATGCTGCACTTTTCTTAGCTTCGCCTGCAATCCGCAAGAACTTAAGCCCTGAAACTGCCGTAATAATTGGTCGTACAACGCTTTCACGTTCGATAAATGCCCTTATTGCCTCGGCTAAATCACAGATTGTGATTGATCCGCGCATGGAAACGGTAGATAC
Organism: Bifidobacterium breve; assembly: GCA_945885625.1. GTDB lineage: Bacteria > Actinomycetota > Actinomycetes > Nanopelagicales > Nanopelagicaceae > Planktophila. The sequence continues at coordinate 16,113 of CAMCYS010000012.1, read as the reverse complement.
CTATCGTGTTGCCGATCAGCGATTTATCGCAGCACCTCAAGTGGTTTCTAAGCCGGCTGATTTGGAATGGCTTGAACAATGGCAGAAGCTAAGTCAACGCACTGCTAAATTGGTATCCGAGATTTCAAATTGGTCGGAAAGCGCTTTAGCTCGTGAGTTAGCAAAGAAATTGTCAGGCGTGATTTTTATGGCATCTTCTCGTCCGATTCGCGATATCGAAAGTTTTGCATCAGCTCGCACAGGTGTTGAAACCTTTGCCAATCGTGGCTTGGCTGGCATCGATGGAAACATTTCAACGGCACTTGGAATAGCAACGGCTCGTCAGAGTGCAACTGCAGTCATTGGTGATTTAGCTTTCTTGCATGATCTAACCGGGTTAGTTGGAAATACTTCAACTAACTTACGAATCATCACAATTAATAATGATGGCGGCGGCATCTTTTCAACTCTGCCACAAGCAGGCGTGGCGGGATTTGAAACTGTATTCGGAACACCACACGGATTAGATTTAGAAAAAATAGCAAATGGGTTAGGAATAAGTGCTAAGACGATTTCATCTTTTGCTGAGTTAACTTCTGAGCTAGCTAAACCAATTTCTGGAATTTCAGTTTTGGTTTGTCAGATGCCTAGCCGCGAAGATAACGCTGCACAACTAAAAGCCTTAGTTGCTAAGTTAGAATCAATTTAAAGCGCTGCGCATGGGCGCAAATTTTGCTTCGCTTTCAGCTAACTCTTTTGCTGGCAATGAACCATTGACAATTCCGCAACCGGCAAAGATTCGAATATCCATTCCAGAAATCTGACCACAACGCAGCGCAATACCTAACTCGCCATCACCCGAAGCATCAATCCAGCCCACGGGACCGGCATATCGGCCCCGTTTTATGCCTTCATTGGCGGCAATTAACTCAAACGCTTTCTGGGTTGGTGTGCCACAAACTGCTGCTGATGGGTGAAGTTTTTCGAGCAGTGTGAAGCTGTCAACTTGTTTTGTGGTCTCTGCGAGTGCGCCAGTTACATCTGTTGCCAGATGCATGACATTAGTTAAGTGAAGAACAAAAGGTGATTCAGGAACGTTAGTTGAAGAACAGAACGGTTCGAGAGCTTCGGCAACTGAGCGCACCGCGTAATTATGTTCTTCTAGATCTTTCGATGATCTTGCCAACGAACCAGCTAATGCAAGATCACGTTCGTCGTCGCCCGTCTTACTAATCGTGCCAGCTAAAACCCGCGAAGTAACCATGCCTTTATTTAATCGCAGTAATAGTTCAGGCGTAGCGCCAACTAAGCCATCAACTGCAAAATTCCAAGTAGATGGATATTCGCGCGCTAAATTGCGTAAGACGCTGCGAACATCAATTTCACTATCTGCTTTTGCACTTTGATCGCGCGCTAAAACAACTTTATCCACATTGCCGCTCTGAATTTCGCGAACTAATTTAGTTACCTGTTCCTCCCAATCACTCTGGCTGATTAATTCATTTTGCCAAGTCAAATTAACCGGATTAGAAATAGTTTTTACCGTAGGTAAAATAGGTTGCGCAGTTTCGCCGATCCAGGTTAACCAAGATTTTCCATTACGTTGGCCAACAATCACTTTGGGAATTATCAACACCGATTCTTCAGATTCTGAAAACGAAAAAGAGGTAAATAAAATTGCCCCAGTACCACTTACGTGTACGGCATCGGCAACAGAAAATTTCTCTAATTGTTGATGCCACCAATTGCGCGCATCATTAAATCTATTTGGACCGCTGACGGTGGTGCTGGCATGAACACCCCAACCAACTAGACCATCGCCACCGCGCACCCAGGCAATCGGAGCATCAGCTGGCAGTAGATCAAATAGCGGCAAATGCTCACCCAGGCGGACGGTATTGATCGAGATCATCATCGTTGCGCCCTTTCTGGGAGTAAATAATTGGCAGAACCGCAATTGAAGTTGTAGCCGAGCCTACCTTCAGAGAGAATGCACCTATGTCGCGCGCTAATCTCAATAAAGACCCTGATGAAGTAGCCGCCATGTTCGACGGAGTCGCCAAACGCTATGACCTGGTAAATGACTTGCTCAGTTTGGGTCGCACTAAAGTTTGGCGCCGCGCAACCACCGCAATTATTGCCCCAAAGCCCGGCATGAAGATTCTTGATCTAGCCGCCGGAACTGGATCATCCTCAGAGCCACTGGCAGCTGCTGGCGCCGATGTGATTCCGGCTGATTTCTCGGAAGGAATGTTGGCTGCTGGCCGCAAAGCTCGTCCGCATCTGCCATTTACCAAGGCCGATGCCTTGAATTTGCCCTTTAAAGATGGTGAATTTGACCTGGTGACCATCTCTTTTGGCCTAAGAAATACCAATGATTTTGACCTTGCTCTGCGCGAGATGCTTCGGGTAACCAGGAGCGGAGGTCGCATTGTGATCTGCGAATTTAGCGCCCCAGTCTGGCGCCCGTTTCGTACCATTTATACCAATTACCTAATGCGCGCTCTGCCCTTTATCGCCGGCAAAACATCTTCAAATCCCGATGCCTACATCTATCTAGCTGAATCAATTAGAGCCTGGCCAAATCAAAGTCAGTTAGCCGGAAATATTAAAGCCGCTGGTTGGCGAGATGTTGGTTGGCAAAATTTAACTGGCGGGGTTGTTGCAGTTCACAGCGCGGTAGCACCGTAGCGGTCATGACCATTGCTTACCCGAGATTAGGATTACGCTCGTGACTGGAACAAGCAATCCGTATATCCCCATTCTGGTAATTGGGGTAATTGGCTTCGGATTCGCCATCTTCTCAGTCGGCATCTCCCTAGTCACTGGCCCAGCTCGCTATAACCGAGCCAAGGCTGATGCGTATGAATGCGGAATCGAACCTTCACCACAAGCTGCCGAAGGTGGGCGTTTTCCAGTCAAGTATTTCTTAACGGCGATGCTCTTTATTATTTTTGATATCGAAATTGTTTTCCTTTATCCATGGGCGGTCAGTTTTGATCAACTTGGCCTCTTTGGATTAGTTGAAATGGGAATCTTCATCGCCACTGTATTCGTAGCTTTTACCTATGTCTGGCGCCGCGGTGGATTGGAATGGGATTAATTTAAAATGGGTTTAGAAGAGAAATTACCAAGTGGCTTTTTATTAACTTCAGTTGAAAAACTTGCCGGTTACATGCGCAAGAACTCACTCTGGCCAGCAACTTTTGGTCTGGCCTGTTGTGCAATTGAAATGATGGCAGCAGGTGCGGGTCGATACGACTTAGCGCGTTTCGGCATGGAAGTTTTCCGCGCATCCCCACGACAAGCAGATTTAATGATCGTAGCCGGTCGCGTTTCAAACAAGATGGCGCCAGTTCTCCGCCAGATTTATGACCAAATGGCAGCACCAAAATGGGTTATCGCAATGGGTGCATGTGCATCTTCCGGCGGAATGTTTAACAATTACGCAATTGTCCAAGGCGTTGATCACGTAGTACCAGTTGATATTTATCTTCCTGGCTGCCCACCACGCCCAGAGATGTTGATGGATGCAATTCTTAAACTGCACGATCAAATTTATGTTGAAAAACTTGGTCCAAACCGCGAACTAGTAATTAAAAATGTTGAAGCTGCAGCTCTTGCCGCTCTTCCAACCCATCAAATGAAGGGGTTGTTAGCGTAATGAGTGATGACCAGCGCGGTTCCTTTGGAATTCATGGAACCGGTGATACTTCAGGCTATGGCGGCTTAGTCCGTAACCAAGTTTCGCCAGGCTCAACTGAGCGCCCATTTGGTGGCTATTTTGATCAAGTTGCCGATGATTTAGAGCGTGCTTATCCCGACTTTGCTGATGCAATTGAGCGCATAGTTGTTGACCGCGGCGAACTAACACTTCACATCAAACGCGAACGTTTAGTCGAAGTAGCACTTATTTTGCGCGATCGCCTAAAGTTTGAAAATTGTTTAGGTGTTAGCGGTGTCCATTATCCAGCCGATACCAATCGCGAACTTCATGCGGTTTATCCATTGCTATCGATGACAAACAATCAACGTATTCGTCTCGAAGTTAGCGTTGCTGACTCAGATCCACACATTCCTTCACTGGTCGAAGTTTGGGCTGGCAACAACTGGAACGAACGCGAAACTTTTGACATGTTCGGAATTATTTTTGATGGTCATCCAGGATTAACTCGCATCTTGATGCCGGATGATTGGCAAGGACATCCACAACGTAAAGATTATGCACTCGGCGGAATTCCAGTTGAGTACAAAGGTGCAACAGTGCCGCCACCGAGTGAACGTAGGTCATACAAGTGAGCACATACGTAGATCCATACGCGTCCTCTCGCGAAACTACCGAAGGAACTGTTTTCTCAGTTACTGGCGGCGATTGGGATTCCTTAGTTACCGAAATCGGTCAAGCAAAAGAAGAGCGTGTTGTCGTAAATATGGGTCCTCAGCACCCATCAACTCACGGTGTGCTTCGCTTAGTTCTAGAACTTGAAGGCGAAACTGTTACTGAAGTTCGTTGCGGAATCGGATACCTTCACACCGGTATTGAAAAAAACACTGAGTATCGCAGTTGGACTCAAGGCGTTACTTTCGTGACTCGTATGGATTATTTATCACCAATTTTCAATGAAACTGCTTACTGTTTAGGGGTTGAAAAACTTCTAGGTATCGAAGCCCCAGAGCGCGCAAACCAAATTCGCGTCATGATGATGGAGTTCAATCGCATCTCATCTCACATGGTTGCTCTCGGCACTGGTGCCCTCGAACTTGGCGCTCTTTCGCCGATGATTTTCTGTTTCCGCGAGCGCGAACGAGTGCTAGATATCTTCGAATTAGTTTCAGGTTTACGCATGAATATGGCCTATGTTCGCCCAGGTGGCGTTGCCCAAGATCTACCAAAGGGCGCTATTGCCAAGATCCGCGAGACTGTCGCTGAACTTCGCAAAAACTTTAAAGATAACGAAAAACTCCTAGTTGGTAACTCAATCTGGATGAAGCGCACTGAAGGTATTGGTTACTTAGATCTAGCCGGTGCGACAACGCTTGGTATTACTGGCCCAGTTCTTCGTTCAACTGGTTTGCCTTGGGATCTGCGCAAGATGGCGCCGTATTGTGGTTACGAGCAATATGACTTCGATGTTGTTACTGCCGATTCTTGCGATGTTTATGGTCGTTTCCTAATTCGTATTGCTGAACTTGAACAATCACTTCGCATCATTGAACAAGCATGTGACAAGTTAGAAAAATCCGAAGGCCAGCCAGTAATGGTTGCCGATAAGAAAATTGCTTGGCCATCACAACTGGCAGTTGGCAATGATGGAATGGGTAACTCACTTGATCACATTCGCGAAATTATGGGCGAATCAATGGAAGCTTTGATCCATCACTTCAAGTTAGTTACTGAAGGTTTCCAAGTTCCAGCTGGGCAAGTTTATGTTGCTGTTGAATCACCTCGTGGCGAACTTGGCGTGCACTTAGTATCAGATGGCGGCACTCGTCCATACCGAGTTCACTTTCGCGAACCATCTTTTAATAATCTTCAATCAACTTCTGCGATGTGCGAAGGCAGCATGGTTGCCGACATTATCGGCGCAGTAGCCTCGATTGATCCGGTTATGGGCGGAGTTGATCGCTAATGGCATATACCGATGATCAGTTAGCCGTAATGGAAGCCATTATTGCGCGCTATCCACGTAAGCGTTCAGCAATCATGCCGTTACTTCACTACAGTCAATCAATTACTGGCTTTATAAATAATGAAGGCATCGAAATTATTTCTGATTTATTGGAGCTAGAAAATGCTGAGGTAACAGCGGTTTCAACTTTCTACACTCAATACAAGAATCAGCCAGTGGGCGAGTACCACGTTGGAGTTTGTACCAACACGTTATGCGCAGTCATGGGCGGAGACGCTATTTTCGCGGGCTTGAAAGAGCATTTGGGCATTGAAAACGACGGGGTCACAGCCGATGGCAAAGTTTCACTTGAGCACATTGAATGTAATGCGGCTTGCGATTACGCACCTGTAGTTATGGCCAACTGGGAGTTCTACGATAACCAAACTGTGCAGTCTGCAAAAGATTTGGTTGATTCAATGCGCACCGGAAATCCTAAGCCACCAACTCGCGGTCCAAACAAATTGGTAACTTGGAAAGAAGCATCGGCAGTTTTAGCTGGCGTAAATGATGGACTCGCAAATGAAGGCGTTCAAGCTGGTGAGCCAACGTTACTCGGCTTAAAGCTAAGCAAGGAAGGTAAGTAATGACAAAACTTGCGCCCGTACTTTCGGCACATTGGGATGAAAAAGATTCTTTTACCATTGCAGCTTATAAGCGTCATGGTGGCTATACCGCATCTGCAAAGGCACTTGCGATGGATCCCGATGCCGTAATTCAACTTGTAAAAGATTCTGGTTTACGTGGTCGCGGGGGTGCTGGTTTTCCTACTGGCATGAAGTGGGGTTTTATTCCACAAGGCGATAACAAAGATCACTATTTAGTTGTAAATGCTGACGAATCAGAACCAGGTACTTGTAAAGATACGCCGCTATTAATGGCTAACCCGCACGTACTTATTGAAGGTTGCATAATTGCAGCTCACGCAATTCGCGCAAAGCATGCTTTCATTTATATTCGCGGCGAAGTAACTCATGTAGTTCGCCGAATGAACCAAGCAATTGAAGATGCCTACGCAGCTGGTTACTTAGGTAATGGCGTCGAGTTGGTTCTACACGTTGGCGCAGGTGCCTATATTTGCGGCGAAGAAACTGCGTTGCTTGATTCACTTGAAGGTTTCCGTGGTCAACCACGTTTACGCCCACCTTTCCCAGCTATTGCTGGTTTGTATGCGCGCCCAACTGTTGTAAATAACGTCGAATCGATCGCCTCGGTTCCAGCAATTGTTGCTAATGGCGCTGAGTGGTATCAATCAATGGGCACTGAAAAGAGCAAGGGAACCACGCTTTACTCACTCTCTGGCCACGTAGTAAACCCTGGACAATTCGAAGCACCACTTGGAATCACGTTGCGTGAAATCCTCGAACTATCTGGCGGAATGCGCAAAGGCCACAAGCTAAAGTTCTGGACGCCTGGTGGATCTTCAACGCCACTTTTTACTGACGAACATCTAGATGTGCCACTTGATTACGAAGGTGTAGCTGGCGCGGGTTCAATGCTCGGCACTAAAGCACTTCAAATTTTCGATGAAACTACTTGTGTAGTTCGCGCCGTGTTGCGTTGGACTGAGTTCTACAAGCATGAATCTTGTGGAAAGTGCACACCATGTCGCGAAGGCACTTGGTGGTTGGTGCAGATTCTGCGCGATCTTGAAGACGGTAAAGGCTCTGAGGCAGATTTAGCGAAGTTGTTAGATCTTTGCGACAACATCATGGGGCGTTCTTTCTGCGCACTTGGCGATGGTGCTACCAGCCCAATAACTTCTTCAATCAAATATTTCCGCGACGAATACATCGCACATGTTACAAATGGCGCTTGCCCATTTGATCCAATTGCCAGCACGCTATTTGAAGGAGCTGATGCATAGTGACTCCAGATACCGATGTAATCGTTGAGCAAATCACCTTAGTTATTGATGGCTTTGAAGTAACGGTTCCAAAAGGCACCTTAGTAATTCGCGCCGCTGAAAAACTGGGCATCCAGATTCCACGTTTCTGTGATCACCCATTACTTGATCCAGTTGGTGCTTGTCGCCAATGTTTAGTTGATATTGAAATTAATGGCCGGGCATTTCCAAAGCCACAAGCTTCCTGCACAATTCCAGTTGAACCAGGCATGATTGTAAAAACTCAATTAACTTCACCAGTTGCCGATAAAGCACAAAAAGGTGTGATGGAGCTTTTGTTGGCTAACCATCCACTAGATTGCCCAGTCTGCGATAAGGGTGGCGAGTGCCCACTGCAAAACCAAGCCATGAGCAACGGAAATCCCGAGATGCGCCTCGATGGCGTAAAGCGCACCTTTGAGAAGCCAGTTGCGATTTCATCTTCAGTTCTACTTGATCGCGAGCGTTGTGTTCTTTGTGCTCGCTGTACTCGTTTCTCAGATCAAATTGCTAGCGATCCATTTATTACTTTGAACGAACGTGGCGCTCTACAACAAGTTGGAATTTACGAAGAAGATCCATTTAAATCTTATTTCTCTGGCAACACTGTTCAAATCTGTCCAGTAGGTGCGCTCACCGGAACTTCATACCGTTTCCGTGCTCGTCCATTTGATTTAGTTTCAACGCCATCCGCTTGCGAGCATTGCGCCTCAGGTTGCGATCTACGTACCGATGTCCGTCGCGGCAAGACGCTACGCCGTTTAGCTGGCGATGATGCTGAAGTTAACGAAGAGTGGAACTGCGATAAGGGTCGCTGGGCATTTAAGTATGTAACTGCAACTGATCGTTTAACTGTTCCGCAAATTCGAGATGAAAGCGGCGAACTAGTTACCGCATCCTGGCCAGAAGCAATTTCGGCAGCTGCTGCCGGTTTAAGTCGTGGCGCCGCAGTTCTAGTTGGTGGCCGCGCGACTTATGAGGATGCTTACGGTTACAGCAAGTTTGCACGCGTAGCTCTTGGCACAAACGATATTGATTTCCGTTCTCGGATTTCCTCGGATGAAGAACGTGAATTCTTAGCAGCCCGTGTTGTTAACAACTCAACTACTTATCGCGACATTGATAAAGCCGATCACGTTCTTCTAGTTGGTTTTGAACCAGAAGAAGAATCACCAATTGTTTTCCTACGTATCAACAAGCAATTCAAGAAGCGCGCGCTGAAGGTAACTTCAATCGGCAGCAAAGAATCAATTGCCGTTGAAAAGTTAAGTGCTAACTTCATTTGTGTACAACCTGGCCAAGAAGCAGCCGCAGTTGCTACTCAAGAGCTCACCAATAAGTCGGTAATTTTGGTAGGCGAACGCGCTGCCGAAAGTGCGGGCTTGTTAAGCGCTACAGCGGCCTTAGCTGATCGCACTGGCGCAAAGTTGGCTTGGATTCCGCGTCGTGCTGGTGAACGTGGCGCACTAGCTGCCGGTGCTATCGGCAATTTATTGCCTGGTGGTCGCCCAGTATCTGATGCCGCAGCCCGAGTTGATATTGCATCTCTCTGGAACGTTGATTCATTGCCAAGTGAGATCGGCCGTAACGCAGATCAAATTATTGCCGATGTAAATAGCGGACAAATTTCAGCTCTTTTGGTTGGCGGTGTAGATCCACTTGATGGGCCTAGTCCAGCCGGCACAATCGCAGCACTTGAGAAAGCATTTGTGGTTTCACTCGAAATCGCCAATAGCGAAGTAACTAAGTACGCCGATGTAATTTTGCCGGTTGCCGCAATTACCGAAAAGAGCGGATCATTCCTTAATTGGGAGGGCCGTGCTCGCGAGTTTGAGACTGCCGTTGATTCGCTAAACCGTAGTGATTTGCGAATTCTTTCGATGATTGCTGATGAGCTGGGTCATTCCATCTCACTGGGCACAGTTGCTAATGCCGCAAAAGAAATTGCCACTATCGGAAACTGGGATGGTGCATCGGTTGCGACACCAAGTGTTTCAATGGCATCTGCGCATTCGGTATCTGGCGACCAAGCTGTTCTTACTTCTTGGCGACGCTTGCTAGATTTAGGAACTCTGCAAAAGGGCGAAGAGAATTTAGCTGGCACAGCCCGTCGCACAGTTGCAGTGATTTCACCAAAGCGAGCAGCTGCTCTTGGTGTTGTTGATGGCGATTTGTTAAGAATCTCAAATGGCAATGGTTGGGTCATGTTGGCAGCCCTGGTTGAGAATATTCACGACGATGCAGTATGGGCGCCGCGCAACTCTGCTGGTTCGCAACTGCTTGCCAATTTAGGGGTCGCGCATAATTCAGTAGTAACGGTGGTGAAAGCATGACAAATGCTCAATTAATCGCAAATGATCCAGGCTGGCTAATCGGCGTAAAAGCCCTATTGGTCTTTGCTTTGTGCGTATTGCTGACCCTCATGTCGGTATGGGGCGAACGTCGTCTGGTTGCTCGTATGCAACAGCGCCTTGGCCCTAACCGGGTTGGTCCATTTGGCCTAATTCAATCTTTAGCTGATGGCGTTAAGTTAGCCCTTAAGGAAGATTTGATCCCAGCTGCTGCCGATAAAGTCGTCTTCATCGTTGCGCCAATTATCAGCGTAACTACTTGCTTTATGTCATTCGCAGTTATTCCTTTCTCTGGCCAAGTCACCTTGTTCGGAAAAGTTACGGCAATGCAGTTAACTGATATTCCAGTAGGCGTTCTCTACGTTTTGGCGATCGCCTCAATTGGTGTTTATGGCATTGTGTTAGCAGGCTGGTCTTCTGGTTCTACTTATCCATTACTTGGTGGCCTTCGTTCAAGCGCTCAAGTTATTTCATATGAAATTGCGATGGGACTTTCACTAGTTGCGGTCTTCATCTACGCCGGCTCAATGTCTACTTCAGAAATTGTCGCAGCGCAGCAACAGTGGTGGTACGGAGTTGTTCTATTCCCATCCTTCGTTATTTTTGCAATTTCAATGGTTGGCGAAACAAATCGCGCCCCATTTGATTTAGCTGAAGCTGAAGGTGAATTAGTTGGTGGCTTCCATACAGAGTATTCATCACTAAAATTTGCGCTCTTTTTCTTAGCTGAATATGTAAACATCATCGCAGTTTCAGCACTTGCGACAACTTTGTTCTTAGGTGGCTACCACGCACCGCCTGGACTTGGCTTCACTGAAGCATGGCTTGGTGGCTGGTTCACGATGGTCTGGTTCTTTGCCAAAGTAATTCTCTTCTTCTTTGTATTCGTCTGGTTGCGTGGCACATTGCCTCGAATGCGTTATGACCAGTTCATGCAATTTGGCTGGAAAGTTTTAATTCCAGTTTCCCTAGCCTGGATCATGATCGTGGCGACATTGCGAGTTCTTTCGCTAACTGGAGCCTCAAGAGCAGCCACAGTGGCCTTTGCTAGCGGGGTTGTGCTACTTGTTATGTTGGTTAATTTCGGCTTCGAAAATGCCAAGAATAAGAAGAAGAACGCTCCCGTTGCCGAGGTATCTGAACCAGAATTTGCCATCCCACAACTTCCGATCAAGGTGTCAACCATTAATGTCTCAACTGGAAAGAGAGGAGATCAATAATGTCTGAGCAAATCGAACCAATGAATGAAAAAGAGATCTCCGTTAACGATATTGAATTTGCGCAGATTGAGCAGACTGGTCCCAAGAACTTATTTAGTCAGATGCAAGGTTTCTGGGTTACTTTCGCAACGATGTTCAAGAAAGTAAATACAGTTAATTACCCAGAAGTTAAAGAACCAACGGCTGAACGTTTCCATGGCCGCCATCAACTTAACCGGTATGACGATGGCTTAGAAAAGTGCATCGGTTGCGAGTTGTGTGCTTGGGCATGCCCAGCTGATGCCATTTATGTTGAAGGCGCAGCTAATACTGACGAACATCGCATGTCCCCAGGAGAGCGCTATGGTCGGGTTTATCAGATTAATTATCTGCGTTGTATTTTCTGCGGTCTTTGCATCGAGGCATGTCCAACTCGTGCGCTAACTATGACTAATGAATACGAGCTAGCTGATGAAACCCGTGCGAAGTTAATTTTTGAAAAAGAAGATTTATTGGCACCGCTTCGGGCGGGAATGTTAATGCCACCGCATCCAATGTATCCAAACACGACTGATACTAATTACTACAAGAACGAGATCAAGAGTTCGCATCCGTCACAGGAGGTCAGCAATTGATTAATTACGCACTTGAGTTAGGTCAAACTGCTCAACCTGAAGCAGTGCTTTTTTATATTTTGGCACCGTTGGCAGTTGTCGCCGCAATTGGCATGTTGACGGTGAAAAAAGCTGTGCACTCCGCAATTTTGCTAGCTTGGATAATGGTCACACTGGCTATCTTCTACATAGCCCAGGACGCTGCTTTCCTAGGCATTGTGCAGATTGTTGTTTATACCGGCGCCGTAATGATGCTCTTCTTATTTATTCTGATGCTAGTTGGTGTTGATTCTTCTGAATCACTGACTGAAACGATCAAAGGTCTGCGCTGGATCGCAATTACCGCATCCGTTGGTTTTGGTGGGCTACTAATTTCGCTCTTGGGTCGTGCCACATTGGGTCGCTCAACTGCTGGTCTATCAGATGCCAACGCGGAAGGAAATGTCGAAGGCTTAGCGCAATTGATCTTCAGTGACTATGTCTGGCCCTTTGAAGTCATCTCAGCTCTTCTAATTACCGCGGCCGTCGGTGCCATGGTTTTGGCGCATCACGAACGAACCGTAAAGCGAGTTTCTCAACGCGAACAGTCACAAGCTCGTTTCCGTTCCGGTTCATTGGCAGCTGCCGCTGGTTTACCCGGCCCAGGTGTATTCGCGCTTCATAATGCCGTCGATGTTCCAGCCTTATTGCCAGATGGAACACCGGCACCAACTTCAATTTCAGCAACTTTGAAAGCCCGTGGCGATATGTTGGATTCAGCGCAATATCAGTTAGATAACAATGACAATGCTGCGGAGGATAAGTAATGGATTCCGCTAATTATCTATATCTATCGGCCCTACTCTTCACAATTGGCGCCGTCGGTGTTGTTATTCGTCGCAATGCAATCGTGGTTTTCATGTGCATCGAGTTAATGCTTAATGCAGCCAACTTATCTTTTGTGACTTTCTCTCGCATCAATGGCAACTTAGAAGGCCAAGTCGTGGCTTTCTTCACCATGGTTGTTGCAGCCTGTGAAGTTGTAGTTGGACTAGCGATTATTGTGACCATCTACCGTTCTCGTCGATCCGCATCAGTTGATGATGCCAACCTATTGAAGCGATAATTTAAATGACTTCAAATTTAATTGTTTATTTAATCGCTATCCCGCTTTTTAGCTCTGCGGCGCTACTGCTAGCCGGCCGAAAAGCCAATAAATGGGGCCATTTATTAGGCACCTTGGCCTCAGCTAGCTCATTTGGCGTTGGCGCTTATCTATTCACACAGATGTTGGCTCAACCAGCCGAAGAACGAGCGATGACTCAGAAACTCTTCACTTGGATCAGCGTTGGCTCATTTAATGTAGATGCTTCACTCTTACTTGATCAACTTTCAATTTGTTTCGTACTATTAATTACTGGTGTTGGCACTTTGATTCATATTTACTCAATCTCATATATGTCACATGATCTCGATCGCCGCCGTTTCTTTGCTTACTTAAACCTTTTTATTGCCTCGATGCTCCTTCTAGTGCTTGGCGACTCATACTTAAATCTTTATGTCGGCTGGGAAGGCGTTGGTTTAGCTTCTTACCTATTGATTGGTTTCTGGAATCAAAAGCCAACTTATGCAACTGCTGCGAAGAAAGCTTTTGTAATGAACCGCGTTGGTGACTTAGGTCTTTCTCTTGCGATCATGATTGCATTCGCGTCTATGGGCACTGTGTCATTTGCTGGCATCGAGGAAGCTGCACCTAAAGCATCAACTACAACTTTGACCGCAATTGGCATTATGTTGTTAATTGCGGCGGCTGGTAAATCTGCGCAGTTCCCGTTGCAAGCATGGCTGGGCGATGCAATGGCTGGCCCAACTCCGGTATCTGCTCTTATCCATGCAGCGACCATGGTTACCGCTGGTGTCTATTTGATTACTCGCTCAAACTTTATTTTCGATGCAGCTCCAACTGCTCAACTATTAGTTGTAATCGTTGGCGCAATTACATTGCTATTCGGTGCCGTTATCGGTACTGCCAAAGATGACATCAAGAAAGCACTTGCAGCTTCAACCATGTCGCAGATCGGCTACATGACTTTGGCTGCTGGCCTTGGCCCAGCTGGTTATGCCTTCGCAATCATGCACTTGTTAACTCACGGATTCTTCAAGGCGGGCATGTTCCTTGGTGCTGGCTCAGTTATGCATGGTATGAATGATGAAGTAAATATGCGTAAATATGGCGCTTTGCGTAAGTTCATGCCGATTACCTTTATTACCTTTGGCCTTGGTTACTTAGCAATTATTGGGGTTCCACCATTTGCGGGCTTCTATTCCAAGGACATGATTATTGAAACGGCGCTAAATGCTGGTGGAATAAAAGGAATTCTGCTTGGCTCGATCACACTCTTCGGCGCAGGACTTACCGCTTTCTACATGACTCGCGTAATGATTCTTACCTTTACCGGCACAAAGCGTTGGGATGACGATGTTCATCCACATGAATCACCAATTTTAATGTGGCTACCAATGGCAATTTTGGCAATTGGGTCAGTTGTATCTGGCTACTTGTTCACCCGCGGTGATGCTTTAGTTCATTGGTTAGAACCAGTTGTTGCAGCACATGAACATGGCGAACATACTTATCTGCTTCCACCAATCGTAGTTTCCGGTCTTGCGCTAACCATGGTTTTAATTGGCGTGTCAATTGCGGTCATGATGTATGTGCGCCGTCCAGTTGAAAATGTGGCACCCGAAAGCGTTTCAGCGCTAACGAAAATAGTTCGGCAAGACTTGCTACAGGATGCGGCTAACGAAGCAATCTTTATGCGCCCTGGCCAAGCACTCACCAAGACCCTCATTGCAGTTGATGAGAAAGTAATTGATGGCGCAGTCCATGGCGTCGGCACTATGGCAATTGGTTCTGGTTCCGGGTTGCGAAAGAGCCAAACTGGTTATGTTCGTACTTATTCGGCACTGATTTTGGTTGGCGCTGCCGCAATCGTGCTTGGAATCTGGGTGATTACGCAATGACCATCAATTGGATCTCTCTGACAGCGCTGCTGCCACTAATTGGTGCAGCCCTACTAGCGACTTTGCCTAAGGGCGCCGAACTACGAGCTAAACAATTCGCATTCGGTACCACTTTGGTAACTGCAGCTTCGGCAATTGCGATGGCCGTTCAATTCCAGCGCGATAACACTGATTTACAGTTCGTTGAAGTGCGCAGCTGGATCCCTTCATTTGGCATTAATTACGCTGTAGGTATTGATGGAATCGCCCTAGTGCTAATTTTGATGTCAGTTATTTTGGCACCAATCGTAATTTTGGCCGGCTGGAATGAAGCGCAAGGTGGCCGCTGGAGCGTTAAGACTTTCTATATTCTAATTTTGGTTCTAGAGACCATGATGATCGGTGTCTTTAGCGCCACCGATGTGTTCCTCTTCTACGTAATTTTCGAAGCGATGTTAGTACCGGTTTACTTCCTAATCGGGGGATACGGCACTGGCAAGCGTTCAGCAGCTGCAGTTAAGTTCTTGCTCTACAGCCTTTTTGGTGGTCTATTGATGCTCGCATCAATCATTGCTCTCTATGTAATGTCTGGCGATCAAGGTGGTCATACTTTTGATTTAGCCAAACTAGCAAATCTAGAGATGAGTTCAACAACGCAGAACTTTTTATTCCTGGGATTCTTTATCGCATTTGCAATCAAGGCACCACTATGGCCATTCCATACCTGGTTGCCAGATGCAGCCTCTTCTGCAACACCTGGAACTTCGGTGCTGTTGCTTGGCGTGCTGGATAAAGTCGGTACCTTTGGAATGATTCGTTATTGCCTAACGCTTTTCCCAGAGGCAAGCAAAACTTTCACACCAGCAATTATTGTGTTGGCTGTCATTTCAATCATTTATGGTGCAATTTTGGCGATCGGCCAGAAAGATCTAAAGCGTTTAATCGCATTTACCTCGATCTCGCACTTTGGTTTCATCACGATGGGAATCTTTGCGATGACCTCGCAGAGCCAATCGGGTGCAACGCTGTATATGTTTAATCACGGCTTCTCTACTGCAGCGCTCTTTATTGTTGGTGGCTGGATGATCGCTCGTCGAGGTTCATCAACCATCTCTGATTTCGGCGGGTTACAACGCATTACGCCAGTCATGGCTTGGTGTTTCTTCTTAGCTGGTATGTCTAGCTTGGCGCTACCTGGCCTATCTAGCTTCGTGAGTGAATTCCTAGTGCTGGTAGGTACTTATACGCGTTATCCAGTAGCTGCAATCATCGCGACAGTGGGCATTATCTTGGCTGCGCTTTACATTTTGATTCCAGTGCAGAAGGCGCTACACGGCCCAACTACGCCTGGCAATGAGAACTTAACTGATTTAAACCTACGTGAAAAAATAGCAATTGCGCCAGTGCTGGCTGCAATCATCGCGTTTGGTTTTT
>CAMCYS010000011.1 GCA_945885625.1 Bifidobacterium breve | reverse complement strand
AAATTCTATGAGCGTCACGGATTTGTAGAAATTGAGAAAACGGATGGGCAATTTAACGAGGAGAAATCCCCCGATGTTTGCTACGAATGGAAACACTAAAAATTCATTAGTTAGCCAGAAATCCGGCTTATAGGGCGACTCTTCTTTTTTCTTACCAAAGTTGATTTAGTCTTGGATAGACTTTTTTAATGAGTATTAGAGTCAGCAAGAAAATGATAGTTGTTATCACGTTGGTCTTAGTGCCTACTTTTGTTGCAGCTGGAATATATTTTCAACCTTGGAAATTATTTACTGATACTCGAGTTGAGGAAGCCCTTCCGCAGGTAACAGAAACTACCGTGGCCCCGAAAGATGCAACTCCAGATGGGGCTGATGAGAAGATTGCCAAGAACCAGGAGCCACTTTCGAGTAGCAAGAGTGCAACGGAGCCAGATGAAGTCATTGAATCTCCTGAAGTTCTTGTCGAAGGAAAATTCATCACACATGAGCACGACACGACTGGCTCTGTGAAGATCCTTAAGTACAGCGATGGAAGTCGAATCTTGCGAATAGAGAATCTAAAAACCAGCAATGGTCCAAAACTTGAGGTCTGGCTCACCGATGCACCCGTAATCGAAGGATTAGATGGTTGGCGAGTATTTGATGATGGCAAGTTCATTAATCTGGGAGCACTCAAAGGAAATATTGGAAGTCAGAACTATTCAATTCCTAGCGAGACCAATCTTGATGATTACTCTTCAATCTCGATCTGGTGTGAGAGGTTTTCAGTCTCCTTTGGGGCCGCCGCTTTACGCCTTCCATAGGACACTCCGGCTTATAGAGTGACGCTTGTTTTCATTTTGGAAACTGAATAGTTGCTACGTCCTAGGTTATTTAAAAGTATACCCAAGGAATTCCTGAATCTCGATTGGATTAAGAGATTTATATAGTTCATTAGCTGCGAAATTTTCTATCTCTGAACCTAGCCATACTTCATCACACTCACAATCATTAGCTAATAAGAAAAGTTGCTTCATCATTTCGGTAGCAACCCCTTTTCGATGCATATTTTCACATACATCAATTTCATCAATGTATAACCAAATATCCCCACTAGGCTTATCAAGCACCATTGCCGATGCCATTCCTGCAAACCGCTCTTCTAAATAAGCAACCAGGAAAATACTGTCAGAGTTATTTATAAATTTGGACAAAGTCTCTACCGTGTAATCACTAGAATCAATTTGTGAGTCACTGGCCGATTGCGCAGCAGAAATTTCCTCAACAATCAATACCAAGTCATCGCTTTTGCTGACCCGATTTATCTTTATCATGGAAGTTCCGCCAGTCATTTGCTATTAGTCACGTATTTCCGCATCTAACAATACTGGCATTCTTTGGGGCAATAATGAGGGCAATTAAACTTTTTGAGCGTGACCTCGCGCATAACAATGTCGTCTCCGGCTTATAGGGCGACTCTTATTTTTGTATAATTCCAATATGGCAAGTGATAATTCAAGTGTGGACTTTGCATCCGAGTTAGCCATGGGTAAACCTAACTCACTAGGTAATACTCTCAAGATAGTAAAGATAGTCGAGTCAGATCCCAAGAATTATCCACAACTTTTAAAGCTACTTCTTCATGAGGATTCACTTGTGGCTATGAGAGCTATGAACGCAACAAAGCGCTTAATGCGAGCAGACAAGGATTTCTTTGACCCACAAAAGGAATCATTAATCAAGGTTTACTCAAAGTCCAAACACAATGTGGTGAAACTTGGATTAATCACTCTGTACTTCTATTTCATCAAAGAATTCTCATCTTCTGAGTTAAAGAGAATTAAGACTTTGACTTTGAAATGGATGGACGAAAGTGAAGATTGGATGATTCTTGCCCAAGGTCTCAAGCTCCTTGAGAAGTTAGCCAAAATTGACCCAAAGATTCAGCCCGAGGTCATAGCTGTAGCGAGAAGGCTTCAGAAAGATTCTAGGAAAGCTGTAGCCACAAAGGCCAAGAAAGTTCTTTCCGGCTTATAGGGCGACTCTTCTTTTTCTCTGATTTATGAAATGATTTCCCACATGACTAGAGTCCTTCTTACAGGCGCAAGTGGCTATATTGGCAAGCACATCACACTGCAACTTCTCAATCAGGGATATGAAGTTCGTGCTTCAGTCCGCAAACTTTCAAAGTTATCAGAAGTTCGCGATGCAGTCGTGCCGCATCTTTTAGATACTGCAAACCTAGATTCTCGCCTAACATTTATTGAACTCGACCTTGAAAAAGATTCAGGTTGGGATTCTGCTCTCAAAGATATAGATGTGCTGATGCACACAGCATCGCCCTTTCCACTCACTTCGCCCAAGGACGAGAATGACTTGATTCGCCCTGCAGTCGAGGGCACTTTGAGAGCATTACGCGCCGCAAAAAATGCTGGAGTCGAGCGCGTAATTCTGACTTCATCGGTGGCGGCAATCTATGGGCGTGAATTAACATCTGGCGCTCTGGCATATGACGAAACAATGTGGACTGATATTGAACATCCAGTTGGGCGAGTTGCTTATACAAAGTCCAAAACTCTGGCCGAACAAGCGGCTTGGAATTTCATCAAAAATGAAGCACCTGAAATCGCCCTAACAACCATTAATCCAGTGCTAGTGCTTGGCGCACCACTAGATAAGAACTTTGGTTCATCAATATCGCTTGTGGAAAGAATCCTCAATGGAAGTGATCCCATGTTGCCAGACCTAAAATTCGCAATCGTAGATGTACGAGATGTCGCCAAAATGCATGTCGATGCAATCAAGAGTGATAGTACAAAAAATGAACGCATAATTGCTTCTTCAGAAACCAGATCATTTGTTGAGATAGCTAAGTTCTTAAAGAGTGTTTATCCAAAGACCAAAGTCAAGTCAGCACAGGCGCCGACATTCATTATTCGCCTTCTGTCACTTTTCGATGGTTCAATAAAGCCGATTCTGCCTCAACTAGGAAAGCCCATGAATGTAAGTGGGGCCAAGGCTCAGCGCTTGTTGAACATCAGCTTTATTCCTGTCGAAGTTACCTTAAAAGAATCTGCGGATTATTTGATGAAGAATGGGTTTATTGAAGGTTAATCCGGCTTATAGGGCGACTCTTCTTCACATTTAGTTACTGCGAGTAACCAAGTACTTATGCCATAATTAATGTAACAACGGATTGGTAGTGATTGGGACTTGGTTAATAACCAGGTCCCTTTTGCTTTCCAAACTCTTTTATCCACAAGTAGCACCACTTAGTAATTTCACAAGTTAGTAATTGCGTAACTTCGCTCTCGTGTTGGGGGCCTTTTCCAATTTCTCCGGCTTATAGGGCAACTCTTCTTCAACTTAATGTTTAGCGATTTCAATATGGCCGGCTTTTAAGCTTGATGTGGTTTACTTCTTAAATGCAATCGAGTAGAAATATGGCTGGCTTAATACTGGCCATGATGTTTACAATTTCAAACTTGACCACTGCTTACGCCCACCAGCCAATTAACCTCACCGCAGCGAACTCAAGTGCTAATAAGGGACCAATCATTGTTGATGGCAAAGTCTCCTTTGTGATTAGAGCAAATTTTACAAAGCCAAATCAAATTCAAGGATTTCGGGCAGCATTACAAGCAGGTGAGACATTATATTTTGAGTACCTAATTATTGATAAAGCACCAGAGAATAAATTAGCCAAAAACAAATTACCGGTTGCCACTATCACCGATCCGGCTGGGAAAAAAATGGTAATCAAATTTACTGAACGTACTAAATTCTATTATCCATTTCTCGACACGAATTTCGTGTATTTATCTAGATATAACCAAACAGCGCTTGATGGAATTTACAAATTTACTTTGCAATCAAAGGTAAAGGCCGCAATCCAAGTTGTAGTTGGCACTCTAGAGACTTATGGTGAGGTTTTATCACCTGCCACCTGTCCAGCATGGGTCAAACCATCAGGAGAGGTAAAGATTCTGTCAGCATATGCCGAAGGGCTAGTTGGTATGAAAAAAGAGGCTGCTGCATCTTGTGCTGAAAAATTAGGTTGGCAGTATCAAATTGGCCAAGAGGATAATCAGATCTTTGCTTTAACTAGAGATTATCGTCTGGATCGCATAACTGTTTCAATAAAGAAAGGCTTAGTAACTCAAAGTTTAGTTGGTTAGGTAGTTTCCTCACGTTTATTAGCTGTTTCTATGGGGAATCTATAGGCAATTACATTTTTTGAGCGTGACCAGACGCATAACAGCGTCGTCTCCGGCGTATAGGGCGACTCTTCTGTCTACTTATCTAATTGAAATTACTTAACAGGGTGTAAATCGCGACAAGCACGATTACCACAGAGAAGATTTTCTGCATGGCCTTTGCGTTTAACTTTCCTGCAACCGGTGTAAGTATTAAGGAAGCGGAAATTGCTGAAATGGTAAAAACCGCGACTTCTGCCACAGGGATTTGATTCCAAAATTCATACCTCAGGACAAATGCGATGAGTGAATTAGCGGTGATCGCTACCAATGAAGTTCCAGCGGCAACTTTCGTGGGTACCTTTAAGAAAAGTATGAGTGCTGGAACGATCAGAAAACCACCGCCGATTCCAAGCAATCCGGTCAATATGCCCACAAATGTGGCTGCAATTAGTACCAAGTGCCACTTTGGCTTCTCGGCCGTTGTTTGAGGGTTTTCCCTACAACACATTGCATACCCTGCACCAAACATCAGAAGTGCAAAAATAATCATGATTAGATTTTCGGGAATAACTCTTAGCAACAAAGTTCCTAAAAAGTTTCCGAATATTCCTATAGCCGAAAAAGTCAATCCGATTTTGACATCAACAGTTCCTGTATTACGACGTCGCAAGGCGCCAGCTAGCGCCGCTGAACCAACAATGATTGTTGAACTAGTTGTTGCTGCCGTAGCTGAAAGTCCAAGGATTGCGACTAAGCCAGGAACAGCAAGAATTGCACCACCTGCGCCAATTAATCCCAGAGTTGAACCAACAACGACACCAAGTAATAATCCAAAAAATATTGTCATCAATTAGGAAATTATTGGCTCGCCGTTTGCCGCCGACATTGGAAGACCTGCTTCTTGCCAGGCCAGCATTCCGCCTGTCATATTCATAACCTTTAGGCCAGTTGGCGCTACATCGTCGCATGCCTTGCCGGAACGTTTTCCGGAGCGACAAATAAAAATAATCGGTTTATCTGATGGAAGCGCAGATTCATCTAATTCGCCTAGGGGAGTTAGCGTGAAGAGCTCAAAGTGCCCCGAGTTCCATTCATCAATCTCTCGTACATCAATTCCGTAGGCGAGTTCCGCCTTAACCATCTCGAGAGCTTCTTGCGGAGTTATCGTCTCCATTTCCTACCTCTATTCCTTTTCCGTCGTGTCAGATGGAGCAACTGGTTGATGATCAGCTGTACCTGTTGCAATTGCAAGATCTTTAACTTGCAACGCTTTGTCATACGACTCATTGATGAGAACAACATTAAATCCAGCATTCTGCACGATGCTAGCGGCAATTGAGGCGCGATATGCACCTGCACAATGCACCCAGTAAGTCTTGTCTTTGGAAAGCTCGCTCATCCGAACAGAGAGCTCATGCAGTGGGATGTGAATGCTACCGACAATATGCGATGCCCGTCTTTCGCTATTGCGACGAACATCAAGTACAACTATTTCCGAGTCTGTGAGCGCCTGTGGAACATCCTTGAATTCAACCACTTCGGTAGTTTTAATCTCAGCAAAGTCAGTTATTTCACCTAGGTAACTTGCCGACGGCCGATCGATCCCGATTCTGACTAACTCACGTTGGGCAAGTGAAAAATCACTCGCCTTATTTGAAATTAATACAAGCTCTTTTTCGTATGGAAATAGCCAACCGAGATAGGTGGCAAAGGAACCATTAACTCCGAAGTTCTTAGTTCCAAGTAGATGAGATTTTGCCCATGAATCCTTATCGCGAAGGTCTACGACCCAGTCATCTCCGGCAATTCTTTTCAGAAGTTCATCTGTGCTAAGGCGCGGTAGTTCTGAAAGATCAATAGCACCAGGGCCGGCAAGATTTGCTGGACCCATGTGCTTGTAATAGGCAGGATAGACATCTAAGCCAGCAAGTGTTTCACTTACAAAACGCTCAACGCTCAGTTGTAAGGCAGGGTTGGACTTCTTCTCATCCTGAATGGTTGAAGAATCTCCCGATGTTGATGTAGCCGCGCAGAATGATCCAAAACCATGTGTGGGAAAAATTTGAGTTGAATCTTCGAGCAAATCAACGATTCGATGGGCAGAACCATGTTGCAACTGTGCAAGTTTTATTGCGTGATCCGCGCCGAGCAGGTCTGGACGCCCAGTAGAACCGTGAAGCAAGGAACCACCGGTGAAGATTCCAGAGGACTTGCCTTGCTGATTTACCAAAATATAAGAAAGATGAGTGAAGGTATGGCCAGGAGTGTGAAGAGCTTTAATACCAAAATTGCCAATTGAGAATTCTTCTAAATCCCGTGCCGCAACTCGATCGAAAGAAACTGGATCATCAGCGCTGGTGATGTATTTAGCCTGATACTTTTTTGCGAGCACTAAACCACCGCTGACGTAATCGTTATGCATGTGCGTCTCGACGACGGCACCCAGCTCTAACGAATGCTTTGCGAGAATCTGTTCTACCCGATCGATATCTCTTTGTGGGTCAACGACGAGTGCAGTCTTGCCGTCATGGGCAATATATCCGCGGTCGCCCAAGGTCGGTGTATCAACGCTAATAATCTCAATTGTCATTGGTCTCCCTTTACTGGAATATTGTAGCATACCCTAGGGGGTATGCTACAATTCCTCAGTCGTTATAGAAAAGGAGTTTTTACTATGTGTTCACAAGTTACATGTCATGTTTGCAAGAAGGCCACATGGTCGGGTTGTGGTCAACATGTTGAAGAAGCGCTAGCCGGCGTCTCTGAAGCAGAACGTTGCAAGTGCTAGAAATGGCTACAAAAAAAATTGCTCATGTTTTATCTGATGAACAACAAGTAGCTGCTATTGCCATGAGAATCAAGCGGGCACAAGGTCAACTTGGTGCTGTCGCTCGAATGCTTGAAGAAGGCCGCAACTGTGAGGAGATCGTGACTCAGATGTCAGCTGTCTCCAAAGCTGTAAACACTGCAGCTTTTACCTTGATCTCGGCAAGTCTCAAAGAGTGCATCGTTGAGGATAAGAGCAACTCAGATGCGGTAACAGCACAACTGCAAAAGCTATTTTTAAGTCTGGCATAGGAGAGAGTCATGAAGAGGGTAATTGCCATATTGGCATCAGCTCTACTTTTGGCGGGCTGTTCAACTAGTTCAACTGCAACGGATCTAAGCGTTTCAGAATTTTCAGCCAAAGTTACTGAACCAGGAATAATCACTTTAGATGTACGTACGCCGGGTGAGTTTAGTGAAGGCCATATCGAAGGAGCGCTATTGGTTGATTTCCAAAGTGGTAATTTTGAAAACGAAATTGCGTCCCTTGATAAAAACCAAACTTATGCGGTCTACTGCCGTAGCGGAAACCGTTCTGGACAGGCTGTAAAGGTAATGAGCGATGCGGGTTTCACCAAGCTTTACAACCTTGATGGCGGAGTAATTGATTGGGCTAATTCTGGACTGCCTTTAGTGAATAACTAACAAAGCGAAATCAAACCAAACAAAACAAGAAAGAGGAATAATCGTGTGCAGTAGAACGACATGTCGTAAATGTGGAAAGCCAACCTGGTCAGGATGTGGTCAACACATTGAAATTGCCCTCAAGGGAGTATCAAAGCAAGATCGCTGCCAAGGGCATGCAAATGACCCGAAAGAGCCAAGCTTCTTTAGCAGAATGTTTGGGAAGAAGTAATCTCCCAATCAATATCATTTTCGACTTACAGGGCGACTCTTCTATAAATAAAGTGATTGGAAACCTCATCTGGTGTCCGAGCAGACAGCTTCACCTAAGAGAAATTTTCACGCTCATTGGAGACGAAGAGATTCGTTAAATATGCTTTACTGCTTATAATTATTTCAACGAGCAGAAAGATAGGTTAGCAAGATGAGACTCTGGTCAAAATCAGCAACCACATTGGTCTTATTAGGGCTATTGATTGATCCGACTTCTGCCGGTGCAGGTAACCTCCATAAAAAATCATCAACGAGTATTGTCAAAGTGTTGTCTGATCATCCAGGTGCAGCCACTGCTCTGACACCTAGACAAAAGTTCGAAATCAGGGAAATTCTGGCCAAAGGCAAGGGAATTAAAGAGTTTGTCTGCACGGGTACAAGTCTGGCTGGGCAACGAGAGTCAATGTATCGAGTTGTGCTGCTTCGGGCCCAACTTGTCTGTGAGTATGCCAAATCCCTTGACCCTTCTATCAAAACCACTGTGAAAGAGAGAGTCATCAAGGCAAGGAAACTAAATGGTCGGGTTGAAGTGGTTAGCAATTAACCAAAGAAATGCTTTGGAAAATGTGTCAGATAACTTGGCGTTTGACCAGTTATAAGTTTTGGCGGGCGAAACAAATTCATAGACATTAGATTGCTAGAGAATTAAGATCATCCAAAGGATTGAATTTACGAGGGGTTTAGAGTGTCTGATTTTCTAGCTGAAGCCAGTGAAATCCAAAATGATTTAGTCGCAATTCGCCGACGTATTCATCAAGAGCCAGAAATCGGATTAGACCTACCCAAGACTCAGGCGAAGATTTTGGCTGCCCTCGATGGCTTAGGTCTTGAGATCACAACTGGAAAAGCACTTAGCTCGGTAACCGCTGTGCTTCGAGCTGGCAAATCTGACAAGACAGTTTTATTGCGCGCAGATATGGATGCTCTACCTGTTACTGAACTTGCTGATGTTTCATATAAGAGTCAGATTGACGGTGCCATGCATGCGTGTGGTCATGACTTACATGTAACGATGTTAATTGGTGCGGCTAAGTTATTAGTGAAAAATAAGTCACAGCTCAACGGCGATGTGGTCTTTATGTTTCAACCCGGTGAAGAAGGCGACGATGGCGCGGGACATATGATTGCTGAAGGCGTGCTGACTGCCAGTGGGAGAAAAGCCGATAGAACTTACGGAATTCACGTTATGTCATCTGCAATTCCAAATGGAGTTTTCACCACCAAGCCCGGAACCATGATGGCTTCTGCCGATGAAATACATGTAACTGTGGTTGGCATGGGCGGACATGGTTCACAACCGCATACTGCTAAAGATCCGATTCCAGTTGCAGCTGAAATGGTCAGCGCGCTGCAGTTATTAATCACTCGATCCTTTGATGCCTTCGATCCAGTAGTAATAACTGTTGGACAATTCCATGCTGGCACCAAAGCAAATATCATTCCTGATACAGCAGAGTTTGAAGCCACAATTCGCACATTCTCGCCCGAAAATAGAGATCGCATCAAGATCGAGGCAGTGCGTTTATGTGAATCAATCGCGCAGGGCTATGGACTTAAAGCTGAAGTCAAAGTTGTCGAGCAGTATCCGGTAACAGTAAATAACGATGTACAGGCACAATTCGTGGGCAAGGTTGCAGCTGATCTCTTTGGCAGTGAAAGTTACATGGATATGCCACATGCTATTGCCGGAGCTGAGGATTATTCACGGGTTTTGGAGGCAGTTCAAGGCTCTTATGTTTTCCTTGGCGCATCGGTTGATCAAGACTTTACTAAGTCTGAAGTAAATCACTCACCTCGAGCTATGTTTGATGATGCTGTGTTGTATCGCGGAACTGCCCTGCTCAGTGAGTTGGCAGTTCGATCACTTCATGAAATGGATTGAAATTACCAGGCCTGCGCAACTGACTTAAATTCCTGAAGCGTGACCTTCGCACCGAGGGTCTGAACCAAAAGCATATGTTTTATTGGGTAATACCTGCATCAATTGCACAGATGAACCGTGGCCCCAAGCCGCAAGTAGTTTCACGTCGTGACCTTTTGCTCGCAGTTCATCAATCACTGCACTTGAAACTCGGTTTTCAATTTCAAGAACTCCACTGCCAGTTTCTTCTGCAGAACTTTGCCCAGGGGCATTTAAGTGTTGCCATCTAGGTGCTTCGGTTGCTTCCTGCACATTCATCTTCAAATCAACGAGATTGGTGATTAGTTGAAGATTGGTCTGTACCTGGATATTTGCGCCAGGTGTTCCGCCCACTAAATGCAGAGATCCATCTGGGTTTACTGCGGTGAAGGCGTTGAGAGTGTGAGCTGGCCGCTTTCCAGGCTCAACAATATTGGGGGAAGTTGGATCTAAGGAGAATCCAGTTAATCGGTTGTTCAAGATGATGCCGGTTCCAGGAATTACCCAGGAACTACCGAAACCATGAAAGACAGATTGAATCCAGGAAACTGCATTGCCATCGTTATCTGCGACTAAGAAGTAAGTGGTGTCGCTACCTTCGCTAACTGGGGCGATATCTGTTGCTGCTTTTTCCATAGATATTTGTGCCGTGCGCTTATCTATGTTCTCTTTCGATAAAATCTTCGAGACGTTGACTTCAATAAATTCAGGATCACCCAGAATTGCGTTGCGATCGGCGAATCCAGCCTTCTTTGATTCAACGCCGATATGAATACGATCTGCCTCGGTCATGCTTGTCAGATCAAATCGCTCATTTATTAGCAGTTCCTCCATCAAGATCATTCCTTGCGTAGGTGGGGGCTGACCATAAATTGTTAAGTCGCGATACTTAATTGATAACGGGTCAAGAACTCTGGTTCTGTGAGCCTTTAAATCTTCGGCGTTAAACCAACCATCAGAACCACTGATTAATTGATTAGCAATTCTTCCCTCATAAAATGCGCTACGGCCACTTGATGCAATCTCGCGAAGTGATTGAGCGAGTTCTCTTTGAAGAATTAAGTTGCCAAGCTTGATATTTACATCGAAACCTAAATCCTTAAAAATGGCAGTATCTGGAAAAAGAGCTAAGTGACCAGTCATTCGATTAATAAAGCCAGCGTTTGCGGGGAAACCATTTTCAGCATAATCAATGGCTTGTTCTAATAACTTTGCCATCGGCAGGTTTCCATAGCGTTGATGCGCTTCAAACCAAGTTGAAACTAAACCCGGAACAGTTCCTGATTTGTAACCATGTAGTGGAATTTCTGTGCCGTAAGCAGCAAGTGTTGCCCCATGTGGTGCTTCACCGCTTCCGTTAAATGCCAGATTGCTTTTAGTAGCCGCGTGGTGAGTAACTAAAAATGCATCTCCACCTAAATGTGAGGCACCTGGTTCGACAACACAGATCACAGCACTTAGTGCAATGGCAGCATCAATAAAGGAGCCACCTTGTTTCAAAATTGATATCGCAGCACTGACGGCTAATGGCTGGCTCGCAGCGGCACCGCCATTCTTGGCATAGACAACGCTTCGCCCTGTTTGCATTCGTAAACTGTGGCCTATTTTTTAATGGATTACAAGAAGAAAGATGACTTCACGAGTAATTGGGCGAGACTTCTTAGCTTAGAAGTTAGCCAACAGCTCTTTCATTTTGGAAATCTCAAATTCTTGCGCACTTATGATGGAAGCGCTTAGATCTGCAACACCTTTGTTATCGGAATCTGCCACGTCTTGAGCCATCTCAATAGCACCTTCATGATGCTTAATCATTCCTTCAAGAAAGAGACGATCGAATTCTTTACCTTTTGCTTCGCGAAGATCAGATATTTCGCTTTCGCTTAGCATTCCATCCATCATATGACCAGCATGAGTAGAGGCTTTGACACCGGTCCAACTATTCATTAATTCAATCTCAGGCGATTGCGCATCTTTAATTTCCTGAGCAAGTTGCAAGAGATCAGGGTTTGTGGTGTTAAGAAAAGCAATTTCAGACATCTCAATAGCTTGTTCATGATGAGGGATCATCATTTCAGCAAAGGCAATGTCAGCTGAGCTGTATTCGGAGTTTGATTGCGTAGAAGCTGCACACCCTGAAAGTAATAGTGCGCCGACAACAACTAAGAAAACTCTTTTCACTGGCTTGCCTCCTTGGTATTTGCTCCGTCACTATAAGGGGAAGAGAGCTGAATTTCTACTTGAAAACTCTCGACTCTGAGCACAATTTAGCAGTCACAGAAAAGTCTGAGGTTTACGCGATTAAAGCGCTTTGTGTCCATGTGAGCGTGCGTACTTAAGCGCGGGAGATTCAAGGAATCGCCAAGATATTGCCGCAATCAGAATTGATGCCATGAGAACTATCGCGCTGATAAACACCCATTGCAGTAAATCGGTGAGACCGTAATAAATATATTTCTCCACAAACTGACGCTCAATTATGACAATTATAAACATATGCCATAGATAGATACTGAAAGATAATTTTGCAATCCAGCTGAACAATTTATTGTCTAACAACTTATAAATATGCGCACTGAATGCCGCTGAGACTATTGCACCTGCCATGAGAATTGCATAAAAGGGAGCCGCGTATGGCTGCATTGTGAAGCTATCAGGTGCACCAGGAACTAGTCGGATGGCAACTAAACAAGCCGCAGCTATCGCAAAGACAATAAATGAAAGATCAAAAGCACGCGACTTTAATGTACCGCGTGATCTTAAAGCGAGAATGATTAGAGCAGCCAGAGATCCACATAGAAATTGTGTGAAAAATGATCCAATATTCCAATACGGTAGCCATTGCTTTGCGCCACCAGTAAGTCCGTATTGCCAGCCCTTTAATTTATTGTCGGTCATGAAATTATTTACAATCAAGGGATTCAAAATCTGTAGAGCAAAGATCCAAGTAACCATTCCAAATGTGGCAAGGGGTATGCTCTTAGTGGTTTTTATGATTGTGATCAGAACCATCGGGAGAAGTAAATAACACGAAACCTCGAGGCCGATAGACCATAGAGGTCCATTTAGTTCTGCCGGAAAGAATGATGAATAGTGATAACTATTGATGAAAAGAAGGCCTGAGATAACTCTCCACCAATTAATATCTTGGTCAAATAACCAGATCGCTATTGCTGTACAGAACACCAAGTTAAACCAATAAGCCGGAATAATTCGCGCCGCGCGATTAATGGCATAGGAGCGAAGATTTGGAGCCCTATCAGCTTCAATGAAAGCACTCCAAAATGGCAGCGAGAGTAAGCAACCCGAGAGCACGAAGAAGAGACTGACTCCGACTTCACCGCGCATTCCAAAGAAATGGATGTTTTGAATCCAAGACGCTGAATTCTCTGGATTAAAACGTTGGGTGGTGTGGTGCCATACAACTAAAAGACAGGCCAGAGCTCTGATTCCATCAGCACCTGGAATGCGTAAGAGTTCTCTTCTCATCTGTGATAAGTATTCCGTAAAGATCTCTGGTGTAAAGGGCAACGCTTACTTAATTTGCGAAGCAACACCTAAGAACATAGACTTCTTGGTAGTTAAGGGGAGTACCTCGCTAACGCACCTTCGTCAATACGGATAGAAATATCCCGGGGTTGCGACCACGTTGTGGTGAGGGAGACCTTGGCAGCATCTGCCCCTTTAACGAATAGGTTTGAAAACTATGGATGTAACCCTTTTAGCTTGGGCTCTAGTAATTGGCTTGATCACCGCTCTAATTGTTGTTGATCTGCTTACCGTTAGCAGTAAACCTCACGATGTAATGTTTAAAGAGGCCGCTATCGGGTCGATCCTCTATATCGGAGTTGCGATTGCTTTTGGTATTTGGGTTTGGCAAACCGCAGGCTCGCAATACGGAACCGAATATTTCGCTGCCTATCTTGTCGAGAAATCGTTATCAGTCGACAACTTATTTGTTTTCATTATTATTTTGACTCAGTTTAAAGTGCCATCGATTTTCCATCAGCAAGTATTGATGTTCGGAGTAATTCTTGCACTCGTTCTTCGAGCGATCTTTATCGCTGTTGGCGCAGCTGCTCTAGCCGCATTTAGCTTCACATTTGTGATCTTTGGCGCGATCCTTATTTGGACCGGTGTCGGATTGTTCAAACACTGGGATGAAGATCCTTCGCCAGAAGATAATGTTCTAGTTCGAACCATCAGAAAACGAATTGCCATGACTGATGAATACAATGGCCCAAAGATTTTTACTCGCCTTAACGGTAAGAGAATTGCAACGCCCATGTTTATAGTGATGGTAGCTATTGCATCTACTGACCTTCTGTTTGCGCTTGACTCAATTCCGGCAACCTTTGGCGTGACGCAAGAGCCATTCTTAGTCTTTGCCGCTAACGCTTTTGCACTTCTTGGACTTAGAGCGCTTTACTTCTTGCTCAAAGGCTTACTAGATAAACTGGTTTATCTCTCACTTGGTCTTTCCGCAATTTTGATGTTTATCGGCGCTAAGTTGATCATGACTTATCTGCACGAAGAGTTTGCCCAAATCCCTAAGATTCCAACATTGCTAAGCCTTGCGGTGATTGGTGCGATTTTAGTTATCTCAACCGTTGCCAGCTTCATCAAGGTTAAGCGGGATCCGGAAGCACATGCACACGCTGGTCGGGTAACAGCACCTAAAAAGCCACATGATGGAGAAAAAGGGCACACACACAATCCTTGATAATTGCTCTCAAGAGTAATCTGCTTGAGACTTATCTTTGTTGTATTAATGCTATGTAGCATGTATGCTACAGGTATGAGTCGTAATCCCGAAGAGCCGGTTTATAACCGCATCGAAGAAGCTCGATCTGCCTTAGGGCTATCTCGGCAAGAGCTAGCCGACAAAGTTGGCGTTCATTACCAAACTATTGGCTACCTAGAGCGTGAGGAATACAGCCCATCGCTCGTTCTGGCCCTACGTATAGCCAAGTCACTGAACCAAGAGGTTTCAGAGCTGTTTTCGCAAACCCCATTCAAGAAAGGAAAGTAATGATTTTTAATAAAAAGTTCTATTTTCTTTGGTTCTCGCCAAGGGAACGTAAATTCATACGACCTCAGGTGAAAGTGGAATTTGGTACGGGAGTTCGAGAAAATTTGAAAGACGACATTATCGTCAGCATGAATTCAGATTTGCCAAAATGGTCATCCGAATTCCGATCCAGAAGAGCACTCGCTGCTGTAACAGGCCTAACTCTCATTCTAATGTGGAATGTATCCCTTAGCAGTATTCAACTTGGCGCTTTCCATTACATTGCTATGGGTATATTTTTTGGTATTGCATTTGGCGCACTTAATTTCTCATTTCGATCGATCTTTGATATTCCAGATAATGTATTGGATGAACGTTTGTATTCCTTACGGAATCGGTACTCATTTCGTTCTTATCAAGCAATTGGATTGCTAATTCTCTTCATACTTGCAACGGTTAACTTTTCTGAAATCGATCCTTCCCGGCTGTGGCTACCAGCAATTGCCACATATGCCTCAGTCCCATATCTATTTCTTGGCTGGCAAGAAAAGAACTTCGCGTAAGGAGAGTATAAATGTCAAAGAAGAACAAGATCTATTGGTTTGAAGGCGTTACGGAAAAGGGTGTAAAGGCCTTATTGAATGATAAAAACTCAAAATTTAGATGGCTGCGACCTCAGCGCAATAGACGTGTTTTAGTAGTGCTTATGGCACTTGGCATAGTTCTTACATCTATGGGTAGTTACTGGCCAACTATTAAAACCAATTTAAACTTAAGCCCAGACGTCAGTCTGATGGTTTTTTCTGTAACAGCAATTTTCGTAATCCTTGCGATGGTTGGCTGCTATTCATTCTTGCGAATTGCGGTTAGATCAATTGCAGATGCGCCCGATGAATTACTAGACGAGCGACAGATCGCGGTTCGCAACACATCATTTAGGTATGCCTATTTCATCTTGAGCTACATCATCATGGGCTTATGGGTATTAATGATTTTTGGACCTGAACTCCAAATGTTCCAGCCAGAAGGAAACGATGGCAGCTATGTTGTGATCGCAACTCTGTTTACGTTTGCTGCGATGCCTTCGATGGTTATGGCCTGGCGAGAACGAGATATCTAAATGCTAGACATTGAAAACCTTGGATTATTGGGAGTATTCATCGCTGGCGCAATTCCTTGGATGGAGGCTATTGCAGTAGTTCCCGCAGGAATTCTTGTAGGTCTTAACCCAGTAGCAACATTGGTTGCCGCTGTTGTCGGAAATTCTATGACAATCATTCTCTTTGCTTACTTTGCTTCAAATATCAGAGAAAGATTGATCGATAGAAGAATAAAGCAGGGAAAGTCTGCCGATTTACCTAAACTTGAAAAAGCGCTCAAGGCTTTTGATAAGTATGGGGTTTATGGATTGGCAGTCCTTGGCCCAATTTTAATTGGAACTCAATTTGCAGCAGCAGCCGCAGTTACTGCTGGGGTAAAGCCGCTTCGCGCATCAATCTTGATTATCACGAGTTTGACAATGTGGGCTATAGCTATCGCAATCGCGATGGTTGCTTTTGAAATCACGATATAGGAGATAAAAGGATGAAGCAGCGAGATTTAACGCCGGATGTTCTACGAGGATTCGCATTACTTGGAATCCTGGTCGTCAACATTCAATTCATGGGCCTAAATAGTGGTGAAGGGGCTCGAGGAGAATGGACGCTGGGATTAGCAAATGGTTCAGCCACCTTCATAATCAATGCGATTTTCGCCGGCAAGTTCTATCTCCTATTTTCCTTTCTCTTTGGTTACAGCTCTAATTACATAATCAGGGGCGATGTTGCCAATAGAAGAAGATTGGTAAAGCGCTGTTTTGCTCTCATCACACTTGGCATCCTTCATTTCACATTCCTGTGGCATGGCGACATAATTTTTATGTATGGTCTTTTCGGTTTACTACTAATTCCATTCTTCTTCCGAGCAGATAGAACGCTTAAAATCTGGACTCGGATGGTGTTTTTAGTCAGCGCTACTTTGATGGTCCTTATTGGTGCGTTGGTATATATCGGCGAACGCTTTTTCCCTGAGGAAAGTGTTCAGCAATCAATGGAATCTAAACTCGATTCGGTATTAATTAACGGCTCGTTTCTAGAAGCAATCCCTGCCCGCTTAGAACTCTGGATTTATAGCATTTCTTCCGGCGTGCTCTTGCAAGGCGGAATGGCTTTTGCTGCATTTTTACTAGGCCTTAGGTTGGCAAGAAATAACTTCTTATCTTCGCCAATTGATGTCGAGAAAAACTCTAAATTGTTAAAAACTGGATTTCTACTTGGCGCACCAATTCAAATTTTTGCCGCCCTGGTTCTAGTTCGAAATGAGCAATCAGCAGAACCTTCCGAAGCAATTTACTTATTGGCACTCTTGACCTCTTTTATTGCGGCACCTCTTTTATCTATGGGTTATGTCGGCTTAATCCGTAAATTAGTTGAAGAGAAGCCGCATCTAGTTTCTTGGATGAAGCCTGCCGGCCAGATTTCTCTGACCGTTTATATCTCTCAATCTGTAATAGCTTCCGTGATATTTGGCCCTTGGGGATTTGGCTTGTTCCAAGATCTGCAGACATGGCAGGTAATCCTGTTTGCTCTTGGGATCTGGTTATTACTTACTTATCTGGGCGCCTTATGGCTTAGAAGATTTAACCGAGGCCCGCTTGAAAAGATCTTTAATTCCTTAACCAAAGATAGGTGAATAATTCTTTTGGTTTCAAATTGAACAAGTCTTTGATTAATGGTTAGTGTTTAATATTAGGTAGATCGCGGACGGAGATTGAAATGTTTCGTATAAAGTTTTCTCTAATAACTGTGCTATCACTTGCCCTCTCGGGATGCGCGAATAGTTCACAGGAGATGGTGAGCATAAGTCTTGCACCAGCTCCATACTCAATCCAAGTTCCATCAGAAATTGCGAAACATTTATCAGTTGAAGATATGGCTCTTGACGCTTCAAGTGAATTTGCCGAACAGGTACGAGCAGCCGGGGCTATTGCTCAAGTGTGGATAAATTACACAGCTGATGATGGTTCCGTTCATGGATTTGCTGGTGTTTACTATTTTGGTAAAGCTGATTTCGATAAGGCTCAGAACCCCAACGAACCACCTTTATATGGCAGTAAAGTCATAGAAGAAAATGAAATAGTTTTAGCTATCGCCGGGCCACAAGATTCTATTTTTGACCCAGAATCACAAGATGGCAAAAACTCGATGGCTCTATATGAACTGATTTACGATCCAAAATCATTTAAATCTTCATAAACTCGAGCCAAGGCCGTTAGTTAGCCTAAAAAGGTAAGATGAGCCAATGGAAATAGAGATTCGAGCTATCTCGCAAGAGGAGCATCAGGGCTTTATTTCTGGATTATCAAACGCCTCCTTCCTGCAGCTTCCTGAATGGGGCGCGGTCAAGAGTGACTGGAAGAATAAATCACTTGGTATTTTTGATGGTTCATCACTAATTGGCGCAGCGCTACTTCTTACTCGCGCACTTCCTAAAGTTGGAAAATCTTTTGGTTATATTCCAGAAGGACCACTCCTCCTGCCGCAACATAAATTGAGCCCAGAGATTCTTGATGCGTTAGTTTCTTTCGCCAAGAACGAAGAGATTTTCTTATTGCGAGTTGGCCCAGCAATTCCATTTCGAGATTGGGATGGCGAAGTCATCAAGGCTGCTCTCGCATCAGATCAAGCCAGTTCTTTGCTAAGCACCAAATCGAGTGCTGAATTTGAAAATGGTCGTATAGCAATTGAGAGTTTTGAGAAAGCCAGTTGGCGAGCCGTTGTATCTGAAAGTGGCTTTAGCGAAGGTCAGCCAAATTTTGTTTTTCAGTTAGACCTGCGAAACCAAGATGAGGAATCACTCTTAGCTGGCTTTAATCAGCTTTGGCGTAGAAATATCAAGAAAGCGGATAAAGAAGGCGTTGAAGTTTCCCGCGGCGCCAGAGAAGACTTGGCAGATTTTCATAAGGTTTATTTAGAAACCGCAAAGCGTGACAAATTTATTCCAAGACCACTTCGTTATTTTGAGCGAATGTGGGATGAATTAAATCGCCATGAGATTCATTTAAAACTCTTCTTAGCTAAATGGCAGGGACAGACGATTGCATCAACTATTGCTATTCAAGTAGGTGATCACTATTGGTATTCATACGGCGCCTCTTCGGCATTTGGTCGCGAAGCTCGCGGAAGTAACGCCGTTCAATGGGTAATGATGAAAGATGCTTTGGCTAGTGGGGCCGCTTGTTATGACTTGCGCGGAATCACGCCAACTTTGGATCCAAATGATTCCCATGTTGGGCTGATTCAATTCAAGGTAGGCACTGGTGGATATGCCCGCCAACTAGTTGGTGAGTGGGAGAAGCCAATTAATAGGTTCTGGTCCTTCGCCTTCGCGACATATTTGCGAATTCGCAAGTAACCTACGGTTATGCCACTTTCACTACACATCGATGGGCAGAAATGGCGTTCTCATTTAAGCCAGCTAGTGAGCGCTAAGCCTGGGCTAGTACCAGTGATCAAGGGCAATGGTTATGGATTCGGACTTGAACTTCTGGCTGCCGAATCAACTCGGCTAGGTGTTGAAACTGTTGCAGTTGGGCTAGCTAATGAAGTGGCAAAAGTGCGCACAGCATTTGCGGGCGAGATTGTGATTCTTTCACCGGACCAAGTAATGAGTGAACTCAAGGATTCTAAGTTAATTCAAACAATTTCAAGTTTAGAAGTTCTGCGCAGTATTGAAGCGAATACAAATGTCATTGTTGAGATCTTAACTCCGCTAAACCGTCATGGCATCGAAGTGTCAGAGATTAATAGTGCGCTAGTAATTGTTAAAGAGCGTGGCTTAAAACTTCGAGGTTTTACCCTGCATCTGCCAATTGCAAAGATCGATAGCAAATGGGTTAGTTCAACGCTAAAACTCTTGCCCGATGGAAGTACTGTCTGGATCTCTCATCTACATGGCGCAGATCAAATAAAAAAAGAATTCACAAAACTTATTTTCCGCGAAAGAATCGGCACTTCACTTTGGCTTGGTGCTGATTCGGCACTTGAGGTCACAGCAACCGTGCTTGAGAATCGCAAGATTCAGGGTTCGGCTGGATACCAACAACGACGAGCCGGCGGAAATGTGATTGTGGCAAGTGGCGGAACTGCCCACGGGATAGGCCTAACAGCACCTCAAAATGATTTCTCATTAATTGGTCGGTTAAAGATTATTGCGCGCGCACTTGAATCTGCTTTTGGCAGAATGCGCAGCCCATATCGTCATAATGGTAGAACTCTAGATTTCTTAGAATCACCACATATGCAATGTTCGCTTTTAATTGGCAGCGGCTCAAGTCAACCGAAACCTGGCGATGAGTTAAAGGTGCGAGTTCGCTACACATCCACGACTTTCGATCAGATCATCTTTAGTTAAGAATTTTAGGGATATGAGCGAGCAATCCGTCTTAAAATCTTCAGCCATTATGGCGGTCGGCACTATCTTTTCGCGTATCACCGGGTTGGGTCGCAACCTACTTTTAGTTGCCGCCCTCGGTACCGCAATCATTGGTGACACCTTTCAAGTGGCTAATACCATTCCAACCGTTGTATACATATTGGTTGCCGGTGGCGCTTTAAATGCGGTCTTTGTTCCACAAATTGTGCGGGAGATGAAGAAGCCAGATGGTGGCAATGCCTTCGTTTCGCAACTAGCCACCGCAACTTTCACAATTCTGGCAATTGCTACCGCTATCGGAGTTCTTGCGGCCCCACTTGTAGTTCGACTTTACGCAGCTAAGTTCGGTGGCACTGGCTTAGAGACTGAATTAGAACTTACTGTTTTATTCACTCGTTATTGTCTGCCGCAAATTCTATTCTTAGGGCTGTTCACACTCTTTGGCCAAATAGCTAATGCGCGCGGAAGTTTCGGGCCGATGATGTGGGCCCCAATTCTCAATAACTTAGTTGTAATTGGCGTGCTTATTGGGTTCATTGCTATTGCGCCAGATGCTCAAGATGGCGTCATCAGCACATCAGCTAAAGCCCTCTTAGGTTTGGGAACCACCTTTGGTGCGTTTGTGCAAGCGGCAATTCTGATTCCAGTAATCGTAAAGTCTGGAGTGCGGTTACGTCCGAACTTCCACTGGTCATCGCTCGGCAAATCTGCTCATCTTGCTAAATGGACCATGATTTTCGTACTCATTAATCAAGCTGGCTTTGTGGTAATTGTAAATTTAGCAACAGCTGCTTCGGTTCGCGCTAAAGAATCTGGTATCGATGTGGGCGTTGGCTTTACGCCATATCAAAATGCTCACTTTATTTTCTTGCTTCCTCATTCAATCATTGCCGTCTCTTTAGTTACAGCGCTTCTGCCAAGAATCTCAAGGCTGGCAGCCGATACTCAAATCTCAAATGTCCGGGATGAGATTCAACAAACGCTTTTAAATCTCTACTCACTGATTATTCCGGCGGCTTTTGCGATGTTATTTCTAGGCCAGCCAATTGCACACTTAATCTTTGCTGCTTCAAGCAGTGCCGATGCGAGTCAGATTGGCATGATTCTGTCGGGCTTTGCCCTTGGCTTGATCCCATTTTGTAGTTCATATGTGATGCTTCGCGGCTTCTATGCTTTCGAAGATACCAAGACGCCAGCGGCAATTACGCTATCAATGAACATCGTGACTATTTTGTGCGCGACCATCAGCTACTTAGTCTTACCGATCCGTTTCATTACGGTGGGAATAGCGGTTTCATTTGGAATTGGATACTTATCTAGTTCACTTTTGGCCCGATTCCTTCTAAGCAAACGAATCGGACGCCTGAACATAAGAAAAGAACTAGTTTCGATCCTATTCATCTCGTTTACCGCATTTGCGCCTGGCCTATTGATTTCAAGCCAGATAGAGAGCCTTCTTAATGCAGGTGCGCCAAATGCCTTTACTTCTCTTCTGACTTTAGTAGTTGCTGGTGCTATAGCGCTTCCGATATTTCTGGGGATTGGATATGTGCTCAAAGTGAGTTCAATTCTGGCGCTCGCAGCTTCGTTGAAGAAGAAATTAGCAAAGCGCTAGTTTTTGAAGCGCAATTTCATTAGATCTCATTCATAATTGCGTTGTGAGCATTACCTCTACGGTGTCGATGACCAACAATTCTAATCCTGCCCTTGTGTTGGTCCATGGTTTAGGTTCGGCCGGAACTATTTGGAAAAGTCTGATTCCTGATTTAGAAAAAGATTTCACTGTTTATTCCATTGATCTCCCTGGCCACGGCGAGGCAACGTTAGATGATCATGAAGAATATGACCCGCGTTCACTGGGCGAAATGATTCTGCACTACATGCAGAGTGTTCATAATGTACGTAAGATGCATGTAGCCGGAAACTCTCTAGGCGGTTGGATCTCTTTAGAGATGGCAGCTTTGCGACCCGCACTTGTCGCAAGTGTTACCGCCTTAGCACCAGCAGGCTTATGGCACGAAGCGCCAACCATGAAGATTCCCCCAAGTATTGATTCAAGAATTTTGGCCAAGATTTCGCAATTCTTTATGCCACTTGCCTTTCATCTGCCACCCTTAAAAGCCTGGGGGTATCGCAAAATCACCCACTTGTGGCGCGAGTTAAGTTATGAATCTTGTCGAGATTCGGTAATCGCAATGGCTCGTTCAAAAGGCTACAAACATTTATGGCAAGGAGTCAGAGGCAGAAAATTCGATTCTCAAGTAGACCCTGCCGTTGAAATTTCGGTGGTTTTTGGAGATTCTGACTTAACGCTGCCAGAAGAGTTAGCTCAAGAAAAGTCACTCTTGCCTAAGCATGCAAAATGGATTCGGGTACCAAATTGTGCCCATGTAATTATGTGGAATCACCGCGAAACCACAATCAAGCTAATTAAAGAAACCGCAGGGCTATAGAACCGCAAGTGCAATTGATTCGCATTTTTACATTGTGATTTCATTACCCTATATTTCTGCCTAGTTCATTTATATTTAGATAAATGCTCTTAGCGAAAGGTAGTCACGATGTACTTCACTAAACGTCGCGTAATTGACTACTGCCGCGTCGCTAGCACCAGCTGCTGATTTTCAAATCCTTTCAGCACGTCAAAATTTTGCTTTAAAAATTCAAATTATTTATTTCAAACTAACAGAGGAAAATAATGTTTAAATCAA
This sequence comes from Bifidobacterium breve, assembly GCA_945885625.1. GTDB lineage: Bacteria > Actinomycetota > Actinomycetes > Nanopelagicales > Nanopelagicaceae > Planktophila. The sequence goes on along the minus strand of CAMCYS010000011.1, from coordinate 31,616 downwards.
AGAAGTTAATTATCGGAGCAGTTGTCTCTGGTCTATTAGTGACGATAGGTGTACTACCTGCCGAAGCTCGCCCTAAGAACTTAGCTCGCGCAGTTGCACAACCTGATTGGCTAGAGCAGAACATTGATAACCCAAAAGTGCGAATCATTGAAGTTAGCACTGAGCCAGGTATCTACGAACGTGGGCACATTAAAAATTCAATTAAGTTGGTTTGGCACACAGATCTAGTTGACACAGTTAATCGTGACATCATCAGCCAGGCTAAGTTCACTGCACTTGTACAAAAAGCTGGTATTGATGAGGACACAACAGTTGTTCTCTATGGTGATAAGAACAACTGGTTTGCTGCATGGGGCGCCTGGATCTTTAACATATATGGTCAGAAAGATGTTCGAGTACTAGATGGTGGCCGCGTTAAATGGGAAAAAGATGGCCGTGCGCTAACAACAGCCGTTCCTACATTTAAGGCTGGCAACTTCGTAGCAAAAACTGCGGATAAAAATCTACGTGCCACTTTAACTAGAGACGTATTGCCAGTTGCCAAGAAAGTGCGCAAAGCAACTTTGATCGATATTCGCTCTCCTGATGAATTCAGCGGAAAGATCTTCGCTCCAGCTGGATTCCAAGAATTGGCAGTTCGCGCAGGTCACATTCCAGGAGCAATCAATGTTCCATGGGGCCTAAACGTTAATTCTGATGGCACATTTAAGACCGTAGCAGAACTTAAGAAGCTCTATGCAGATAAAGGTGTAACTGGCGCTGACCAGATTATTACTTATTGCCGTATCGGTGAGCGTTCATCACTTACCTGGTTCGTCCTGAGTGAAATTCTTGGATTCAGCCGAGTTAAGAACTACGACGGATCATGGACTGAATACGGAAACTCAGTTGGTGCGCCAATTAGTAATCCTGCCGGCACAATCTGGGGATCACTCTAATTTCATCCTTAAATCTAAAGAGAAGCAGCCCCGGCAACTTCGGGGCTGCTGATTCTTTGTGGACTAAACAAGAGAAAATCCGCACTGGAATCTCTCTCTTAGTTATTGTCGCTCTTCTAGTAATAGCTTTTATTCTCTCTTCAAATCTAGAAAACTCGACTGCGCCAATCTCTCTTCTGATTGGAATGAGCTTGGGACTTTTGCTTGAGCGTGGTCGCTTCTGTTTCTTCTGTATTTTCAGGGATGGAATTGAAGATAAGAACACCACGCCTCTTCTCTCGGTATTTGTTGCTATCGCAGTTGGCTCAATTGGTTACACCATCATTTTCGGACAGTTCTTACCTGATACCAGTACCGATCGTTTGCCACCGGTTGCACATATCGGGCCAGTTAGTTGGGTGCTTGCCGTGTCTGCTTTTGCATTTGGCATCGGCATGGCTTTATCTGGCGCTTGCATCAGCGGTCATCTTTACCGACTTGGTCAAGGTTATTTGCGTGCAATCCCCGCACTAATCGGCACGTTAATCGGTTTCGTTCTAGCTTTTCTGACCTGGAATTGGCTTTACTTAAATGCAATTTCTGATGCCCCAACAATCTGGTTGCCTCACTATGTTGGATATTCCGGTGCACTTTTGATCACACTTGGCGCACTTCTTCTATTGGCGTTTTTTGCGATTAAAAAAGGCACCAATTCTGAACCGATTAGAAGTGCTCCAAGTGCTTCTCTTTCATTGAGTGCAACGCTTAAAAACCTAATTACCCAGCGGTGGAGCCCAATTTCAACCGGTGCGATCGTAGGTTTAGTCGGCACCATTGCCTACCTTCGGGTTGAGCCACTTGGCGTTACTCGCCAGCTCAGCACAACAGCTCGCACCTTTATGGATGACAATCAGATTGGAGCTGATACTTTGTTTGGCTTAGACAAAGTGGCTGGCTGCATTGCGGTACTTTCTGAAACCATCACAAATAATGGTTGGCTAGTAATTGGACTTGTGGGCACTTCATTTGCCGCAGCTTTAGCCGGCGGCAGATTTAAGTTTTCAAAACTCACCGTAACGAATAGTTCTACGGCTCTTTTAGGCGGCGTGCTTCTAGGTTGGGGTTCAATGACTTCACTTGGTTGCACCATCGGAGTTCTACTATCTGGCACTCAAGCATTTGCCTTATCTGGTTGGGTTTTCTTCGCCTTTGTATTTCTCGGTAGCTTTGTTGGTATAAAGTTAAAGTTTCACACAACTGGTTGAATAGTTAGGTTGTTACTCCGCGTAAGAAGGTTTTAGGTCATACTTTCACCACGATCGTTTGGTAGTAATTGGGACTTGGTTAATCACCAAGTTCCTTTTGCTTTTCCAAATAGCTCTATCTATGGACAAAAATGGGGCACCTTGGCAGGATCTACCTATGACATTTAGATCTCCTATCTTCGAACTCAGCCACACTTACATTGATGACGCTGCCGCCCTTAGCCCCATGGACTGCACTTACTTGGGCAATGGCCTCAATCAAGACAAGCTTGATGATTTCTCAATAGCTGGCGCTGCGAAGTCTGCTGAACTAACGAAAGCAACGCTGGCAAAGCTAGTTGCCCTAAAGCCAATAGATGAAATCGATCGAATTGCTCAGGCCGTTATGAAAGAGCGCCTCGAGTCTGGCCTTGCCCTACACGAGAGCCAAGAATCATTCGTGCTCTGGAATGTGCTGACTTCACCACCTTCTAACGTTCGCTCAATTTTTGAATTAATGCCAAAAGCAAGTGATCAAGATTTCGACAATATTGCTAAGCGTTTAGCTGCAGTCGATGGCGCCTACAAGTCTTGGACTGGCGCGATCATGGAAGTTGCTAAGAGCGGCAAAACAACTGCGCAACGTCAGGTGCGTGGAGTGATCGAGCAACTTGAAAGTTATGCCAACGGTGGTTTTAGTGCGATGTGCAAAAACTTTGATGCAGATGGTAAATATCCAGCAATGCATGCCAATGCCAAGCTCGCTGAAAAAGCGGCAGCCGAAACTGCAGCGTTTCTTAAGAACGAATACCTTTCTATTGCAACCCCAAATGACGCAGTTGACGCAGATCGCTATGCGGTTTGGGCACGCTACTTCACTGGCGCAAAGTTAGATCTTCGCGCCACATATGAATGGGGCATGGCAGATCTCAAAGCGATCAACGCACGCATGTGGGAGATTGCCGAACAAATCAAGCCAGGCGCTAAAACACTTCGCGAAGTTGCCGATCACTTAGATCATGACCCTAAGTATGTAATCAAGGGTGCAGAGAATGTCGTTAAGTACCTACAAGATTTCACTGATGCCGCAATGGTGCGCATGGATGGCGAGTACTTTGATATTGATGATCGCATCAAAATTTGCGAAGCCCGCTTAGCCCCTGAAGGCAGTGCTTCCGCCCCTTATTACAACCCACCATCTGAAGACTTATCTCGCCCGGGCACAACCTGGATTCCAATGTTGGGCAAAGACGAAGTAAGTAGCTGGCACTTAGTTTCTACTTGGTATCACGAAGCAGTACCAGGCCACCACTTGCAATGCGCAACTGTTGCGATTGAAAAAGATCGCCTCTCACGTTTTCAGATAAATGCAGCCTGGATTAGTGGTTATGGTGAAGGTTGGGCGCTCTATGCCGAGCGCTTTATGAATGAACTTGGCGCCTTTGATGAACCAGGTATCGAAATGGGCTATCTATCAGCGCAAGCTTTGCGCGCAGCTCGCATTGTTGTAGATATCGGAATGCACCTTGGTTACACCGATTTCGATGGCAATGTTTGGAACGCCGAATCATCACGCAAACTTCTAAACGAGCAAGCACTGCTTGACGAAGATCATTCTCGTAGCGAAACAGATCGCTACTTAGGTTGGCCGGGCCAAGCTATTTCCTACAAGGTAGGCGAGCGCGTTTGGATGAAAGCCCGCGAAGATGCCAAGGCTCGGCTAGGTTCAGAATTTTCTCTTAAGAAGTTCCATAGCTATGCGCTAAAGATTGGCCCAATGGGTCTTGATCCATTTGCCGTAGAGCTTGCTAATTGGGATGGAAAGTAACTGACTGAACTTCTTTCAGAAGTTATTACTCCGGGTAACAAAGTTTTAGGTCATACTTCCACCACGACTGTTTGGTAGTAATCGGGACTTGGTTAATCACCAAGTCCCTTTTGCTTTCTATTACAATTTATGAATTCTGTGCCATACTTTCACCACGATGGCTTGGTAGTAAACGGGATTTGGTTAATCACCAAGTCCCTTTTGCTTTTCCACAACTTTTTCTCGTTCACAGGATTTTCATCTAACTTATTTAACCTGTTGATTACTCCGTAACTTCGCTCTCGTGTTGGGGGCGTGTTGTAATTGGCAGCCTGTTGGTTTACCAAGTCATCGGAGCGGGTTCGAACCCCGTCGTCTCCACCACAGTCTTAGTTAGTGCGATTCGATCTATTGGTAGTGATCACGGGAATTGCGATAGCTGTGCATGGGAGAGCCTCGAGAAATCGAGGCTCTTTCTATTTTCCCCACTGATTTTCCTGGGCTAAACTCTGCGCATGAAATTTCTGATCTCGGTAATTGACGACCTAGCTAATTCGGGCACGCCTGATGAAATGGTTGAGATCGATAAGTTCAATGATTACTTGCGCGACAACGGCCACTGGTTCTTTGCTTGGGGGCTCCAAGCACCCGAGTCAGCGACAGTGATTGACAATCGAGCGGGCGCAAACTTGAGTACCGATAAGCCACTCTTTGATGCTAATGAGAATTTCAGCGGGCTCTGGATTATTGAAGCAGCATATGCTGAAACTGCCCGTGAGTTGGCTTTTGCTGCGTCGAAGGCATGCAACCGAAAAGTTGAACTTCGCCCGTTCCACTAATTACTTCGGTGCGCTCGCTCGTAAGAAATAGGGTCTAGCGCATCTAAGTTAATTACATCCATTTTGTTGACTGCCAGAATGTCGGCAATTTGTGCGCGATGCTCTATGCCATGGTTAACCGCTTGGGCGACGATTGTGGTGTTTAGAAATGAAACCGTCTTTCCGTACCGAACAAAGGTCAGCATTTCTTCAGGTTGATCAATCAAATTCAGAAAAGCTTCATCATTTTTAAGTGACTGCGCAGCGAGTGCCTTCATGCCTTCAGAATTGAGCGGGAATGGCGTTTCGGCAGGCGCATCTTCTTTTTTCAAGCGAGCGAGCAATCGAGGCTGCGACATCACGATGTGGTTAGCAATTGCGCCAACAGTCCACTCTGGATTCCAGGCTGAGAACGAGAGTGTTTCTTCAGGGAGTTCACTTAGCTGGGTAAAGACAGAGTGGTTGGCCCAAGCCATGTGTTTATAAAGTCTCAACAATGAGGGATCAGTCATAACTTAAATCCTAGTTCTCTTAATTGTTTCGGTACAAGAGAATTCCATTTTTCCCCGCTTAATCTCATATTTTGAGGGGAAATGGGCTAGAAATTGCGTATTCACTGAACTCGTTTATGATCTAGTTATAACGTTCTAAGTATTGAAAGGCTAACTCATGTCTGATTCTGTAAAGTGTCCAGTACCTCACGGCGCAAATACCACAGCTGATTCTGCTAACGAATATTGGTGGCCAAAGAGCCTGAACTTAGAAATCCTGCATCAACATGACACTAAGACGAATCCACTTGGCGCGGACTTTGATTATTTAGAAGAGTTAAAGAAATTAGATATTGCAGCTCTTAAGAAAGATATGCATGCGTTGATGACAGATAGCCAGAGTTGGTGGCCAGCAGACTGGGGTCATTACGGCGGGCTAATGATTCGTCTTTCATGGCACGCAGCTGGTACCTATCGCGTTGCCGATGGTCGCGGAGGTGCTGGTTCCGGAAGCAATCGTTTTGCCCCGCTTAACTCTTGGCCAGATAACGCGAACTTAGATAAAGCGCGTCGACTACTTTGGCCAATTAAGAAAAAGTATGGCAACAAAGTTAGCTGGGCAGATTTACTAGTTTTGGCAGGCACTATTGCATACGAGTCAATGGGCCTAAAGACTTTTGGTTTTGCATTTGGTCGCCCAGATATTTGGTATCCAGAGACCGATATTTATTGGGGAAATGAGAAAGAGTGGCTAGCTCCAAGTGATTCACGTTATGGCGATTTAAATGACGCCTCAACTATGGAAAATCCATTGGCTGCGGTTCAAATGGGTTTGATTTATGTAAATCCTGAAGGTGTAAACGGAAAGTCTGATCCACTTAAGACTGCCGCCCACATTCGCGAAACTTTTGCGCGCATGGCCATGAATGACGAAGAAACTGTGGCGCTAACTGCCGGTGGTCACACAGTTGGTAAAGCACATGGAAATGGCTCAGCTAAGAACCTAGGACCTGCGCCAGAGGCGGCCGAGCTAGAAGAGGCCGGTTTGGGCTGGATGAACCACACCACTCGTGGCATCGGCCGCGACACTGTAACCAGCGGAATTGAAGGAGCTTGGACCACAAATCCAACTAAATGGGATGGTGGATATTTCGATCTGCTCTTTAAGTACGACTGGGAGCTAAAGAAGTCTCCGGCCGGTGCCACACAATGGGAACCAATTAACATTGACGAGGCAGATAAGCCAGTAGATGTTGAAGATCCATCAATTAAATACAACCCAATGATGACTGATGCCGATATGGCCATGAAGATGGACCCGGCATATCGCGCAATTTCAGAGCGTTTCCAAAAAGATCAAGCAGCTTTTGATGACGCATTTGCTCGTGCTTGGTTTAAGTTGACGCACCGCGACATGGGACCAAAAGTTCGTTACATCGGGCCTGATGTTCCGGCTGAAGATTTGATTTGGCAAGATCCAATTCCGGCTGGCAATGCCAAATTCAATGTGGCTGAAGTAAAGCAAGCGATTGCGGCCGCTGGTTTATCAGTTGCTGATCTGGTTACAACAGCTTGGGATAGTGCTCGCACATATCGCGGTTCTGATAAGCGCGGCGGTGCCAATGGTGCTCGCATTCGGTTAGCACCACAGAAAGATTGGGAAGGTAATGAGCCAGCACGTTTAGCTCGCGTGCTTTCAGTTCTTGAACCAATTGCAACAAAGAGCGGTGCTTCAATTGCCGATGTGATTGTTTTAGCTGGTGGCGTTGGTATTGAACTGGCTGCGAAAGTAGCTGGTCATACAATCGAGGTTCCATTTACACCAGGACGTGGCGATGCCACAGCTGCGCAAACTGATGCTGATTCATTTGCGCCGCTTGAGCCAATTCACGATGGCTTCCGTAATTGGCAAGCCAAAGACTATGTAGTCAGCCCAGAAGAGTTACTACTTGATCGCGCACAATTGATGGGGCTAACTGCGCCAGAAATGACTGTGCTGCTAGGTGGCATGCGCGTTCTCGGTACAAACTTCGGCGGCACTAAACATGGTGTGTTTACTGATCAAGTAGGCGCGCTAACCCCAGATTTCTTTACGAATCTAACCGATATGTCATACGTCTGGGAGCCAGCGGGAATAAATCTTTACAACATTCGCAATCGCAATACCGGTGAAGTTAAATTCACGGCGACTCGAGCAGATTTGGTTTTCGGATCAAATTCGGTTTTGCGTTCATATGCTGAGCTATATGCCCAAGATGATAATAAAGCTAAATTTGTTCATGACTTCGTGGCCGCTTGGGTCAAAGTTATGAACGCTGATCGCTTCGATATCTAACTAGTTCTTTGTGGTCATGATTGAATCATGAACATATTGAGCTAAACCGCGAACTCGGCCGTCGTAATATTTTTTAAAGCGTTCATCGCTGATATACATGAGCGCTAGGTTTCGCTGCATTTCACTACTGCAGTCATAAAACCACTTCGAGATTGCGGCGCGGTGCGCCGCGACAATTTCTTGAACCTCTGGCGAATGACAATCAACGCCATTTCCAAATGCGGTTGCGAATCTTTCAGTTACCGCTTCTTGGTCAACCTTGGCCGCGGCAAAATCAGCATGTGAATATTTTGAGGTGCGTGCTTGGGACTGCTGAAAAGCAGCAGTCTCGCCCCAGCGTTCTTGAACCTCTGGCTCGTAATCACTCACAATTCCAGAGTTTAGAGTAGATCCCTCGATAAGATGGGCTTCTAATTCAGTCAAAAACTAGGAGCCGCCTTGTTCGAAGCATTATTTCTGGGCGCTCTACAGGGGTTAACTGAGTTCCTACCGATCTCATCAAGTGCTCATATTCGCATCGCAGGTGCTCTCTTTGGAACTGCTGAAGATCCGGGGGCTCGCTTCACCGCAATTACCCAGATCGGCACAGAGTTAGCGGTTTTGATTTTCTTTCGCAATGATATTAAGCAGATTATTTTGGCTTGGTTTCGCCAAATCACGAAACGACCAACAACTAGTTCAACTGAAAAATCAGATGCCCGAATGGGTTGGCTAATTATTGTAGGTAGCTTGCCAATTGCCATCTTGGGTTACTTGGGCCAAGATGTAATTAGTAATGATTTTCGTTCACTCTGGTTAATAGCTAGCACCTTGATTATCTTTGGTGTAATTCTGGGCATCGCAGATAAGTATGGAAATAGCCAACGCGACCTTACGAATTTAAGTGTGCGCGATGGTGTGCTTTATGGATTCGCCCAGTCACTTGCCTTGATTCCAGGTGTATCTAGATCAGGTGCCACGATTGCGATGGGTCGTTTTCTGGGCTACAACCGGCAAGCCGCTCTTCGCTATTCCTTCCTGTTGGCTGTGCCAGCGGTATTTGGAAGTGGTTTCTATGAACTCAAAGGAGCCATCTCAGAAGGCGGCGATACTGGCGTTTTCACAATGACGGAAACCTTATTAGCAACCGGAATCGCATTTGTCATCGGATACGCAGTTATCGCTTGGCTACTAAAGTTTGTCTCAACAAAAAGCTTTGCGCCATTTATTATTTATCGAATTGCACTTGGTTCACTTTTATTGATTTTGCTCGCGACCGGTGTTATTTAAACTTTGAAGTATTCAATTAGTCCGTCGATTGCGCTATCAACAATTTGAAAAACTTCACGGTAGGCCGTGATTTCCTGGCCCCATGGGTCAGGAACCTGTAGTAATTCTGCGCCAGATTTAGTCGTATCGAGATTAATCAGTTTTGGATCAAAAGAGCGAAGCATCATTACTTTGTTGATGTCGGCCTGATTTCTCGCACTTTTTAATACCTCGGACCTATTGTTTAGATCCATGGTCAGAATCAAATCTCTTTGATCGAAGAAATCCACTGAAAAAGGCCTGGATACATGCTCATACTTGTATCCCGCCGATTCCCAAACCTTCACCGAACTGGGACTTGCCCCCTCGCCGTTATGCCAAGCAGATGTCCCACTACTGGATACCAAAAACTTCGGCCCAGATAGCACTCGCGATTTATTATGCAACACCGCAGCAGCCATAGGTGAGCGACAGATATTTCCCAAACAGACCAGTTCGATGTGAATTTCTGACTTATTCTTGAGAGAGTTCAAGTAGGTTGAAGTCATAACCCAAATCTTAATTCAAAAGTCTTGTTAGTCACGACTTATTGGCAGGGTAATTTTGATTGCAAGGCCACCAAATTGGCTCTTTTGAAGGCTAATTGAACCATTCGCATTTTCGACTATTCGCTTCATAATCGTCATGCCTAATCCGCTACCGCCTGACTCACGTGATCGAGAACGATCAAATCGCTGGAAATATTGGATGCCTGATTTGTAGATCTCTTCAGGTAAGCCAGAACCAGCATCAGAAATTGTTAAGACTGCTTTATTGCCGACCGTAGCTAATTCAATTAGCACTTGTGAATCCTCGGGAGTATGTCGACGTAGATTGGCAAATATGTTGGCCAGCATTTGCTGTGCGTAGTGTTGAGAGATATTGACCAATATGCCGGGCTCAATCTTTGTTTCTATTGGTCGGCTTTGCTGCAGCGTCGTTAAATCATTACTCAGATGCGCAACTTCACGGGAGAAATTAATGATTTCAGATTCAATCGGCGCTTGATCTTCTAACTCGGCGATCAAGAGCAAATCATTAATCAAAGACTGCATTCGTTCGATTTCATGACGGATCCGTTCATAATATTCGGCAGCCTTGGCAGCATCTAGTGTTTGACTCTTAACGAGCAGCTCGACGTAACCCTTGATGACAGTTAATGGGGTACGCAGTTCGTGGGATGCGTCCCCGAGAAACTCACGCATACTCTCTTGATTTTTCTGCAGCGAATTAACTACATCATTTAGCTCGTTATCGTGTCGAAAGAGATAATTTGAAACAGCAGTTCCAAATAGAACCATCGCCAGTGTAAAAAAGAATAAGTAGCGAATATTTTGGCTCTTAGCAGCTTTGATATCTGCCAGTGATACTGAAAGAACTAAGACCTCGTCATCGGGTAATTTGATGGCTCTGATACGTTTCATTTCGTCGGTTTTTAGCGTAATTCCCTTAGAGAGAGCGGCAGACAAATCTTGGTCACTTGGAACGCCAAGTAAATCTCCGGAACTTTGATTGAGCAATGTGATTTCTCTGGCCGCTGAAATGTATGAAACCGTGAATTTAAGGTCACTTTGATCAGCTAGTAATAGAGCCAAGGAAAGTGGATCATCCTGGCTATCTACTAGTTGATTAATTGCTGAACTCAGAATTGAATCAACACGACTAACTTCATTATTTTCACTGATACTGATAGCGAAAAGTCCAATAGCAGCTGAGATCAAGATAATTATGGCCGAGACTAGAGCCGTAAGACGAGTCTGCAATCTCATTAATCAGCCACAATCTGAAAACCAATACCGCGAACTGTCTTTATTCCTTCAAAACCATCTATATGTAATTTTTTGCGTAAGTAAGAAATATAGGTGTCAACCACAGTCGAATTACTCTTGAAATCTATCTCCCAAACTTCAGAGAGCAGACTCTCTTTAGTGACAACATTTCCGCGATTGAGAATCAATTGTTCTAGCAACTTGAACTCAGTGGGAGATAAGTCAACTGGTTGATCATTGAATTTAACTGAATATTTTGAAAAGTCCATCAAAATTGGGCCACAAGTAAGAACTTTGACTTCGGCAACTTCACCTCTACTCCGCCTCATGATAGCTTTTACTCGCAACACCAACTCTTCGATACTAAAAGGTTTAGTTAAGTAATCATCTGCGCCAATTCGCAAACCGTGATTAATATCTGTCTTATCAGCTCGTGCGCTTAACATAAGTATTGGAATGGACATTCCTTCAGTGCGTAACTTTTCTAGTAGCGCCAATCCATCGAGTTTTGGCATATTGATATCAAGAATCAGTAGATCAAATCTTTCGCGGCGCAGATGAGATAGCGCTTCGAGACCATCGGCGGCTTGAACAGCAGTGATTTCAGAGATTCTCAAAGCTTCGCTAATTAGCTCTCGGACACCTGGTTCGTCATCGATTACTAGCACTTTTGGCCGTTCAGACATGTTGGCAAGGCTAGTTCGTTGAACACTTTAAGGGTAGGGCAGCAGGCTGGTTTGCCCATTTCATTTCCGAAAACATTAAGATTCACAAGGTTTTCACAAACTTATCCCGCATCCTTATCGCATCCCTGGGACGGACTATTGAAAGGTCGAAGATGAAAAAGCGCTTCTTGCTAACCGTGCTTCTTTCCACCGCGCTCATTGCTCCGACAAATTCAGCATCTGCCGATATCCAGAGCGATTACCAATTAGCTGTTCAGCAATATCAAATAGCACTCGCAAATTGGAAGTTAGCCATGAAGACCGAGCAAGATAACTTCAAAACTGAGTTAGCAAATTGGATGGCGACAGTCAAAGCGGCAGATCTAACACGCAAGGAGATTGCTTCTAAATTTAAGAGCGATGCAGATGCAATAACAGCTCGTACTTTTGCGGCTATAACTGCCGCCGTAACTGCTAGAGACAAGAAAGCTGCTAGCGCTGCTGGGAAAGCCGAATTGGACTTAGCAATTTTAGAGCGCAAAGCTGCTCTGGCGTCTGTAGTTAAACCAGGTAGAAAACCGTTTAAGCCAAAGCTATCTCCGGCTCCTACGCCACCTCCAAAGCCAGCTAAAGCTGCTAAGCCAGCTAAACCAAGTAAGAAAGCAGCTGAGAAGAAATCTTCTGATCAATAAAGTTTTTAAGTTGTAAAATAGGGGTACGAGTCAGATCAAAGTCGAGTGCCAACTCTTAGTACGCGCGTCGCAGGTAAGTTCTACATCCGCATGATTCGTGATGCAATTACTTCGTAAAAGATTTATCAGCCGATTAGCGAAGAGTCGCGCTTTTTCGACAAGTCATGTTCACAGCCACTTGAGCGATCTTTAGCTGCGCATGGCTCGCAGAGCAAAACCAGCTTATGACAAGCAATATTTGAACAATTCACAAAGATCTTCGTTGGCGCAGAACAAGATTCACATTCACCAATAGTTTTTGCTTTGGAAGAGAAATCCATCGCCATACGATCATCGAAAACATAGAGCGAGCCATCCCAGAGACCATCATCGCCGTACTTGTTACCGTAGCGAACAATGCCGCCCTTAACTTGGTAAACCTCTTGGAAACCGCGTGTTTTCATGACCGCAGATAGAACTTCACAACGAATGCCGCCGGTGCAGTAAGTGACTACTGGTTTATCTTTCAAATGGTCGTACTTGCCACTTTCAATCTCGGCCACGAAGTCACGTGAAGTCTCAACATCAGGCACAACTGCGTTTCTAAATTTACCAATCTTGGCCTCAAAGGCATTACGGCCGTCGAAGAAAACCACATCATCGCCACGTTCGGCAACTAGTTCATTAACTTGTTCTGGACGCAAATGAATGCCACCACCGATTACACCATTTTCATCAACTTTGATTTCATCAGGGTGACCGAAGGCAACCAGTTCCTTGCGAACCTTTACGGATAACTTAGGAAACTCGGTGCCATCGCCAGCTGACCATTTGAAATCTATTTTACGGAAACCGTCGTACTTCTTAGTTTTCTTGACGTAAGTACGAAGAGCTTCAATTTCGCCACCCAAGGTGCCATTGATGCCGTGCTTAGAAATGATAATTCGACCAGTTAAACCAAGTGACTCGCAAAGCGTGCGTTGCCATAACTTAACTGCGGCAGGGTCAGATATCGGCGTGAAGCTGTAATACAAAATGACCTTGTGTAAATCCATGAGGCGATTGTATCTCGCCTACTTTGCCCCTAAGAAATCAGCAGATCTAGCGCCCATGGCTGGCCATCTACGGGAGCGTGAAGCTCGCACTCAAATAATTGCGCAGCAATACGCTGCACTTCGGCGGCAGTTGTCGGGTCAGTAGTTTGTTTGAGTAAGTGTCCAGCTAGTTCACCGCGATATTTCTTGGACATATGGGTGATCACGTTTCGCTCGGCACCATTTACTTTGAAAACTCTTACTTCAACCGTGTTTTGTGGATTTATCGTCCAGACGCCCTTATACGTGGATGAGCGACAATCAATGATTAACTCATTCGAATGCTTGGCAGATACTTGGGCAACCGAATCGCGCCATAATTTATTGTCAATCTTCTCTTTATAGCTAAATATCTTGTCGAGCGGTCTAACTAAGCCAAAGAGCGCCGAAACAATTAGCACTTTAGTATTGGCTTGTTTTTGTTCTACCGGTGACAGGGTTTTCCAGTTCAGCCCTTGAAAGAGAACTCCATCGTAGATTTCAATAGCGGGCGAAGTTTTTGAAGAATCGTGACTAACTGTGGTCTGGCTTCTAGCATCTGTTAACTCACCTGCGAAAGCCAATGAACTTAACTCAAACTTTTTCTGGCTAGTCGCTGCTTTCTTCTTCTCACTTGGAGGTAACAGGATTAGCATTAGCCGATGCTATTAGAGAGGCCAAGAAAATGATGACTGAAGGCGAGAAAGTCCGAGCTGAGATTATTGAGACGGGCGATTCCAAAATTAAGTCTGCTCGAATTATCATTAATGCGCCAGCATCGAAAGTTTTTGATCTCTTAGCAAATCCCAGCCGGCATAAAGAAATTGATGGGTCAAATACCATTCAAAATGGAATTAGTGGGCCAGATCGTTTGTCACTTGGATCGAAATTCGGAATGGCAATGCATCTGGGAATCGATTACCGAATTACAAATACGGTGGTTGAATTCGAAGAGAATAAGTTGATTGCTTGGCGCCACTTAGGCCGCTGGCGTTGGCGCTATGAGATTCGCGAAATCAGCCCAAATCAGTGCGAAGTCACCGAGACTTTTGACGGCCGCAAGTCAATTTCGCAGAGCTGGCTAAAGTTTCGCAAGGCTTATCCCTGGACTCAAATGGTGGTTGCCAAGACCCTAGTGCGCTTAAAAGAGGTCATGGAAGCTCGCTAAAGACTGTGGGAAGATAGCCTCATGAATATGGCCAACGAATCGTTTGGCGCTGTGATGGCCTCCGAAATCGCAGAGACGCCAGAAGTATTTCGCCGCATCTTGAGCAATCTTGCTGACCTTGAGCCAATTAAAGACATTTTGATCGCAAACAAGATTTCATCAATTTTGATCTTGGCGCGCGGTACTTCAGATAACGCAGCACATTTTTTAAAGTACCTAGTTGAGACCAAGCTTGGTCTGCCTTGCGGCCTTACCTCGCCATCATCTGTCACTATTTATGATGCCGAACTTCACTATCAGAGCGTTTTGGTAGTTGCGCTTAGCCAGAGTGGCCAGTCACCAGATCTAGTTGCTTTTGCGAATTCAGCCAAGCGGGCCGGTGCTAAATTGATTTCGCTTACTAACGATGCTAACTCGCCACTAGCAAAGGCTGCTGATCATCACTTAGATTTACAAGCAGGTGCTGAGCTAGCTGTTGCTGCAACCAAAAGTTATTCCGCACAACTGCTTACCTCATATTTACTAGTAGCAACTTGGGCAAAGTTGTCGATCAACGGTGATTCCTTAATTGCCGAAGCCGAAAAGTTAGTAAATAACGCAGCTTTAGTTAGCCAAGCCGTTGATGCCTGCAACCGAGAAAATGAAACAGTGGTTCTTGGCCGTGGCTTTGCTTATCCAAATGCTCGCGAAGCAGCGCTTAAGATTCAAGAGACCAGCAAAGTTTCCGTGCAAGGGCTCTCAACAGCTGATTACTTACATGGCCCAATTTCGGCGCTAACCCCACAAACCCAAGTCTTTATCTTGGCACCAGCGCATTTGCCGCTTAACTCGATCTCTGAAGCCACCACGCGCATTCGTGCGATAACTGGTCGCATTTTCTGGGTAGGCAATGGCGGATCACCCGAAGCAGGCGACATAGTTATTGCTGGCTCTGATTGCCGTGATGAAATGGAATCAACCATTGTCGATGCCATCTCGCTGCAAAGATTCTCACTTGAATATGCTAAGAAATCGGGTTTTGATCCAGATGCACCTATTGGTCTCTCTAAAGTTACGCTAACCCACTAATCATTGCGGGAGTTAGTTAAATGAATCGTGATTACTTAGTAATCGTTCCGACCTATAACGAGATAACCAGCATTGGCATTTTATTGCCGCAATTGCTCGAGCTTAATCTGGATATCTTAATCGTCGATGATGGCTCTCCTGATGGCACAGCTGATGCTTGTCGCGCTCTTGGTCTAGAAAGTGGTCGCATAGTTGTTGTAGAGCGAAAAAAGAAATTAGGTTTAGGCAGTGCATATAAGGCTGGTTTTAAATATGGTGAAGATCGCGGGTATAAATATTTAATTGAAATGGATGCCGACGGTTCACACCAAGTGAGCGACTTGCTTTCGCTGATGTCTGCCATGCAGGACAAGCAACCAGATTTGGTAATTGGATCTCGTTGGGTAGCAGGTGGCGCGGTTGAGAACTGGGCTCGTCGTCGGCAATGGCTATCTAGATCAGCCAATGTGTACGCCAAGTTATTGTTAGGTGGCAAAGTAAAAGATATGACTGCCGGTTTTCGTATCTATCGAACTGAAAAGTTGATTCAGATTGATTTGGAATCTGTTCAAAGCGAGGGTTACTGCTTTCAAATTGAAATGACCATGCGCATGGCTCAAATTGGTGGCGAGATTTTGGAATCACCGATTACTTTTGTTGAACGCAAATACGGTGTTAGCAAAATGTCGAAGAAGATCGTTTTCGAAGCTATTTATCGAGTAACCGCGTGGGGTTTAAGCGCGAAATTCCGAAGAAAACGGCCTTAATAGCCACTTGCCATTGGCCGTGATAAGTTCTGCCCACTTGAACGAAGCGGTCCTTCCGCTTACAAATTCAAGTGGCGTTGCGTTTAGCGAAATCCGGTTTGATTCCGGTGCTGTCCCGCAACTGTAAAGATCGCAAGATCTAAGCCAGGTCGCCTGGCGTGACGCCGAAAGTGTTATCCAACCTCGGAGGAAGGTTGGGCCTTTACGCGGAACCATTCGTTTAATTGCCCCCTTTCTCCCTCAAATATCTTGAGGGAGTTTTTTTATGTTTAAGAAATATATTCGACCGATCGCGCTTTTGGTAACAACGTTATTGCTTGCGCCACTTTCATCAGCTAACGCGGCGAGTACCGCAACAAAATATCCGCTAACAATTTCTTCTGGTGGATACTCAACCACAATTGCCAAAAAACCAACTCGCATAATTTCCTTGTCACCAAGTGCGACCGAATCACTTTTTGAAATAGGCGCCGGCAAACAAGTACTAGCAGTTGATTCATATTCAAATTACCCAAAGTCCGCACCTATTACCCAGCTGGGAGCATTTGAACCAAATGTCGAGGCCATCGCTGCGCTCAAGCCAGATCTGGTGGTTCTGTCAGTAGATGCCATGAAATCTCTAGTAGTTAAAGAAGCACTTGAGAAGTTAAAGATCGCAGTATTGATGGAGAAAGCGCCAGAGAACTTAGCTCAGGCTTACAAAGGCATAGAAGTACTTGGCGCAGTAACTGATCACACATCAGAGGCAAAGAAATTAACTTTCAAAATGGCAGCACTAATTAAATCGATTCTTAAGCGTGCCAAAGTAACTGGCAAAGTTACTTTCTTCCATGAGCTCGACAACACGCTTTATTCAGTTACTTCCGATACTTTCATCGGCAAGGTTTACCAGGACTTTGGCTTGATAAATATCGCAGATAAAGCTGCGGGGGCTGATTCTTATGGGTATCCACAGTTATCGGCTGAGTATCTATTAAAGGCTGATCCAGACATTATTTTCTTAGCAGATGCTGAATATGGCGAGAGCGCAGCTACAGTAAAGGCGCGTCCTGGTTGGTCTGGCATCACTGCAGTTACCAAGAAGAATGTTTTTGCACTGCCAAATGACATTCCTTCTAGATGGGGACCTCGACTAGTTGATTTTTATCGATACGTTGCAGCCTCATTGGCAAAGGTGAAGAAGTAAACAATTGAAGAAGAATCAGATCGATCGCGTGTGGCGCTGGCAGATTACTGCCAGCGCTGCCGCGGCGTTACTGATCGCTTCCTTACTTGCAGTCAGCTTTGGTCCGGTTAATTTAAGTTTTGGATCAATCATCCGAACTTTATTGGGGTTGCCAAACGGTTTAGAAAATCAAGATCGCACTTTGTTACTTGAATTGCGGTTACCTCGAGTTGTATTAGGAGCGCTAGTTGGCGCAGCTCTGGCAACGAGTGGCGCGGTTTACCAGAGCGTTTTTAGAAACCCGTTAGCAGATCCATATTTACTTGGCGCAGCATCAGGTGCTGGGCTAGGTGCCACGATCGCAATTACTAATGGCGGCGGTGATCTTCATGCACTCTTGCCGATCTTTGCATTCTTAGGTGGCGTGCTTGCAGTTGCGGCGACTTTCTTGGTTGCTGGTAAATTGTTCGCAGATCCCAGCACACTGTTATTGGCAGGCATTGCGGTTGGTTCATTCGCAACCGCATTTCAAACTTATCTGCAACAACGCAATAGCGCCGCTTTACGGCCAGTTTATTCTTGGATTCTGGGCCAACTAACTGTTGCCAGCTGGGATGTAGTTCGGTGGGCAGGTTTCTATATCTTCATCGCCTTATTTGTTTTGATTCGGGTGTCAAAGGTTCTTGACGCGCTGATGTTAAGCGATGAAGAGGCTTATTCATTAGGGGTTTCACCACAGAAAATACGGTTAATTGCCGTAGCTGCTGCCACTTTAGCCACTGCCACAGCAGTTTCGGCTAGTGGCTTGATCGGCTTTGTTGGCATCGTGGTTCCACACTTGGTTAGAGGACTAACTAAGCGCGCTACAAACCGCTCGCTACTTTCAATCGCTTTTGTTGGAGCTGCATTCTTGGTAATTGCCGATTTAGGGGCTCGCACATTGTTAGCACCTGCAGAGTTACCTATCGGTGTTATAACGGCATTTGTCGGCGCCCCATTTTTCCTATTCGTCTTACGAGCACGCAATCGAGGTAGTAAGTGATTAACATCGAGAATCTCTCCGTCCGTTTTGAAAATCGCGAAGTTCTGCAATCAATTACTTTGGAAATTCCGAAAGGCACCTGGAGCTGCTTGGTTGGTCCTAATGGCGCAGGCAAAACAACGCTGTTGCGAACCATGCTGGGTATGCAGTCATACTCCGGATCGATTAAATATGACGGTCGCGAAATTGCTAAAAACAAATCTCTAAACATTGCTTTCGTGCCGCAACGTCCATCTATACCGGCAGCAATGAGCGTTGCTGAATATGTGATGTTGGGTAGAGCGAAGTTAGATGGCTGGGGCAAAGAATCTGCACATAGCCGAAATATTGTTCATGAGATGTTAGAAGCCACTCAACTACTTGGTATGCAAGGCCAACTTGTAAACACGCTTTCCGGTGGAGAGATGCAGCGGGTTTTGATTGCACGCGCGCTAGTTCAAGAGCCAGAATTTATGTTGTTAGATGAACCAACGAGTGCTCTTGATCTGCACCATCAAATCGCAGTTCTAAATAAAGTTGAAGAAATTAAAGCAACCGGAGTAACTATCATCTCGACAATGCATGACATCACCTTGGGCGCGATGTATGCAGAGCGGATTATCATTATGCAGAGCGGCCGAGTGCTACTAGATGGTGAATCTCAGTTAGTCATTCACTCACCTGAGTTGCGCAGCGCCTTTGATGACCGCATCAGCGTTCACATGCTTGAGAATGGCCGCCCCGTGATCATTGCGGCTAAGCGTGATAATGGGTTAGTCGATGGGGTTATTTAAGCCTTAACTGCCTTGATTTAGGGGTTAGAGATAGAAATTAATGCCTAACTAAGTAACCCTATCCCTATGAGCAATTCTGACTCTAATATCACCCTCTCACGAATTAAGCCGCCTGAATTGCCCGCTAATTTTCTCTCTCGGCGCCACCTTTTTGAGTTAATTGATGATCGAGCACCGGGCTACACAATGGTTGTGGCGCCGGCTGGATACGGTAAAACTTCGCTAATTGCCGAATGGGCAGCGCAAAGCAATAAAAAAGTTGTTTGGTACACGATGTCTGAAACTGATAGCGCCGATGGGGTAGCTAAATATTTAATCAGCGCAGTCCGTCAAGCTTTTCCAAATTTCGAACCTGATCAAGAAGCACATACAGTTACCTCAATTTTCCAAGCCATTGCTGATCTTGATGAAGATATTGTCTTAGTGCTAGATAACGTCGTTGACGCTTTCACTTACCAATTAAATGTAACGCAATCATATATGGATGCTATTCCGGATAACATTCACATCTTTGCCTTACGCCGCACCATGCCAACTGTGTCGCTTAAGCGGTTTTCCAGCATTGGCAGGCTATCCGTTATCAGCGCAGGAGATTTAGTTTTCGCAAAGAGAGAAATTGAATCTTTGATGCAGGTTTCTGGAGAGAAAGTGACTGAAGAAAAATTAAATGACATTGTGCAGCAAACTCATGGCTGGCCGACGGCGGTTGCACTTGTTGTAAGCGGCGAAGAAATTAAATTTCAAGGAGAGACTGATGAGAACTTTCTAAAAAACTTAATTTTAGAAAAATTCAAAAAAATGCCAATTGAAACTCAAGAGACGTTAATTAAGATGTCTACTTTTGAGGTTTTTGATCTTGAGCTAGCAAGTGCTTTGGTTAATAAGCCGATAAATGAAGGAAGTTTAAATGGTTTAGCCGCCGAGGGTATTTTTCTGATGATTGCCGCAGGACAGATGAGAACATATATATTCAATAGAGCTGCCCGCGAAGTAATTGATGAGATTGCTCGCAAAGAGAGCGAAATTTATCGCCAGAATCAGATCGCGGCATCGGTTTACTTCCAAAAGCTAGGACAGGTAAATAACTCGATTTCTCATGCCGTTAAGTCTGGCGATAGCGAGTACCTGCGAAGTATGTTTAAGCCAGCATTACGTACCTTGATTAGCACAGGCGAAGGTAAGAATATTCTCTACTGGAGCAATTTCTTACCCGTTGATTCCAGTCGAAATGTAATGTTCGCCGAATTAGTGAAAATTATGGGCCACTTGGTGAGTTATGAATTTGATCGCACAATTCAATTAGTAGAGGAAATGCGTTTCACGTATAAAGACTCGCAGTTAAGTGGCTTTATTAAGCGAATTAATGCAATCACATTGGCACATGTTGCGTTTAGCAAAGGTCGCTTAGCTGAATTTGATAAGCACATGGAAACTATTTTTAGCGAGCCCGATCCAATTCCAGCTCTTGAGAATTCTGACCAACTTAGCGTTTACCGGCTACAAGCTTCGAGAGCATTTATTTTCGAAGATGATACGTTATTGAATTTAATTGAAGATGAAGTAGGAAAGATCATCAAAGTGAGCAGCTCACCGGATGATCTTTTTGCTTGGCAAACAATTCGCGCCATGAAACTATTTTTAGCTGGTGAATATCTACAAGCCTTTGATGCGGCTTCTCTAGCCGAAGAAATCGCTCAACGAAACAAGTTTTCTGGATTTACGGGTTGCGCTGAAGCGTTCTACATAAAAGCGCGATGCTATTTAGAGTTTTGCGAGGAAGAAAATGCATCTAAGGAATTAGAGAAACTTGCTCGGTCAGCACAAGAATGGCAGCAATGGCCTTGGTTCTTTATTGCCGAAAGCTATTTAGCTCGCATAATGGTGATTAATGGCAGAGTTGAAGAAGCTTTTACAGTGATTCGAGATCATCGCCTTCTTGCTACGGAGTTTAAGGGTGAAGATGGTATTAGTTTGATTATTGATTTAAATGAGCTATTCCTTAGGTTCTGGGTAAAGGATTACGAGCGTTCTACTCAAATTCTTAATCGCCTGCCTAAAGATTTAATTTTCACACATCAGTATCGCCAGGCTCTTTCTGCGGTATCAAAGAATGAAGTCAAAAAGCGAGTTGTGCCAGAGATATTCGAGACCGATAGTGCGCGCGAACAGATCTGGAAATCGCTAGTTGGCTGTGAGGCAAATATTCATCAAGAATCTTTGGCTATGGATTTTCTTAAAAAAGGGCTCGATGTTGGAGCACGTGTTGGAGCCAAAGAGACTTTCTTGAAACAAGACCCGACTATTCTGGAATTAATTATTCGTAGCGCTTCTAAGCGACCAACGGTATATCTGGAGGAATTAGCTCGAGCGGCAGCCCAGCGTATGAATAAAAAGAATCATCAGAACACTTCCTTGTCAGAGCCACTGACTAAACGGGAGATCGATGTTTTAAGATCTTTGGCATCTGGTAAACCAATCACGGTAATTGGTAAAAACCTACATATTTCGCATAACACTATGAAAACTCACCTCCGAAATATCTATCGTAAGTTAAAGGCTAGTGGGCGCGATCAGGCAGTTGAGAAAGCGCAAGCTCTCTTCATCATTTAGATTTTTAAAGTGGCGCGTTAATCGTGGTGCTGGCCTGATTTATGTTTAAAGCGGCCCATGAATTCAGCCTTAAGATCAAAGAAGTGACCGGTCTTAAGAGCTGCTCGCATTTGATCAACTAGTCGCACTACAAAACGCTCGTTATGAATAGTGGCAAGAGTGGCAGCGATCATTTCCTTGCCATGGAACAAGTGGTTTAAATATGCCCGAGTGTAGTTCTTACAGGTATAACAATCGCATTCGCTATCAATTGGGTTGAAATCTCGCTTATAGGTGGCATTAGTTAAGTTATATCGGCCAGTCATCGTGTAGACGGCACTTGAACGAGCAATACGCGATGCAAGTACACAGTCAAAAGTATCGATACCGCTTTCGACCCCGATGAATAAATCTTCCGGCGCACCAATACCCAATAAATGTTTAGGTTTTTCTTCGGGCAGTTCGCTATTGACCCACTGCACAATGGTGCCTAATGAATCTTTATCTAGCGCCCCACCAATTCCGAAACCATCGAATGAAATACCAGATGACTCCATCGACCCTAGATCTTTAGCGGCCTTGCGACGCAAATCTTCATACTGGGCACCTTGAATAACGCCAAAGAGCGCTTGGTATGGCTTATCTGCTCGCTCTATCGTCAGGCGCTTATGTTCTTCTAAACAACGAATTGCCCAGGCATAAGTACGTTCCATCGCGCGTTCTTGATAGCCACGAGTGTTATGAAGCGTGGTGCATTCATCGAAGGCAAACATTACGTCAGCGCCAATTTGATGTTGAATCTGCATGGAAACTTCAGGTGTAAAACGATGCATCGAACCGTTTAAATGCGATTTGAAAGTAACACCTTCGTCATCGACATGAGCCAAGCGTTGCTTATTATCTGCAATCACATCATCGGCGCGAAATGTCTTGGCGTCCATGGCCAGAACTTTTTTAAAGCCCACGCCGAGTGAGAGAACTTGGAAGCCACCGCTATCGGTAAAGGTAGGGCCATTCCAATTCATAAACTTGGATAAACCCCCAGCCGCATCAAGAACCTCTGGACCTGGCTGCAAGTACAGGTGATAAGCATTTGCTAGAAGAGCTTGGGCTCCTAGTTCGCGCATTGCTTCAGGCAGCACCGATTTAACTGTGGCTTTGGTGCCGACTGGAACAAAGGCTGGTGTTTCAATTACGCCATTGGGGGTGATTAGCGTGCCAGTTCGGGCAAAGGAATTTTCAGCCGATTTCTGGATTTTAAATTTGAAACCAGGGCTCGCATTAATGGACATGAAAGCTATTGTCGCAGAGTTACCAGATCTCGACTCGCTCGCTTTCGGCTAGCCATAATTTGTCGCCTTCGGTCACTTCAAAAGCATCATAGAAGTCCTTGAGATTGGCCACGATTGCATTGCATCTGAACTCATATGGGGAGTGCGGATCTGTCGCAATCCGACGACGTAACTCTTCGGCACGCACTTTTCCGCGCCAGACTTGTGCCCAAGATAAGAAGAAACGTTGTTCGCCCGTTAAACCATCAATAATTGGGGCCTGAGCGCCCGCTAGCGCCAATTTATAGGCTTTAAATCCAATTGCTAACCCACCAAGGTCGCCAATGTTTTCTCCGACCGTTAGCGCCCCGTTTACATGGATATCTGGGGTCTCTTCCGGAAAAAGGGCATCGAATTGTTTGATCAACATATTTGCGCGCTTTTCAAATTCGCTGCGATCACTCGGTGTCCACCAATCGATCATGTTTCCATCGCCATCGAATTTAGAACCTTGATCATCAAAGCCGTGGCCAATCTCGTGGCCGATAACTGCCCCAATTGCGCCGTAATTGGCGGCGATATCAGCGGCCAGATCAAAGAAAGGTGGCTGCAGGATCGCAGCCGGAAAGACGATTTCGTTCTGAATCGGATGGTAATAAGCATTAACGGTCTGAGGGGTCATCAGCCATTCGGTTTTATCTACTGGTTTTCCAATCTTGGCCAGTTCTATATCGCGGGCAAATTTAGTGATTCGGCCAATATTTTCAAAGAGACCATCGCGCTTAATTGTTAAAGCTGAATAATCACGCCACTTGTCGGGATAACCGATTTTCGGGGTGAACTTAGCTAACTTATCCAAAGCCTTCGCTTTCGTTTCTGGGCTCATCCAGGAGAGCTCGTTAATGCTGACGCGGTAAGCCTCAATCAAATTTGCCACAAGTTCTAACATCGCAATTTTGGCTGCTTCTGGAAAGTGGCGCTGTACATAGATGGAGCCAATGGCCTCGCCAAGTGCACCTTCAACAAAGGAGATTGCTCGCTTCCAACGAACTCGAATTTCTGGAGTGCCCGATAAAGTCTTGGAATAAAACTCAAAGTTCTGGTTTACGAAGTCCTCTGGCAGGTATGCAGCAGCGCCAGAAATCAATTGCCATTTCAGCCACGCCCGCCAAGGCTTGGGATCAAAATTTTCCAAAAGGGCGGATAGCCCAACAAAAAATTGCGGCTGTCGTACAACTACTTCATCAAAGGCGGACTTTGGAATCTGGCTGAACTCGAGCCAAGTGGCCCAATCAAATTGTGGGGCTAAGGCGCAGAGTTCTGCCCAGGTCATCTTGTTATATGTAAGCTCAACGTCGCGATCTTTAACTTGATCAAAATGATGCGACGCAATCTGCGCTTCGAGATTGTAGATTTCTTCAGCTAACTCATTGCCGCCAGCTATCTGGGCTAGTGCAAACATCTTGGCAACGTGGACTTTAAAGGCCTGGCGAATCTCTTCATATTGTTCTTCCCGATAGTAAGCCTCATCAGGAAGTGATAGCCCACCTTGTCCCAAATAAACGATATTCATTTCCGAGTTCTTAGCATCGCCATAAATACCTAACCCAAATGAGCCACCTATTCCGCGCATTTCGAGATCTGCCATTACCTTAATAAATTGATCACGAGTCTGGATCGCATCAATGGCGGCGAGATCTTCCAACAAGGGAGTGATGCCAGCTTTTTCAATTGCCTCGGTATCTAAGAAACAGTCGTATAAGTCGCGAATCTTCTGCGCATTGCCATCGCCTTTGGCGGTCTCGATAATTTCGCGAACCTGAGCTTCGGCAGCTAAATAAAGTTGATAAGTGATTCCATCAGATGAGCGATCTTGCGGAATCTCATGGTTTTTTAGCCAATCGCCATTGAAATATCGATAAAGGTCATCTTGCGGACGAAATGAGTTATCGATATGAGATTTGTCGATCCCACTTGCTGGTTGCTTTTCATTATCTAGTTGCTGAGCAATTGGATTAGGCATCATTTCCCTCGCGCATTTAGTGTGATTTTCAGGTAGTTGAAAATTCAACTTTTAATCTACACTTAACCCTATGGCAGTCGAAAAAAGTGTTCAAGGTGAAACCCCTGGCGGCACCCTCAATAAAGGCGAACCTAATTGGCTGACCCCTACTGAGATGGCCGCTTGGCGCAGATATATCGTTGCTAGCCGGCGCTTAATTGAAGCCCTTGATACTGATTTAGATCAACATGATTTATCGATGGCTGACTACGAGATTTTGGCACAGTTAAGTGATGCCCCAGAGCGCCGAATGCGAATGGCTGAATTGGCTGAAATTGCCATGCTTTCGCGCTCACGTCTTTCTCATCGAATGAAGGTTATGGAAGAAGCTGGCTGGGTTCGGCGCGAAGCTTGCCCAAATGACAAACGGGGATTCTTTGCAGTTATGACGACCAAAGGCTGGAAAGCAATTGTCGCTGCGGCGCCGGATCATGTGGCCAGCGTTAGATCAAGATTTGTAGATAAATTGAGCAAGGCTGACCAAATTGTTTTAGCAGAAATCTTTGAACGAGTCGGTGCTGGATTAAGAGATGAAGATATTTAGTTATTGCTAGAAGAAAAAAATCCCCGCCACATAAAGTGGCGGGGATTTTTAATTGTTGATGACTACTTCTTCTTAGCAGCCTTCTTGCGGCGCTTTGGAGCAGCCTTCTTAGCAGCTGGCTTTGCAGCTGCCTTCTTGCGACGCTTTGGAGCGGCTTTCTTTGCAGCAGCTGGCTTAGCAGCTGCTTTCTTACGCTTCTTTGGGGCTGCTGCTGGTTTAGCAGCTGCCTTCTTGCGCTTCTTTGGAGCAGTTTTCTTTGCTGCGGCCACGTGTTACTCCTATCGGAATGGTTCGGATCCGTCACCCAAACCTGTTCGTGGATAAGCGTGACAGGTAAATGAAAAAAATGCCAACATTTTGCGCAAATAAATTGGCGCGTGTCGCAAATAACTTTTTTGATTTTTTTATGCCTTATCGCAATTTTTGCGAATTATTATCAAAAACAATATTGCTAAATATTTAATTATCTTTTCAATTCTGTAGGAAATTTAATTACTAATCAGTTTTTCTTGGATTTCCTTGATTTTCTGGATTTTCGTCCTCAGCTGCCGCTTTTTCCCGTTTTAAGCGCTGCGCAACAGCAAATTCGTTGGTTTCAACGTCATATTTTCGGAATTTGACCATGAAAATTCCCAGAATTCCGACAATTGCCATGCAGATGATGCCGCCCGAAGTTACTGAAATAGAAAGGCTAGTAACACTGGCCATACCGGCTGCACGCATTTGCCCCGCCATCGGACCGACCGAATAGGACAATAATTCGATTCCAGCTAGCCGGCCACGGTATTCATCCGGGATAGTTTGGTTCCAAATATTTCCACGAAAGAGGGCGCTGATCATATCGGCGGCTCCGGCGGCAGCTAAGAAAATCAAAACCAGAATCAGCGAGTTGGAAATGCCAGCCAATGCGATTGCGGCGCCCCAACCGATGGCACCCCAAATTACAGCTCGGCCATGGAAGCGATAAGTCGTTGTCCATTTACTAGTGACCGTAATTACGACCGCGCCAACTGTGCCGGCGGCATAAAACAGTCCGAGGGCCCAGGGCACGCCAAGTTGATCTGCCCAAAATGGAAACAGTGCATTAGGCATCGCAAAGAACATTGCGGCTAAATCTATGAAGTAAGTTCCTAATAAATCAGGCCGGCTAAATGCATACTGCACACCTTGCCAAAGTGAAGCCAGAGATGGCTTTTGGGCATCATTACTACTTGGCACATTTCCTACTTTTAGAAGTAGCAGTAATGAAAGTAGGAAGGTTGCGATATCAAAGGCATAGCCAACTGAAATTGAAAATGTCGAAATCAAGATTCCACCAATGGTGGGACCGACAATTACGCCAAGTTGCCAGCGCAAGGTCATCAACGCGCTAGCGGCCGGTAGGTCGCGGTGGCTAACTAATCTGGGCAAAATCGCATTTGCACTTGGTCGCTGTAACCCATCGACGGCGGCAAATAATCCGGTTACTACATATATGACCCAGAGTTTTGGCTCACCTAGAAGTGAGTTCAAGAGCAAAATCGTGGTGCAGATCAATGCACCAAATTCGGCGGCCCAGATCATTTTCTTGCGATCGACATAGTCAGCCAGAACTCCGCCATATAGCCCGAAGAAAATCAGTGGAACTAGCTCAACGGCACCCAGAATTCCGACCGCTAGATACGAGTTAGTTAGTTCTTTGATCTGAAATGGGGCGGCCACATATGTGACCATTGAGCCTAAATAAGAGACGAAACCCGAGGCCCATAGATAGCGAAAATCTGGATATTTCTTGAGGGGCGAAATATCCATCGCAAATTTACGCATTTGGCGAGTTTAACCAAAGCCCTACTTTATGGAAGGGGAACTTTAGATTAATGAAAGGTTTGCTCTGGCCCCGGAAAAACTCCACCAACTACATCATCAGCCCATTCTTTGGTGGCTGCCAACATCTCAACCCGCAAGTTGCGATAGGCCTTAGCTAATTTCGGTGCACTTTTGCCCATTCCCATTAAGTCAGTCCAGACCAAAACTTGGGCATCACAATTAACGCCAGCCCCGATTCCGATGGTCGGGATTTTCAAGGCCGCAGTAATGCGCGTAGCTAATTCGGCTGGCATGAGTTCGAGGACAATTGCAAAAGCCCCAGCGGCTTCGAGTTCGAGGGCCGCTGCAAGAATGACATCACCATCGGTACGCCCTTGAACCCGATAGCCACCAAGTTGATGAAGTGACTGTGGCGTAAGGCCCAGATGGCCCATTACTGGAATTCCAACTGCTACTAATTTCTTAACGGTTTCTAAGTGGGCACCTTCTAGTTTTACCGCCATAGCGCCAGCTTCTTTAAAGAATCGAGTTGCTGTAGCTAGAGCTAATTCGGTTGAACTTTCATATGAACCAAAAGGTAGATCAGCAACGACCAGGGCTCGCTTGGAAGCCGAAACAACGGCGCGGGTCAACGGAAGCAACTCATCGACAGTTACCGGAATAGTGTTTTCAAACCCTAAGAAATTGTTGCCAGCGCTATCGCCAACTAGCAAAACCGGGATACCGGCTTCGTCAAAGATCTCAGCAGTTAGCTGCTCATAAGCGGTGAGCATCGGCCATTTTTCGCCTCGCGCTTTAGCGCTGGCCAGATCAAGAATCGTGACGCGACGATGTTGGGCACCGCCATAGAGAGAGGTCGCTTGAGCCATATTTTCTTACCTTCCTCGAAGCCAAAATGGTCCCCGGGTACGAGTAGAACTTTACCCGAGTACCCTTAACTTATGAAGTTGCGGGTAGCGCTGGCTCAGATCAACCCAACCTTGGGTGATCTAGCGGGTAATGCCGATTTAATTACTCGCTATGTAGCAGCCGCCCAAGCTGAAGGCGCCGCCCTCGTAGTTTTTCCCGAAATGGTTTTAACCGGATATCCAGTTGAAGATTTAGCGTTGCGTCCTTCGTTTCGTAGCGCTTCAATTGCCGCGATTGCCGAATTAGCCAAGCGCTTAAAGGTCGAAGGCAATGGCGAAATTACGGCTGTGATCGGATACCTAGATCAGATTGCCGATGCCCCGAATCGCCAAGGCCAACCAGTAGGTGCGCCGCAGAACGCGGTTGCCATAATTCACAACGGTGAGATCAAAGCGCGCTATGTAAAACAGCATCTGCCTAACTATGGTGTTTTTGATGAGTTTAGAAACTTTGTTCCAGGCACCAAAACTTTGCTGGTTCGAGTTGGCGGTATCGATGTCGGAATTGCGATCTGCGAAGATCTTTGGCAAGACGGCGGTTTAATCGATGCGCTAGCTGCACGTATGCCAGGGCTAGTCGTGGTTCCAAACGGCAGTCCCTTTGAACGCAATAAGGATGATCTTCGATTAGCACTGGTACAAAAGCGGGCCCGTGAATTTGGCGCACCACTGGCCTATGTGAATATGACCGGCGGCCAAGATGATTTAGTTTTCGATGGTGACACCATTGTGGTAGCAGCCGACGGGTCAGTTATTGCCCGCGCCCCACAATTTGCTGATGAGTTAATTGTTTTAGATATCGCAGCAGCAGGCGCAACGGGCAAACCAGATTTAGTTATTTCCGAAAGCGTTGATTCACCAGGTAATTCCGTAGCCCCAGTAATTACGCCCCGACTTAGCGATGAAGCTGAAATTTGGAAAGCGTTAGTCAGCGGGCTACGCGATTATGTCTACAAGAATAAATTCCGCAGTGTGGCCCTTGGTCTCTCTGGCGGCATTGATTCGGCGCTAGTTGCCGCGGTTGCCGTCGATGCCATTGGTGCCAAGTGCGTTAATGGTGTGGCTTTGCCGAGCAAGTATTCATCTGAACATTCAATTGCAGATGCCCAAGGCTTTGCCGACAATACGGGCATTCATTTCCGCATTGTGCCGATCGAACCGATGGTCGCTGCCTATTTGAATTCAATTACTTTGAAAGGCTTAGCTGAAGAGAACTTACAAGCCCGAGTGCGCGGAACAGCCTTGATGGGCATCTCAAATCAAGAGGGTCATTTGATTTTGGCAACCGGCAATAAATCTGAACTAGCTGTTGGCTACTCAACTCTCTACGGCGATGCCGTTGGTGGCTTTGCCCCGATTAAAGATATTTATAAAACCGATGTCTGGGCGTTAGCAAAGTGGCGAAATGCCAAAGCAATCGCCGATGGTGAAGTGCCACCGATTCCGGAAGATTCAATTACCAAAGAACCTAGCGCCGAACTGCGCCCCGATCAAAAAGATTCTGATTCGCTGCCAGATTATGAATTACTCGATCAAATTTTGTGGCGTTATGTTGATGAAGATCAGGGGATTGAAGCGATCATGGCAGCCGGCTTTGATGCGGCCACTGTTGCTCGCGTAATCGGCATGGTTGATACAGCCGAATATAAGCGCCGCCAATATCCGCCAGGTACGAAAGTTTCGGCCCGCGCCTTCGGCAAAGACCGCCGCCTACCGATTACTTCACGCTGGCGCGAGGGCTGGTAGCCCAAGTTTTGTAACACAGCCGTAACGCAGCCTTGGCAAGATGTAGCCATGAGCACTTCCCCAGAACGTAGCAAACAAGAAGAGTTTGTCCTTCGCACAATTGAAGAACGCAATATTCGTTTTATCCGGTTGTGGTTTACCGATGTTTTAGGTTTTCTAAAATCAGTAGCAATTGCACCAGCTGAATTAGCGAACGCATTTGATGAAGGTATTGGTTTTGATGGTTCTGCCATTGAAGGCTTTGCGCGAGTAACTGAATCAGATATGTTGGCCCGACCAGATTCTGCCACCTTCTCAATCTTGCCTTGGCGCACCGAAGCCCCAGGGGCGGCGCGTATGTTCTGCGATATCGCAAAACCTGATGGTTCAGCATCAATGACAGATCCGCGTAATGTTTTGCGTCGCACCTTGAATAAGGCCGCCGAAATGGGTTATACCTGTTACACCCACCCGGAAATTGAATTCTTCTTATTTAAGAGCCAACCAAAAATTGGCGAAGCACCAGTGCCAGTAGATGCTGGTGGCTACTTTGACCACACGCCATCTGTTGTCGGTCATGACTTCCGTCGCCAAGCAATCACGATGCTTGAGGCAATGGGGATCAGCGTTGAGTTTTCACATCACGAAGGCGCCCCTGGCCAACAAGAGATTGATCTGCGCTATGCCGATGCGTTGAGCACTGCCGATAACATCATGACTTTCCGTCATGTGATTAAGGAAGTTGCACTAGAACAAGGATTCCACGCTAGTTTCATGCCAAAGCCATTTACTGAGCATCCAGGTAGCGGCATGCATACCCACGTTTCACTTTTTAAAGGTGAAGAAAATGCCTTCTTTGACGAAACCGCGGAATTGAATCTTTCTAAAGTAGGTCGCTCATTTATTGCCGGCCTCTTAAAACACGCTCCTGAAATTACTTTGATTACTAATCAGTGGGTGAACTCTTATAAGCGGTTACATGGTGGTGGCGAAGCGCCTGCTCTTGCTAACTGGGGGCCAAGTGCGCGTGGTTCATTAGTTCGGGTGCCGATGTATAAACCAAAGAAAGAGAACTCAACTCGCATTGAATTCCGTTCACCAGATTCGGCTTGTAATCCATATCTGGCATATGCCGTAATGCTCGCTGCTGGCTTAAAGGGCGTCGATGAAGGCTATGTTTTGGCACCAGCTGATTCAACTGATGTGCGATCACTGCCAAGTAATTTAAATGAAGCGATTATTGAGATGGAGAAATCTGAACTAGTTCGCGAAACTCTAGGTGCTGATGTTTTTGAATTCGTGCTTCGAAATAAGCGCGCTGAGTGGCAGGAATATCGCCGGCAAGTGACCGCTTTCGAACTCGATCGCTACCTGCCAGTTCTTTAATCCGCTAGGAACTTGCTGGGTTACCTGCCCACGGGTTACCCTTTAGCCATGTCAAAGTCAGCCTTTCCAAAGGCGCTCCTACTTAGCCGCCGTGGCGGGGACAAGTAACCGGTCCCCTCGCCGCGGGGTTTGTCGTACCGGTTAAACCAGTCGCACAAACCAAAGAAAAGTAGGAGTTATAAATGAACTTTCCAAAGCAAAAACCTTCCGCGATGCCAGTGCATCGATATTCATCTTTTATCCCAGTTGATCTAACCGATCGCACCTGGCCAACTAAGCAGATCAA
>CAMCYS010000010.1 GCA_945885625.1 Bifidobacterium breve | reverse complement strand
TACAACTTGGTGAATTTTACCCGCATCACCCAAAATAAAAGATTCTTCTGGCGAATCTAGAGTTATTGGGTGATCTGGGCCAGCTGCCCTGGCTGACTCAACTGCTTCAGTTACTAATTCAGTTAGATTAATTGGGGCGAGAACCAATTCTCGTGATTGATCTAGCCGAGCCAAAGCTAATAAATCTTCCACCAAAGCGCCCATGCGCACTGACTCATTTTCAATTCGACCCACTAATTCAGAAGTTGCGGCTTCACCTTTAACAGCACCCTGACGATGTAGTTCAGCAAAACCACGAATCGCAGTTAATGGCGTGCGCAGTTCATGGCTGGCATCTGCCACAAAGCGCCGCAATTTGTTCTCACTTGCAGTGCGAGCCGCAAAAGACTCTTCAATTCGCGAGAGCATCGCATTAAGTGAGGTAACCAACCGTCCAACTTCAGTATCAGGTTTGGCATCAGGCAGACGGGCAGATAAATCTCCGGCAGCAATTTTCTCAGCTGTTTCTTCAACTGCAACGAGTGGTCGCAAACCAACTTTTATCACCATACGTGAAGCAAACCCAATTAAGAGAAGTGCAACAAGGCCAATTAATACAAAGACAATCCGCAAACGTGAAGTTGTTTCATCCACCCCAGCTAATGATTGGGCAACGAAGACTGAACCCAGTGCAGATGGCAACACTCGTGCCAAGACCCGGAAGTCAGAACCTGGGATCTTTAAAGTAAATGGTTGATTTCCATATTTAGCAGCGTTAGCTGGCAAAGTTCCGACAAGGTAGTCAGTAATTTTTTGAGCGTTTAAGTCGCCACCAACGCCGCCTACATAGTTACCGAATGGATCAAGCAGAGTGATCGAGACTGAGCTCGGAACGCTACGTAAAGGAGTTTCAGTGGCAGCAGCCTTTGCTGACGAATCGCCATCTGAGTCATCCTGAATTCCAGCCCGATCGACTCGTAACAAAGCTCCATCAGCAACACTTATTAATTGCTGATCTACTTGCTGCAGTAGAAATTTCTGCATAGCATTTTGTGTTACAAAATCGGAGACCGTAAAACCTAGCGCCGATAAAAACAATACGCCTACCAGAAGTCGGTTCCGTAAGCTCGCACTAGATAATGGGTTTCGATTCTGCATTCAGTAATTATTTCGGTGGGATTCTTAATCTATAACCAACGCCACGCACAGTATGAATTAAAGCTGGTTCGTAGATATCAATTTTTTTACGTAAGTAAGAAATGTAGGTTTCAACAATGCCGGCATCGCCACGAAAATCGTATTGCCAAACATGATCGAGAATTTGCGACTTAGAAACCACGCGATCGGCATTAATCATTAGATAGCGAAGAAGTAAAAACTCAGTAGGGGAAAGGTCAATTAGGTTTCCGGCCCGATGTACTTCGTGCGTGGCTTCGTTTAAATCAAGATCTGCAAAGTGAATTTTCTCTTCATCATTCGGAGTCGTAGTTGCCCCAGTACGGCGTAGCAGTGAGCGTAAACGCGCCACAAGTTCTTCAAGACTAAAAGGTTTGGTCATATAGTCATCGCCACCGATAGTTAAACCAACAACTTTATCTTCCATGCCATCTTTAGCAGTCAAGAAAAGAACTCCGACATTTTGGCCTTCGTTACGAATTTGCTTACAAACTTCAAAGCCATCCATGCCTGGCATCATTACATCAAGGACCATTGCATGTGGTTTGAATTCTTCGGCAACCAGTAGAGCTTGTGAACCATTACTTGCAGTTTGCACATCAAAACCAACAAAACGAAGACTGGTTGCGATCAAATCTCTAATACTCGATTCGTCGTCAACTACGAGAATTCGCTGGTTACTGCTTTCGCCCTTGCTCATGACTTCCTCTCTAATTTTCCAGGTCTTACTGATTTTCCTGGGCCACCCAAGGTGGCTTAAGAGAAGGATGCTCAGGACACCTGAGAATTATCTGAGGATAGACTCGATTAGGGCTGTGGTTTTACCGCCCGCAGGAGCGCCTGAGCCACATCTAGGACTTCAACATCTGATTCGCGGGCAGTCATCCCATCGGTAACCATTACGCGGCAGAACGGGCAAGCAACAGCGACCTCATCTACCCCGGTGGCGATAGCTTCATCGACGCGACTTAAATTGATGCGCTCACCGATTTTTTCTTCCATCCACATGCGGCCACCACCGGCACCACAACAGAAAGACCGTTCTTGGTTACGAGGCATTTCGGTGACTTTCACACCAGTTGCGTTTAGCAATTCGCGTGGTGGCTGGTAGATCTCATTGTGACGGCCTAAATAACAAGGATCATGATAAGTAAGAGAGGTAGTTGCTTTGTTAACCGGAATCAATTTCTTTTCTCGTACTAATTGATTTAACAATTGCGTGTGGTGAATCATGGTTAATTCAAAACCACTCTGAGCATAATCGCGACCGATAGTTGTAAAGCAATGAGGGCAAGTTACAACAATTTTCTTGTTGCCTTTCGAAACATCGCGGTTTGCAAAAACTTCGTTAAAAGTATCAATATTTTCGCGAGAGAGAATTTGATACAAGAATTCATTTCCACTTCGACGTGCAGGGTCTCCGGTACAAGTCTCACGCTTTCCTAAAACTGCAAAACTAACGCCCGCCATATGAAGTAATTCAGCAACTGCTTTAGTAGTTTTCTTAGCACGTTCTTCGTATGCACCAGCACAGCCGACCCAGAAAAGATATTCGACATCATCTGGCAATACGCCTTCGACAACTTTAATAGGGAAATCACATTCAGCAATCCAGGATTCACGATCGTTGCGGTTTGCTCCCCATGGGTTGCCAGCTTTTTCTAAATTACGAAAAGTGCCACCAAGTTCAGTTGGAAACTCAGATTCAACTAAAACTTGGAAGCGACGCATGTTTACAATGTGATCAACATGTTCAATATCGACTGGACATTCATTTACGCAAGCTCCGCAAGTGGTACATGACCAAAGCACATCTAATGAAATCGGCGCATTCTCGCCAACTAATACTTCATTCTCAACCACTTTAGACATGGCATGGTCACGCATGGCCATAATCAATAGCTTTGGCGAGAGCGGTTTATCAGTGTGCCAAGCGGGGCATTGCGATTGGCAACGTCCGCACTCGGTACACGAGGTCATGTCAAGCAAACCTTTCCAAGAAATGTCGCCACGATTTCCGAGACCAAAGACATCATCTTCAGCCGGATCTTCAAAGTTAACTGGCTTGCCATGTGACAACATCTCGGGCAACGCACCGAGCGAATTCTTACCATCGGCATTGCGCTTAAAGAAAATGTTAAACGGTGCCAGGAATCGATGCCATGCAACACCCATGGTGAAGTTAGATGCAATAACCACGAACCAGAGCATTGATACAAAAATCTTAAACGCAGCAATAACTTGAATCGAGGTTGTAATTTGATCAAGCGAAAGCTCCTTGAACATTTCAGCAATCCACCAGGTGGTTATGTAATGGCGATTGCGGGCAGTCTCTTCAGAAAGAGCACCTTCAAGGCCGCGTAATGCAATAACACAGAACACGATAGCCAGAATCGTGACTTCGACGTAAAACGCTTTCCAATTTCCAGAACCTAAGAAACGAGATGTGCGTCCTTTAAAAAAGAAGCGGGATACTTGTCGGATTCCGATTAGCGTCACAATTCCGATGCCAGTAAGCCAAGTAATTAACTCAATAAAATATTCATATGGCCAAAAGTGACCAATTACAGGTAGCGCCCACTTAGGATCAATAATTAGAAAATACGCTTGGATTAAAGTTCCAAATAAAGCGCCAAAACCAATCATGACAAACCAGTGCGCAATTCCAGTTGCGGTGAAATTGAGCATCTTGGTATGGCCAAGAGTTTCTTTCAAAGTATTTTTCAGGCGAGCCCCACGATTACCACTTCGAGTTGGGTCAGCAGCACCTTTTTTATAGATACCTATCAATTGGCGAACCCGAATTGCGAGCAGGGCAAGGGCTGCGACCGTGATGCCGTAGGCACCGAACATTAAGGCGAGCGTTAGCGTCATATGGGTCAGGGTAAAGGGAAAATTGGGCGGGAATAAGTCTCTCGGGCTGTGGGTTACACCCTATGGAAACCTGAGTCGCCCCGACTCAAGTATTTGAGTATGATCGACTCATGTCCCGCTGATAAGCGGAGCCTGTCTAACAGACCAGAGTCGAGTAAGACTCAAATCAAGGGTAAATAGATAGTAGAGAAATTGGAGCTAAAAATGGCCAGAGCAGTAGGAATCGACCTAGGAACCACCAACAGCTGTGTTTCCGTTCTAGAAGGCGGCGAGCCAGCAGTTATCGCCAACGCCGAAGGTGCCCGTACGACCCCATCGATTGTGGCTTTCGCCAAGAATGGCGAGGTATTAGTTGGTGAAGTTGCAAAGCGTCAGTCGGTAACAAATGTTGATCGCACAATTCGTTCAGTAAAGCGTCACATGGGCACTAACTGGACAATTGATATCGATGGCAAGAAATACACCGCACAAGAAATTTCCGCACGTGTACTGCAGAAGCTAAAGCGCGACGCTGAGGCATATCTTGGCGAAACCGTAACCGATGCGGTAATTACCGTGCCGGCTTACTTCAACGATGCGCAACGTCAAGCAACTAAGGAAGCTGGTGAAATTGCTGGATTGAACGTGTTGCGTATTATCAACGAGCCAACATCCGCAGCGCTTGCATACGGTCTTGATAAAGGCGATCAAGAGCAAACAATTCTTGTTTTCGACTTAGGTGGCGGAACTTTCGACGTATCACTACTTGAAATTGGCGATGGCGTTGTTGAAGTTAAAGCAACCAATGGTGATAACAACCTTGGTGGCGATGACTGGGATGACGCACTTGTGCAACATCTAGTTAAAACATTTGCTGCGCAATCAGGAATTGATTTAGCAAAAGATAAAATGGCGATGCAACGTGTTCGCGAAGCTGCTGAAAAAGCAAAGATCGAACTTTCATCATCACAACAAGCCTCAATCAATTTGCCATACATCACAGTTGATGCTGAAAAGAATCCATTGTTCTTAGATGAAACAATTACTCGCGCACAGTTCCAATCATTAACCGCAGATCTACTAGATCGTTGCAAGAAGCCATTCCAGGCCGTGTTAAAAGATGCTGGAATTCCAATTGCTGATATTGATCACGTTGTTCTAGTTGGTGGTTCAACTCGTATGCCTGCAGTAGTCGATTTAGTACGCGAACTTACTGGTGGGAAAGAGCCGAATAAGGGCGTAAATCCTGATGAAGTAGTTGCTGTCGGAGCTGCGCTTCAAGCCGGTGTTTTAAAGGGTGAAGTTAAGGATGTTCTGCTTCTCGATGTGACACCACTATCTCTTGGTATCGAAACTAAGGGTGGCGTAATGACTAAGTTAATCGAGCGCAACACAACTATCCCAACTAAGCGCAGCGAAATCTTTACTACAGCCGATGATAATCAACCAGCGGTGCAGATCCAGGTATTCCAAGGCGAACGCGAAATGGCGGCTTACAATAAAAAGCTCGGCATGTTCGAACTAACTGGTCTACCACCTGCACCACGCGGAGTTCCACAGATTGAAGTTGCTTTCGACATTGATGCTAACGGCATCGTGCACGTATCAGCTAAAGATCTTGGCACCGGTAAAGAACAGAAGATGACGATCACTGGTGGCTCATCTCTTTCTAAAGAAGAGATTGATCGCATGATGAAGGATGCCGAGTCACATGCTGAGGAAGATCGCAAGCGCAAAGAAGAAGCCGAGATCCGTAACAACGGTGATTCACTTCTTTACCAGACCGAGAAGTTCTTGAAAGATAATGAAGATAAGTTCACTGAAGGCGAAGCTGCTGAGAAGAAGACCGAAACTGAAACCGAGCTTGCTGTCCTTAAGAGCGCACTCGAAGGCAGCGATCTTGAGGCAATCAAGGCAGCAACTGAGAAAGTTGCAACCGTCAGCCAAGCACTTGGCGCAGCACTTTATGCAGCAACTGCGGCAACACCAGGTGATTCGACACCAAGTGAAGATGGCGTAGAAGATGCCGAGATCGTAGATGAAGGAAAGTAATTGACTTCAGAAACTCAAGAAAATATCGAGCCGACTACCGAAGAAGTTGGTTTTGAACATCCAGAGGCGGGTCAAGAAATTGACCCGCTTGCTGTGATGACTGCTGACTTACAACGCCTACAAGCTGAGTACGCCAATTATCGAAAGCGGGTAGAACGAGATCGTGCGGTAGCTTCAGAAATCGCAATTGCTTCAGTGCTAAATGAGCTATTACCCCTATTAGATGGGCTTGATAGAGCAGCTGAGCACGAAGAGCTAACTGGCGGATTTAAGGCAATTGCTGACCAATTAACTTCTATAACGTCACGGATAGGGCTAGAGAAGTTCGGCGAGGCTGGAACTGAATTTGATCCGCAGATTCATGATGCGCTTATGCATGAAACTTCAGCTGATGTCTTGGTGCCAACAGCGAGCAAGATTCTGCAATCCGGATATAAATTCAAGGAACGCATTCTGCGACCAGCAAGCGTCGCAGTAACAGATCCGGCAGGAGAGTAGGTAATGGCAGCGCGTGATTTATACGAGAAGGATTTTTATAAAATCCTGGGCGTATCGAAAAACGCACCTGCCGATGAAATCAAAAAGAAGTATCGCTCTCTTGCTCGCGAACTTCACCCAGATAAAAATAAGGGTGATGTAAAACTCGAAGAAGAGTTCAAGGCTGTCTCCGAGGCCTATGACATTTTAGGTGATGATAAAAAACGAGCTGAATACGATGAGGCACGTTCGCTCTATGAAAAAGGCGGAATGCGCGCACCTATGGGGGGCAGTAATTTTCAAGGCGGCGATTTCAGTGACATTTTTGGTGGCGGCAACCCACAAGACATTTTTGCTAACTTATTTGGAGGGGGTCGTCGCGGTCCGCGCAAAGGTCAAGATTTACAAACCGAAGCCACAATTACTTTTAAAGAATCTATTTTCGGAACCACGCTAGATCTTCGACTTTCCACCGATGGTGGCCCAGCCCAAAATATCACCGCTCGAGTTCCGGTTGGTGTTAGCGATGGCGCAAAGATTCGCGTGAAAGGCAAAGGCGCTCCGGGTGAAGCTGGGCCTGGCGATTTATTTATTCTTCTACATGTGAAACCGCACTCTGTTTTTGCTCGCAAGGGTGAGAACTTAACGATTACCCTACCCGTCACCTTCCCTGAAGCAGCTCTCGGTGCAGACATTAAAGTCCCAACTCTTACTGGCGAAGATGTCACTGTGCGCTTGGCTCCAGGCACCTCAAATGGCCGAGTTTTACGCGTGAAGGGCCGCGGGGTTACTAAGGCTGGCGCAACTGGCGATCTATTAGTAACAGTTGAAGTTCAAGTGCCAAAACGCCTTGATCAAAAGAGCGAAGAAGCGCTCAAGAATTTTGCGAGTGCAACCGAAGGTGAAGATGTGCGAGCCGAATTTAACACCAAGGCGAATTCATGACTATTGAAAATGAGAAGAATCAACCAGATGATGACGCAGGCGTTTATGTAATTTCAGTTGCTGCCGAATTATCTGGCATGCACCCGCAAACACTTCGTCAATACGATCGAATGGGTTTAGTTTCACCAGATCGAACTAGCGGCCGAAATCGCCGCTATTCGCTACGAGATATTGCATCTCTTCGCATGGTGCAGCGTTTAGTTGGTGAAGGAATCAATCATGCTGGCATTAAGCGAATTATTGAACTCGAGTCAGCAATGGCGAACATGGCGCTCGAAGTTGCCAAATTGCGAATTGAAGTTGACGCGCTTATCGAAGCAAACCCACCCAAGGGTTTAGCTCTTCGCAAAAAACAACCAGTAATTCTTTATGAAGAAGAGAAGTAGTTAGAAGTATTGGCCTTTGCTTGTCCAGCCACTTAAAACACTTTCGGCTGGTGACTTCAAAACATCTTCTAAGACAGCAGCGTAAATATCTCGGAAATCTGTCGTCACAGCTAAATCACCATTAGTTAATTTTGATAGCGATGGCTGATCGCCATAGAAACCACCCTTTACGCGATCACCAATTAAAAATACTGGGCCCGCAGTACCATGATCAGTACCTTGAGAAGCATTCCCCTGTACCCGACGACCAAATTCGGAGTAAACCATGGTGACAATATCTTTACCGCGGGGAGTATTTTTCATCTGGCTTGCAAATCTAGAGAGTGCAGCTGAAACTGTGCCCAGAAGTGCTGCTTGAGCATTTGCTTCATTTGCGTGGGTATCAAAACCGCCGAGTGACACCGACCAAACCCGAGTAGGAGAGCCTGCGGCAATGAGTTTGGCGACCACATCTAGCTGCTGTGCCAAATTTGAGTCACCACCGGCATTACCACCATTTACAGTTGGCAGATCATCTGCAACAGGCGCTGGCATTTTTAGCACCGGAGTTATCGTATTTGAAACGCTAAATAGTGTGCGCATTGAAGTTGCAGCAGCAGCCATAAGTTTGTTATCACTTGATGTGGCTTTGGCAAGCTTCTGACAATCTTTAGCAAATGTGCCGGTCGGGATTACGAGGCCACCTAATGGCAATGCAGAACCAGATCTCTTATCGCCGGCTAATAGTGGAGGCAATACGGAACCTAAACTAATAGCTAACATTGGATCGAGCGCTTGTGACTCAACCCAACGCCCCAACCAACCACTACTTAATCTGGAAACAGGTGCGCCACTCTGCCAAATTGCCATAGAAGTGAAATGAGAGCGATCAGGCTTTGGATAACCGACGCCACGAACTATGGCAACCTTCTGTTGATCCCACATAGTTTTTATTCCAGTCATAGCTGGGTTCAAACCCAATTGATCATCAAGTTTTAAAACTTTATCGGGTGCATATGAAATATCTGGTCGCAATGAGAAATAAAGCGGATCGGTATATGGAACAACGGTATTGAGTCCATCGTTACCGCCATAGAGGGTAACCATAATTAAAATCGGAGTACCTAGCGGAAGTGGTCGAGTCCGTGCAGCATGAGCAATATTTTCCATTGTTAATAGTGGGGCAGCAGCACCAACTGCGGCAGCACCAGATAGTTGTAAGAACTTACGCCGACTCAAAGTATCCATTTACTGCCTCCTATGCGCTAACTACATATTCCGGACTGCAAATTGCTAACTGCAGTAATTGGGCTGGATTTGTTTTCACGC
Organism: Bifidobacterium breve; assembly: GCA_945885625.1. GTDB lineage: Bacteria > Actinomycetota > Actinomycetes > Nanopelagicales > Nanopelagicaceae > Planktophila. The sequence goes on along the minus strand of CAMCYS010000010.1, from coordinate 50,115 downwards.
CATTTAGAGCTAGCCGTGTGCGACCACTAAATGCCAGAATTCCTAATTCATCTTGTAACCAAGCAATGCGCTTGTTTGGCTCAATTGCTGCCAAATTAGTTAAATCTGCCTGTTTTATCAACCAAGATGCGAATTGAATGCGAGTTTGCGCGCTTGCTGAACTTAGCCAAGATTCATCTGTTGGCCAGCCACCAACGTTAGGTGGGTTAAATGGCACTTGAGCCAGCTTATCTAGATAAGCCAGCAGTTGCCCTGGAGTTTTTAAAGAAGAAGGCGTTAAATCCAAGAATCTAGCAACGCCTATAAACCATTCAACAGGTGCTTTCACAATGGTGTAATTAGAGTTACTTAAGATTTTTGAGTCAGTGATTGCGGTAATTAATTTAGAAGTATCTCGGGTTGTAAACGCTGACTCGAGTTGGGCAGCAGATTCAACCGGCAATTGGCTGGAGATGAATCGAAACCAGATGCGTTCAACTATAAATTTGGCGCAATCGTTTTGAGTTACCAAATGTGCAGCTGCGCTGTTTCCATTGAAATTAGTTGAAGATCCTAAAATAGTTTTTACCCCAGGATCAAATCTTCTGTTATTTATAGTTACTTTCCCAGAGGAGCGTTCAATCTGATATCCGGTGAGCGCTCGCGAAAGTTCACGGACATCTGTTTCGGTATAGCGATTGACCCCTAAAACAAATAGTTCCATCAACTCTCGAGCTAAATTTTCATTCGGAGATTTGGCAGTATTCTCACCGCCATCTAACCAAAACTGAAGTGCGCCATCATTTAACATGGCAGAGGTCATCTCACCAAAATTTCCGAGTGCATACTTGCGTAGAGTTTGGTTCTGCAGATACATCGGATAGGCATGATTTAGTTTTCCAACTGCAGTCGCCCAATGACCATGCCAGAACCAAGTCATACGTTCGGTAAGCGCATGATCTGATAGAGCCATACGATCAAGCCACCAAAGTGGTAAATCTTTTATCTGTTGACGTAGCGCAATACTGAATTCGATTAACTCACTTGATTTTTGAGCGGGGCGTGTACCCAAATTTATAATGTTTGGTTCGGGCACTTTAGTGGCACCTAGATCAACTGCAGGAACGCTTAAAAGAGCGGTTTTTGTTGCGTTTAAACCGTTAACTAAAGCTGCCTTAAACTCACCGGGCCGCGGGCCAAAACCAAAGCGGTGATAAAGCCGTGCGATCTCTAACCGGTCATTTTCCATAAAGTTGAATGTAGATGATTTGAAACAGTTAGGTAAGGTACAGACATGAACTCACATGAAATTCTCCGAGAAGAGATCCTAAACAAGGCCGTTGTACACGGCAAAGTGATTTTGTCTTCAGGAAAAGAGGCTGATTACTATGTTGATTTGCGTCGCGTGACTCTTGATTCAGTCGCAGCACCACTAGTAGGCGCTGTGATGCTTGAGCTAACTAAAGATTTAGATTACGAAGCAGTTGGTGGTTTAACACTTGGGGCTGACCCAGTTGCAACTGCAATGATGCATGTTGCGGCACAACAAGGACGCAAATTAGATTCATTTGTGGTTCGCAAGGCAGAAAAGGCACATGGCTTACAGCGTCGCATTGAAGGACCAGATGTTAAGGGCCGTCGAGTATTAGCCGTTGAAGATACTTCAACTACCGGCGGATCAGTTTTAACTGCAGTTGAAGCGCTCCAAGAAGCTGGTGCAATTGTGGTTGCCGTTGCCGTTATTGTTGAACGAGGCGCAAAACCTAAAATTGATGAAGCTGGTTTTGAATATCGCGCCGCTTATCAGTTAGCAGACCTTGGTCTTTAGTTTTTGAATTATTTAGGACAAATGGTGCTTAGTGCGCCATTCTCTGAAGATTTCAATAACCATTGGAATCAATGAGATCAGTACGATGATTCCAACTACACCATATAGATAGTAGTTAGCGGATTCGCTAAGCACGTCACCTAATAAGTAACCAACTCCGATCGCCACTTGGGTCCAAATGATTCCCCCAATTGCATTCCAGGTGGAAAATATTTTTCGATCTAACTGCACAACGCCACACGTGGGATTTAATAAAGTTCTAGCAAAAGGAATGAAGCGACCAAAAACCAAAGCTTTTCTGGGCCCATATTTATTTAGCCATTTTTCAACGGTGCGAACCATTTTTTGGTTAAAGAATCTGCTATCTGGTCGCTCAAAAAACTTACGCCCAAATTTTTTACCAAACCAATAACCAACCTCGCCACCGATGATTGCTGCGATTGGGGCGGATATGAATAGGAGTGGGGCAGATAACTTAGCTTCGCCCAAAATATCTGCGCCAGCTTTCGAGGCAGCCATGCCAGCCAGGAAAACGACCTCGCCACCTGGGAAAACTAACCCAATTAGCAGGCCAGTCTCCATAAAAATAATGCCTAGGACGCCGACCAACCCCAAAGTGGCTATTACGGAATTGGCATCGAAGAGGGTTCCGAGGTTCACAGGAATAGACCCTAGTCGCTCGGGGGCTTGGCTCCAATAGTTCAGGCTTAGTTGGGTAAATCTCACGCTAATAGATAGGTGTATTTGCCAATCAGTAGGGGGCTATGCGTAAACTCAGGCAACTTTGTGGGCAATCAGCGCCCCATGACTCTCCAACGGAGGAGACAAGATGCGGTCAAGTGCCTCACTCGTGCAAGTAACTGGAAATAACCTCACCTATGTTTATGTAGTTCTAGCCATTTCACTTGTGGCACTCGGAATCGCATATGCGCTTCGTGCTCAAGTTCTGGCACAGGGTGAAGGTACCGAGAAGATGAAGGAAATCGCCGGGGCAGTTCAAGAAGGAGCCGCAGCTTATTTAGCTCGGCAGTTCCGCACGCTCTCCTACTTCGTAGCAATTGTTTTCGTTCTACTTTTTATCCTCCCAGGAGATGCTGATATTCGCATCGGTCGCTCAATCTTCTTCCTGCTAGGCGCCGCCTTTAGCGCCCTAGTTGGATACAACGGCATGTGGCTAGCAGTTCGCGCAAATGTGCGCGTTGCCGAAGCTGCTCGGCAGAAGAATGCCGAACGCGCTGTGCAGATCGCTTTCCGCACTGGTGGCGTTGTAGGTATGACAACTGTTGGACTTGGCTTAGTTGGTGCTTCACTCGTAGTGATTATTTACCGTGATCAAGCCCCAGCAGTTCTGGAAGGTTTTGGTTTTGGTGCTGCAATGCTTGCGATGTTTATGCGCGTCGGTGGCGGTATTTTCACAAAGGCAGCCGATGTCGGTGCTGACCTAGTAGGTAAAGTTGAAAAAGGTATTCCAGAAGATGACCCACGTAACCCAGCAACCATTGCCGATAACGTCGGTGACAATGTTGGTGACTGTGCGGGCATGGCCGCTGACTTGTTCGAGTCATATGCCGTAACACTTGTTGCTGCGTTAATTCTAGGAAAAGCTGGTTTAGGTAATGCCGGTTTGGTTTACCCATTGATCGTTCCAGCAATTGGTATCGTAACTGCGGTAATCGGAATATTCCTTACTCGCTTGCGCTCAACAGATAAGAATGCAATGACCGCTATCAATCGCTCATTCTTCTTATCCGCAATCATTAGCGCAGTGTTAACAGCGCTTGCGACATTTACTTATTTGCCAGATAGCTTTAGTAAGTTACTTGGCTTAGCTCCTGAAAAAATTAGCGAGTTCGGTGATACCAACCCACGCATCTTGGCAATTGGCGCAGTTCTAATCGGTATTGGTTTAGCTGCTGCAATTCAATTACTAACTGGCTACTTCACTGAAGTTGGAAAGCGTCCAGTTAATGACGTAGCCGCTTCATCACAAACAGGTGCAGCAACCGTTATTTTGGCTGGTATTTCGATTGGTTTTGAGTCAGCTGTTTACAGTGCTTTGCTAATCGCAGCTGCAGTATTCGGTTCGTTCTTGTTAGGTGGCGGTTCAATTGTGCTTTCACTTCTTGCGATCGCTTTGGCCGGAACTGGTTTGCTGACAACTGTGGGCGTAATCGTAGCAATGGATACCTTCGGGCCTATTTCAGATAACGCACAAGGCATTGCTGAAATGTCTGGCGATGTTAAGGGCGAAGGTGCACAAATTCTTACTTCACTTGATGCAGTTGGAAACACCACAAAGGCAATCACTAAGGGAATCGCAATCGCAACTGCGGTACTTGCAGCAACTGCGCTCTTTGGTGCCTTTACTGATGCTATTAAGCTGGCTGTAGTTGAAGCTGGCTCTACAACGGTAGATCTAGTAACAAATCTACAGTTCCAGGGCGTTCTCGATGTGGCAGATCCACGCAACTTGGTCGGCCTGATTATTGGCGCAGCTGTGGTATTCCTATTCTCAGGTCTAGCTGTTAATGCAGTATCTCGCGCAGCTGGAGCAGTAGTTATGGAAGTTCGTAACCAATTCAAACTACACCCAGGAATTATGAAGGGTACTGAAAAGCCTGAGTACGGTCGCGTAGTTGATATCTGTACTCGCGATTCACTGCGTGAACTTGTAACACCTGGACTACTTGCTGTTATGGCACCAGTCGCAGTTGGTTTCGGTCTTGGCGTGGGAGCACTTGGTGCCTACTTAGCCGGCGCAATTGGCACCGGAACACTGATGGCTGTTTTCTTATCTAACTCAGGTGGAGCTTGGGATAACGCTAAGAAGATGGTTGAAGATGGAAATTACGGCGGCAAAGGTTCAGATGCACACACTGCAACCATCGTTGGCGACACCGTTGGTGATCCATTCAAAGACACAGCAGGTCCGGCAATTAACCCACTAATCAAAGTGATGAACTTGGTTGGACTCTTAATTACGCCAGCAATTGTTGGTATGGCACTCGGTGGTCGCGAAAGCACCAGCACTTTGATTGGTATCGGCGCAACACTTGTAATTGTGGCGGCCCTAGTTCGTAATCGTCGTCAATCGACTTCGATTACTTACTAATACCAATTTTTTAACTTCAGCTTTTCCCCAGGGCTAACTTAGGAAATTTATGGCGCGTGAATTAAAGAAGCTAGTGATCGTTGAGTCACCGGCTAAAGCACGCAAAATTGGCGGCTACCTTGGCGATGGCTACATCGTCGAGGCTAGCGTCGGCCATATTCGCGATCTACCTCAGCGCGCAGCCGATATTCCTAAGGAATACAAGAAGATCCCTTGGGCTAAAGAGGGTGTAAACATTGAAGAAGATTTTGCGCCACTTTATGTAATTAACCCAGATAAAAAAGCGAAAGTCGCTGAGCTTAAAGCGTTAATGAAAGATGCCGAAGAGCTAATTCTGGCAACCGATGAAGACCGCGAAGGTGAAGCTATTGCATGGCACTTAGTTGAGGTGCTCGAACCAAAGATTCCAATTAAACGCATGGTTTTCAATGAAATTACCAAAGAGGCAATTCAAAGCGCAGTCGAAAATACCCGTGATCTTGATTATGACTTGATCGATGCGCAGGAAACCCGCCGTGTTTTAGATCGACTCTTTGGCTATCGCTTATCTCCGGTGCTCTGGAAAAAAGTAATGCCACGTATTTCGGCCGGCCGCGTGCAATCTGTGGCTACTCGGCTAATCGTAGAAAAAGAGCGCGAGCGTATGGCGTTTATTTCCTCGGCTTGGTGGGATCTAACCGCAAAGTGTGAGTTGGGTTTTAATGCACGCCTGCTAAGTGTTAATGGCAAACGCGTGGCAACAACTGCAGACTTTGGTGCCGATGGCGCAGTAAAAGAGAAATCACTTGCCAACATTTTATTACTTGATGAAGGTGCAGCTAAATCATTAGTCGCAGCACTTAATGCAGCACCATTAGTAGTTAAGTCGATGGAAGAATCGCCACGAACTGAACGACCAAAGCCACCATTTACAACTTCAACTATGCAGCAAGATGCGGGCAGTCGGCTAGGTTGGGGAGCGCAGATCACAATGCGCATCGCGCAGCGTTTATATGAAAACGGCTACATCACTTATATGCGTACTGACTCAGTAAACCTTTCAGCGCAAGCAATCAGTGCAGCGCGCGAATCAGCTAAGGCACTCTATGGTGCCGATCATGTCGCTGAGGCTCCTCGCGTTTATGTTGGCAAAACTAAAAATGCTCAAGAGGCACACGAAGCAATTCGCCCAGCTGGTGAAAGCTTCAAAACTCCTGGCGAATTAGCTCCTGAACTTTCGCGAGATGAATTCGCACTTTATGATTTAATTTGGAAACGTACAGTTGCATCGCAGATGGCAGATGCTAAAAAAATGCAGATGCGCGTTGACTTTGATGCAAAAACTAGCGATAGCCGCGAAACTATTTTCCGAGCCAATGGTTCGGTAATCACTTTCCCGGGATTCCTGGCCGCTTACGATGATTTGGCTGATGAAAAAGAGGGTGAAGAATCAGAAGATAAGCGCTTACCAGCAATGAACGTTGGGCAAAGCGTAAAAGTTGAGGATTACAGTTGCGAAGGGCACGAAACTAAACCACCTGCTCGCTATACCGAACCTACCTTGGTCAAGAAACTTGAAGAGTTAGGAATCGGTCGCCCTTCTACTTTCGCATCAATCATTGCCACAATTCAAGATCGTGGATATGTTTCAAAGCGCGGGCGTGCTTTAGTGCCTACTTTCTTGGCTTTTTCAGTAACTGGCTTGCTTGAAACTCACTTTACAAAATTAGTTGATTACGAATTTACCGCCAGCATGGAAGAAGATCTCGACAAAATCGCTAGTGGTGAAGCAAAGCGCGTAGATTGGTTACGCGATTTCTTCTACGGTCACGATGGCGAACCAGGTTTAAATGAACTATCGGCCGACTTAGGCGCTATTGATGCGCGTGAAGTAAACACTATGCGCCTTTCACCTGAGATTGAAATTCGGGTTGGTCGATACGGTGCCTATCTACAAGAGGGCGAAGGTGAAACTCGCAAATTGGCTAACGTTCCCGAATCTCTAGCACCGGATGAGCTAACTTTGGCAAAAGCAATTGAATTACTCGCAGCGCCATCAGGTGAGCGCGACTTAGGAATTGATCCGGCAACTAATTTGCCGATCATTGCTAAGAGTGGTCGCTTTGGCCCATATGTAACTGAAGTATTTCCGGTCGAACCGGTTGTTGAAGGTGCCAAGAAAAAACGCAAAAAAGCGGATGATCCAAAACCAAAAACTGCCTCACTTCTTTCAACGATGACCCTCGATACAATTACTTACGAAGATGCGTTACTTCTTTTATCTTTACCGCGCACGCTCGGAACGAATGCTGCTGGCGATGAGATCACTGTACAAAATGGTCGCTACGGTGCCTACTTAAAAGCTGGTGCTGATTCGCGCACCTTAACTTCCGAAGATCAATTATTCTCAATTACCTTAGCTGAAGCTCTCGAGATTTATTCCAAACCAAAAGAACGCCGTCGCGGAGTTGCCAAGCCACCTTTGAAAGAGTTGGGTGTTGATCCAACTACTCAGAAACCTCTAATTGTTAAAGATGGTCGTTTTGGAATGTATGTAACCGATGGTGAAACCAATGCGACTCTGCGCCGTGGCGACACAGTCGAAGCGATGACCATTGAACGCGGACTTGAATTATTAGCTGGCCGTCGGGCTTGGGAAGCCGAGAATGGCGGAGCCGCGCGACCTAAAAAGAGTCGTAAAAAAGCAGCAACTAAGCGAGTTGCTAAAAAAGTAGCTACTGGGAAAGCAAAAACTAAGCCCACTACGATTGAGCCGTGAGCAACACTCTTCCAAGACCGGCAGCACCGGCACCAGATGAGACTCGAAGTGTTTTAGCAATTCCCGCTTTTCGCCGACTATGGCAAGCAATGGCATTTGGCTCACTGGGAGATTGGCTCGGTTTACTTGCGACAACCGCGCTTGCTCAACAATTATCGGGTGGGGATTATGCAACAGCGAACTTTGCTATTGCGGGCGTCTTTATCGCACGCTTACTACCGGCCGTTTTTTTAGGACCGCTAGCGGGAGTTATTGCTGACCGGCTTGATCGACGAAAGCTTATGGTGGCTGCTGATGTAATTCGATTTGCCCTGTATATTTCTATTCCAATTGTCAGCAACTATTTCTGGCTCTACACCGCAACAATTTTGGTGGAATGCGTTTCGCTTTTCTGGTCACCAGCAAAAGATGCCACCGTTCCGAATTTAGTCCCGAAAGAGAAACTGGAAAGCGCCAATCAAGTTTCGCTCTTTGCAGCTTACGGAACTGCGCCAATCGCAGCCGGCCTCTTTGCCATATTGGCACTTTTTAGCAGTGCTATTGCCTCTGCTTTCCCAAGTTTTAAAGGTACCTCAATTGATATTGCGCTATATATAAATGCCCTAAGTTTTGCATTTAGCGCATGGACAATTTTTCATCTACGTGAGATTCCGAAACGTAATCAAGCTGGAAAGAAAGCCGACTCTAGTGTCGGTAAATCACTGATTGAAGGCTACCAAGCAGTTAGTAGCTCAAAAATAATTCGTGGTCTCATAGTTGGAATGATTGGTGCCTTTATCGCCGCCGGCGCTGTTATTGGCCTTGCGCGAACATTTGTTGGCGACTTAGGTGGTGGAGATGCCGGTTATGGTGTGCTCTTTGGTTCAGTATTTACTGGCCTAGCTATTGGAATCGCATTTGGTCCAAAAATATTTGCGCAATTTTCCCGTCGCCGGCTTTTTGGCGCTTCGCTAACAGTTGCTGGTTCATTCTTAGTTTTACTTGCCACCATCCCAAACTTCACCCTAGCTGTCTTTATCGTGATCATTTTAGGCGCGTTCTCTGGCCTTTGCTGGGTAACTGGCTTTACGATGCTAGGTCTTGAGGTCCACGATGATGTTCGAGGTCGCACATTTGCATTCATGCAATCAATTATTCGAGTCACGCTGGTTGCAGTTTTAGCAATTTCACCAATTATTGCGGCATATATTGGTGAGTACCGAATTAAAGTTCGTAATACTGAAGTTGCCTATAACGGTGCTGCGATAACTTTGTTTTTTGCTGGCTTATTCGCAATCCTAATCGGCGCAGTTTCCTACCATCAGATGAAAGACCGGCCAAATGTTTCGATCTGGAGTGATATCGCAAATGCCCTTAAAGGCGAACTGGGCTCAATTACTGGAGCTCGAACAAAAGGCATTTTTATCGCCTTTGAAGGCGGCGAAGGCAGTGGTAAGTCAACCCAAAGTAAATTACTAAAGAAATGGCTGGAAGAGGAAGGCGAAGAAGTTCTGCTAAGTCGCGAACCTGGCGGCACTGAGATGGGTAAAGATTTACGGCGGATATTGCTCGATCATTCAACTGGTGAGATTTCACCTCGCGCCGAGGCTCTTTTATACGCCGCAGATCGTGCACACCATGTATTTTCAAAGATTCGCCCTGCGCTAGAGCGTGGTGAAGTTGTAATCACTGATCGCTACTTTGATTCTTCAATTGCTTATCAAGGTGCTGGTCGTGTCCTGGTATCAGGTGAAGTAGCGCGCATATCTCGCTGGGCTACTGAGTCGCTCTTTCCGACTTTAACAATTCTAATTGATCAACCAGCCGAAATTGGACTTAGTCGAATAAAGAGCAAGGACCGATTAGAAATTGAACCAATTGATTTCCACGAACGAATTCGGCAAGAGTATTTACAGTTAACACTTCTAGATCCAGAGCGTTATTTGGTTATTGATGGCCGCCAAACTATTGAAGAAATTCATCATGAAATTATTGCTCGAGTTGGCGAAATTCCTGGCTTACGTCGTAACATCCGCGATGCACAAGGAAACCGGCTGATGAAACCAATCCGTCGCGCTGCGACCTCGGCTCGAAATACTGCCCGTAAAACAGTAAAGAAGAAGTAGTGATGTCGGTTTACGATCACTTAGTTGGTCAAGGCCACTTGGTCAAAATTCTTGAAGGTGCCGTGGCTGCTGCTCGCAGTGGCGAAGAATCTCAAGAGATGACTCATGCTTGGTTATTTACTGGCCCACCCGGAAGCGGGCGATCATCTGCTGCGGTTGCTTTCGCTTGCGCCCTGATCTGCAGCAGCGATGGTTGTGGCGCGTGCGTTGATTGTCGAGCGGCTAAAACCGGCACGCATGCTGATGTGGAGATTATTCGCACCGAAGGTTTATCAATCAAGATTGAAGAGATACGTGAACTACTTACACGCGTTGCTTGGGCGCCAGCAATGGGTGGCTGGCGAGTGGTTGTCATGGAAGATGCTGATCGTCTGACGGAATCGGCAGCCAACGCGCTTTTAAAAGCTATCGAAGAGCCAGGGAATCGCACAGTTTGGCTCTTATGTGCACCAACTCTGCACGATGTTTTGCCAACCATTCGTTCAAGATGTCGCCACCTGCAATTAGTAACACCTAGCGCCAAAGATGTGGCTGATGTTTTAATCAATCGAGAAGGTGTATCGCCAGCAATGGCAGATTATGCCGCGCGTGCTTCACAAGGACATATTGGGCGCGCTCGGTATCTAGCTAGCGACGAAACTATCCGTAATCGCCGAAATACAATTATTAAATTACCAATGCAGATTAACGATGTAGCTTCTGCATTTAAAGCTGCTGAAACTCTTTTGAATTTGGCTACCGAAGAAGCCGAAGTTGCCGCCAGTGCTCGAGATGAAAAAGAGAGCACTGAATTAGCGGAAGCTTGGGGTAAAGGTGCTACTGGACGTGGGATGGCTACTGGTGGCTCAAAGGCAATCAAAGATCTAGAGAAAGAGCAAAAATCACGAACTACTCGAATGATTCGAGATTCTATCGATGGCGCTTTGGTAGATATTGCTACTTTATATCGCGATGTAATGTTTGTGCAGTCCGGAACTCAAGGCGCTTTGATTAACCAGGAATTTGCGGCAGATATTTCTAAGATGGCTGAACGAATTGCGGCAGCAAAGACTGTTTCAAAGATAGATGCCATCATGTCGGCTCGAACTAGTTTGAGCCATAATGCGGCGCCTTTGTTAACGCTAGAGGCGCTTATGTGCCAATTAGCTCAAGCATGATCAAGAGGAAGATTGCGTTAGCGCTTGCTTCACTTTTGCTTTTAACTAGTTGCGGTGCCGCAGAGCCTGAGCCGCTTTCCTCGCTTACTGAATATCAAGCCCAGGAACTAAAGTGGCGAGATTGCTATGGAAATTACCAATGCTCAAATTTATTGGTTCCGATTGATTACCAAGACTTATCGGTAGGGGCCTTCTCGCTCGCTTTGTTACGTTATCAAGCACTTGATCAAGATCGTCGGATAGGTTCTTTGGTGGTAAATCCAGGCGGCCCCGGCGCATCGGGCATCGATTACGCATATAACGCTGAGTACATCGTTAGCCGAGCGATTCTAGAACGTTTCGATATCGTCGGTTTTGATCCTCGTGGGGTCGGGGAAAGTGCGCCGATTAAATGTCTAAGTGATGCTGAAACTGATGCCAGTTTTGCCGCAGATTCAAAACCCGACAACGAGAGCGAGTTTGCGGAATTAATTAGTGATGCGAAAGATTATTTCGCTAAGTGCGCAGCCAACACCAAGCATCTAGCCGATTACAGCACTTTAAATAGTGCTCGAGATCTAGAAATTTTACGTTCCGTTCTGGGCGATCCGCAGTTGAACTTCTTAGGAAAATCATATGGAACTTACCTAGGAACTCTTTATGCAGAACTATTTCCAGAGAGCGTTGGTCGATTTGTATTAGATGGCGCAGTTGATCCAAATAGCAGTAATCGCGATGGAATGCTAGGCCAAGCAGTTGGTTTTGAATCGGCGCTAAACGCATTTATAAGTGATTGTTTGAAAGTCAGCTCTTGTGCTTTTGCTGGCAATTTGCAGAGTGCTCGAAATCAGATTGTCGAATTATTGGCCAAAACTGCAAGGTCGCCACTTAAGAGTAAATCTGATCGCAAAGTCACTGAAAGCTTAGTTCTACTCGGAATCGCATCTGCTTTATATGACAGTGAATCTGACTGGCCAGTTTTACGGGATGCATTCAAAGAGGCAGCTCTAGGAAGCGGTGAAAGCTTTCTAACGCTGGCAGATAAGTACGCTGGCCGCCAAGAAAATGGACGCTACCTAAACAATGAAAATGATGCTCTGCAGGTTATTAGCTGCCTAGATCAAAACGAATTGGAGAAAGTTTCTACATTTAAGAAGGGAGTAGTTGAGTTCGCAGAGAAAGCGCCAATATTTGGACCATATCTTGCTTATGCCGGATTAGCTTGTCGCTACTTGCCAAACTTAAGCAGTGTGGAACAAGTAGAAATTACGACCTTGGAAACAAAACCAATTTTAATTATCGGAACAACTAGAGACCCAGCCACTCCTTATAAGTGGGCACAATCGCTAGCTAAAATCTTTTCTTCTTCAGTGCTAATTACGCTAGATGGTGATGGCCACACAGGTCAGGGCCGTGGCTCAACTTGTGTTGATTCGGAGGTAGATCGCTACTTATTAACCGGGGTCACACCTAAAGTAGAGCATTTCTGTGCCAACTAAGGCGGAAGAAAATAATTTTGATTAGGATTAGCAGGAGTATTACTAATTAGTGGCTTTCTTCAAGTTTAAGATCATTTGCTTGGAGTTGAGGTTATTGCCGAGTTCTTAGCGCGAAAAGGTGAACAGTAGTGAGCATTTGGGTTTGCGGTGAAGTCTTAATTGACCTACTGCCAGGCAACCCTGACCGTTTGGCAGTTGTTGGTGGCGGGCCAGCAAATACCGCCAAAGCGCTAGCTCGATTGGGTCACGACGTTGAATTCATAGATGGCATTTCAACTGATGCTTATGGAAAATCAGCACGCGCCGAATTACTCCGAGATGGTGTTGGTTTGGATCTAGCGCTCACAAGTGATTTACCAACCTGTACTGCAACTGTTTCCTTAAGCAGCGATGGTTCTGCCAGTTATGAATTTCTAATTAACGGAACTGCCACTTTTGCTTTTGATAACTCTTGGTTGCCTGATCCAGAGCGATATAAACCAGAGGTTCTGCAGATCGGAACACTGGTAACGATAATCGAACCTGGCGCTACAGCCCTATATGAATGGGCAGTAAAAGTTGGTGAATTTGCCCCAATTGTTTTTGATCCAAATATACGACCGAGTGTTATGCCCGATCTAATCAAGTATCGTGAGGAAGTTGATAAATGGCTAAAAATCAGCAGCGTCGTTAAATTCAGTGAAGACGATATCGCTGCACTTTATCCAAACGAAGATCCACTTGGGATTGCTAAATCTTGTCTTGATAAAGGGGTGCAGTTAGTTGTCATAACACGCGGCGCAAATGGTTTAGTTGGCGTCACTGCCGATGGTGTAGCTGAAGTTCCAGGAATAAAAGTCGCGGTAGTAGATACCGTTGGCGCCGGCGATACCGTAGGGGCAATAATTGTTGAGGCAGTTATACAGATTGGTATTTTGAACTTAACCGGTTTGAAATTACGTGAAGTTTTACATCGTGCTGCAGTTGCAGCTGCGATTACCTGTTCGCGTGCCGGGGCACAACCACCTCGCGCATTTGAATTAACCGAAAAACTTGAGCGGAACTAAAAATGCAATTCATTGATGATGCCGAATTCCAAATAAATATTGATTTAGATCAAGGCGCACGCATTGCTTCACTAATTTGGCGAGATATGCAGTTCACGTTGCCTTTTCGTGGCACCCCAGTAAATTACGGTTGGTATGGCATGGGTCCGTGGGCTGGTCGCGTGCGTGATGGCTTAATTACCGGCGCAAATGGCCAAGAACACCAACTTCCTCAAATTTTTGATCCGCCAAATGCGCTACATGGTTTTGGCTTTACTTCATCTTGGCAAGAAATAGGCCCTGGTCGCTCATTACTACATTTACCAGCACCTTACGGTGGCGCAACCATTGAACAGACAATTGAAGTACTCGATGATGCAATTCGTTGGTCGCTTGAATACGAACCAGGTGATTGCGATCTACCAGCTTGGCTAGGTTTACATCCGTGGTTTGCGCGCGATCTCGATCGCGGCGGCAGCGCAGTAATTGATTTTTCAGCTAATCAAATGATGCAGCGTGGTTCAGATGGGCTGCCAACTGGTGAATTAATTAGACCAACACCTGAACCATGGGACGATGCTTTCACCGGAATTATCGGAACTCCTGCAGTTATTTGGGAAGATGTCGCGCGGATAGATATTGAATGCGATGCACCTTGGTGGGTGGTTTATAGCGAAGATGCTGAAGGTGTTTGCATCGAGCCGCAAACGGCGCCACCCGATGCAGCTAATTTAGGAATTACCGGGGAGCACTACATTGAAGCGCTATTTGTTTTTACCGAAGAATAACCAGGGGATAGGAATACAAATTGATCAACCGTGACCATCTGGCCAAGTTAACTGCGCGCGAAGAAGAACGCTTCTTAAAGCTGCATCCAAAAAGTGGCGAACTCTTTGAAAAGGCAAAACTTTCAATGCCCGGTGGAGTCCCGATGTCTTGGATGGCTAAATGGCCTGGCGCTTATCCAGTCTTTATTGAGCAAGCAAAAGGTGCGCGATTTACCGATGTTGATGGCAATACCTATATTGATTTCTGTTTAGGTGATACCGGCTCGATGACCGGACACTCACCAGATGCCACTGTTGCTGCGATTCGCGAACAAGCGGGCAAAGGAATTACCGCCATGTTGCCAACTGCTGACGCAGCAATTGTTTCAGCTGAGTTAGCTAGCCGATTTGGTCTACCGCTTTGGCAATTTACCGTTTCGGCAACCGATGCCAATCGCCATGTAATCCGCTATTCCCGCCTACTTACCGGACGTTCAAAGATTGTGGTTATTGATCGCTGTTATCACGGCTCAGTAGATGAAACTTTTGCCACTTTAGATACGGCTGGAAATACGGTGGCTCGCGAAGGAAATATTGGCGCACCCGTGGCGCTTGATCAAACAACTCGCGTAGTTGAATTTAACGATATCGCTGGCATGGAAAAAGCTTTAGCGCATGGCGATGTTGCAGCGATTTTGATGGAACCTGCAATGACAAATGTTGGAATTGTGTTGCCGCAAGTTGGGTACTTAGAAGCAGTACAAGAACTCGCTAAGAAGTACGGTGCTATTTTGATTATCGATGAAACTCACACAATCTCAGTTGGCCCAGGTGGAATGAGTGCAGACCGTGGCCTAAAACCAGATTTTCTGACTATCGGCAAAGCAATTGGTGGCGGAATCCCGACTGGCACTTTCGGAATGACTCAAGCGATTGCTGATTCAATTAAAAAGATGGTTGAGTTAGAAATAATTGATACTGGTGGTGTCGGCGGAACTTTGGCCGGAAATGCGCTATCGCTAGCGGCAATGCGAGCTACGCTAACAAATGTGCTAACGAAAGAGAATTTCGAGCGCATGATTGATTTAGGAACTCGCTGGTCAGATGGCGTAGATGCTGCGATTGCTGAATTCAATTTGCCGTGGAGCTGTAATCGCCTTGGTGCACGTGCTGAATATATTTTTGGCAAAGTCGCACCAATAACTGGGGCCGACGCTAATAATGCCGGTGACTTTGAGTTAGAGCAGTACTTACACTTACGCATGTTAAATGACGGTTTTCTGATCACGCCGTTTCATAACATGGCCTTGATGTGCCCTGATACCACGAGCGCCGACGTTGATGCGCACACTTTGGCGTTTCGTAAAATGTGTGCCGAATTAGTTGAAGCCTAATTTCTTGTAAAGAATTAGTGCCGAATGATTATCGGCGTCAACATAGAGCATTGATTCTTTGATCGCTTTACTCTGGAAATAGCGCAGCGCGGTCAGTGTTAAAGCTTTGCCGAGACCAGAGCT
Source organism: Bifidobacterium breve (assembly GCA_945885625.1). Classification (GTDB taxonomy): domain Bacteria; phylum Actinomycetota; class Actinomycetes; order Nanopelagicales; family Nanopelagicaceae; genus Planktophila. Next base: position 34,389 of record CAMCYS010000010.1, on the reverse strand, counting down.
ATGTGAAGTTGGGTCTACGCCCAGAACGTAGATTTCGCCGGTCGGGCCTTCATTGACGCGGTCGTGATGGATTTTTGTCCAACAAAAACCAATTATTTGGCCATTCTTTCGAGCCAAAAAGAAGCCATCGGCATCAAACCAACTTTCCTTCATGCGATTAGTTAGATCCTGCATAACCCAATCGCCTTGGTCGGGATGCGCGATAAAAATCTCGTTATTCAGTGCTAACCATTCATCTGCGTCAGCTGATTTGAAAGTACTTATTTCAGCAGATGTATTCGGCTCTGGTAAATCAGCGGCAATCGAGAGATGCAATTTTAGAATAGTACGCACAACTAAATCCGCTCAGATACTTGGGCATCTTTCATGGTAGTAGTTACCGTAAAGCGGTATCCCACATTTCGTACGGTGCCGATAATTGCTTCATGCTCTGGACCAAGTTTGGAGCGAAGCCGCCTGATATGCACATCAACTGTACGAGTACCACCAAAATAATCGTAACCCCAAATTTCTTGAAGTAATTGGGCTCGGGTAAATACTCGGCCTGGGTGCTGAGCTAAAAATTTAAGTAGTTCAAATTCTTTGAAAGTTAAATCTAAAGCACGACCTTTGATACGTGCGGTATAACTATTTTCATCGATTGAAACTTCACCTGTTCTAATTTCACCAGATGTGGAATCGCTTTCAGCAAGATTTGCGGCATATTCACCAATTGCTATGCGAATACGTGCATCTACTTCGGCGGGACCGGCAGTATCGAGAATTACATCATCAGCGCCCCAATCTGCACTCAGTGCGGATAGGCCACCTTCGGTAGTAATAACAACAACAGGTGCACCTGAACCTGTGGTGTGTAACAACTTTGCCAAATTTTTTGCGGCTGGAATTTCGCGACGTGCATCTAACAACAAAATATCGGCTTCAGGTACATCAATTAGAACACTAGCTTCAGCGGGAACTATTTTCACTTGATGTTGCAGCAACGCAAGTGAGGGCAGAATTTCGGCGCTAGCGCCTAGAGTGTTTGTAAGTAGCAACACTCTTGCCATTTGCGCTCACCCGCTCCCAGTTGCGTTCTAGGTGTTAAGTGGCACAGACTACTCTCGTGAAATCTTTCCTACCAATTCTTATCGTGCTGGGGGCCGCTACCGCTTATGGCTTCTGGTATCAGAAGTCGAGAGGCAAGATTCAAGCCAAAGCTATCTCTGGTAAGGCTTTAACTGCCACAGTAATTGGCGGCGATCTTGGATCACGAGCAACTCTGGTGCAGTTTTCATCAGCCTTTTGCACTCCTTGCCGGGCAACTCGGACTTTGCTCGAAAATGTAGTCAGCGACTTAAGCGATGTGCGACATGTCGAAATTGACGCTGAAACAAATTTAGAGTTGGTGCGCAAACTAGATATTCGCTCTACCCCAACCACGCTGATTTTGAACAGCTTTGGTATTGAAGTGGGCCGCGCTATTGGAGCACCTAAGCGTGATCAAGTGCTCGCCGCCCTCGCCGCAATTAAGTGACACCTGCGAGTAACTCGCAATTAGGCTTTTTTACTAGACTTCTTTATTCTTAGGCTATGTCTTTCTCCTTAGATAGCTTTTTCACCAAGCGTCGCGTACTTGACTACGGACGTTTAGCTGTCTCGTTGTGTTGTAACTAAAAACTTAAAGCCCAGTTTTAGTAACCCACAACCAAGAAAAGTAGGAAACAAATGACAACTTTAACGAAAAACGAAACCTCAGTAGTAATTGATGCACGTGGCCCACGCTTTTCGGCGGCACTTACAGTTCTTGTATTAGCAAGTGCGCTGGCTACACAGTCACTAACTCTAATTACTTTTCAATTAGCAGTATTTCTAGTTGGCGCAACTAAAGGGCCACAATTCACGCCCTATGCTTTTCTATTTAAGAATTTGATCAAGCCACGTTTAAAGAGTGAGTTCATGCCTGAAGATGTGCGACCTCCGCAATTTGCTCAAGCAGTTGGATTAATTTTTGCAGCTATCGCCATTGCTGGGTTGCTATCTGGAGTTACGATCGTTTTCACCATCGCGACCGGCTTCGCACTTGCCGCTGCTTTCTTAAACGCGGCCTTTAACTACTGCTTAGGCTGCGAGTTTTACCTAATTCTTCTGCGTGCTCGTCGCTAATCAGCTGACGAAACAACCCTTTTAAGAGAATCTAAGTAGGATTAGCTCATGGCCGATCAGCATGAATTACGCGATAAAGGTTTGCGCTTAACTCCACAACGTGAGTTGGTTTTAGCTGCAGTTCGCGAACTGGGACATGCCACGCCAGAAGAAGTTGCCGAGAAAGTTCGCCAAACACATCCCGGAATCAACCTTTCAACGGTGTATCGCAACTTAGAAACCCTCGAAAATGTGGGCTTAGTTCAACATACGCACTTAGGCCACGGTGGAGCTACTTATCACGCAGCTGAAGAACTAACCCATTTACATTTAGTTTGCGGAGTTTGTGGATCAGTTGGCGATGCACCAATTGAGGTAGCGGCTAATTTTGTAAATTCTTTGGCCGATGATTATGGTTTTAAAACCGATGTCACGCACTTTGCTGTTTATGGCACTTGTTCAACATGTTTCAAACCTGAAAGCAAGTAATGAGCGCCGTACTCGTTGAGGACGGTCCCGATAAAGGTGCGGTTTGGCATTTCGGTGATCCAGTAAAAGAGCAGCGCGCACTAGAAGCTGGCACTGCTTGGGCCGATTTATCACATTACGAAGTTGTCGCACTATCTGGGCCAGAGCGTTTAACTTGGCTGCATCTCTTAACTACCCAGGATCATGAAAATTTATTAGCTGGCCAATGGCAGCACGCTTTAATTTTAGATCCAAAAGGCCACATCGAGCATCAATTCTATTTAGTCGATGACGGTGATAGCACTTGGTTAATTGTTAACCCGGGCCGCAGTGCTGAACTAATTTCCCATTTAGGAAAAATGAAATTTCGCGCCCAAGTTGAAATTCACGATGCAACTGATGAATATGCAGTGTTGCGCGCCCCGGGCAAGATGGATGAAATCGGAGGTCCCTACGCACTTGTGCCACGCGCGGAGTTAGCAAATATGGTCGAAACATTTAATTCGGTGGCAACCCAAGTGGGCACCTGGGCACTTGATGCAATGCGAGTAGCTGCTGCTCTGCCGCGAATTGGTTTTGAAACAGACCACAAATCTATTCCTAACGAGCTAGGACTTTTAAATAGTGCGGTCCACCTAAATAAGGGCTGTTATCGTGGTCAAGAGACTGTAGCCAAAATAAATAATCTAGGAAATCCACCTCGTCGCTTAGTCATGCTGCATCTTGATGGTACTGAAGTGAACTTTCCTAAAGTTGGGACCCCAGTTGAAAATAATGGGGTAGTTGTTGGCTTTTTAGGAACCGTTGCTAGGCATCATGAACTAGGCCCAATAGCGCTAGCCGTGGTTAAGCGAAATACCCCCTTAGATGCAACGCTCTCGGTTGCTGGGATTCCTGCCGCACAAGAAGCGATAGCCGCAGGGAATTAGTAAATGGAATTGCTGGGTCAGTTGTTAATCACTTTAGTAGCGGGGCTCGCGATAATGTGGGCCGTAAGAAAGATGTAACCAACCGATAGACTTCCAGGCATGGAGCTCTTAACTTCAATTCTCCTTGGCCTGATTTCAGTAATTATCGGCGCTGGATTATTGATCTTTGCATTTACTAGCCGCAGAGATCCCGAAAGCGCTCGCTACCGAGATAGTAGAAAGCGAACTGGCAGATAATGGTATTTACAATTCCCGAAGGTCTCCATCCTGATTTAAACCCACTGGCTTGGCTAGTTGGAACTTGGCGCGGCAAAGGTCATGGCGAATATCCAACTATTAAGCCATTCCAATTTATTTCTGAGACTGTCTTTAATCACGATAGTCGCCCATTCCTAAACTACTTTTCACGTTCTTGGATTGTTGATGATAATGGCGAAATTATTCGCCCTGGTGCAAGTGAGGCAGGCTTCTGGCGCATAAAGCCAAATAATGTGCTCGAAGTTGTTATCTCGCATAACACCGGAATAACTGAAGGTTGGCTTGGTCATTTCGACGGACCCAAGATTCAATTAGCAATGGATCAAGGTTATTCCGCACCTTCGGCAAAAATTGTTACTGCCGGTGTGCGTCTTTACGGATTAGTTGAGGGTGAACTGTTCTATGCGTATGACATGGCTGCTGAAGGCCAAACACTTCAAGCACATATTTGGTCTACTAGCCCGCGCTCTACCGATTAAAGATGAGTGCTGTTCTAGCAGAACTAGTGCGTAGTGGATTAATTGAGTCAACGCACAGCGGTTATTTGGCCTTAATTGCTGCAGATGGATCTGAGCTCTTAACACTTGGCGATGTGGATGCTGAGATTTATCCGCGATCAGCAATTAAATCTTTACAAGCAGCTGCGATGGTGCGCGCAGGTCTTAACTTAAATGATGAGCAATTAGCTCTGGTTTGCGCAAGTCATGGCGGAACTAATCGGCATCAAGAAGTCGCACTTGAGATATTACGAAGTGCTGGTTTGTCCGAATCCGATTTACAGAATAATCCAGATTTCCCATTGGATCGCAAAGCCCGAATTGCTTGGAGTGACAAGAAAGCGACTTCATTAGCTGCAAACTGCAGTGGTAAGCATGCGGGAATGCTGGCAACTTGTGTTGTCAACGGCTGGGATGTTAAAACTTATCGCAATGCCGATCACCCGCTGCAATTAGCAATCGCCCGAGAAATAACCGAGTTGATTGGTAAATCGATAGAACGAGTTAGCATCGATGGTTGTGGTGCGCCACTTTTTTCAATGAGTACTCGCTCGATTGCGGTGGCTGCCCGGAAGATGCGATTAGATTCGGATCCAATATTTGCAAGAGTAATCAGCGCTTGCTTAAAGCATCCAGAAATGATTTTGGCTGAAGGAGCTTTTGATACTCGAATGATGCGTGCCGTGCCTGGTCTTTTAGTAAAAGGTGGCGCCGAAAGCGTGATGTTGGCATCTTTGGCTGATGGCAGCGCGATTGCGTGGAAAATTTCTGATGGCAGCAATCGCGCTAATGGACCAATGATGAAAGCGGCGCTCGCTAAATTCGGCATAAATATTGAAGGCGAAGCTGTTGATGTGCTTGGCGGTGGAACCGTAGTCGGCTCACTTAGCGCTACCTTTTAATCAGCGTTACCCTTTAGCCATGAATGCGCGTATTGCCACCTTGATGGTGCATACCTCGCCCCTGGATCAACCAGGAATTGGCGATGCTGGTGGCATGAACATTTATGTAGCTGAGAGCGCCGAACGTATGGCGGCAATGGGTGTTCAAGTTGATATTTTCACCCGTCGCACTAATTCGCAAGTGGCAGATATTGTTGAAGTATCACCGGGTGTTCGAGTAATTCAGTTAAATGTTGGTCCGGTAACTGGGGTAACTAAAGAATTGCTGCCGAAGTTAATTCCTGAAATTGCGGAAGAATTCAAGCAGCAGCTTTCGGGTGATACCAAATACGATCTAATTCATTCGCATTATTGGATCTCTGGCAAAGTCGCGATGCATGCCAGTAAGGCGCTAAATATTCCATTCGTTCACACGATGCATACGATGGCGCGAGTTAAGAATTTAAATCTGGCTGAAGGCGAAACTCCAGAACCCATGATTCGGGTGCAGGGCGAAACCCAAGTTGTAGCCGCAGCCAATGCACTAATCGCAAATACTGATGCCGAAGCAGCTAGTTTGGTTTCACTCTATGAAGCATGCCCAGATAACGTGCGGGTAGTTTCGCCAGGCGTTGATCTTTATAAATTCATTCCGGGCGATGGCAAGAAAGCTGCTCGCGAGCGGTTAAGCGTTCCGGCAAGCGCAAATGTAATTACCTTCGTAGGTCGTATCCAACCCCATAAAGGTCCAGAGCTTCTGATTAGAGCAATCTCTGAGATGTTAAACCACTCACCACTTTTGCGCAGCGGGCTAGTTGTAAATATTGTTGGTGGCGCATCAGGTTCAAGCACTTCAGAGGTAGAGCGACTTAAAGAGTTAGCAGGTTGGTTAGCGATTTCTGATGTGATTAAGTTTGCCGAACCAGTTCCGCGTAACGACTTGCCGGATTGGTATCGCAGCGCAGATTTAGTTTGCGTGCCAAGTTATAGTGAATCCTTTGGTTTAGTAGCGCTTGAAGCACAAGCATGTGGCACTCCGGTGGTTGCGACAGCTGTTGGCGGTTTACGTACCGCAGTTGCTGATGGTATTTCTGGCGTATTAGTTGATGGTCATAATCCACGCGCGTGGTCCTCTATTTTGGCACGCTTACTTAATGAGCCGCAGCGTCGAGTTTTACTATCGATGGGCGCAGTTGAACATGCATCACACTTTGGGTGGGACGCCACAGCGCGTGGCACTTTAGATATTTATGATCGCGTTTTATCAGAACTGGTACGCAAGCAAATCGCTGGAGCTTAAAACATGAGCAGGCTTAATCCAACCGCAGTTATTTTAGAATTTCTAGAGTCCCATGATTTAGCTTTTGAACAGAGTAATTCATCTACTTTTTTAATTACCCTACCTGGCGAAAAGAAGCAGCAGACACATTGTGCCTTAATAATCGGTGATCATTCATTGAGTATAAATGCCTTTGTAATTCGTAAACCTGATGAAAATGAAGATCTAGTGCATGCCTGGTGTTTACAGAAAAATGCTGGGCTCTATGGAATTGCATTTGCTATCAATGAATTGCGAGATATCTATTTAGTTGGACGCTTGCCATTGACTGCAGTAACTAATCAAGAGATTGATCGAATAATTGGCAGCGTGCTGCAGGTTGCTGATTCATCTTTTAACCCACTTCTTGAGATTGGTTTTTCTAGTGCCATCCGTCGAGAATGGGCTTGGCGGGTATCGCGCGGCGAATCGTTGGCAAATCTCGAGGCATTTTCACATTTGATTTAATTGATCTAGGATTGCGACATGAGCAACTTTGAGTTAATCCTGTTACGCCATGGTGAAAGCGAATGGAATGCTAAGAATCTATTTACTGGCTGGGTAGATGTTCGCTTATCCGCCACCGGTGAGGCCGAAGCTACCCGTGGCGGAAAGTTACTCGCTGAAAAAGGGCTACTGCCCGATGTAGTTCACACTTCACTTCTTCGCCGAGCCATTCATACTTCGCAGTTAGCGCTTGATGCTTGCGATCGACACTGGATTCCAGTAACACGTTCTTGGCGCTTAAATGAACGTCATTACGGTGCCCTGCAAGGTAAAGATAAGAAAGAAACGCTTGCTACTTATGGCGAAGAGCAATTCAAACTTTGGCGTCGTTCATATGACGTACCACCACTACCAATTGCAACCGATGATCCTTATAGCCAAACTGGAGATGCTCGCTATATTGATTTAGGCGCAGATTTGCCCGCAACAGAGTGTTTAAAAGATGTAGTCACTCGCATGATTCCATATTGGAACAGCAATATTGTGCCCGATCTAAAAGCGGGTAAACGAGTCTTGGTTACTGCACATGGAAATTCTTTGCGAGCGCTAGTTAAGCATCTCGATGGAATTTCCGAATCTGATATCGCTGAGCTAAATATCCCAACCGGAATACCGCTACTTTATAAATTGGATGCAGATCTAAAACCAGTTAAAAGCGGTGGCGAATACTTAGATCCAACCGCGGCAACTGCTGCAATCCAGGCAGTTGCGAATCAAGGCAAAAAGTAATTAATTATTTGCAGAATTCGCATATTCGCCGGTGACCAAGTAATAGACACGGCGGGCAATTGATACTGCATGATCTGAGCAACGCTCGTAGTAGCGCCCAAGCAAAGTCATATCTATAGCGGTTTCAATTCCATATGGCCAAGAATCGTCGAGCAAAATTTCAAATAAACGACGGTGCAAAATATCCATTTCGTCATCATCTTTTTCAAGCTGTAGCGCAGCTTCAAGATTTCTAGATTCAATTACCCCAATTGCTTTTTGAGTAATGCGAGCTGTTACGTTGCCCATCTCTTGCAGTGTCAAAACTAATTCTGGTGGCACTGCAGCCGCTGGGTAGCGCATTCGAGTCAACTTAGCGACGTGATGCGCTAAGTCGCCCATGCGCTCTAAGTCTGCGCTCATGCGCAACGAGGTAACCAATGTGCGCAGATCTCCGGCGACTGGTTGCTGGCGAGCCATCAAATTTATTGCGCGAGCTTCGATGTCATGCTGCATGTCATCGATTGTGTCATCTTCGGAGATGATCTCTTCAGCCACTTTCAGGTCTGCAGTAAGCAGAGCGGTGGTAGCGCGCTCCATTGCCTTATTTACTAGAAGCCCCATTTTGACAAGGGAAGTTCCAATGCCGTCTAGGTCGTCGTGAAAGGAATCGCGCATGGACATAACTTAGACGGTTAGCACTTGGAATGTAGGTTATTAAGTGAACGGGTCGCAAATCCGAGGTAAACATCTGGGAGAAAGGGCTATAAATGGCTGATTAGTTGGTACCGAAAGTGAACTCTTCTCTACGATAGGGCTATGTTCCGGCACCGAAATAAGGAAGTCGCAGTCGAAAGCGGCTGGGAAATTCCTGATTCATTGCATGAACTACTGGCAATCCTTGATGCTGAGTATTTAATTCTCGCCCCTGGTGAGCAAGTGCTTTCTTCTTCGGCTGGCACGGGTGCGTTATCCATGATCAAAGATGGTCGGCTGGTTTCGACCCCACTTCTTAATTTAGTGCGCGCAGTACGCCGCTCAAATGTTTATCAAGAGGCAACCGTTGAATTGCCGCGTGGCCCGATTGGCTCTGGAACCCATGATCTATTGGTTCGCGTTTCACCAATTGGCGCCGAAGGGTTAATCGTTGCGCTAATTTTTGATGATAGTGAATTTAGACGTCTCGATGCAATCCGCCGAGATTTTGTGGCAAACATTTCGCACGAATTAAAGACACCAATCGGTGCGCTATCGATTCTAAGTGAAGCTGTACTTGGCGCGAGTGATGATAAAGAAGCAGTTGAAAAATTTGCCGGCCGCATGCAAATCGAAGCTAAACGACTGACCGATCTAGTTCAAGAAATTATCAACTTATCGCGGCTACAAGATGGTGACCCGCTTAAAAATGCGCAACCCTATTCAATGGTGGATTTAATTAATCAGGCAATCGATGAATCTAGACTTACAGCTGAGAAGCGAAAAATATCTTTAGTTTTTCTCCCTATTGCAGATCATTTCGTTTTAGGTGACCGCAGCCAACTAGAAATGGCAGTGAGTAATTTAATTGAAAATGCGATTAACTACAGCCCAGATTCAACTCAAGTAGCTGTAGTTTTAACATGCCGAGATAAGTTAATTGAGATTTCAGTAACCGATCAAGGCATTGGAATTCCGGAGAAAGACATTGAGCGAATCTTTGAACGTTTTTATCGGGTAGATCCAGCGCGTTCGCGAGCAACTGGTGGAACTGGGCTGGGGCTTTCGATTGTTAAGCATGTGGCTACTAATCATGGTGGAGATATTTCGGTCTGGAGTAACGAAGGTTCCGGAAGTACTTTTACGATTAGATTGCCAGAATTCATAGAAGCTGAAAGTTATCAATCAACCAATCAGGAGGAAAAATAATGACTCGAATCTTAGTGGTCGAGGATGAAGAATCTTTTTCTGAGGCGTTGGCCTATCTGTTAGGTAAAGAAGGTTTTGATGTTGTTGTAGCCGACACAGGCACAGCTGCCATTGAACTCTTCGATAAACATGGTGCCGACTTAGTATTACTCGATCTCATGTTGCCCGGCTTATCTGGGACTGAAGTCTGCAAGCAATTGCGCACTCGCTCTGCCGTGCCAATCATTATGTTAACTGCCAAAGATGCTGAAATTGATAAAGTCGTTGGGCTTGAGTTGGGCGCCGACGATTACGTTACGAAGCCTTATTCATCGCGAGAGTTAATCGCCCGCATTCGAGCAGTGTTGCGCCGACATAGCGAACTTGGCGAAATGGCTGAAGACAATGGCTCACTTGTTGCCGGACCAGTCAGAATGGATGTCGATCGCCACCAAGTAAGCGTCAATAACGCCTCAATCTCCTTACCGCTCAAGGAGTTTGAGTTGCTCGAGTTTTTGATGCGCAATTCGGGCCGAGTATTAACTCGTATGCAGTTAATTGATCGGGTTTGGGGAAGCGATTACGTGGGCGATACCAAGACATTAGACGTTCATATCAAGCGTTTGCGAGCAAAAATTGAAGCAGATCCAGCAAACCCAATCTTTATCCAGACCGTGCGCGGACTTGGTTACAAACTAGAAGCTTAAGCAGTCACGCCAGCGTAGGTATCGCGCTGGTCACGCACGATTGCCTTAATAGTGACTACACCAGCAATATCAAAGAAGAACGAAATATCAACTGTGTTGCCAGCCCTGACTCCAAGGTTAGGAATTACTGCCTTGGCATTTGCTGAGTCACCTTCGAAAATCATCGGTAAGTTTTCAGAAATCACATTGGACTCAGTAGTGATAGTGGCAAGTTCATTATTGGCTGAGATACCGAGCAGTGAATCGGGTGTTGAGTTTGAATTAACAATGGTGCCGACTAACACTGCACTGCCATCTGGTTGAGCAACAAGCAAAAAACCACGAAGTTTAAGGTCACTGGTGTCAGTAACAACAGCAGTTTCAGCACCATCGGTGACTTTAGTGATGATGCGAGATGCTGCATTTTGGCCTGCTCCACATGCAGTTAAAGTTGAGAGAGATACAGCAACTATTAAACTGATCGCAACTTTACGTAACTGCATTTTTTCTCCCAAGAATTTTTTGCTCAACAATGCGTGCATATCCTCTCATGAGAAATAGCCGCTAAAGCCAGTTAAATACAGGCAAAATACCTGAGGTGACTACTCTCACTAGTTGCTGGTATGATTGGCTCCTAACGAAGGGCACCCCATGTCATTTAAAGTAGGCGAAACTGTTGTTTACCCACATCACGGCGCAGCGCTAATCGAGGCAATAGAAACTCGAGTGATTAAGGGCGAAGAAAAAACCTACTTAGTTTTAAAGGTGGCACAAGGCGATTTAACAGTCCGAGTTCCAGCTGAGAATGTAGACCTTGTTGGAGTGCGCGATGTTGTAGATAGTGCCGGACTTGACCGAGTTTTCAGTGTTTTACGCCAGCCATATACCGAAGAGCCAACAAACTGGTCTCGTCGTTACAAGGCTAATCTTGAAAAATTAGCATCCGGTGACGTAATCAAGGTTGCCGAAGTAGTGCGCGATCTTTATCGTCGCGATCTAGATCGCGGACTCTCTGCGGGCGAAAAGCGCATGCTTTCAAAAGCAAAGCAGATTCTGGTTTCAGAGCTAGCTCTCGCTGAGCGCACTGATGAGGAAAAAGCGTCAGTAATTCTCGACGAGGTCTTAGCTTCTTAATTTAAGCTCGATCGGAGCCCTTATGCCTGGCCATGTTGCAGCTATTATTGCGGCTGCCGGATCCGGCTTTCGTTTCGGTGCTGATCTTCCTAAGGCTTTAATTCAATTAGGTGATAGAACGTTAATTGAACACGCGGTCGCCGCAATTTCACCAGCTGTCAATGAAATAATCGTCACCGCTCCAGCTTCTTATTTAAGCCAATTTCAAAGACTTTTGGGCGATGCTGTAACTGTTGTGGTTGGTGGGCAAACTCGCTCAGAATCAATTAGAGCTGGTCTAGCTGCAATCTCTGATGATGCGAAATATGTATTGATTCATGATGCGGCTCGCGCTCTGGCAACAACAGAGTTAACTAGCCGTATCTTGTCTGCGCTACAAAAAGGTGAAGCAGCAGTTATACCTGGGGTACCGCAAGTAGATACGATAAAAAACGTTGATGCAAGCGGATATGTAATTTCAACTCCGATTCGCGCGGATTTGCGCAACATCCAAACCCCCCAAGGTTTTGAACTTACTGCGCTAAAAAAAGCACACGCTACAAATGGCGAAGGCACCGATGATGCTGCGTTAGTTGAAAGCGCAGGGTTTAAAGTTTTAGTGATCGCTGGCGAAGAGCGCGCTTTAAAAATCACAACCCCAGCTGATTTAGCGATCGCTTATAACTTCCTTGGCAACAACCAAGAGTTTTTAACTGGCGTTGGCGTTGATGCACATGCATTCGAAGCTGGGCGTGAACTTTGGTTAGGTTGTCTTAATTGGCCAGATGAAGTTGGGGTTGCTGGACATTCAGATGGTGATGTTGCGGCACACGCAATTTGTGATTCACTACTGGCAGCAACCGGTTTAGGTGATTTAGGTTCAAACTTTGGTGTCGACCGGCCTGAATATGCTGGTGCAAGTGGCGCAAAATTATTATCAGAAACACTCTCGATCATCACTAGCGCTGGTTTTGCAATCTCAAATGTTTCGGTACAAGTAATCGGCGATCGTCCGAAGTTGGCCGGACGCCGCAAAGAAGCAATTGCGGCACTTTCTGCTGCGCTAAATGGTGCACCAGTGTCACTATTGGCTACTACTACCGATGGTCTTGGCTTAACTGGTGAAGGTAAAGGCATCGCAGCCATTGCCTCAGCGCTCGTTTTTAAGGTTTCAAGTAACCCCCGATAGACTTCGCAAATGAGTTCGCTAAAGTTATATGACACATTGTCGCGAACCGTCTCAGAATTTGTTCCACTGCAGCCGGGTAAAGCGAGTATTTACCTGTGTGGCGCCACCGTTCAAGCACCTCCGCATATCGGCCATATTCGTAGCGGTGTTAATTTTGACATTCTGCGACGCTGGTTAATGAAGTCAGGTTATGAAACAACTTTTATTCGTAACGTAACAGATATTGATGACAAGATTCTGCACAAGGCAGTTCATGAAGAGGCACCTTGGTGGGCGGTTGCCTTTAAGTATGAGCGCGCATTTAGCGATGCATATACAGCGTTAAATGTTTTGCCACCAACTTATGAACCGCGCGCAACTGGGCATATTACGCAGATGATCGAGCTCATTGCCTTATTGATTGAACGTGGTTATGCATATGCACCAGGTAACGGTGATGTTTATCTAGAAGTTCGAAAGTTATCTTCTTACTTAACTCTCTCAAACCAAAACATTGACGATCTGTTACCAGCTCAAGATGCTGATGAAACCTTCAAGCGAGATGTTCGTGACTTTGCGCTTTGGAAAGCGGCCAAAGCCGGAGATCCATTTTGGCCAACGCCATGGGGAAATGGTCGCCCAGGTTGGCATATTGAGTGTTCAGCCATGGCGCACGCATATTTAGGCGCTGAGTTTGATATTCATGGCGGCGGCCTAGATTTGATTTTCCCGCACCACGAAAATGAAATCGCACAATCCGAAGCTGCTGGCTACGGCTTTGCTAAACGTTGGTTACATAATGCCTGGGTGACCGCCTCTGGTGAAAAAATGTCTAAGTCACTAGGAAACTCGCTACAAGTAACTGAATTACTTAAGAGTGTGCGCGGTATCGAGTTGCGCTGGTATTTGGGTAGCGCTCATTACCGCTCAATGCTTGAGTTTTCACCAGCAGCTCTCGAAGAATCAGCAGTTGGGTTTCGACGAATTGAGAATTTTCTTATGCGAGCAACCGAGTTATTGGGCAACCAGCCAGAACCTGCGCTATCTGCTGATTTCGTAGCTGCGATGAATGAAGATTTAGCAGTCCCGCAAGCGTTGGCAGGAATTTCCGAGCAACTACGTATAGGAAATAGCGCAATAACTGAAGATAACAAGGGCGGTATCGTAAGCGCGGCTAGCTTTATTCGCGGCGCTCTAGAAGTGCTTGGTTGCGATCCATTTGATCCAGCCTTTGCTAACGGCTCGCAGAGTGATTCCCTAACAGTCGCACTCGATGGTGTCATTAATTTAGTACTTGCGCAGCGCACTGCAGCAAGAGACCGGAAAGATTTTGCCGCATCTGATCAAATTCGCGATGGCTTAATCGCACTTGGAATTTCAATTGAAGATACAGCTCAAGGACCACGTTGGTCGATCTCACGTTCAGAAGGTAGTAATTAAATGGCCGGTAACTCAGAGCGCAAAGGCGCAATACGTGGATCCAAAAAAGGTCCAACTACCGGCACCGGTGGCAAGAATAAAAAGCGCTTAGCCGGAAAAGGACCAACTCCGAAAGCTGAAGATCGTCCATATCACGCAGCTGCAAAGCGCAAAAAAGCTGCCGAGAAAGCAAAAGCTAATCCTCGTGCTGGTACTACACCTCGTACTGGTACAACTCCGCGAAGTTCAGCTGGGCGTAATTCAAGAGTTGATAAGCCAAAAGGCGAAATCGTCGCAGGTCGTAATGCGGTACTTGAGGCACTTCGTGCATCAGTGCCAGCGACTGAAGTACTTGTTGCTCGCGGAATTGATATCGATGATCGCGTTGCAGAATCTTTGCAATTAGCACTGCACTTGCAACTTCCGATTCGCGAAGTACATCGTGCTGAAGTCGAAGGAATTTCACCAAATAGCCAAGGAATTATTTTGGCAATCAAGCCTTATCAATACTCAAGTTTCGAAGAAATAACTCAACGCGCCAAGAATCCAGTCTTGATTGTGGCACTTGATGGCGTTACAGATCCACGTAACCTCGGTGCCATCATTCGAAGCGCAGGTGCTTTCGGGGTAAACGGTGTTGTAATGACTGAGCGTCGCGCAGCTGCAATGACCGCATCAGCATGGAAAGCTTCAGCTGGCGCTGCAGCACGCATGCCAGTTGCTCAAGTAACAAACTTAGCTCGCACCATCGAAGAAGCTAAGAAATTAGGCTGTTTTGTCATCGGCTTAGATGGCGAAAGCGATGAATCACTAAGCGGTATGAAAGTTGCAACCGAATCACTAATGATCGTAGTCGGCAGCGAAGGCAAAGGCTTATCTCGTTTAGTTCGTGAAAAGTGCGATCTAGTTGTTTCGATTCCGATGAATTCAGCTACCGAGTCCCTAAATGCAAGCGTCGCAACTTCGATTGCACTCTTCTGGGTAGACGAGCAACGTCGGAAGAGTTAAAGATGATCTATCAAAGATTTATCGCACTTGGTGACTCCTTCACCGAAGGAATGACTGATGAAATTATTGATGGACATTATCGTGGCTGGGCTGATCGAGTTGCTGATGTCTTAACAACTCAATCACCCGATTTTACTTATGTGAATTTAGCGATCCGTGGCAAGTTAGTAACACAAGTTGCTGGTGATCAAGTTCCGCAGGCAATTCCGCTAATCACAGGCAAAGAAACGCTACTTTCATTTCATGCTGGCGCAAATGATGTCCTAAGACCTAATTACCGCCCCGAAAATGTTTTCCAAATTTACAACGATGCGGTGAGGAAGTTAGCTGCAACTGGGGCAACGCTAATGCTATTTACAGTTTTAGAGCGAACTGGAAACACTGGCAAGACCGCCGATATGTGGGCAGAGCGATTTGGCACTTTCAATAAAAACGTTCGTACCATCGCAACCGAGGTCGGGGCGATAATTGTTGATGCAAATGAGAAACAGTTTTTATCTGATCGTCGACTATTAGCATTTGATCGCTTGCATTTGAATTCATTAGGTCATGATCGGGTTGCACAAGGCGTGCTTGAAGTAATTGGTATGCCCTTTGATCCGAATTGGCGACTGCCGTTGCCAGCTGCCAAGCCAACACCTTGGCTAATCAAGAAAGCAACCAGCGTCGCCTGGTTTTTCAGCTTCGCCCTACCGTGGATTTGGCGACGAATTCGCGGTAAATCATCAGGTGATGGGCGCAGCGCAAAGTACCCAAACCCAACTACTTGGCCGCTTAGTTAAGCGCCAGTCCATCTAATCGACGCTTCCCGTTCATTCAATTGAGAGAAAGTATCGCTATGCCAAAGCCCGATGAGTTAATTGATCGTGAGATTAGTTGGCTTTCATTTAACGAGCGAGTTCTTGAACTTGCCGAAGATAAAGAAGTTCCGCTACTGGAGCGACTTCGTTACTTGGCAATCTTTTCTAGTAATTTAGATGAATTTTTCATGGTTCGAGTGGCATCTATCTTAGGAAAAATCGAAAACCAGATAACTTCTACTAACACTGCTGGATACACCCCGCAGCAACTATTGACTGCCGTTACTGATAAAGCCCAGAGTTTGGCTAGCCGACATGCAGATCTCTTTAAGTCCGAAGTTCTGCCAGCTTTACAAGCTCATAAAATTGATTTGATTCACTGGAATGAACTGCTTGAAGATGAGCGAAATTATGTCTCAAAACTCTTCCGCGAACGCATTTATCCAGTATTAACTCCGCTGGCCGTAGATCCGTCGCACCCATTTCCATATATTTCTGGTCTATCGCTTAACTTGGCAGTAATTTTAAAGAATCCAGCAACTAACGAAGAGTCGTTTGCCAGAGTTAAGGTGCCACCTATTCTCTCTAGATTTATTGCAACTTCCTCAACTGGATCCAGGCGGTTTATCCCACTTGAAGATGTAATCGCAATTCACTTACAAGAGTTATTCCCAGGAATGCTAATTGAAGATCATTACACATTCCGAGTTACCCGAAATGAAGATCTAGAACTTGAAGAAGAAGAATCTGAAGATCTCTTAACTTCACTTGAGCAAGAACTGGCACGACGTAGATTTGGTCCGCCAGTCAGACTAGAAATTGAAGAGGGAATTGATCAAGCACTTCTTGAGCGACTCTGTGAAGAACTTTCGATTAACCGAGAATGTGTTTTTTCACTTGCCACACCATTGGATCTAACAGATCTAAACCGCATTGCAGACTTGGATATTCCAGAATTAAAGTTCGATCGATTTAAGTCTCGTACGGCAGCTTCGCTTAGTGAAGTTGATTTTGGAGATCCAGAACTATTTTTTGCTGCAATTCGCCAAGGCGAGATTTTGCTACATCACCCGTATGAATCATTTACTAGTTCAGTTGTTCAATTCTTACAAAATGCAGCGCAAGACCCCCAGGTGCTAGCGATTAAACAGACCCTTTATCGAACATCAGGTGACTCACCAATCATCGAAGCACTAATTGAGGCTGCTGAAGCAGGTAAACAGGTATTGGCAGTTATTGAAATTCGAGCCCGCTTTGACGAACAAGCAAATGTGCGTTGGGCAAGAAAATTAGAAGCAGCTGGCGTACATGTGGTTTATGGCTTAATGAATTTAAAAACTCATGCGAAATTATCCCTGGTGATTCGCGATGAAGCCAATGGTCTTCGCCGCTACTGCCATGTGGGTACTGGAAATTACAATCCTAAGACAGCTCGTTTCTATGAAGACCTAGGAATTATTAGCGCCGATCAAACGCTCACTGAAGATTTAAGTAAATTGTTTAACCAGCTTTCCGGAATGGCGCCAGCTTCAACGTATACGCGCCTTTTAGTTGCGCCTCGCAGCTTGCGAACCGGTTTACTTAAGAAAATTGAGAACGAAATTACGAACTGCAAAGCTGGCCTACCGGCTGGCATTCAATTTAAATTGAACTCTTTACTCGATGAGGAGTTTGTTGAGGCGCTCTATCGAGCATCAAATGCCGGTGTTAAAGTTGAGTTAATTATTCGTGGCATTTCCTCAATTAGACCAGGCATCAAAGGTCTCTCTGAAAATATCACGGTGCGATCAATATTGGGCAGGTTCCTCGAACATTCTCGGATTTATCACTTTGTTAATAACAACGATGATGAATACTGGATTGGTAGTTCTGACTTGATGCATCGAAATTTAGATCGTCGGGTTGAAAGTTTGCTCCGAATCGAACGAGTTCAACATAAGGAGATTTTGCGTGAAATCTTCGAAATTTCATTATCGCCAGAGACCAGCAGTTGGCATCAATTAGGCACAGAGTGGAAGCGTCATAAGAGCGCTCAAGATATTCAGGAACTCCTAATGCAGAAGTATCTGAACGGTTAACTATGAGCGAAACTGAAGTTATTCAAGGTGCTGGAGTCGTTCTATGGCGAGTAAGTAAAAAAGCTACGGAAATTGCTCTGGTTCACCGTCCAAAATATGACGATTGGTCCTTGCCTAAAGGAAAAGTAGAACCAGGTGAAACCCATCTAACTTGTGCTGCTCGCGAAGTAATGGAAGAAACCGGGTTTGAGCCAATTATGGGCCCGGAAATTGGCATTGCTAAGTATTTAGCTGAGGGAACTCCTAAAGAGGTGCGATATTGGTCAGCTCAAGCAATCGGTAAATCAACTGGCCCCAGAGATACTCACGAAGTTGATCAAGTAATCTGGCTTTCAGTTGCCGAAGCTAAGAAAAAAGTTAGCGTCGATGATGACCGAGAGATAATTAAATTTTTTGAAAGCTTCGGCATAAATACCACTCCAATTGTCTTGCTCCGACATGCTAAAGCATTGCGGCGAGAAGAATGGGAAGGTGATGATGGTGATCGTCCGCTAGACAATAAAGGTCAACGCCAAGCAAAGCGAATGCTCTCAATTTATCAATATTATGGAATTACCGAGATTCACACTTCCGATGCGCAGCGTTGTATTGAAACAATCGAACCCATGGCTAAGTCTTTAAAGATGACACCAATTTATGCCCGTGATTTATCTGAATATAGGTATGAAAAAGATAAAGATGCCCCACTCGAATACGTATGGAGGCTTTTAAAGTCTGATTTGAAGGTAGTTGTGTGTAGCCATAATCCAATTCTGCCAAAGTTAGTCAAGAAGTTGATTGGTAAGAAGAATTTCAAGAAAATTGAAGTTGAACTGCAACCTGGTGAAGCATTTGTTCTGCACCATCGTGATGGTGAAGTTGTTGCAGTTGACTGGATCGAAGCACCAGCCGTTTGATTCTTTTAGCGTTCCATCCAATCTAACCAGCGCAAAACAATGCCCTCGCGCAGGGCCCAAGGACAAATTTCAATCTGAGTAATGTGCAATCTCTCCATTACGGTTCGCGCAACAATCGCGCCAGCTGTAATCTGCTTAGCTCGGCTAGCTGAAACGCCCGGTAGATCCGCACGAGATTTATTTGTCATTTCACTTAACTTTGGAATCATCATCATTAGGGCGCTTAGCTCTAATACATTCGGATCACCTTTAAACCAGTGTGCACCTAATCGGGCGAGGGTGCGAAAAGTTTTGCTAGTTGCCACAAATTGGTCAGCAGCATGTTCAAAAATCTCCTCTGGCAGTTCTTTGACCACTAATTCACGAACCATAGATTCTAAATTCTTGATCTCCTTATTAGTGTAAGGATCATTCTCTAAAAATTCTCGAGTAAGCCGAGCAGCACCTAGCGGCAGCGAGATAGTCGCCTCAGGACTTTCATCTTCGCCTAACCCAATTTCTAGCGAGCCACCGCCAATATCAATTACGAGCAGTCGACCGCTCGACCACCCATACCAACGACGAGCAGCTAAGAAAGTCATAGTTGCTTCTTCGTCACCGGAGAGAATGTTTATCTCAATGCCAAACTCCTCATTTAAACTAGCCAAAATTTGCGCACCGTTACGAGCATCACGAATCGCTGATGTCGCAAAAGCCAAAATTTCATCGGTTTTAAACTCTTGTGCATGAACGACTGCATCGGAGATAGCTTGATGCAGACGCGCAATTCCATCCTCAGTAATCTCATTAGATTTATTAAGATAATCAGTTAGGCGTAACTCGACCTTTTGATTTGTTGTCGGGCTTGGCCGTGCCCCAGGATGGGCATCTACTACCTGTAGGTGGATAGTGTTCGATCCGAGGTCTAGAACACCGAGACGCATAAGCGCAATCTACAGGGATATTGCTGGGTAGCTAGTTAAGGATTTCTGAATTTTCCGATCTCCTGCCATAATTACCAACCTTGCAGCGATGTAAGTAAAGGCCTCCCTAGCTCAGTGGTAGAGCAACGCACTTGTAATGCGTAGGTCGTCAGTTCAATCCTGACGGGGGGCTCCAGTTTCGAAAACCTGTTGCATTACCTACTTTGTTAGACTTCCAAGCATGAGCAAACCTTTCAACGATGGCTTTGAAGATCTTTGGCGTGCCAATGAAGAATATGCAAATACTTTTAAATATAGCGAGTTAACTGGTCGAGCAGCCCGTGGTCTGGCGATTGTCACTTGTATGGATTCTCGGATCAATCCGCTTTCGGTAGTCGGAATGAAATCAGGTGATGCCAAGATTTTGCGTAATGCTGGAGCCCGTGTCACTCAGGATGTACTTCGTACTTTGGTTTTAGCTACTTATCTACTTGGGGTTGATCGCATTCTGGTGATGCCTCATACCGATTGCCGAATGGCCCAAGAAGATGAGGAAGTAATCCATGCCATGATCGAAGAAAAACATGGGGTAGATACTCGCTCACTTGAATTTAACACTGTGGTTGATCAGCGCGCGGCGCTTAGTCAGGATCTCGCGCGTATTCGTGCTTTTCCACTAATACCCAAAAATGTAATTGTTAGCGGTGGGATTTACCATGTAGCCACTGGCAAGATTGAACCAATTGAGATTTAAGCAGGATTAGTTCGGCGAATTGGCTGGCGAGTTACTGGATAAGACTGATCGCTTAAAAAACTCTTAATTAACGCCGTAACTATGGCCGGTTTCTCCTTTACCAACCCATGCGAAGTTCCAGGCACTATTGCCAATTGTCCAAGTGGAAGCGCTTCATAAAGTTCAATCGAGTGTGAGTGTTTTACAACATCGTCATCGCCGGCCATAACTAAAACTGGCACATTAATCTGCGCGATATCCGTGATTTCAATATTTGGTTCTACTTTCCAAATCTCGTGCATTTTGGCAACTTTAAAATCAAGCGTTTCCGGAGCATCTGGCGACAGTTCGGCATATTCAGCTCGATATTCATCGCTGATTCCGGCCGGATCAAATACTGGCAGCTCAACGATTCCATCAGCGTTGAAGTTAGCCGCAATCGAAACAATCGACTTAACTAGTTCGGGCCGGGCAATTGCAACCATAAGCGCAATATTTGCGCCATCACTATAACCAACCAGATGAACAGGTTCCTTAATTACTTCGGTAATGAACGCAATTGCCTCATCACGTTGAAAATCAAAATAGAAACTGCCTGGCTGATCGGCGCTTCGGCCATGCCCAGCGCGGTCGTAGGCGAATAAGTGAAATGAGTCTTCTAGTGGCGCAATCATTACTTCAGCAAAAGAGTCGGTATCACTTAACCCACCATGCAGAAGCAGTACAACTTCACCGTTGTTAGCCCATTCGAAACTCCAAAGTGGGTAACCGGAAATATTTAAATATTTCATTGGAAGTTACCGATTACGCAATATCCATAATGTGGCGATTACCTCGATCAAAAGTTAAGTAGTTCCAAGTCCAGTCTGCAATAGTGCCTACTTTATTGCGACCGCCTAAAAGATAGAAGAGATGGAGGAAAATCCAGATAAACCAAGCAGGAACCCCAGTTAGCTTTAGATTTTTGACTTCAACAACAGCCTTATGGCGACCAATTGTTGCCATCGAACCTTTGTCACGATATTTAAAATCTTGCGTCGGACGACCATTGCTCAAATTTAAGATCTGTTTTGCTGCCCAAGCACCTTGTTGAAGTGCAACTGGAGCCACCATCGGAAGTAAATTACCTTTTGCATCAGTTAAACCCGCGATGTCACCAATCGCCCAAATGTTTGGATAGTGATTTACCTGCAGTGTTGGCGTGGTATCAATTCTCGATTTAATAATTGGCAGTCTTAGCGCTTCAGCCGTTGGCTCACCGCGCACGCCTGCAGCCCAGATAGTTACTTCAGATGGGATATCGGCGCCATCTTTAATTGAGATTTTGCGCGGTGCAACTTTTGCTACGGCAGTATTTAGGAAAACTTGAACGCCCATCTTTTCTAAATCTCGTTTAGTTCGATCGGATAACTTCTCTGAAAAAGTAGGCAGTAGGCGTGGCCCGGCTTCAATCAGATTAATCTTCATATGTTTTGCAGCGTGTTCATGATCATTCTTAAGTGGTCCCGAAATAAGTTCGGCTAAGGCACCGGCCATCTCAACACCAGTTGGCCCACCACCGACGACCGTAAGAGAAAGAATTGTTTCATCTTCAAAGCGACAGAGATCTTCAAATCTGCGCATAATTTCAGCTCGAATATTAATCGCATCGGCAACGCTCTTCATACCCAGCGCGTGCTCGCTGACGCCAGGAATATTGAAATCTGAAGTTGCTGATCCAAGTGCGAAAATCAAGTGATCAAAATAAAGCACTTCGCTGCTATCTAATTTAATTGCTTGATTCTTATGATCGATTTCAATTGGTGAGCCCATTCGAAATTTGATATCGCTTTTGCGTAGCCCGCTTCGAACCGGATAAGCCACATGATCAGCAGCTAACCCAGCAGTAGCGACCTGGTAAAGCAGAGGCAGAAAAGTTTGGAAGTTATGTCGATCGACCAGGGTCACATCAGCTTTGCCAGCTAGTTCGCGGGCGGCAGTTAAACCGCCGAAGCCTGCTCCCAAAATAACTACGCGAGGCTTGGCCATTTAATTCCCCTTTCCAAGTTCAAAACTGCAAAAGTTATGGGTTAAGTCTATGGTTTATCACATGGAGCTGCAGACCAAAGACCGAAAATACCTAGTAACGGGGGCTTCAGGCTATGTTGGCGGACGTTTAGTCCGAAATCTATTAAATGAAGATTTATCGGTCCGGGTTTTGGTACGCGATAAAAATAAAATAGCTGGCCAACCTTGGTTTAACCACGTCGAGATTGTCGAAGGTAATGCTAATTCGCAGTCTGATTTAGTCGCAGCGTTAACTGGAATTCACACCGCTTTTTACTTGTTGCACTCCATTAATTTGGGCAAGAATTTTGATGATATTGAAGCAGTAATGGCGCGTGGATTTGCCCAAGCTGCACAAACGGCCGGGGTTTCGCAGATTGTTTATTTAGGCGGAATCGCAAACGATCAAAAGTCCAGTCAACACTTAGCATCACGGGTCCAAACTGGCGCTGAATTAGCATCCGGCACGGTTCCGGTTTTAGAACTACGGGCCGGAATCATTATTGGCTCCGGTTCAGCATCCTTTGAAATGTTGCGCCACTTAACTCACCGACTTCCAATCATGACAACGCCAAAATGGGTTTCAAACTTAACGCACCCAATTGCAATCAGAGATGTCCTTCACTATTTAAGAAATGCCGCACTTCTTGAAGTTCCAGTGAATAAAGTTTTTGACATCGGCGGACCTGAGATTCTCTCTTATGCTGACATGATGCAGAAATTTGCGAAGTTATCGGGCTTGCCCCGCAGATGGATAATTAAAGTTCCGGTGCTAACACCAGAGTTATCAAGTTTATGGATTGGGTTGGTAACTCCAGTTCCCACTGCGCTTGCTCGACCGCTTGTTGGTTCACTAATAAATGAAGTTGTTGCTGATCCAAAAAAGAGTATTGATAAATTGATCCCACCACCACCCGAAGGCCTACTCAATGTCGAGAGCGCAGTTACTTATGCTCTTTCAAAGACGAGTGATGGCCAAGTCGAGAGCAGATGGTCGGATGCTTCGTATCCAACCGCACCATGGCAGAAGGCTCAAGGAGATCCCGACTGGGCGGGTGAAATGACCCTAAAAGATTTCCGTGAAGCTACAACTGATATTCCGTTATCGCAGATCTGGAAAACTATTGAAGGCATTGGCGGCCAGCATGGTTGGTATGGCTCAGATTTTCTCTGGTTTGCTAGAGGTTTGTTAGATCGCATGTTTGGCGGTGTTGGGTTGCGTCGAGGTAGACGAGATCCAGATCAGTTACGAGTCGGAGATAGTTTAGATTTTTGGCGAGTTGAGAAAATTGAACGCGAATCTGTATTGCGCTTGTATGCCGAGATGGTCCTGCCTGGCAAGGCTTGGCTGGAATTTAGAGTAACTGAAGTGGACGGCAAAACTCATATCGTGCAAGAGGCAACTTTTGCGCCACGTGGTTTAGGCGGACAGTTGTATTGGTACTCAGTGCTGCCATTTCATACCTTTGTATTTCCAACCATGTTACGAAATATTATTAAGAAGACCCAACGCAAAGTAATTAACTAATTTAATTAGATTAGTGGCAGACTTTAGGTATGCATGAGTTTACTTCTGAAGTCGAAGCGTTAGCCAATGAAGTTTTGGCTTATAGCCTTGAGCGGCTAAAGAGTGATCCGCCGCTAGATGGCCCGATATCTGAAGCTGAACTTTTTGCTCAAGTCGGAAATACAATTACCGCGAAAGGTCTTGGCGGAAAAGAAGCACTCGATGTTTTTACCTCAGTTTTAGCAAAGGCTTGTATTTCAACGGATCACCCACGCAATTTAGCTTTTATTCCATCAGCACCTAGTGAATATGCAAACCTCTTTGATTTAGTAGTCGGAGCTAGTGCCCTGTACGGCGGCTCGTGGCAAGAAGGTGCCGGAGCGGTATTTGCCGAGAATCAAGCGCTGCGTTGGATTGCTGATTTAGCGGGCTTGCCGCAAAGTTCTGGTGGAGTTTTTGTGCAAGGTGGCACTGTGGGCAATCTTTCGGCGCTAGTTGTAGCACGCGCTCAAGCACGCAAACAATTTCCAGATACTACGCGATGGGTAATTGCCTGTAGTGCACAATCACATTCATCCATCGCATCGGCTGCGCAAGTTATGGATGTTGATGTTCTAAAGATTGCAGTTGATAAAAATGGCAAACTACAAGGTGAAACAGTTGCCAAAGAGATCGACGCATTGCATCGACAAAGTGGCCGTCGAGTGTTTGCAGTTGTCGCTACGGCGGGCACCACAAATTTAGGCATTATTGATGATTTAGCTGGTATTGGTGCTGTTGCAAAAATGCGTGATATTTGGTTTCATGTCGATGGTGCTTACGGTTTAGCGGCTTTATGTGCTCGGTCAGTTCGCGCAAAGTTCAACGGCATAGAAAATGCCGATTCATTAATTGTTGATCCACATAAATGGTTATTTGCGCCATACGATGCGTGCGCACTAATTTATCGCGAACCTGAACTAGCGCGTGAAGTTCATACTCAACATGCTTCATACCTTGACACGCTGCATGATGGAAATTGGAATCCGTCAGACTACGCAATTCAGTTAACCCGCCGCACACGCGGATTACCTTTTTGGTTTTCACTTGCCGCATACGGAACTGATGCGTATTCCGAAGCAATGGAACAATCTTTAGAAGTTGCAAAATATGCCGCGAAGAAAGTTAACGAACACCCAAACTTGAATTTACTTTGTGAACCAGAACTTTCAATTGTTGCATTTACTCGCACCGGTTGGGATGCATCGGATTATCAAAGATGGAGTGATGAGCTTTTGATGGATCAAGTTGGTTTTATTCCACCGTCATCTCATGACGGCCACCCAATTTTGCGATTTGCCATAGTCAACCCATGGACAAAATTCAGTGATATTGATCTGATTTTGCAACGGTTATAAAGCCCTTGAAGTTCCCACACTTTTACGCAGGCGTTAAGTAAGATTCTCCTTATGTCCGCTCAAGAAGAGATCTCGGTCTCGATAAATCTGACCGACCTCGAAATGGCGATCCTAGAATTCGAGCGCAATTGGTGGCGATATGCCGGCGCCAAAGAGGCCTCAATTAAGGAGCTCTTCGATATGGATGCCCCTACGTATTACCGCCTATTAAATGATTTGATTGACCGGGAAGATGCTCTAGCTGCCTCACCAATGCTGGTTAAACGCCTTCGCCGCCTTCGTGAGGCTCGTACTCAGGCTCGATCCGCCCGCTAAACCCACTTCAAAGCCCGCCAAAGCCTGACCTCGTTTTGCGTGCCTGAAATAATCCCCGTAGATTTGGCGTTAGCACTCGAGGGGTGTGAGTGATAAAACGCCCTGAACGACTAGAAATGAACCACAACTAAAAGGAGCAAGACCATGGCCAAGCAAATTGCCTTTAACGAAGAAGCCCGTCGCGGGCTTGAGCGCGGAATGAACGTGCTTGCCGATGCCGTAAAAGTAACACTCGGACCTCGCGGACGAAATGTTGTCCTCGAAAAGAAGTGGGGCGCCCCAACTATTACTAATGACGGTGTATCAATTGCCAAAGAGATCGAGCTAGATGATCCATGGGAAAAGATTGGCGCTGAATTAGTTAAGGAAGTTGCTAAAAAGACTGACGATGTTGCCGGCGACGGAACCACAACTGCGACCGTGCTTGCTCAAGCACTTGTTCGCGAAGGTCTACGTAACGTTGCTGCCGGCTCAAACCCAATGGCGCTAAAGCGCGGAATCGAAAAAGCAGTCGAAGCGATCGTTGCCGAACTTCTTTCAATGGCAAAGAGCGTAGATTCAAAAGAACAGATCGCAGCCACTGCATCTATCTCTGCCGCTGATTCAACTATCGGTGAAATGATTGCCGAAGCAATGGATAAAGTTGGTAAAGAGGGCGTTATCACAGTAGAAGAATCAAATACTTTTGGGCTTGAACTCGAGCTAACCGAAGGTATGCGTTTTGATAAGGGTTATATTTCTCCTTACTTCGTAACTGATCAAGATCGCATGGAAGTTGTTCTAGAAGACGCTTACGTTCTTCTAGTTAACTCAAAGATTTCTAATATTAAAGACCTGCTACCAATACTTGAAAAGGTAATGCAATCAGGTAAGCCACTTGCCATCATTGCTGAAGATGTTGAAGGCGAAGCACTTGCCACGCTCGTGGTAAATAAAATTCGCGGAATTTTCCGTGCCGCTGCTGTAAAAGCGCCAGGCTTTGGCGATCGCCGCAAAGCAATGTTGCAAGACATTGCCATCCTCACCGGCGCAACTGTGATCTCAGAAGAAGTTGGCTTAAAGCTTGATCAAGCTGGTCTAGAACTTCTTGGAAAAGCTCGCAAAGTAGTTATCAGCAAGGAAGAAACCACCATCGTTGAAGGTGGCGGAGATGCTGACCAGATCAAGGGTCGCGTAAATCAGATTCGCGCCGAGATTGAAAAGAGCGATTCAGATTATGATCGCGAAAAGCTACAAGAGCGCCTAGCTAAATTAGCTGGTGGCGTTGCTGTCATTAAGGCAGGCGCAGCCACTGAAGTTGAACTTAAAGAGCGCAAGCACCGCATTGAAGATGCAGTCCGTAACGCAAAAGCTGCAGTTGAAGAAGGCATTGTGGCCGGTGGTGGCGTTGCACTCCTTCAAGCTGGCCATGCTGTATTTGCTAAGTTGAAATTAGAAGGTGACGAAGCAACTGGTGCCAAGATTGTTGAGCTATCAATTGAAGCTCCACTTAAGCAGATCGCCGTTAATGCCGGTCTCGAAGGCGGGGTAGTCGTTGAGAAAGTTCGCCACTTAACTGCTGGTCACGGTTTGAATGCCGCAACTGGTGAATATGTAGACATGATCAAGGCTGGCATCATCGATCCAGCTAAGGTAACTCGCTCAGCACTTCAAAATGCAGCATCAATTGCAGCACTTTTCATTACAACTGAAGCAGTAATCACTGATAAGCCCGAGAAGAATCCGGCGCCAGCACAGCAAGGCGGCGGAGATATGGACTTCTAAAGCAATTAATTAAGCCTGAATAAGCAGCAGCGCCACCCTCGATTACCTTGAGGGTGGCGTTCTGCTTTACTCTTAACCCATGAGTAAATGGGATGCCCGCGATTTAGCACACGCCGCTGCAATTGAAGATGCCGGAGACGCCAAGTTAGTTGGTGATTTTGTCACTGTTGATTTTGATGACGAAGATCGCATTGCAACTTATTTATTTGAAGCAAATTTATCTGGCTATCGCGGATGGCGTTGGGCAGTAACTGTCTCGAAAGTTGATAATAAGTCAGCCGCCACATTTTGCGATGTTGTTGTATTGCCTGGCCCTGATGCACTTGTCCCGCCAAAATGGATTCCATACCGTGATCGATTGCAGCCAGGTGATGTCGGAGTTGGTGACATAGTTCCTTCATCGCTAGATGACACTCGTTTAACAACAGGTGAGGCCGCGCTTCCGGCTGATGAAGAGTTAGATCCAGGTTTGGCATTTGAATTAGGCTTAGGTCGAACTCGAGTTCTTTCAATTGAAGGCCGCGATCAAGCAGCTAAGCGTTGGCACGATGGTGAGCGTGGGCCAAATTCACCAATGGCACAGATGGCGCCTAAGCCTTGTAATTCATGTGGTTTCTTTATTCCTATTGCCGGATCAATGCGCAGTGCATTTGGTGCATGCGCTAACGCGATCTCACCTGAAGATGGCCGCGTAGTTTCGGCGGCGCACGGCTGTGGTGCTCACTCCGAAGCTACTTTTTAAGAGTTTTTAAGCAAATAATCGCACTTCTCGTCTCTAGTTAAGTGCGATAAACTAGCCCCCTGTCCGCAACCGCGGCTAAACGATTACTAGAGTTAAAAACTCAAATTTATAAGCGTTGAAGGAGACCCCAAATGCCATCAGGCCGCGTTAAATGGTTCAGCCTGGAAAAAGGTTTCGGCTTCATTGCATCCGATGAAGGCGAAGATGTTTATCTTGCCGCTTCATCACTCCCAGCTGGAGTAACAACTGTTAAGCCAGGCACTAAACTTGAGTTTGGCGTTGCCGATAGTCGTCGTGGCCCACAGGCTCTCTCGGTTGTGATAATTGATGCGCCACCTTCATTAGCTGAAAATAATCGCATTAATCCTGATGATTTAGCCGCGATTATTGAAGATTCGATCAAAATGTTAGACAAAGTTGGAAATGGTTTGCGTCATGGCCGTCGCCCAACTGCTACCGAAGCAGAACGCCTAGGTCGCGTATTGCGCGGAATTGCCGGACAACTCGAAGCTTAAATTCCGGTGCGCTTTGCGCGACGGATTGAATAACGAACACCGGCGGCACCAAGTGCTGCACCAAATACACATGTCCAAATAATTTTTGTATCTGTTCCAATTACTAGCGCAACGATTCCTGCAATAAGCCACGCAATGGTTCCGATAGTCACTAGAATTACCACGGTTCGAACTTTTCGATCTAAATCTTGATCTGACATGAGAGCAGGGTAATGCGTTTTTCGGTAAAGAGCGATGGCAACTGGCGCGCTTTTCGACACCGTAATTACAGAATTTTATATCCAGCGAATGCAGCTTCGAATATTGGTGGCTGGGTACAACGCCTGGCACAAGATTGGTTAGTTTTAGAGTTAACTAATAGTGGATTCTATTTGGGCATAGTAACTGCGCTTCAATTCGCCCCAGTCTGGTTTTTTAGTTTGCCCGGTGGGGCCTTAGCTGATCGCTTTAATAAACGTAAAGTCTTAATCGCAACCAACATTGCCGCTGGATTAACTTCGTTAATACTTGGAATACTCGTGGTGACTAATAATGTGCAAATTTGGCATGTTATGGCTTTAGCTTTTGCTCTTGGCGTAGCTGATGCAATCGACAAACCTGTTCGACAGAGTTTTACCTCCGAAATGGTAGGCGCTGTTGACGTCCCGAATGCGGTTAGCCTCAATTCGGCCAACTTCAATTTCGGTAGATTAGTTGGCCCAGCGTTATCAGGCTTAATGATCGCTGCTTTTGGAACTGGTCCATCATTCTTAATTAATGCGTTCACTTATGTGTTGGTAATTATTGTGATGGCAAATATTCGTGAAGGCGAGCTATTTCGTGAGCCACGAGCAGCTGGACCAACCACAATTCGCGAAGGCTTTAGATATGTAATGGCTAGGCCGGACTTATTTGTAGCGATGTCAGCAGTCTTCTTTGTGACAACCTTCGGGCTGAATTTTCAATTGTTTAATGCGCTAATGGCAACTAAAGTTTTTGATAAAGGCGTGACCTCATTCGGTTTAATGGGAACCGTAATTGCAATTGGTTCGCTAAGTGCCGCGCTCTTTTCACCGAGAATTGAGAAGTATCGCTCTACTAAATTTGTGATTGCCAGCTCTATCGTTTTTGGAATATCAATCTTCATAATTGCATTTATGCCAACTTTTCTCACTTATATGATCATGCTGCCAATTGCTGGAGCCGGCGCATTAACAACTTTGATAGCAGCTAATTCAACCATTCAGACAAATTCTGATAGCGCAGTGCGTGGTCGGATATTGGGAATTTATCAATTCGTGTTACTTGGGGGAGCACCACTAGTAACTCCAATCCTTGGCCTCTTTTCGGAGGCCTTTGGAATTCGGCGAACTATTGTGCTCTGCGCACTTATTACAATTTTGGCACCAACTGCTATTTGGTTTAAATTCAAAGACCGCATAGCGGTGCCAGCAGATATTTCGATTGCGGCAGTTTTAAAGACCGCTTAAAACCACCATGGCCAAGAGTCCAAAGAGAATTACCAAAGTAACTATTCGACGGGTTTTATAGCTCATGACTTAATTATATTCGTATCTTCATGCGATGGTACTTTTACAATAATTACCATCGCGATTGCAATAAGCACCGGAACCATTATGTAGGCACGGCTAATCCCCAATGAATCTCCGAGAACTCCCAGCAGGAAGGGAGCCCCACCAATTGCGATTCCGGCCGCCAGTGAACTCTTACCGATGGCTAAATCTGGTCGGTTATCACTAAGGCCAATTAATCGAATTGAAGCTAGCGCAAATTGCATTGACACACCTAGCCCAATTATGAAGAGTGAAGTTAACGAAAGAGCTAAGTTATGAGAAAACCAGAAAATACCAAATCCAATAAATTGCGTACCAATTAAAATTTGTAATTGATGATCTAGTTTAAATCGTTTTAGCGCAGGCCCGCCGAACCAGCGCCCGATACCCATTCCAGTTCCGAGCGCCACAATACAAACGGTGCTGATAGCTGCTGTTGAACCAACTCGATCACGCAGCAGAGCAGCTGCCCAAAATGTTGTGGCAAATTCACTGGAAATACAGGCTACGAAACCAATCCAAGCTAACCAAAATTGTAGCGAAAGCTTTCCGCGCTGCGGACCATCTAAATCTGGCACATGTTCTACAGCACTTTTTTCGCGTCCGAAGATGTAAAGAAGCAATGAAAGCGGCACTGCTAGCAGTAGTCCGTAGCGCCAACTAAGTGAAGTTCCGGCAAGCGTGCCTACTAATAAAGTTCCGATGACGTAGCCTGCTGAACCAATTGAATTAGATTGTGGAAGCGCGATCGCGGCATCTTCTTTGTAATGGTGCGAAATCGAAGTGACCATATTATTTATTACAGTTGAAGTACCGATACCGCCTAGCAGAGTTGCTAGCAAAGTTAATTGAACTGGTGGGCAATAAACAAACATGACTATTCCAGCCGCAAATAGTCCCAGACCTAACCAGGATGCCCGATTACGGCCAAATTTGTGAACTAAATATGGGTTTAACGCTCCAGCGATAATTGAAGCAACCCCCATTGCGGTTCCGTGCAGCCCAGCAACTGTAAGTGAGGTGCCTTGATCTTCACGGAGCAATGGTTGGGCAGGGCCAAAACCACCTAGGTAGAAGTTAACTAGTGCGATCTGAGCTGAGATTGTCCAAAAAATCCGGTCGCGTTGCAGCGTCATAAATTAAAGAGCGGCAACAACGTAATCAATACAAGCAGTTAAAGCTTTAACATCACTTGGATCAATGGCCGGGAACATTCCCACACGCAATTGGTTCTTACCTAGTTTGCGATAAGGCTCGGTATCAACAATGCCATTTGCGCGAAGCGCCGCAGCAACTGCCATTGCATCAATTGATTCATCGAAGTTAATGGTCGCAACAACATTAGAGCGCATTGCTGGATCTGTTACAAATGGCGTTGTGTAAGAAGTCTTTTCAGCCCAGCCATAGATATGAGCTGCTGATTCAGCACTGCGGCCAGCGGCAAAACTTAGGCCACCGTTCTCATTCATCCAGTTAACTTGATCGGCTAGCATCATCAAAGTCACCAGAGCTGGAGTGTTGTAAGTCTGATCTAACCGAGAGTTTTCAATTGCGATGCCCAGATCAAAGAAAGCTGGAATCCAACGACCGCTCGCTTTTATTTTCTCGGCTCGAGCAATCGCGGCAGGACTCATGAGTGCAATCCAGAGACCGCCATCGGAGGCAAATGACTTCTGCGGCGCGAAGTAATAAGTATCGAATTCTTTAGCATCAACAGTTAAGCCACCTGCAGCACTCGTTGCATCTACTAGAACTAGTGCGCCATCAGTATCTGCTGGGCGAATGATGGGCATCGAAACACCAGTACTAGTTTCATTATGTGTTTGCGCATAAACATCAATACCAGCCTCAGCGATATTAGTTGGATGAGAACCTGGCTCGGCTTTAATGACCGTTGGTTCGCCTAGGAATGGCGCTTCTTTGGCAGCACTTGCGAACTTAGATGAGAACTCACCGAAAACTAAGTGTTGTGAACGCTCTTCGATTAATCCGAATGTGGCAATATCCCAAAACGCAGTTGAACCGCCATTACCAAGAACAACTTCATACCCTTCAGGAAGTACGAATAGTGAAGTTAAACCTTCGCGCACATTCTTGACAACGTTCTTGACTGGCTTCTGTCGGTGTGAAGTTCCCAAAATTTTCGTACCACTAGCAATAAGTGCATCTAGTGCGGCTGGACGAATTTTTGAAGGACCGCAACCAAAACGTCCATCAACTGGCTTAATATCTGCAGGTATTTTAATTTCGCTCACCGGCATAGCCTAAGGGTAGTAGCGGTTTAACGCCCAATTATTTGTTGTGGCATCGAACTCATAACGCAATCGATCGTGTAATCGCGAGTAGCGGCCTTGCCAAAATTCAATGCTCTTCGGTATTACGCGATAGCCACCCCAATATGGCGGAAGTGGAACCTCTGTGCCTTCGGGCCATTTTTCGGCAGCTCCTTGCCAACGTTGCTCTAATTCTTCGCGCGAAGCTAGCGGTGCTGATTGATGGCTAGCCCAGGCGCCAATCTGGCTATTCCAAGGTCGGCTTGCAAAATATTCGGCTGATTCAGGTTGCGAAATCTTTTCCGCAGTTCCACTAATTGAGACTTGGCGTTCCATGGCAAACCAAGGAAAGAGCAATGTAACTTGCGGATTAATCTCCATAGCATGGCTTTTGCGGGATGAGTAATTTGTAAAGAAAGTAAAGCCACCTGCAGAAAGATCCTTTAACAAAACGGTGCGAGTAGAAATATCGCCATCACCGCCGAGCGTAGAAAGGACCATCGCATTCGCTTCGACAATTACTGGATTGGCACGAGCTTCAGTCAGCCAGATCATAAATGCTTCGAACGGGTCGGCCGGCAAAGTCACTAATCCAGCCTCACCATAAGAGCGGCGCATGGCTGAGATTTCGGCTCGGGTTAATGAATTATCCATGGCTGTATCTAACGTCACTTTCGGCAAGTAAGCATCTTTAGCCCACTTGGTAGAAAGCACCCCCGCCTAAGGGGCAGAATTACCCCATAAGAGTGGTTCGCAAAGTGAGCCAAACGCAGATTTAGTTAAAGGGAGTTCGATATGTCTGATGATTTCAAGCCCGGTCTTGAGGGCGTAATTGCATTTGAATCAGAGATTGCCGAACCCGATAAAGAAGGTAGCGCGCTTCGCTACCGCGGCGTTGATATTGATGATCTAGTTGGTCGCGTAACTTTCGGAAATGTGTGGGGACTTTTAGTTGATGACTTATTCAACCCGGGTTTACCGAACGCGGAGCCATTCCCACTACCAGTTCACTCCGGTGATGTGCGCGTAGATGTGCAATCAGCAATTGCAATGTTGGCACCAGCTTGGGGATTTAAGCCACTTCTAGATATCTCTGATGAAGAAGCTCGAAGCAACTTAGCGCGTACGTCAGTGATGGTGCTTTCTTACTTAGCGCAGGCAGCTCGCGGGATCGTGGCACCGGCAGTTCCTGAATCTGAAATTGATAAAGCACACACTGTTGTCGAGCGAATGATGATTCGTTGGCGCGGAGAGCCCGACCCACTTCATGTTCGTGCGATTGATGCTTACTTTGTTTCTGCAGCAGAACACGGAATGAATGCATCAACATTCACCTCTCGCGTTATTGCCTCAACTGGCGCTGATGTTGCCGCAGCAATTTCAGGTGCAATCGGTGCAATGTCTGGCCCACTGCATGGTGGCGCACCAGCTCGCGTACTAACCATGATTGAAGATGTTGAAAAAGCAGGCAATGCTGAAACTTATGTAAAAGGCTTACTTGATCGCAAAGAGCGCTTAATGGGATTCGGTCACCGCGTATATCGCGCTGAAGATCCACGTGCTCGCACTTTACGTCGTACTGCAAAAGAACTTAACGCACCTCGTTACGCAGTTGCCGAAGCGCTCGAGCAAGCAGCGCTTAAGGAACTTCGTGAGCGTCAACCAGATCGCGTTCTAGAAACCAACGTTGAGTTCTGGGCAGCAATCATTCTCGACTTCGCCGAAGTTCCAGCACCACTATTTACCTCAATGTTTACTGCTGCCCGTACTGCAGGTTGGTCAGCACATATTCTCGAGCAGAAGCGCACAGGTCGTTTAATTCGCCCATCTGCTCGCTACGTTGGAAAGCCACCACGTCGCCCAGAAGATGTTGCTGGCTGGGATCACACAGTCGGACTGA
>CAMCYS010000009.1 GCA_945885625.1 Bifidobacterium breve | reverse complement strand
GGTGATGAAGTTGAATAATACCCGCTTTTGATACATCGCCCAAATGGGCTAAAACCCTTATAGATAAGCGTAAAGGGCGCCCGATTGCTCGAGCGCCCTTTACGTTATTGCTTACTTATTAGCCAACTTTCTTTACTCGCCCATCAAGTGCAGGAAGTTGTGTGACCTTTCCGGCGGCCATATCTGCCTTCAGTGCATCTACAAATACATCAAGTAGCGCTCCATAGACCTTCGCCTTTGCAGGTGAGAACACTTCCAGATATCCATCTCCACCGTAAATGATGAAGTCGAGAGTTGTAAGTGTGTATTCCTTGCTGTCTTTAGCAATTGCAGTTCCATCCAGCTTTGTTACCTCAACGATTCGACTGCCAACTGGCTTTGAAGAATCGAATGAGAACTTGATACCTGAAACTTGTGGGAAGCGACCATCGGCTGGATAGCTTCCGCCAACGCCATTCTCCAGCGCATTCCAAAGATTTGCGCCTGTAACAACAGTTGTTGCTACCTGGTTACCGAATGGGTAAACACTTAACGCATCACCAAGAGTTACATCCAGTGGACCAGAGCCTGTGCGAACAAGTGCTGTGTTAGCTGGGATGTAGGTCTTTGCTGGGAATGTGTCGCGGATACCACCACCATTTGTGATTGCGATATCTGTCTTGTACTTAGCGCGTAGCAAGTCAGCGATGTAATTACCCATTGGGTTCTCACCTGAACGCTCAACCGCTGGAGAACCTCCGCGTGGGAATACTGCAGATACTTGACCGATCTTTACATCAAGCTTTGCAGTTAGTTGATCTTTGTACTTCTTAACTAGCGCAGTACCTGCTGTGTCCCGAGTTGTTACAGTGCTTACAACTCCAGTATTTATCGTTGGTGCCGCCGCCTTTAGTACATGCTGCAATGAAGAGCCAACAACTTTGCCAGCCTTTAAGCAGATCTGTGAACGTGTGTACTCAACTCCTGAGTTACGCACCTGGCCAAGTAGAACCGGTGCAGCATTACGAGCTGATGCCGGAATCAAGGTTGAGAAAGTTTGGTGGCTATGGCCACCGTAAATTGCATCTGCACCCTTAATCTCTGCAGCAAGGTTGTTGTAAAGACCCTTCGCTAGGCCATCTGAGTTCTCAGTCCAACCCTGGTGGATCAAAACTGCGACAACTTCTGCACCAGCAGCGCGGGCATCGGCTACAGCCTTATTGATTCCAACCACGCCTGGTTCGATTTGAATCGTCTTCTTGGCGCCTGCTGAATCCTTGTAATCCAGGTTACCTGGGAAAACTTGCTCGATTGTTTCAGGTGTATTTGCTCCGACTACGCCAATCTTTACGCCACCGCGTTCAATGATTGTGTATGCCTTTGCTTCTTTGGTACCTGACTTAAGAACCTTAAGTGACTCGTCACCATAATTTGCAGCGACCCACTGAAAAGTTGAGGCGCCAATTACTTTTTGAACGTGCTCAAGGTTGCGATCGTGTTCGTGATTACCAAACGCTGAAACATCGAGCTTGATTAGGTTTAGGGATTCGATGGTTGGCATCTCTTCAAACTCAGTTGAAATAGGTGGCGCTGCACCGATGTTGTCACCTGAAGAAAGCGCAACAGTTGCTGCAGATGCCTTGCGGTCTGCGTCCCAGTTGCTAGCCAGCAGTGCTGTGCCAAATGAGTTACCAACTTCGATTGCACCGTGTAGATCGCTTAGCTGAAGTAATTGCACATTCTTATTGCTAGATGATGCAACCTTCGCCAATTGAGCAGCGGTGTAGCTAGTTGTTGATGCAGTTGGTTTCGAGAAACCATAAGAATTGACTGCCTGAACAACTGGAGTACCTGCAGGTTGATCAACAACGACCGGCATCAAGACGATATTGCCGCGCTTCTTTGCTGGAACAAATATTGGACATGATCCGGCGCCAGCCGAAACAACATATCCAGTAACTGCTGGAGTTACATCGTCAGCAGGCGTCCAACGAACGACTATGCCTGATGAGCCGAATTTAGAAGTGACAGATGTCGGTGCATTTGGCAGCGAGTATGTCGCCGCTTGTGCTGTAGGTACTAGTAATGAAACCAATAACGATGTGGCTAGAGCTATAGAGCCCAAGCCAAGAGTTTTACTAAATTTAATATTCATGGGCGAAGTTAAGTACTGGCGAATTTATTTTGGGCGCTGAACTGGTTACGGGCCGGTGGCCAGCAGGTTAACTTTTTGCGATTCGAATTAATTCATCCCTATTAACGACCTTCAGGCGGGGTTTGCCCAACGGCTCTCCCGCTGCTACTTCAGCGGCATTAATTGCTTCCCAATGGGACTGTGAAATCACTTTGCTTACAGGCAAAATATCTGCGATATCGCCACCGCTCTTTGCTCCCTTTAAATCTTCAACCAATAACTTCATAACGTCTGCAGCATCAGATTTATTTGTGCCGATAACACCTGATGGCCCGCGCTTTGCCCATCCGACTACGTACATGACTTCGCTTACGCGGCCCTCGTTATTTATTACTTTTCCGCGCTCATAAGGCACGCCAGGAATACTCGCTGCTTCATAACCAATAGCAGTGATAACTAGCCCGCACTTAACACTAAATCGCTCATCACTGCCAGTCTTCTGAAATACAACTTCTTCAACTTTGCCATCGCCTTTGAATTCAACAGGTGTGGCAAGGAATTGAAACTTCATTGTCCGATCGTGGTTTGTCGCCTCTTTTTCAGAGATCAACAACATCGCATCCAGATTGCTCCTGGTATCTTTCTCAATTTCATCCCCTGCGCGCGAAATAGCCGCTTCGATATCTGATTTAGCCATCAAAACGTTGGTGTGCTCTAGCTTCGGAAGTTCGCGAAGTTCAGGAGATGTAAAGGCGGCATGCTCTGGGCCACGGCGAGCGCTAATGACAACTTCGCGGATCGTAGATTCTTTGAGCACTGCGATCGCGTGGTCTGCAGTATCTGTTGGATCTAGTTCGCTTGGTTCAAGTGCCAACATTCGCGCCACATCCATGGCAACGTTTCCAGCGCCGATTACAACAGCGGTTGTGCAATTTAAATCAATCTTGAAATCAGCGAAATCTGGGTGCGCGTTATACCAAGGCACAAAGTGAGCAGCAGAGATGGATCCCGGTAGATCTTCGCCGGGGATCCCAAGCTGCTTACCGACTGCCGAACCTGTTGCGATAACCACCGCGTCATAGATCTCATTTAACTGCTCGATCGAAATATCAGTGCCGAGCTCAACGTTGCCGAACAAACGGAAGTTTCCGGCAGTGGCGATCTTTTCAAATACCTTTGCCACCGTTTTAATCTTTGGATGATCAGGTGCCACACCACTGCGAACCAATCCCCATGGGGTTGGCAGGCGTTCGATCATGTCGATAGAAAATTGCAGATCATCGGTCTGCAGATTCTGAAGCGCTTGCGCTGCAAAGTAGCCGGCTGGACCTGCGCCGACGATCGCTACTCTGTAATTTTGCATTCGTCTATTCTATTCATGGCTACTGGCATCTCTGTACATTTTTTAGGTTTTTATGTACACTTTATTAATGAAGTCATTTCCCTTAACCGATGCCCGTCGTGAGTTGCCCACGCTCGTGGATAAATCAGCGAAAGAGCCAATTCTTATCACTCGCCATGGTGAGGAAGCTGCAGTGCTGCTCTCTCCTTCACTTTACGAAAAAATGCTCGACGCCATGGAAGAACTTGAAGATATCGCCGCCTACGATGCCGCCAAAGCGCGACGTGAAGATTCAACTCTTTGGCAAGATGCACGTAAGGAACTTGGCTTGGTTTGAGCGAGTTCACTTTAAGAATCGAAAAAACCCCACGCAAGTTTCTGAAAACGTTAAATCTCAGCGATAAACGACGGATCGACGCCGCACTTTCTTTGCTTTCGGAGAACCCAATCCCTCCTAAGGCTAAGAAGCTTTCAGGGAGAAATGGCTACCGAATACGCGTTGGGGACTTTCGAATAATCTATGAGATCGAGAAAAGCATCCTTGTAGTTCTTGTAATCGATATTGGCCACCGGCGCGAAATTTATAGAAAGTGAAAGTTTCCACAAAGTGAATTTATATCGTTTACACATTAGCGCTAATTAGCAAGGCGCCCCCTATAGAGACAAAGCAAGGCTTCTTAAATTGATGTTGGTTCCTTGAAAACTTACCGAAAGTCCTTTTAGCCCGATGGATACAGATTTAACTTTTAAGCCCGCTGGAACCCTTAAGTCCTTTACAGTTCGGCTCTTGATTTGCTCCTGAATATCTGCGGGAAGCGATGAGGCTGGAATTGGACTGCCCATTATCGAAACACTCTTAATTTGGAAGTAAATCTGGTTATTTGAATACTTTGGAACAATTAAGGCTTTACCAAGTCCTCCGGCGCCGACTGATATTTGCAAAGCGTTATCAACTATTTCCGCATCGCTGAAACCAGAATCAGCTAGTAGCTGCGAAATAGCTACTGTTGATTTGATATCCAAAGATCCGATCTGAGTGGATGCGGATTTACTAACTTCTTTCGCAGAAATTTCTAGTGAGGATTTTCTGCCACTGCTCTTCAACGTGTAGTCAGCAATATCGATTTTTACCTCTTTGATTAAATCTGAATTCAAGATACTCGGCAAATCTCTTAGAGGTACAGAGGCACTTATTCCTG
Organism: Bifidobacterium breve; assembly: GCA_945885625.1. Lineage (GTDB taxonomy): Bacteria > Actinomycetota > Actinomycetes > Nanopelagicales > Nanopelagicaceae > Planktophila. The sequence goes on along the minus strand of CAMCYS010000009.1, from coordinate 56,082 downwards.
AGGCGCCTGGAAGCTGTTGCTGTACTCGGGATTCAATCTTTGATGAGACCGCACTTTCGGCAGCTAGTGTTGCGGTGCCTAATAGAACAAAGACGGTCGTTGCAACGATCACGGCAGATTTTTTACGCTTCATTCGCGGGAGACTACACAAGTTAAATGAAGAATCCCTGAGAGCGGAGACGAGGAGATTTGAACTCCTGAAGGGTTTAACCCCTTACCTCGTTAGCAGTGAGGCGCACTCGACCGGGCTATGCGACGTCTCCAAGTACAGGTGTGAGTTTACAGGTAGATGACTACCGCGTGAAACGCTTCTCTTGCATCAAGGCATCCCAGATAACCGCCTGTGCGGCCAGCGCATCTTGCGAGTTCTGAGCCTGATTTAGAGCTGCGATATCTACGCGATCACAGACTTCTTCAAGGTAGGTAATGATTTCGATGCTGCGAGTAAGCGCGCGCACTGGATCTTCGCGGAATGGGAATTGATCAAGTAACACTGGATCAGTCCAATTAATGCTGCGAAGTGCCAACATATATTCAATAGTTTCAAATAAATGCACTGAAGCAACAGGTAGATCATCATCCCAGCCGCGCCAGTTATCGTTTAACTCAGCGCTAACTAACCTTCCATGACGATGGATAAGTAGAAGTGATTCAGCTGGTGTCTCTTGCGCCATAAGTGAGTGGCCAAAGTCCATCACGATTCCGACGTTTTCAACTTTCATCTCGCTGATTGCAAGAAGAGTTTTGGCCGCTGTTGCAAGAGTCATGCGTACACGAGGTTCTTTGCACTTGTATTCAATTGCAAATTGCACCTTAGGGTTTTCATTTGCTAGATCGCGGATACCGTTGATGGTGTAATCCCAGATCTGTAGGTAATTTGCTTGAAGTGGGAAATCAAATCCATCTTGACCGGGCCAGAATTTTACGTAAGTCGCTCCAAGGATTTCTGCTGCTGCAATTGCTTCGCGAACGCGATCTTTAGTTTGTGAACGAAGTTTGGTATCTGGGTTGGTAAAAGAACCCTTTACATATTCGCGCATGTAGATATGTGGAGTTGTCGCGCGGCAGATAAGTCCGTTGTCATCAAGCATCTTCTTAATCTCAACTGCGGTGCGCTCTGGAATATCAAATGGCACATTTATGTCGAGGTGCTTAAGGCCAGGTACCTTGGCAGCATCTTCAATCATCTGCTGGCTGGTGCGCGTTGGTCCGTAACCGTCTCCGGCATAGCGATCAACGAATTGGCCAAAGGCCCAGATGCCTGCCCCGTAAGTTAGTTTTCCCATTTTCGCGCCTTCTCTCTTCGTTGTTGTTGAAATCTTACGAGTTAATGCTGTTGGTGAATAGGGTTTTAAAGGCTTTTCATGCGGGATGCGGCCAAGGCTTTTCGCCATGTTTTAAGGGCTTTTTCGCGGTCTTCTTCTGAAAGGCGCGGTGAGTATTCATCGTATTTAAGTTCGTTCTTTTCGATATCGGAAATAGCGGCGAGGTCGGAACCGAGTGCGGCAACCATCGCTGCACCAAAGGCAGAGAGTTCGAGTAATTGTGAAGATTTAATTTTCTTACCGCTTAAATCAGCGAGCATCTGCATTAAGTATTGATTGCGTGCTCCACCACCGTCGGCGTAGAGCGAATCTATTTTGATTCCAGAGTTAGCAAAATCTTCGAGGACTTCGTTTATTTGTGCGGCAGTTGATCTAAGCGCAGCTGCTGCAAGATCTGCGCGGCTGCTACCTCGGGTAAGCCCTGCGATGATTCCAGTTGCTTCACGATCCCACCAAGGCGCACCAAGACCGTTAAAGGCAGGAACTATTTCAACCTGCTGCGTTGATTCGGGTGCAAGTTTGGCAAGTTCGTCTGGTGTTGTATCCAGTAGCTGTGCCAACCAAACCAAGGTTGAGCCAGTTGAAAGAATATTCGCCTCTGCAGCGCGAGTTATCTTTTCTCCAATTGACCAGGCAATTGTTTGTGGATTGGTCTCGGTAAGCCCCATTAACGATGTACCGGTACCGAAAGTTGCTTTGAAGTTACCAGAGATCCAACCTTTATGAGCAAAGAGTGCGGCGTGTGAATCCCCCATGATGCCCGAAAGCGGTACATCGTTTGTTAGGCCGAGCTCCTGCATATTTTTGCAGAGGTGTTTCTCATTCGATGAGCAAACCTTTGGCAAAGTTTTGAGATCTACCTTGAAGAGATCGAGAAGTTCTTGGCTCCACTGACCAGTTTTGATATCTAACAACTGGGTGCGGCTAGCGCTACCTGATTCGATGATGTGGCCGGCACCTAATTTGAATGCGATCCATGAATCAATTGTTCCGATGCAGATATCCCCTGAGAATTTTTGGTTCTCTAACAACCATTGCGCTTTAAGCGCTGAGAACATGGGATCTAGTTCAAGCCCAGTTATCTCCTTCACGCGCGCAGCGTTTTTCGCTGATTTTTCCGCTAATTCAGAGGCTCTGCGGTCTTGCCAGGTAATGACGTTAGTTAACGCTTTGCCGGTTGTGCGATCCCAGAAGAGAACTGATTCGCGTTGGATACTTAAACCAACTGCTGAAATTTTATGGGCTTTAGTTATTTCAAGCGATGCTGAGACAACTGAGCGCCAGATTTCTTCGGGATCTTGTTCCACCCAACCAGGTTGCGGAAAAGTTGTCTCTATCTTTACCTCTGCTTGGGCAAGAACTTCGCCCAATAAATTTATGGCGAGGGCTTTGGTGGAACCACTGCCTTGATCAATAGCCAGAATTATTGGCGAACTATTTTCCATGCTTTAAGAGTTCTCGGGCAGAGGCAACGATTGAATCTGCGGTGAGTCCGTAATGCTCAAGAAGATAAGAAACGGAACCAGTTGGTGCAAAGGTATCTGTGCCAAGTAACTTCATGGCAACTGGGTGGTTCTGGACAACAAACTCGGCGATTGCTCCGCCGACGCCACCGCGAGTTACTGATTCTTCTGCAGTGATAATCGCTTTAGTTTCTTTCGCAGCAAGAAGGATTTCAGAGGTATCAAGCGGTGAAACAGTTGAAAGGTTAATTACGCGCGCTGATATTCCATCTGCCTTTAATTGGTGTGCTGCAGCAACTGCGCGCGAAACCAAAGTGCCAGTTGCAATAATTGTGATGTCGTTACCATCGATGATGCGCATCGCTTTATTGGGGACGAATGCTGGGCTTTGTCCTTGCGATACTGACGGAACTTTAAAGCGGCCAATGCGCATGAATACTGGGCCGGTTGTATTTGCCGCCCAGGTAACCGCTTCTTTTGTTTGTGCTTCATCGGCAGGTAGAACAATTGGAAGTGAATCAAGGGCGCGCATCCAAGCAATATCTTCAATTGAATGGTGAGTTGGTCCGAGTTCGCCGTAAGAAACTCCAGGGCTCATGCCGCAGAGCTTTACATTTGTGCGAGTATAAACAACATCGGCTTTGATCTGCTCGAGCGCGCGACCAGTTAAAAACGGGGCTGCGGCGCATACAAATGGGGTAAATCCAGCATTTGCTAGGCCTGCGGCGACGCCGACCATGTTCTGTTCTGCGATACCGACATCGACTAAACGATCAGGAAAGAGATCGCGGAATTCGCCTAAGTTGCTTGAACCAACTGAGTCATTGCAGACAACAACGATCTTAGGGTTTTCGGTTGCCAGCGCAATCAAAGTCTTGGCAAAGATAATGCGGTTATCGAACTCTTCGAGTTTTTCGCTCATTGCTTACCTACCTGCTCGAGCGCTTGTTCATATTGTTCATCCGATGGAACTTTATGGTGCCATTCAGCTTTACCTTCCATAAAGTCCACGCCCTTACCTTTAGTGGTCTGCGCGATTATGACTCTTGGTTTGGTCTGTGGATCAGTAAATGCTTTTAGAAGTGCTTCGTGGTTATGTCCATCAACTACACAGACTTCCCAGCCAAATGCTTCAAATTTCTTATCTAGCGGATCAAGTTCGTTTGTCTTTGAAGTTGGACTTCCCTGCTGGAAACCATTGCGATCGACCACTGCAATAAGGTTTGTAAGTTTGCGATGGCCGGCAAACATCGCCGCCTCCCAGTTGCTGCCCTCTTGAAGTTCGCCATCACCCATAATTACAAAGGAACGCGAACCGCTCTTTGCGAGCTGTGCACCAATTGCAGTACCAACCGCAATGGGAAAGCCGTGGCCGAGTGGGCCGGTATTTGACTCAACGCCCGGAACTTTATTGCGGTTTGGGTGTCCATTTAAGTTGCTTAACGGTTTTGCAAAAGTTTTTAGATCTTCAACTGGAAAGAAGCCACGTAGAGCCAGAGTTGAGTACAACGCAACTGCGGCATGGCCTTTACTAAGGATTAAACGATCGCGGTCGGCTTTATTTGGTTCTTTAGGATCAACTTTAAGAACTGCGCCAAAGAGAGTTGCCAAGATATCGGTGACTGAGAAATCTCCACCGATATGGCCCATACCCGCACCTTTAATTGTGTGCAGAATCTGTATGCGGATTTCGCGCGCTAAATCAGCAATTTCCCGCGTAGCCATCGACATAGTGTCTTAACCCTACGGCTAATGAGGGCAAGGTCAATACCATTATCAAATAGTTACAAAGTAATTCTTCTTATGTACTCTAAGTCTTATGAATGAGAAGGTTGAAGCCCCAGAAGTAAAGAATGCACGTCCTTACGATGTTGCACCGCCTGCGCAATATGCAGAATTTATGCGCACCGGCTGGGCTCCTTCAAACCTCGAGGGTTTGCAACCGCTTGAAGTTGTTACTTACGCCTTCACCCGTCGCCAAGTTTTGTCGGAGGCTTTCCCAAATATTCGTTTGGTGATTCCTTCTGGAAATTACAAGACTCGCTCCAATGACACTGAATATGTCTATCGCCCACATAGCGCTTTTGCTTATTACAGCGGCGTACAAGGCGCCGATGCTATTGCTGATTCAGTTTTAGTCTTAGAGCCAAAGACTGAGGGCGGACACGATGCTTATCTTTACCTGCATCCACGTTCGACTCGCGAAACAGATGCTTTCTACACAGATCGTAAATATGGAGAACTCTGGGTTGGTCGCCATTTCACACTTGAAGAAGCCGCGACTGTTTATCAGATTGAAACTCGCAATGTAGATAACATCGAAGGTTTGCTGCGCTTTAGTAAAGAGACTTTGTTGATCCGCGGTGAAGATGCCTTGATGGATAAGTTGATCTCGGTTCATACACGCGAAGCTGAGTTCCAGACATTTACCTCTGAACAGCGCCTTATAAAAGATGAGTACGAAGTTGGCCAATTGCAGGCCGCTGTTGATTCAACCGGTCGTGGTTTCTCAGATGTAATCGCCGCAATGCCTGCTGCTGCAGACCACCCTCGCGGTGAACGCATTGTCGAAGGCGCATTCTTCGGTCGCGCCCGCCTTGAAGGAAATGACATTGGCTATACAACTATTGCAGCCGCTGGTTCGCATGCCTGCGTGCTGCACTGGATTCGCAACGATGGAGCAGTGCGCAACGGTGAACTTTTACTTCTCGATGCTGGTGTAGAAATGGATTCTTATTACACCGCAGATATCACGCGCACCTTGCCGGTAAATGGAAAGTTCACGCCAGCTCACCGCGCTCTATATATGTTGGTTTACGAGGCACAGCTTGCGGGTTTTGCTGCAGTTAAGCCAGGAGTTAAATTCTTAGAGATCAATCGTGCTGCGCAACGAGTGCTTGCTCAAGGTCTGGCAGATATGGGCGTGCTTACCGTTAGCGCCGAAGAATCAATGAAGCCAGAAGTTGGTCTACATCGCCGTTGGACTCTGCACGGCGTAAGCCATCACTTAGGTCTTGATGTCCACGATTGCGAACATGCTCGTCAAGATATGTACCGCGATGGCGTGCTGCAGGAAGGAATGGTTCTAACCGTTGAACCAGGTCTATATATCCAGCCTGATGACGAACTCTTTGCTCCTGAATATCGCGGAATCGGTATCCGCATCGAAGACGATGTCATTGTTACTGCAGATGGATGCCGTAACTTAAGTGAAGATATTCCGCGCCATCCTGATGCAATCGAAGCTTGGATGGCTTCAATTCTCGGTTAATTAACCAGCTATCTGTAGCCCTAAGTAAGCGGCAGCTAGGCCAAAGCCGAGTGACATAACCAAGTTGATGGTTATCTCGCGATAGCGCTTTAGCTCAAACCCTAGGTAGATATCGAGCATAAACGTTGACCAAGTTGTAAATGCGCCGGCAAAGCCAACGGCCAATAAATCGTAAATGGTTTCAGATTTTGTAAAAGTTAATCCGATGATAAATGAGCCAATTACATTTACGAGAAAGATTCCGTAGGGCTTATCGGTAAATTTTCGTATGTATTGATCAATCGCAAAGCGCGCGGGTGCGCCAACTGCAGCGCCAAGAATCACATATAAAGTATTCATCTACGCACCGGAATCAACTTGCGGCTAACTGGCAGAACAATAAGCACGATTAGTAGGCTTAAAACAATGTTTTCAATTAAGAATAGAAATCCACCAGTGATCGGTTCTACAACTTGTACGGTAACTGCAGAGAATGTCGTCATACCTGCGCAGAATCCTGGCAACAATAAATGACGAAGTTCGGTAACCCCGCGACGCTCCATCAAAACCAAGAGCGCGCTAGCAAGTGCTACACCTAGCAAATTTGCGGCAAGGGTTCCGTTGCGATCATCCGGAATAACAACCGATAGGCCAAAGCGAACTAGGGTTCCTGCTACGCCGCCGATCGCGACAAGTAGCAGTGACTTCATGGCTTAGTTGCGCTTCTCTCGCTTGAGAAGACCGGCGAACATACGAGCTGGATCATATTTAATATCTACAACGCGCTCCTTCATAGGAATGATTGCGTTATCGGTGATCTTGATGTGCTCTGGGCAAACTTCAGTACAGCACTTTGTAATGTTACACATTCCAAGGCCATGCTCTTCTTGCGCAGTGCGCTTACGATTCTTTAAAGTATCAAGTGGGTGCATATCTAGCTCAGCGATACGAATAAAGAAGCGAGGTCCAGCGAAAGACTTCTTGTTCTCTTCGTGATCGCGAATTACGTGGCAAGTATCTTGGCAGAGGAAACATTCGATGCACTTGCGGAACTCTTGTGAGCGCTCAACATCGATCTGTTCCATGCGGGCATCGCCTGGTGCAAGCTCTTTTGGATGCTCGTAAGCCGGGATTTCCATGGCTTTGCGGTAGTTAAATGAGACATCTGTTACGAGATCTTTAATCACCGGAAATGCACGAAGCGGCGTAACGGTAATAGTTTCGTCATCACCATATGAAGCAACCTGAGTCATACAAGCAAGACGAGGCTTACCGTTAATTTCCATTGAACAAGACCCACACTTGCCGGCCTTACAGTTCCAACGAACTGCGAGGTCACCCATTTGGGTTGCTTGTACGCGGTGGATTACATCGAGAACAACTTCGCCCTCGTTGGCCTCTACAATAACATCTTGTAGCGCGCCGTTTGTGGCATCACCTCGCCAGATACGAAGATTAAGTTTGCGAGTCATTAGTTGGAACCGCCTTTCGCAATTTCTTCGGGTGTCAGATATTTCTCGAGTTCGTGAATATCAAAGAGGTCGAATAACTCTTTGGGCATTGGTGGTAGCGGCTGTGCTTTTACATTTACTTGCTTGCCATCGAATGAAGATATGTTATTGACTTTACGCCAAGTGGAATCCATTCCTGGGAAATCATCGCGTGTGTGTCCGCCACGAGACTCTTCCCGGCGAAGTGCCGACTTAGCAGTGCTCTCAGCAACTAATAACATATTGTCTAGGTCAAAAGCTAAGTGGAAACCAGGGTTGAACTTACGACCACCAGAAACTGAAACGTTTGCGCTGCGCTTACGAATATCGGCAATCTTTTTAATTGCTTCTTCAATTTCTGCGCCAGTGCGGATAATGCCAACTAAGTTGTGAGTAACTTCTTGTAGTTCGGCATGTAGTGAATATGAATTCTCGCCACCTTCGCGTGAGAATGGCGCTTCAATTCGAGCTGCTGCTGTTTTAATTGAAGCATCACTAACTGGATTAGCGCCATTGTTCTTAACGTATTCAACCGCGCCCATTCCGGCACGACGACCGAATACCAAAAGGTCAGAGAGTGAGTTTCCGCCAAGGCGGTTAGAGCCGTGCATTCCGCCTGCGACTTCACCGGCGGCAAATAGCCCCGGAACCCCAACCGCTGCTGCGTTATCTGGCTCTACTTCAACGCCACCCATTACATAGTGGCAAGTAGGGCCAACTTCCATAGCCTCTTTAGTGATATCCACGCCTGCTAGCTCGTAGAACTGATGCCACATAGATGGCAAACGCTTCTTAATTACATCGGCTGGAATTCGCTTAGAAACATCAAGGAATACGCCGCCGTGTTCGGTGCCGCGACCTGATTTAACTTCAGTATTAATTGCGCGCGCAACTTCATCACGAGGCAACAACTCTGGTGGGCGACGGTTGTTATCTTGATCTAGATACCAACGATCGGCTTCGGCTTCGTTGTCAGCATATATATTTTTGAATACATCTGGGATGTACTTAAACATAAAACGCTCACCTAAATTGTTTGTTAAGACGCCACCTTCACCGCGAACAGATTCGGTAACTAAAATTCCGCGCACAGATGGCGGCCAAACCATTCCAGTTGGGTGGAATTGTAAGAATTCCATATCAACTAAATTTGCGCCAGCTTTTAGAGCAAGGGCATGGCCATCGCCAGTGCCTTCCCAAGAGTTGGAAGTAATTTTGAAAGTCTTGCCAACGCCACCAGTTGCGATTACAACTGCTGGAGCTTCAAATAAAACCTCATCGCCGCTTTCGCGCCAGTAACCGTATGCACCTGAGATCTTGCCATTCTCTTTAAGAATGTCGGTGATGGTTAGCTCAGCAAAAACTTTGAGGTGACTTTCCATATCGCCAGTTTCGCGACCATCTTTTTGTTGTAGCGCAACAATGCGTTGCTGCATGGTGCGAATTAATTCAAGGCCTGTGCGATCGCCAACGTGAGCTAAACGTGGGTATTCATGTCCACCGAAGTTACGTTGTGAAATCTTGCCTTCTTTAGTGCGATCAAAGAGCGCGCCCCAAGTTTCAAGTTCCCAAATACGATCTGGTGATTCTTTGGCATGTAGTTCAGCCATGCGGTAATGATTAAGGAATTTTCCACCGCGCATAGTGTCGCGGAAGTGGACCATCCAGCTATCTTTGTCGTTGACATTACCCATTGAGGCAGCTGCGCCACCTTCAGCCATAACGGTGTGGGCTTTGCCGAATAGCGATTTACAGATGATTGCTACGCGCAAACCTGCTTCGCGAGCTTCTACTGCAGCACGTAGTCCAGCACCACCGGCACCGATGATTAGTACGTCGTAACTATGACGTTCCATATTTGTCATTTACTCGTGCCCCTTTTAGAAGAAGTAGAAATTGGTCCAGGCGCCAGTTGCGACTTGGCGGACATAAATATCAGCAAAAGCAACCGCTGCTAATGAATACCACGCAAACTGTTGGTGGTAATGATTAAGAAATGAAACGCGAGTCCATAACTTGTAACGCAATGGATGTTTTGAGAAATTCTTTAATCGGCCACCAATTGTGTGGCGGCAGGTGTGACAAGACAATGAGTAGAGCCACAACATAGTTGCGCTAAGAGTTAGTACCACTGAACCAACGCTCATATGTCCCCACTCACCTTCGACGCTCTTAAATGAAATAATTGCGTCGTAGGTAAGAATTACGTTAAAGACTAAACCGGCGTAGAAGAACCAACGGTGTGCGTTCTGCAGAATAAGTGGCGCGCGAGTTTCGCCAGTGTATTTAGTGTGTGGTTCTGCAACTGCACAGGCTGGTGGTGATAACCAGAATGAACGGTAGTAAGCCTTGCGGTAGTAATAACAAGTCATGCGGAAACCAAGTGGGAAAATCAAAATGATTAGCGCTGGTGAAAGTGCGAAATTTAATATTTCTGCGCTCACTGGTGCGAAGCCCAAGATAACTGCTTCGGGAACACATGCTTCAGATAAGCAAGGTGAATAGAACGGAGAGATTAGGTGATCTTTGTAGTAATTCGCACCTTCGAATGCGCGGAAAGTCGCGTAGATGACGAATGAAAAAAGAACTCCGAAGGTAATTGCTGGTTCAAGCCACCATTTATCGGTGCGCAGGGTGCGCTCTTTAATCTTGGCGCGGCCCGGTGAAAAAACTCCCGACATATTTCACGACTCCCTTAGTTACCACTCATCAATCTCTAAGGCGAAGTCTCCTCTCCTGGCTTTCTGCGCGCTAGGCAGATTCTTCTTTGAGCGCTATGAAATCAGCCACAAGATCCACCTAAAAACAGTGGCTTAAGTAACTTTACAAAAAATGGCGGAGGGCGAGGGATTTGAACCCTCGAGGCTTTCACCTGCCGGTTTTCAAGACCGGTGCACTCGGCCGCTATGCGAGCCCTCCGCGGCGTAATCTACCCGAGGATGGCGCTTATCTAAAATTGAGTAGTGATTACTAGATAGTTAAGCGGGAAGTTCTAGTAGCTCTTCAATCACAATCGCGACACCATCGTCGGTATGTGGCAACGCAACTGATTTAGCGTATTTCGGTCCATCAGGGTGGCCATCAGACATTGCATATGAACGGCCACACCATTGCAACATTGAGAAATCGTTTGGGTTATCACCAAATGAAACACAGTCGGTTGCATCGATATTTAAGCGCGCTGCCATTTTGGACAAGGTGGCCCCTTTTGAGACATTTAGAGCCGAGATTTCTAGAAGTGAATCGTGTGGGTTTGAATGAGTGACAGTGACAATTCCAGTTAGTTCTCGCTGGGCAATTTCTAACATCTCATCAGAGGTAAGTTCTTGCTCAGAACATCGCGCAAGTAATTTAAGCGCCGGTGATGCCATGATTTCTTCAATGTTATCTACGCCAATATTATCTAAACCAACATCCCAACGAGGAATGTATTTCTTTTCGCGATGGAAATAATTATGTGATTCAACTGCAAAACTTATCTGGGGAATCGCGGCTCGTAATCGCTTAACTGTTTCAAGTTGAGCATCTATCGGCATTAACCATTCTTCTAGAACTTTTCCGGTGTTTAAGTCATACAACATTGCGCCGTTGCCACAAATCGCATTTCCGATTCCGAAAGCTTCTTTAATCTCTGGCATCCAACGTGGTGGGCGTCCAGTAACAAAGAAGATCTCAATTCCCATTGCGTGGGCGCGACGGAATGCATCGATGGTGCGTTGGGAAATTTCGCCGTAGTGCGCAACTATTGTTCCATCAAGATCGCTAGCGATTAATTTAGGCCGTTTACCGGTCACACTAACTCGAATCGAGTCATACCTAAGAACGGCTGCAGTGCTGTTGGCACATTTACAGTTCCGTTCGCATTTTGATGGTTTTCCAGAATTGCCACAATCATGCGAGGGATCGCAACTAAGGTTCCATTTAAGGTAGCCACTGCTGAAGTTTTATCGCCATCTTTAAAACGGATATTTAACCGGCGAGCTTGAAACTCAGTGCAATTAGAGGTACTAGTTACTTCGCGATACGCCTGCTGGGTAGGGATCCAGGCTTCGATATCAAATTTGCGAGTCGCACTTGAACCCAGATCACCTGAAGCCACATCGATTACCCGATAAGGGATCTCCATTGCATTTAGGAAATCTTTCTCCCATTGCAATAAACGTTGGTGTTCAGCAACAGCTTGATCAGGGTGACAGAAACTAAACATTTCAACTTTATCAAATTGGTGAACTCTAATAATTCCGCGAGTATCTTTTCCGTAAGTGCCAGCTTCGCGACGGAAACAAGTGCTGTAACCGGCGTAGCGCATTGGTAACTTATCAGCTGACAAAATTTCATCCATGTGAAATGCGGCCAATGGCACTTCGCTAGTGCCAACTAAATACATATCATCTTTCTCGAGACGGTAGACATTTTCAGCCGCTTGTCCAAGAAACCCAGTACCTTCCATAGCTGGTGGGTTAACTAGAACTGGCGGAATAACTGGAGTGAAACCAGCTTTTACTGCGCTGCTAATTGCGTAATTAACAAGAGCAAATTCAAGAAGTGCGCCAACGCCAGTTAGAAAGTAGGAGCGAGAACCAGAAACTTTCGCACCACGTTCGGTATCAATTGCGCCAAGTAATTTGCCTAGCTCAACGTGATCTTTTGGTTCGAATTCAGAAAATTCGCGCGGAGTACCAATATGTTCAATAATTACAAAGTCTGCTTCGCCACCTATTGGGGCTGCGGGATCAAGCAGATTTGAGAGTTTTAACGCTTCGGTATTTGCTTCAGCTTCGATTTCAGCACGCCTACTGTCAGCAGCTTTTACTTTGTTAGCTAAATCTTTAGCGTTTTCCAGCAGGGCGGCTTTCTCATCACCTTTAGCGCCACCAACAGCTTTAGAAAGCGTGTTCTGTTCGGCTCTTAACGCCTCGAATTCATTAATCGCAGCGCGGCGTTTTTCATCAAGTGCCAAAACTTGATCAACAATGCTGGCGTCTTCGCCGCGACCAGTTTGAGAGGCTCGGATTAAGTCAGGGTTCTCGCGCAGTAATTTGATATCAATCATTTACTTCCCTCTCGCGGATATGATCCTAGGAATCTTATTTCCTCACAGATCTCGCGTAGGCGAGTTACTGCTTGGCCGACATTAGCGTCGCTGATATGCCCTTCGGCATCGACAATAAAATGGTAATCGCCTAACTCTTTGCCAGTTGGGCGGCTTTGGATAAAAGTTAGGTTGACGCTGCGGGTGGCAAATTCAGTTAAAATTTCTAAGAGCGCACCTGCGTGATCGGTGCCGATAAAAATTGCCATCGAGGTTCGATCGTGCCCGGTGGGTTTAGTTAGCTCGCCCGGTTTTGAGACCAAGACGAAGCGGGTTACTGCCTCGGTGTTATCACCAATGTTTTCAGCTAATACTTCTAAACCGTAGCGATCTGCAGCAACGGCTGAGGCGATTGCGGCATCGAACTCGCCACGGCTAAGTGCCTCGGCAGCTGCAGCAGTTGAATTAGTAGCAACTACTTCGGCGTGCGGATAGTTAGTCGCTATATAGGTACGGCATTGCGCTTCGGCATGTGGGTGAGTAGCAATTCTTTTTATCGCTTGAGTTCCAGGTTTGGCCATGAAAGTAAATGAGACTGGCAAGGTAACCTCGCCAGAAATTATCAGAGGTTCGCCAGTAGCTAATTCATCAAGTGTGCGGGCTACAACACCTTCGATAGAATTCTCAATAGGTACCAATGCATATTCAGCTTCATGGTTACGAACTGCATTTAAAGCTGCTGTGACATTGGAATAAGGAATCAGTTGATCGGTAGGGCCAGTAATTTTCTTGAGTGCCGCCTCGGTAAAGGTCGCTGCTGGTCCGAGATAGGCATATGTGCTCACTGGTTAAGGATACCCGAGCTCACTTACTGCTCGCGCCGGCATATCTGTAATTACTACATCGACACCGAGTTGGGCACAAAGTTTTAGATCATTTAGATCATTTACCGTCCAAACAAAAACCCGTTTTCCTTCGCTTTGATATTTAGCCACTATTTCAGGGTGATTTTTGATCTCTTCAATACTTGGCGCAAATGATTTAGCAGATGAAAAGCGATTCATAATGGGTGCATTTAGCGCATTTACCAATGCGACTGTTTCTATGCCAGTTTCAAACCGGACAACTTTCTCTATCGCTAACCAGCTAAAGCTAAGTAGCGCAATATCTAACTCCTTATATGGCTTTACAAGTTCAAGAATTCTATCTTCAACCTCGTTACCTGATGGTACTGGGTGTTTTGTCTCAAGCGCCAAAGCTTTTTTGTACTTTTCAGCGATCTCAAGTAGCTCAGTTAATAACATCAAATCCGGATAAATACCTTTTAACTCTGGGTATTCGGTGTGAGCAACTACGGCCTTGTTGTTAGCCATTCGTAACATATTTGAATCATGCCAAATAATTACCTGGTTATCTTTGGTTAGTCTTAAGTCGCATTCAAACCCATCGGCGCCATCGGTGATCGCTGCCATAAATGCAGCACGGGTATTTTCTGGATGATCAAATGATGATCCGCGGTGCGCATAAATGAGTGGTCTAGGCATTGATCACTTAGCGATCAGCGTTAGGCTAAGACACATGAGCCAACCGGTATTCGCACTCGCTGCGCGTTCAGCTATTGGCCTGCGTCGATCTGGGAACGAAGACTCTGCTATCACATCCGCAAACTTAATCGCCGTTGCCGATGGTATGGGTGGACACGCTGGCGGCGAAGTCGCATCTGCTATTGCGATTAGAGAGTTAACGAAATTAATCCCAATTTCACAGAGTATTCATATTGATGCTGACTCAATTGAGGATTTGTTGGCACAGGCAATGGTAGATATTGATTTAGAGATTGCCCGAGTTGCAAATGATGATCCGGAGCTTCGTGGAATGGGAACTACATTGACTGCTCTGTTGTTGCACGAAGATCGCATTGCGCTTATGCATATTGGTGACTCCCGTGCCTACAGATTGCGCGAAGGTGAACTCGAACAATTAAGCCTTGATCACACCGTGCTTCAAGAGTTAATCGATCAAGGAAAGTTAACTATTGCTGAAGCCAATGATCACCCACAGCGTTCATTGCTTACTCAGGTGTTAATGGGCTCTGGAAATCTTGATCCGGTATTGGTGGTTTATGAGCGAAAGGCCGGCGATCGTTACCTACTTTGTAGCGATGGATTAAGTAGCGTGCTCTCTAATAAAGAGATTAAGTCGCTACTTAAGAAGAACAAACGCGAAGATGCGGTCACAGCCTTGGTTGAAGCTACTTACGTAAATGATGCGCCCGATAATGTGACTGTTATTGTGGCTGATATCGCGACAGATTTAACAGTTGAAACTGAGTTACACGGGGCTAGCAAATGAGCCAACTATTAGGTGGTCGCTACCGACTTGGTGACATGATCGGCACTGGTGGAATGGCTGATGTGTTCGAAGCGAAAGACGAACGGTTGTCGCGCAAAGTTGCCGTCAAAATTCTCCGTTCTGATTTAGCGAAAGATCCCTCATTTGTAACTAGGTTCCGTAAAGAAGCGTTAGCTGCTGCGGGTTTAAACCATCCAGGCATAGTTGCGGTTTATGACTCTGGCGAAGATCCTGCTCCTTATATTGTGATGGAGTTAGTCTCAGGAAAAACTCTGCGTGAAATTATTCGCACAGGTGAGCGATTGCCGCTTGATCGCGCTTTAGAAATTGGCGAAGGAATATTGGCGGCACTTGATTACTCACATGAACGCGGCATTGTGCACCGAGATATCAAACCTGCAAACGTAATGATCACAGACAAAGGTGATGTCAAGGTAATGGATTTTGGTATTGCTCGAGCACTCGATGATTTAGCTGCAACTCTTACCAACACTTGGAACGTGGTTGGAACTGCGCAATATCTTTCGCCAGAGCAAGCTGTTGGCGAAGTTGCAGATGCTCGTAGTGATATTTACTCGGCCGGCTGTTTGTTATATGAAGTAATGACTGGACAACCGCCATTTTCTGGTGACACTCCGGTATCAATTGCCTACCAACATGTATCAGGTGAGTTTCCTTCACCTAGTTCGGTGTTGCCTGGTTTACCTGAAGGTGTCGATGTAATGCTCTCAGTTGCCCTGGCCAAACGCCCAATTGACCGTTATCAGAGTGCTGGATTAATGCTCGATGATTTGTTTCGTATCCATAGTGGTCAAGTTGTAAAAGCGAAAATTGCTCGTAAGCCGATTTCTCGAAAGACTCTCGTATTTAGTTTGATTGGATTGTTAATTGTTAGTGGAGCTGCAGTTTTTGGATTGAATTTATCAAATACTGGAACTGCAAGTGGGCCTTCTAATTCTGTCCCAAATGTAATTGGGTTAACTGAAGTTGAGGCAAAGGCGCAGTTAGGTGATTATGTAGTTACCGTTCAGCGTGCTCACGACCCGCAAATCCCGGTTGATCGAGTTTCTAATCAGGTTCCAGTGGCCTCTTCTCAAGCAAGGAAAGGCTCAGCGGTAGTAATAACTATCTCTGATGGCCCTGGAGATGTACTTGTTCCTGATGGATTAGTTGGCTTATCCCTTGGTGATGCGCGCGCAGTGCTTTCCTCGGTTGGTCTAGTCGTTGCCCGTACTGAAGTTTCCCCATCAGATAAACCACAAGGGACGGTTCTGGCAGTCACGCCTGAAATGGGTTCGACTATTACCGCCGGCACCGGTGTGGTTTTGTCTATCGCTAATGGTCAAGTTGAAATTCCTGATTTAATCGGGGTTGAAGCAATACAAGCTCGCGCAATTTTGATTAATTCGAATTTCTTAATTAAGGAATTTAATGATTACGATCCACTCCAAGCTATCGGAGTAGTAATTCGGCAATTCCCAGAAGGCGGAGCAACGCGCACTATTGGTGAGTCAGTCACAATTACAATTAATAAAGCGCCTTAGCCGCGGGTACCAATAACCGGGGATAGACCAACTGCCTTAGTTTGTGCATTTTTATCACCACATTCAGTTAGCCAATTAGCTAACATCGCATGGCCATGTTCAGTTAAAACTGATTCCGGATGAAATTGAACACCTTGAATTGGCAACGATTTATGTTTTACAGACATGACGATACCGCCTTCAGTTTCACCAGTAATTTGTAGCTCATCTGGCACGGTGGCGCGTTCAATTGCTAATGAGTGGTAACGAGTTGCCGTAAATGGTGAAGGTAGGTTTGCATATATGCCTTCGCAGTTATGAATTATCTCTGAAGTTTTTCCGTGCATTAATTCTGGTGCGCGCGAAACTGTTGCACCGAATGCAACACCAATTGCTTGATGGCCTAAACAAACTCCGAATAGCGGAATCTTCTTTTCTGCGCAGAATTTGATCATCGCAATACTTATCCCGGCTGATTCCGGTGTGCCGGGTCCAGGAGAAATTAAGACGCCGTCATAATCGATAGCTGCTTCAACTGAAATTTCATCATTTCTGACAACTGTGGTCTCGGCGCCTAATTGGCCTAAGTACTGCACCAAGTTAAAGACGAAAGAGTCGTAGTTATCTACGACAAGAATCTTGGTGGTGGCCATGGGGTAATTCTGGCCTACTCACAGCGCTAGCGCGGTTGATATTTTGCCCCGCCCTGTTACCCTTGGCGACATGCCTAAGTCGAAATTGCGTAAGAAGGTTCAAGAGCAGCGCGCTCATGACCAAGAGCTCATTGACCTCACCCCACAGGGTCCGCTTGAAAGCCCATCATGGTTAGTTCCAACCATGATTGGTTCATTTTTGGTAGGCCTTTTCTGGATCGTAACTTTTTATGTCAGCCAAACCCAATATCCGATTCCTAATATTGGTGCCTGGAATATGTTGGTTGGCTTCGCATTTATCGCTTTTGGCTTCTCATTAGCCACTAAATGGCGCTAATTCTTATTTTTTAAGCGGTTATCCACAAGTCTCTCCACAGATGTGGAGAATTACAGCCATGTAATTAGGTCGGCAATTAACGGCGGCGGACGAGAATCAATTGAGCAGTCAAGGCCCCGCCAATTAAACCGCCCAGGTGTGCCCGCCAGTCAACCCCGCCCAAGATAAAACCAAGGGCAAAGTTCAAGCCAATAATTATGGCGATTTCACGAATGTTTGCCCCAATAGTTTTTCCAACGATCAAGAAAGCTCCGAATAAACCAAAGACGGCGCCCGAAGCTCCAACGGATGCAAAGTTTGAAGTATTTAGAAATACTGAAGTGAGCGAGCCGGTTAAGAGTGAAACTGTGAAAATAATTAAGAATTTATTTCTGCCATAAGCCGATTCAATCGGAGTTCCCAAGATGTAGAGCGAATACATATTAAATCCCAGATGCATTAATCCGCCATGGGTTAGTGCAACTGTAATTAATCGATACCACTCATTGCTGTACTGCAAATAATCCAGACCAAGCAGAAATAACTGCACCTGCAGGTCGGGGAGTAATTGTTGCGCTAAATAAGCAGCACAGATAATTAAAATTAGCGCATTAGTTGCAGTGCTTTTTCTTAACACGCTAGTTTTAAATGTGGCTTTAGCGTTATTTGCTGACGGTTATTGAGTTAATTTTTATTGGCGTTACTGGACGATCTTGTGCGCCAGTCTTTGTTGAGCCAATCGCATCTACCACAGCCTGGCTTGCGGCATCTTTAACTTCACCAAAGATGCTGTGCTTGCGGTTTAACCAAGTTGTTGGAGCTACTGTAATGAAGAACTGTGAACCATTAGTACCTGGGCCAGAGTTAGCCATCGCAAGAATGTATGGGCGATCAAAAGTTAGTTCGCCATGAAATTCATCAGCAAATTTATAACCTGGGCCACCGGTGCCTTGGCCTAGTGGGTCGCCACCTTGAATCATGAAGCCATCGATAACACGGTGAAAAACTGTGCCGTCGTAAAGATTGGCAGTTGATTTTTCGCCAGTGCGTGGGTCAACCCATTCGCGTGCACCAGTTGCTAGTTCTACAAAGTTCGCAACTGTCTTTGGTGCATGATCAGGAAAAAGTTCTACAACAATGTCGCCCATAGTTGTGTGCAGTGTTGCTGTTGTCATTTTATTTTCCTTTTCATTTTTATAAATAGGTGCGGAAAAGTCTTACTTGAGTGGAGACCAGGGGAATCGAACCCCTAACCCCCGCCTTGCAAAGGCGGTGCTCTACCAATTGAGCTAGGTCCCCGTGTTGAGCGGGGGTGGGCCTAGATGGACTCGAACCATCGACCTCTTCCTTATCAGGGAAGCGCTCTAACCAGGCTGAGCTATAGGCCCGCAAATAATGGATTTATCTGCGGTAAGCGCCAAAGGTTACCCCGAAGTCGCTACTTAACCAAAACTCGTGCGTATCTAAGCAGGTTCTGAACCAGAAGTCGCCCCTGATTCCTCTGGGTTACAAGTAACGGATAAGAGTTGCGCCCCTTCATCGAGATTTACTAAGCGAACTCCCATGGAATCGCGACCAGTTTGGCGAACTTCAGCCGCTGGAGTGCGCATAACTGTGCCGCCGGATGTGATGGCCAGAATTTCATCTTCATTGCGCAAAACGAGTGCGCTAACGAGTGAGCCGCGAGAATTTTCATCAATTTTGGCAGCTTTAATGCCAATCCCACCGCGGCCCTGTAAGCGATATTCATTAAGAGGGGTCTTTTTGCCATAACCGCCGTCAGTTGCCGTGAATACAAAAGTATCTCCAGCATGCTGCGCTGTAATGCGTGCCATTGTTAATAGTTCATCGTCTGCGCGGAACTTCATTCCGATTACACCACTAGTTGATCGACCCATTGGACGAAGTGATTCATCGTCGACAGCAAAGCGAACTGACATGGCTTTTTTAGAAACTAGCAACAGTTCATCGCCAGCATCGACTAGAGCTGCGCTAACAACCTCGTCGTCACCTTTTAGAGCAATTGCAATTAAACCACCAGCTCTTGGTGAATCATATTCAATTAATGCACTCTTCTTAATTAAGCCAGCTTTAGTTGCTAGAACTAAGTGAGGTGCTGCTAAGTAATCTTTAATTGAAAGAACTTGAGCAATTGTTTCTTCAGGTTTAAATGCTAACAAGTTGGCAACATGTTGACCGCGAGCATCGCGACCAGCATCAGGTAACTCGTGAACTTTCGCGCGATATACCCGGCCTTGATTAGTAAAGAACAATAACCAATCGTGCGTTGAGGCTACAAAGAAGTGATCAACCACATCATCTTGTTTAAGCGATGCGCCTTTAACGCCACGACCGCCGCGACGTTGTGAGCGATATAAATCAGCCATGGTTCGTTTGGCATATCCACCACGGGTAATTGTCACAACTACATCTTGATCTGGAATTAAATCTTCGGCTGAGAAATCTCCTTCGCTGGCCACAATCTGTGAGCGTCGGTCATCGCCATATTTAGCAACTAGTTCGGCGAGCTCAGTCGCGATTATCTCGCGCTGCTTTTCTGGGCTAATTAGGATTGCATTTAACTCAACAATTTCGGCCATCAAGTTGTCGTACTCATCGTTGATCTTCTGGCGCTCAAGGGCGGCGATGCGGCGCAACTGCATATCAAGAATTGCATTGGCTTGAATTTCATCAACATCAAGTAACTTCATTAAGCCGGTGCGGGCTTCTTCAGGGGTAGTTGACGCGCGAATCAAGGCAATAACTGCGTCTAGTGCATCAAGTGCTTTTAGGTAGCCTTGCAGAATATGTGCGCGTCGCTCTTTTTCAACTAAGCGATATTTGGTGCGGCGAACAATTACTTCCACTTGGTGATCAATGTAGTACTTAATAAATTCATCAAGTCGAAGTGTGCGTGGAACACCATCGACTAGTGCCAGCATATTGGCTCCGAAAGTATCTTGTAATTGAGTTTGCTTATAAAGATTATTTAAAACAACTTTAGGAATCGCGCTGTTTTGTAGCACGATTACTAGACGTTGACCAAGACGTTCGTTACCTTCATCGCGCACATCAGCGATACCTTTAATTTTGCCCTCTTTAACTAGTTCGGCAATCTTCAAAGCTAAGTTATCTGGGTTAACTTGATAGGGAAGTTCGGTTACAACTAAACAGGTACGCTTATTGATTTCTTCAACTTGTACCACTGCGCGCATCGTAATTGAGCCGCGGCCGGTGCGGTATGCAGATTCGATGCCGGTGCGACCAACAATAAGTGCTTTAGTTGGAAAGTCAGGGCCTTTAACTATTTTCATTAACTGTTCTAGCAGTTCATCGGATTTTGCCTCTGGATGAGCAAGTGCCCAAGCCACACCCTCGCCAATTTCGCGCAAGTTGTGTGGCGGAATATTTGTAGCCATACCAACTGCGATACCAGCGCTGCCGTTAACTAATAAGTTTGGGAAACGCGAAGGTAATACATTTGGCTCTTGCGAGCGACCATCGTAGTTAGGTGAGAAATCAACGGTATCTTCATCGATATCGCGCATCATTTCCATGGCGATTGGTGAAAGTCGAGCTTCGGTATAGCGCATTGCGGCGGCTGGGTCATTACCTGGTGAACCAAAGTTTCCATTGCCGTCTACTAATGGATAACGAAGCGACCAATGTTGGGCTAAGCGAACAACTGCGTCGTAAATAGCGCCATCACCGTGAGGGTGGTAATTACCCATGACGTCACCGACGATGCGAGAAGACTTGTAGTAACCCTTATCTGGACGATAACCAGCGTCATACATTGCATATAGAACGCGGCGGTGAACTGGCTTTAGACCATCGCGAATATCGGGCAGAGCGCGACCAACAATAACCGACATTGCATAATCTAAATAAGAGCGCGCCATCTCGACCTGTAGGTCAACAGTTTCTTGGCGATCGTAACTTTTTTCTATTTCATCCATTTAAATATCCAAAAATCTAACGTCTTTGGCGTTGCGTTGAATAAATGAGCGCCGCGGTTCGACATCTTCGCCCATAAGTACTGAGAATAAATCATCGGCTGCTGCTGCATCATCGAGTGTTACCTTGATAAGCACGCGATGTTCTGGATCCATGGTGGTATCCCAAAGCTCTTTAGCTGGCATTTCACCTAAACCTTTGAAGCGTTGAATGCCATCTTCTTTTGGTAGGCGCTTGCCGGCGTCAATACCAATCTTGATCATGCCATCGCGCTCGCGATCAGAGAAGGCGTATTGAACTGGTTCTTTACCGCCCCATTTTAATTTGTAAAGTGGTGGTTGAGCCAAATAAACAAAGCCACCTTCAATGAGTGGTTTCATAAAACGGAATAGAAGAGTTAGTAAAAGAGTGCGAATATGTTGGCCATCGACATCAGCATCGGCCATCAAAATGATTTTGTGATAGCGCAGGTTTGCCACATCAAAGTCATCGTGAATTCCGGTACCGAGTGCGGTAATTAAAGCTTGTACTTCGTTGTTCTGTAACACGCGGTCGATACGAGCTTTTTCGACATTGAGAATTTTTCCACGGATAGGTAGTACTGCTTGATTACGTGAGTCACGACCACCTTTAGTTGAACCACCTGCAGAGTCACCTTCGACAATATATAACTCACATTTTTCTGGATCAGTCCATTGGCAATCAGCCAACTTGCCGGGCATGCCGCGACCTTCTAATAACCCTTTACGGCTGCGTGATAGGTCGCGCGCTTTACGTGCGGCAACGCGAGCCGCCGCAGCATCAATACTTTTACGAACAATCTCTTTACCTTCATTTGGATTCTGCTCAAACCAAGCAGTTAAGGCTTCATTTACGCACTTTTGGGTAAATGACTTTGCTTCAGTATTTCCGAGTTTAGTTTTGGTTTGACCTTCAAATTGTGGTTCAGCTAATTTAATCGAAACGATGGCAGTCAAGCCTTCGCGCACATCGTCGCCAGTCAAGCGATCTTCTTTCTTTTTGATAAATCCTTGATCTTCGCCAAATTTATTTACGATTGAAGTTAGAGCAGTACGGAAACCTTCTTCGTGTGCGCCACCTTCATGGGTATTAATCGTATTCGCAAAGGTGTAAACAGATTCGGAGAAACCAGCATTCCACTGCATCGCAATTTCTAACGACATGCGAGCTTTTTTATCTTCGTTTTCAATAAAAATAATTGACTTATGGGTTTCGCCGCGAGTGGTATTTAAGTGTTTAACAAAGTCAGCAATTCCACCGTCGAATTTGTAAACCACATGTAGTTGTTCGCCTTTTTCATCAACGTGCCCAGTGCGGGCGTCGGTCAAAGTAATCGTTAAGCCGCGGTTTAAGAAAGCCATTTCGCGGAAACGCGTTGATAGCACTTCAAACGAGAAGTCAGTGGTGTCGAAAATTTCGACCGATGGCCAGAATTGAACTGTGGTGCCGGTTGTTGTTGCGGGCGCACCTTTGGCAACTGGTGCTGTTGGTACTCCTAATTTATAAGCTTGAGTCCAAGTTGAACCATCGCGCAAGACGGTTACTGCTAAATCTGTACTGAGTGCATTTACAACTGAAATTCCAACACCGTGTAGCCCACCGGATACCGAGTAGCCACCGTCTCCGAATTTTCCGCCAGCGTGTAGAACAGTTAAAACAACTTCAAGGGCTGGCTTCTTTTCTACCGGGTGCATATCAACTGGAATTCCGCGCCCGTTATCAATCACTTTCACGCTGCCATCGGCCATTAAGGTGACATTAATTTCGGTACAAACCCCGGCTAAAGCTTCATCTACTGAGTTGTCTACAACTTCATAAACCAGGTGGTGGAGGCCGCGTTCGCCGGTTGAGCCGATATACATACCAGGGCGCTTACGAACCGCCTCGAGGCCCTCGAGGACGGTGATCGCGCTGGCGTCATAATTGCCTGACTTTTCGACCACTGGTAATGCTCCCTCAATCTAAGAAAATCGCCCTTAGGGGCGGCTAGGGATAAATCCCGCCACCAATAGCCTGAATCCTAGTGGTAAAAGGGGTGCAGATCTAGCCGTTATTCGCCCTGTGGGTAGGTTTTAAGCGATCTTTAACTGCCTATTTAGGGTTCCTATTGGAAAATAGGTAAAAAAGAGCTTTATTCTAGGTTTAACCGAAGGTGTCGCGGGGGCCACGGGCGCCTCGGATAGAGCGTATTCCCCGCTTCCAAGTTGGGCCTTGGGGGCCAATTATTGAGAGTTTCTCAACCAGCGCCCCAGGCGCGCTGGCTTGGAGTGAAGCCAATAGATCATTGCTAATTAAGTTTAATTGAGTTGCCCAAGCTGTTGATGAAGTTTTAATTGTTAAAACACCTTCCAAAATCACAATTGGTTCGGTGTGTTCTGCAATTTCAGCGCCAACAATACTTTCCCAATTAGCAAAAAGATTTCCTTCAGCAATACCACTTTGCCAATCACGGTCTTGGATTAAATTCTTTAGGACCTCGCTGATTAATTGTGGATCGGTTGGGTCGAGATTAACTTCACGCGCTGGCCTAGGTTTTTTTATATATCCAGTTTTATACGAGATAAATAAATCCTTAGCTAGATCTCGTTTTGACATTCTATTTACCTGCCCGCACTTGGCCCGGTGTAACATAAAATTTTGTGCTGTTTAAGTCTGCGGGTAAATCGCTTTCGACTGCTGCAGTAATAATTGTTTGTTCGGCCATTTTGGTCGCAGCGACTAATTGAAGTCGGCGAGACGTATCTAGTTCGGCAAATACATCGTCTAAAATCAAAATCGGGTCGGAACCTTCTTTTTTTAATAAATTAAACGAACCAATCCGCAATGCAATTGCCATTGACCAAGATTCGCCATGGCTGGCATAACCTTTGGCGGGGAAATCACCGATTGTTAAAGTTAAATCGTCGCGGTGTGGCCCAATTAGAGTTGTGCCACGTTCAATCTCTTGATACTGAACCTCTTCTAGCCGACTAGTTAAAAAAGTAATATTGTTTGCCACGTCACTAGTTAAACCTTCGGTGCTGGATTTATAAGAAATGCTCGCGGATTTGACTTCGTTTAGGTTGCGATAGTTTTCAGAGACAAACGGGTTAAGCGCTGCCACGAGAGCCATGCGTTCAGCAGTAAGGTTGGCGCCGATATTTATTAGTTGCTCACTCCATGGTTGCAAGGTAGCGCTGCTAGATCTAGTTTTAAGCAAAGTATTCCGTTGTTTTACAACACGTTCGTAATCAGCGATAACTCCAATTAAACGTGGGCTGCGAGTGATTAATAACCGATCTAGAAAATCGCGGCGGTTTCCAGGGTCACCCCGAACTAAATCTAAATCTTCGGGGGAGAAATAAACTATTTGGACCGCCCCTAAAATTTCTCGTTGGGTACGGGTTGGGTTCTGATTTATTCGTGCTCGATTAGCTTTACTAATATTTATTTCTAAATCTATTTGTAGGGTTCGATCATCTCGTTCGATTTCGGCGCGGATAATTGCCTGTGTGGCACCTAAGGAAATTAGTGGTTGGTTGTTTGCAACACGATGAGAAGATAAGAAACTTAAATAAATTAGCGACTCGGCAATATTTGTTTTGCCGCTGCCATTGTCACCAATAAATGTGTTAACACCAGGCTTAAGATTTACCTCTAGGTTTTGATAAGACCTAAAATCTTTTAGCGCCAACTTTGTAATGCGCATCTTTAGTATCGCTCGGTTTAGATATTTACTTAAGAGGCATAACGCATTGGCATTAACAAGTAACGATAGTTTTCAATAGCTGCGCCGTCTTGCGTGGTGCGACCCATCAATATTGCTGGTTTGTTGGAACCAGTAAATGAAATTTGTACATAAGGGGTGCCAACTGCATTTAAGCCATCAGCCAAGAAAACTGGGTTGAAAGCGATTGAGATATCTTCGCCAGTTAATGAAATTTCAATTGATTCAGTTGCTTGAGCCTCTTCGCCCGCGCCAGCTTCAAGCGAAAGCGAGCTATCGGTAAATTCAAGGCGTAGCGGGACTGTTTTATCAGTTACTAAAGCTACGCGGCGCACAGAATCTAAAAATGGTGCCACCTCAACAATTGCGGTTGTGGTTATCTCTTGTGGGAGTAAATGGCGGTATGGCGGGAAAGTGCCATCAAGCATGCGCGAAGTCATTGTTTTGCCCTCGCCAGCAAAGCCAGCTAAACGGTCGTGGTTAGTTGTTGAACCTAGCGAAAGTGAAACTTCTTTAGAGGTAGTTAGTGATTTGGCCGCGTCGGCTAAAGTGCGCGCGCGAAGCAAAGCGGTGGTTTCTACACCTGGTTTCGATGGTTGCCATTGCATTTCACGCACAGCTAAACGGTAGCGGTCGGTCGCAGCCATAGTTACGGTGTTTTCATTTACCTCAACATGTACGCCGGTAAGGGTTGGTAATGAATCGTCGCGGCCAGCAGCTATAGCTACTTGGGCAACTGCTGCTGCGAAAGTATCGCTGGCGATGACGCCGGTACTTTCTGGAAGTTCCGGCAAGTTTGGGTACTCATTGATTGAAAGAGTAGGTAAAGTAAATTTTGCGCTGCCGGAGGTTACTAAAACTCTAGTACCGTCCAAAGTGATTGTAATCGGCTTATTTGGTAGAGATCTGGTGATTTCAACGAGTAATTTACCAGGAACTAAAACTTTTCCAGCTTCAGTAATTTGAGCCGCGAAATTTGCTTTGCTTGAGGTTTCTAAATCTGAACTTGAAAGTTCCACGTTTGAACCAGTCGCGTCAATTACGATTCCAAGCAGTTCGGTTTTAATTGGACGGGCGGATAAACTACGGGAAACCCAATTCACACAATCTGCTAGCGCGCTCTGTTCAACAACGAATTTCATTTAGTTAGCCTTCCCGCTGTAGTAAAACTTTGCAAGTTATTTTTAATAGTTAAAAATTTAATAAACGGAAATCGCACAGGCTTCTTTATATATTTATAGGTAGTAGTAGTAACCAGACCATTAACCTGTGGGAAAAGACCATAACCCCATGTCAGGGGCGAATTTAAACTTTTTAAGTTGTGGGAAAGGTTGTGGGTAAAACCAACAAACCAACCCAGCGCTAAAGAAGAGTTCAACGCTCCAACAACTCGCCTCTTACTTACCCACATAAAACCCCTCCTTTTCCACAGTTATCCACAACTTATACACAATCTGGGGGTAATTCCCCTCAAATCAGACAAATACCTATTTTTGAGCTTGTTGCTTAATTCGGTTCGTTAATTCAGTAACTTGGTTATAGATCGACCGGCGCTCAGCCATTAATTGGCGGATTTTACGATCTGCATGCATGACGGTTGTATGGTCACGGCCGCCGAACATTTGACCAATTTTAGGCAGTGAGAGATCGGTTAGCTCGCGACACAAATACATCGCGATCTGGCGCGCATTTACCAAGACCCGAGAGCGCGAGGTGCCGCAGAGGTCTTCAAGGGTCAGACTGAAATAAGCGGCAGTTTGAGCCATTATCGCCTGGCCAGTGATTTCTGGCGCCGCATCAGTAGGCATCAAATCTTTTAAAACAATTTCCGCTAAACCTAAATCAACACCTTGACGACTTAAGGAAGCAAAAGCGGTAACGCGAATCAAAGCACCCTCTAATTCGCGAATATTGGTCGAGATTTTACTTGCAATAAACTCCAAAACATCATCCGGAGCATTTAATTTATCTTGGGCAGCTTTTTTACGCAAAATCGCAATACGTGTTTCAATTTCCGGCGGCTGAATATCAGTGATTAAACCCCACTCAAACCGACTACGCAGGCGATCTTCCAGAGTAGTTAACTGTTTTGGTGGGCGATCACTTGAAATAACAATCTGTTTATTCGCGTTATATAAAGTGTTAAAAGTATGAAAAAATTCTTCTTGAGTGCGTTCTTTATTCTCTAAAAATTGAATATCGTCAACTAATAAAATATCTAAATCACGGTAACGACGCTGGAAAGCCGAAGCTTTGTCATCACGAATTGAATTAATAAAGTCATTGGTAAATTCTTCAGATGAAACATAACGCACACGAACATTGCCATATAGCTCTTTTGCGTAAGCACCTATAGCGTGCAGTAAGTGGGTTTTTCCTAGACCAGAGTCGCCATAAATAAAAAGTGGGTTATATGCCTTGGCGGGCGCTTCAGCTACAGCCACCGCTGCGGCGTGAGCAAAACGGTTAGAGGAGCCGATAACGAAAGTTTCGAAAATATATCGAGGGTTTAATTGTGATTGCTCAGAACTTTTACCGGCCACTAGAGAGGAATTAGAATTATCTTCACGGCCAGTTCCAGATTTCGGGGCCGCGATCTCGATTTCAACTTCTGGCGCTGCCGGGTTGTTCGCAACCTCCAAAGTCTCATCAATAGTTACAGCTATATTTGCTCGCTCATTTAACTCTCGTGATAAAACTTCCCCTAAAACTGAACGAAGGCGAGTTTCCAAAACATCTTTTGCGAAAGCATTAGGGGCCGCTACTAATAAATTCGTAACTCCATTACCGGGCAACAGACCAAGCGGTTTGGTTAGCGTTAAAAAAGCACGATGCTGAGGTGCATCAAGTGCGACAGCATCAATTACCCGTCCCCAAAGGGCGGTGAGCTCGAGATCTATAACATCCACCGCTTTAACCACCCGTCGTTTGAACTCGCATAAACAATCCACATGTTTATCCACAGCCTGTGGGTCTAAAGGAGAGGTTTACCCTTTATTCCAATAAGCACCTGTGGATAGAAGCGAAAAGTAGAGGCTATTTGAAATAAAAGCAACTGCTTATCCACAGAAATTTCTTAACTAAAGAGTAAAAAGCCAGTTTGACCGATTTATCCCCAGACCCGTACCGTTGCCTTCTTACCTGAGCATGCTTTGCAGCTACGCAAAGCCCCGTTAGATTTTCAAGGAGTCCCCATGACAAAGCGCACCTTCCAGCCAAATGTTCGCCGTCGCGCCAAGAAGCACGGTTTCCGCGCTCGCATGGCCACACGTGCAGGTCGCGCTGTTTTAGCAGCACGTCGTGCAAAAGGACGCACACGCCTTTCGGCTTAATCACTAATTAAATTTAGAGTTAGGTCAATACTTTCTAATGCTAGCCAAAAAGGCTCGTATTTCTAACAGCGCAGATTTCGCTAAAGCAACAAAGAGCGGACTTCGTTCAACAACCAACAGCCTTGTTGGATACCTCCATCTCTCAAACTCCAACGATCTCTCTCGATGCGGATTAATAATTAATAAAAGTATCGGAAACTCTGTGGTCCGACATAACGTGGCCCGAAAAATCCGCCACATAATTGCAGCTAATTTAACTTCACTACCTACAGGCTCACTCCTGGTAATCCGGGCGCTGCCGGCGGCGAACAGCGCAGATTTGAAATCTGAAACCACGGAAGTAATTTCAAAATTAATTAAAAAAACTCAAGCTAAAAACCCGGTGAAATCTTGAGAAGAGTACTAATCGCACCAATTCATTTTTATCAAAAATTCATCTCACCGATTTTAGGCCCACGTTGTAAATATTATCCATCTTGTTCTTCATACACTGAAATTGCTGTCACAAATTACGGAATTAAAGGAATCGCAATGGGCGCTTGGCGAATAATTCGATGCAATCCTTGGTCACATGGCGGAGTCGATTTTGTAAAAGGGGTACCAACAAATACGCAAAAAACACACGAGAGAGCACCGGTACTATATATATGAATACCATCCTAAACCCCTTATATATAGCGGTTTCATGGGTTATTACCACTTTTCACGGCTTGTTATCGCCAATCTTCGGTGAAGCAAGTGGTGTTTCTTGGTCGCTTTCGATCATCGGCTTGGTTATTTTAATTCGTATCATTTTAATACCACTTTTTGTCAAACAGATTAAAAGCCAGCGCGCACTGACAGCGCTACAACCTCACATGAAAGAGATTCAAAAGAAGTATAAAGATGATCGCCAAAAGCAATCAGAAGAGATGATGAAGCTTTACAAAGAGCATAAAACAAATCCACTTGCTTCATGTTTTCCAATTTTGGCACAAGCACCAATCTTCTTTGCGCTCTTCACTGTACTTAATGGAATTGGTAAAAATCCGCCAAAACCTTATGGCGTCCTAACTGTGAGAGAGGCGGAATCGGCCGCCCAAGCTAAATTCTTCGGAGCTCCAATTTCGGAGACGTTCTTAGGTACTTCAAGCACAACTGTAAAAATTGTAACTGTTCTATTAATTGCTTTTATGTCAGCAACAACATTTACAACACAACGTCAATTGATGGTTAAAGGAATGCCAAAGATGGATTCCTCGAACAATATGATGTTGCAACAACAGAAAATTATGTTGTATTTATTCCCAATTATTTTTGCGGTCTCAGGAGTTAACTTTCCAATTGGTGTTTTAATTTATTGGTCAACGACAAACCTTTGGACATGGGGACAGCAGTACTATGTAATTAAAAGAAATCCAACACCTGGTTCACCAGCTTATGAAGAGCTGCAAAAAAAGCGCTCTGCGAAAAACCCAAGCGCAGCAATTGAAAATATTGATGGTGCGACAGAAGGTTCAGTAATCGAGCCTGAAGTTAAAGGTCAGCGCCAACAACCAAATAAAAAGAAAAAGAAGAAGAAGAAGAAGAAGTAAATAGGATAAAAGCCACAAATACTATTAAAAACCCACAAATAGGACAGGAAGTATTCATTATGAGCGAGACAGAGACAGTTGTAGAAGAGAGCACCGAGAAGGCGTTAAAACCAGGCCAAAAAAGCCCAAAAACAATCGCCAAACTAGAAGAAGAGGGCGATATCGCAGCTGATTATTTAGAGGGTCTACTCGACATCGCAGATCTTGATGGCGATATTGATATTGATGTCGAGAATGACCGCGCAGCGGTGGCAATTGTTGGCGGCAAGCTAAATCATCTTGTCGGCAATGGTGGCGAAGTACTAGATGCCCTCCAAGAGTTAACCCGTCTAGCGGTGCAGACTTCAACCGGTGATCGCAGCCGTTTAATGCTCGATATCGAAGGATTTCGCTCCGGTCGCAAATCTGAGCTAAAGAAGCTAGCTGAGAAGATGGCCGAGAAGGCAAAATCCTCTGGCGAAGAGATCCGCCTGGAGCCAATGAATGCTTTTGAACGCAAAGTCATCCATGACACGATTCAAGAGCTTGGGTTAAGCAGTGAATCTGAGGGTGAAGACCCAGATCGCTTTGTAGTTATCTTCCCTAGCTAATAGCAAAGAATGGAAGTTTCACGTGAAACAGCCTTCTCCCGAGAAGAGTTAATTGAGCGCTATTTTCCAACCCGCCAGAACGAGATCAAAAAGTATGCGCAATTTCTAATCGGCCCAGGAATTGAGCGTGGCTTAATCGGTCCACGTGAAGGAGAGCGGATCTGGGAGCGCCATATATTTAACTCTTTGCCTGTCTCAACCTTGATTCCAGAAGGCTCCCTGCTATTTGATATCGGCTCAGGGGCTGGGCTGCCTGGTTTAGTAATTGCCCTGGCAAGACCCGACCTAAAAATTACCCTGATCGAGCCGCTTCAACGGCGGGTCGAATTTCTGGAAGAAGCGGTCGCCCTCCTTAATATTGAAAATGTGACTGTAATTCGTGGAAAATCTGAAAATGTAAAGAAGAGCGCCGATTATGTAACTGCTCGAGCTGTCGCCCCACTCGAAAAGTTGAAGAAAATCACCTCCCACATGATCAAACCCGGTGGCGCACTTCTGGCCATGAAGGGGGAGTCAGCGGCGGAGGAGGCAAAAACTGTTGCCAATGCAGAGGTAATTGAGGTAAATCTGCCCGGACTTGAGCTTGGACGCATCGTGAAGGTAGCATCATCGCATCAAAGGTAGTTAACTACCCTCATGAGCACTGTTGATTCACGTGAAACAGAGCGTGTAAGTAAAACAGTAATCGGAATCCGTAAACTTAAGCAGCCATTACCAGCCCCGGCAGATACCCGAGTTTTTGTGGTTGCCAACCAGAAAGGTGGGGTTGGCAAAACCACCAGTACGGTAAATATCGCGGCCGCCCTAGCTATGGGCGGTTTACGAGTTTTAGTCATTGATCTTGACCCGCAAGGCAATGCCAGCACCGCCCTGGGAATTGAACACAAAGAGAGCCCCGGAGTCTTTGAAATATTAATGGGTTCGGCCGAAATTCAAGATGTTGTACAAAAAGTAGCTGGCTTTGCTCACTTGGAATGTATCCCATCTAATACCGGTTTAGCGCAAGCAGAAATTAATTTAGTACCGATGGTTGCTCGCGAAATGCGTTTAAAGGATGCGATTGAAGAGTTAATTAAATTCAAAATCGAAGCAGGCACAGGATATGACTACATATTTATTGATTGCCCACCAAGTTTGGGTTTGTTAACTATTAATGCATTTGCCGCGGCTAAAGAGTTGCTAATTCCAATTCAATGCGAGTATTACGCCCTCGAAGGCCTAACTCAACTACTAGAGACATATTCACTAGTTAAAAAACGATTAAACCCCAACTTAAACTTATCAACAATTATTCTTACTATGTTTGATAGTCGAACAAAACTTGCTAATGATGTTGCAGATAGTGTTCGCCAACACTTTCCAAATGAATTAATTAATATTCCAATTCCAAGAACTGTGCGAATTTCTGAAGCACCTTCATATAACCAAACCATTATGACTTATGACCCAGTATCACCTGGCGCGGTTGCTTACATGCAGGTGGCAAGAGAGATAGCGGAGAAGAAATAATGGCAAAACGTGGTGGCCTTGGAACAAATCTCGATGCCCTTATTCCAACATCTTTAACGGTTGGCGGGAAAGAAGTTGCACAACAGAATGAGATCGACATCAATTTAATCTCACCTAACCCAAAACAACCCCGCACCGTTTTTGATGAAGCTGCCTTAAAAGAGTTAATGGTTTCAATTAAAGAGATCGGAATTTTGCAACCACCAGTAGTTCGTGAAGTAAGTGGTGGGCGCTATGAATTAATCATGGGTGAGCGTCGCTATCGCGCTGCAAAAGCAATCGGTTTAAAAACAATTCCAGTAATTATTAGACAGACCCCAGATAATGAATTATTACGTGAAGCGCTAATTGAAAATATTCACCGCAGCCAATTAAATCCACTTGAAGAGGGCGCTGCGTATGCTCAGTTACTTAGCGATTTCAACTGTACCCACGAAGAATTAGCGGCCAAACTTGGTCGCTCTCGCCCACATCTTTCAAACACCATACGATTGTTAACACTTCCACAAACAGTTCAAAAAAGAGTTGCACTTGGAATCATTTCAGCTGGCCACGCCCGCGCTCTTCTAGGTTTAATCGATGCTGCTGAGATTGAGAAATTAGCCAGCCGAATTGTTGCCGAGAATTTATCAGTGCGTTCCGTCGAGGAAATAATTGCAACCGGAGGAAGCGGCAAGAAATCCACTAAACGTAAATCACGCAGCGGCAACCCAGAGTTAAATGAGATTGCTGAAGAAGTTGGTGATTACTTGGACACCCGGGTTAAAATTGAAGGCTCAACCAGTAAGGGAAAAATTATAATTGAGTATTCCGGCGGCCAAGATTTACAACGAATAATTAAAGAAATTAAGAGTTAAGTTCTAAACTACTGCCACGGCGGGAAATTTCTTGATTCACAACGCCAGCTAAAGCTTTAACGCCTTCACGAATTCGCTCAGGTGTTGGATGGCAGTAAGAAAGTCGCATCGACCAGGTTCCGAAACCATCGGCGTAAAACGCGGTACCAGGAACATAGGCAACCTTTGCCACAATCGCCTTAGGCATCATCGCTTTAGTATCAATTTCTGGCGGCAAAGTAACCCAAACATAGAAACCGCCGCCAGGCTTCGTCCAGGTAGCGCTCTTAGGGAAGTAAGTATCAAGGGATTCGAGCATCGCATCACGACGCATTTTGTACTGCTCGCAAAATGACGCAATCTGATCACGCCAAGGTTGATTAGCCAAGTAGTTAGAAATTGTCATCTGAGTGAAATTAGAAGGACAGAGGATTGAAGACTCACTAGCAATAACTAACTTATCTTTTAATGATTGTGGAACCAGCGCCCAACCCACACGCAATCCAGGCGAGATAGTTTTAGAGAAAGAACCAAGATAGATAACATTTTCAGAATCTTCAGCGCGCATCGCATTTGGTGATGGTTTATCAAAACCTAAAAGGCCATACGGGTTATCTTCGACTACAAAAATCTGCTCACCCCGACAAATTTCAAGAATCTCAGTGCGGCGATTAGCTGGCAATAGGACACCAGACGGATTCTGATAATTCGGAATCAAGTATAAAAA
This sequence comes from Bifidobacterium breve, assembly GCA_945885625.1. Lineage (GTDB taxonomy): Bacteria > Actinomycetota > Actinomycetes > Nanopelagicales > Nanopelagicaceae > Planktophila. The sequence goes on along the minus strand of CAMCYS010000009.1, from coordinate 22,426 downwards.
CTTAATTTTACGACCATTTGCACGCAGGCTCTTGATAGCTTGCCGAAGTGATTCAGGAACCATGCCATCGTTATCTGTTTCAACATGCACAACCGAAGCTTCATATTGGCCGAAAGTTCCGAGCGCACCAACATATGAAGGCGCTTCAGCCAGAATTACATCGCCTGGATCGATAAAAATACGGGAAATTAAATCGAGAGCTTGTTGTGAACCAGTTGTTATAACAACATCATCTGGGTTGGCCCGAATACCTTCAAGGGCCATTACCTCACAGATTTGTTCGCGCAATTTTGGATGGCCTTGACCACTACCGTACTGCAACGCTTCTTGACCTTGAGTTAAAATCAATTCAGATACGACCGATGCCATCATTTCCATTGGCAAAGCCGAAAGATTTGGCATACCACCCGCTAGCGAAACAATCTCAGGGCGTGAAGCTACTGCAAATAACGAACGAATTTCACTTGCAACCATGCCAGTAGCTCGGTGCGCGAAACGCTCCTCAAGGCGCTGAGGAGTTCCGGTGTGAAAGCGAGTTGTTAAGTCGGACATGTCGCAATCCTGCCATAAAGCCAGACGAAAGCGCGCTGGTTAATTACTACGAAGGCCAGCTTTTCTTAGGTCAGAAAGTCGCAACATTCCGGTTTTGGCATCATCTTCGGACGCTAAATAAAGGCGTTGAATAGCAATAACTATTGATTCAGCTATTACATCTCGGAAATCAGCACGGCCAAGTCGTTCAGCATCACCCGGATTCGTTAAATAACCCAAATCAACCCGAACTGTTGGAGCTTTGGTCAGCCGCAATAAATCCCAAACCTTGGCATGCGAGTGGCAATTGACCAAGTCAGTGCGAGCACAAATTTCCCGCTGCACTAACGAAGCAAATCTTTCGCCGACAACTGAATGTAGCGAGTGCATGTCGCTGCCGTAGTAGTAAGTAGCTACCCCGTGTGCGCTTTGATTTTGGTAACGGTCTACATGAAAAGAGATTACCAAATCTGCCGAAGTCTTGTTAGCTAAATCAACGCGTTCTTGTTGAGTTGGGCAATTATCTTTTCCGCGCGTCAAAAAAACACTAACCCCAAGAGCTAATAAACGACCTTCTAACCTTTGCGAAATGTCGTAGACAATTTCAGCTTCTTCAATTCCAAAACCAGTAACGCCACGATTTTTGCCACCATTGCTGGGATCTAAAACAATTACCTTATCTGCCAAAGCCGGCCCACGATTTTTCTGCGAGACATCTTCCCGTAATCTAATTGGAGCACCACCACTAACAATTGTGGTTAATCGCAATAACGCAATTATTGTGGCTGGGCCACATTTACCATCAACAGTCACACCAACAGATTTCTGAAATTCACTAACTGCACTAGATGTGCGGGTGCCATAAATGCCATCGACACGACCACAATCAAAACCCATTTCAACTAATCTATTTTGCAGAGTTGCGACATCATCACCATGCATTAATGAAGGAGTTGAAATATGAAGGGAGCGATCGCCAAGTTTCCATCGAGCTTCTTCTAGTGCGCGCGAGGTCACCTCATCAACAAGACCGGTAACAGTTAATCCGCGGCCCTGTTGAAAGGAACGAACCTCATCTGGCGTTAGTTCTTTCATAATGGTTGTGAATCTAAGGAATTAACAGCTTAGATAAAACCTTCGAGCTCTTTAAGCAGAGCAGGCTTAGGTTTAGCGCCAATAATTGTTTTAACTACCTCGCCATTTACAAAAACATTAAGGGTGGGGATCGAGGTAATTCCATATTTAATTGCGATAGCCGATTCTTCATCGGTATTTAACTTAACAATTTTGATCTTATCGCCATGCTCATTAGCAATTTCATCAAGGATTGGTCCGACCGCGCGGCATGGTCCACACCATTCGGCCCAAAAATCAACCAATACTGGGGTGCTGCTCTTGAGTACTACATCTGCGAAGTTCTCAGTTGTGACAGGGGTTGCTGCGCTCATTTTTTACTCCTTGTAATTGCTTCTTCTTATTTGCTTAGCGGGTATATAGGTACTTTAGTGGTGCGATAAGAATTTTTCAGCATCTAGCGCAGATTGACAGCCCGTGCCTGCAGCCGTAATAGCCTGGCGGTAAGTGTGATCAACTAAATCTCCACATGCAAAAACACCTTCTAGATTTGTTTGTGTCGAACGACCTTCGACAATTACATAACCTTCGGCATCTAGAGTGATCTGGCCTTTAACCAGCTCACTTCTTGGATCATGACCGATAGCCACAAATAAACCTGTAAAGTCACGTTTTGAAACTTCACCAGTAATTGTGTTCTTAAGCGAAAGCGCCTCTACTTTCTCGGCTCCCAAAACATCGATAACTTCAGTATTCCAAAGCATTTCAATCTTTGGATTAGATAGTGCGCGCTCTGCCATAATCTTTGAGGCACGTAGTGAATCACGACGGTGAATTAAAACAACTTTGCTGGCAAATTTAGTTAGGAAAGTTGCTTCTTCAACTGCCGAGTCGCCACCGCCAACAACAGCAATTGTTTGATCACGGAAGAAGAAACCATCGCAAGTCGCACACCATGAAACCCCACGACCCGATAGGCGCTTTTCATTCTCTAAGCCAATCTCACGATAAGCCGAACCCATCGCCAAAATAACTGACTTAGCTTTTATAGTATTTCCGGAACCATCTTTCAGAACTTTAATCGAACCCGTCAGATCCATTTCAACAATGTCATCAGTAATTAAATTTGCCCCAAATCGCTTGGCTTGCTTGCGCATTGCATCCATTAAGTCTGGACCCATGATTCCATCAATAAAACCAGGAAAGTTTTCAACCTCAGTGGTGTTCATAAGCGCACCACCGGCAGTAACAGAACCTTCATAAATAATCGGATTTAATTGGGCGCGCGCGGCATAAATAGCAGCGGTATAGCCCGATGGACCAGAACCAACAATTACTAAATTCTCGACTTCACTCATGGCTTCACCATAACCGTTCTTTCTCCAGATTTATTCCTTATTTGCGGCTACGCCACGTGAAGAGCGCAACAACCCAGAAATCATGGAAATCTCAACTACTCGCAACAACTTCGCAACTAAGAAGTAACCAGATGCGCTAACAACTATAACCAGAAGCAGAGCTAGTGGCCCGTGCCAATCAAAAATTCGAGTGAGCGCAAATATTGGCCCCATCACTACCATAGCGGCGAGAACCAATTTTGAATGCTGTCCAATAAAATGCGAAAAGTGAATTTTCCCAACATGTTTCTTAAGTAACTCTAAAGTAAATACTAGTCCTGCGAGGTAACTAATTGAGAAAGCTAAACCTAGACAAATAGTCACATATTCATTCTGCACGGTATTAAGAGCCAAATACGACAGTGCTACCGCGATCAAGTTAATAATAGATATCGAAATTACTTGAGTCTTGGTATCTTCAAAAGCGTTAAATCCCCTGACTAAAATAATATTAATTGAGAAAGCCACCAAACCTAAACCTAGCGCCGACAACACATAACCCATATAAGAAGAATCGCTTCGACTAATACCAAAGAAGAGAACCTCAGTTATAAGCGGTCCAAAGAAAGCCAATCCGATAGCGCTTGGAATTGTGATAACCCCTACCAACCGAATCGCCCTAACTAGTTGTGATTTCACTTCCTCAAAATCTTTAGCTAATACCAACCTAGATAAATGTGGCAACAAAGCGGTAATTATAGAAATTGTCACTATTGAGTAAGGTAATAACATAATCAGATAAGCGTTGCTGTATGGCGTAAAACCAACACCTCTAGTGATTCCTTCTTGAGCACTTCGAACAGCAGCGCTGGTTGCAACGTTTACTGTTACCAAATAACCAAGTTGCGAAACAACGACATAAATTAAGGTCCAACCTGCCAACTTGAAAGATTTTCCTAAGCCGTCAAAACCCAATTGAAAACGCAATTTAAATTTTGTTCGTGAGATAACTGGAATCAGAACTAACGCCTGTACCACAGCACCTAAAGTGGTGCCCCAACCGAGAACCGCCACCTGGGTATCGGTAATCGTGTCAGCACGAACACTAGGTGCGAAGTACAAAAATCCACCAAATAAAAATACCCCGACTAAGTTATTTAGAATCGGAGCCCACATTAAGGGAGCGAAGACACCCCTGGCGTTGGCCACCTGTCCGAGCATCGCATAAAGCACTAAAAAGAAGATCTGGGGTAAGCAATAACGCATAAATGCGACAGTTACTGAATATTCGTTCTCAAACCCAGCGGTGGTGAACTCGGGAGCGTAAATTCGGACCAAAGCAGGCGCAAAAACCATACCTAAAACTGTTAAAGCAAAGAGGCTCACGCTAATTGTGGTGACGAGCCTAGAAGCAAATCCAACTCCACCATCTTGATCTGCGAACGAACGAATTAGCTGTGGCACAAAGATTGCAGTTAAGGCGCCACCAACAACCAAGTTGTAAATAATATTGGGCATCGTGTTTGCGACGTTATAACCATCGGCTAGTAACGCTGTACCAAGAGCTGCAACCAATAAAACGCCGCGAATAAAACCGGTAATTCGAGAAATTATAGTTCCAATAGCCATAGCGCTAGATGCGCGATATAGATCTGCGGCTTTCACTTCTTATTCCGCCGCACCCGACGAATAGTTTGTAATGCAGCTGCGACAAAAAGCAGGACAGCGGAGCCAGAAGTAAACCAAGCAACTCGGGAATCAACTATCGAAAGATTCAAATCCAACTCTGAATATTTAGTGACCGGAACACCGGTTTCATCAACTAAGCGAGCTGCGACAGTAACAGTGCCGGGTGTTATTACATTTGCCGGTAGCGATAGTTGGGTTTTTGAATATGGTTCGATAGTTACATCGGAAATTCCGGCTATTTGAATTCTAGAATTACGCGGCAATAATTCTAAGGAGACCTTAACCGGCGCACTAAATTCATTGATTAAAGTGATTGGTAATTCAACTTCAGTTGAGGTTAAACGATACCGACCAGAAACAACGGCAATTTTTCTAATTGAGCGAATAACCTCCTGATCCGCGCTCTTTATTAGGCGATCACGGAACTCTACATCGACGTTTGGATTTAATAGTCGAGCCATTTGTAACCGTAAGGTGGTTAGTTCGGGGGCATCAACCACCCGATCAAGAGTTGTCAGCGCTCTTCGATTTTTAGCGTAGTTTTCGCGTAAAGAGTTATAACTCCTTAACGAACCCCTACTGTATTTACCTGACTTATCGCTAATTACAGCGCGAGCCAGAAAGCTAGCTAATCGCTGATTTGCATTTGCGTAATAAAAACTCAACTCACCAGGGGCGTAATCCTTAATTACTTGGTAAGCCGGATTTCCATAAGGCAAAACAATAACCTGATCGTTAGTACTTATGAAAGAGAATTGATTTAACCAATTGGTTGCCACAACGGAACCAACACCATCAATCTTTTCACCGCTGATCAAACCAATTTCATATTCATCTTTCATGGCAATTACATCGTCAATAAATGCGGTATCAACTACCCAAATGCGCGGGCGAGTAACTGGGTAGAAAACTAATTTACCTAAATCACCAGTAGGTGCTAAACGAGTAGCAAGATCATCGCTATAAAAGAAACCGCTAAAATTACGATTTGGTTCAGTAACTAATCTAATAACTTTCTCCTCTGCTGCCTGAGCAGGTAGATAGGTGTACTGCAGACCGATAATTACTGCCAGAACTAACCAAATGCGTTTCATTGTGAAATCTCGCCACTTTTTGCAATCAATTTCTTTTCATCGGGATAAGCCAACCGTTCTACAATTTCCGAGAGTGGAAACCAACAAACTTCGTCTACCTCAGTGATTTGTGGTGTGAGCTCACCAGAGACTTCCTTAAAAATGAAATGGTGAACAGTCTTATGAATTCGTTTGCCACCAGCCATAAACCAGAAATCAATCACCCCAATAGATTTAGTAATCTCTGAAGTTATGCCAGTTTCTTCCTGTACTTCACGAATAGCTGCTTGCTCTGGGGTTTCACCAGCCTCAATATGCCCTTTAGGCAGTGACCAAAGTAAACGTTCGCGAGATGCATCTTTATGATCAATCCGACCGATTAAAAGCCCACGCGTTCCAGAAAAATCGATTACTAAACCACCAGCACTAACTTCATCAACCCGTTTTGCATATGGGCGACGCTCAGGACTCTTTTTCTTTGGTGAGCTACCCGAACCGCTATTTGATACTTTTGGAGCAGGCGAAGTTCCATCGGTTGGGGTGGTAACTGCTTGTGGGGCGCGATTGCCGGGACGTCTACGTCGCCGTTTTTTCTTCGTACCTTCGCTGCCCGCACTAGGTGCCGGGGTCATGGAGCAAGGGTAGTCCTCTAGCCTTACCTATTGTGACGAGTCCACTAAGTGCCGCAGGCGAGATAGCTATTCGCTCGCTTATCGAACGCGCCCCCCTAGCCAGTTCGCTGGCCGCTGCCTATAAATCGGCTGGATTCAAGTTGGCCTTAGTCGGCGGACCGGTCCGCGATGCAATTTTAGGCCGCTTAGGAAACGATTTAGATTTTACAACTGATGCGCTACCGCTTGAAAGCAAAAAGATTTTAAAAATTTGGGGCGAAAGTATTTGGGATACCGGAATTGAATTCGGAACCGTCGCAGCAAAACGTGGCGACACAACTGTCGAAGTAACCACATATCGCAGCGATAAGTACGACCCAGAAAGTCGTAAACCCGAAGTTGAGTTTGGTGACAATATTGCTGGTGATTTATCGCGCCGAGACTTTACCGTCAACTGCATGGCACTTGAGCTAACAACTGCAACACCTGAATTCATAGATCCATTTAATGGCTTGGCTGATTTAGCAAAACAAATTTTGCGCACCCCGGTTACACCCGAACAATCTTTCTCAGATGATCCACTGCGAATGATGCGCGCTGCCCGTTTCGCCAGTCAATTAAATTTTGAGATCGAAGAGCCAACTTTATTAGCGATGAAAGATATGGCTTCGCGCATCTCAATAGTTTCTGCCGAACGAATTCGAGATGAATTCACAAAATTATTAATGTCGAATAATCCTCGCCTTGGTATTTCGATCATGGTTGATACTGGGCTGGCAGCGCTGGTAATTCCAGAAATTCCTAAATTAAAATTAGAAATCGATGAACACCACCACCATAAGGATGTTTATGAACATTCAATTACCGTGCTTGAACAGGCTATCGCGCAAGAAGAACGATTAGGCGGACCTAACTTAATTATTAGGCTAGCAGCGTTATTGCATGATATTGGAAAACCTAAAACCCGTGCGTTAATTGAAGGTGGTGGAGTCTCTTTCCATCATCATGAAGTTGTGGGCGCTCGCCTAGCTCGTGAACGTTTGAAGAAGTTGCGCTACTCCAGCGAGGTAGTTGAATCAGTTGAAACTCTCACTGCGCTACATCTGCGCTTTCATGGTTACGGTGAGGGCGAGTGGACCGATTCAGCAGTGCGTCGATATGTGCGTGATTCCGGTGATTTATTGCTCCATTTACATGTTCTAACACGAGCTGATTGCACAACACGTAATTTGCGCAAAGCCGAACGTCTAGCAAGTGCCTATGAGTCGTTAGAGGCTCGCATCGCGCGACTTATGGAAGCTGAAGAGTTAAATAGAATTCGCCCTGACTTAGATGGTGCTGCAGTCATGAAGTTGCTTAACTTAAAACCTTCAGCAACGGTAGGAAAAGCACTCGACTTCTTACTTGAATTACGGCTAGAACGTGGCCCACTTGGTGAAGAAGCGGCAACCAAAGAGTTACTTGCTTGGTGGGAGAAATTTTCCGCGTCGCAATAATCGAAGCGCGGTAATTAAGTAGATAGTTGAAACTAAAGTTGGAACTTGCCATCCCTGGCCAGAGTCAGAGAGCAAGAGCGCTGCAATCACGCCACCGCTAACAATTGCCGCGTTAACTAAAACATCATAAACGGCGAAAACTCGACCTCGGTAGTAGTCATTTATTTTTGACTGCACAAGTGCATCATTAGTAACTTTAAAACTTTGTCCAAATAAACTGGTTAGAAATGCAGCTAGAAAGAGCGTTGCCTCTGTACCCCAAATTGCAAGCGGTAACGGGCCTAGAACACTTAGAAACATCATGGCTCTCATCCAAGTGTGACGACCATATTTCTTTACGCCAAAAGGTGCCAATAGTGCGCCTAATACGATGCCGATACCAGCAATAGAGAAAGCTAAAGCCAGGCCCGCTAAACCTGCCTCTGGTTGACTAGGGTCATTGAAAGTATTTCGCTCCAACATCAACCCAACGAGCGTCAGTGCTGTTAGGCCACCGCGTTGAAAACCATTAGCAATAATTCCGCGCATTGCATCGGCATGAACCCCAAGAAATTTCCAACCTTCGCGCAGTTCAACAAAACCTTGAGTGAGCGAAGCTGGTTTACGTTCAGCCCCTAACGGGCCGATTTCTAACTTGCGCAAGCGCATCGCCATTAGTGAGGCCAAGGTGTAACCACAACTTGCCGCAATAATTAAAAAGGCATCCACATGATTGGCAGTCGCGAATGAGTCAAATATTTTGCGTAAACCCAGTCCTAAGCCGCCACCTAGTACTAAGAAAACCGAGCCACCTGTAACGGCCATAGCGTTGGCTGAAATTAAATTTGGCTGATCTACTAGCAGTGGTAAGCCAGCAGATGTGGCAGCTAAAATCAAACGGTTAAGGCCAAATGCAATTAAAACTAAAACAGTGAGTTCCAGCCCAGTTCTCCCGGTGAAAACAAGGAACGAAATTAAAAGTAGATCTAACGCACGCGAAAAGTTAGAGATAAAAAGAGCTCGCTGTCTAGAAACCCGGTCCAGTACCGTTCCGACAAAAGGTCCAATAATTGAATATGGAAGGAGTACAACTGCAAATGCCAAAGCCGCACTTAAAGCGCTAGCTTGGCGTTCTGGCGAAAAGAGAACAAACGTGGCAAGGGCCCCTTGAAAGATGCCATCAGTAGCTTGGCCAATCCAGCGCACCAGCAGCAGACGCGATAATCGCGGGTGCCTTAGTAATTGCCAGAAGTTCATATTGGCAAGCGTAGTTACAAAAGACCCTTTATTCTTTGCTTTAATGAAATCGCAACGCTCGTTCATCGACTATTCACTCGATAAGCGCGCCACTTTGGCAGCGCTATTTCGAGGCACGGTCAATGCTTGCGATGCTGATCCATATTTACTCCGTGCCGCCAAGTTCCATGGCGTTAAAACCACTCGCCCTTGCCCAGTTTGCAAACATCTTTCAATGGTTGAGCTTATGTACACCTTTGGTGATCAACTCGGCCAATACTCAGGTCGCATTAAAAACTCCGATGAGCTGCGCCAAATGGAAAAAGAGTATGGCGAATTTCGGGTTTACATTGTTGAAGTTTGCCGCGATTGTTCATGGAACCATCTCTGCGTCTCATTTGTCCTAGGTGATGGCGTTGAACGCAAACCACCCCGTTACACCCGAACGCTTGAGGATAGTGACTGGGCTTAACGGGTAGCCTTAAACCATGTCAATTAAGCTCGCAAAAAGGTTATTTATCAGGGCTGCCATCTTCCTGGGCGGCTTCGGATTTGTGGCCGGCTCGACCTTATTTGCCATTGCTTACTTCACGGTTTCAATTCCAGATCCAAATGCATATGTAAATAGCCAAGCCACAATTATTCAATATGCCAACGGGAAAGAAATTGGCCGAATCGGTGCTCAAAACCGCACCATTGTTTCGCTTACTAAAATCCCAATACATCTACGCGAAGCTGTAATGGCTGCAGAAGATCGTGATTTCTACAGCAATAAAGCGTTTAGCCCAATCGGAATATTGCGAGCACTAAAAAATAATTTACTTGGTGGATCGCTTCAAGGCGGTTCAACAATTACGCAGCAATATGCCAAAACAGCCTTTCTAACTTCAGAGCGAACTATCCAGAGAAAGATCAAAGAGCTAGTAATTGCGATTAAATTAGAGAACCAATTATCAAAAGATGAAATTCTAGAAAGTTATTTGAATACAATTTACTTTGGCCGTGGCTCATATGGTGTACAGACGGCCTCACAACTATATTTTAACCGCACCGTAGACCAGCTCTCAATTTCACAAGCGATCGTTATAGCTTCGATCCTGCGTTCACCAGGTTTATATGACCCAGCATTTAATAAAGACAATAGACCGCGCCTAGAGAACCGTTTTGCTTATGTGGTAAAAGGAATGGTCGAAAAAGGTTGGCTAACCGAGAAAGAGGCAGCTAAGTTAAAAATTCCTTACATAGCACCACGAGCAACATCCGGATCTCTAAGTGGGCCAAAAGGACACGTTATTGAGGCGGTTCGGAAAGAGTTAATCAAATTTGGCTTTACTGAAGATCAAATCATGGTTGGTGGTTTAGTTGTAAAGACAACGCTAGTTCAAAAAGCACAACAAGCAGCAGTCGATGCAGTAAATAAAGAAGGACCGACAAAAGCACCAGAAGACTTGCGTATTGGCCTAGTTGCAATTCGCCCAGGGACGGGTGAAATAATTGCTATGTATGGCGGAAAAGACTATTTAGCTCGTCAATTAAACGATGCAACCCAAGCAATCGCACAAGCAGGTTCAACTTTTAAGCCATTTGCACTTATTGCGGGGCTTCAACAAGGAATCCCATTGACCTCAATGTGGAATGGTGACAGTCCACAAACTTTCGATGATGCCGGTAAACCTTATCCAGTTGCTAATTATGGATTTGAAGGTTGGGGGCAAATCTCACTCTTGAAAGCGACTGCAAGTTCAGTAAACACTGTCTTCGTTCCACTTGGAATTCAAGTCGGTCCAGAGAGCGTAGTTGAAGCAGCCAGACGTGCTGGCATTCCAGAATCCGTTGCAATGATGCCAACTCCCTCAGTTGTGTTGGGCGTAGCTAGTCCTCGCGTCATTGATGTTGCAAACTCATACGCCACCTTTGCCGCTAATGGCATTTACGCTAAACCATATTTAATTAGTCAAGTTCTTGGTTCAAATAAAGGCGTGCTTTACGAAGGCAGAGCACAGACCCAAGAAGTTTTCGCAGCCGATGTTATGGCGGATTTAACTTACGCACTGAAATATGTAGTAACAAATGGATCTGGTTTTGCGGCGCGACAGTTAGGTCGACCAGCAGCAGGCAAGACCGGAACTAGCCAATCGAATGCATCAGCTTGGTTTAGCGCCTACACGCCACAACTTGCAGCATCGGTTGCGCTATTTCGCAATGACGCTACTCAATCTTTAAAGGGAATAGGTGGGCTTACTACAGTAACTGGTGGAAGTTTCCCAGCCCGAATCTGGACTGCATTTATGAAAGGTGCTCTTAAGGGCGAACCAGTTTTAAGTTTCCCAGCACCTGCAAATATTGGTGGGCTAGATCCAATTGAGATGACAACTGGGGGCGTTCAGAGCCCTAAGAAAAAGTAAAAAGATCTTAAATTGAAAACGCGTGCCGTAATTTTCTTTGCGCTACTGGCTAGCGCTATTTCATACGCCAAATTCTCGCCCTGTATTGGCTTTAATTGGGCTACCCCAGGCCAATATATTCACGCTTGTTACTCTGATTTACCTAGTCTTTTAGGTAGTCGCTCTATTGGCAGCGGGGCTTGGGCATTTAGTGGCGAACAACCAGTTGAGTATCCGGTAATCACCGGTTTAGTTATGTATTTAACCGCGCAAGTAGCGCAAGTGACAACTACTTATTACTTATTAAATGCAGCTCTCCTTGCACTCTTATTTATCGCAGTTGCTTTAATTACTGCGCGAATTCGTCCACAGTTTGGTTACCTACTTTCCTTCACGCCCGCTGTAATTGCGTCGCTCTATATAAATTGGGATCTCTGGGCAATTGCGACCATGATGCTTTCGATTTATTGGTTCGATCGTAAACAATATGATTTAAGTGCACTTGCTATCGGAATCTCAATTGCTACGAAATTTATTCCAGTTTTCCTAATTCCAGTGGCAATTTATATTTTCTACCGTAATGCTAATCTCAAAGGCGCTCTTAGATATTTAGTAATTGCATTAGCTACCTGGTTAGCAATTAACCTACCGGTAGCGCTGACAACTTTCGATGGTTGGTGGTATTTCTACAAATTAAATATCGAACGGGTAGCTGACTGGGGTTCCCTTTGGTATGCCTTGTCTGCACTTGGAATCGGTTTAGCAAATTTAAATTACTTATCAATTTTATTGTTACTAGCTTGTATTGCAGCTCTGGGTATTTTCTTGTTTGCACTCGATTACATTCCCTCACTGGCCCAAGTTGCATTTATTGTTATTGCAGCGGTCACTTGCGTTAGCAAGGTTTATTCCCCGCAATATGTTTTGTGGCTAGCCCCGCTTGCGTTAATCGCGCTAATTGATAAACGCGACTTACCTGCGTTCTGGATCTGGCAAGTTAGTGAAGTTATTTATCATGTGGCAATCTGGCAACACCTAGCTACAGTCACAGGCGCTAAGTTTGGGCTACCGGTAACTGGCTACGCCATTATCAGCCTCGTCCGAATAGCAGCCACGGTCTTGCTAATAGTGGTTTTGGTCCGCCGAGCCTTGGCTCTGAGGTCCCCAAACAGGCCTGATTCACAGGGCAAATTAGGCGATTTTCTCTTTGAGGCAGGCAAGAGTTACCCTTAGCGCCTTGTTTGACCTCTTTTATATTTTGGTCCGCTGATCTTTGTCAGTCCATTAAAATATATTTGCGGTAAATGAGAGCACTAACCCTCCTGTCACGGAAATGCCGTGGCCGTCTTAGTCCAGAGGAGGTCGGGTTAACGCATGCGTCACTACGAACTAATGGTCATTCTTGATCCAGAGTTAGAAGAAAGAACAGTTACACCATCACTTGAGACATATCTCAAGATCATAAAAGATAGCGGCGGCACAGTCGACAAGCTCGATGTTTGGGGCAAGCGCCGTATGTCATTCGAAATCCTTAAGAAGTCTGAAGGAATTTACGCAGTTGTAGATATGCACTGCGAACCAGCAGCGATTAAAGAACTTGATCGTCAGCTAAATCTAAATGAATCAGTACTTCGTACGAAGTTAATTCGTCCAGAGTAATTTTCAAAAGATAAAAAAGCACGGCACCCACGAGTAGATACGAGAGAAGGAAAAAATGGCAGCAGGAGATACAACAATCACAATGATCGGCAACCTAGTAGACGATCCAGAGCTACGTTTCACACCATCAGGTGCGGCGGTAGCAAAGTTTCGGGTTGCTTCAACTCCTCGTTATTTGGATAAAGCAACCAATGAATGGAAAGACGGCGAAAGCCTTTTCCTTCAATGCCAGATCTGGCGTCAAGCAGCAGAAAATGTTGCTGAGTCACTGACAAAAGGTATGCGAGTCATTCTTTCGGGTCGCCTAAAGCAACGTTCATATGAAACAAAAGAGGGTGAAAAGCGCACCGTCTTTGAAGTAGAAGTTGATGAGGTAGGTCCATCACTTCGCAGTGCAACTGCGAAAGTTACCCGCGCACAACGTGCAGCCGGTGCTAACAGTGGATTTTCTGCTCCAGCAGCTGAAAGCTTCAACGATGATCCTTGGGCTGCATCAACCTCAACACCATCTGCTGGCGGCTGGGCAACCACCACTAGCGATGAACCTCCGTTCTAAACCAACCTATCCATCCATTCCTAGTCTTATCTAAGAGTTAAACCTCTTTTTAAAAGACTAGGGCACCCGAAAAGGAGCACCACAATGGGAGCAAGAAATAACCGGGCTTTAAAAGAGCCTAAGAATAAGGGCGCGAAAGCAGCTGCCCTTAATAAGAAGTTTAAGAAGAAGCCATGCAGCTTCTGCCAGAACAAAGTTACTTACATTGATTACAAGGACATCAACACCTTGCGTAAGTACATCTCTGATCGCGGCAAGATTCGCGCACGTCGCGTAACTGGTGCATGCACACAACATCAACGTTCAGTAGCAACAGCGGTTAAAAACAGCCGCGAAGTAGCGCTACTGCCTTACACATCTACAGCGCGATAAGGAGCGATGAACATATGAAACTCATCCTTACTCGCGAAGTTGCTGGGCTTGGTCAAGCTGGCGATGTGGTAACTGTTAAAGATGGCTTTGGCCGCAACTACTTGCTTCCACGCGGAAACGCGATCACCTGGAGCCAAGGCGGAGAGAAGCAGATCGAAGGAATTCGTCGTGCTCGTGCAGCACGCGAGATCCGCGATATCGATCACGCTAACTCAATCAAGGCAACACTTGAAGCAGCAACTCTTACCATCAAGGTAAAAGTTGGTACCGGAAATCGTCTATTCGGTTCAGTGACCGATAAAGATGTAGCAGCAGCAATTAAGAGCTCAGTTGCGATTGATATTGATCGTCACAGCATCAAGATGGCTGGCCATATCAAGAAGATTGGTACCCACTCAGCAAAGGTCTCACTAGAGCATCATGTAACTGCCACAGTTACCTTGAACGTTGTAGCTGAATAAATAAAATTAGAACGGGCTCTGCGCTAATTGCGTCGGGCCCGTTTTATTTTGTAATTTTGCGCGCAATCTCAACTAATGAGAAAAAGTTATTTACTTTCATACACAACGATGTAAGTAGATGTAACGCTGCTGACCTGCGCATTTAGAGGCTAATTCGAGAAAAGTTAGAGATACGCACAGTTCATCCACTGCTTTGTACACAGGAAATCACGCTTATCCACCGACTTATCCCCAGGCTTACCCACACCCACAAGTAGGGTTATTCGCTAACCGTGGCCAGCACTCATACCTTTGCCTCCGTAAGCGTAATTCACGCTTAGCGCCTTAAAAATGTCAGTAGCTAATGGGAGGTTTTACGCGTGAGCATCGCAGAACTTCCAAATCGCAGCAATCAACAGAACAGCTCTTCATATAACTCTGCGCCAGAATTTGAACGCACACCACCACAAGATTTAATTGCCGAACAATCAGTTCTTGGTGGAATGCTGCTAAGTAAAGATGCAATTGCTGATGTTGTAGAAATTTTACGCGAACGTGATTTTTACCGCCCCGCACATGAACTTATCTACGATGTAATTATTGATTTATATGGTCGTGGCGAACCAGCTGATGCAGTTACTGTTTCAGCTGAGCTAGCAAAACGTGGCGACATTGCTCGCGCAGGTGGTGCGCCTTATCTACATACTTTGATCTCATCGGTTCCAACTGCAGCTAATGCTGGTTACTACGCAAAGATTGTTCGCGAACGCGCAATCATGCGTCGTTTAGTTGAAGCTGGTACCAAAATTGTGCAACTTGGTTACACCGTCGAAGGCGATGTAGACGAAGCAGTTGATCAAGCACAAGTAGAAGTTTTCCAAGTTACTGAACGACGCACCTCTGAAGATTATGTTCAACTAAGTACTTTGTTGCCGCAAGCACTCGATGAGATCGAAGCAATCTCTAAAGGCGTTGGTATCGAAGGTGTCATGACTGGTTTCCGCGATTTAGATAAATTAACTAATGGTCTGCACCCCGGAAACATGATTGTGTTGGCTGCGCGTCCGGCAGTTGGTAAATCAACGCTTGGTTTAGATATTGCGCGCCAGGCATCTATTCACGATGGAAAAACTTCAGTTATTTTCTCACTGGAAATGTCACGCTCTGAAATCACAATGCGCATGCTGTCATCAGAGGCAAAAGTAGGTTTAAACAATATTCGCTCAGGTGCTTTATCTGATGAAGAATGGTCTCGTTTAGCCAGGCGCATGGGCGAGATTTCAAATGCGCCGCTATTTATCGATGATTCCCCAAATCTTTCCATGATGGAGATTCGCGCAAAAGCTCGTCGCTTAAAACAACGCCATGATTTAAAGCTAATCGTGATCGACTACCTACAGTTGATGACTTCTGGCAAGCGCGTAGAGAACCGCCAACAAGAGGTTTCCGAGTTCTCTCGCCACTTGAAGTTAATGGCCAAAGAGTTAGATGTCCCGGTTATTGCAATCTCGCAGCTAAACCGTTCACCCGAACAACGCTCTGATAAGAAACCAATGCTTTCAGATCTTCGCGAATCAGGTTCGATTGAACAAGATGCCGACGTAGTTATTTTGTTACATCGCGATGATTTATATGATCCACAAAGTCGTTCCGGTGAGGCCGATTTAATTGTGGCGAAGCACCGTAACGGACCAACTCGCACAATTACAGTTTCAGCCCAACTTCACATTGCGCGTTTTGTTGATATGCCAGTAAATAGCGGAATGCAAGATTTCACTCAACAGCGCGAACGTGAAGAAAACTAATTATCTAAAATATTTATTTAGTAGCACTTTTTGCGCGATCTGCCAGGTAAATTCCGGCAATCACAATTACCCCGCCAAACAATTGAAGCACTGTCCACGATTCACTAAACCAGAACCATGCTACAGCGCCAGCAAAGATCGGCTCTAACATTCCAAATGCGCTTGTCGCTGCTGCGGAAAGGCTACGCAAACCATTCATCACGCATAGATACGGCAAGATTGTTCCCATCACAACTACATAAAGAATCAGCACCCAACCCGAAGCGCTATATCCCTCAAAAGCGCCGCCCAATGGAACTGAAACCGTGAAAATTTCAAACGGGAATGTCCAAATCGGCATCAGTAAAGACCAAGTAAGAGCTGCGAAACCAAAGCCCCACATAGTCGTTGATTGATTATCGCGATTTGCAGTGATTCCTTCACCAGCTAAGAAGAAGAAAGCCAGTGCAAATGCTGCGCCCAGAGCTGCGAGCACGCCAACTCCATCGAGAGTTAAACCTTTCCAAACCTGGGCAACAAATGCCAAGCCGAGAAGTGCCAAAAATAGGGCAGCCCACATTTCATTAGGCACCTGCTTCTTGCGAACGTAACGTAGATAAAGCACGATCCAAAGTGGTGCGGTGAATTCAATAAGTAGAGCGATACTCACATGCATGCGGGAAATAGCTAAGAAATAGGCGCCATTTACCGCTGCAATGCCAAAAGCGCCAAGGGCTGCTAAACGCGGTAATTCCTGCTTGGTCATACGCAAAGTTTTCGGTGCCCGCCATGCGACTAGCGCCAAGAGAAGAATAAAAGTTGAGATGGAACGAACTTGGGCTAATCGCCAAGCCGAAATGTAATCGTTTAGTAGAAGTTTTGAGGCGATACCATTTGAAGCAAACATGATCGCAGCCAGAGTTAACAGGATCTCGCTACGGCGTGCTTTGAACATCTCGCAAGGGTAACTGATTGGCTACCGGCATTCTTCAGTTTACGAGCTAATCGGGCGGATTTAGAAGGCTGCGTCTGAGATATTCATGATCGAATTGTCGGTTGCTTCGACAATTTTGCGATCTGCTGTGATGTGTGGCAGGTAATTGGTGACAAAGAACTTAGCTGAGGCGATTTTGCCGTTATAGAACTCAAGATCCTTGCCCGCATTCGGAATCTTTTCAAGAGCGATATCAGCTTGGCGCAGTAGTAACCAAGCGGTAATGATGTCACCGACTGCCATTAAACAGCGCGATGTATTTAAACCAACGGTGTAAATCTTCTCGGGATCTGTTTGTGATTCCATTGCGTGCGCTACTAAGGTTGCGATGATTGCATTCAAATCACCAAGTGCCTTGAGTAGTGCCTCTTTTTCAGCAGCATGTACGCCACCAGTTTCGGCAAATGTTTTAATTTCTTTGCCGAGTAAACCAATTGCGCGGCCACCGTCTTTAACAATTTTACGGAAGAAGAAGTCAAGACCTTGAATCGCAGTTGTACCTTCATACAAAGTATCGATCTTGGCATCGCGTACATATTGCTCGAGTGGCCAGTCACGAGTAAATCCGGCGCCACCAAAAGTTTGTAGTGATTCAGTTCCAAGAAGTGTCCACGACTTTTCAGAGCCATAACCTTTAACAATTGGAAGCAGTAAGTCATTAAGTGCTTCCATATCTTTGGTGCGGTCGGCATCGCCAGCTTTGATCGCAAGTTCGATCTCATCTTGGATCGATGCGGTATATAGAACAAGTGCACGCATGCCTTCGCTGTAGGACTTCTGCACCATTAGCGAACGGCGTACATCTGGGTGGCGAATAATCTCTACGCGTGGGCTGGCTTTATCGTTCATGACTTTCATATCGCCGCCCTGAATGCGCTGCTTTGCATAGAGCAGTGCTTGTTGGTAGCCAGCCGAAAGGGTTGCAATTGCTTTAGTTCCAACCATCATGCGCGCAAACTCAATAACTTTAAACATTTGCGCAATACCTTCATGTACTTCACCTAGCAAATAACCAACCGCAGGTTCTTTCTCACCCAAATTAACTTCGCAGGTAGCTGAAACATTAAGTCCCATTTTGTCTTCAAGGGCGGTTACAAAAACGCCATTGCGTTTGCCAAGTTCGCCGGTTTCTAAATCAAAGATAAATTTAGGAATCAGGAATAGTGAAAGACCCTTGGTTCCTGGCCCGCCGCCTTCACGACGAGCAAGCACGAAGTGCATTACATTGTCATAGAAGTCAGCATCCCCTGATGTGATGTAACGCTTGGTACCAGTGATATGCCATGTGCCATCAGGTTGTTGAACAGCTTTAGTACGACCAGCGCCAACATCAGAACCAGCATCTGGTTCAGTAAGTTGCATGGTTGCACCCCAGTGCTTATCAACCATGTGCTTTGCCATCTTCTTCTGAGGCTCAGTACCTAACACGTAGGCAACTTGAGCGAACGCGTAACCAGATGCATAAATATGAATTGCTGGGTTTGATCCCAAAACCATTTCAGCCATTGCCCAACGAACAGATGGTGGAACTTTCATGCCACCTAGTTCAACTGGTGCATCAAGCCGCCACCATTCACCATCAACATATGCTTTATATGATTTCTTAAAGCTTTCAGGCAGCGTTACATTTCCACTCTCTTTATTAAGAATTGCACCAACGCGATCGCCTTCAACAAAGGAAGCTGCAAGATCGTTCTCGCAAAGACGTTTCATCTCTTCGAGCATTCCGACGGCGGTGTCACGATCGACATCACCGTAAGGAGCAGTGCCCATGACTTTTTCGCGACCAAGTAGGTCAAAGAGGCAGAATTCAATATCGCGCAGATTGGCTATGTAATGGCTCATGGGCAAATAATGCTACCCATCAGTAACTTAGGCAAGTGCTAGAGCAGGTAGGCGTGTTTGCTGGGGTAGGCTCACACTCGTGCTTCTAAGTGATCGCGATATTCGAGCTGAAATTACCGCTGGCCGGGTTGCGGTTGAACCCTTTGCCGAATCGATGGTTCAGCCTTCCAGCGTTGATGTTCGACTAGATCGTTTTTTTCGGGTCTTTGAGAACCATAAGTATTCGGTAATTGATCCATCGATCGAGCAATCCGAGCTAACCCGCGAAGTTGTCGTCGAACCAAATGAACACTTCATTCTGCACCCAGGTGAATTTGTACTGGCTTCAACATTTGAAATTATCACTTTGCCCGATGATATTGCTGGCCGCCTTGAAGGAAAGTCCTCTCTAGGTCGCCTTGGTTTACTAACTCACTCAACTGCTGGCTTTATTGACCCAGGTTTTTCTGGCCACATCACTCTCGAGCTTTCAAATGTGGCAAATTTGCCAGTGAAGTTATTTCCAGGAATGAAGATCGGACAACTTTGTCTAATCAAACTCTCATCTCCTGCGGAGCATCCTTATGGTTCAGCCGTTTATGCTTCTAGATATCAAGGACAACGTGGGCCAACGGCAAGTCGTTCCTGGATTAATTTCCACCAAACCATAATTCAATAGCCTAGCGCTTTTATTTACTAAGGAGTCAAAATGAAGACAACTCTTATTGTCGGCGGAATCGTTCTTCTGCTGGTTATCTTTTTTATTGCTCAGTACAACCGATTAATTAGATTAAATATCGCAGTCGATGAAGCCTTTGCGCAGATTGAAGTCCAACTCAAGCGTCGTGCAGATCTAATCCCAAATTTAGTTGAAACTGTAAAAGGTTATGCCACACACGAACAATCAACTTTTGACGCAGTCATAACTGCGCGAGCAAAAGCTACAACCGCTTCAACTGTTGCTGATGTTTCTGCCGCTGATGGCATGTTGACTCAAGCACTTCGCGGCTTATTAGCAGTTGCTGAGGCGTATCCTGATCTAAAGGCATCAGCTAATTTCATATCGCTACAAGAAGAGTTGGCGACCACTGAAAACAAAGTTGCGTTTTCTCGCCAGTTCTATAACGACAGCGTTCGTTTACTAAATACTGCAGTTAAAAGTATTCCAACCAATTTCTTTGCTGGCTTTGCCAAAGTAGATGAGCGCGAATTCTACGAAGTTGACGAAGCAACTAACCGAAACGCTCCAAACGTAAGCTTTTAACGGCCTATGGCAACGTTCTCTTTCCGTGAAGCGCAAAGCTCAAATAAGCGCAAAACTTTCTTTCTCCTAGGAGTAATGGGCGCCCTGACTTGGCTAGTTCTAATTTCAATCTTTACCTACTTGGGCACGAGTAGCACAGCGATTGTTCCATTTGCAGTTGGGTTAACTTTGTTTTCAGTCTGGGGCTCTTACTACGGCTCGGACAAATTGGTTTTAACCATGACTGGCGCAAAACTAATTCAAGAGAGCGATAACCCTAAACTATTTGGCTTGGTTCAAGAGATAACAATCGCCAGTGGTTTACCAATGCCAAAAGTAGCTATCGTTGAAGATAGCGCACCGAATGCTTTTGCAACTGGGCGAAACCCTGAACATGCTCTCATTGCATTTACAACCGGGATTTTAGATGCGATGGATCGCGATCAATTGCAAGGTGTGATCGCGCATGAGATGGCGCATGTTGGAAATCGCGATACTTTAGTTTCAGCAGTTGCAGCCACAACAGCCGGTGTTATCGCCCTGATCAGTGACATTTTGATGCGCATGATGTGGTTTGGTGGTGGCCGTCGCGATCGTGATAGCAACGGCAATCCGATTATGTTGGTTGTTTCGCTTGTCGTTTTAATTTTGGCACCAATTGCGGCCATGATGTTGAAATCTGCGATTTCACGTAAACGAGAATCTTTAGCTGATGCAACTGCCGTTGCTTTTACTCGTAACCCAGCTGGACTTCGAAGCGCTCTTGAAGTCTTGGCTGCTGATTCCACGGTGGTGCGCCAGAAATCAACAGCTGTTGCACATATCTGGATTGAGTCGCCGCTAGATGCCAAAGCAGTATCAAAAATGTTTGCCTCGCATCCGCCAATTCAGGAGCGCATAGCAACACTTCGTGCGATGGAGTCGCTTAACTAGCTGCTAGTGGGAAGAAAACCGTAAAGGTTGCGCCTTCACCTAACTTTGAAGTCACGATAACTTTGCCACCGTGGGCCTGCATCACTGAGTCAACGATAGAAAGACCTAGGCCACTTCCTTCCTCTTTAGCGCGGTTTCGTGATGGGTCTGCGCGGTAAAAGCGCTCAAAAATACGGGCTTGATCCTCTAGCGATAAGCCAGGCCCAGCGTCGGCAATCGAGATAGAAGTACCTTCGTCATTGCTCTCAATCGAAACCGTGATTGGCGTGCCAATTGGAGTGTGAATTCGAGCATTAGCTAATAAATTTGCTACAACTTGGTGGATTTTACCCGCATCACCCAAAATAAAAGATTCATCTGGCGAATCAAGAGTGATTGGGTGATCTGGGCCAGCTGCCCTGGCTGATGCAACTGCTTCAGTTACTAATTCAGTTAGATTAATTGGGGCGAGACTTAATTCTCTTGATTGATCTAACCGAGCCAAAGCTAATAAATCTTCTACCAAAGCACCCATGCGCACTGACTCACTTTCAATTCGACCCACCAATTCAGAAGTTGCAGCTTCACCTTTAACCGCACCTTGACGATGTAGTTCAGCAAAACCACGAATCGCAGTAAGTGGTGTGCGCAATTCATGGCTGGCATCGGCCACAAAACGACGCAACTTGTTTTCACTAGCAGTGCGCGCAGCAAATGATTCTTCAATTCGAGAAAGCATTGCGTTTAGCGAAGTAACTAGTCGACCAACTTCAGTATCAGGTTTAGCATCAGGCAAACGTGCAGATAAGTCACCGGCAGCGATTTTCTCAGCCGTTTCTTCAACTGCAACAAGTGGTCTCAAACCAACTCTAATTACCATTCGAGAAGCAAATGCAATAAGCAAAAGTGCTAGCAAACCAATTAACACAAAAACTACTCGCAAACGTGCAGCAGTCTCATCTACACCAGCCAATGACTGTGCGACAAAGACTGAACCGAGTGCAGATGGCAACACTTTAGCCAATACTCGAAAGTCAGAACCTGGAATTTCTAAAGTGAAAGGTCGATTTCCATATTTGGCAGCGTTAGCTGGCAAAGTGCCGACAAGGTAATCAGTAATTTTCTGAGCATTTAAGTCACCGCCCACTCCGCCGACATAGTTACCGAAAGGATCGAGCAAAGTGATCGATACCGAGCTGGGAACGCTGCGTAATGGTGTTTCGGCAGCAGCA
>CAMCYS010000008.1 GCA_945885625.1 Bifidobacterium breve | reverse complement strand
TGCGAATGCCCAGGTACCAATTGTTCTAACACTTGGTGGAATTACCAAGTTTGTTAAAGCATAAAGGTCGCGAAACCCATAAGCCCCTATCGTAGTCAGGCCAGTTCCAAGCGTTAGAGAGGTTATACCCTTATTTGCATTGAAGGCATGAGCTCCGACTGATGTGACCGAATTTGCGATAGTGACTGAGGTAATTCTGAGCTGCTCTTCGGCAGTTTTTCCCACCCGATAAAATGCATTACTAGCGATCGATGTAACTCCATCAGGTATCACTACCGCACCAGCACAATCTAATGTGCTGGTCGTGACAACATTGTTCTCAATGCTAAATGAGCCACCACCACTACACGCCACGCTTATAGTGGGTGGAATATTAGCCTTGCGAATGGTTCCATCACTTGCTGCGGCGTATATTTTCGTTCCATCGCCACTGACAGTCACGCCTGTCCAAGTTTTACCCGTTTGCCCTTCACCAGACCAGGTTGCCCCCAAATCTTTTGAAATATAGATTTCGGCGCCATCTGCAATAGCAATTACGCTTCCGTCTAAACTCATAGAGAGGTCTACTGTATTTCGATTAGCAGAACCACCAGCGCTCCAGTTCGCACCTGAATTCGATGTTGTATAAATTTTTCCGCCGTAAGTAGCAATTGCCATTTTTGTACACGTTGAGTCGCAAGCGATGTGGGACCAACCCGTTGAAGCTGGCAGACCTGAAGTGCTAATCGCAGACCAGCCAGAACCGGAATTTCTGTATATGTTTCCGTTTGTATTCGATGTCACTCTAATCGTGCCATCTGCACTTATTGCTGACCCAAAGTTTGTTCCACCAATATTCGCATTGGACCAATTTGCACCACTGTCAGAAGATGAATACACACACCCTTCATCGCGAGCACCGGCAACCCAATTGGAACCATCAGTGCTGGCTGCGAAAGAGTTGAAGTTGGGGCCGTATCCAGCACAGCGTTGATTTGTCCCTGAACCTGACGGATTAGACCACGCGCGGGTCGAATAGCTCCAAGCTGAGCCCGAGTAAGTCGCTTTAACGATGTACGAATCATCGGCTGCGATAGCGATATTTCCATTTCCGCTAATTGCCAACCGGTAAAGGCCATAATAATTACTCGTCGGCTGAGAGGTGTATGTCCAGCTCGCACCAGAATCTCGCGACAAGTACAAATCTCCTAAGTTTCCCTGGATGGCACCCTGAGACACAACACCAATAACGGAGCCATCATTGTTTGTTCTAATATGTTGCCAGTCCTTAGCGCGGCCAGTGGGACCAGTGACATCAGTCCAAGTAAGCGCTGATGCAGTCGGCGCAGAACTAATAGCAATAGCTTGCAAACCAGATACTGCTAACACAATCGCGAGAAAATTACTTAAATATCTCCGGCGAAAGATTCCAATCGAGGTCATCATTTCCACAAGATAAAGCCATCAAGAAAAATCCCCCGAAAAGTTTCAAAAGAGCGAAAAATCCTTCACAGAAATTACTGTTTAGGCATTAACAAGGTAACAACTGTGACACAAAGACTTACCAAGTCGCATAATCCGTGGGAAACTCGGCTATGAGGTCGTCCTTGAGCACGTGGATTAAAAACGCCTTATCAAAAATCGGGCCGTATCCATACAACCCGTATTTAATTTTCTTTCTTATTTTCTCTTTAATGTCCTCTCGCTTTAGCCCACTAGTCTTGGAAGAAACACATGGGTTAGAGAGATTTAAGGCGGTATTTTTAATTTTTTTGCTTGCCGCGCTGCCAGCCTTAGTTTTTTCAGCTTTGGCTTACATTATTGGTAAGTACCGATTTTGGAGCGGCAAAAGTCTTTTCTTTTACATTTTAGAAGTTGCCTTTGGCGTATCATTCCAATTTATTTTTTACCTTATTTTTATACCAATTTTTGAAAACCAATTTGGTTACGACATTCCGCCAGTGCTTACTGCTTCGCCTAATATGTTTATCGTGTCGCTAATCTTTGCCCTATTTGCTCTTTATGTGATGCATCGCGCTGAACGGAGCATCATTACTCGCCTCAATGATGCAAACAACTTAGTTGCACAGTTAAAAACTGATCGGCAAGATTTAGTTAACCAAGGTGAGGAATTTAGGCGGAAAACCGCGCAGTTTCTGCATGATCGTCTGCAATCAGATCTATTCCTCTCGGGCATAAAATTGAAATCTATTGTGGGTACCTCCACCACAGAAGGTAATGAAATACTCGAGAGAGTAATTACACGTTTAGAAAATTCTCGTGGTAAGGATTTAAAGAATTTGATTGAAGTCTTATCCCCAAATTTTGATTCCGTTGGGTTAGAAGGCGCTTTTGAAGCCTTGGTACTTCAGTTTGAATTAGAAATTAAAATCACTATAGATATAGATGACGCGAGTGAGAAATTAGATCATCACCAAATGCTTGGCTTGTACCGAATAGCTGAGCAGGCCCTATTAAACACTCTTGCTCATGGCCCGATCAGTCTGGTACAGGTCGAAGTTTCTACAAGCACAACCGGTGTTACTAAAATTTCTATCGCAGATGATGGGCCTGGAGCAGATCTATACAAGATCAAGCCTGGCATAGGAAGCGCAATCATCGATTCCTGGGTTGAACTATTAAATGGCACTAAATCAATTATTACTGCGCCTGGTCTTGGGTATCAACTAGAAGTTTCCTTCGATCAGAAGTAACACCTGTGACAGTTGCTCTGCCGAAACAGCACAATCTATGAGAAAGTAGGGCATGCGCTCAACACGTGTCATGTATGTCGAGAATGACCATGCGCTTCGCCAATTTCTACATCAAGCACTCTCTCAGCACAAAGACCTTGAAATAATTGGATCTTTTGCTGGAAGCGATGAAGCGCTAGACCGCGCGCTAGTAAGAAAAGCAGATGTTGCATTACTCGACTTCGGCCTTGAAACAAATGGTCTTAATGGAATTGAACTTGGTATCGCGCTACGCACAATTAATGAATACATCGGAATTGTTATCTACTCGCAGTACAAAGTTCATAAAATGTTTAAGCGCGTACCTCCTTCGATGCGTAACGGATGGTCTTTCTTTGAAAAAAGTGGCGAGATGTCTGCGGATGATTACGCAAAAATCATTAAGGAAACTTCAGTAAGCAAGGGCAACTGGGAGGAATTTGCCTCACTTGCCGAAGAAAACGTAGATCCAGATATGAATCGATATTACGACTTATCCTCGCGCCAGCGTTCCATCATTGCCCTCATGGCCCAAGGCGTTTCAGTACAAGAGATCGGAACCCGTCTTGATTTGTCCTACGCATACGTTCGTAAAGAACTTTCTAGGGCTTACTCAGTCTTACTTCCTGATGCACAAGAAGGCGAAGACTTTAAAACCTTAGCAATTCTAAAATATCTGCAGTTAGCTAAATCTCTATAACTAAGCCTTTGAATCTTTTCTTTCCACCAAAGTGGCAACGAATAGCGCAGCCAGCAAAACGAAGATAGGCCAATTAAGAGCCTCGCCAGGTGGAGTTCCTTCAACAGTCAGAGACTTTATTTGCCCAGAAATTGCCCGCATGATTGGGTCAACTGCAAGGGTTAGCACAATCAATGGGGTTAATCCTGGATAACGGAAAAACAGTATTGAAAGAAGCGTGGCCAGAATTAGCTGAATTGCTCCCCATTGATGAAAGATCGCAATGATGTTATTTCCACCTTCGACCGAGATATCTATGCCTGCAATGCTGTTGGCTCCACCATCGGCTGAAAACACGTGAATAAAACTACGGACTAGAGCAACAAGCAGAAAAAAGGCAGTGACTACTCGAATGAATCTGTGACCATTAAAGGTACTGGGATCCTTAGGAAGAATCTTTCCGAAATTAAGTGTCATTATTTATCCTTAAATATTGAGCCAAAATTGCCGATTTGGATATTGTTTCCATATAGTTTTAGCGAAAGTCCTTTGCTGCTTATAGAAACAGTTTTTACTTTCATGCCTATGGGGATATCAAGGTCTCGCACGCTCCTACTTTTAATCTGATCTTGAACATCTGCCGGTAATGTTGAAGCCGGAATTTCGCTACCAAAGACAGATACGCTCTTGAGTTCGAAATAGAGTTGATTGTTTGAATACTTTGGAATCAACGATGCCCTACCAAGGCCACCTGATCCAACCGAAACCTGCAAAGTGTTTCCCACTATTTCAGCATCGGCAAAGTCGGCTTGTTTGAGAATTGTGGCAGCAGGGATAGTTGCAGTGACTTCCAGTGTGCCGATGAGATTTGGTTTGGATTTTGCGATGTTGCGAGCGCTAATTTCTAGCGAGGGCGAGATTTTCGTGCTGTCATCTGATGATTGACTAATATCAATCTGAGCTGACTTGATTGAATCCGATGTCATATCACTTGGAATATTGCTTAGCGGAATCGATACCTCTACATCTGTTGCATTGGGCAATTGCTCATGCACGCGCGAAGCTATCCGGGAAGACATCACTTTCTCTGCCGTCAGCGCTCCAGCCCCGAAAACAAACATTGCTAAACCAATCGCAATAAGTGGGAAGTATCTTTTCTTCATTACTCAAGCCTTTCCGAGCTGAATAAAGGTGCGGTTGATCTGGCGATGCTACGTGTTAATTCTGGGAATTCATCGAATAGGTAACAATTGTGAAAGCTAAGTGGAAATGAGAAAGCCCTGAACTGAGTTACTAGTACAGGGCTTTCTCGATCAAAATTAAGAATTAAGCGTCTAAATTAGCCTTTTTCTGACGTGAAGTCATGCGACCACGTTCGGCTTGATCAAGGACTACTTTACGAATACGAACAACGGCTGGAGTAACTTCAACGCATTCATCTTCGCGACAGAATTCGAGAGCACCTTCCATGTTTAGCTTCTTAGGTGGAATCAAACGTTCTGATTCATCGGTACCTGAAGCACGCATGTTGGTAAGTTTCTTTTCGCGAACACAGTTAACGTCCATGTCATCGTTACGAGAGTTCTCGCCAATAACCATGCCTTCGTAAACTTCATCGCCAGGTTCAACGAAAATAGTTCCGCGATCTTGGGTTCCGTAAAGTGCGTATGAAGTAACAGTGCCCATGCGGTCTGAAACAAGAGAACCAGTTGCACGAGTACGAATATCTCCGAACCAAGGCTCGTAACCATCAAAGACGTGGTGGAGCAAACCGGTGCCGCGAGTTTCAGTTAAGAACTCAGTTCTAAAACCGATCAAGCCACGTGAAGGAACTTTGTAATCAAGACGGATCCAGCCAGTGCCATGGTTAACCATTTGCTCCATGCGACCCTTACGAAGCGCCATCAACTGAGTAAGAACACCTAAATATTCTTCAGGTGCATCAATTGTTAAACGCTCCATTGGTTCGTGAACCTTGCCATCAATTTTCTTGATAACTACTTGTGGCTTACCAACAGTTAGTTCGAAACCTTCGCGCTTCATGATTTCAACTAGAACAGCTAGCTGAAGTTCGCCGCGGCCTTGAACTTCCCAAGTATCTGGGCGATCAGTATTTAGAACGCGCAATGAAACGTTACCGACTAGCTCAGCATCAAGGCGGCCCTTAACTTGGCGCGCAGTAAGCAGCTTGCCGCTCTTGCCCGCTAGCGGTGAAGTATTGATACCAATAGTCATCGAAATAGATGGTTCATCAACGATGATCAAAGGCAGTGCATGAGGATTTTCATTATCAGCCAGCGTCTCGCCCAAGGTAATTGTGTCGATACCAGCAACGGCAATGATGTCGCCAGGGTGCGCTTCAAGGGTTGGTACGCGCTCTAGCGCTTCAGTAATTAGTAGCTCTGAAATCTTTACCCGCTCTGTTGTGCCATCTGTCTTAATCCAAGTAACAGATTGTCCCTTTTTAATAACACCTTCGCGTACGCGACATAGTGCAAGACGACCCAGGAATGGTGACGAGTCTAGGTTGGTAACGTGTGCTTGTAGCGGTGCGCCTTCGTGATATTCAGGTGCTGGAATTGCCGAGAAGATAGTGTCGAATAAAACATCGAGGTTTGTTTCTTCTGGCATTCCGCCATCTGCTGGACGAGTAAGTGATGCGCGACCGGCTTTAGCTGATGCGTAAACAACTGGGAATTCAATTTGTTCTTCGTTTGCACCAAGGTCAAGGAAGAGTTCGTAGGCCTCGTCAACAACTTCGGCGATACGTGAATCGGGACGGTCAACTTTGTTGATCAACAAAATAACGGGCAGATTCTTTTCGAGGGCTTTACGCAAAACGAAACGTGTTTGTGGCAGTGGACCTTCTGATGCATCGACTAACAAGATAACGCCGTCAACCATTTCGAGACCACGTTCAACTTCGCCACCGAAATCTGCGTGGCCCGGAGTATCAATGATGTTAACAATTGTCGCACCGCGCTTTACCGCTGTGTTCTTCGCAAGAATCGTGATGCCCTTTTCGCGTTCTAGATCCATTGAATCCATCATGCGATCTTGACCTTCGCCCTGCACCTTGTGCGCCGCAAAAGCACCTGATTGCCACAACATGGCATCAACGAGAGTGGTCTTGCCATGGTCAACGTGCGCGATAATTGCAACGTTACGCAGATCTTCGCGCTTCTTAATTGGCAGGTCTTTTAGGTGTGCTTGAATCTTGGCCACGAAAGCTACTTTCCTTAGGAAGCCAGCCCGATTTCAGGCCTTGCCTCTATCCAACGATTTGGTCCTACAGAGGCCAATTCCCTCAGCCGCACAAGGCAAATCTTACCTTTTCCGCTGTATATGGACTAATCGTTGCGTAATTGTGAGTGTCTAGATTCGATTCTTAGCTAATCAAACTTTTCTCTCGTGAAACATTTGGAAAAGAGGAATGGGCAAATAGGCCCCAGATTACCCAAACAAATTTCACGTCGAACGCCGCCGGCTAACTGAATGCGCTACGAACGATTATTTTGCCAAGTAGGGTTCACACAGTTTGATGGCGCGTGATTTGATTTCTACTGATGTGTCGGTGATGTATGTAGGCAACACCACTGTTTGACGTATAACAGGGCCTGAGGTCAGAAATCCCCAAGGATCTGCCTGGATTTGTCTCATGGTTTCGGCTTCAGCGAATTCCTGCACGGATTTACGGTAGGAATCAAGATCGCCGGGAATCATCTGAAATGGTTTTGCTCGGGGTTCATCTTCCTTTATGGCTTGCAGTAAGAAAGATCGAATTTGGTCAGCGTAGTCGCTTGCTTCGTCAGGTGTTGTAATTGGTGCATCAATTCTTTCAACGACCGCGCAGAGCGACGACAAACTTTTGTAAGCCGCTGAAAAGCGAACATTGGTGTTCATTACGAACAAAGCAGCGCCGATGGCACCGATTGCCAAAATAGCGCCCGCGATTACGAATAACTTGGCCCTAGATTTTGACTTAGGCAATTGGGTACCGCAGCCCGCACAAAAAAGCGTCGCCTCCTCGATTGACATGCCACAGTTGTTGCAAGTTTTCACGGCGGACCCCCACTATCGATTTCAAATTGAAGAATTTCAAAGACAAGTTTAGGGGTACGGTTCCGAATTTAAATCTCAGGACGCACGAAAACTTCAGCTACTTATATTGTTGATTGGGCGTCTCAATCATTTTAGGCCCATAAGCTCGGATGAATTTGGTCAGGCTCTTCACTGTCTTTGTCCTGACACCTACGATGGTGTGATATGTTTTTGAATAGGCAAGCTTCTAGGGGGCTAAATGTTTTGCACAAACTGCGGACACGATCTTACTGGGCTAGATAAAGCACGTTTTTGCAATGCTTGTGGGAATCCAAGCCCCGAGGCTGTACTAGATGAGCAAGTTGCATCTAAATCTCGAAAACCACTTGGTGCTTACCTACCCAAACCCTCTAAACATGCTCGGGGTCTCCTGCCTATCTTGAAAAAGACCCTAGTGCAATACATTCCTAAGCTAACCAAAAAGCAGTTGCGAGCTGCCATAGCTAGCGCAATAGCTATACCCGCCTTGGTTGTTGGCGGTCTTATTGCGATTGATACTTATCGAATTGATGAATCAGATAAAAACGTCAAGTTAAGCGAACTGATTTCGAGTCAGCAAATCTCAGGGCTCAAGAAAGTCGTTTGCCCAAAACTCGAGAGAGCGATGTTTGACTCTGATGATCAGGCAATTTACTCGAAACGTATTAAATCTTTTCAGAAAGCCATCTCTCGAGCGGACAAGAGGTATCCACCAATCTTCGCCCGAAAAAACGCCTGGACAAGCGAGGCGATTCCAGATGTAGCTAAAACCGTCAGAGATTCTGCAACTTCCCAACTAAAAGCGCTTCTCTCTGAGAACCCGAGGATTGATTCCAACACAGTCGCTCCACTTTCGTTCAAATTCTCTA
The DNA here is from genome assembly GCA_945885625.1 of Bifidobacterium breve. Lineage (GTDB taxonomy): Bacteria > Actinomycetota > Actinomycetes > Nanopelagicales > Nanopelagicaceae > Planktophila. The sequence continues at coordinate 53,712 of CAMCYS010000008.1, read as the reverse complement.
GAGAATTTACTTACAATCTGGTTGGCGAATGTGGGTTGAGATATGCTTATTCGATTAGCTCAAGACTGGCATCAACTTATAATTCGGCTCAGTCCCGATTTCAGTCAGCAGTTGATGATGCACCGTGGTATCCAGCCGGTTACTCCGAAGCAACTTGGGCATCCGGAACCGACATAATCGCTTATAAGTGGGTCGATCGCGGGTACGACTGTAACTCCTGCTACCAATGGGACATTAATGTGATTTCAAAGCAAGGCTGCTCCTCTTCGCTATACGCAAAGGTAAATGTCGAGAAAAACGGAGTTGCCATCGGCTGGACGAACGATTCTTTGGGATCTCTATACGCTGGTCAAGTGGGGCAAATGAGGTTCAAATACTACGGAGATGGCTACGGTACCCTCACAGCCAGCATACAAGAATTCAGTTGCAATTAGACACCGCAAAGACATCCAGTTCAGCCAACAGATTTAAATTAATTAAACGTTAAAGCGAAATTCAACGACGTCTCCGTCGGCCATTACATATTCCTTGCCTTCCATGCGTACTTTGCCTTTAGCTTTCGCTTCAGCCATGGATCCTGCTGCAACGAGATCTGCAAAACCGACGATTTCGGCTTTAATAAATCCCTTTTGGAAATCGGTATGAATAACACCAGCGGCCATGGGTGCGGTGTCACCTTTATGAATTGTCCATGCACGTGCTTCTTTAGGGCCAGCAGTTAAATAGGTCTGCAGACCTAGAGTTTTAAACCCGACATGGGCTAAAGTCGCAAGACCTGGTTCTTTCAAACCAATTGATTGCAACAATTCGAGGGCATCTTCATCGCTTAGTTCAGCGAGTTCAGCTTCAGTCTTAGCATCAAGGAAAATTGCTTCGGCTGGTGTTACTAGATCTTGTAACTTCTTACGCAGGTCAGCATCATTTAATTCAGCTGCATCAACGTTGAAAACATATAAGAATGGTTTAGCGGTCAATAGGTGCAGCTCGGCAATTTCACTTAAATCAATTTTGCTCTGCGAAAGTGGCTTACCTGATTGCAGCCATTCATTTGCGGCGATTGCGGCATCTAGAACAGTTTGCTTATCTTTAGAAAGGCGAACTTCTTTTTCCAGACGTGGCAGCGCTTTTTCAATAGTTTGTAGATCAGCTAACGCTAATTCGGTATTGATTGTTTCCATATCGCTGGCTGGATCAACGCGACCATCGACGTGAACTACATCGCCATCGGAGAAAACTCGAATAACTTGGCAGATCGCATCGGTATCGCGAATATTAGTTAGGAACTTATTGCCAAGGCCGGCGCCTTCAGATGCGCCCTTAACGATGCCGGCGATATCAACAAATGAGACCACTGCTGGCAGGATCTTTTCGGAAGCAAAGATTTCAGCGAGCTTGGCTAGACGCTCATCGGGCACGCCCACGACGCCCACGTTTGGCTCGATCGTGGCAAAGGGGTAGTTGGCGGCTAGAACGTTATTTTTGGTGAGGGCATTAAAAAGGGTCGACTTTCCCACGTTTGGCAGACCGACGATTCCAATTGAGAGGCTCACGAGGAGTAGAGCCTACGCGAGTATGTCAGCCCTTCCTGCCACGATGAGCCTATGTCAGCATCAGTAGTGGTTCTTCTAACAGGCCTAGCCATCGGTTTAGGCCTTGGCTTCTTCATTGCCAGCCTTAAAAACAAGGCAGATCAAGCACAAGGTGGTTCAACTTCAGCTGCTATTGCCGCCGAACTTGCCGGGGCTAAAGCACTCGTTGAAAATTTAACGAGCCAGATCGCAACCATGAATTCGCAGAACACTACAAGTGCTGCGCTCAACCAAGCTTTAGATGATGTGAAGACTCGCATGAGTTCACTTTCTACTCAAACTGCCGATGCTGAAACAAAACGTGCTGCTGCCGAATCTGCCATTAAAACTCAAATCGAATCAATGCAGGTCGGTAACCAAAACTTACTTGAGCAAGCTACAAAGCTAGCGGGCGCACTATCTAGTTCACAAACTCGTGGGCGCTTTGGTGAAGTTCAACTCGAAATGCTGCTAGAAAATGCTGGCCTTATCGAAGGCATTCACTTTGAGAAACAAAGTTCTGATCGCGGCAATGATGAAATCTCTCGCCCCGATATTCAAATTGCTATTCCCGGTGGCTCGCGCATTTTTATTGACTCTAAGTTTCCATTTACTCGCTTCTTAGAGGCAATCGATGCCGATGATGAAGAAACGCGCGATTCACTTATGCAGCAACATGCTAAAGATTTGTTAAAGCATGTCGAAGCACTGGCAAAGCGTGATTACCAAGGCGTTACCTTCTCCCCTGATTTTGTAGTGCTATTTGCGCCATTTGAATCAATTTTGTCTGAGTCTCTGCGGGTTGATCCAATGTTGCTAGAAAAGGCTTTCGCTAAGAATGTAACTATCGCGACTCCAACAAATATGTTGGCGCTGCTTCGTACCGTGGCATATGCCTTTGGCCGCCAAGATCTAGCCGATAACGCAAATGCAATTCAAGGTCATGCCTCTGAGCTCCTAAAGCGAATTGGCACACTACATACCAAGCTAGCTACTTTGGGTGATCGCATTAAATCGGTCGAACGTGGCTTTAACGATGTAGTTCAGACCGCTGAAACTTCATTATTACGCCCCGCTCGCAGCATGGTGAACCTCGGAGTAAGTACTGGCGCTAATAAACTAGCGCCACTAAGTGATGTTGATGATGAAGTTCGTGCGATCAAATCTGCTTCCCTAGAGATTGATTACATAGACGCTGAAGAGGAAGAGAAATAATGAGTACCACAGTTGGCCGTAAAATTGCAATCAGTGGGCCTGGCCTGAAAAAAGAGGGCATTATCGTTCTGCAGTTCTTCTTCATCGGAATCTTCTCTTACCTAGAACTTCTTTTGCGTAACGGTTTTGGCATCGTCACTGGTTTAGTGATCATGTTAGTTACCTTCGGAGGCGTTCAATATGGTCGCAATGGCACTAGCTATGTGGCAGCGGTCAACCCTCCACTTGCTTTTGCTTCCCTTGCTTTTCTCGAGCTGATAACTAAGAGTGGGCTATCGATCACTCGCTTAGGTATCGACTTCTTGGCAGCCCTTGCCAGCCAAGCACCGTTCTTGTTGATCTCAGCTGCCTATGCCTGGTATTTCTATTTTGATCGTCGCGCCAAGGCACAAAAGCGCCAGCGCGCTGAGTAAGTTATTGAGCAGCTGCTTTTAGATCTTTTCGAAGTTCTGGCGGCAGCGCGAATAGCAATGATTCTTGCGCAGCAGTAACGGTTTCTACTTCGCCGAAACCGCGCTCGGCTAACCACTTCAAGAGATCATCGACCAAGATCTCAGGTACTGAAGCGCCACTAGTGACGCCAATTGTTTCAACACCGGTTAGCCATTCTTCTTTTGCTTCTGCGGCATAGTCAATTAAGTAAGCCTGTGGTGTGCCATATTCCTTGGCCACTTCGACTAAACGAACTGAGTTAGAAGAGTTTGTTGAGCCAACCACAATTACTAAATCTGCTTGTGGCGCAATGACTTTAATTGCATCCTGGCGATTTGTGGTTGCATAGCAAATGTCATCTGATGGTGGATCCTGAATATCTGGAAAACGTTCTTTCAGAATTGCAACCGACTGAAGTGCTTCATCAACGCTGAGTGTTGTTTGCGATAGCCAAGCTAATTTCTTCCCTGGGGTTGGTTGCACGGTGCGGGCTGCATCTAGACCATCTACTAATTTAACTTTGCCAACGGCTTCGCCCATGGTGCCTTCGACTTCTTCATGGCCTTCGTGGCCAATAAATAAAATCTCTAACTCTTCGGCAGCAAAGCGTCGGGCCTCGTGGTGAACTTTAGTAACTAGTGGGCATGTGGCATCTATGGTTTTCAGATTGCGATCAGCTGCCTCCACGTGAACTGCAGGTGAAACACCATGAGCTGAGAAAACAACGATCTTGCCTTCAGGGACTTCATCAGTTTGATCAACAAAGATGGCACCGCGTGCTTCGAGGGTTGCAACAACATGTTTGTTATGCACGATCTGCTTGCGCACGTAAACCGGAGCACCGTAGAGCTCAAGTGCTTTTTCGACGGTGATCACGGCACGGTCAACGCCGGCGCAATATCCGCGTGGCGCAGCTAAGAGGATCCGCTTACTCATGTCGCTTATTCTATTAGGATCAATCCATGCTCGAAACTTCAAGTGAATCTCCCGCGCCAGTACGGGCGGTCACTGAAGCGATCAAGGAATATCTCGATCGATTAGGGCCAATCTGGATCGAAGGCGAGATCGCCGAACTCAATGAACGCAGCGGTGGCATGGCTTTTCTGCGCCTGCGCGATTCCAGCGTTGATATGAGCCTTTCGGTAATGTGTCACAAATCGGTATTAGCCAGCGTTGCACCGTTGCCGGCAAATGCTCGCGTTGTGCTCTATGCCAAAGGCTCTTGGTATACCAAGAATGGTTCTTACACCTTATCGGCCCGCGAGATTCGCCAAGTAGGAGTTGGTGAATTATTAGCACGTATTGAAGCACTAAAAACTATGTTGGCCGCGGAAGGCTTATTTGCGGCTGAAAATAAAGTTGCGCTGCCGCTACTGCCCCGCAAAATTGGTTTGATCTGCGGTCGCAATACTGATGCCGAACGCGATGTAGTTGAAAATGCCAAACGTCGTTGGCCAGCTGTGCAGTTTGAGATTCGCGAAGTTACCGTGCAAGGCGCAGCAGCCGTTAGTGAAGTTTCAGCAGCGTTAGCCGAACTAGAAGCGCTAGCTGAAGTTGATGTCATCATAATTACTCGCGGTGGTGGGTCTTTCGAAGACCTATTGCCATTTAGCGATGAAGGTTTAGTCCGCTTAGCGGCAAAGTGCAGCACACCGATTGTTAGCGCAATTGGCCACGAAAAAGACTCACCGCTACTTGATTTAGTTGCTGACTTCCGCGCCTCAACACCGACGGATGCCGCAAAGCGCGTGGTGCCAGATATTAATGAAGAAATAGATTTGATTGAAAAACTTCGTGATCGCGCAAGCCGCTTTATGCGAAATATGATTGAACTTGAAAGTTCCAAGATTGCTAACTTGGCAGCTCGCCCTGTGTTGCGCGACCCAGCGGTAATGATTACTTCGAGATTAGAAATCATTACTAGTTTGCGCGATCGTTCAATTCGCAGTTTCCAAGGCCGGCTAGCAATTGCCCAAGAAGAATTGCTGCAGGTAACTGCTCGAGTTCGCGCACTTTCGCCACAGGCCACCCTTGATCGTGGCTATGCCGTGGTGCAGTTGGCCGATGGCAGCATTGCCCGCGATAGCGCTGCTCTTACCGATGGCGAAAAGCTGCGAATTAGGCTGGCCCAAGGTGAGACCAGCGCCATGGTTACAAGTTAAAGAGCAGGCAGTAGATTTAAGCCATGGCCTCTGAAAAGAAGATCTCATATGAAGCAGCGCGTGATGAATTGGCGCAAGTTGTTTCATCGCTAGAAACTGGTGGCGCTACCCTCGAAGATTCCTTGAAGTTATGGGAACGTGGCGAAGAGTTAGCGAAGATCTGCCAGGAATGGCTAGATGGGGCGAAGGCAAAGTTAGATTCAGTTAAGCCAAGCGAATAGGTGCGCAAATGTCTCCTGAATTCACATATTCCGACCTATTGCCGATTGGGCCAGATACCACCAAATATCGCAGCCTCGGCACTGAAGGCGTTCGCACTTTAAAAGTTGGTGAACTGGAATTCCTCGAGATCGCCCCAGAGGCAATTGAGAAGTTAACTAGCACCGCAATCCACGATATTTCACATTACTTGCGCGCTGAACATCTGCAGCAACTAGCTAATATTTTGAAGGACCCTGAGGCCTCGCCTAATGATCGCTTCGTGGCCCTGGATTTGTTAAAAAATGCCAACATCTCGGCCGGTGGAATATTGCCGATGTGCCAAGACACTGGCACTGCAATTGTCTCAGCTAAGAAAGGCCAGTTTGTATTAACCCAGAGCAAAGATGAGATTGCGATCTCCCAAGGTATTTATGATGCCTATACAAATTTAAACCTGCGCTATTCGCAGATGGCCCCGGTTACTACTTGGGACGAGAAGAACACTGGCAATAACTTGCCCGCCCAGATTGAAATCTATGCCGATAGCGAGCACTACGACGAATACAACTTCTTATTCATTGCCAAGGGTGGCGGTAGCGCTAATAAGTCATTCCTTTATCAAGAGACCAAAGCGATCTTGAATCCAAAATCATTTATGACTTGGCTTGATGAGAAGTTGCGTTCAATTGGCACAGCTGCATGCCCGCCGTATCACTTAGCAATTGTCATTGGCGGCACCAGCGCCGAGCACACCGTGAAGACCGCGAAATTGGCTAGTACTAAGTACTTAGATTCGCTGCCAACTAAGGGCGATGCGGCCACTGGCCATGGTTTCCGTGATTTAGAACTTGAGAAAGAAGTTCTTGAACTAACTCGCACCCTGGGCATCGGCGCGCAATTTGGTGGCAAGTACTTCTGCCACGATGTTCGGGTTGTTCGTCTGCCTCGCCATGGTGCTTCGCTACCAATTGCGATTGCGGTTTCCTGTTCGGCCGACCGCCAAGCTAAAGGCAAGATCACTAAGGCTGGAATTTTCCTAGAAGAGCTAGAGCGCGAGCCAGCCCACTTCTTGCCCGAGACCACCGATGAACATCTAAACGATGGCGTGGTCAACATTGATTTGAATCAACCAATGGAAAATGTGCTGGCCGAACTTTCTAAGCACCCACTTAAGACTCGTATCTCGTTAACTGGCACATTAGTGGTGGCTCGCGACTTGGCCCATGCCAAGATCAAAGAGCTGATGGATGCCGGTGCTCCGATGCCTGATTACTTGCGCGATTTTGCCGTTTATTACGCTGGCCCAGCTAAGACTCCGGAAGGTTATGCATCTGGTTCCTTCGGTCCAACAACTGCTGGTCGCATGGATTCTTACGTTGAATATTTCCAGAGTCGTGGTGGCTCAAAGATTATGTTGGCCAAAGGCAATCGCTCAAAAGCGGTAACTGATTCCTGTAAGACCCACGGTGGTTTTTATCTTGGTTCGATCGGTGGCCCAGCTGCCAGACTTGCGCAAGATTGCATCAAGAAAGTTGAAGTTCTAGATTTCGCCGAACTCGGCATGGAAGCGGTTTGGAAAATCGATGTAGTTGATTTCCCAGCCTTCATTGTGGTCGATGATAAAGGTGGCGATTTCTTTGCCGAGACATCAAAGCCAATCACAATTGGCATGGGGCCTAAGGCTTAAAAATTTTAGCTAGCGCGGCTCAGTACCAGTTTGAGCGCTTGAATTTCGCCCAAGCCTTACAAGGTGATTCATATCGAACTTCGATATAGCGAAGTCCCCAAGAAATCTGAGTTACTGGATTGGTGCGCCAGTCAGTTCCGGCTGAATCCATCTTGGTCGCTGGCAGGGCTTGCGGAATTCCGTGAGCACCAGTGCGCTTATTGCTGGCTCGATAGTTCCAGTTGCTCTCTTTTATCCAGAGCTCATCGAGGCAGGCGTACTGTTTCTCGCCCCAGCCATATTTATCGTCCATCAAAACTCGGGCAACTTCGCGAGCGCCTTTTGGAGTGCGGGCTAGTTCAACACTGGCACTGGCCGAGGAAACCAAAGACATCGCTGAAGCTGAAACTGTGGCCGAAGAGGCTAGTTCGCTAAAGAGAAGAGCCTCGATTGGCGCGATTTCCGAATCAACTTCGGCAGTTAAAATCGCTTCGCCAGTTAGGCCATCGAGGACATCAGATGCTGGCAAGGTCAGCGAGGTCGTGGCTGGAAACTCAAGGCCGTAGGCGCTTGGTTGCAGGATTGCAAAACCTAAGCAGGCAGCCACAGTTGTCCAGATCGCTATTGCGCGACGGGAAGAGTTCAAATGAAATCTCACGGTGACTCCTTTCCTTCAGCTCTTTAATCTCACCTGGTCGGGTGAGTAACAGGGTTTAGACTGGCAAGGCGCACCGACATCGGCAAATCAAAATACGCGTGAGTCGCAAATTCTAAGAAAAGTCAGATCCGGCGCTCTTGTAAAAGCGCAGGTCACTTAGGCGAAAGTCCGAAATGTCCGATATGTGAGTGTGACATTTAAAAGGGCCACTTTTGCAAGAGCCAAAGAGCTAGCCAACTAGTTAGGAATTGGGCCTTCAAGGAGCTCGGTAACCAGGGCGGCAATGGGAGAGCGTTCTGATCGAGTCAGGGTCACATGGGCAAAGAGCGGGTGCCCCTTTAAAGTTTCGACCACAGCAACCACGCCATCGTGGCGGCCAACTCGCAAGTTATCGCGTTGGGCCACGTCGTGGGTCAGGATTACTCGCGAAGATTGGCCAATGCGCGAAAGCACGGTGAGCAAAACTCCGCGTTCTAGTGACTGGGCTTCATCGACAATTACAAAGGAGTCGTGCAGTGAGCGGCCACGAATGTGAGTCAGGGGCAGAACTTCGATTAGCCCGCGGTCAATAATTTCATCAATGACTTGTTGGCTAACTAGCGCCCCCAAAGTATCGAAAACGGCTTGGGCCCACGGCGACATTTTTTCGCCTTCACTACCTGGCAGATAGCCCAACTCTTGGCCGCCAACTGGATAAAGCGGGCGGAAAATTACTACCTTCTTATGTAGCCGTTTTTCCATCACCGCTTCGAGTCCGGCGCAAAGAGCTAAGGCGCTCTTGCCAGTTCCGGCGCGACCACCGAGCGAAACGATTCCGATATCTGGATCAAGTAATAGATCGAGGGCAATTCTTTGTTCCGCACTTCGACCGTGAAGACCGAAAGCGTTGCGATCACCGCGAACCAGTTGTAATTGTTTATCGACGGTAACTCGAGCTAAGGCGCTGCCTTTTTCGGAATGTAAAACAATGCCGGTATGTACTGGCAGTTGATGGGCCACTTCGTGGTCGGCCCGATCTGTGGCATAGAGATCATCAATAATTTGGTGGCCAACATCGATCTCTTCGATTCCGGTCCAACCACTGTTGGAAACCGTCTCGGCGCGATATTCCTCGGCCTCGACTCCAACTGCAGATGCTTTGACTCGAAGCGGCAAATCTTTAGTAACTAAAACGACTCTCTTGCCATCGGACATCAAATTCTTCGCGATCGCCAAGATGCGCGAATCGTTGGTGCCATCGCGCAAGAAGCCATGAGGGAGCGAACTTAAATCGGTGTGATTGAGTTCGACCGAAAGGGTGCCACCTTCAGGAGTGATCTTTAGTGGGCGGTCTAGGCGGCCATGAGTAATTCGCAAATCATCTAAATATCTGAGTGCAGCACGCGCAAAATAGCCCAATTCAGGGTGGTCGCGTTTAGTTTCAAGTTCGCCAATTACTGCCACCGGGATGATGACCTCGTGTTCGGCAAAGCGGCCTAAAGCGGCCGGATCGGCGAGCAGAACGCTGGTATCTAGGACATAAGTTTTTCTATCCGCAGCGCTCAAGTATTTCCCCGCATATCTAGTAGAGGTCATATTTAGTTGTTATAGGTGATGTGCAAACGCTAGAACTGCGGTGAAAGATAATGCTTTCGACACGCGGTCAAGAAAAGTTAAATCTAAATGACTATTTACGCTGACCTATATCTATTTACCTAGCCGACGATGACGGGTTGAGTAAGAACGTAGCGCACGTAAGAAATCGACCCGGCGGAAATCTGGCCAATAAGCTTCGCAGAAGTAATATTCAGATTGCGCACTCTGCCAAAGCAAGAAACCGCCGAGGCGTTGTTCACCCGATGTTCTAATCAATAGCTCGGGGTCAGGTTGGCCAGCAGTATAAAGATATTTTGCAATCTCATCTGCCGAGATATTCTCAGCAGCTACTGATAAATCATGGCCATTATCTTTTTCGGCAGTTAAGTAACTCTTAACTGCATCAACTATTTCGCGACGACCGCCATAACTAATGGCCACATTTACTTCTAAACCATCGCTGCGAATTGGTTTTAATGAGGCTAGTTTGGTAGCTAGCCATTCTGGCAATAAATCCAATGCACCTACCGCCTTGATATTCCAGCGACCTGTGGCGGAAAGTTCATCAACGGTGTTGCCAATTATTTTGAGTAGCGCAGTTAACTCTTCATCAGTTCGTTTGAAGTTATCAGTTGAGAGCAGCCAGAGTGTTACAACTTTGACTTCAGCCTCTTCGCACCAACCTAAGAATTCCACGATTTTATTAGCGCCAGCTCGGTGGCCATGGGCAGGTGTTGAACCGCCCAAACTTTCTGAATTAGCTTTGGCGAAGCGACGATTGCCGTCGAGAATTACGCCGACATGATGCGGGGTCTGGCTGAAATCTAAAGCTCGTACGAGCCGATGTTCATAGATCGGATACAGCAGCGATTTAATGAAATTACGAATACTGCGATACAACTTTTCGCTCCATGATTAGCGAAGCAACTGGCAAGGTTCCAGCCAAAATCAAACCGAGCATCTTCAGGACTGACCATTTAGCTTTGCTCGCGAATTGAAGAGCGGTTAGAACATATATCGCGTAGATCCAACCATGTACGAAAGGAATCCAGGCGACTTTCGCTTTCCAGCTCTCGTTATCGAATAAATAAGCCACTGGCAGATCAACAAACCAGAGTAAAAGCGACATGATGCCGGCCAAAACAGCCATTGTTCGAAAACGCTTAACTACACCGCTCATATTTGGGCTTTGGTTCATGAGGTAACTCTACGACGATAGAAGGGAAGGTAAAGCACCAAAGCGGCCATGAGCCACCAAATGAAAACATAAGAGATGTGCTGCCAGTAATAGCCTGGTACTTTGGAATTATCGACTGAAATCTCAAGGCGGGTGCGATCGATCTTGACGCCATCTACAACTTCGCTATTAGCCAAGATAAATCCGTCGTAGAGATCAAAGTCAGACAGCCCAGCCTTAGACAAAAGCAGAGTGCTGTCGACTCGAGCTAAATTATCGGCTGAGTTTGGGCCACGATCAGTGCTTTGGCTCGGTTGAAGACCCCCGGTTACCAAAACGTTTTGTGACATCGCAATCTGAGGTTGGGTTAAGCGATCAGCCCAAAGGCCGCGAACAACCAAAATTGCAGATTTAGCATCTACTTGAAGTACGCCAACTTCCCAGGCCGTGGCCGCTACCCCATCGGAAACTTGATTATCGCTTTTAAAGACTGCGATGTAATTGCCCTCAGCTGAAACGTTTTTCAGGAAATTTCTGGAATCAATGGTTACGCGAGGTTGCGCAAGGGAAGTTAGGTCAACAGGTTCGGTAACTGTGACGACGGTACGAGTCGAAGCTTTTAATTCTTGAGCCCGATCTAACTGCCAATTTCCTAGCCCGATAAATGCTCCGGCCATAAGCGCAACTCCCAGAACGGCGAGAATGCGTTCGTACAGTTTAATTCGTTTCGTCCTCGCTACGTTTCTGCATACGGGTATAACGCTTATAGAAGCTACGCATCAGAAATACCATGGCTGTGCACAAAACAATCATAGTTAGTGAACCAGCTGCACCAATTTCTACATCTTTCATAACTATTCCTTTGCTGATCGTTAGGACTTGATCTTACTGATTAATAAGAGAGAATACTCTTATGGCAAATGGGTTCGATTACAACGATCGGTATGGCATAAAGCCAGCGTCTCGTTGGCGGCCAGTTGCTGCTGTGATTTTGGTGGGAGGCATAATTTGGTTGCTTTGGGCCGGATTACATCATTCTCGCCCAGAGATAACCTTCAGATTGATTTCATTCACAGTTAGCAATGATCGCGAAACGGTAATTCGCTTTGAAGCTACCCGCCGCGATGTAAACCGCGAGTTAACTTGCACTTTGGTAGCTCGTGATTTTGACAAGTTAATTGTTGGCCAAATCGATGATGTAATTCCAGCCGGTCAGGGCTACATCGATCGCAGCACCACCATTCCTACGCGTAATTTGGCTGCCACAGCAACCGTTTTACGCTGTCTTTAAACTGCACTACCCTTTCCCCTTATGAGTTCACAGACCTGGTTAACGCAAGAAGCAGCTGATCGCTTAGCTGCTGAACTTGCCAACCTCGAAACTGTAGGACGCACCGAAGTTATTAAGAAAATTGAAGCTGCTCGCGCCGAAGGTGATTTAAAAGAAAATGGTGGTTACCACGCTGCGCGCGATGAGCAAGGCAAAATTGAAGCACGTATTCGCCAGCTAAAGCAGATGTTAGAGAACGCAACAATTGGTGCTCCGCCGGCAAGTGCTGATGGTGTTGTTGGTGCCGGCATGATTGTGAGTGCCATTGTGGCCGATGATGAAATGAGATTCTTACTTGGTTCGCGCGAAATCGCTACCGATGATTTAGATGTTTATAGCGAGAAGTCACCACTTGGTGCTGCAGTACTTGGTGCAAAAATCGGCGACAAAGTTTCATATACCTTGCCTAATGGCAAAACTATCTCAGTTGAAATTCTAGGCGCTGAGTTTTTCGCTTAATCAGTTTGAGTAGTTTTTATATTTTCTAATACTCAACGGGATAAAGATCGCCATCAAAACCACTACATACAGCAGTGAAGTCTCAAGCGGGTGTTGGCTTGGCCAAGAGTTAGCGGTCGCACCAAACTCATTTTTTAGACCAAACAACTGACGGCAGGCAGCCACCATGGTTGACACTGGATTCCACTCTGCAAAGTACTGCAGCGCTCTTGGCATTCCAGTTGTTGGTGCAAATGCATTAGATACGAAGGTCAAGGGGAAGGTAACTAAGAAACCAACGCTTTGTACGGTGCGGGCTTCTTTGACTGAAAGGCCAACCAAGATTCCAATCCAGGAAAGTGCGTAACCAAACATAAAGAGAAAGACGAAGGCAAGGGTTGTCTGCACAATTCCTGAGGTTGGACGCCATCCAACGGCGTAGCCAGCAAGTGCCATCACAGTTAGAACCAAAATATTAAGAAGAGCGTCGCCAAATGTACGACCAATGATTACCGCACCACGAGAGATAGGCAGAGATCTAAAGCGATCGATCAAACCCTTCTTCATATCCTCTGCTAGCCCAATTGCCGTTGATGCCAAGGTAAAGGCAACGGTTTGAACGAAGATTCCAGGCATCAAAAGCTGCACATATCCGCCAGGCTGATCTGAATCAATTGATCCGCCAAAGACATAGCGGAACATTAAAACGAACATCACTGGCTGAATAGTTGAGAAAACTAAAAGTTCAGGCACACGTGCTAATTGAAGAAGCTGGCGCTTTGTGATGACCAATGAATCATGAATCGCACTTTTCATTTCTTGCCGCCTCTCTTCTTCTTGCCAATTGGTTCTACAACTGTCTCTTCTGCAACATGTCCTGTGAGTGACAAAAATACATCGTCTAAAGAAGGGCGCTTTAAACCAATATCTAACGGATGAATCTTGGCTTCATCCATAGCTCGCAAAGCCTCCATTAGATCCTTTGAGCCATGAAGCACTGGCGCACTAACTGTTCGCAGGTCAACGTGGGTCGCATGACCACTGATCTTTGCAACAATCTCACGTGCCTGATCAAGGTCTGCTGGCTCGACAGTAATCTCTAAGCGCTCGCCACCAACCTGCTTTTTCAATGAATCTGAAGTACCGCGAGCAATAACAGTTCCGCGGTCAATCACTGCGATCTCATCGGCCAATTGATCAGCCTCTTCTAAATACTGAGTTGTCAGCAAAAGTGTTACACCACCTTTTACTAACTCTTGGATCACTCCCCACATATCCTGACGACCACGTGGATCTAGACCAGTTGTTGGTTCATCTAAGAATAAAATTTTTGGCTTAACGATGAGAGATGCAGCTAAATCAAGGCGACGACGCATTCCACCTGAATAAGTCTTTATTGGGCGACGTGCTGCTTCGGTTAAATCAAAGCGTTCTATTAATTCATTGGCACGATCAATCGATGTTTGACGACCTAAGTGATACAACCGACCAAACATCACCAAGTTATCCCACCCAGTTAGAGTTTCATCTACGGCTGCATATTGACCTGATAATCCAATTTGTTCGCGTACTTTGTCAGGATGCTTAATAACATCGATACCTGCAACAGTTGCATGTCCTGAATCTGGTTGTAACAAGGTTGCGAGAATTCTCACAGTAGTTGTTTTACCAGCACCATTAGGCCCAAGTACGCCTAAAACAGTGCCTTCTTCGACATCTAGCGATAACCCATCGAGAGCTTTGACTTCACCTTTGCGATAGGTTTTTACTAAGTTTTCCGCGATAACTGATTTCACGGAGTAAACTTACCCCGTTACGGCCTTTGAAGCCAAGAATCGAATTGGATTCGATACAGGAAAATATGCTGGAGAGGCAAATATGTCCGTAAGTCCGCAAGGAAAAGTTCATACCCACAAAGAGATACTAATTATCCTCTCCGGGTTAATGACCGGCATGTTACTCGCAGCACTTGATCAAACAATTGTCTCGACAGCTCTAAAAAGTATTGTTGAAGAATTCGATGGATTAGAGCATTACACCTGGGTAGTTACTGCATACCTTTTAACTTCTACCGCCTCTACTCCGCTATATGGAAAGATTTCAGATATATACGGTCGCCGAATTGTTTTTCAATTCGCAATTGTTACTTTTTTACTTGGTTCTTTCTTAGCTGGTGCATCTACAAATATGGAGCAGCTAATTGCAACTAGAGCATTACAAGGTCTTGGTGGCGGCGGACTAATGGCACTTACCTTCGTAATCATCGGTGACATAGTTCCCCCTCGCGAACGTGGCCGCTATCAAGGATATTTTGGTGCGGTCTGGGGTCTGGCCTCAGTGGCTGGGCCACTACTTGGTGGCTTCTTCTCGGGTCAAGATCAAATTCTAGGAATTACCGGGTGGCGTTGGATTTTCTACATCAATCTTCCGTTTGGTATCGCAGCCATGATTATTACTTCAGCTGTTTTGCATATTCCCAAGGTACGGCGCGAGCATAAGATCGATTACGTAGGTTCTGCCCTAATGGTCTTAGCGGTTTCTGCCACACTGCTGGCCGTATCAATCTATGGCCCTCAAGATGGCTGGTCAGACCCTAGAACTGTTATCTGCTTAACTTCCGGATTTATTCTGACACTGCTCTTTCTACGCTGGGAATCTCAAGCAGTTGAGCCCATCTTGCCGCTTACTCTCTTTAAGAACCACACTTTTAATATCACTTCAGTTTTAGGTTTTATGATTGGCGCCGGGATGTTTGGCGCAATGATTATGTTGCCTCTTTATCTGCAGGTAGTTCAAGGTGAAAGTCCTTCATCGGCAGGCTTGAAGTTGATCCCTTTAATGTTAGGTATTGTTACAACTTCTATCTTTAGCGGAAAAGCTATTTCGCGTACTGGTAAATATAAGAAGTTCCCAATTGCCGGCACGATAATCATGACATCAGGTTTAGCGCTGATGACCACACTTGGGATTGATACTCCTTATTGGCAAGTAGCAATTTTTGCGGCAATGATAGGCATGGGTTTAGGTTTAACGATGCAGACTATGGTTATTGCGCTGCAAAATTCAATTGACTTTAAAGATCTTGGCGTTGCAACTACTTCGAATACTTTCTTCAGATCTCTTGGCAGCGTTTTTGGTGCTGCAATATTTGGCAGTATTCTGACTAATCGATTGGGACATTACTTAGTCAAAGATTTCGCCGATCTTGGTGTAACTAATCCGACTGCAGTTGCTGGATTTGATACCACTAAACTAGAAGAGGTCACAAATAACACGGCAATATTGGCTGAACTTCCACCAATAATTCAACAAACTGTTCTGCAGTCCTTTGTAAATAGTTTCAATGTGGTTTTCCTGGTTGCTGCCCCGGTAATTTCTTTCGCAATCTACTGTGCCGTTAAGTTACGTGAGGTTCCACTACGAACAACTATGGAACACCGGGAAGCTAAAGAAAAAGCGGCGGGCGAAAAGCTTGGTTAAAAGTTTGAAAACATCTTTCGCTGGATTTTCGCGCGAAGTCCAAGTTGTCATTATTGCCTCATTCTTTGTGGCCTTAGGCTTTGGCATTATTTTTCCAGCGATCCCAGTATTTGTTAGATCATTCGGGGTTAGTAACACTGCAGTTGGCTTAGTTGTATCGGCTTTTGCTTTGGCACGTTTTTCATCAGGCATGATCTCAGGTCGCTTCGTTGACCGTTTCGGCGAACGAAATGTCTATAGCTTCGGCGTATTGATGGTTGCTTTTTTCACAGTTCTCGCTGGATTAGCCCAGAACTATCCACAACTTTTAGCTTTTCGAGCTGCTGGTGGCTTAGGTTCATCAATGTTTTCAGTTGCATCTAGTGCGCTAATTTTTCGTGCTACCGACGATGCTCATCGGGCTCGCGCACTCTCTGCTTTCCAAGGCTCATTCTTAATTGGTGGAATTTCCGGGCCGGCAATCGGCGGCGCACTAGCAACGATTTCATTACGAGCACCATTTTTTGCATACGCATTTATGTTAACCATCGCCGGCATCATCGGATACATCTATTTGGGGCGAGCTGAAGCTGCTAAAAGTGGCACAAGAGTTAAAGCGCAAGATCCAATTACTTTTAAAGAAGCATTTCAAATTCCGGCATACCGAACTGCATTAGCGCTCTCGTTTATTATCGGTTGGGCTTTTTTTGGAATGCGCTCTTCGATCCTGCCACTCTTTGTCACTGAAAGCTTAGATTCGACAGCGGCAATCGTTGGTATTGGTTTTGCAATTGGCGCACTGGTTCAAGGTCTCTTTCTCTTTAAATCTGGCAAAGCATCCGACTTAAAAGGGCGCAAGTATGTAATTCTGCTTGGCGGCTCAATCTTTATGGCTGGAATTATTGGCTTAACCTTGTCATTTAATATTTGGATGTTCTTGGTATCGATGGCAATTCTTGGAATTGGTGGCGCCTACTTATCAACGGCACCTGGTGCCATTGTCGGCGATGTAATTAAAGGCAAAGGTGGCCGCGTAATCGGTATTTTCCAGATGTCAGGAGATGCCGGAATGATCGTTGGGCCAATCGTGGTGGGCGCTATCTCTGATCTTTATTCATTCCGTGTGGCATTTGCAGCCACCGCAGTGATCTTCTCGTTAGTTCTAATCCTAGGCGCACGGTTACCTGAGACAAGAAAAATGGCCGGCTCGCATGAGCCGACCATTTCACTAAACGATAATTAATTACTCATCGCCACGCAATATTGAAATCAAGCGCAATATTTCTAGATATAGCCAAACGATCGTAACCATTAGGCCAAAACCCGCACGCCATGATTCTTCTTGTGGTGCTCCAGCAGCAATTCCTTTTTGGATTTGATCGAAATCAAGAACCAGGAAGAAGCTAGCAAGACCAACACCAGCGATTGCAAGTAGCGGACCGAAGCCAGTAACGCCATATAGACCGCCTGCATTTCCGGTAAATGACATAACCAGACTTACTAAGGCAAGTGCAAAATAACCGATTGCGGCACCCAAAATCACGCGAGTGAATTTTGGAGTTACTCGAATTTTTCCATTGCTATAAGCAAAGAGCATTCCAGCAAATGCGCAGAGTGTGCCGATTACTGCTTGACTAACAATGCCAGGATAGACATCATTAAAAATACGGCTAATTGTTCCGAGAGCTAAACCTTGGAATACGGCATAAGCCATGATTAAACCTGGGCGAATCTTCTGGCTAAATGTGTTTACCATCGCCAAAACAAATCCACCTAGGAAGCCCACCATTAGTGCGCCACCACCGAGGTTTGCAGTCCAGGCAACTGCGCCAGTTACAACCAAGATGCCGAATAAAATTGAAGTGCGCGCAACAACATCTTCGATGGTCATGCGACCAGTTTGAAGTGGAGATGCAGCGGGTGCGTTATAGAGGTTTTCTAAACTCTCTGGTGTGGTAGCCGTGGTGGTGTTCCCCATGTTTGTATTACCCATGGAGGCATAACCACGATTATTAAACGCCCGTCCAAGAACAGGGTTTGAACTACGCATACTTTTGTACTCACTCTCTAGTGCGAAAAGAGCTGGAATCCCCAGCCCTAGTGGGAACAATGTTACGGCACCAGATATTTCAGGCAACTCATTTTTAGGATTTAGAAAAATGCTCGGGAAACTCTAAGCACCTAAGCGTAAGAATTACGCTCAATCATGGTGCCCCGAGTGGGGGTCGAACCCACACTGGGAGGATTTTAAGTCCTCTGCCTCTGCCATTGGGCTATCGGGGCCATGCGATAAATCTTTCTGGTTAGCGCAAACTAACGAAGAACGTGGGCAAATCTACCCGCTTTTTTGAGCACTGAATCCAACATTGGTTTGGTCAGCTTGCCAGTGAAGGTGTTCTGCTGGCTGGGGTGAAAACTAGCCATTATTAGATACTTCACGCCATTGTGCTCGTATTTAACCTCTGCCCCATGGCCAAACTTGGCTCGTTTTACTGGGTGGCCTAATTCGGCTAGTGCGGCAAAGAGTGCGACCCAGGCGAAGTTTCCGAGGGCCACAAATGCTCTTGTGGTTGGCAGTGAAAGTTCTAGTTCGCGCAAAAACCAAGGAGAGCATTGATCGCGCTCTTGCGTTGTTGGTTTGTTATCAGGTGGCGCGCAACGCACTGCCATTAAAATTCTAGTTTCACGAAGTTCTTGGCCATCGTCGCGCGATGTACTCGTTGAAATCTTGGCAATACCTAAACGATGTAGTGAACCGTAGAGCCAATCACCAGATGAATCACCAGTGAAAATGCGCCCGGTGCGATTAGCGCCATGAGCACCTGGTGCTAAACCAACAATCATTAACTTTGGCTTGGTTGAACCAAAACCAGGTACAGCTTTGCCCCAATATTTTTCATCTTGATAAGCCTTGCGTTTTGTTAGGGCGACTTCTTCGCGCCAATCAACTAAACGTGGGCAATCTCGACAAGCGATTATCTTTTTATCCAGCAGCGGCAAAGTTTTTATACTTTGCGCAAGTTTCTTACTTGGCAAGCGACCATGCCATTCCATCGAGGATATCGTTTTCAGATGCGACGAATTCTTTAGCACCAGTTGCTCTCATGATTTCAGATAAAACTAGTGAGCCGGCCGAAATTACATCAACTCGACCTGGGTGCATATAGCCAAGTCCCGCACGGTCTTCACGTTTCATATTCAAGAAATTATTGCTCACTGTATGAACTTGCTCAGCCGAAATGCGCGATAAGTGAATCGCATAACGGTCGTATTCCGGCAAGTTCAACGCTGCTGCTGCAACCGTTGTAGCGGTGCCGGCTACGGCAACTAGAGTCTTAGCACTCTTAATATCCACGCTGGCATAAGCAATATCTATCGCATTTTGAATATCACCGCGAGCAATCGCAATTTCATCGGCAGTAGGTGGATCGTTGCGGAAATGGCGTTCAGTCATGCGAACGCAGCCAATATTTACACTGATTGCACTATCAACTGAATCAGTACCTAAAACAAATTCAGTTGAGCCGCCACCGATATCGACAACTAAGAACGGACCATCGCTTCGACTAAATTCCCGAGTTGCGCCAGCGAAGGAAAGTCGAGCTTCTTCATCGCCTGAAATTACTTCGGGTTCAATGCCTAAGCGTTCTTTCACACCATCGACGAATACGTTTCGGTTTAGCGCATCTCGTGTGGCACTTGTTGCGCAGAAGCGCAGCTTCTCAACACCGCGGCGAGTGATTTCAGCTGCATATAGATCAACTGCTGCGAAAGTGCGCGAGATGGCATCGGGGTGGAATTGATTAGTTTCATCAACACCTTGACCGAGTCGAACAACCTGCATCTGACGAGTTACCTCGCGGAAGTTGCCACCATCGATGTCGGCGATAAGTAACCGAATTGAATTAGTGCCGCAATCAACAACACCTACGCGCATTAGTTTGCCTTTACATTCTCTGCGATGCTACAAGGTTGATCTTTCCACCATTGCGGTAATTTTGCTAACGCTTCATCACCTAGCGGATTCACATCTGCGCCAGCACAAAGTGAATGTGCAACTAATGAGTGTAAACACTTAACGCGATCTGGCATGCCGCCAGCGCTGATACCTTCGACCTCCGGCACATCCATCTTTAGAACTGCGCGCGCTGCTAAGTAATCTTCATGCGCGGCTGCATATGCCCCAGCTAATTCAGCATCAGTCGCTAAACGTTCATTCATCTCGCCCATCAAGCCAGTTGATTCAAGGGTCGAGATCGCGCCAGTTAATCGTGGGCAAGTGGCATAAAAGTAAGTTGGAAATGGGGTGCCATCGCCAAGTCGTGGTGGGGTTTCAACTACTGCTGGTTTTCCGCATGGGCAGCGATAGCCGATGGCATGAACATCGCGTGGGGTGCGACCCAATTGGGCTTCAATACAATCTAGATCTTCTTGCGATACTTCGCGTTCGGACATTAATTAGCGCCAGTTTCAGTAATTGATGCGATTAAGCGGTTATACCAAGGCAAACCAACTGGAATGTTGTTTGCGACATCAGTTTTATTTTCCTCAGCCTGAGTTGTTGCATCTGTAACTATATATTGACGCTCACCCGGCAGAACAAAGTGCAGGCGAGCGCGAGCTTGTGATTTTACATATTCTGGATCGCGCCAAAGTTCGAGTTCTTTGCGCGCCTCATTAACAGCAGAGTTGCCAGCTTTAATTTGTGATTGAACAGCACTGATTTCAGCGCGCTGGGAAAAATAATGTTGCACGGGAGGTGCAATGGTAAGAGCCAGGAAGAAGAGAAAGAAGCCCAGCACTAGTGTGCGACTATTGGTATTGCGTCGACGATTAAAGTTTAAACGACGACGGGCCATGAGTTAAGTTCGCTTATGCCTTAAAGCGTGGGAATGCACCACGGCCTGCATACTTTGCGCCACTTGCTAGCTCTTCTTCGATGCGTAGCAATTGGTTGTACTTTGCTACACGTTCAGAACGAGCTGGCGCACCTGTCTTAATCTGACCACAGTTAGTGGCAACAGCTAGATCAGCAATTGTGGTGTCTTCGGTTTCACCTGAACGGTGTGACAACATGCTGCGGTAATTAGCATGTTGTGCCATTGAAACTGCATCAAGCGTTTCAGTGAGGGTTCCGATTTGGTTTACCTTAACTAGAAGTGCGTTGGCCGTATTAGTTGCGATTCCCTTAGCTAAGCGCTCTGGGTTAGTAACAAATAAATCATCACCCACGATTTGAATACGTGAACCAAGCACACTGGTCATCTCGGCCCAACCAGCCCAATCTTCTTCATTTAGTGGGTCTTCAATTGAAACAATTGGGTATGAGTTAACGAGATCGGTGTAATAAGCGATCATTTCACCTGATGAATGAAGTGAACCTTCGAACTTGTACTGACCGTTTTCGTGAAATTCAGTTGCGGCAACATCCATCGCAAGTGCGATATCTGTGCCTGGCTTAAAGCCGGCCTTGGTGATTGCCTCAAGAATTAGATCAAGGGCCGCACGATTGCTATCAAGGTTTGGCGCAAAGCCACCTTCATCGCCAACGCTAGTTGCTAAACCGCGTTGCTTTAGTACTGACTTTAAAGCGTGATAAATCTCGGCACCCCAGCGAAGTGATTCACGGAATGTTGGCGCACCAATTGGGGCAACCATAAACTCTTGAATATCAACGTTGGTATCTGCGTGTGCGCCACCATTAAGAATGTTCATCATTGGTACTGGAAGTAGGTGTGCATTTGGGCCACCGAGGTAGCGGAAAAGTGAGAGGTCGGCACTTTCAGCTGATGCTTTAGCAACCGCAAGTGAAACACCCAGAATCGCGTTGGCTCCTAACCGAGATTTATTTGCCGTGCCATCAAGTGAAATCATGGCGCTATCAATAATTCGTTGGTCTTGCGCATCGAAACCAATAATGTTCGGCCCAATTTCATTATTTACAAATGCGATAGCTTTTTCAACACCCTTGCCTAGATAGCGGGTACCGCCATCGCGAAGTTCAGCTGCTTCGAAAGCACCTGTTGATGCACCGCTTGGAACAGCGGCACGTGCTTGGGTGCCATCTTCTAATTGAATTTCTACTTCAACAGTTGGGTTTCCGCGGGAATCTAGAATTTCGCGGGCGCCGAGCGCTTCGATAATTGCCATGATGGCCTCCTAATTACTAATTGCTACCTATTGAAATTAACTAGAGAGATCAGCGCTGAACTCAGGTGAGCAGTCTACCGCGCTTCATTGCTTTGGATCTGCGCCATTAGTGTTCGTGCCCGCTGGCGCAGCAAAGAATCGAGATCAATTTCATTGGCGCTGGCCCATGCTGCGATCGCAAGTATTTGTTCGACTGCCATTTCAGCATCATTAACCTGCGCTGTAGGCAGATCTAAGGAAACTCCATATTTTTCAGCACGATGCAAAAGCTTTGAAATCAATGGCAGCGAAGGTTGCGAAAGGGCGACACCATCAATCGCCGAAGTGCGACCCTTTTCGGCAGCTTTAATCTCTTCCCAATTAGAAATAACCTCAGCTACTCCGGAAACCTCGACATCTGCAAAGACGTGCGGGTGCCGATTAATTAATTTATCTGCGATACCGCGGGCAACATCTTCAATTGTAAATGGGTTTAGTGGATCATCTTGGGCAATCCGAGCATGGAAGTAGACCTGCAGCAGCAAATCGCCAAGTTCTTCTTGTAAGCCAGCCCGATCATTGGTTTCAACCGCGTCGATAAATTCGTAGGACTCTTCCAGAAGGTATCTGATCAGAGATTCGTGCGTCTGTTCGGCATCCCAAGGACAACCGCCCGGCGAACGCAATTTGTTCATTACCTCCGCAAGGCGCAGAAGTTCTGACATTTACGTGACTGAATTATTTAGAAGTTGAAGGTGAAACTGCGTCACTTACCGCAGCTGTAACTTCAGCTGTATCTTCATTCCAGACACCGTAACGTGGGTTAACCGTTACCTTATTGGTCTTTCCTGTTGCCACCACTAATTCTTGCATCTTGGTTGGAATATCTGCTTCAGGTACTCCAGCTGCAACGAAAGTCTGTTGGATTTTTTCAGAATTTAACACTGCTTCTAAATAAGTATCGAAATCAGTTGATGCGATACCAGCGCCAACAAGTGCTTGTGGCAAATTAGTTACGCCACCAACTTGCTGAATGATTACTTCGCGGCGAGTATCGATCTCAGCCTTAGTAACAGTAACTTTCACAGATGTAGCAGCTGCTTTTAAAAGACCGGCAAATAAGTGGAAACGAAGTTGGCTTCGGTTTAGCTCTTCGCCACTCTCTAATTGCAATTGGGAGGTATCTACCCCCGCGCGCTCAGCCATTACGGTATCAATGCTGGTCTGAACGGTTGCTTGCGTAATCTTGGTGCTTCCGATCGTGGCGGCCGCGCCAACTTGTGAGCAACCAGTTAGGAAAAGTGCGATTGCTGCAACAGAGGCGATTGTGACTGCGGTGAATTTTTTCAAGATGTACTCACTTTCGGGTTAGCCGCTAATTCGGTTACGGCTTCGGATACCCAAGCCAGAGTAGAAGTATCCCCCATAACTGGGGTGCTTTCGGACGGATTCCATGCGGCCGCTTTGGGAAGGGCAACCAAAAC
Source organism: Bifidobacterium breve (assembly GCA_945885625.1). Lineage (GTDB taxonomy): Bacteria > Actinomycetota > Actinomycetes > Nanopelagicales > Nanopelagicaceae > Planktophila. Next base: position 30,218 of record CAMCYS010000008.1, on the reverse strand, counting down.
CGTGCTTGCAGCGCTCTTATAGATGGACCCTGGATAAATGCGGGCTAAGCGAAGTTGGCGTGATTCCGGCAAGGTCAATGGCGATAGGCGAAGGAATTTGCCCGAGATTACGACTTCGCGCAGTTTCTGACCCTTGGCCAGTGCTCGCAGTTTGGCTACACCCAGCAGCGCCTGGGCAGTCTCTGGCAGTTCACCGAACCGATCAATCAATTCGGCTGCAATTGAATCTACATCGGCATCACTCTGCACATCAGCTAAGCGGCGATAGAGATCAAGACGCAGTCGTTCACCTGGAACATACTCTTCGGGCAGGTGTGCGTTGATTGGAATTTCAATTTTGCATTCATGATTTGGTTCTTCGCTTTCGATAAAGCCAGTCTTGTAATCTTGTACTGCTTCACCAACCATGCGCATATAAAGATCAAAGCCGACGTCGGCAATGTGTCCAGATTGTTCGCCGCCAAGTAAATTGCCGGCACCGCGAATTTCTAAATCCTTAAGCGCAACTCGCATTCCAGCACCGAGGTCAGTATTTGAAGCAATAGTTTTCAAGCGATCAATCGCAATTTCCGAAAGAGGTTGATCAGCTGGATAAAGGAAGTAGGCATAAGCACGTTCACGGCCACGCCCAACCCGACCACGTAATTGATGAAGTTGCGATAAGCCAAACATGTCGGCACGCTCCACAATTAAAGTATTAGCGTTTGCAATATCCAGGCCGCTTTCCACGATGGTTGTGCAGACCAGTACATCGAAATCACGATTCCAGAATCCGAGAATTACATCTTCTAGCATCGATTCACTCATCTGGCCATGTGCTACTCGAATGCGAGCTTCTGGGACTAGCTCTTGTAGACGAGATGCGGTGCGATCAATTGATTCAACACGATTGTGAATATAGAAAATCTGACCATCTCGCAAAAGTTCTCGATGTATCGCCGCAGCAATTTGGGCATCTTCACTGGCTCCGACATAAGTCAAGATCGGATGTCGCTCTTCTGGTGGCGTAGTAATCGTGGACATCTCGCGAATTCCGGTTACCGCCATTTCTAAAGTACGTGGAATGGGCGTAGCTGACATAGAAAGAACATCGACGGTAGTACGCAATTTCTTCAGAGATTCTTTCTGTTCAACACCAAAACGCTGCTCTTCATCAACGATAACCAGCCCTAAATCCTTAAAAATCACATCATTTGAGAGGATCCGATGAGTGCCGATAACAACATCGATAGCCCCTTCGCCCAACCCCTGCGTAATCTCTTTACTCTCTTTGGCCGAATTAAAGCGAGACATACCAGCGACTTTGATGGGAAAACCGGAATAGCGTTCAGTGAATGTCTTGTAGTGCTGCTGCACCAGTAGGGTTGTTGGCACAAGTACGGCTACTTGTTTGCCATCTTGTACCGCTTTGAAAGCAGCGCGAATAGCAATCTCAGTTTTGCCATAGCCAACATCGCCACAGATAATGCGATCCATCGGAAACGGGCGTTCCATATCGCGCTTAACTTCATCGATTGTGGCTAACTGATCAAGCGTTTCAATATAAGAGAACGCATCTTCGAGTTCGCGCTGCCATGGCGTATCTGGTGAAAATGCAAAGCCTGGCGCGCTTGTGCGAGCAGCATAAAGTCGAATTAATTCACCCGCAATTTGGCGAACTGCCTTTCGTGCGCGGCCCTTTGCTTTCTGCCATTCACCACTTCCAAGGCGGTGGACTGTTGGTGATTCGCCACCAATGTATTTACTAACTTGTTCTAATGAATCAGTTGGCACAAAAATGCGATCGCCGGGTTGACCACGTTTTGCTGAGGCGTATTCAATAATTAAATACTCGCGAACGATACCTGCTGTTTCACGTTGAATCATTTCGACATAGCGACCGATTCCGTGTTGTTCATGAACTACAAAATCGCCAGCTTTTAATTCGAGTGGATCAACGCTCTGTTTACGTTTTGAAGGCAACCGATCAGAGTCTTTAACGCGAGATTTGCTGCCAGTTAAATCATGCTCGGTAATAAAGAGTATTTGCGCACTTGGGTAAGAGAAACCATAAGTTATTGGCGTAGTTGTAATGTGGATTAAGCCAGCCGTTGGCTTTGCCTGCAGTTGGTCGACCACATAGACCGGTAAATCTGCGCCGCGGAATATTCCGGCATAGCGTTCAACCATGCCATGACCATTAGCCGTGAAAATCACCTTGAAGTTATTTAAAACCGCTTCTCCGAGCACGGCCAATAATTGATCCAAATCGCCACGCAAAGGGTCAATCGCTGAGATCGCCAAAAAGTCAGTATTTTCACTTAAATCTGAACCAAAGGAATTAAGGGAGCGGCGATTTAGGCCCAAGCTAGTTATCTTTTCAGCCAGTTCATCCCAGGCTAAATAAGTGCCAATGCCAGTGTGCACGGGGGCAACTGCACCAACGGCTGCATTAGACCAAGAAGCAGCAAGGAATTCTTCGTTAGTAGAAAGCAGGTCGGCTGCGCGAGAACGAATTCGTTCTTCATCTAAGAAAATGATTTCGGTATTAGGGGGCATGCGATCAAGCAAAGTTTCTTGCTCTTCGATTAACAATGGAATAAGAGATTCCATGCCTTCGGTGGCAATTCCAGCTGCCATGCGATCTAGCATCTCAGCAGCTGCCGGAAATTTAGCTATTAAGTCATTTGCTTTGATTTGAATATCTTGCGTTAACAATAATTCGCGACAAGGAAAAATCTCAAGTTTTCCAATTACGGGTTCAGATGTTCGCTGGCCAGATACTTCAAAGTAATTTAACTCTTCAATTTCATCGCCAAAGAAATCAATCCGTACTGGGTGTTTAGTAAGCGGCAAGAATAAGTCGATGATTCCGCCACGCACCGCAAATTCGCCACGTTTTTCAACTAAATCAGTTCGCACATAGGCCAGATCAGTTAAGTGTTTAATTAAATCACTTAACGCAATCTCTTGTCCTTGTTCAATAAATTGAAGCGGTTGCTTAGCTAAATCTGCAATGATGCGATGGATAACACCTCTCACTGGCGTAATCACAATCGGATTAAGCGCAGAACCCGAATGCGCTAATTCATTTAGCGTTTGAATTCGGCGAGCAACAGTGTCACTTCTTGGGCTTAATCGTTCGTGCGGCAGCGTTTCCCAAGCCGGAAATTCAAGAACGCGATCATGTAAGTCGCGAAGTTCGCTGGCAATATCTTCAGCGCCCCGACTAGAACCACTGACGACTAGAACTGGCCTAGATTGAGCGATTTGTGCGATTAAAAACGGAAAGCTCGGTGGTGGTGTGACCAGATTATGAGATCGATGCAAATTATTTTCACTGGTGGCATCGATAAATTCCGGGTAGTCGGCAAGTGAATTTAATAGACCACGCATGACAACCCCCGCCCCTTTAGCTGCTACGAAATGACCTTAAGCCCCAACTCCCAAAGGTGGGAGGGGGCGAATTACTCTCAATTCTATCTTGCTGAGTACAAGCGCGGTAATCGCGATTGTCAAAGACCTGCGATGATTACGCCCATGTCAGGTGATTTTCAGGCCGATGACGCAGAGTTGCGTAATGATGTTCGCCAGTTAGGCGAACTCTTAGGCCAAACCCTTGTACGCCAAGAAGGCGTCGAACTGCTCAATTTAGTTGAGGCAGTGCGTAAGGCTGTGCGCGAAGGCGATAGCGGAGAATTACTTTCTGATTTATCTGTAGAAGATTCAGTGCAGTTAGTGCGCGCATTTAGTACTTACTTTCATTTAGCAAATGTTGCTGAACAAGTTCACCGTGCACACATTTTGGCCGATGCACGTGCCGAAGGTGGTTCCTGGTTAACCCGCGCAACTGATCGCATCTTGGCTGCTAAAAGAGCGCAGACACCAGGTCATGAGTTTTCTGATGCTGATTTAGCACTTTGGGTATCTGAACTTAATGTGCGTCCAGTTTTCACTGCGCATCCAACTGAAGCAGCTCGCCGTTCTATTTTGAATAAATTAGGAAAAGTTGCCACTTTACTGGATCAAAAAAATTCGCCATCGCGTGTTGCTAAGTTAGCCGAACTGATTGATCTGCTTTGGCAGACCGATGAACTTCGACTTGATCGCCCAGAACCACTTGATGAAGCTATGAATGCGGTTTTTTACTTAGATGATTTATTTAAATTATCCGTGCCTCAAGTTCTAAACGATTTTGCAATACAGATGAAGCGTCTGGGAATTGATGTTCCGGTAACCGCTCGCCCGCTTTCCTTCGGGAACTGGATCGGTGGCGACCGTGATGGAAACCCAAATATCACTGCAGAGGTAACCCGCGATGTACTAGTTTTGCAAGCGGGTCATGCTATTCGCGTAACAATTGCAGCGATGGATGAGCTACGTCAGCTGCTCTCAGTTTCAACTCGCATAGTTGGTGCAACACCTGAACTAACTGCCTCAATTGAAGAAGACTTAAAATATATTCCAGAATTTGAAGAACGCTTCATGCGCTTAAATGTCGAAGAGCCTTATCGCTTGAAAGCCACTGCAATTGTGCATCGCTTAGCTTTCACACGCATGCGCCATGCTGCTAAAGGTCCACATGTTCCTCATCGCGATTACCGCGATACTGCTGAATTATTGGCAGATTTAACGTTAATGCGCAATTCACTTTTTGCTCACCGTGGGGAGCTAATTGCAACAGGCTTACTAGAACGCACTATTCGCACGGTTAGCACTTTTGGTTTAACCCACGCAACTATGGATATCCGCGAGCATTCAGATGCCCATCACCATGTTCTCTCTCAACTACAGATAGCTGAAGGTTATCTAGCACAAAGTCATGAGCAGAAGTTTGATTTATTGGCTGCTGAATTAGCAAGCACTAAAAAACCTGACTTGAGCAAGCTTGATGCTGATGCAACAAAGACTATGGATACTTTCACCGCCATTGGCGAAATAATTGATCGTTTCGGATCAACTGCAATCGAAACCTATATCGTTTCGATGACTAAAGGTGCTGATGATTTATTGGCAGCTGCCGTACTTGGAAAATATGTTGGCTTAGTTGATCTTGATAAAGGTGTTACCCGTATTGGTTTTGCCCCGCTTCTTGAAACAGTTGCCGAACTTCGTGCTGCTGGCGAAATTTTAGAAAAACTCCTTAGCAATCCTACTTATCGCAAGTTATTAACTTTGCGTGGCGATGTGCAAGAGATCATGTTGGGTTACTCAGATTCCAATAAAGATGCCGGTATTGCAACTAGCCAATGGGAAATTCACCGCGCACAACGCAAATTGCGTGATGTCGCAATCAAATACGGAGTTCGCTTACGTTTATTCCATGGTCGCGGTGGCTCAGTTGGTCGCGGCGGTGGCCCAACCTATGAGGCGCTAATCGCACTTCCTTGGGGCTCAATTGATGGCGAAATTAAAATGACTGAACAAGGTGAAGTTATTAGTGACAAGTTCTCACTGCCTTCCCTAGCGCGCGAAAACGTTGAGTTAACTTTGGCAGCTGCTCTTGAAGCAACTGTGCTTAATCGTGGTCCTCGCCAAGCTCCTGAAGATCTAGAGCGCTGGAATGCTTGCATGCAATCGATTAGTGATAATTCATTTGTCCAATATCGATCACTTGTTGATCATCCTGATTTGCCTGCATATTTCTACGCTTCCACCCCAGTTGAACAACTCGGAAATCTTTTCTTAGGTTCCCGGCCATCACGTCGCCCTGATGCATCTAGTGGGCTAGGTAGCTTGCGTGCGATTCCATGGGTATTTGGTTGGACCCAATCACGTCAGATTGTGCCTGGTTGGTATGGCGTCGGCACTGGTTTAAAAGCTGCGCGCGAAGCCGGTCACGGCGATGTTGCATCAAGCATGCTCAAAGAATGGCACTTCTTTCATACCTTTATTAGCAATGTTGAAATGACGCTAGCAAAAACAGATTTAGCGCTGGCTCGTCGCTATGTTGAAAAGCTTGTGCCTGTTGAGTTGCATCATTTTCTAGCTGACATTGAAGCTGAGTTTGCGCTTACTGTGGCTGAAATTAACTTGTTAACTAAGAAACAATCACTTCTCGAAGATCAACCGATTCTTTCGCGCACACTACAAGTTCGCGATGCTTATTTATCACCGCTGCACTTGCTGCAAATTAACTTGCTGAGCCGCGTTCGCACCGAAGGTGCTGATGCAGACCCATTATTGATTCGTGCGCTACTACTAACAATTAACGGTGTTGCAGCAGGTTTACGTAATACTGGCTGATCTAGCCAATTCTGATCATATGTTTACCGTAATTTCATCAAAATAGCCCTGATTTTTACTTTTACCATTTTCGCCGAAGACTTAAATTTGGCCTTATGACACATACTGAGGCATCGGCTTTTGAAGAAGTAAATGAGAAAGTAGCTCAAGCTGGTGAAATTTTGGGCTTAAAATCAGGAGTTATTAGTGCTTTGAGTAGTTGCGAGCGCGAAGTAGTTATTTCTATTCCCCTGAGACGTGGTGATGACGTTGAAGTTTTAACTGGTTACCGAGTCCAACACTCAAGTGCTCGTGGGCCTCGAAAAGGTGGAATTAGATTTCATCAGGCGGTCGACCTTGATGAAGTCCGCGCTCTTGCTTCGCTAATGACTTGGAAAACGGCGCTGATAGACGTTCCATTTGGTGGCGCCAAAGGAGGCGTGGCAGTTGACGCATCACTGCTCACTGACATTGAAAAGGAAGAAATAATTCGGCGATGGACAAGGTCGCTAGTACATGTTTTAGGACACCACCGTGATATTCCGGCTCCTGATATGGGTACTGATTCGAAAACTATGGCTTGGTTGATGGATGAATTCCATCGCCTAGAAGGCTTCCAGCCTGCATGTGTCACGGGTAAACCTGTGGAACTCTTCGGTGCTCCGGGTCGAGAGGAAGCCACTGGCCGTGGCGTTGCAATGGTCGCGGCCGAAACTTTAAGACAACATAGCGTCGAGGTTCAAGGTGCAACAGTCGCTATCCAAGGTTTTGGAAACGTTGGCCGATATACCGCACTAGTCTGTCAAGAACTTGGAATGAAAGTAATCGCGATCTCTGATGTTACAGGAGGAATCAAAGATGAAAAAGGTCTAGACATTAAAAAATTCTTTGGGAAAAAATCTCTTGCAGATGTCGAAGTCAACGAAAGAATTGGTGCTGCCGAAGTACTTGAAGTTGAGTGCGATGTCTTGATTCCAGCAGCATTAGGTGGAGTTATTAACTCTGAGAATATGACCAGAATTAATGCTCGATTTATTATTGAAGGCGCTAACCAACCACTCTCAATTTCGGCCGATAAGAGTTTAAGAGAAAGTGGCGTATTTATTGTGCCCGATATTCTTGCTAACTCTGGCGGTGTTATGGGTTCCTATTTTGAATGGACTCAAAATATTCAAGAATTTAGCTGGCCAATCGAAAGGTTTAGAAGTGAACTCGATACTCGTATGGAAACCGCATTTAACAACACGAATCGAGTAGCAGAAAAGTATTCGGTGGATTTGAGAACAGCTGCTTTTATTGTGGCTGTTGGTCGCGTTTCAGAGGCATTCAAACTTAGAGGTTCTTTAATATGAGATTAAAGCTCAAAGAATTCATCGCAGAACTGCGCTGGCTTCGAGAAAGCCGGCGTTTCAAACAAAATAGATTCAAGAAAGGTCGTGGTGAGGACTTCCACCACGAATAGAAGTGCTCGTTCTTAAGAAGCTAGGTATTGCGGAATATCTGTCGATACATCCGCAAAAGTTGCGATCCAGGAATAACCACATTCACCACACATTGTCATAGGGCCAAATTCATCATTTAGGATGATTTCTAACTCTATGGAACGACAAACATAACAATTAGGAAAATCGATTAGAAACGACATAGCTTTACCCCTTCTATTTTAGTGATGGCTCAGGGAAGCGACTTAATTTTCTAACTAAATTGGGCCAGCGGCGCCTCAACAGACTTAGATTTCAGTTTAATAGATGGAAAATAGTTGGTTAACTCAAGAGTTAAAAGTGGACTGAGTACGCTCTAAACCTTGGGTAATTAGCGATTCAACGCAGTCAGCGCCCCGCAAAATAAAGTCTGGTAGCTCTTTCTTTTCAGCTGAGGCAAACTGTTTTAAAACAAAATCACCAGGATCTTGTTGGCCAGGTGGGCGACCAATTCCTAAACGTACGCGCAAATAATCAGCGCTACCGAAAGAAGCGGTAAGAGATTTAAGCCCATTATGGCCATTGTCGCCACCGGCTACTTTGCTGCGAATTGCCGCAAATGGAATATCTAGCTCATCGTGCAGAACAATGATGTTGGCGATTTCTACTTTATAAAAATTAGCTAGGGCTTTAATTGGGCCACCAGATTCATTCATGTAACTCTTTGATTTTGCCACGATTACAGAGGCCGCATCAATACCAACACCTAATTTAAATTCAGCGATATCGCAACGAGATTTATGAGAACTCCATTTAGCAGAGTTAGATTTTGCTAATTGATTAACAACTAATTGGCCAATATTATGGCGAGTTGCTTCGTATTCAGGGCCGGGATTGCCCAACCCAACTACTAGCCACAGCATGTTAAATCCATAGCCCTAGATTAGTAGTTGAATTGGGATCGACCGATTAAGACTCTTTCTTCTCTTCAGCAGCAGGTGCCGCAGCAACAGCGGCAGTTTCAGCAACTGGTTCAGCAGCAGTTGAGCGCTCTGAAAGGTGAACTACAACCATCTTTGGATCAGAGATCAGTTTTACGCCAGCTGGCAGCGCAACGCTTTCAGCATACATAGATGTTCCGGCAGCCATTCCGGTTAGATCTAGTTCGAAGAAGCTAGGGATAGAAGTTGCTTCAGTTTCAACTTCGATCGAGTGGTGAACGTGCTCGAGAATTCCATCGCGATCGTGCTCGCCAGAAGTGTGAACTGGAACCGCAACAACAACGCGCTCGCCGCGGCGAACCAAAACTAAGTCAACGTGCTCGAGGTTGCCCTTAAGTGCGTTGCGAACAACAGCTTTAGGCAAAGTTAGAACAGTTGTGCCATCAATAACGATATCTAGAAGTACATTCGATGTTTTAAGGGCAACGCCAAGTTCGCGTGCTGGAAGTGTTACGTGGGCAGGTGTTTCACCGTGTCCGTAGATAACTGCAGGAACTAAACCATCGCGGCGATTACGACGTGATGCGCCTTTACCAAATTCAGTACGGCGAACGCCATTGATTGAAATCTCAGCCATTTTTCTTTGCTCCTGTCAGGTTTACTTTCGGATACTTCACAAAAGTTCCAGCAGGATTAAAACCTACGCCGTCGATTACGGAAAAAATTCTTACCCTCGCCGGAACGAGCCAAAGGTTAGCGAATGGGTGCGGTTAAGCGCAAATCGCGCTTAAGAATGACCATCAAAGAGGCTGGTGACCGAGCCATCTTCGAATACTTCGCGAATAGCCCGAGCTAGAAGCGGGGCAATTGAAAGCACAGTTAAACCATCGAATTTTTGGTCTTCCGAGATTGGCAACGTATTGGTAATTACAACTTCTGATGCACGTGAACCCTTTAGGCGCTCAATCGCTGGGCCCGAGAAAACCGCATGTGTGGCGGCAATAATTACATCTTTTGCGCCGGCATCGAATAGTGCATCGACTGCTTTAGTAATAGTGCCAGCTGTATCGATCATGTCATCAATAACTACGCAAGTTTGACCCTGCACATCACCAACGACGCGGCCGGTAGTTGATTCATTTGGAATACGTGGATCACGTGTTTTGTGAATGAATGCGATAGGGCAACCACCAAGTAGATCTGACCAGCGTTCAGCAACACGAACTCGGCCCGAGTCTGGCGAGACGATAGTTAACTTGCTGCGATCAACTTTGCTGCCCACATAATTGGCCAACATTGGCAAGGCAAATAAATGATCTACTGGGCCATCAAAGAAACCTTGAATTTGTGAAGTATGTAAGTCAACGCACATCAAACGATCAGCGCCTGCTGTTTTAAAGAGATCAGCCATTAGTCGCGCAGTGATTGGCTCGCGACCACGACTCTTCTTATCTTGCCGGGCATAACCATAAAAGGGTGTAACAACAGTGATGCGCTTTGCAGATGCGCGCTTCAAAGCATCAACCATGATTAATTGTTCCATGATCTGCTTATTAACTGGTGTGGTATGGCTTTGAATTACGAATGCATCGCAACCACGTACGGATTCTTCGAAGCGAACAAATATTTCACCATTAGCGAAATCATAGGCAGATGTTGGCGTTAACGGAATTCCGAGTTCGGCAGCGACTTCATCAGCTAATTCAGGGAAACCACGGCCAGCAAAAAGTCGTAAACGCTTTTCAGAAGATAACCGGATCTCGCTCATTTACTAACCTTTCGACTCTTTAGCTTCGGCTACTTGTGCTGATTTGGAACCAGCGCGCTTGCGCATGACCCAACCTAATACATTCCGTTGCTTAGATCGGCCAACGCCGATTGCACCTGGCGGAACATCTTCAGTAATTACTGACCCAGCGGCGGTGTAAGCCCCGTCACCAATATTTACTGGAGCAACCAACATGGTGTCACTTCCGATACGAACATGATCGCCAACAATTGTCGAATGCTTTTCAACCCCGTCATAATTAACAAAAATTGTGGCAGCGCCGATATTTGTGCCAATACCTATGGTGGCATCGCCAACGTAGGAGAGATGTGGAACTTTTGAACCTGCGCCGACTTGGGAATTCTTAATTTCTACGAATGCACCAGCTTTGCTGCTCTCTTTAAGCACGGTGCCGGCGCGTAGATAAGTAAATGGGCCAACGCTTGCATCTGCGCCAATTACTGAATCAGTGCAGTTTGATTCGACTACCGATGCCCCTTGCCCTACTTGGCAATTGTTTAAGGTGGTGCGCGGGCCAATCACTGCGCAACATTCGATTTTAGAAGCTCCCAAAATTGCTGAGCCAGGGAACACCGTTACATCGTTAGATATTTCAGCCTGAACATCAATCCAAGTTGTAGTGGGGTCAACAATCGTTACCCCATTACGCATATGTGCTTCATTGATGCGATCACGTAACATCGCCGCGCTCTCAGCTAATTGATATCGATCATTGACGCCAAGGGTTTCGACGAAATCTTCAATTAACACGGCGCCAATTGATCCGCCTTCGTTACGCAAAATTTCAATTACATCAGTTAAATAAAGTTCACCTTGGGCATTCGCCGAAGTTAACTTGCTTATCGCGCCAGCAAGTTTCGTGCCGTCGAATGCATAAACACCAGAGTTAATTTCAAAGATCATCTTCTGGTCTTCATCAGCATCTTTTTCCTCAACGATACGCAGCAATGTGCCGTCATCGCTGCGAATAATGCGACCGTATCCAGTTGGGTCGGGATGTTCAGCAGTTAGAACTGATGCTGTTGCACCCGATGCTTTATGCGCAGCTATTAATTCCTTAAGTGACGCGCCAGTTAGCATTGGCGTATCGCCAGCCAAAATAAGTACGGTGCCAGAAACTTTGATTTCAGCCAGTGCTAATTGAGTTGCATGCCCGGTACCGCCCCGGCGATCTTGAAAAACAGTCTTTGCACTTGGCGCAATCTGACTTAAATGTGATTCAACTGCTTCCCGGCCAGCACCAACTACAACACAAAGTTTAGCGGGGTTAATTTCAGAGACTGCAGCTAGAACATGTCCAAGTAACGAACGCCCAGCAATTTCATGTAAGACTTTAGGAGTTGCAGATTTCATGCGTGTGCCTTCGCCAGCGGCTAAGACAATTGCACAATCCAAGAGATGCTCCCCTGCTGCTAGTCAGGCCTTAATTCTAACTTCGGTTTTGTGCGGATTTGCTCCGCCGCTTGCCTTAACTTTGATCTGGCTTTGCTTTCGCTCCGCCACCAGGTATCGATCCTGGACCCTGGGCTTCAAAGGCCCATGTGCTAGCCACTACACAATGGCGGAACCCGTATTCTCCCTTATCCGAGGGACTGCTTTTGACCATTAACCTTGCCCCTAGCGAGATTTCTCAAGAAAATTGGCGAGAAAGTTAGAAGAGGTGGGGGTAAAAATGCGCGACGAAGTAGATCGCCTCATCGCCGCCTGGAAATCAGAACGCCCCGATCTCGATCTTGCGCCGTTAGCGGTGCTTAGTCGCGTAACTAGAATTTCGCGCCAGCTAGATATTACGCGCCGAAGTGCATTCGCTGATCTAGAAACTTGGGGCTTTGATGTTCTTGCCGCACTTCGTCGCGCTGGCTCGCCTTATCAACTTTCTCCTAGTGCGCTAATGGCTGAAACTTTAGTAACCAGTGGCACGATGACTAATCGCCTTGATCGATTAGAAGAGTTAAAACTAATCACTCGCGAACCAGACCCAGCCGATGGGCGGGGCAGTTTGGTTACGCTAACCAAAGCTGGCATGAACGCTGTTGATGCCGCTCTCGAAGATTTACTCGGGCGCGAAGAAGAGTTGTTATCTGCGTTAACTAAAGAAGAGCAGATTGATTTAGCGCGGCTACTAAGTAAATTAGTTAACGCGTTTCAATAACTCGAGCACCAGGCACTGGCCCAGTTGCTCTGGCCACACTTCCAACTACTCCGCTTGCAGTCAGTGCGACTGCTAAATCTAAGCCAGCTTCTTCATCGGAAACCAAAAATGCCACAGTTGGCCCAGAGCCAGAAACTATGCCACCTAGTGCGCCATATTCTTGACCAACGTCGAGAATTAACCGCAGCGCTGGACGTAGCGAACAAGCAGCGCTTTGTAAATCATTGATTAGATGTTTGCCAACTGAATTTGCATCGGCGGCTAATAGTGATTGCATTAACTTATCGCTTGCCTGAGGGTTGGCAATTGTTAAGCCAGCGCGCAAGCGATCACATTCGGAATATACCGATGGAGTTGACAACCCGGCTGAAGATAACGCTAAAACCCAATGATAAGTGCCTCTTGAGAGCGCTGCAGTTAGTTCATCGCCGCGACCGCGACCAATTGCGGTACCACCGTTTAACATAAACGGAACATCGCTACCTAGTTGGCGAGCAACTTTAACCATCTCTTCGCGAGTCATGCCTAACGAATACAGCGCATCGATTGCCACAATTGCAGCCGCTGCGTTCGCGCTTCCGCCAGCCATTCCCCCAGCAACTGGAATAGTTTTATGAATCTGCATCGTTGCATCGATTTCAACGTCATAATCTTTAGCAATAATCTGGGCTGCTTTGGCCGCTAAGTTTGTTTCATCGGCTGGCACGCCAGCAATGTGATCTCCAGTAATTGAAAGTGATAAACCTGAACCAGGCGCTGCATTAGTAATAGTTAAATCATCGTAAATAGAAATCGCTTGAAAAACTGTGACCAAACCGTGAAAACCATCATCCTCACGTGGTCCCACGGAAAGTTGTAAATTAACTTTCGCAGGAACGCGAACGGTTACTGAATTTGTGGGCACGATTGAACTCTACTTGACGCTTTGACTAGCGTTATAGATGGCACAGAAAGAATCAATTAGTAGAGATTCACCGCGCAACGTTGGATCAATACCGGCAGCAATTAGAACTGCTTCGGCTTTTGCCGAGCTGCCAAAGATGCCCGATAGCGCAGCCCGCAACATTTTGCGCCGTTGGGCAAAGGCGGCATCTACTAATTGGAAAACACCTTTACGCATAGCGTCATCACCCGGCGTTTCGTGGCGTTTAAAACTTACTAATTTTGAATCGACCCCAGGAACTGGCCAGAAAATAGAGCGCGAAACCGAGCCTGCACCACTTACTTGCGCCCACCAGGAAGCCTTTAGTGAAGGAATTCCATATTCCTTGGTACCCGGTTTAGCAGCTAAGCGATCAGCAACTTCGGCTTGCACCATAACTACACCAGTAGTTAGCGAGGGCAGAATTTCTAGCAGGTGCAGCAAAACCGGAACTGAAACGTTATAGGGCAAATTCGCAACCAACACGGTTGGTGCTACAGGTAGCTCGCGCAGGGCAAGTGCATCAGTGTTTATCACCGTTAACTTATACGAATCACTTTTATGTTCAGCAACAGTGATTGGTAAACGATCAGCCAAGCGCTGATCAATTTCAACTGCTATTACATTAGTTGTGACTTCAAGCAGCGCCAGAGTTAGCGAACCTAGCCCTGGGCCAATTTCAAGTGCGATGTCATTAGCAGTTACGCCCGCAACGCGAACAATTTTTTGGCAAACATTGCCGTCGATTACAAAGTTTTGACCAAGTGACTTTGCTGGCCGCAGATCTAATAGTTCGGCTAGTTCACGAATTTCGGCAGCGCCCAATAACGACATTAGTTGAACTTTCCAAATGCTCGTTCTGCATTGGCACTCAACGCATTAGCTAGTTCGGCTAGATCATCGCCACGTTCGGCTGCCATTGCCCGAATTACCGTCGCGACTTGGGCTGGCACATTTAGCGCACCGCGATTGGGCATTGGCGATAAAAATGGTGAATCAGTTTCTGCCATTAGTTGATCTTGCGGCACCAATTTCACCGCCTCGCGAAGCTCTGGTGCATTCTTAAACGTAATGGTGCCCGCAAATGACAAGATGTAGCCACGTTCAATACAGATCTTGGCCATGGCCGCATCGCCTGAATAACAGTGAAATATAGTGGTTTGGGGTGCACCAACCTCTTGCAGAATCGAAAGTACATCGTCATGCGAATCGCGATCGTGAATGACTAACGCTTTATTGGTGCGTTTAGCTAACTCGATATGCCACTTGAAAGAATCCTGTTGCCGTTTGCGTAATTCAGGTGGAGTGCGAAAATAATCTAGGCCAGTTTCACCAATGGCGCGTACTCGGGGGTGCCGTGCTAAATTTTCAATTATTGCTAAGTTAGCTTCTAAATCTGCAACTACTGGTGCTTCATTTGGGTGCAGCGCTACTGCTGCCAGAACTGAGGTGTTCCATTTTTCAGCAGCATCAACGCACCATTGTGATTGTTCTGCCGAATAACCCACTTGCACAATCCGATTAATTCCAACTGACGCGGCATCGGCGATTACTTGACCAACAGCATCGGAGTCTGGCGCTGCATCGGTAACGATTTCCATATGTGCGTGCACATCAACGCAAGGAACTGGAAGTGGTTCAGGGAGCGGCGCGGGCTTACGATCTAAATCGCGATTGTGCCGATCAGCCATGAAAGTGAATTATTCCGCAGCTTCAAGGCGTGGGAAAAGTACTGGCGTCTTTGTAACTCTCGAACCTGCTGGCAATTGTCCCCAATTGGCAACGTTTGAGATTGGCTGGTTGCCAATTGCGCCCAACTTCTCATTCGCGCCAAGTGATTGCCAAAGAATTTCACAAGTTGTTGGCATAACAGGATTTAACAGAACAGCTAGAGCGCGCAAAGCTTCAGAAGTGTTGTAAAGAACTGATTCGAGTTCAGCCTGATTAGCAGGATCCTTGGCAAGTTTCCATGGTTCTTTCTCAGTCACATAGCCATTTACTCGTTTGCAGAATTCCATAATTGCGTTAATGCCACCTTGGAAATCGAGGGCAACCATCGCCACATCAGCTTTGGCCACGGTTTCAGCTAAAGCTGCGCTTAAACCAGGGTCATTGCTTACGGCGGGTAGAACGCCATCGCAGTATTTCTCAATCATGGCCGCTAAGCGAGAAGCCAAATTACCGAAATCATTAGCTAATTCGCTGGTGTAACGAGCGCTCATATCCTCCCAAGAGAATGAACCGTCACTACCAAATGGGATCGCGCGTAAGAAGTAATAACGGAAAGCATCTACGCCGAAATGATCGGTGATGTCTTTAGGTGCGATACCAGTAAGTTTGCTCTTGCTCATTTTCTCGCCACCAACTAATAACCAACCATGCGCGAAAACTTTCTTAGGAACTTCAAGACCGGCAGCCATCAACATCGCAGGCCAGATAACGGCATGGAAACGCAAAATATCTTTACCTACTAAGTGCACATCGGCTGGCCAAGTTTGCGCAAACTTCTGGCCACCTTCGGAATCAGGCACATCAGTAAGACCAACTGCCGTTGCGTAGTTAAGCAACGCATCGAACCAAACATAAACGACTTGATCGGTATCCCATGGAACTGGAATTCCCCAATCAAAAGTGGAACGTGAAATTGAAAGATCTGAGACGCCACCTTCGAGAAAAGAAATTACTTCGTTGCGCGCACTTTCAGGTTGGCAGCTTTGCGGATTTGCTTTGTAGTGCGCTAGTAATTTGTCGGTAAAAGCCGATAACCGGAAAAAATAATTATTTTCATTAACAATTTCTACTGGCTTACTGTGGATCGGACAAAGCTTTTCATCACCAGATTCAATTAAATCACCCGGGAGTTTGAATTCTTCGCAGCCAACACAGTATGGGCCTTCATACTTGCCCGCATAAATATGATCAGCATCTTTTAAGCTCTGTAAAAACTTTTGTACTCGCTCGGTGTGACGAGGTTCGGTGGTGCGAATGAAATCATCGTTGGCAATATTTAGCGCTGCCCAATTAGGTTTCCAGGCATCTGCCACCAAGCGGTCACACCAATCTTGTGGGGCTGTCCCGTTCTGATCAGCAGTGCGCATTACTTTCTGACCATGCTCATCAGTACCCGTTAAGAACCAAACTGATTCACCTCGTTGACGGTGCCAGCGAGTTAAAACATCGCCCGCAACTGTTGTGTAAGCGTGGCCAATATGTGGCGCATCGTTTACATAATAAATCGGCGTCGTTAGATAGAAAGACTTATTAACCGCGCTCATTGGGACATCTTATTGGCATCGACGACTGCGGCATAAACGATTTTCTTCGGGATCTTAAATTCCTCAGCCACCGTAGCAATTGCGCCTTTACGGTCCATGCCGGCTCCTTCAAATTCGCGCACTCGAGCGACCATATCGGCCGAAGTTGCAGCAGCATCGCCAACTGGTGCTCCGGCAATTACCAATGTGATTTCGCCTAAAACTTCATTGTTCACAGACCAATTGTGAAGTTCTGAAAGTGTGCCCCGGATAGTTTCTTCATAGCGCTTAGTCATTTCGCGACAGATCGCACCTTGACGTTCGCCGCCAATTGCAATTACCGCATCAGCCAATGATTCGGCTAAGCGATGTGGTGCTTCAAATAAAACTATGGTGCGTTCTTCAAATCGCAAAGACTCATAGAATTTCTGACGCGCTCCACTTGCACGTGGTGCAAAACCATCAAAGGTAAATCGATCAGTTGGCAGCCCAGCTAAAGCAATCGCCATCGTAACTGCACTTGGCCCAGGCAGAACACTTACTTCGATATTGGCAGCTATCGCATCGCGCATTAATCGAAAACCGGGATCACTAATTGTAGGCATGCCAGCATCTGAGACAACAACTACTTTTGAACCATTCTTGAGTAGCTCTAAAACTTCTTGAGTGCGAGTATCTTCATTTCCCTCAAAGAAAGAGAGCACTCGCGCGGTAAATGTCACGCCTAAATCGGCAGCTAAGCGATGAAAGCGGCGTGAGTCTTCAGCAGCGATCACATCGGCGCTGGCAAGGGCTGCAATTAAGCGCGCGCTCGCATCTCCTGGATTACCAAGTGGGGTTGCTGCCAAAATTAAGCTCACGCGCATACGCTACCGTCATGAAGCAGTTCGCCAGATCAGCGCTAGCGCCATATGCAATCTATTTGATCTCGCTAATCGCATTCGGCATGCGTTTATTCCATTTAGGTCAGCCCAAAGGCTTTATTTTCGATGAGCTTTACTATGTAAACGGGGCACAAGATTATTTGAAATTTGGCGTCGAAGTCGATGGCCTGGAACCAGAATTCATTGTTCACCCGCCCGTTGGTAAATGGGCAATCGCCCTTGGAATAAAGCTATTTGGCGATCAGGAGTTTGGCTGGCGGATCGCATCTGCCTTCTTTGGTTCACTCTTAATTCTTATCGTTGGTTTAATCGCCAAAGAATTATTCAAGTCAGATAGCTGGGCTGCACTTGCCAGTGGGTTAATCGCACTAGATGGTTTAGCGCTTGTTCATTCCAGAACTGCGTTACTTGATATATTTCTAACTTTCTTTGTAGCGCTAGCTCTTTGGGCATGGCTAAAGAATTGGCATTGGTTAGCTGGATTTGCATTTGGTTTAGCCGCGGCGACCAAATGGAGCGGGCTATATTTTCTAATTATTTTTGCTCTGATAACTTTCTACCGAATTAGTAATAACTATTCTGGGCGCCAATTGATGAAGCCAATTCTAAAATTTCCAGTGCAGTACGGCTTAGTGCCGGTGGCAACTTATTTGTTCAGTTGGATCGGTTGGTTCCGTAGCGATCTGGGCTGGGATCGCAATTGGTCGCCGAGTGCTCTCAGATCTTTCTGGCACTATCACGCCGAAATGTTGGGCTTTCACACTGGCTTAGTTGAAAAACATTCATACCAAGCAAATCCCTGGAGCTGGTTGATACAAGGCCGGCCAACATCTTTCTTTTATGGCACCCCTAAAGGTTGTGGCTCGGAAAGTTGTTCGCAAGAAGTACTTGCATTGGGCACGCCACTTCTTTGGTGGTTTGGCACAATTGCAGTCTTTGTCGTACTCGGAGCCTTGATTCGCAATTTACTAAAAAGGAAATATGAATTTGCGCCAATCTTTATTTGGGCAGGTCTAGCTGCCGGATATCTACCCTGGTTCTTATTTCAAAAGCGAACCGTCTTTTCTTTCTACGCAATCGTGTTCGAGCCATTCCTAATATTTGCCTTGGTTTATTGCGCTAAATACCTAGTGGATTCAAGGGTTAGGAAGGAAATTTCGCAAGCTTTAATCACTGTTGTAGTTGTTCTGATTGCACTTAATTTTATCTACTTCTACCCGATTTTCACTGGTGAAATAATTACTTATGATGCTTGGTATGCCCGAATGTGGCTACCTTCTTGGATCTAACTACCAATCAAATTACTCATTGGCTGCCTTACTGTCACGCAATCGTTCAACAGCTTCATCAGCAAGAATCTGATCAAAGATTTCATCTTTAGATGGTGCAACAGCGTTAAGGGCTGCGATAGCTAACTTCTCTTGTTCTTCACTCCACCTGCCTGGCTCGGTTAAATCAATAATTCGCTTCTGTGACACAGCTTTAGGCGCACTTAAATAAGTTGGGGCTGGAATCGAATCTGGTTGCCAGGTGCGACGTTCTTCGGCGGAACCTTTTGGCAAAATAACTACGCCAGTTAACTCACGTTCTGAGAGCGGAATCCAATGATCAGTTGTAGCTTTTGGAGTTACTACATCAACTAAGTTGGTAGTTGATACACCATTGGTCTCGCGTTGTAGTTGCTTAATGCGACGTAGTTGTAGTCGCTCTGAGATTGTTTCGCGACGTACCTGCACGATATAAAGTGCAATTCCAGAAATTGGGACCAAGGTATAAATGAATTGCAATCTATTCATGACTCCACCCACCGAAGTTACTACTAAGGAAAAAGTTAACAAGGTAAAAATAATTCTTCGACGCAATATCTTTTGAGCGTTCTTTGCAACAAAATCTAAATCGGTATGCATAATTCCAGTTTCAGGTAATCCACCTGGTGATTTGCTCGCCACAACTTTTAGCGCGCTCTTGTATCGCTCAACTGATTTTCCGGAAAACTCTTCGCGGTCATGAATCCAGCGCGGCAGAAAGTAGGAAACCCACATTCCGGCGATCGCGAGATAGATAAGTCCTGAAGCCATGATGGTTAAAGATAGAGGGCGACCACGCTCAAATCTGGTATTTAGAGCCCTTTAAAGTTGGCTACTTAATTGCCGAATTCTCTTTTACAAAGCAGATGTGGTCACGCCATGCCCCATCAATATGTAAATAGCGTGGGCGGTCGCCTTCCAGAATAAAGCCAGCTTTTTCAGCCACTCGACGAGAGGCACCATTTTCAGGGCGTAAATTAATCTCAACGCGATGCAGGCCTAGCTCGTCAAACCCATATGTTGTAAGCATTTCAACGGCCTGCGTGGTAAATCCGCGGTTAGCAAAGCGGCGATCAATCCAATACCCAATATGGGCACCGCGTAGCGCCCCATAAATAATCCCGCCCATAGTTATCTGGCCAATCAAATTAGGACCTTCCCAAATGGCGAGTGAAATCGTGCGGCCGCTGCGCCCGTCGCGGTTATAGATGCGCACCATCTCAAAAAAAGAGGGCCTTTTTGAAATCAGATCCCCACCATCAATATGTTCTGGAACTAGTGGCAAAGTCGCTTCCCAAGGGGTAAGCCATTCACGATTTTCAGCGCGCACTACAAACCATTTCGCTCGATCTCGTAGTCGCAACGGGCGAAGCGTTAGTCCATTACTCTGTAAAACGATCGGCCAAGTTTGACTACTCAGATGATCTCTCATGACAACTACTTAGATGTAGCGACGTTCGAGTACAACTACAGTGGCTTCTTGCCCAATTGCTTTTTCAATATCGCTTTCGGAGAGTGCGATGAAAGCGTTGGCATCAGAGAGAGTTGATTGCTCATCTTGCGATGGCAGCGGCATTACTGAAGCGCCATCTTCAGAAAGAATGGCGCGAATATAGGAACGTAGCCCAGCAGTAGATGCCACTGGCTTTTCTAGCTTCGCCTTTACCGCTGGGCGATGAATTGTGGCTGCGCCCAACAGAGTGCGAATCATGGGGCGAATAAATAGTTCGAAAGATATATATGCCGAAATTGGATCACCCGGAAGCGTGACTACAGGTGTTTTATCTGGACCAATAGTGCCAAAGTTATGGCGGCCACTTGCTTCAATCGCTAAATTGACGGTGGTGATCTCGCCTAATTTAGATAAGGTACGAGTAATCAGATCAAATGAATCATCGTGACGTTCGCCGCTAATAATTATCAAATCTGCACGTACTAATTGATCTTCAATAACTCTTTGTAGTTCTTCTTCATCATCTGGGATTGAGTGAACACGATAACCAATAGCACCAGTTTCGCGAACCGCTGTGGTTAGTAACCAAGAATTAGTTTCATACTCTTCATCACCAGTAAGAGATTTTCCGGGTTCAACTAAATCTGGACCAGCTGAAAGAACTACTACACGTGGGTGTGGCCTAGTCGGTAAATGATCTAAGCCAATTGAGGCAGCCAAGCCAATTTGAGTAGCCCTAATTCGGGCGCCTGCGCGCAATACCAATCGCTCGCCAGCATGAACATCGCTAGCCAAGGTTGCTCCGTGAGCATCAAGCAGTGGCATATCAAATGATTCAAGTGGCTTACAAATGGAAATTAGTGAGGTGAGAAACTCATCTACCTTTGTGCGCTCTGACATAATCCCACCATACTTTGTAACTCGATACTTCTAAGGGATTTAACTATGAATGAAGATGTGAAGTCTGACAAAGAGCGGTTGCGTAAGCGCTATCGGCTCGAACGTCGCGACGGTTTCATCCCAGTTGAATTTTCCAATTTATTAGAAGTTACTGAAATCAGTAGCGCCCGCGTAGTGGCCAGCTATCTTTCTTATGGCGATGAACCAGTGACAAAGTTGTTAAATCGCTCCTTAATTGAGGCTGGGAAAACTCTCCTGCTTCCCTGTATCAACGGATCTGAGATGACTTGGGTGAAGTGGAACGGCGATGAATCACAAATCAACCATAAAACCAAAATTTCTGAACCCATCGGTGAACCCTTTACTGATTTAGGAGCAATCGACGTGGTCTTGGTGCCTGCGTTGCGAATGGACTCAGATGGTTATCGGCTAGGCCAGGGCGGTGGATTTTATGATCGCTTCTTGCCTAAAGTTAGCGCTTGGAAAATTGGCTTGCTTCATGACGGCGAATTATCTAGTCAAAAATTACCGCGCGAACCACATGACGTTCCATTAGATGCTGCTGCTACCCCAGATTTAGTGGTGCGTTTTAAGATTTAGGAAGATTGCGCGCAATCACGATTCTTTGTACCTGATTAGTACCCTCATATATCTGAGTTAACTTGGCGTCGCGCATCATGCGTTCTACAGGATAATCCGATACATAACCATATCCGCCCAAGATCTGAACAGCATCAGTAGTCACTTTCATAGCTACATCAGTTGCAAAACATTTACTTGATGCAGAATAGAACTTCAAGTCGTCATCATTGCGCTCTGATCTAACTGCGGCGGCATAAGTTAATAAGCGAGCAGCTTCAACACTCATCGCCATATCTGCCAACATGAACTGCACTGCCTGGAAATCAAATATCGGTTTGTTAAATTGCTGGCGTTCGTGCGCATACTTTGTCGCCACATCAAGTGCACCTTGAGCTAAACCAAGAGCTTGCGCAGCAATAGTGATTCGAGTGTGATCGAGGGTATCCATAGCTAGTGCGAAACCTTTACCAACTTCGCTAATTCGACGATCATCAGATAGTTCTACGTTATCGAAATAAACTTCACGAGTTGGTGAGCCCCTAAAGCCCATCTTCTTTTCGGGTGCTCCAAAAGAAACGCCGGGATCTGATTTCTCAACTACAAATGCCGTAATTCCTTTGGCGCCAAGAGATGCATCTGAGGTGGCTAAAACTGTATAGAAATCAGAGAAGCCCGCATTAGAAATCCACTTCTTGCTGCCATTAAGGATCCACTTATCGCCACTTTTAACTGCTTTGGTGCGCATTGATGCAGCATCTGAGCCAGCCTCTGATTCGGATAAGCAATATGAGAAACCTTTACCCTTAGCTAACTGAGTTAGCCAACGTTCTTTCTGTTCTTTATTTCCGCCGAGCATTAACGGTAGTGAACCTAATTTATTAACTGCTGGAATAAGTGATGAAGACCCACAAACTCGGGCGACTTCTTCAATAATGATTACAACTCCGAGCGCATCTGCGCCTTCGCCGCCGAATTCAGTTGGCACATGTGACGCAGCCAATCCAGCTTTTTGTAGCGCATCAAACGCTTCTTGTGGAAATCGGTGCTCCTCGTCAACGGCTTGCGCATATGGAGCAATTTCTTTTTCAGCTAGTGAGCGAACGCTGGTACGCAGATCTTTATACTCGCTGGGTAAATCAAAGAGCGCGTCCATTGTTACTCCATCACTTATTTGCCAGACCGACGTTCGCGATCAGCAAGTTCTTGTAGGTACTTATTATATTGAGCCAACTCGTCTGGCTGACCCATGGCCGCCATTCGTTCCACTGAGCGATCAATTCGGCGAGCTTCACGCGCATCGTCACGAGTCCACATAATGAAAGTCGCAACAAGTGCGATCAAAATAGGAATTTCGCCCATCGCCCATCCAATAGCGCCTCCCTTATTTTGATCTGCCAATAGATCGCTCACCCATGGCACTTGGAGAGCTGCGAAGTAACCTGAATCAATCAAAGTTGAAGATGACATTAGCGCGACCGAGAAAAATGCATGAATACTCATCGCGGCCAATAACGTCACAATGCGCACCAGAAATGGTGGCCGCTTTGGATTTGGATCAACTCCGATGATTACATGAAAGAAGAGAAAGCCCGCTAATAGGAAATGAATGTTCATAACTAAGTGGCCGGCATGGGTATTCATTAAGGTGCCAAATAGCGAGGTGAAATAGAGCAAAAAGAGTGAACCATCAAAAATAACTAGGGCACCGACTGGATTAACAATTATTGATGAATATCGCGAATGCAACGCTGAGAGTAATGTGCCGCGCACGCCGCGCTCTTCGGAGTTTCTACCCTGCGGCAAAGTGCGAAGCGCCAAGGTAATCGGCGCACTCAAAACAATCGCGATCGGGGCAATCATTCCAAGGGTCATGTGCGCAATCATGTGCCACGAGAAACTGAAATGTGCGTATAAGCCCAAACCACCGCTAGTCGCAAAATCAATCGTGCTGATTCCGATTGCGAAAGAAATAGTGCGACCAACTGGCCACTTATCGCCACGCTTAGTTAAAACCATTACGCCTTTTATATAGAGCGCAACTGCGATGACTAGTAATCCAATCATTAGCGCATCTGGTTCGTAACCAAAGAGTATGCGTGAAAGAGTTGGTGGTTGTGGTGTTTTGATACCGACTATTGATAGCGCACGGTCGACGGCTAAACCAGATTCGCGCTCTGGTGGCTGACTCGAAGCAAGCCGTGAACCAATCACCAGAGTGAAAACCATAATGACAACTTCAGCTAAAACTAATTTGATAAATCTGGAACCTTTGATTTCAGCTAAATTCTTTAGATTCTTACGATGTAAGTAACCAATCGCAATCAAGCCCGCTGTAAGCAAGACTTTAGCTAAAACTAAGTAAGCGTAATTGCTGCTCCATGCTTCTTTGAAGTTAAGGCGGATAAAAGCATTCACGCTGCCACTAACTACAACTGCGATTGCGGCCCAAAGGGCTAGAACACTAAACCTCGGCACAGCTACAGCCCTGGTATCAGGGGCTAGAAATGCCAAAGCGAATACGCCTCCGACCCATAAGGCAAGGGCAATTACATGTATCGCGAGCGAACCAATGGCCATTAAGTGCGAGCCGCTTGATGCTGAGTGACTTTGAAAAACTGGAACTACGATCGCCAGCAAAGTGGCCAGCAGTAAGAATGTGCCTGTGCCGATTGAGTTAAATCGAGGAATGATTATTGTAATTAATATGGAAAGCAAGAGCTGGGCAAATAGATATTGACCTAGTGGGACTTGGGTTAAGAATGAGCGCAAAATATTTGACTGTAATACATCGGAGATACTGGAATTTAGAATATTTGCCAAGGTTAAGATGATAAAAGTGAGATTAGAGAACATCCAAATCAAACTTGAGATTGCCGCAAGTTTTCTTAACTGGAAATTTGTTTGAGCCACTTTTCCGTTTATATCAAGAGTCAGGAAAGTAATTGCCAGGAGGGCGCCGACCAGTAAAAAACTAGAAGTTATTGAAGTGAATTTAAAAAACGTTAGTAAACCACTGATCAGCGATTGATTCATCGTTCGTTAAAGATTTTCCGCGCGTACATTCCTAATCCTACTAATACGAAGAAAGAGAGCACCAATAACATGATTACTAAGAAATCTGTTCCTTTGCTACTGCCGGCACTTGGCTGCGCACTCTCAGTTACCTCTACCGCAATGGGAGTTGGCGATTCTGATGAGATTAAATCAGGTGCAATAAAGTTAAATCGATAATTTCCAGTAAGTGGTATTTCATTTTCAGCGAGCAAGGTGTAAGCAACGGTGTAATACCCACCGACAGTTAGTGGAATTAAGCCAACTACTGCTTCAGTATCGGCAATAGCTAAAGTGCCATCATCGACTCGATTGCCTGATGGATCTGTAACTTCAACACTATTTCCATCAGCCATAAGTGGCAGTGAAGTTGTAATTGTTACAGCGCTAGGTGAAACCAATACTGTAGAACCGCTCGCTGGATCGGCAGTGACTAGTTCATTAGCGTTAGCTACGGGAATTGCCATCATAATTAGCATCGCAAGAACGCCAACAAACTGCTTTAACTTCATGATTTAGCCCTTCTGTCCCGCGCCGATTAGCCTCAATCGTCTCACTTCTTTAGACTTCCCTCTACTAGCCAATGGGCTTGAATTTTAGAATTTACTCGTTAGAAAGGAATCGAATGCCAACATATCAATATGCCTGCACCGCATGTAACCATGAATTCGAAGCCTTTCAATCATTTACCGAAGACTCGTTAACACAGTGCCCGGAATGTCAGGGCGAAATTAAGAAAGTTTATTCCGCAGTCGGCGTAGTTTTTAAGGGCTCAGGTTTCTATAAGACTGATTCGGCAAAAAGTTCTACCGCATCAGTTCCGGCAGCCGCACCAACTCCGGCTCCAGCGCCACCGACTGCAAAGTCTGAATAGTTTAAAAGTATTTATTCGTCGTGATGTGGCGGCTTATCGCCAGCAATTTCGGCATCGCGTTTGGCATCTTCAATTGATTGCTCGTGATCAATCTCATCTGAAGTCACCTTAGGAAACAGCTCACTCATAATTGGGCAGTCTAGTCCTTTCGGTAGAGTTCGCACATGTTTGAAAAACTTGGTCACTTCATCGTTCGCCGCCGTAAGGCAATGGTCATTATGTTTATCGTTAGCGTTCTGACAGCTGGCACCATTGGAACGATGATTTTCAGTCGCCTTGATTCAGGTGGTTACTCAAACCCAAAAAGCGACTCATATCAGGTTTATAACTACCTAAACAAAAACCTAAATGTCGCCGACCCTAATGTGGTTGTGGTTGTCGATTCCGGCAATCTTCTAATCACTGATCCAGCAGTTGCTGCGAAAGCTCAAGGGCTGGAGGCAGAGATGGCAAAAGCGCCAGGTGTGACAAAAGTAGTTTCTTATTGGAATTCTGGCGGCGAAAAAACACTTGCTGCAACTGATGGTAAGGCCGCATATATTTTGATTTACGGTGGCGGTGAAGCATTTACACCTGAAAGCCAAGAAATGGGTGCCTACTTCCAAAAGAATTTTGATGGAGAGCGCGATGGCTTAACTATTTACTCAGGCGGCGTCGGAGTTGTAGGAAATGCGATTAACAAAAAGATTGCAGACGATTTGAAGATCGCTGAAGCAATATCGATTCCACTAACTTTTATTTTGTTGGTTATGGTGTTTGGGGCTATGGCAGCTTCTGCGATGCCACTAATTGTCGGCGTATCAGCCATTCTGGGTGCTTTCTTTCTTCTTTATCTAATCTCATTAGTAACAAGTGTCAGTGTCTACGCCCTGAACCTAACTACTGGAATGGGACTAGGTCTGGGAATCGATTACGCATTATTAATTGTTAACCGCTTCCGCGAAGAACTACATCGCGGCAAGAACGTTGAAGATTCAATTGTTGACACCATGGCCAGCGCTGGAAAAACAGTTTTCTACTCGGGATTAACCGTTCTAGTTACTCTCCTTTCACTTACCTTCTTCCCGCTACCTTTCCTTAAATCATTTGGCTATGCCGGTGTATCAGTTGTAGCTATCGCAGTTGCTGGTGCTTTATTCGGTCTGCCGCCAATTCTGGCCATGCTCGGATCAAGAGTTAATAAAGGTGTCGTTCGTAAATCAGCTATTGAACATAAGGATGAGGGACGCTGGGCTCAAACTGCTCGTTTGGTAATGAAGCGTCCAGTCGCAGTAGTTCTACTTTCGTTAATAATTCTGGGAATTCTTACTGCACCAATTAAAGATATTGCCTTCTCGCAAGGTGACTCCAGAATTTTGCCAGCAAGCAACCCCGCTGCAGTAGCGACCGCAATTCAAGAATCTCGTTTTGAAAGCAATATTGCCACCATTGAAATAATCGTTTTGGATGGCGCCGGTAGAGAGAATCAAATTTCAAGTTACCTCGAAGAAGTTAAGAAAGTCTCCGGAATAGTTACCGTGGCTGAGCCGCAAACTATCGGGAACGATATTCGAATCACAGCTTATGAATCGATGTTGCCACGATCACCAGAGGCACAACAGTTGATCCATGATCTCCGTGATTTACCGGCACCATCAGGAACACTAATCGGTGGAGTAGCAGCTGATTACACAGATACTCAAGATGGAATTGCAGATACGCTGCCACTAGCTCTGGGCTGGATTGCAATTAGCGTTTTGATTCTGCTCTTTGTATTTACCGGTTCAATAATTTTGCCGATCAAAGCAGTGCTGCTAAACGTAATGTCACTTGCGGCAACTATGGGTGTAATGACTTGGATTTTCGTAGGCGGCAACTTGCAGTGGTTAGTAGGTTCATTCACGGTGACTGGATCCCTTGATACCTCAATTGTTATTCTGATTTTTGTAGTGGTCTTTGGATTATCAATGGACTACGAACTCTTCTTGCTTTCACGCATTCGCGAAGAGCATTTGCTTGGTAAATCGAATATTGAATCGGTGGCAACTGGACTACAACGATCAGCACGAATCATCACCGCTGCAGCAGTTCTTCTGGCAGTGGTTTTCGCAGCGTTCGTGACAAGTGGTGTGACTTCGATAAAGATGATGGGCTTTGGAGTTGCATTCGCAGTGGTTCTCGATGCCACCTTGATTCGTGCCTTACTTGTTCCAGCTTTGATGCGTCTATTAGGTGAACGTAACTGGTGGGCGCCTAAGGCAATGCAGCGATTTACGCTTAAGCACTAAGTTCGCGTACCCTTTCGCTATGGATTTAATTGCTTCCCTACAATGTGCTGACCAACCAGGAATCGTTCACGCGATGACTTCGGCAGTTTTAGCCTGTGGCGGAAACATTATTGAGAATCAGCAATTCACAGATCCGGCAACAAATACCTTTGTTATGCGCACTCGCTTCGAGACTTCACAAGGTCAAGCCGCAGCCGAAAAGTCACTTAGCGAAGGGTTAGCTAAATACCACCCTGCTCTTCACATTCGTCCAACTTCAGAGCGCCCGCGCGCACTGGTTATGGTTACCAAAGAGAGCCACTGCTTGCGCGATCTACTCTATTTAAATGAACTAGGCGAACTAAAAGTCGAGATTCCATTAGTTATTTCAAATCACGAAGATCTCCGCCAACTTGTTGAATCTCATGGCATTAAATTCATGTACTTGCCTGGCGATAAAGCTGAACAAGAAGCCGAGATCATTAAGCAGATTGAACTCCTGAAAATTGATTTCGTAGTTCTTGCCCGTTACATGCAGATTCTTTCGGCCGACTTCTGTAATCGCATGCCCGGCAAGATTATTAACATTCATCATTCCTTCTTGCCCGGCTTCAAAGGCGCTAAGCCTTATCACCAGGCACATGAACGTGGCGTAAAAATCATTGGCGCAAGCGCTCACTTTGTTACTAGTGATTTAGATGAAGGCCCAATCATTGAACAAGATGTTGCACACGTGACTCACATTGCAACCCCTGAAGAGTTAATAGCAATTGGTCGCGATATTGAACGTCGCGTTCTGGCTAAGGCAGTAAAGCTTTACTCTGAAGATAAAATCTTTGTAGTTGGCAAGCGCACTGTCGTTTTTGCTTAAAACTAGTGTCCCCGGCGGGAGTTGAACCTGCGACCTACCGCTTAGGAGGCGGTTGTTTCTAATTCTTCTGTTGGAGAGAGGATCACTTGCTCCAATTAAGATTCTCGTATTGATGCCACTCGGAGATGGGCTTCATTCCCACTTTTTCATAGAGCCGAAGTGCTCCACTTTCATTTCCTGCATCAACACTAAGACAGAGTTTCGAACGTCCCAATTCGCTATTGATCTGAATTGCATGGCGAAGTAGTGCCTCACCAAGCCCCTTTCCTTGAAACGCTTGCCTTACTCCTAAACCTGCGACATAACCTGAATCATTGTGGAGTTGCTCATCGTTGAAATCCACAAAGCCGGCGGGAACCCCATTCACCGAAACAAGCCAGGCCTGTAAATTGATCTCGTCTTTATCTCGAATCACAAGTTCGCTCCACTCGTCAAAGTGCCGCGGCATAAAACCAAAGTGCTGACTGAACGCATCTTGGTGAACCTCATGAAAAGTACGTAGGTCGTCTTCTTTGTCGAGATCTAATTCTCGAATCACACCAAGTGAATCACTTCTGCTCTCATTTTCAACTGGGATTCTCATCTCTAAAGTCCAATACTTTCGAAGAATTGTGAATTTGCGGCCCTCAAGAAGACTCTTGTATGCAAGATCATTGGATTGCACTCCTAGCCAGAGCCGATACTCCGGATCGTGCTTTCTTGCTAGTTCCAATGCTAAATCCAATGATGGCAAGAGAGTCTGTGCACCAGGCCTTGTGTAGATGTCTAGATAGAAGCGCTTGCGCGAAGAGTCTGGATTGAGAGTGATGAAACTCTGCCAGTCATCCTCAACGTGTAGTTTTGTCAATCTAGTAATCGCAGGGTCAAAAAAACCTCGAACAAACTCAAGTCCTTCGATCTCTCCCATAGGTATGTCATTGGGGTTTAGTGAAAGAAGATTTGAATTCGCAATATCGAGTATTTTCGTAACATCTGCTTCGGTAGCTTCTTGCTCTATGAGTGTCATATTCAGAATTTACCTTTACTAAACGAAATCAAACAACTTCTATTGGTGTCCCCGGCGGGAGTTGAACCTGCGACCTACCGCTTAGGAGGCGGTTGCTCTATCCACTGAGCTACGGGGACCTATCGTTATCAATTACTTCCAACCAATGCCTAATCTTGTCATGAAAAAGAAGATGCCTTGTCATGAATAAAGTGAACGGGTAGACTCTCCATTCTAAGGAAAAGGAAGTTATTCCCTCATGAGAGGCCAACAATGAAGGCGCTAGTTATAGGCGCGGGCGGAGTTGGCAGAGCTATTGTCAATATCGCATCACGTAAATCATTTATTTCTGAAATGGTTGTCGCTGATCGAACTCTGTCAC
>CAMCYS010000007.1 GCA_945885625.1 Bifidobacterium breve | reverse complement strand
TAGATGTTCGATTAATTGGCCTCGAAGCTGGAGGCGATGGCGTTGAAACTGGCCGCCATGCCGCAACAATTACGGGTGGAACTCGTGGCGTACTACACGGTACTCGTTCATATGTTTTACAAGATGAAAATGGCCAGACCGTTGAATCTCATTCGATCTCAGCTGGTTTAGATTATCCAGGTGTCGGCCCAGAGCACGCATATCTTCACGACATCGGTCGAGCTGAATATCGCGCTATTACAGATGCGCAGGCAATGTCCGCATTCGCACTTCTTTGCCAGACCGAAGGAATTATTCCGGCAATTGAAACCGCACATGCTCTGGCTGGTGCCATTCAAGTCGGAAATGAACTCGGCCCTGATGCAACGCTGCTCATTAATCTCTCTGGTCGTGGCGATAAAGATGTACAGACCGCCGCTGATTACTTTGGAATTCCACTTTAGTGAGTACCAACACCGCTCTAGATCAATTATTTGTGAAAACTCGCGCCGACAATCGCGCAGCACTTATTGCTTATATTCCAGCTGGCTTTCCCTCACAAGCAGGATGTCATAAAGTTATTGATACTTTAGTCAAAGCTGGCGTAGATGCGATTGAAATTGGTTACCCATATAGCGATCCAGTTATGGATGGCCCAACAATTCAAGCAGCTGCCACTCAAGCGTTAGAAAACGGCACTGGCGTAACTGAAGTTTTTGCCGCCCTTAAACATGCCACTGATCAGGGCGTGGCCGCCGTAGTGATGACTTACTGGAATCCCATTGAAAGATATGGCGTGGCAAAATTTGCCCAAGCAATTTCCGACAATGGTGGGTCCGGCGTAATCACCCCAGATCTAACAATTGAGGAATCTGATGAGTGGCGTACTGCGGTTAAAGATAATTCGATTAATCCAATTTATGTGGTTGCACCGAGCACCAAGCCAGAACGATTAGTAAAAGTGACTGACCAATGTGGTGGATTTATTTACGCAGCAAGCCTGATGGGGGTAACTGGTGCCAGATCTGGAATTTCAAGTGGTGCTGGTGAATTAGTCGCTCGTCTGCGCAAAGTCAGTGACAAGCCAATTAGCGTTGGTTTGGGTGTTTCTAATCGCGAACAAGCGAAAGAAGTTGCCGCTTTTGCCGACGGCGTAATTGTGGGCTCGGCATTTATTAAGGCGATTCAAGATGCCCCCGATGAAGAAAGTGCGCTTGCTGCAGTCGCGCACTTAGCCACTGAGTTAGCTAAAGGTGTTCGTGAAGCCAGATGATTCTTAACTTGATTGAAAAATTTGCGCTAGGAAAATATGGCGAATGGTTCGGGTTGCTGTGTCGCCTAACTTTAGGTGGAGTTCTTTTTGCGGCTGGTTGGTTAAAAATTTTTACACCTGCCAAATCTCAGATGGCGGTTCGTGCTTATGAGGTACTTCCGATCTCGCTAGCTAACTTCCTCGGAATATTCTTGCCTTGGTTTGAAGTTGGCCTAGGCGTTCTCTTGATTTTAGGAATTGGAGTTAGGCTTTCTGCCTTCTTTGGTGGCGCTTTAATGGTGATCTTTATCGCAGCAATCTCTCAGGCTTGGGCGCGTGGGCTTTCTATCGATTGTGGCTGCTTTGGTGGGGGTGGCACGGTAGACCCAAGCGAGACCAAGTATTTAAGCGAAATCTTGCGAGATATCGGCTTGGCATTGATGGGTTTGTATTTATTTCGCTACCCTTTGACTAGATTTGCGATAGAGAAATTAACGAAAGCTGAAGGAGAAAAAGTAAATGGCAACTAGCTCATCTGGTGGAGATAAGTTCACCCGCAATTTAGTAATCGCAATGGTTGCCTTAGTCGTAGTCGTGGGCGCAGGTTTCTCGTACTTCGGTTCCAAGGGCTCTACAACTGCGGCAATACCTTCAAGCGTTTCTAAAGATGATGGCTACGGAATTGTTTTTAATGCAGATGTACCAAATGTGCCGACAATTGATATTTATGAAGATTTCCAATGCCCGGTTTGTGCACGATTTGCGGGTATAAATGGAATGACCATAGAGAAAGCTATTGAAGAGAAGAAGGCAAAAGTTGTTTACCACGTTCTCTCATTTCTAGGCACAGAGTCAATTTTGGCTGCCAATGCAGCAGCATGTGCGGCCGATGAAGATAAATTCTTAGCTTTCCATAAAGCGTTCTACGCCAACCAGCCAACTGAAAATGCTGGCGCAATCAACGCCACATTCTTAAAGAGCATTGGCGCTGCCGTTGGAATATCTTCATCCGAATTCGCGACATGTGTCGACACTGGTGGATACTCGGATTGGGTCAAAAACGTTGCCGAAGCGGGCGCAAAAGCAAATGTAAATTCGACGCCAACAGTATTCGTAAACGGTAAAGAAATTGATCGCAATACCGAGTACTTCAATGTTGAGGCTTTTGCTAAAGCAATCGCAGGGTAATTAATGCGCTCTGCAATTCCTACGCCGAGTGATTCAGCGTTCGGAATTGGACCACTTACAATTCATTATTATGCGTTGTGCATAATCATCGGGGTTGCTATTGCTATTTGGTTGGGCAATAGACGTTACCGAGCATTTGCAGAAAACAGTGAGCAATCAATCGGCGTAGTTGCTGACGTAGCGATTTACGCAGTCCCTGCTGGAATAATTGGCGGTCGCATTTACCACGTCATCTCATCGCCAGCGCAATACTTTGGTGAAGATGGCAAACCACTTGATGCGCTAAAGATTTACGAGGGTGGCCTAGGTATTTGGGGCGCAATTTCACTCGGCGCACTAGCTGCTTGGTTCGGATATCGCAAGCGCGCCAAAAAATTAGAGTTACCTAGTTTTCGCTTATTTTTGGATGCGCTAGCACCGGGAATTTTGATCGCGCAAGCTATCGGGCGGGTCGGAAATTGGTTTAATGGCGAACTCTTTGGTCGCCCCTTTTCGGGGCCATGGGCGCTAGAAATTCCACTTTCTAAGCGGCCAATAGGTTTTCTTGAATATGAGAGCTTTCACCCAACCTTCCTCTATGAAGCAATTTGGTGCTTGCTAGTGGCGACGCTACTGATTTGGCTGACACCAAAACTCAGAGCTGGTCAGGGCTTTGCTATTTATGTGGCACTTTATTGCGTCGGCAGGTTTGCTATCGAGTCACTGCGCATTGATGATGCAAATACGATCTTAGGTTTGCGCGTTAATTTATGGACATCGCTAGTCGTCGGTATGATCGCAAGTGTGCTGGCGCTTCGTTTCGCTCGCCAGAAAGCGACTGAAATCGGGTAGTATCCAAATATGGCGCTCGAAGATGTCTATCGAAGAAACCTAGATCACCGCACTCATCGTGCCGGCTGGTTGCGTGCTGCAGTTCTGGGCGCAAATGATGGCCTAGTTTCAACTGCCTCGCTAATGATTGGTCTAGCAGCAGCTCGGGTTGATGATAGTTTCCTAATCACAGCTGGCATCGCCGGCATTTCCGCAGGTGCAATGTCGATGGCAGTCGGTGAATATGTTTCAGTGCGTGCCCAAAATGATGTCGAAGAGTCTGATCGCTTACTTGAGATTGAGCATTTAGCGGTAGACCCCGAAGGTGAGTTTCTGGAATTAGTTGAGATCTATGTTAAACGTGGTCTAACCCGAGAGTTAGCCAGCGAAGTTGTCGGACAGATGCATGCCAGAGACCCACTGGAGGCACATTTACGTGATGAGCTTGGTCAATTTGAAATTACTAAAGCGCGCCCGATTCAGGCTGCAGTCGCATCGGCCCTGAGTTTCACAATGGGCGGGCTACTTCCATTTGCTGGTGCATTTGCGCCAACTGCCGGAGCTGTGGCGATGAGCATTGTTGGCTTCACGCTATTCGGGCTCTTGATCACGGGCATCTTAAGCGCTCGTTCATCAGGTGCAGCGGTTCTAAAACCCACCGTGCGAGTAATGATTGGTGGTTGCCTAGGTATGGCAATAACCGCAAGCATCGGTCATGTTGCTCATTTGAGTGGAATTTAACTAGTCAGTAGGTTTCATGGCCCAAGAGCAGGGCGTAGATCACATTCATTTTGCCAGTTTTTTAACAGATTTGACTTACCTATCTCGGCTATAGATTGCTACCCTTACCAACCACGTAAGCGAGAGTAAATAGCAAGGCCAGGGCCAAAGTTGTCCCGTGATTTTAACGGCGCAAGACAACGATTAGCAAAGGATCTGGCGACAACCTAATGGCAATCCCAAAAGAGTTTCCACCAGCACAAGGTCTTTATGACCCAGCAAACGAGCATGATGCATGCGGCGTTGCAATGGTGGCTACTCTAAATAAAGTTGCCACTCATGAAATTGTTGCTCAAGCGCTAACCGCTCTTCGTAATCTTGAACATCGCGGTGCATCAGGGGCTGAACCAGATAGCGGCGATGGTGCTGGAATTTTAATTCGAGTGCCAGATGAGTTTTACCAAGCTGTTACCGGATTTAAATTACCTGCTGCCGGAAGTTATGCGACAGGTATTGCATTTATTGGCCAAAGTTTTGATTTCCAAAATGAAGTCGCAGCAATTGCCGCCGAAGAAGGACTAGTTATCCTGGGGTGGCGTGAACTTCCGATTGATTCATCTTCGTTAGGCAAGACGGCACTTGGCGTGATGCCAAAGTTTGAACAGTTATTCTTAGCTGGAGCCAATGGCGAATCTGGAATTGAGTTAGATCGACTAGCGTTTTGTTTACGTAAGCGAGTCGAACACTCATTAGATATTTACTTCCCATCTCTTTCAGCGCAAACCATTGTTTATAAAGGCATGCTCACAACTGGTCAGTTAGAAGTATTTTTCCCGGACTTAAGTGATGCTCGAGTGAAATCTCCGTTGGCCTTAGTTCACTCTCGTTTTTCTACCAACACATTTCCATCTTGGCCGCTTGCTCACCCATACCGATTCATTGCGCATAACGGTGAGATAAATACCGTTAAGGGAAACCGCAACTGGATGCGTGCGCGTGAATCACTCCTTGAATCCGATGTGATTCCAGGTGACTTAAAACGGTTGTTCCCGATCGTTGAAATGTCTGGCTCAGATTCCGCTTCCTTCGATGAAGTTCTTGAGTTGCTTTACTTAGGTGGACGGTCACTACCGCATTCAGTTTTGATGATGATTCCTGAGGCTTGGGAAAATCACGCATCAATGTCCCAAAAACGCCGAGATTTTTATGCTTTCCATGCATCATTAATGGAACCTTGGGACGGCCCAGCTTGCGTAACTTTCACCGACGGCAATCAAGTTGGGGCCGTGCTCGATCGCAATGGTTTGCGACCATCGCGTTATTGGGTCACCAAGGATGGCTTAGTTGTTTTAGCTAGTGAAGTTGGCGTCCTAGATTTTGCGCCAGAAGAGATTGTCCGTAAAGGCCGTTTGCAACCGGGCAAGATGTTCTTAGTTGATATCGCCGCTGGCCGCATAATCGAAGATGATGAAATCAAGGATTCATTGGCATATGCGGAAAACTATGGCCAGTGGTTGCAAGATGGCATCGTAAAATTGGCCGATCTGCCTTCACGCGAGCATATTGTTTACCCACACTCTTCAGTTGTTCGTCGTCAGCGAGCCTTTGGTTACACCGAAGAAGAGCTCAAAATATTAATTACACCGATGGCTCGTAATGGCGCCGAACCACTTGGTTCAATGGGAACAGATACGCCAATCGCTGCAATCTCAGCTAAGCCTCGCTTACTCTTTGATTATTTCTCACAACTCTTCGCTCAGGTAACTAACCCACCACTTGATGCAATTCGCGAAGAGTTAGTCACTTCTCTCGGTGGCTCGATTGGTCCAGAACATAACTTGCTTGATCCTGGCCCAGCTTCGTGCCGACAAATTTCATTAGCTTTCCCAGTTATCGATAACGATGAGTTAGCCAAAATCATTCACGTTAACGCCGACGATGAGTATCCCGAACTTGCCGCTTATGTAGTGCGCGGACTATTTCCAGTAAATGGCGATGGTCAAGCACTTCGTAAGCGAATTGATGAAATCAAGCGCGAAGTTTCTAAAGCAATCGATGATGGTGCTCACTTAATCGTGCTCTCCGACCGCGATGGCGATGCTGAAGATGCACCTATTCCATCTTTATTGCTCACATCAGCAGTTCACCACCACTTGATTCGTGAGAAGAAGCGCACCCAAGTTGGGCTAGTAGTTGAAGCCGGCGATGTGCGTGAAGTCCACCATGTGGCGCTATTAGTTGGTTATGGCGCAGCGGCGGTAAATCCATACCTAGCCATGGAATCGGCCGAGGACCTAGTTCGCCAAGGCGTTATCACAGGCATCGCACCGGAAAAAGCTGTGCGCAATTTAATTAAAGCGCTCGGCAAAGGCGTACTTAAAGTTATGTCGAAGATGGGTATTTCAACAATTGCCTCATATACCGGCGCCCAAGTATTTGAAGCTATCGGTATTAGCCAGGATGTGGTCGATGAATTCTTCGTCGGCACCACATCTCGCTTAGGCGGAATCAGTTTAGACATCATCGCCCAAGAAACTATTGCGCGCCATCACATTGCCTATCCACCTGGGGGAGAAGTTCCTGGGTCTAAGCGTCTGCCAACTGGTGGCGAATATCAGTGGCGTCGCGATGGCGAACCACACTTGTTCGATCCAGAAACTGTATTTGCGCTTCAGCACTCAACTCGCAATAAGCGTTTTGATATTTTTCAGCGCTACACAAATCGAGTCGATGAACAGAGCCATCGCTTAATGACTTTGCGCGGCCTATTCAAATTTGCCGACGGTGTTCGCCAACCAATTTCAATTGATGAAGTTGAACCAGTTTCCGAAATCGTAAAACGTTTCTCAACTGGCGCCATGTCCTATGGCTCAATATCGCAAGAGGCCCATGAAAACTTAGCGATTGCCATGAATCGTTTGGGCGCTAAATCAAATACCGGCGAAGGTGGCGAAGATCCAGCTCGTTATATCAAAGAAGCTAATGGAGACTCTAAACGTTCTTCGATTAAGCAAGTTGCGTCCGGGCGATTTGGCGTTACTTCAGATTACTTAGTTAATGCCGATGACATTCAAATTAAGATCGCCCAAGGTGCTAAGCCGGGCGAGGGTGGCCAACTACCTGGCAACAAGGTTTATCCCTGGATCGCTAAGGTGCGTTATTCAACTCCTGGCGTAGGTCTAATTTCACCACCACCGCATCACGATATTTATTCAATCGAAGATCTAGCGCAGTTAATTCACGATCTTAAGAATGCTAATAAGAATGCACGTGTTCACGTCAAGCTAGTTGCTGAAGTAGGCGTTGGCACTGTTGCTGCTGGCGTTTCTAAAGCTCATGCCGATGTTGTGCTGATCTCGGGTCACGATGGCGGCACTGGTGCTTCGCCACTTACTTCGCTCAAGCATGCCGGCGCACCTTGGGAGCTTGGCTTAGCCGAAACTCAACAGACACTTTTGCTTAATAATCTCCGCGATCGCATTGTGGTTCAGGCAGATGGGCAGCTAAAGACCGGCCGCGATGTAGTTATTGCTGCGCTCCTGGGTGCTGAAGAATTCGGTTTTGCTACCGCACCACTAGTGGTTTCAGGTTGCATCATGATGCGCGTTTGTCATCTAGATACTTGCCCAGTTGGCGTTGCTACTCAAAATCCCGAGTTGCGCAAAAACTTTAGTGGTAAACCAGAATTCGTAGAGACTTTCTTTGAGTACATTGCCGAAGAAGTCCGCGCCCTATTGGCGCAACTCGGCTACCGCACGCTGCTTGAAGCAGTTGGCCATGTTGAATCCCTCGATACTCGCGACGCCGTTAATCATTGGAAAGCAGCAGGGCTTGATTTAGCACCACTGTTAGTGCGCCCAGATGTTGATAGCCCGCTACACAATACTTCAACACAAGATCATGGTTTAGCAGCAGCTCTTGATAACAAGTTAATTGAGCTTGCCGATCTCTCACTCACGAAGGGTGAAGCGGTAAAAATTGATCTGCCAGTTCGAAATGTTAACCGCACCGTCGGAACTATGTTGGGCGCTGAAATCACCCGACGTTACGGAAGCAATGGGCTACCGGCTGGAACTATCGATGTAACTCTGCATGGCTCGGCCGGTCAATCACTTGGCGCGTTTATTCCAAGCGGTCTGAAGATTCGTCTGTACGGTGACTCAAATGACTATGTGGCTAAGGGAATTTCAGGCGGAACGGTTGTAGTTCGCCCTGATGAGAAAGCCACCTTTAAATCTGAAGCAAATGTAATCGCCGGAAATGTAATTGGCTATGGCGCTACTTCAGGCAAGATTTATGTACGTGGCAAGGTGGGCGAGCGGTTCTGCGTACGTAACTCTGGCGCAACTGCAATTGTTGAAGGTATTGGCGATCACGGTTGCGAGTACATGACTGGTGGCACTGTGGTCGTTCTGGGTGCGACTGGTCGAAACTTTGCCGCCGGTATGTCTGGCGGCCGGGCATTTATGCTCGATATTGACGCTGCCAATGTAAATACCGAGATGGTTGATCTGATGGCAGTTCCTGAAGATCAGAGAGAGGCTCTGAAATCTTTGGTTTCAGATTTCCAAGTTGAAACTGGTTCCGAAGTTGCTGCCGGACTGTTAGCAAATTGGCCAGCTGCTTTGACACGTTTCACTCTAGTCATGCCTCGTGATTATGCGCGTGTGCTTGCGGCTATCGAACGGGCGAACCGTGAAGGATTACCGGTTGATCGAGTTGTAATGGAGGTAGCGGCAAATGGCTGATCCAAAGGGATTTTTAACTACTGAACGTGCTGTACCAACACGACGTCCGGTAGATGTGCGTATTAAGGACTGGAAAGAAGTCTACGAAGAGCAAGCTTTTCCAGATCTTCAAAAGCAAGCTGGTCGTTGCATGGATTGCGGAATTCCGTTCTGCCATTCCGGTTGCCCGCTTGGAAATCTGATTCCAGAATGGAATGACTTAATTTGGCGCGGGGATAAGAATGAGGCGATTGATCGCTTGCATGCTACAAATAATTTTCCAGAATTCACCGGTCGGCTCTGCCCAGCGCCTTGCGAAACAGCATGTGTAGTTGCAATTAACAAGACTGCAGTGACTATCAAGCAAATTGAGCTACGCACCATTGAAGAAGCATTTAAAGATGGCAACGTGGAACCCCTGATTGCTGATCGCCTAACTGGCAAAACTGTGGCTGTTGTTGGCTCAGGCCCAGCTGGCTTAGCGGCGGCGCAACAATTAACTAGAGCAGGGCATACCGTTGCAGTTTATGATCGCGCGGACAAAATTGGTGGCTTACTTCGCTACGGAATCCCAGAGTTTAAGATGGAGAAAGCAATTCTCGATCGACGCCTTGACCAGATGACCAAAGAGGGAACTCGTTTCCGCCCTGGCGTTAATGTTGGAGTAGAGCTCACCGGTTCTCAATTGCGCACAAAGTTCGATGCGATTGTTCTAGCAGTTGGCGCAACTCAGTGGCGAGATATCAACGTTCCAGGCCGCGAACTAAAGGGCGTTTACCAAGCTATGGAGTTCTTGCCTTGGGGTAATCGTCAGGGCTTGGGCGAAGTCGAAACACCAGAAATTAATGTCGCCGGCAAACATGTCGTAATTCT
The DNA here is from genome assembly GCA_945885625.1 of Bifidobacterium breve. Taxonomy (GTDB): domain Bacteria; phylum Actinomycetota; class Actinomycetes; order Nanopelagicales; family Nanopelagicaceae; genus Planktophila. The sequence goes on along the minus strand of CAMCYS010000007.1, from coordinate 57,670 downwards.
TGGTGGTGGCGATACTGGCGCTGACTGCCTTGGTACCTCAGTTCGCCAAGGTGCAGCAAGTGTTACCCAACTTGAGATTATGCCGCGCCCAACTGAAGAGCGCCCGGCCGGTCAACCTTGGCCGACATATCCGATGATTTATCGGGTTTCAAGTGCGCACGAAGAGTTAGATAATCGAATGTTTTCCGTTAGCACTGAAGAATTCTTGGGTGATGGAAATGGAAATTTACGTGCGCTAAAGATTGTCGAAACTAAATTTGAAAACGGTAAATTTGAGCCAGTTCCTGGGACTGAAAAAGAATTGCCGGCTGATTTTGTTTTCTTGGCGATGGGATTTACCGGCCCAGAAAAAACAGCACTTATCGAGCAACTCGAAGTTGACCTAGATGAACGCGGAAACATTAAACGTGGTTTGGATTACCAAAGCTCTCAAGCAGGAATTTTCGTGGCCGGCGATGCTGGTCGTGGACAATCGCTCATTGTTTGGGCGATAGCTGAAGGTCGCAGCGCAGCGGCTGAGGTAGATAAGTACTTAACTGGCGATACACAATTGCCAGCGCCGATACTTCCTACCGCCCGCCCAATGATGGTCTAATTAAAAACAATATCCTGTAACTAATCAGATACTAATTAGACTCCAAATAGATAGGCTATACATATGCGCCGCGCCAAAATTGTTTGCACGATGGGACCAGCTGTTGAGTCCTCTGAGAAAGTCCATGAGCTCATTGCGGCCGGCATGAATATGGCTCGACTAAACCTCTCGCATGGGGGATACGACGAACATCAAAGTCGCCTTGATTTAGTGCGCTCCGTAGCCGCCGAGACAAACCAACCGATTGCTATCTTGATCGATCTGCAAGGTCCCAAGATTCGCTTAGCTCGTTTTGCTAATGGTCCACATGATTTAGCTCGCGGAGATATTTTCACGATCACAGCTGATGAAGTTGAGGGCACTAAAGAACGCGTTGGCACTACCTATAAAGGCCTACCTGGTGATTGCAAGCCTGGAGATCGAATTTTGATTGATGACGGAAAAGTAACAGTTGAGGTTGTCGAAGTTAAAGGCAACGACGTTGTAACTAAAGTTATCGAGCCAGGAGCTGTTAGCAATAATAAAGGTATTAACTTGCCTGGCGTTGCGGTCTCGGTTCCTGCGCTATCTGAAAAAGATAGAAAAGATCTTCGGTGGGGACTAGCAGCCGGTGCCGATTTTATTGCACTCTCATTTGTTCGTAGCGCTGCTGACATTAAAGATGTCCACGCAATCATGGACGAAATTGGTATCCGGCGCCCAGTAATTGCCAAAATTGAAAAACCACAAGCAGTTGAGAACTTACAAGAAATTGTTGATGCCTTCGATGGCATCATGGTGGCTCGTGGCGATCTGGGGGTAGAACTACCTATTGAAGATATTCCGTTAGTTCAAAAGCGTTGTATCGAATTGGCTCGCGAAGCTGCTAAGCCAGTAATTGTGGCAACTCAGATGCTTGATTCAATGATTACTAATTCAATGCCAACTCGCGCTGAAGCAACTGACTGCGCAAACGCGGTCCTAGATGGCGCAGATGCTCTGATGCTCTCTGGCGAAACCAGCGTTGGTGCCTTTGCGATTGAAGCCGTGCAGGTTATGTCTCGCATCATTGTTAAAACCGAGCAAGACATGATGGACCGAATTCGCCCAATGCGTACTCAGCCAAAGACAAAGGGTGGCGCTATTACTAAAGCCGCAGTTGAAGTTGGCAAAATTGTCGATGCTAAATTCTTAGTTGCCTTCACTAAAAGTGGTGATTCTGCCCGCCGCATGTCACGACTTCGCTCACCGATTCCTATTTTGGCGTTAACGCCAGATCCGGCTACTTATAACCAGTTAGCTTTGTCCTGGGGCGTTGAGTCCATGATCATGCCAATGGTTAGCCATACAGATGAAATGGTTAAGCAAGTGGATACGTTGCTCGTCGAAAGTGGTCGTGGGATAGTGGGCGAGAGCGTAATGATCGTCGCTGGTTCGCCTCCTGGAATTCCAGGATCAACCAATGCGATGCGCGTACACCGAATTGGTGATGCGATCTCTGGCGTTGCGCCGGCGTATCGCTAACTAAACCGTTACGTATCCAAATTTCTTACCGCTACAATTGCCCTTCCAGCCTCGGTACTCCAACGGTAGAGAGGGCAGTCTCAAACACTGCATAGTGTCGGTTCGAATCCGACTCGAGGCACATGAATTCACAGAGCAGTAAGAAGAGTGCAACTTCACCCGCCACTCGCATCTTAGTCGCCGAGGATGAAACTTTAATCCGCATGGACTTAGTTGAAATGCTCACAGAAGCTGGTTATGAAGTTATTGCGCAAGCAACTAATGGCGAAGAAGCAATTACTTTTGCTAATGAGCATAAACCTGATTTGGCAATCCTTGATGTCCAAATGCCAGTCCTGGATGGAATTTCAGCCGCGGAAAAAATTATTTCTATTGCCCCTGTTCTAATGTTGACGGCATTTAGCCAGCGAGAGTTAGTTGATCGCGCACGCGATGCTGGCGTAATGGCATACGTGGTTAAACCATTTACGATCTCTGATTTAGTGCCAGCAATTGAAATTGCAATCAGTCGACATACTCAAATGCGCTCACTAGCTGAAGAAGTAGCAGATCTTCATGATCGGCTGGAGACTCGCAAAGTAATTGACCGCGCTAAAGGCGTTTTGATGAAGGCGTTAAACCTGACTGAGCCCGAGGCATTTTCTTGGATTCAACGGGCTGCCATGGATCGACGAATCACCATGAAAGAGGTCGCCTTGGCTGTAATCGACCCAGATCAAGGTAGAAAACTCCCAATTTAAGGAGTCATCTCGTCAGGCCGTAATCGTGGGATCGGGTGAAATTTCCGCATGAAGTGATTTACCTTTTTGCTGGATGAGGTTATGCTTCAGCGATCCGTCTGGTTGCCATATCTCAATTTTCAGATAAAGGCAGCTGGGATGGTAATTACCGAAGGGGAGAAAATGCAGAAATTTCATAAAGCGACCATCGTGGTCGCTGCAGCAATTGCCAGCTTAGTTTTAGCTGGTTGCTCAAGTGATAGCAGTTCAAGTTCACTTAAGATTGGTTCACTTCTTCCAGAAACAGGAAGCCTCGCTTTCCTAGGACCACCTGAGTTCGCAGGAGTTGATTTAGCAGTTGCTGAAATCAACGAAGCAGGTGGAGTGCTAGGTGCAGATGTTGAGCACATTCGTGGCGATTCTGGAGATACAAGTTCTGACATAGCACAACAGACAACTGACTCACATATTTCAGCTGGCGTGAGCGCAATTGTTGGAGCTGCTTCTTCTGGAGTTTCCTTCACAGTAATCGATAAGATTGCAAGTGCTGGAATTGTTCACTTCTCACCAGCCAATACCTCACCTGACTTCACAAACTATGCAGATGATGGCTACTACTTCCGTACCGCCCCATCAGATACTTTCCAGGGAGCAGTCCTTGGTCAGCTAATGGCTAAAGAGGGCGCGAAGAACATCGTAGTTCTCAACCTAGATGATGCTTACGGAAATGGTCTTGCTAAGTATGCAATAGCGGCTTTCTCAGGCACTTCAACAAACATTGTCTACAATCCACAAGCTGCTGAATTCTCAGCAGATGTTGCAAAGGCGAAAGCTGCCAAGCCAGATGCTATTGCACTTATTGGTTTCGATGAGACTGCCAAGATCCTTACTGAGATGATCAAGCAGGGAGTCGGCCCAGATAAGGTAAAGACATATCTTGTTGATGGAAACCTTTCAAGCGGTGCTTACAAGGATCTTCCTGCAGGAATCATGAAGGGCGTTAAGGCGACTCTTCCTGGTGTATTTGCAGATGACAGCCTTCAACAGCGCCTTCTTGGAGTAGATCCAGAACTAACTGACTTCTCATACGCTGCGGAGTCATACGATGCAGTGATCCTAATTGCACTTGCTGCAGAGCAAGGTGGAGCCACAGATGGAAAGACCATCCGTGACAACCTCGTCTCTGTTTCAAAGGGTGGCACTAAGTGCACGACCTTTGCTGAGTGCAAGGCATTGATCGCAGATGGTGTCGATATCGACTATGACGGAGTCTCTGGACCAGTCGAGTTCGCAGATAACGGAGACCCTTCATACGCAACAATGGGTATCTACGAGTACACAGCTAATGACAAGTACGTGGCGCTACCAGCAGAGTTCATCTCTGGTGATGTTCCTGCGGGCGAGTAACTAGCTCAGTAGAAATAGAAAAGGCCCCCGGATCTCCGGGGGCCTTTTTTCTATGAAAATATTAGCGTGCCAGAGTTCCTAGGTAGAGTTCGATAACTTTTGGATCTGTTGAGAGTGATTTGCCCGTTCCCTCATATGCATTCGTACCTTGATCTAAGACATAACCCCGATCAACAATCTGCAGGCAGCGTCTCGCATTTTGCTCAACCATAATTACCGTAACGCCAATTTCATTAATTTCACGAACGCGAACAAATACCTCATCTTGTAGAGCAGGAGACAATCCGGCGCTTGGTTCATCGAGGAGAAGAACTGACGGGTTCATCATCAGCGCACGTCCCATCGCCACCATCTGTCGTTCACCGCCGGAGAGAGAGCCAGCACGTTGCTTGCGCCGAGTACCAAGTGTGGGGAATAGCTCGGTTACAAAATCAAATCTTTCGGCAAACAAGGAGGGTGACTGAAATGCACCCATCTGAAGGTTCTCTTCGATAGTCAATGAAGGGAAAACGTTATTACTTTGTGGAACAAAGCCGATGCCACGCCCAACTAGTTCATCTGCGCGCATATTCGTGATCTCCTCACCCCGAAGAGTGACTGATCCTTCCCTAACCTTGACCAGGCCAAAGAGAGCTTTAAGAAGAGTAGATTTTCCAGCGCCATTGGGGCCGATAATTCCAACCAGCTCCCCTTGGGTGGCGTATAAATTGCAGCCATTAAGGATGTTAATCCCAGGGAGGTAGCCCGCTATCAAGTTCTTGGCTTCGACTAATTTTTCAGTCGTATTAGCTGGCGTAACTATTGAGTTCATCATTACTTCTTGCCCTCTGCCGAGAGATCAACATCGTGATGCGCTCCGAGGTAAGCCTCGATTACCTGCTCATTTTTCATTACCGATGTCGGCGTTCCTTCTGCAATTACTTCACCTTGTGACATAACGACAACCCAATCACTGATCTCTCGAACCATATCCATGTCATGTTCAACAAAGAGCACAGTCTTACCTTCATTGCGCAAATCTTTGATATGTTCTAAGAGGGATTGCTTAAGGGCAGGGTTAACTCCCGCCATCGGTTCATCGAGCATCACCATCTCAGGCTCAACCATAAGAGCTCGCGCCATCTCAAGTAACTTTCGCTGACCGCCCGAGAGGGCTGCGGCAAAGTCATCCTTCTTCTCAATCAATTTAAAGTTAGTCAAAATAGAGAGCGCTTTCTCTGTAATCTCTTTCTCCTGAGCCCGCCAGAGCCAAGGGAAGAGAGAGGTAAATAGAGACTCACCTTTTTGTCCGCGCGCACCAAGAGCCATATTCTCTAAAACGGTCAATCGATAGAGCGCTTTTGTCAATTGAAAGGTGCGCACCATGCCCAATCTGGCAACCTTGTGTGGCGGAATTCCGTTAAGCGCTATCTCATTAAAACTCCAGCTCCCGGAGTTAGGGGAGTCATAGCCAGTTAGCAGATTGAAAAATGTCGTCTTGCCGGCACCGTTTGGACCAATAAGCGCGGTGATCGAACCTCGCTGGATCTCAAGATGGGCAACGTTGACAGCGGTGAGTCCCCCGAAGGTACGAGTGATGTGGTCTGCAATTAAAATTGGATCTGGCTTTGCCGAACCAGGAGTTTGCGCTGTGACTTCAACGAAATCACTTCCACTTCCACTATGCCTTTGCATCAAGAGCCAACTCCTTCCGGTCGCCAAAAATTCCTTGCGGCCGGTAGATCATCAAGAGCATTAGGCCGAGTCCCATCAGCATAAATCGAATCTGGCTCACCTGATTTGCACCAATAAGCCAATCGGGGATCAGATTATTTGAAACACCTTGACGGAGCACCTGTTCGATGAAGACAATCAAAAACCAGAAGATCATGGCGCCAATTACAGGGGAGAAAACGCGGGCTGCGCCACCAAGAATTAAGACCGTATAGGCGAAGAACGTCAGCGCCGTTCCGTAATTATCAGGTTGTACTGATTGACGGGAAAGCGCGTAGACAAAGCCACCACATGTACCAATTACGCCACCGATGATAAGAGATTGCATTTTATAGAGGTAGACATTCTTACCTAGCGATCTGACCGCATCTTCATCTTCACGAATTGCTCGCATCAGACGACCCCAAGGTGAATTCACCATAACCCACATGATAAATACAATGAAAGCGACAAGTGACCAACCAGTGATGACGACCCAGAGATCGTTCGCATTAAAACGAAGGATCGGAGTATCTATCCCAGACTTGAATGGATTGAGTGCGAAGAAGTCAGCGCCAAATTTTCCGGTGATTCCATCGGATCCGCCCAACGTTGAGTTAAAGGTTGCGGAGCGCGCGATCTGGCGAACTATCTCTGCTGCAGCAATCGTTACGATGGCAAGATAATCAGCGCGTAGACGAAGAGTTGGCACGCCAAGTAGTAGCGCGAAAATTACGGAATTGAATATTCCGATTAGGAATGCCACCCAAAGGGGTAATCCAAAGGAAATCACCGGAACTGCAACGCTATATGCCCCAATTGCTAGAAAGCCTGCCTGACCAAAATTGAGCAATCCTGTGTAGCCAAAGTGCATATTTAATCCGATAGCGGCGAGCGCAAAGATAATCGTGTTCACTCCGATAGTTGCACTTAAAGTTTGTTGGGTTATAAAGAGGAAGTCCATTTACCCAATCCTCTCTTTTTTGCCCAAAATTCCTTGTGGTCTGATGATGAGAATAAGGATCAGAACTATAAGAGCGCCAACATACTTGAGTTCGGTAGGTATAAAAAGCGTTGAGAGCTGGACAAAGAGACCAATAATGAGTGATCCAACAAGTGCGCCATTGGCAGTTCCTAAACCACCCAGTGTCACTGCTGCGAAAATAAGAAGTAACATATCCTGCCCCATCAAGAAGCTGACACCTTGATTAATAGTCACAACAACTCCGGCATAACTAGCAAGGGTCGCGCCAAGTATCCACACTGCGCGGATTACCTTTTGCACATCGATTCCTGAGGCTGAAGCCAGAGCGGGGTTATCCGCAACGGCGCGACTAGCCTTACCCATTCGCGTACGAAGCAGCCAGAGAGTTGCGCCCAGGATTAAAAGAATTCCAATGACCGTCGTAAGAATCGATTTAGGAGTGAAACTTAACAAACCTAACTCAATACCTGCTTGTCCGGCATATTGTGGCAATTGACGAGTATCGCCACCGAATATAAAGAGGAAGAAGTATCGAAGAAATATCGCTAAGCCAATTGAAATCACGAGCATTGCAATAAGACCAGTGCCACGTCTACGAAGTGGTTTCCATAAGTATTTATCCTGCAGGAATCCAGAAATTAGAGCACCAAGTAATACCGCCAGAGGGGCTGCAGCCAAGACCGGTAGGCCGACTATGGCGCTCAAGTAATAGGTCAATAGTCCTGCCAATGTGAGAATCTCACCATGTGCAAAATTAGTTAAACCTGTCGTTCCAAAGATAAGACTTAGGCCTAGTGCAGCTAACGCGATAACCAATCCTAAGAGAATTCCATCGAGAGTGAGTTGCGCAGAGCGCTCGAGTAGTGAGGATTGAACTACGCCTGGTCCGATCGGAAAGAGGATTCGGAGATCGACTCCGAGCATAAAGACATTTGCTTTTACAGTGCCCTTATCCGGATTAGTTAAGGCTTGTCCCTCTGGTAAATCGTCCACGTTAATTGTGATGCTGTAGCTACCTTTGGAGAGAATCGGTACTTCCCACAAACCTTGCTCGTTGGTGGCGGCTTGAGAAGAAAATCCATCTGGACCAAGAATTGAAATTCCAATATCTGAGAGCGGCTCACCTTCTGAGTTGGTAATGACGCCATAAAGTTTTGTAGGAGTCTCTGCCTGCGCGGGAGATGAGAGAAGAACTGGAAATATGAGCAGAGCAAGAAAGAGCAAGGCTGACCTACCTAGAGTAAGGAGGGTTAGACTTTTTGCCATAGCGCTCTCCAATTCTGATAGTTCTGTCGGAAGCCCCAACGTTCACACGGACGCTTACACGACCGTAACCTTAGCGAGAACGGCTATCGCTCGGCAAGGATAAAGCAAGTAATTCGTGCCGTACAGGTTCGTTCGCCCATTTCATTGGTAATCACAATCTCGTAACTACACATGGTTTTGCCTAGAGAGATAGCCGTAGCGACACCTGTGACAATTCCTGCTGTTGCAGATTTATGGTGAGTGGCATTGATATCTATGCCTACAACTTTACGACCCGCACCCGCGTGAATCAGTGACCCAACCGAACCTAAACTCTCAGCCAAAACAACATTAGCGCCACCATGTAACAGACCCATTGGTTGGCGATTACCAATAACTGGCATGGTGCCAACTAGTCGTTGTGGCGAAGCTTCGATGATCTCGATCCCCATTTTGCTATCGAGTTCGCCAGTACCTCGAGCACGGATTGCTGCTAAATAATCAAAAGATTCATTCTGCGTCATAGTCCATGAGTCTAACGCGATCAACCTAAGATGGGAGCATGACCAAGCGCCTTTTGCTAATTGATGGCCACTCAATGGCATATCGCGCCTTCTTCGCGCTACCGGCCGAGAATTTCACGACCGCCAGTGGCCAGCACACCAACGCAATTTATGGCTTTGCCACCATGTTGATCTCACTGATTAAGGAAGAGAAACCCACGCACATCGCCGTAGCCTTTGATGTTTCACGCAAGACTTTTCGCACTGAGATTTTTCCAGAATATAAAGCGAATCGTGCTAAGACCCCTGATGAGTTTCGTTCGCAAATGTCATATCTACACGAGCTAGTTGATTCCTTTGGTATCACCCAATTCGAACGCGAAGGCTTCGAGGCCGATGACATTATTGCAACCATTTCCAAAGTCGCCGAAGCCGATGGTTTCGAAGTTGCTATCTGTACCGGAGACCGCGATAGCTTCCAACTAGTCAACGATAAAACCACAGTGCTGTACCCAAAGCGTGGCGTCAGCGAAATGGCGCGCATGACACCTGCGGCCGTTGAAGAGAAGTACATGTTGACCCCTGCGCAGTATCCAGATTTTGCAGCGCTACGCGGGGACCCCAGTGATAACTTACCTTCAGTTCCAGGTGTTGGTGAGAAAACCGCCGCTAAGTGGATTATCGAATACGGATCACTGAAAGAGTTACTGAATAAAGCAGATCAAGTAGCGGGCAAAGCGGGCGAATCGTTGCGCGATAATCTCGACTCCATTGCAAAGAACCGCGAGCTAACTCAACTAATTCATGACGTTCCAATTGAGCTATCTCTTAACGATTTAGCTTGGCAACCAATCGAAGAGAGCAAGATTGCGCCGATCTTTGCCACCTTAGAATTTCGCACTTTGAAAGATCGCTTGGGGCCACTACTAAATTCAAAGAGCGCCAAGAAAGTCGAAGAACCGCTAGCTCTATTTGAAATTGCCAAAGAAGTCACCCCGAAAGATGCGACCACGAAGATCATGGCTGCTAAAGGTGAGATTGCGTTGCTGCCGCAATTCACAGATGGTCGCTTATCAGGTTATTCCGTAGCGCTGGCAAACGGTGAATCATTCACCGTTAACAGTGGTGAACTCGGTGACTGGCTCAGTGATGCTTCGATTCCCAAAATTATGCATGATGCCAAAACGCTCGCTCGAGCTCATCCAGTGGCTGGTTTGATTTTTGATACCGAAATTGCGGCCTACTTAGTTAATCCTGGCGTTCGAAATCAAGACGTTGCATCGCTACTTGAACGGTGGGGAAGTGGCTCAACCGAAGTGAGTGCTCCTGCGCTCTTTACCTTGCGAGAATCACTTCAGAAAGAACTCGATTCCAGATCGCTAACAAAGCTATTTGTCGAACTCGAACTACCTATCGCAAACTTATTAGCTCGCCTGGAAAACTCTGGTATCTCTGTAGATGAAAAAGAACTAACTAAGTTAAAAGAGTTCTTTGATGGTGAAGTAGCTCGCGAGAGTATAGCCGCTCACGAAGCCGCCGGCCATGAGTTTAATGTGGCATCTCCAAAGCAGTTACAGGTTGTCTTATTCGATGAATTGAAGCTTCCTAAGACTAAGAAGATTAAAACTGGCTTTACGACAGATGCCGAATCCCTTGAATGGCTCTTTGAAAAGACTAAGCACCCATTACTGCAATCACTACTTCGGATTCGCGAAACCAATAAGTTAAAGACCACGGTCGAGGGCCTGCTAAACAAGATAGCTGAAGACGGCCGCATTCATACTCACTTCCAACAGACGGTCGCCGCCACTGGTCGCCTTTCCTCAACTGGTCCAAACTTACAGAACATTCCAGTGCGCACTGAAGAAGGTCGTAAGATTCGCGCAGCCTTCATAGCAGGCAAAGGTTATGAAACACTACTTACCGCTGATTACAGCCAAATTGAAATGCGCATCATGGCCCACCTCTCCCATGATGAAAATCTGCTGGCTGCCTTCGAAAGTGGCGAAGACCTACATGCCACAGTAGCGGCTGAAGTATTCGGGGTTAAGGCAAAAGATGTAGATCCCGAAATGCGCCGCCAAATTAAAGCTATGTCATATGGCTTGGCATATGGACTTTCATCCTTCGGTCTATCGATGCAACTCTCAATTTCACCACCGGAAGCTACAGATTTAATGGATCGCTATTTCCAACGCTTCGGTGGCATCCGTGACTACTTAAAGAATGTAGTCGAAGAAGCCCGCAAAGTCGGGTACACCGAAACCGTTATGGGTCGCCGTCGTTACTTGCCTGATTTAACTCATGACAATCGCATGCGCCGTGAAATTGCGGAACGCGCAGCACTTAATTCACCAATCCAAGGTTCAGCTGCCGACATCATCAAGCAGGCAATGCTAAACGTAGATGTCGCAATGGTTAAAGCAAAGATGCAGTCTCGCATGCTTCTTCAAGTACACGACGAATTAATCTTCGAAGTTGCAAAGGGAGAGTTAGAAGAGTTGACTGCTTTGGTTCGTAACGAGATGGGCGGGGCATATCCACTTAAAGCGCCACTTGATGTGAACGTGGGCGTGGGTAAGAGCTGGGATGATGCAGCGCACTGATTAGCCGTCAGACGGTACCAGGGGTTTTTAATTCACCGTAATCAGTGTTGATACTAAGACCTAGATATTTTGCCTAAATCAACTAGCCTTAACTTATGAAGCTCATTGTCAAAACACTTGTACTTGTTCTGCTTTCAACTCTCCTTCTGCCTATTGCGCCTGTTTTTGCAATCTATAACGGCGTCGATGCTGTTGGCACACCGAATGTGGTGAGCGTAATAAAGGAATATTCCGATGGCAAGCGTTATGCGAGCTGCTCGGGCGCTCTAGTCGCTCCACGTATAGTTGTTACAGCTGCGCACTGTGTAACAGAAGATGAAACTGGTTTACTTGCAAAGAACGTATGGGTTGCACCTGCTGGAGCTTCCTTCAAGATTCTCACAGTAGATGGCAAGGTCGGTGGCAGAATTCTAGAAAACACAAACGATGCAGCTGAAAGTCGTGCGATCTATGAACAATATAAAGCATCATCGATAAAAGTAACCTCTACTTATTATTCTTCTAGCGATATTGTGGTAGATAACGATGTTGCGTTTATTGTTTTGGAGAAGGCACTTGTGCTCACATCAAACATTACGATCGCTTCAGATGAAGAAACTGAGTCATTTATTGCAAACAAATCTGCGGTAAGAATTTATGGCTATGGACTGACGGTTTTTGAGGGGGATATGTCTCTTAAGCCAAAAACAACAACAATGAATTTTGATTTTAAGCCAACAACTCTTAAGAATTCTGTCTACCTAAAAAGTCCTACATCGAGTGCTTGTTCAGGCGATAGCGGTGGCCCAGTAATCGTGAGTACATTAACGAAACTTTACTTAGTTGGCGTAATTACTGGTGGCGCAAATGCGACAGTTGGTCCTGAGTGCAGCCTTAAGTTCAGTGGTAATTACTACACATTGGTAACTTTAATTACTAAATATGCAAACTTGGCTTTCGCTTCAGCCGTTGAAGCAAGTAATAAAAGCGATTCTGCTCTACTGCAATCTGATACTGATCTTAAAAACGCAAAAGAATCCCTAGCAAAAGCAGAATTAGCCACAAGAGCAGCTTTGGAAAATCAATCGAAATCAGACTCTGAAGCAAAGTTAGCCTTAGAGGCGAAGGAAAAATCAGATTCTGAAGCAAAGTTAGCCTTAGAGGCGAAGGAAAAATCAGATTCAGACGCTCAATTAGCACGTGAAGCTAAGGTCAAGTCCGATTCAGATGCCGCCACCACTCTCAAGCTCTCTATAGAAGCAGAGTTGAAAGCTAAATTGGCTGATGAGGCAAAGTTGGCTGCTGAGAACTCAGCAAGCACGCTTCGGAATGAAGTAGCAGCCCTGAATACAAAGATTAAATCTCTGCAGTCATCACTTACTGTTGCGAGTAAGAAACTGACTGCGATATGTAAAGTAAAGCCAAAGCCGAAAGGTTGTTAGACCTCTGATCACCAATCATTACTTAGTCGTTGGTGAGTTATCTTCCATTGCGAGTAAATGTTCTTCTTCGGTTGGAATTCTATTGGCTGCCATTAGGCGTGGCTTTCCGATAGTTAAGAAGATACAACCAAGTGCGATACATATCGAAGTTATTGAAAGCGTAATTTGCGCACCTATTGTTTCGCAGAGCAAACCACCGATTGCTGATCCGAGTGCCATGATCGTTCCTTCAACGCTCCAAAGTAATCCCATATAGGAAGTTGCTGAACCTTTAGGGCGAACTGCTTCCATAACTTCCCAATAGAAAACTTGAATCGCACCCCCTACGAAACCTAAGAAAGCACCGCCGATCACCATCGACCAACCTGGGTAGGTGAAGGCCATGGGCAGCGAGACTATGAACCAGATCAGATAAGTTCGTCTGAGTGCAGTTAGCGAAGAAGTACGACGCGAAAGAGTGCCCGCAATCAAGCCACCAGCAATGCTGGCAATTCCCATTGCGGCAAACACCCAAGCAGTTCGATTAGGAACTTTCTCAAGGGTGGCAAATGCCGGAACTGCCACGTTGAAGATGCCCCAACCGAAACCTATGAAGGAACCTTCCAGCATTAGAAGTCGCAGGGCTGGGTTGCGCCATAGTGATTGCTGCCCTTTATCTTTAACTTCTGGTTTCCAATTACGGGAAACTTGCGAAACCATAATTGCGGTGCCGCCAATTAACATCAAGGCCGAAGCAACAGCAAGTGCACTTCCCGGATGAGATGAGAGAGCAAGTGTTGTTGCAACTACTGGCCCGATAACGGTAGCGGTATTCATCATCGACGTATCAATTGCGTAGGCAGTTCGAAGTTGAGTGCCAGAGACAACTGTTTTCCAGAGGGGGCGAATTGAAAGATTGATTGGGGGAGCGGTGACACCCATGATGGTTGCCATCACTAAGAGAAAAGTTTTGGACTCTGACATATTTACCGCCAAAATCATGGCGGCGTAACTTGGTACGAAAATGCGAAGTGGCCAACTTTGACCGTATCTATCGATTAAATAGCCACGAAAGCCAGCTGTGAGGGATCCGCCAATAGAATTTAAACCGATGGCTAGTCCGGCGAAAGCAACTGAACCAGTTTCACGTTGAACTTTAAAGAAGATGCCCAGGCCGATCATGCCGTAGGAAAGTCGTGCGGGAAATGAAGCCAAGACCAAAGTCCAGACGTGAGGCAGGGCTAGTACTTCTAGATAACGCTTCATTAAGTGGCCCATACTATCGATCTTGTATCTCAACTGTGGGTAGATTGAGCGCGAATTGACCCCATTGCGGCCTCACCCTTACCCTTACCTTTCGGCCAACCGGTCGACTCGAACTACTACTCATCTGTCCCTACGGAGCAACTTGATTACCTCATCAACAAAAGCAGCATCACCAGTAATTGCAGTAAATGACATCGGATCAGCCGCTGATTTCCTAGCCGCGATCGAAGGCACAATTAGAAATTTCAATGACGGCGACTTAGTTACCGGAACAATCGTTCAAGTAGATCGCGACGAAGTACTTGTTGATATCGGATACAAGACTGAAGGCGTAATTCCTGCCCGCGAACTCTCAATCCGCCACGACCTAGATCCATCAGAGATCGTTAAAGTTGGCGAAAAAGTTGAAGCTTTAGTTTTACAGAAGGAAGATAAAGAAGGCCGCACAATTCTTTCTAAGAAGCGCGCACAGTACGAACGCGCCTGGGGAGATATTGAAGGCAAGAAAGAGCGCGACGAAGTTGTCGTCGGCATGGTTATTGAAGTTGTTAAGGGTGGCTTGATCGTTGATATCGGTCTACGCGGCTTCTTGCCAGCTTCACTCGTTGAAATGCGTCGCGTGCGCGATCTAACTCCTTACATTGGCAAGGAAGTTGAATGTCGCATTATCGAGCTTGATAAGAACCGCAACAACGTTGTTCTTTCACGTCGTGCATACCTAGAGCAGACTCAATCAGAGTCACGCACAACATTCCTAAATCAACTACAAAAGGGTCAAGTACGCGATGGTGTGGTTTCATCAATCGTTAACTTCGGCGCCTTCGTTGATCTTGGTGGCGTCGATGGTTTGGTTCACGTTTCAGAGCTTTCCTGGAAGCACATCGATCACCCTTCAGAGGTGGTTGAAGTTGGCGACGAAGTAACTGTTGAAGTTCTAGAAGTAGATTTCGAGCGCGAGCGCGTTTCGCTTTCACTTAAGGCAACTCAAGAAGATCCATGGCAGGCATTTGCTCGCACTCACACAATCGCACAGGTTGTTCCGGGTGTTGTAACTAAGTTAGTTCCATTCGGTGCGTTCATTCGTGTACACGAAGGAATCGAAGGCTTAGTTCACATCTCAGAGCTAGCAGAGCGTCACGTTGAGATCCCTGAGCAGGTAGTTCAAGTTGATGACGAACTATTTGTAAAGATTATCGATATCGACCTAGAGCGTCGTCGTATCTCGCTTTCATTGAAGCAAGCTAATGAAGGACACGAAGTTGAAATCGAGGCTTTCGATCCAACTCAGTACGGAATGGCTGCTCGTTACGATGCTGAAGGAAACTTCATTTATCCAGAAGGTTTTGATGCTGATACTCAAGAGTGGAAGCCTGGCTATGACACTCAGCGTATTGAGTGGGAAGCACAATATGCTCTTGCCCAAGAGCGCTTTCTAGCTCACAAGAAGCAGAAGGCCGAAGCTAAGGCAGCAGATGCTGCAGCCGAACCAGCTGCTGACTCTTCTTCTGACTCGGCAACCTCATACACTTCAGAGACACCATCAGCTGAAGTAACAACTGAGTCTGCTGAATAACTTAGCTTCTAGTTAGCAGTTAGTAATCTCGATGTTAATCGTGGCCCTAACTGGTGGAATTGGTGCTGGGAAATCCCATGTTGCCAAGTATTTCCATCAGTTAGGGTCTTACGTTTTTGATGCTGATCAATTAGCGCGGGCCGCAATAGAGCGAGGCAGTAAAGGCTTTGATGAAGTAGTTACTACATTTGGCGATCAAATTCTTAAAGATGGCGATATTGATCGACGTAAATTGGGCGAAATCATTTTTGCAGATCCAACTGTCAAAGCTAATTTAGAGTCAATTATCCACCCTGAGGTAAAGCGGTTATTCGAAGAAGCAAAGAAGTCTCTACCACTTGATGCAGTTGTAATTTATGAGATCCCGTTATTAGTCGAATCTAAATCTGGCGACCGTTTTGATTATTCAATTACAGTTGAAGCAGATGTAGAGACGCGCACTAAGCGGTTGAAAGAGCGCGGGCTTGCGACTCATGAAATAGTTGGGCGTATGGCGGCCCAGGCATCACGTGAAGAGCGCGTTTCTTATTGTGATTTAGTAATTGAGAATGATGGTGATCAAGACTCGCTGTTGCGTCAAGTAGAAGAGATTTGGCAGAGCGTAATTCTGCCGCTAGCTAAGAACCACGGTAAATAAATGCGCCCGGTCAGTGACCTACAGCGCAAAGTCAGCCCATTTCAAGTTATCAGTGATTATGTGCCCGCTGGTGATCAGCCAGTAGCGATTGAAGAAATTGCCCGTCGCATCAATGACGGTGTTCAAGATGTAGTTCTCTTGGGAGCAACCGGTACTGGAAAGTCTGCAACCACAGCTTGGCTGGTCGAAAAACTTCAGCGCCCTACCTTGGTCTTGGCTCCAAATAAGCTTTTAGCTGCGCAACTGGCTAATGAGTTCAAAGAGTTACTACCAAATAATGCCGTTGAGTACTTTGTTTCGTACTACGACTACTACCAGCCTGAAGCATATGTTCCGCAAACCGATACCTTTATTGAAAAAGATTCCAGCGTAAATGATGAAGTAGAACGGTTGCGCCACTCAGCAACAAACTCATTACTTACTCGGCGCGATGTAATTGTGGTCGCTACCGTCTCTTGTATCTACGGTCTGGGTACACCACAGGAATATGTAGATCGCATGATTCAGCTCAAGGTAGGCGACGAAATAGACCGCAATACCTTGCTTCGCCGTTTTGTAGATATTCAATACAAACGAAATGACATGGCTTTTGAACGTGGCACGTTTAGAGTTCGTGGCGACACCATTGAGATTATCCCGATGTATGAAGAACTGGCGCTTCGCATCGAAATGTTTGGCGATGAGATAGAGCGAATCACAACGCTGCACCCGTTAACGGGCGAGATCATTCGCGATGAAACCGAGATGTATGTATTTCCGGCAACTCACTACGCAGCTGGTCCCGAAACAATAAAGCGTGCTATTGCTGACATCGAGGCCGAGCTCGCAGTTCAATTAGAGATTTTCGAACGACAGGGCAAACTTCTCGAAGCACAACGTTTGCGTATGCGCACCACCTTTGATCTAGAGATGATGGCGCAATTAGGTTTCTGCTCTGGCATTGAAAACTACTCTCGTCACCTAGATGGTCGCACTACTGGTTCAGCGCCGCACTGTTTACTTGATTACTTCCCGGAAGATTTCTTGCTGGTAATCGATGAAAGCCATGTAACTGTGCCGCAAATCGGTGCCATGTATGAAGGCGATGCATCTCGTAAGCGCACGTTGGTTGAGCATGGTTTTCGCCTGCCAAGCGCGCTTGATAACCGACCACTTCGCTGGAATGAGTTCTTAGAGCGAGTTGGTCCGAAAGTCTTTCTTTCAGCAACACCTGGTCCATATGAATTAGGTAAAGTTGAAAACGATGTGGTTGAGCAAGTTATCAGGCCAACCGGCTTGGTCGATCCACAGATTGTTATCAAACCAATTAAGGGTCAGATTGATGATTTATTACTTGAGATTAATAAGCGAGCTGAGCTAAATGAGCGAGTACTAGTTACGACACTGACCAAGAAGATGTCTGAGGATTTAACGGATTACTTACAGGGCAGGGGAGTGCGAGTTCGCTACTTGCATAGTGAGGTAGATACCTTGCGCCGGGTTGAACTGTTGCGCGAACTTCGCAACGGCGAATACGATGTTTTGATCGGCATTAACTTGCTGCGCGAAGGTTTAGATCTACCTGAAGTTTCCTTAGTGGCAATTCTTGATGCGGATAAAGAAGGCTTCTTGCGGTCGGCGACCTCGCTAATTCAGACCATCGGTCGTGCGGCTCGAAATGTTTCGGGCGAAGTTCATATGTACGCAGACAACATAACTAAATCTATGGCCAAGGCAATCGATGAAACTAATCGTCGTCGGGCAAAGCAAGTTGCCTATAACCTCGAACGTGGCGTTGACCCACAACCACTGCGAAAGAAGATTTCAGATATTACTGACCTGATTACTAAAGAAGGCGAAGATAGCGATCAGTTATTGGCAACTGGCAAGAAATCAAAATCTGGTGTTCCAGCTATTGGTTTTCATACCAAGTCGATTCTGTCCATGCCGCGACAAGAGTTAATGGGCTTGATAGAGTCGCTCACCGATCAGATGCGTTGCGCCGCAGCAGATCTGCATTTTGAGCTTGCTGCGCGTCTGCGCGATGAGCTCAAAGAGTTAAAGCGCGAGCTACGAAATATGGAAGAAGCGGGTCACTAATTAATGAGCATTGATAAGTTGGTAGTTCGCGGTGCTCGCGAACATAACCTTAAAGATGTCTCGATTGAGCTACCCCGAAATTCGCTGGTGGTATTTACTGGGCTCTCGGGCTCTGGAAAATCATCACTTGCTTTCGACACTATCTTTGCTGAAGGCCAACGTCGCTATGTTGAGTCCCTTTCGGCCTATGCCCGTCAGTTCTTGGGGCAAATGGATAAGCCCGATGTTGATTTCATTGAAGGTTTATCGCCAGCAGTTTCAATTGACCAGAAATCAACTAACCGAAATCCTCGCTCAACTGTTGGAACAATTACCGAGGTTTATGACTACTTACGTCTGCTCTTTGCCCGAGCTGGTCGTCCGCATTGCCCAAAGTGTGGCCAGGAAGTTACTAGACAGTCACCGCAAGCAATTGTTGATCAGATTTTGACGATGCCGGCAACAACTAAGTTCCAAGTTCTGGCGCCAGTGGTGCGGGCTCGTAAGGGAGAGTTCTTAGATTTATTCCAAGATTTAATGAGCCAAGGTTATTCCCGTGCACGCATCGATGGCGAAGTCGTAGCCCTTTCTGACGCGCCAAAGTTAAAGAAGCAAGAGAAGCACAGCATTGAGGTGGTAATTGATCGATTAACTGCCAAAGCTGAATCCAAATCTCGCTTAACTGATTCAATTGAAACTGCCTTACGTTTAGCACAGGGCATCGTGATTCTAGATTTTGTTGATGCCAAAGGTGGCGATAAAGAACGAATTTTCAGCGAGCATCTAGCGTGTCATGATTGCAGTCTTTCGTTTGAAGAACTTGAACCAAGATCATTCTCATTTAACTCGCCTTTTGGCGCCTGTCCAGATTGCTCTGGTATCGGTACGAAATTAGAAGTAGATATTGACTTAGTAATCCCAGATGATTCGATCAGCATCTCTGAAGGAGCTATCGCGCCATGGTCATCAGGTCACGTTAATGAGTACTTTATGCACTTACTCGAGGGCCTATCTGAAGAAGTGGCTTTCAAGTTTGATGTGCCCTGGAAGAAGATCTCTGAAAAAGCTCGTAATGCGATCTTAAACAGCCACGAACATAAAGTTCATGTGAAGTATAAGAATAGATACGGCCGCACCCGTAACTACTCAACTGGCTTTGAGGGCGTAATTCCTTTTCTACAACGCAAACATTCCGAAACAGATAGCGAATTTAGTCGCGAGCGTTATGAGTCCTACATGCGCGAAGTCCCTTGTGGTACTTGCGAGGGTGCACGCTTAAAGCCAGAGGTGCTAGCCGTAACTATTGGTGGCAAAAATATTGCCGAAATTTGTGAATTGGCTATCAATGATTGTGCTGCCTTTCTAAAGCAGATTGAACTAAATAAGCGCGAGGCTCAGATCGCAGAACGAGTAATGAAAGAAGTTCACGCACGCCTTGGCTTCTTACTTGATGTTGGTTTGGACTATTTATCGCTAGCTCGCCCAGCAGCCACCCTTTCAGGTGGTGAAGCTCAACGCATTCGCTTAGCAACTCAGATTGGCTCCGGGCTAGTTGGCGTTCTATATGTTTTAGATGAGCCTTCTATTGGGTTACATCAGCGCGACAATGTGCGTTTAATTGAGACTCTAACTCGATTGCGCGATCTGGGAAATACCTTGATTGTGGTTGAACATGATGAAGAAACAATTCGAGCTGCCGATTGGGTCGTAGATATTGGGCCAGGTGCTGGCGAGCATGGGGGACATGTAGTTGTCTCTGGTAGTTATCAAGATCTGATTAATTCACCTGAATCAATTACAGGTGCCTATTTATCTGGCCGCAAAGCCATTGAGATTCCCAGCGTTCGTAGGCCCATAGATGCCAAGCGCAAGCTAACAATTAAGGGCGCTAAAGAAAATAATCTCAAGGATATTGAAGTCAGCGTTCCGCTCGGAGTTTTTGTCTCGGTAACTGGCGTGAGTGGTTCCGGAAAATCAACGCTGATTAATGACATTCTTTATTCAACTTTGGCCAATAAGCTAAATGGGGCTCGCATTGTGCCTGGTCGTCACCGCACAATTACCGGGATTGATTTATTAGATAAAGTAGTTCACGTTGATCAGTCGCCAATTGGTCGCACCCCGCGTTCGAACCCTGCTACTTACACCGGCGTTTTCGACAAAGTACGGGCCCTCTTTGCCGAGACCACTGAAGCCAAGGTTCGCGGATATCAGCAAGGCCGATTTAGCTTTAACGTTAAAGGTGGCCGCTGCGAGAATTGTTCAGGCGATGGCACGATTACCATCGAGATGAACTTTTTACCTGATGTTTATGTGCCTTGCGAAATCTGCCATGGGGCGCGTTATAACCGCGAGACGCTAGAAGTTCATTACAAAGGTAAATCGATCTCAGATGTATTAGATATGCCGATTGAAGAGGCGAGTGCCTTCTTTGAATCTGTACCGACCATTGCGCGATATCTAAAGACGCTATGCGATGTTGGCTTGGGCTATGTGAGACTTGGTCAATCTGCGCCAACTCTGTCAGGCGGTGAAGCGCAGCGCGTTAAATTAGCAACTGAGCTGCAACGTCGCTCTACTGGTCGCACCATCTATGTTCTTGATGAGCCGACTACTGGCCTGCATTTTGAAGATGTGAATAAGTTACTTGGCGTGCTAAACCGATTAGTTGATACCGGCAATACCGTCGTTGTAATTGAGCATAATCTCGATGTTATTAAATCTTCCGACTGGGTTATTGATATGGGTCCTGAAGGTGGCTTCCGTGGCGGTACCTTGGTTGCTGAAGGAACCCCTGAAGAAGTGGCCAAGAATAAAGCTAGTTATACCGGCACTTTCTTGGCGGCGGTTTTGGCAAATAATCGAAAAGCTAAGCAGAAGAAGTAGTTCAAATGGCAGATCCGCAAAGTTATCGGCCAAGCAATATTCCCGAACATCCGGGGGTTTATCGCTTCTTTAATAAGTCCGACAAAGTTATTTATGTGGGCAAAGCTAAGAATCTTAAGAATCGGCTTAGTAACTATTTTCAAGCCAATTTAGCTACTAAGACCAACCGAATGGTGCATGAAGCAGTGCGAGTTGACTGGACCATAGTAAGTACCGAGTTAGAAGCCCTAGCCTTGGAATTTAGCTGGATAAAGCAGTATCAACCGAAGTACAACGTGCAGTTTAAGGATGATAAGTCTTACCCTTATTTAGCAATTTCATTAAATGATGAATATCCCATGATCTTCATAACTCGCAAAGATAAGCGACCAGGTTTGAAATACTTCGGGCCATATACAAATGCTTGGGCGCTTCGAAATACCTTTGAAGTCCTGCTGAAAGTATTTCCAGTCAGATCTTGTTCGTCATCGAACTTCAGCCGTGCCCAAAGAAGCAAACGGCAATGTCTACTTGGAGATATTGGCAAGTGTGCTGCCCCATGCGTGGGTTGGATCTCTAAGGAAGATCACCAAAGTTTGGCGCTTAAATTAAATGACTTTATGGAAGCTGGAATGGAAAATCTGCTGCCGACGCTGCATGAAGAGATGCAGCTCGCTTCAACGAATGAGGAATTTGAACGAGCAGCACGATTAAGGGATCAAATTGAGTCTTTCGAGAAGGCACAGAAATCTACCCAAGGTAATTTCTCTGATGACTTAGATGGCGATTTCATTGCCTTGTATCAAGATGGTTTCCATTCGGCTGGCTCTATTTTTTCAATGCAACGCGGGTCAATCAAAGGTTCTCGATCCTGGATTGTGGATCAGGAAATGGCGCTAGAAGGTCAAGATGTCTTTACTTCGCTGCTTTACTCAATCTATGGAAATGGTTCGATTTCAATTCCGCGCAATATCTACCTAAATGCGCAACCTGAAAATCTCGCTGATTTAGAACAATGGTTGAGTGGTGTGAGCGGCTCAAAGGTAGAGATAAAAGTCCCGCAACGCGGCGATAAAGTCGAACTACTTGAAACAGTTAAACGAAATGCTCAGTACTCACTAATCCAATATGTAAGCAAACGAGCAACTGATGCTGCGGTGTCAGGTAAGGCGCTGACTGAAATTGAAGAGATGCTAGGCCTAAAGCGCACCCCACTTCGAATTGAGTGTTTCGATATTTCAAATATTTCGGGTACTTCAGTGGTGGCCTCTATGGTGGTATTTGAAGACGGCATGCCTAAAAAGTCTGAATATCGCAGGTTCATCATCGATACAACTGAAGGCTGGGATGACACACGAGCTATGCACCAAGTAATTACGCGCAGACTCAAGCGAATGCTCGATGACCGAAGTGTTGATCTAGCAGAAGTTTCCGAGACTGGCGGACGCATTAGTAAGTTCGCTTATCCACCCGCGCTAATTGTGGTCGATGGTGGCAAACCGCAAGTCAGCGCGGCACAACGAGCACTTGGTGAATTAGGAATAACTGATATCGCATTGTGCGGTTTGGCAAAAAGATTAGAAGAAGTTTGGCTGCCAGATAACGCTGATCCACTTATTTTCCCACGCAACAGCGAAGGGTTGTATTTGCTGCAACGAATCCGCGATGAGGCACATAGATTTGCGATTACCTTCCATCGCTCGAGACGATCAAAGGTAATGTTGGAATCTTTGCTTGATGAGATTCCAGGCCTTGGAAGTGCGCGACGAACTGCTCTGCTTGACCGCTTCGGTTCGGTGACCGCGATCCGAAAAGCGGCGGTAAGTGAGCTGGCAACAACCCCTGGAATCGGCGAGAAACTGGCTGAAACTATTGCCCAATCACTGGCTCAAATAGGCAGAAGCGAGACGGTAAATATGACAACTGGAGAAATTACTGGTGCTTGACAGGCACGGCAGGATAGAAGCATGAAGCGCAACGAACTATTGATTTTGACCGGCATGTCAGGTGCTGGCCGATCAACCGTTGCGCATTCCCTGGAAGATTTGGGCTGGTATGTCGTTGATAACTTGCCGCCAGCTCTTCTGCCGGCGTTAGCCAAACAATCGAGTGATGGTGAGTTGCCAGCCCTTGCCGTCGTGGTCGATGTGCGCGGTGGAAAATTCTTTGATGATTTAAACGCGGCGTTAGCAGATTTGAAGAACGCCGGAGTCCAGTTTCGACTACTTTTTCTAGATGCCTCAGATCAATCACTAGTTGCCCGCTTTGAAAGTACCCGCCGGCCGCATCCATTACAAGGTAGTGATCGCATCTCTGATGGCATTGATCGCGAACGAGTTAAGTTGCACGAACTGCGCGAAAGCGCCGATGTAGTGATTGATACTTCAAATTTGAATGTGCATCAATTAGCTAAACGCACCAGTGAAATTTTCGCAGAAGGAATGATCGAAGGCGTTCGCCTTAACATCTTGAGTTTTGGTTATAAGTATGGAATTCCAGTAGATGCTGATCTGGTTCTAGATTGCCGCTTTATTCCAAATCCACATTGGGTGCCCGAGCTACGACCTTTAACTGGGCTAGATCAAGCGGTGAGCGATCGAGTATTTTCTAATGAAGGCGTTACCGAATTTGTGGGCGATTATGTAAAACTCATTAAAGATATGTTGCCTGGCTACATTCGCGAAGGTAAGAAGTATTTAACTATTGCGATTGGCTGTACTGGTGGCAAGCATCGCAGTGTTGCTATCTCTACTGAGATTGCTAAACAATTGAGCGCGACAAGTACTGAGTTGGCAGTTTCGGCGCATGCAGTGCATCGGGATCTCGGCCGCGAATGAGTTCAGCTCGCGTTGTTGCGCTAGGCGGCGGACATGGCCTAGCAGCAACTCTTACCTCGTTGCGTGCGATCACTGATCAAATCACCGCGATCGTCACCGTTGCTGACAATGGTGGATCAAGTGGTCGACTTCGCCAAGAATTTCCGATTTTTCCACCCGGTGATTTACGTATGGCCTTGGCTGCTTTATGTGCCGATGATGAATGGGGTCGTAGCTGGGCTGAGATCATGCAATATAGATTTACCAGCGAAGGCCCACTCGATGGGCACGCAGTAGGAAATCTTTTACTCGCAGCGCTCTGGGATCGTGATGAAGATCCAGTAGCAGGGCTTGATCGGGTAGGAGCGCTGTTGAAAGTTGTGGGTCGAGTGTTGCCCATGGCGGCCGTCCCACTGGATATTGAAGCAACTTTTACTTCTTCTATTGGGCGCATAAATGTACGTGGCCAGGCTGAAGTAGCAACCGCTAAAGGAAAACTAGAATCGCTACGATTGTTGCCAGAAAACCCAGCAGCGCGAAGTGAAGCGCTGTCAGCAATTAGTAGCGCTGATTTAATAACGATGGGTCCGGGATCCTGGATCTCAAGTGTGTTGCCACATCTAATGGTGCCGGCACAGCGAGATGCGATTGTTAATTCTAAAGCCAAGAAAGTTCTGTTGTTAAACCTTGATGCAAATGTGCATACAGTTGGCGATGAATATGCGGGCTATTCAGCCGAAGATCATCTGCACTTATTTCATAAGTATGCCCCCGAATTAAAAGTCAACTATGTAGTCGCCGACTCAGATGTCGTAACTGATCGGCTAGCTTTGGAAAGGATCGTTTCATCACTCGGAGGTTCGCTAATTTCGGCTGATTTATCGATGGGTCCAGGCAGTTCGGCCCATGATGTCCGAAAATTGACCCCAGTTTTGGCACACATCATCGAGCAAAGACTGGTTGGATAACGCCATGGCAATGACCGCATCTGTGAAAGATGAACTCACCAGACTCTCAATTACTAAACCTTGCTGCCGTAAAGCCGAGGTTTCTTCGCTCCTTCGATTTGCCGGTGGCCTACATATCGCGGCTGGCAAAATTGTGGTTGAAGTTGAATTAGATACCGCCCAAAGCGCACGCCGGCTACGCAAAGATATTGCTGATATCTACGGGCATGAATCCGATCTCGCAGTGCTCTCATCTAGCGGCATTCGCAAAGGCTCTCGTTATGTAGTTCGCGTTAATTCCGAAGGCGATGCGTTAGCTCGCCAAACAGGTCTAGTTGATGCCAATGGTCGCCCAGTTCGTGGCTTGCCACCACAAGTTGTTTCTGCTGCCATCTGCGATGCCGAAGCAGCATGGCGTGGCGCTTTCATCGCACACGGTTCACTTACCGAACCGGGTCGCTCATCTTCTCTCGAAATAACTTGTCCCGGACCAGAAGCTGCGTTAGCGCTTGTTGGTGCTGCGCGCCGTTTAGGTATTGTGGCAAAAGCGCGCGAAGTGCGGGGGGTTGACCGAGTAGTAATTCGCGATGGTGATGCGATTGGAGTTTTACTAACACGGTTAGGTGCGCACGAATCAGTACTCGCTTGGGAAGAACGTCGCATGCGTCGCGAAGTTCGTGCGACCGCTAATCGATTAGCAAATTTTGATGATGCCAACTTGCGCAGATCTGCCCGTGCAGCGGTTGCGGCCTCTGCCCGAGTTGCTCGAGCCATGGAAATCCTGGGGCCAGAAATTCCAGATCATTTGAAGGAAGCTGGCGAACTGCGCATTCAACATGGCCAAGCCAGCCTAGAAGAGTTAGGTTCGCTAGCAGTTCCACCAATGACCAAAGATGCGATTGCTGGTCGAATTCGTCGACTCTTGGCTATGGCTGATAAACGAGCTTCAGATCTGGGAATTCCAGATACCGAGGCCGGACTTTCGCCCGATCTACTTAATTAACCGAGGATTCATTTTTCTGAGCGTGCTCGCCAGAGCTATCACGGCCTAAGCAACTAAGTAGTAGTAAACCTTTTTGATAGGGTTGGGGCGTACCCCAGCGCTGTGGTGAGTAAAGAAACTTCTTCAGATCTGAAGAATTCACGCACTAGAAGCGAGGTTTACCGTGATTAATGTTGGCATCAATGGCTTTGGCCGAATCGGACGTAACTTTTTCCGCGCCGCACTAACTAATCCAAATATCAATATCGTCGGCATCAACGATCTAACCGACAATGCAACACTGGCTCACCTTTTAAAGTATGACTCAATTTTGGGTCGCCTAGGCCTAGAAGTTTCACATACCGAAGACACCATTACGGTAGGTGGCAAGACCATCAAAGTTTTCGCAGAGCGCGACCCAGCTAATCTTCCTTGGGCTGCAGTTGGGGCAACCGTGGTTGTTGAATCAACCGGTATTTTTACAAAGGCGGCCGATGCTGGAAAGCACATCACAGCAGGAGCAAAGAAAGTAATTATTTCAGCCCCCGCCACAGATGAAGACATCACTATCGTGATGGGTGTAAACCACGAAAAATACGATGCCGCAAAGCACAACATCATTTCTAACGCGTCATGTACCACTAACTGCTTAGCTCCAATGGCTAAGGTACTAAATGACAACTGGGGAATTGTTAAGGGTCTAATGACCACAATTCACGCATATACCAATGACCAAGTTATTTTGGACTTCCCACACAAAGATCTTCGTCGCTCACGTGCGGCAGCAACAAACATGATCCCGACTTCAACAGGAGCTGCGAAAGCAATTTCTCTGGTTCTGCCTGAGTTAAAGGGCAAGCTCGATGGTTACGCAATGCGCGTTCCAGTTCCAACTGGTTCAGCAACTGATTTAACTGTTGAACTGGCTAAAGAGGCAACTGCAGCTGAGATTAATACCGCGATGAAGGCTGCAGCTAATGGCGCGCTTAAGGGTTACCTGACCTATACCGAAGACCCAATTGTTTCTTCAGATATCGTCACCGATCCTTCCTCATGCATTTTCGATTCTGGTCTAACTAAGGTAATTGGTAACCAAGTTAAAGTTGTTGGTTGGTATGACAACGAGTGGGGTTACTCAAACCGTTTAGTAGATCTAATTTCGTATGTAGGTAAGACGCTCTAAAATCAATGGCGCATCTCGAAGAGCTAGAAGTTAAAGGAAAGCGCGTATTCCTACGCTGTGACCTCAATGTCCCATTAAAAGATGGCGTCATTAAAGATGACGGTCGTATTCGGGCATCGCTGCCTACGATTCAATATTTGTTGGACCAAGGTGCGTCGCTAATAATTGCGGCGCACTTAGGTCGACCAAAAGGTGAAGCAAAGCCCGAGCTCTCGCTTGCCCCTGTGGCAACACGCTTGGGTGAATTGCTCGGGATGCCAATTAAATTTGCAACTGCCGTGACTGGCCCAGAAGTAACTGCCACTGCTAGTTCACTTATTCCTGGCGAGATACTGTTGCTAGAGAATATTCGTTTTAGTGCAGCTGAAACCAGCAAAGACGAGAGCGAGCGCGCAGCATTTGCGAGCGAACTCGCCCAACTAGCTGATGCCTACGTCGGCGATGGGTTCGGAGCAGTTCACCGCAAGCACGCATCGGTCTATGACTTACCTAAGTTGTTGCCTAATGCAGCTGGTTATTTAGTTAGCGCTGAAGTTGAAGTGCTAAAGAAGTTAACGCAGAACCCAGATCGCCCTTATGGCGTAGTTCTAGGTGGTGCAAAGGTTTCTGACAAGATTGGCGTAATCGCTAACTTACTTGAAAAAGTAAATGTCATCGCAATTGGCGGTGGCATGCTTTTCACATTCTTAGCAGCACAAGGAAAAGAGATTGGTACTTCTCTAGTTGAGGTCGATCTAATTCCTACTGTCAAAGAATTACTCGAGCGCGCTAAGAACAATGGCGTTGAGTTATTGCTGCCAACCGATATTTTGGTAGCTCCGGCATTTGCCGCTGATTCACCAGCAACTCTGGTTAGCGCTGCTTCAATTCCAGCAGATCAAATGGGTCTAGATATTGGCCCCGAAACTGCGGCGGCTTTTGCAAGAGCGATCACAGGTTGTAAAACTGTTTTCTGGAATGGCCCAATGGGTGTTTTTGAATTCGCCGCCTTCTCTGCTGGCACTAAAGAAGTGGCCAGCGCGCTCACCAAAGTGTCAGGTCTATGCGTAGTAGGCGGGGGAGACTCCGCAGCTGCTGTGCGTGCACTAGGTTTTGCCGATAGCGATTTCGGATATATCTCAACTGGCGGTGGCGCCTCACTTGAGTATCTAGAAGGCAAGGAACTTCCTGGTCTGGTTGCGCTCGGGATTTAATTTTCACACAATCTAATTCGAAAGAGGGCAAAAATGCGTAAGCCACTAATGGCCGGTAACTGGAAGATGAACCTCAATCACCTTGAGGCGATTGCAGTTGCTCAGAAATTGGTTTATAGCCTCGACGATAAAGATTACGACGCAGTAGATGTTGCGATTATTCCACCGTTTACTGATATTCGATCAATCCAAACTTTGATCGATGGCGATCGCTTACGTCTGCTCTACGGTGCGCAAGATCTTTCCCCTGAAGCAAGCGGCGCCTTTACCGGTGATATCAGTGGTTCGATGTTGGCAAAACTTGGTTGTACGTTTGTAGTCATTGGCCATTCTGAGCGCCGCGCTATTCACAAAGAGAGCGATGTGATCGTTAACAAGAAGATTAAGGCCGCACTTGCCAATGAATTAACTCCGATTTTCTGTTGCGGCGAAGAGTTAGCAATTCGCGAAGCGGGCACACATGTTGAACATGTACTTGCTCAGGTTCGCGCCGGTTTGGCCGGATTTACTAAGCCAGAGTTAAAAAAGATTGTGATTGCTTACGAACCGGTTTGGGCAATCGGTACCGGCAAGACAGCAACACCTGAGGATGCGCAAGAAGTGTGTGCTGCGATCCGCGCTGAAGTTGCCAAGATTGGCTCGCCAGAGATTGCCGACAATATGCGCATTCTTTATGGTGGTTCAGTTAAGTCGGCAAATATTGCCGAGATCATGAAAAAGGATGATGTCGATGGTGCGTTAATCGGCGGCGCCAGCCTAGATCCAGAAGAATTGGCAAAGATCGCTCGTTACCACCGCGGGGACCCAAATTAGGGCTAAATGACCGCTCAATTGCGCCCACACGCAGTTGGTGAAGTAGAATGGCGCCCTTACCCCACTTCGAAGTTGGAGAACTATTCGTGACACTCGCACTTTCAATCATCTTGGTCATCACAAGCATTTTGATGATTCTCTTGGTTCTACTGCACAAGGGCAAGGGCAGCGGACTTTCCGATCTATTCGGTGGTGGCGTTTCATCAAACTTTGGCGGTTCCTCAGTTGTTGAGAAGAACCTTGATCGCATCACAATTGTGGTTGGCGGGCTCTGGTTCTCAGGTGTAGTCGCGCTAAGCCTTGTTTTAAAATCCGCTTAATTTAAATTTTCAAATTCTAAAAGGAGCTCTAAATGGGAAGTGCAATTCGCGGAAGCCGTGTCGGTGCCGGCCCAATGGGCGAAGCCGAACGCGGTGAATCAATTGAGCGCTTCTATGTTTCGTATTGGTGCGGTAAAGGTCACGAAGTAAAGCCATCTTTTGCCAAAGAAGAAGGTGTGGAAATTCCAGCTGAATGGGATTGCCCAAAGTGTGGTTTGCCAGCAGGTTTAGATAAGAGTAATCCACCGTCGGCTGTGAAGAATGAGCCGTACAAGACTCACTTGGCTTACGTTAAAGAACGCCGCAGCGAAGCTGAAGGCGAGAAAATTCTGGCAGATGCCCTCCGTAAATTACATGGAGATGATGACGAATAATTAAAGCGCTTCGGCAGCTTTTAGCAGTTGAGAAATACCCGCACTTCGATCACTTAAATGTAATCGCAGTAGTGGGTATTTTCTTTTGGCAAGAGCTCGTAAATCACCAAGTGCTTGAGCCATGATCAAAGTCTTAAAGCCGTAATTCGCTCCCGGAATCACGACATCACCATTAGTAACACCAGTGATCTGCAAGAAGGCACCATTTTGCTGACCACCTTTATGGAACTGGCCGGTGGAGTGTAAGAATCGTGGACCCCAGCCGAAAGTAACTGGCCGGTTAGATTTCCGAGCAATTATTTCGCGCAACTTTGCTAAATCTCGATCTCCGCTGCGATCGAGATATGCCATCACTGCCACATATCCGCCAGCTGGAATTTCGGTCAAGAATGTGCGCAGCGCGGAAGTTAAGTCAGAACCGGCACCGAAAATCTCAACTGCGCCATCGACGGCATCTGCTTTGAAATCAGGCAGTGCGCCGTTCCATTCGGCCAATAGCGCGCTGGTCGCCTCTTTCGCCTCGGTGACATTCGGTTGATTAAAAGGATCAATTTCAAGTGCTGCACCAACTAAAGCAGTAACCCATTCCCAGAGAAAGAACTGTTCGCCTAGCTCGCCAGTGATAACTAAGTCAGCATCTCCGCCAAATGCAATGCTAAAGGCGTTACCCCCAGCTGCAGCCAGCGAGCTCTCGATCACCACAGGTAGGCGACCAACTTCATTCTTGCCAGTGGATTCGGCTATTAACTGTTCAATCCAATCCGAAAGCCCAGGGGCGGCGTCGGAATCGCAATACGTTAAATACTGACCAGCGTTGCTGATTAAGTAGGCAATATCAATTGCGATTTCAGTTTCAATAATTTGCTTCTTCGCATCAGATGCTGCATCGAGTAGAACCGAAGGATCAACGCCAATTAAAGCAGCCGGAATTAAACCAAATGCAGTCAGAGCACTGAAGCGACCGCCAACGTTAGGGTCGGCATTAACTACGGTATAACCATCAGCCCGTGCACTTTTATCTAGTGGTGAACCAGGATCAGTAACGATAACCATATGATCAATGGGGTTTAAATCTAGCGTGCGAAAAGCTTCGGCGAATAGCGCACGCTGCGAGGCGGTTTCAATGGTTGATCCTGACTTAGAACCAACCACCACCACGGTTTCGCGCAGGTCGCCAGCTAGTGCATGGTGGATATAAACCGGATCAGTGGAATCAAGAACGAACAAATCTTTGCGATAAGTCGCTGCAATTACTTCGGGGGCTAAGGAAGATCCACCCATGCCGCATAGAACGACGCGTTTGTGGTTGCGGAATTTTGCACTTACCGCATCTAGCTGTGGCAACAGGTCACGAGAACTCTCTGGCGCGTCGATCCAGTTAAGGCGAATACTTGCCTCAGCTTTTGCTGCCGGTCCCCAAATTTCAGAGTCCTTATTGGCTAAGCGCGGATTAACCGCTGTGATCTTCTTGTAAAGCGCACTCTCTCGATCAACCTGAGTTAGTGAGTTACCAGATATTTTTAACACTAAGCCATAGCTCCTTTAACGCTGGCCAAGAGTTCAATCCAGGCATCAGCAAACTTCTTTACGCCATCTGATTCTAAATCGGCGGTGACTTTATCAATTGAAATTCCTAGTTCAGCTAACTGAGTAAAGACAATGCGAGCTTCTTCATATTTACCGGCAATAGAGTTCCCTTTGAAAACTCCATGATCAATAACCGCATCTAGCGTGCTCTGTGGCATGGTGTTCACGGTATTAGGAGCGACTAACTCCAGCACATATCGAGTATCGTCATAAGCTGGATCTTTAACGCCAGTTGAAGCCCAGAGCGGCCGTTGTACATTTGCGCCCTTTGCTGCAAGTAGGTTCCAATGATCTGCCGCAAATTCCTGTTCAAACTTCTCATAGGCCAAGTGAGCATTCGCAATCGCAGCTGCCCCTAACAGGGAATGAGCCAGAACGCCTCCGTCGGCCTTTAAAATCGGATCAATTGCGGTGTCCAGGCGACTTATGAAAAATGAAGCAACGCTATGAATCTGAGTCAGGTCTACGCCATTTTTGTCGGCAAGTTCGATACCTGCGATGTAGGCCTCAATTACTTGGCTATAGCGTTCGATTGAAAATATTAAAGTTACATTCACGCTAACTCCAGCACCAATTAACTCAGTGATGGCCGGAAGTCCGGCCAAGGTTGCTGGAACTTTAATTAACACGTTAGGCCGAGCAATTATTTGCCAAAGGGCTTTACCTTCTCTGACCGTAGCGGCCGTGTCATGTGCTGAACGTGGATCAACTTCAATGCTTACTCGGCCATCAAACCCATTACTTGTTCGGTAGATATCGGTGAACAAGTCGCATGCGATTCTCACGTCATCGGTAGTTAGCTTGGTAATTACCTCTTCGACCGACTTACCGCTCAGGGCTGCTATATCGGCTGAGTATTCAGTCGCATCTGAGATAGCTGCTTTGAAAATTGCCGGATTAGTAGTTACGCCAACAACGCCGGAATTCTTAATCCGCGGCGGAAGCGAATGAGCATCTGAACCAGTTAACTTGGCTCTAGAGAGATCGTCTAACCAGACTGAACAACCAGCTTTAGCAAGCTCAGATATCTGCATTACAGCGCAGCCTCAATCTTTGGAACGATTGCTTCAACACTAAAACCGAATTCTTTAAAGAGGACGGGGGCTGAAGCTGATGCACCATAGTGCTCAAGCGAAATAGTTAAGCCATCGCTTCCGACATAACGATGCCAACCTTGTGAAATTCCCGCTTCCATACTTACCTTGAGTGAGTCAATAGGCAAAACAGTCGAACGATAAGTCGCAGGTTGTGCATCAAACCACTCTAAACAAGGTGCGCTAACAACTGCAGTTGAAATTGACTTTGCCTCTAAAGCAGATGCCACATCTAGGGCTAGTGAAACTTCAGAACCGGTTGCGATCAAAGTTACTTTAGCTTTTCCACTAGCAGCTTTCAGGATGTACGCACCTTTAGCGACATCGTTGGCAGAAGCATGAGTAGTTCGATCAACTACTGGGAGATTTTGGCGGGAGAGAATAATCGCAGCAGGGGAGCGGCGGGAAACAATCTCACGCCAGGCCACGCTAACTTCATTGGCATCGCCGGGGCGAATAACAGCTAGATTTGGAATTGCCCGAAGTGCGGCAAAGTGCTCAATTGGTTGATGAGTTGGGCCGTCTTCACCCACACCAATTGAATCGTGCGTCCAAACAAAGGTACTTGGAATATTCATTAGCGCTGCTAATCGAACGGCAGGGCGCATGTAATCGCTAAAGACTAAGAAAGTTCCACCGAAGGAACGAGTCAAGCCATGAAGTGCGGCGCCGTTTAGAATCGAGCCCATTGCGTGTTCGCGAATGCCAAAGTGAACTATGCGGCCGTATGGGTTAGCGTTCTTGATCGCACTTGTTGCAGGCAAGAAGGAACCGCCGCCATCAATATCAGTGTTGTTGCTACCGGCTAAATCTGCCGAACCGCCCCAAAGTTCGGGCAGCTTCTTTGCCAGTGCGTTAATAGCTTTACCAGATGCCGCACGCGTCGCTAACTGTGTGCCGGCTTCAAAAACTGGCAGTTCGGAATCCCACCCAACAGGTAGTTCTTTACTCTGCAAACGCTTCAATAACGCGGCTTCATTTGGATTACTGACTTGCCAAGATGCTAAACGAGATTCCCAATCCTTGCGT
The DNA here is from genome assembly GCA_945885625.1 of Bifidobacterium breve. Lineage (GTDB taxonomy): Bacteria > Actinomycetota > Actinomycetes > Nanopelagicales > Nanopelagicaceae > Planktophila. The sequence continues at coordinate 24,278 of CAMCYS010000007.1, read as the reverse complement.
GATTGAGCGCCACGCTCTTTAACTTTGCGCACATGAGAAAAGACATCGGCAGGTAGCGCAAAATGTTCATCTGGGTTGAGCCCTAAAATCTTTTTAGTTTCAGCAATCTCTTCTGCGCCAAGTGCTGAACCATGTGAGCCCGCAGTTCCTTTGGCTTTTGGTGCTGGCCACGCAATTACTGAATGCATACGAATTAGCGATGGCTTAGTAAGTTCAGATTTCGCGGAAATCATGGCGGCATCAACTGCGGCTAAATCAATGCGACCATCGGCAGCAGCAGGAACATCAATTACTTGCCAGCCGTACGCGCGATAGCGCGCAGAAACATCTTCGGTGAATGCATTATGAGTATCGCCTTCAATTGAAATGCGATTGTCATCGTAAATAATTACTAAATTTCCCAGCTCTTGAGTACCGGCCAGAGATGATGCTTCGGCGCTGACGCCCTCTTCTAAATCGCCATCAGAACAAATCACCCAGATGGTGTGATCGAAAATCGATGTACCGACGGCAGCAGTTGGATCAAATAAACCGCGTTCGTATCTGGCTGCCATTGCCATACCGACTGCAGTTGCTACACCTTGACCAAGAGGGCCAGTGGTCATTTCGACGCCGGCGGTGTGACCGTATTCCGGATGTCCTGGAGTTAAGGAATTCCAGGTACGGAATGACTGCAAGTCAGCCATCTCTAAGCCATAACCACTATAGAAAAGTTGAGTGTAAAGCGTTATTGACGAGTGGCCGCAAGAAAGAATGAAACGATCGCGACCAATCCAATGTGGATCTGATGGATCATGAACTAGGTGGCGTTGAAATAGGTTGTAAGCAACTGGCGCGAGAGCCATCGCGGTACCAGGATGCCCGTTTCCTACCTTCTGAACTGCATCCATTGCAAGTGCGCGGGCGTAGGTGACGGCCTGATCATCTAACTCAGTCCAACCGCTCATCTGGCTCATTTTCTTCTCCTAGCTTCGCTCTGCTGTTGTAATTGATAACCAAATTCGCCACGACGCAATCCAGACCAAGGTTGATCCGAGCACATGAATAATGACTAGAAGTTCAGGCAGACCAAGTACATACTGAATATAACCAATTAATCCTTGCGCTAGAGTGACGGCAAAGAAGATCTTTACTCGGCGTTTTGTCTCGGGTGAAATTTCCGAAAGCACAAGTAGCGCAAGTGAAACACCAAGTAGCGCAATGACCGCATCAGCGTGCAACCAAGAAATCGCACGTTCATCGAGCTTCAGGCGAGGTGCATCCAAGTCGCCAGCATGAGGGCCAGAGCCAGTAACAAGTGTGCCAAGCACAATCACTATAAATGTAAGTAGAACTTGCGCGTGTGACAAGATCTTTACTTTTATTTCGGTAGGGCGAATTGAGATCAGCGGTGAACGTCCGCGGGCTACTATCGAAGCCGCACCTGCAATAAGAAATATCGAGAGAATAAAGTGACTTGCTACCGCTAATGGATTTAAATCTGTCAGCACGGTGATGCCGCCGATAACCCCTTGACCGAGAATTCCGAGAACTTGTAACAATGCACGCCAGATCAAATCTCGCCGAGCTTTTCTAATCGCATAGATAACTACGGCAACTGCTGCGAATAAAAGTAAGAAAGTTAATAGTCGATTGCCAAATTCAATCCAGGCATGGAATGCACCTTCTGCTTGCCCGGCAACCGGAACATAAGAACCATATGTGCATTCTGGCCAAGTCGGACAACCTAGTCCGGAACCGGTAATTCTCACTGCGGCTCCAGTTAAGAGAATGCCAGTTTGGAATACCAGTAAAAGGTAGAGGAATGGCATAGCCCAACCCTATGGCAGCGGGTAGCGGCCAAGCCTGAGGCGCCCATCACTAAGGTTTCACTAAGAGGAAACCCTCGATTTACGATACATTACTGTTGTGAAAAGCCAGATTATGAGTGCACCCCCAGCCGGAGATGATCTCCGCACCCGCGATGCTATTGCGCGCTCGATTCTGGAGAATGGTCCATCGACTGCCGTCGCTTTGGGCGAGCGGTTAGCTCTTACGCCGGCGGGAATTCGCCGCCACCTGGATAATTTGATTGCCGATGGCGTTCTCCAAGCGCGCGAGCCTCATGTTGGCCTTTCCCGCGGACGGGGTCGTCCTTCCAAAGTATTTGTGATGACCGACCAAGGTCGGGAAAAGTTTGAGCATTCTTACGACGATTTAGCAGTCGCGGCACTTAAATTTATGTCGGCCCAATCAGGTGCACATTTGGTTCAAGCATTTGCTAAAACGCGCGCTGATGATATCGAGCGTAAAGGTTTAGAGGCGCTCAAGAGCGCTCCTAACAAAACTGAAGCGCTAGCAACTTTTCTAACTGAGCAAGGTTACGCGGCGACAGTAATTGAACGAAAAATGGGCGAAGAAATTTGTCAGCATCACTGTCCGATTGCTCACGTCGCTGCGGAATTTCCAGAGCTTTGCGAAGCCGAAACTGCGGCGTTCTCCGCGTTACTAGGTACCCATGTTCAACGTTTAGCAACGATCGCACATGGCGACGGTGTTTGTACTACTTACATTCCCAATGCAGTAATCAAGAATAAAGAAATCAAAACTAACGCTCGGAGAGGCAACTAATGACCATCGCACATCCAGAACTCGACGGACTCGGCAATTATGAATTCGGCTGGTCCGATAAGAATGATGCTGGCGCAAATTCAAAGCGCGGCATTAACGAGGAAGTAGTTCGCGATATCTCTGCCAAGAAATCCGAGCCGCAGTGGATGCTTGATCTACGCCTAAAAGGTTTAACCCTCTTCGAAAAGAAGCCAATGCCAAATTGGGGCTCAGACTTAAGCGGTATTTTCTTCGACACAATTAAGTACTTCGTACGCTCAACTGAAAAGCAAGCAGCTACCTGGGAAGATCTACCAGAAGAAATTAAAAATACCTATGACCGTTTAGGTATTCCAGAAGCCGAGAAGCAACGCTTAGTTTCAGGTGTTGCGGCGCAATATGAGTCTGAAGTTGTTTATCACTCAATTCGCGAAGATTTAGCGGCGCAAGGCGTAATTTTCCTTGATACCGATACTGCTCTAAAAGAGCACCCAGAGCTATTTAAAGAGTATTTCGGAACCGTTATTCCAGTTGGCGATAACAAGTTTGCTGCCCTTAATACTTCAGTCTGGTCAGGTGGTTCTTTCATTTACGTTCCTAAGGGCGTACATGTAGATATTCCATTACAAGCTTATTTCCGTATTAATACCGAGAACATGGGCCAGTTCGAACGCACTTTAATCATCGCCGATGAAGATTCATATATCCATTACGTTGAAGGTTGTACTGCGCCAATTTACAAGTCAGATTCGCTGCATTCAGCTGTAGTCGAGATCATCGTAAAAAAGGGTGCTCGCGTTCGTTACACCACAATTCAAAACTGGTCTAACAACGTTTATAACTTGGTAACCAAGCGCGCTACTTGTGCTGAAGGTGCAACTATGGAGTGGGTTGACGGCAACATCGGTTCAAAGGTAACCATGAAGTACCCAGCAATTTTCTTGATGGGTCCACACGCAAAGGGTGAAACTCTTTCATTGGCATTCGCCGGCGAAGGTCAACATCAAGATTCAGGTGCCAAGATGGTTCACGCAGCTCCATACACATCGTCTTCGGTAATTTCTAAATCAGTAGCTCGTAGTGGCGGTCGTACTTCGTACCGTGGCTTAGTGCAGGTACAAGAAGGTGCGCATCATTCAAAGAGCACAGTTAAGTGTGATGCTTTATTGGTTGACACCATTTCACGTTCTGATACTTATCCTTATGTTGATATTCGTGAAGATGATGTATCAATGGGCCACGAAGCAACAGTTTCTAAAGTTAGCGATGATCAACTCTTCTATCTAATGTCACGTGGCTTAACTGAAGACGAAGCTATGGCAATGATCGTGCGTGGATTCATTGAACCAATCGCCCGCGAACTACCAATGGAGTACGCACTCGAGCTAAACCGCTTGATCGAACTCCAAATGGAAGGCGCGGTTGGTTAATTAAATATGTCTACCCTTACAACTAATTACTTAACGCCTACTGGGCGCGAAGAAGCTTGGCGGTTTACTCCGCTCAAACGTCTGGGCGGCTTACACGATGGCACTTTCAAGTTAGCTACTCGCAATACCCTGGCGCTAACTAGCAGCGCTCCTACTGGAATTACTTTTGAGCGAATTGGTCGCGAGCTAGTTTCCGCGGAATCGAAAACCGACGATGTAATTGTGGGCCGCATTCATGAAGCTGCCAAAGAAGTTAGCGTGCTCAAGATTGCCGCTAATGCTGAACTGGCCGAGCCAATCTCCCTTTATCGACTAGCTGGCGGGCTAACTGATGCCGAACTTTCTCGAGTTCAGATTCGCATTGGCGCAAATGCCAAGGCAACTGTGATTATTGAAAACACTGGTGATCACTTAATCGCTGAAGATATTGAAATCATCTGCGAGCCTGGTTCTAACTTAACTGTGGTCTCACTGCAGGAATGGGACTCCAAAACGATTCATGCCGGACGTCAGCATGCCATCGTGGATAGAGATGCAACTTTCAAATCAATCATCGTAACTGTCGGGGGAGATGTAGTTCGTTTACTTCCAACCGTTGAATTCAAGGGTCAAGGCGCATCAGTTGAGTTGCTTGGCGTTTATTTCGCAACTGCTGGGCAATTCTTTGAACACCGCATGTTCGTCGATCACTTAGTGCCTAATGCAAAGTCCCGCGTAAATTACAAGGGCGCGCTCGCTGGTCAAGACGCACACACAGTCTGGATTGGTGATGTCTTTATTCGAGCAGCTGCCGAAGGTACTGACACTTACGAGCTAAACCGCAACTTGCTACTTAGTGATGGTGCGCGCGCAGATTCAGTACCTAATCTGGAAATTGAAACTGGCGAAATCGTAGGCGCTGGGCACGCGAGCACTACTGGCCGCTTTGATGATGAGCAACTCTTCTATCTTATGTCTCGTGGTATCGCGGTTGAAGATGCTCGTCGTTTAGTTGTACGTGGCTTCTTCAATGAAATTGTTTCTGAAATCGGCAACTCTGATATTCAAGATCGCCTGATGAATCGCATTGATCAAGAACTTGAAAAAGCAGGTGCGAAGTGAGCGATTTAAGCTTTTCTAATTTGCTAGAGGGCAAGCCAGTTCGTATTGAAAAAGATGGCAAGTCGATCTGCGTGGCACGCGTTGGCTCCGAAGTATTTGCCATCGGTGATACCTGCAGCCACTCAGATGCCTCGTTATCTGAAGGCGATGTCACAGGTTTCAAGATCGAATGTTGGTTACATGGCGCAGAGTTTGATTTACGTACCGGAGTAGCCCTAACTCTTCCGGCAGTAGCACCAGTTGATGTTTATCCAGTAGTGGTTGACGGAGATTCCGTAACCATAGAAGTTAAGTAGAGGATTGTCATGAGCACACTAGAAATTCGCGGCCTTAAAGTTTCAGTTGATACTGAAAATGGCCCAGTTGAAATCTTGAAGGGTGTGGACCTAACCATCAAGAGCGGTGAAACCCATGCAATCATGGGGCCAAACGGGTCTGGTAAATCTACTTTGGCTTACTCAATTGCTGGCCACCCTAAATATCAAATCACTGGTGGCACTGTGACCCTTGATGGTGTTGATCTACTAGAGATGACAGTCGACGAGCGTGCTCGTGCTGGCTTATTTCTAGCGATGCAATATCCAGTCGAAGTGCCAGGAGTTTCAGTTTCTAACTTCTTGCGAACTGCAGCAACTGCGCTTCGTGGTGAGGCACCAAAGTTACGTACCTGGGTTGGCGAAGTTAAGTCAGCTATGGCTGCACTCAGTATGGATCCTGCGTTTGCCGAACGAAATGTCAACGAAGGTTTCTCTGGTGGCGAAAAAAAGCGTCATGAAATCATGCAGCTAGAACTGCTGAAGCCAAAAATTGCCATTCTTGACGAGACCGATTCAGGTTTAGATGTTGATGCTCTTCGCATTGTTTCCGAAGGCGTAGTTCGCGCCAAGGCTGATAATGATCTAGGTGTCCTTCTCATTACTCACTACACCCGTATCTTGCGCTATATCAAACCAGATTTTGTTCATGTATTTGCTGATGGTCGCATCGTAGAAGAAGGCGGTCCAGAGCTAGCTGAAAAGCTCGAAGCAAATGGCTATGCCGAGTATGTAAGTAAGTAAATATATGGCCTTTGACCCTCGTGAAGTGCGCCAAGATTTCCCAATCTTCGAGCGCACTATTCGCGATGGCAAACGGCTGGTCTATTTGGATTCCGGAGCTACTAGCCAGAAACCAAACTCAGTTATTGAGGCTGAGAGCAATTTCTATCGCAGGCACAACGCAGCGGTTCATCGTGGTGCTCATCAATTAGCTGAAGAAGCCACCGATGCTTATGAAGGTGCTCGCGAAACTGTCGCTAATTTCCTAGGTGGCAGTGCTGATGAGATTATCTTCACCAAAAGTGCCACCGAAAGCCTTAACTTACTCGCATACGCGTTTAGCAACGGTGGAAGCGATAATCGTTTTAATTTAACTTCGGCTGATCGCATTGTTGTTTCTGAGATGGAACATCATGCCAATCTGATTCCATGGCAACAATTGTCTAGGCGCAGTGGTGCCGAGTTAGCGTGGTTCGCGGTAACGCCAGATGGCCGATTAGATCTTTCAACTTTGGCTGAAATTATTACGCCAAATACCAAGGTAGTTGCGCTAACTCATCAATCAAATGTTTTAGGCACCGTAAATCCAATGGCCGCAATTGTTGCCCGCGCTCATGAGGTTGGTGCCGTGGTGATTCTCGATGCTTGCCAGTCTGTTCCACACATGCCGGTCAACGTTAAAGAGTTGGATATTGATTTTCTGGCTTTTTCTGGACACAAGACAGTTGGTCCAACCGGTATCGGTGTTCTATGGGGCCGCGCCGAGTTACTTAAAGATTTACCGCCATTTCTCTTTGGCGGATCTATGATCGAATCTGTAACAATGACCGATGCGGTTTGGGCACCTGCGCCTCGTCGACATGAAGCAGGCGTTCCAAACATGGCTCAAGCAGTTGGATTAGCTGCTGCTCTCGATTATCTAGCTGCAATCGGTATGGCCGAGATTTATGAACATGAACAGAAATTAGGCGGTTATCTTCTCAATCGCCTACAAGAAGTTCCCGAACTTAAATTAGTTGGTCCGCTCAAAATGCTTGACCGTGGAGCAGTGGCTTCATTTACCTTAGGTGAAATCCATCCGCACGATTTAGGTCAGTTCCTAGATTCCCAAGGAATTGCAGTACGAACAGGTCATCACTGTGCTTGGCCATTAACTCGCAAACTTGGAGTTCAAGCCACTACTCGTGCTTCGCTTTATCTTTACAACGACCAGCAAGATATAGATGTACTCATTGCCGGAATTCTCGGTGCGCAACAATATTTCGGTGGCAAGTGATGCAGCTAGATAGCCTTTATCAAGAAGTAATCCTTGATCACTACAAGCGTCCACAGCACAAAGGTTTAGCTGCGACTTATGATGCTCAAGTTCACCATGTGAATCCAAGTTGTGGCGACGAGATAACTCTTAACGTGGCTCTCGATGGCGATAAAGTCGTAGCAATTACCTGGGATGGCGTGGGTTGTTCAATCTCGCAGGCAAGCGTTTCAATCTTAAGTGACTTGTTGTTGAATAAAAGTGTTGCCGAGGCAGATCTGATTCTGAACACCTTCACTGAACTCATGCAGAGCAAAGGCACTATGGTGGGCGACGATGCGATCCTCGAAGATGCTGTGGCCATGGCAGGTGTCTCCAAGTTTCCAGCTCGAATCAAATGCGCACTACTTGGCTGGATGGCCTATAAAGATGCCGTTGTACAAGCTCAAGCCAAGTTATAGATAGACTTCCAACTAGTTAAAAGAGTAATAGGGGCGTGTGATGACAGCAGCAATTGATGATGTAACTGAGGCGATGAAGGATGTAGTTGATCCGGAACTCGGAATCAATGTGGTCGATCTAGGTTTAATTTACGATGTAATGGTTGACGAAAACAACATCGCAATTTTGAATATGACCTTAACCTCGGCAGCCTGCCCACTTCAAGATGTAATTGAAGACCAAACCCGCCAGGCACTCGCGCCACTTACAAGCGATGTAAAGATCAACTGGGTCTGGATGCCACCTTGGGGCCCAGATAAAATTTCTGACGACGGAAGAGATCAGCTGCGCGCTCTCGGCTTCACGGTATAACACATGTCAAACCAGGCCGTCTGGATGACCTTTCGGTCAATGACTGCAGATCCTTCAGTTAAAAATCAGAAGTTAAAGCCAGGTACCGTAAAACGAATCGCATCCTATGCAAAGCCGTATAAGAAATACCTGATAGTTTTCTTAATAACCGTTGTAATCGAGGCTTTTCTAATTGTCACTGCGCCGCTTTTGCTTCGCGAACTTATTGATAAAGGGGTGATTCCCAAAAATGGTGCTTTAGTCACCAAGTTAGCTGTGGCGGTAGCCTTCATCGCAATTTTCGATTCACTTATCAGCATCGTGGGGCGTTGGTTCTCAGCTAGAATCGGCGAAGGTCTCATCTACGATCTACGTTCCCAAGTTTTTGAACATGTGCAGCGGCAATCAGTGGCCTTCTTTACGCGCACCCAGACCGGTGCGCTGATATCACGAATTAATTCTGATGTTATTGGCGCGCAGCAGGCCTTTACTGCCACTCTCTCTGGCGTACTTAGCAACTCAGTTAGTTTGATCCTAGTAATAGGTACTATGTTGGTTTTGTCGTGGCAGATCACCATAGTTTCACTCCTGCTTTTACCGCTTTTCCTAATCCCAACTAAATGGGTCGGGAAGAAACTGCAATCTCTGACCAGGCAATCCTTTAGCGTAAACGCCGAAATGTCTTCAACCATGACCGAACGCTTTAATGTCTCAGGTGCCATGTTGGTTTCTCTATACGGTCGACAGAGTGATGAAAAGAGCTACTTCCGAACCCGAGCTCGTAGAGTGGCTGACATCGGAATCGAGATCGCCCTTCTCAACCGAATATTCTTTATAGCCTTAACTAGTATTGCTGCAATCGCTACCGCGATTGCATATGGCATTGGCGGGCACCTTGCGATAAATGGCACAGTAACAGTGGGCACATTGTTAGCAATCACGGCTTTGTTGGCGCGGCTTTACGGACCACTTACCGCTCTATCTAATGTACGCATCGATGTTATGACTGCGCTTGTCTCCTTTGAGCGCATCTTCGAAGTTTTAGATTTAGCTCCGATGGTGCAGGATCGACCTGGTGCTACAGAATTAGTGGGTAAAGATTTCGCAATAGAATTTAAAGGTGTTTCGTTTGCATATCCAAAAGCTGAAGAGATCTCACTTTCCTCTCTTGAGTCAGTTGCCAAACTAGAAACTGTCGAAAGTGGCGTAGTTCTAAATGGGCTAACTTTCACAGCTAAGCCAGGCACCATGACCGCACTCGTTGGTCCTTCCGGTGCCGGCAAAACTACAATAAGCGCTCTGGTACCTCGCCTCTACGATGTAACTGCTGGGTCAATTGAAGTTGGTGGTGTCGATATTCGCGAACTAACCATGAAGTCATTGCGCGAAAATATTGGCGTGGTAATGCAAGATGCTCACTTGTTCCACGACACGATCGGTGAAAATCTGCGTTATGCCAAGCCCGAAGCAACTGAGGCCGAGATGCAAGCAGCTTGTGAAGCTGCGCAAATCTGGACACTGGTTTCTTCGTTGCCAAATGGCTTTGACACAATGGTGGGAGAGCGTGGGCATCGCTTATCTGGGGGCGAAAAGCAGCGCTTAGCTATTGCTCGATTACTTTTGAAATCTCCGCAGGTAGTAATTCTCGATGAAGCAACTGCTCATTTGGACTCTGAGAACGAAGCTCTGGTGCACCAGGCTCTAAGTGCTGCTTTAAAGGGTCGAACCAGTTTGGTAATTGCTCATCGTTTAAGCACTGTTCGCGATGCTGATCAGATTCTGGTGCTTGAAAAAGGCGTAATAGTCGAACGTGGAACTCACGATGAGCTAGTCGAGCGGGATGGTCTATATGCCGAACTTTATAATAGACAAGACCTATCTGGACCGACGGATCAAGATTCGTCCATAACCGACTAAGCCAGCAAAGAAAACCCATTGCAGTGCATATGCCATATGTGGACCATCGCTGAGTTCTGGTAGTTGAGCCGAAACGTTAGGTGTTAGTTCAGCAGTTGATCCACGAAGCAGGTCGAGATAAAAACCTTCGGTAACAACTTCGTTCTGAGCATTCCATTTACTGATTAAGCCAGAACCGCTTGCGGGTAGCGCGAAGAATGAGCCACGAGGAAGCGAGGTGTCTAACCGCAGTCGACCAGTAACCTCGACCGTGCCAGCAGGCGTGTACGGAATAACTGGTGCGGTTAAAGCATCTTTACCGGCAATAATCCAACCGCGATCAACCCAGAATTTTTTGCCCTGCGAACTTGTAAAAAGCGTGAGGAATTCAAAACCATATTTACCCTCGAAGTATCTATTGCGTAGCAAGATAGTTTGGTTTGCATCAAAGACACCGTCAGTATTTACCGTGCGCCATTCATTTTTGGTCAGATCACTGGCCGCGTCACCTAAAGTCATCGCTGGAGCCGCGATGTTCTCTTTGATTAAGAAATTGCGCTGATGTCGGTCAACGCCACGGTTATATTGCCATTCCGCTGCGATGAAGCAGAGAACTATGAGTGCTAGCGCAATAAGCGACTTGAGAAATGAAAACTTCTCACGGGTGCGCATAACTAGATTCTAATCGTAGATCGAGCTTAAGAAATCGAACGTCGCTTTTCTTTGATTACCGCAGTTCCGGGAGCCATAGTCTCGCGCCCAGCATTTGCGATGACAACGGCAATATAAGGCAATCCAATTGCACCGGCTAAGAAGAACCATCGATATGGACTGGGTGTTATCACGGTCATAATGAAACAAGCGGTACGGACCATCATTGAGAGGAAATATCTTTTTTGACGTGCGCTTTGGTCGCCAGTGAGGCTTCGTTGGGCGTTGGTTACGTCATAGATTTCTTCGGCCATGTGCCTAGAGTAGATGTGTTCTTAGGTTTACGCAGAAGTAACGAGTAACCTTGCCGACTATGAGCGCAATCGCATTGGTCACTGGCGGCAATCGCGGTATTGGTTCGGCAATTGCTAGATCTCTCAAGGCAGCTGGCTACAACGTTATTGTCACGCACCGATCAGGGTCAGCGCCAACTGAGTTTGAGTCAGTTCTGATGGATGTCACCTCGACCGAAAGTGTCGATGCTGGTTTTGCCTTGATCGAAGAAAAATGGGGCTTACCTGAGATTGTGGTGTGTAATGCGGGCATCACGAAAGACACGCTTTCGATACGTATGAGCGATGAAGATTTTGAAGATGTTATTGATGCCAATTTAACCGGCGCTTTTCGCACAGCTCGTCGAGCGACAAAAGGGTTATTGAAGCTAAAACGTGGCCGGTTGATTTTTGTTGGTTCGGTTGTTGGTCTTTCTGGTTCAGCCGGGCAGGTTAATTACTCGGCGAGCAAAGCTGGATTAGTCGGCATGGCACGGTCATTTGCTCGTGAACTTGGAAGCCGTGGAATTACGGCCAATGTGGTTGCGCCTGGTTTCGTCGAAACTGATATGACCGCCACTTTGGATGAAAAGCGTCGTGACGAGATTGCTAAATCAGTTCCGCTTCAACGTTTTTGTTCAGCAGAAGAAATTGCCGATGTCGTCACTTTCTTAGCATCGCCACAAGCAAGCTATATAACTGGTGCGGTAATTCCAGTTGATGGCGGATTAGGAATGGGTCACTAGCAATGGGAATTCTCGCCGGTAAGAGAATATTAGTAACTGGTGTTTTAACAGATGCATCAATTGCCTTTCATATCGCGCGCCTAGCGCAAGAAGAAGGGGCTACTGTAGTTCTCTCTTCATATGGTCGCGTAATGTCATTAACTACCCGCATTTCTGGTCGCCTTCCACAACCTGCGCCAGTCATTGAACTCGATGTAACTAATGATGCTGATTTAACCGCTCTTGAATCTCGAGTACGCGAACATGTCGATGGTCTCGACGGGGTAGTGCACTCAATTGGTTTTGCACCAGAGGCTGCACTCGGCGGCAACTTTTTAAATACCGAATGGGCAGATGTCGCAACTGCAATTCAGGTATCGGCATATTCATTTAAATCATTAGCAATGGCAACCAGACCTTTATTTAATGGTGGGGCTTCGATTGTCGGTCTTGATTTTGACGCAACCGTTGCCTGGCCAAAGTATGACTGGATGGGAGTTGCGAAGGCTGCACTTGAATCAACTTCACGTTACTTAGCTCGTGACCTAGGAGCTGAGAATATTCGAGTCAATTTAGTTGCAGCTGGGCCAATCAAAACAATGGCAGCTAAATCAATTCCCGGTTTTGCCGATTTTGAAGAAGTTTGGAATTCGCGCTCGCCATTAGCTTGGGATGTAACGGATCCGGTGCCAGCTGCTCAAGCGGCAGTGGCTCTGCTTTCTGATTGGTTCCCAAAAACCACTGGCGAGATCATCCACGTCGACGGCGGCGTTCATGCCATGGGCTAAGCCCGGCCTTGCTTGCACTGAATTAGGTTCAATTTCGCCTTTGCCCAACCCTCTAGTACCCTTTGCGGCAGACCAGTAGTTCGCTACTGCAAGAGGAGTTACCGCTCCCACCTAAGGACCCCAGGGTCCCTGGTAAGTCGCGAGTTCAACTTAGTTGAAGTAATTTCAGCTGAAGTAGTACTCCTTGGCGGTTGCTTATTTTGCATGGCGCGGTTACTGAGCGCGAAGTACCAGCAAACCAGAAGCAAACCGATTTAAAGGAGCAAAAATCACAACTGACCCACGTATCAACGATCGAATTCGTACACCCCAGATTCGTTTAATCGGTTACACCGGTGAACAAGTTGGCGTTGTCGATATCGAAGTTGCACTACAGATGGCTGATGAAGTTGGTCTCGACTTAGTTGAGATCGCACCAGAAGCTAATCCACCAGTCTGCAAGATCATGGATTTCGGAAAGTACAAATACGAGATCGCGCAGAAAGCTCGGGAAGCACGTCAAAACCAGACCCACATCGTGGTTAAGGAAGTACGAATGCGACCAAAGATTGAGACTCACGATTATGAGACCAAACGGAATCACATCGAGAAGTTCTTAAAAGGTGGCGACAAGGTCAAGGTGACAATGCAATTTCGTGGTCGCGAACAAACGCGTCCTGAACTCGGTTACAAGATCTTGCAACGTCTTGCCGAAGATGTCGCAGAAATTGCTTTCGTTGAATTCGCCCCTAAACAAGAGGGACGAAATATGACAATGGTGCTTGGTCCAACTAAGCGCAAGACTGAAGCAGTAGCCGAGGCAAAGGCAGCGCGTAAAGCAAAAGCCGATGCCGCAGCAGCTGCTGCTGAGACCGAATAAGAACTAGCAACGGGAGACCCAAGATGCCAAAGATGAAAACCCACAGTGGTGCGAAGAAGACATTCCGCATTACTGGTTCCGGAAAAGTTATGCATGAGCGCGCCGGAAAGCGCCACTTACTCGAGCGCAAGTCCTCACGTCTTACCCGACGTTTGAGCACTGAGTCCGCAGCTAAGCCAACCGTTGCAACAACAGCCAAGCGCATGCTTGGTTTGAAGTAAGGAGTACTTAAATGAGAGTAAAGCGCGGAGTCCACGCAGCCAAGAAGCGTCGTACAACTCTAGAACGTGCCAGCGGTTACCGCGGTCAACGTTCACGTCTTTTCACAAAGGCGAAAGAGCAAGTTACTCACTCAATGGTTTATGCCTTCAACGATCGCAAGGATAAGAAGGGTGATTTCCGTCGTCTCTGGATCCAACGTATCAATGCGGCAGCTCGTGAAAACGGTCTTACTTATAACCGTTTGATCCAAGGTCTAAAGGAAGCTGGCGTTGAAGTTGATCGCCGTTTACTTTCAGAGCTAGCAACTAATGATCCAGCGACTTTCAAGGCGCTAGTTGAAGTTGCTCGCAAGACTTTAGCTGCACTTTAATTCGTTAATCGAAACTAGAAGTAATGATCGAGAGCCTTCACTCGCCGCATATCGCGCGAGTGAAGGCTCTTATCAGTTCTAAGGGCGCCAAAGAACGTCGCGAAAGTGCGCGTTATGTTGCCGAAGGTGCGCAGTTTGTGCGCGAAGCCATTAAGGCTAAAGCTACTGATCAAGTCGATGTTCTGTATTTAACTGCCAATGGGCGCTTGCGACTTGAGAATGACCAAATCGATTTAGCAAAGTTTAAATGTGAAGATGTAACCGATGCCGTCATGAAGGCAATGAGTGAAACAATCTCACCGCAAGGCATTCTGGCCATCTGCAAGATCCCGAATCCGCAATTGGAAAATTTGAAGTTATCGGGCAAATCAATTTTGCTGTACTTACACGAAATTCAAGACCCTGGAAATGCCGGCACCATCTTGCGATCAGCAGATGCACTAGGCGCTACGGCTGTAATCACCTCGCCAGGTAGCGTTGATATGTATTCGCCTAAGGTAGTTCGTTCAACCGCCGGGTCGCTTTGGCACCTGCCAGTTTTCGAACGAATATCACTCGATCTGCTTACAACAACTATCCCAGGTCTAAACTTTGCATCCCTGTCGGCAGATGGCAAAAAATCTATTCGTGATTTTTTGATTACTCAAAATACAGTTTTGATTTTTGGAAATGAGGCTCGAGGACTAACTGAACTTGAAGTACCTCAAGCGACTCAGAAGCTAGCAATACCAATGGCTGGCAATGCCGAAAGTCTCAATCTTTCAGCAGCAGTTTCGATAGTTTTATTCGAGTTAACGGCAAAAATTGCCGACGATAAGTAAAGTCGACCAAGTAGACTTCAGCTCATGAATCCGCAGGAAATCAACGAATGGGTCAGCGCTGCCATGTCGGCATTTGCAGCCGCTGGCGACCTCGATGAACTCAAGGCGGCTCGGTTAGCCCACACTGGCGATAAAGCTCCCATCTCATTAGCGAGTCGTGGCCTGGGTTCACTTTCACCGGAAGATAAAGCTTCTTTTGGAAAAATTATTGGTGAGGCTAAGGCTGCGATAGCTTCTGCCTTAGCCGATGAAACTGCGCGATTAGAGACTGCGCGCGATCAGAAGATCTTGCTAGAAGAAGTTGTAGATATAACACTTCCAGCAAAGCTCGCTCATGCTGGGGGACTGCACCCAATTACAATTATCAAAAATGACATCAGCGATTTCTTCTTAGCCCAAGGTTATTCAGTGGTCGAAGGCCCCGAACTTGAATCGAGTTGGTTGAATTTTGATGCCTTAAATATTCCGGCTGATCACCCTGCTCGTACTATGCAGGACACATTCTTCGTTGAGCCACTTAGCGCGGGGCTAGTCCTGCGTACGCAGACTTCGCCCTTACAGATTCGCACAATGCTTACAAACGAACCACCTATTTACATTGTTTCCCCTGGGCGCACTTTTCGGGCTGATGAATTAGATGCAACGCATAGTCCGGTTTTCCATCAAGTCGAAGGTCTAGTTGTTGACCGTGGTATTTCTATGGCTCACTTAAAGGGCACTCTTGATAATTTCGCGCGTCACATGTTTGGGCCTGATGTCACGACTCGGTTGCGCCCATCGTTCTTCCCGTTCACCGAGCCAAGTGCCGAAGTTGATGTCTTCTTCAATGGTCGCTGGATTGAGTGGGGCGGCTGCGGAATGGTTAATCCAAAGGTGCTCGAGACATGTGGCGTGGATACCAAGGAGTTCAGTGGTTTTGCTTTCGGTATGGGTCTTGAACGCACCTTGATGGTGCGTCACGGAATTACTGATCTCCACGAAATTGTTGAAGGCGATTTACGTTTCACTCGTCAGTTTGGAGTTGGCCTCTGATGAGAATTCCACGTTCCTGGGTTAATGACTTTGTAGACCTCACTGGCATTACTGATGAGGTAATTGCCGATGCCTTCGTTCGAGTTGGCTTTGAAATTGAAGATGTGATCAAGCAAGGCGCTGATCTAACTGGGCCGCTGGTCGTTGCTCGAGTCATTGCGATTGAAGAATTAGCTGAACATAAGAAACCAATTCGCTACGTTGAATTAGATTGCAACGAGGGCCAAACCCGTTTTGTAATCTGCGGTGCTCGTAACTTCGCCGTAAATGATTTAGTTGTTGCAGCTCTGCCAGGAGCGGTACTGCCAGGAAACTTCGCAATTAGTGCGCGCGAGACTTATGGCAAGACTAGTAATGGCATGATCTGTTCTTCCAAAGAGTTGGGCTTAGGCGAAGACCATTCTGGCATTATCGTGCTAGCCGAAGGATCTGCGTCAGTCGGGCAAGACTCAATCGAGTTACTTCAAATTAACGACACAATTTTCGACATCGCAGTGAACCCAGATCGTGGTTATGCCTTAAGTATTCGTGGCGCAGCTCGCGAAATTGCTGGTGCCTTGAATTTAACTTTTACAGATCCGATTGCGCACGCTAAGTCTTTAACGTTTGCTGATTCCGACAGCACAACCCCAATAAAGATTTTAGATGGCGCAATGATCGCCGTATTGCGTTCTCTTGATAACGTCAACCCAAAGTCACCATCGCCTATTTGGTTGAGTCGCCGCATTGAGAAGGTCGGCATGCGTTCGATTTCACTTGCGGTAGATGTCACTAACTATGTAATGATCGAGCTGGGTCAACCACTACATGCTTTTGATCGTGCCAAAATTGTTAATGGACTTGAGATTACTTATGCCAAAGATAAGAGCAAGTTCACCACCCTTGATGGCCAAGAACGAGAACTAGCTTCAAGTGATCTTGTAGTGCGCGATTCAAAACAAGTATTAGCTCTCGCGGGCACGATGGGTGGGCTCGACTCTGAGATCACCGAAAGCACCACAACGATTGCGATTGAAGCTGTTCGCTTTGATCCAATTGCTATTGCTAAGAATTCGCGTCGTCACAAGCTTTCAACTGAGGCATCTCGTCGTCTAGAACGCGGCGTTGATCCATCCTTAGCTGAGTTCGCATCAGCTCGGGCAGCCGAGTTAATGATCTCGTTGGGTGGGGCTACCTATGTCGGCACTTCGGTTGACGGCGAAGAGAGATATCCGGCGATCATCGATATAGATCCTAAGTATGTAAACGACCGCTTGGGTACTGATCTATCTAACGAAGTTATTGCCAAGGCACTGACAACTGTAGGTTGCGATGTGGACACCAAGAGTTGGAAAGTTGATCCGCCTTCTTGGCGGGGCGACCTACAAATTCCGGCAGATTTAGTCGAAGAAGTAGCCCGCATAGTTGGCTACGACCAGATTCCATCGATTCTGCCACGCAGTCCATACGCTGCAACGCTAACGCCGGTTCAACTACGCCGACGCACAATTGCGGCAGCGCTTGCAGCACGCGGGTTAACCGAAGTTCAAAATTTTCCTTTTGTCGCTGAATCAACCATGAAGGCCCTGAATTACACCGGCGATCGTGCGGCCACATTCCGAATTGCTAACCCAATGTCCGAAGAAACGCCTTTAATGCGTACGCATTTGATTCCAGGATTAATCGCAGCAGCCCAACGAAATCTTTCTAGAGGTGCTCGTGATTTCGCCCTCTTTGAAATTGGGGCGATTTTCCGAAACACCACAAAATTAGTTGATGGTTTATTTCCGCCATTAGGCAGTAAGCCAGATGCAACAACGATTAAAGCAATTTTCGACAGCGTTCCACCACAACCAATTCATCTAGGTGCAATCTTTGTCGGCAAAACAACGGGTGATAATTGGCGCACTAAAGCGCGCGCATATGAATGGGCAGACGCAGTTGCTGAAGCACAAACTGTTCTAGATCTTTGCGGTCTGCAGTACACCGTTGAGCGGTCTGATTTTGCACCTTGGCATCCCGGGCGTTGTGCTGAACTATTAGTAGATGGCAAAGCTGTGGCACATGCCGGCGAACTTCATCCGCGCGTTTGTTCTGAGTTCGGTTTGCCACCACGTTCATGCGCACTAGTTATTAATTTAGATGCACTCCCTGTTAGCGACACGGTTAGAGCTGCCGTGATTGGTTCGATGCCAATTGCAGTTCAAGATGTTGCACTTGTCGTGGCCGCCGATGTTTCTGCGGCCGCACTTGAGCAGGCTTTAGTTGGTGGGGCAGGGGACCTGCTCGAATCAATCGTGCTTTTTGACCGCTACGACAAGATCGGCGATGGCAAGATCTCGCTGGCGTTCACGCTCTCATTCCGAGCCCCTGATCGCACGCTAACTGGTGAGGAAATTACTGCCGCTCGCGAGGCCGCTGTGGCAAATGCGGCCAAACTGTACGGGGCAACGGTTCGTTCTTAATCTTGCATAATTATGCATAAACCTGCATAATTATTCCTATGAAAATAGCAATCGTTGGCGCTAGTGGCTATGCCGGAACTGAGCTGCTCAGACTTCTGTTAGACCATCCAAATTTTGAACCAACTGTGATTACAGCGCATTCAAATGCGGGCGAACTGATTACATCAGTAGCGCCACAGTTAGCCAAGCTGGGGGATCGTCGGTTTGAAGCCTTTGAACTCGCGAAAGTTAATGCTTGCGACCTAGTTTTCCTGGCTCTACCACATGGTGAATCCGCGGCGCTGATTGCGCAACTTGATCCAAACCTTAAAGTTATTGATCTAGGAGCAGATTTCAGACTTACTAGCGCTGAAAAATGGGCGCAGTACTACGGGGGAACACATGCCGGAACTTGGACCTATGGCTTGCCAGAACTACCAGGCCAACGTGAAGTCATTGCGAAATCTACTCGAGTGGCAAATCCAGGTTGTTACGCAACTTCTATTTCCTTAGCAATTGCGCCAGCACTAGAACTAATTGATATCCAGGACATAGTTGTGGTCGCGGCCTCGGGCACGACAGGAGCGGGCCGAAGTGCGAAAGTTAACTTGCTTGGCAGTGAAGTAATGGGCTCCCTCTCCTCATATAAATTTGGGGGAGTACATCAGCACACTCCTGAGGTTGAAGAAGCGCTTACACATATTGCGGGCAGCGATGTAAAGATTTCGTTTACGCCAATTTTGGCACCGATGCCACGCGGCATCTTAAGTACCGTCACAGCGAAGTTAACTTTAAGTGCGACAACCGAGACAATGCACGCTCTATACACCAAGGTCTATGCGGCGAATGAATTTGTTACTGTCTTGCCGATCGGACAAATGCCTAAAACCAACTCAGTAATTGGCAGTAATCATGTTCACTTACAGGTGGCAGTAGATTCGCGTACTAATCGACTAATTATTTCAGCCGCAATCGATAACTTAGGCAAAGGTGCAGCAGGTCAGGCAATTCAGAATGCCAATTTGATTTGCGGACTCCTAGAAAATACTGGCCTGGCAACGTTAGGACTAGGCGTTTGATCGTCATTAAATACGGCGGTCATGCCATGAAAGATGAGAGCGGTGCGTTTGCTCAAGCAGTCGCAGTTGCGATTTCACAGGGACTCGAGTTGGTCATCGTGCACGGTGGCGGACCGCAAATTGATGCTGCTCTTGTGTCAGCTGGAGTCCAAAGCCAAAGTATTGGTGGCTTTCGAGTGACCACACCCGAGATTTTCGAAATTGTGCAAAGTGTTCTAGCGGGTGAAGTTTGCACGAGTGTGGTTTCAAATTTACGTAAATCAGGTGTCAATGCTGTGGGCATTTCTGGTCGTGATGGAAATACGTTGCAAGGAATTCGAATGACCAAGATTGTTGACGGTACACCGGCCGAATTAGGACTGGTCGGTGAAGTTACCAAGGTAGATACCGAGATGATTGAATTGCTACTCGAAGAGAAGTTCACGCCAGTTGTTTCACCGCTTGCAAATGAAATCGGTTCAGATAATGGGTTAAATGTAAATGCAGATTTGGCAGCAGCTGCGATTGCTGGTGGCTTAAATGCGGAAATCTTAATTGTCCTGACTGATGTCGCCGGTATCTACCGTGATTTCCCAGACCCCGCGTCGATCATCTCTGAAGTTTCAGTAGCCGAATTAGCAAAGATGAAAAATGATTTCCAAGGGGGAATGGCCCCTAAAGTTGCAGCTTGTCTGGCTGCAATTGCAGCGGGCGCGAAAGCGGTAAGAATTATTGACGGTAACAATGCTGAGAATTTATTGCTGGCACTAGCTGGTCGCGGCGGAACATTGGTGCATGCATGAATGCCAATAGCGCCAATGCGCGCAAGTCAGTAGTAGCCAAATTAATTGGTACTGAAAAGATTTCCTCGCAATCTGATTTAGTGAAGGCACTGAAGAAACAAGGTTTTGTAGTCACACAAGGAACTGCTAGCCGAGACCTAGAAGATATTGGTGCTATTCGGGTAAGAAACCGTGATGGTGAAATGGTTTATGCACTTACTGATTCACAGCCAATCTCAACTAAAAATACTTTCCCGAGCGAACTTGTGCTTACTGCGACCCCTAGTGGAAATTTGGTCGTCATTAGAACGCCAATTGCGGCAGCGCAGATGTTGGCTAGTGCTATTGATGGACTTTCCCAATCTGGAAAATTAGCCAGTGCGATTGGAACTGTGGCTGGAGATGACACCGTCATCGTCGTAGCCGACACTGCAACTGGTGGCAGTGCTTTAGCAAAGAAGATCTTAGGATTAGCCAACTCAAAAAGCGGAGGTAAGTGATGAGCACCGGAGATGCCAATACCGGCGGAGCTTTGTGGGGTGGCCGTTTTGCCGATGGCCCTAGCGATGCTCTCTTTGCCTTGTCTCGCAGCGTGCAATTCGATTGGCGGTTAGCGCCTTATGACTTGCGTTCATCGCTGGCTCACTTATCTGTACTTGAGAACTCTGGGCTATTGCCCGCCGAAACTGTTTCAAAACTTCGTAGCGCCTTGAAAGAGCTGCAAGTTGAAGTGGTGAATGGAGAATTCACGCCAATTGAATCTGATGAAGATGTTCATAGTGCGTTAGAACGTGGCTTAACCGAAAAGATTGGCGCTATCGGGGGAGCGATTAGGGCGGGTCGTTCTCGCAATGATCAAGTTGCCACCGACCTACGTTTATATGCCATCGATCATATGTTGGCCATTGCTGCGGAACTTACGCAACTTTGCGAGGTAATCATTGCTAAAGCTGGCGAATACACCGACGCACCTGCACCAGGTTTTACGCATCTGCAGCATGCACAACCAGTTATCTTCGGCCATGAAATTGCTAAACATGCACATGCTTTTCAACGCGATCTAGGTCGAATTTGTGATTGGTTATTTCGCTCATCAGTTAGCCCACTCGGTTCTGGGGCTCTAGCTGGATCATCGTTGCCACTTAATCCAAAAGCCACAGCTGCTGAACTTGGTTTCGCACAATCTGCCCAAAACAGTATTGATGGTGTTAGTGATCGTGACTTTGTTTCTGAAGCGTTGTTTATTTTGGCAACTATCGGCATTCACCTTTCGCGCATCGGTGAAGAATGGTGCATCTTGGCAACTACTGAATTCGGTTGGGCCAAAGTGGCCGATGCTTATTCAACTGGATCATCGATCATGCCGCAGAAAAAGAATCCAGATATTGCCGAGTTGGCTCGCGGTAAAGCTGGCCGCTTGGTTGGTAACTTAACTGGCGTCATGACCATGTTGAAAGGTTTACCTTTTGCCTACAATCGTGACTTACAAGAAGATAAAGAACCACTCTTCGACAGCATTGAAACTTTGTTGATCCTGCTGCCCGCAGTTTCCGGAATGATTGCAACTACTGATTTTGATCGCGCGAAGATGGCAGCAGCTGCACCGACTGGCTTCTCGCTGGCAACTGAAATTGCCGACTTCCTAGTTCGCGCGCATATTCCGTTCTCACAGGCGCATGAGGCAGCTGGAGAATGTGTTGCACTCTGTGAGAAGAGCAATCGTGAACTTCATGAGTTAACCGACGCCGAGTTTCTCGCTATTCACCCATCACTTACTGGGGGAGTGCGCGAAGTGCTATCTGTCGCTGGCGCACTCTCATCTCGCACAACTGCCGGCGGAACCGCACCTTCTGAAGTTGCCATCCAACTTAAGAATCTAACTTCCAAAAATAGTGAATTCATAAAGTTAATAAGCAGCCAGCAAGCTGCCTTTTCAGGCATGATGAGCGCATGAAATCAGAGCTATTAGACGATCTTCGTTGGCGTGGGCTAATTGCTCAGACCACCGATGAGGCAGCGTTAGCTGAGGCGCTGAAGAAACCAACCACTCTTTATATTGGCTTTGATCCGACTGCGCCCAGCATGCATGTCGGCAACCTAGTTGTTCTATTGGTTTTGCGTCGTTTTCAACTCGCTGGCCATACACCTATCGCTCTGGTTGGTGGAGCTACCGGACTAGTGGGTGACCCAAGTGGCAAGAACGAAGAGCGCACTTTAAATACTGAAACGACTGTCGCAAACTGGGTTGAACGCATTAAGACGCAGCTCTCACAGTACTTAGATTTTAGCGCGCCCAAGAATGCAGCAATTATGGCGAATAATCTTGATTGGACCTCACCGCTTTCTGCCATTGAGTTTCTGCGTGATATCGGAAAACATTTCAGCGTTAATCAAATGCTCTCGAAGGATTCAGTTTCTGCTCGATTAGAAGCAAGTGGTATTTCTTACACTGAGTTTTCCTATTCAGTTTTGCAAGCTCACGATTACTTAGAACTTTTCCGTCGTCATAACTGCACACTTCAAATGGGTGGCTCTGATCAGTGGGGTAACATCGTTGCGGGCCTCGATCTTATTCGCAAAGTTGAGCAGGCTAGCGCACATGCGCTAACGATTCCACTTCTTACGAAAGCTGACGGAACTAAGTTCGGTAAGACAGCAGGCGGAAGTGTTTGGCTTGATCCAGAGATGACCTCACCGTATGCCTTCTTCCAGTATTGGTTAAATACCGATGATAAAGATGTAATCAATTTTTTGAAGGTTTTCTCATTCAAATCGCATGCTGAAATTACCGAACTCGAAAAAGCTCATAATGAAAATCCAGGAGCGCGCACCGCGCACCGCGAGTTAGCTCGCGAGTTAACTTCACTTGTACATTCACCCGAAACATGTCTCCGTGTTGAAGCGGCGGCAAAGGCACTCTTTGGTCAGGGTGAACTTTCCGAGCTAGACGAAGCGACTTTAACTGCAGCACTTTCAGAATTACCGCACACAACTGTGAAACGAAGCGAACCAATGCCAACTTGGGTTGATTTGCTTGCAGCAACTGGGGTTGTAGATTCAAAGTCTGCAGCTCGTCGTATCGTGAAAGAAAGTGGCGCATATTTAAACAATGCCAAAGTGGCTACTGAAGACTTCACCCCGTCAGAATCTGACTTTTTATGCGGAAAATATGCAGTTTTACGCAAAGGAAAGCGCGATCTGGCAGCTGTCGAATTAGTCGATTAGCCCGATCGGCTCACCCAAGCGATTCAAAACTGGCTCCAAAATAGACCGTTTAGTGGTGCCTTTTTTCGTCGGAAAAGCCCTGAAACCCCTATAAATCAATGGTTTTAGAGCTTCTTCGTATATTCAATCGGATACCGAATCATGTGTCCTACACCTCAGCAAATCGCTCCAAGGCGATTTGACCTGCCACGTTCTACTGCCTATAGTTACGCTCCTTGCTGTGAAACGGACGATTTAGGCCGAACGGCATAGGATTCCCGCAAAATTAGGCTCGATCGAGTGCGGTTTGACCGCGTGAGCGTCTATGCACTAGATTTGCGAGTCTGCCCTGAAAAAAGGAAGAGATTCCTGGACGCAGTGCGCATCCGTACCTTGAGAACTCAACAGCGTGCCATAAGTCAATGCCAGAAGATGGCCTATTTAGTCATGCAAATTTCTAATAACCATCTTCTAAATTAATACTTCATCGAAGTATTAGAACTTCAGTATTTATACTGAAAAAAAGCTAATACTCGTTGATTTCCTTTGGTAAAGACAAAAAATAACGACAGTTGTTTATGTCATGTATGCCAGAAAAACTTTCTATGGAGAGTTTGATCCTGGCTCAGGACGAACGCTGGCGGCGTGCTTAACACATGCAAGTCGAGCGATGAGATCCCCTCGGGGATGGATTAGCGGCGAACGGGTGAGGAACACGTGAAGAATCTGCCTTCAACTCTGGGATAACACCGGGAAACCGGTGCTAATACCGGATATGAGCCTTGATCGCATGATCGGGGCTGGAAAGTTTTTCGGTTGAAGATGACTTCGCGGCCTATCAGCTTGTTGGTGAGGTAATGGCTCACCAAGGCGACGACGGGTAGCCGGCCTGAGAGGGCGACCGGCCACAC
>CAMCYS010000006.1 GCA_945885625.1 Bifidobacterium breve | reverse complement strand
CTGCCAAATCTTAAGTTTGAGGTAACAAGTGTTTTAGTTCAAGGAGGGCCATGGAACACAACAGTTGTCGCCCGCTGGGTTGCAACCTGCAATCTTGAAAATGGAGAACCTTACGTAAATCCTGGAATCCATGTAATCAAACTGCGCTGGGGCAAGGCATATGACTTCGATGTTTATGAAGATACTTTTGCGGTTACAGCAGGGCTAGAGAAACAAGCAAAGTCGGGAATTGCGGAAGCTAGTGCTCCCCAAATTGTGAGCTAATCTGAAACCTTTAAGTTTTAAAGCGCTGAAACCCCTGATTTATAAGGGCGACACGCCGCCAAGGCACCCTTCACCGGGGGCTTTGTCAGTGGTACCCGCTTTACTCATCACATCGCAACCACTTAACAAGAGTTAAGCACTGCGAAACAACTAATGAGTAAAGGTGGACCAAATGAATCTAAAAGAGCTAGCGCTTCAGCTATCGGCAATCACAGTTATTGCAAATGCTGCCAAAGAAACTAAAGATCGTCTGCGTCGTGAATTTGCCGACGCCCTCGACGCCGTTGGTGCAGATTCAGTTAAGGCAAAACTTGATGGCGAGGAAATCGCTAAAGTCTCATTAGTTACCCCGAAAGCATCTCCTGAAGTAATCAATGAGCATGCTTTTACCGAGTGGGTGCGCGCCAATTACGAGACTGAGATTGTTCAATCCGTCCGCGAATCTTTCCGCAAGAAAATTCTCGATGATCTTAAGAACGTAAATGGCGACGCAATCCATCTCGAAACCGGCGAGGTTCTAGATTTCATCGCCTTTAATTCGCGTGACTCATATATCTCAACTCGCTTTACGGAAACTGGTCGCGAGCGAATCACCGATGCTTTCCGTGCCGGCACCTTAAGCCCTGGCGAAGTGATTGCTAACGAGTTAATTGCGGCGGCTTAAACCATGAGCTACTTCAACATCGATCTCTATGAGCCAGTTGAAAATCGTATTCAAGCATTCTGGAAGAAATTTCCCGATGGTCGCATCATTACTGATCTACAACGCACCGAACGCACTGATGGTCGCGTGGAATGGGTCTGTCGTACTGAGGCATTTACTAATCGCGAAGATGCTCGCCCGCAAGCAACTGGTTTTGCTACCGAAATTGAAGGCAGCAGCGTTATTAACCGCGCAAATGCCAGCGAGAACTGCGAAACCTCAAGTATTGGCCGCTGTCTAGCTAACTTGGGCTTTGCCGCTAAAGGTAAGCGCCCTAGCCGCGAAGAAATGGAAAAAGTAGCGCGGGCTAATCAGAATAACCGCAATAAAGCCCCTAAACGCAATCTGGCTGAAGGCGATCTCGAGCGTTTACTTGAAGGCTTATCTGCCTGTAATTCACTGGCAGATCTAAATGCTTGGTCAGGCAAAGCAGCTACCTTCGCTATTCCTGATGAGAAGCGTCTAGAGCTATTCTCAATCTTTAAGGTACAGCGCGAGTCTTTAACGCATAACCAGAGCAAGATTGCTGAAGTCGCTTAATTAATTTCTATGGTTAGCGGCAAGTGATCGCTAATACTTGATTTAGTAGTTGGTACCTGAACTACATCCTTTAACGCTACGCCTTTACTCAAGATGTAATCAAATTGAATCTTTGGTTTCCAACTTGGGTAGGTATTCTGCAGAATTAGAGATTGCCAATTAGAACCAATGGCTGGAATTCCGCCAGGTAAATTAAGGTCACCCATGAGCAATACTTTCTCACCGAATGAGTCAGCCCACTTCTTTAACTTTGAAAGTTGAAAGACATTTACCCCAGGTACAAAAGATAAGTGAGTGTTAATCACGGTCCAACCATTTTCTAATTGGGCCGCAATTGCTAACCGTGGCTCATCTTTAATATAGATTGCTTTTGCTTTACCAGTTTCAGTATCTGGTATTAACAACGGCATACCAATAATTGATCTACCTAGATTTAATCTATGCCATTTGACTACCGAAATCTTAGAAGCTATCCCGATTCCATAGCTCCCCGAATCAATTACCGAAGTACTTTTTTGATTTGTGGCGATTTCATTATTGGCTTTCTCCCATTTGCCTTCAGGTGAGCCAATAATCGCTGGCGCAAATGCCCAATTTTTTGCGTTCATAGCAATTGCGATATCGCTAGTTTGAAATGCGCTATTTGATCTTGCTAGCCCGTGATCGACTTCTTGAATGGCGATCACATCGCTACCCAGCTCAGCCGCCGCGGCTGCCAAACCGCTGAAATCATCGCCCGATTTGGGTGGAATCGTCATGCCGTGGAGCAGATTCCATGAGGTTACCTTCATGCGTGAAGGCTAGTAGCGTTGCCTCTTATGAGCGCGATCAACCAAGACCCCAGCCTGATTGACCGCGCCAGCGAACTGCGAAATGACCCAGCAGCCTTAGCCGAACTAATGAAACGTGCCAAAGTTCTCTCAGTTAGTGGTGGAAAAGTCAGCGCCGATCTAGCAAGTGCCAAGTTACTTTTTCCAAATGCGCAAAGTGAGGAGAACTATTTTCTTGGTTTCGATCGAGCAACTGATACGCCATATTTTGCCGCCCACGTTGCCGAATCAGATGATTTACTCTCACTTCGAGAAATCGGAGCTGCCCTTTCACCACTAGAAATTGGTTTAGCTCTGCACGCGGTGGCACTTTCTAATTGGCATAGCTCGCACCCGCGTTGTTCGAAATGTGGGGCCGGCACAACAAGTTCACTCGGTGGCGCAGTTAGAGTTTGCGATCAATGCGAAGCACAACATCACCCACGCACCGATAGCGCAGTAATTGTCTTAGTGCGCGATACCGATGATCGCATCTTGCTCGGTCGCCAAGCAGTTTGGCCTGTGGGTCGGTTCTCAACTTTTGCTGGATTTTTAGAACCTGGTGAAACATTTGAACAATGTGTTTCGCGCGAAGTATTTGAAGAAAGCGGCGTGACTGTTTCACAAATTCATTATTTAGGTTCGCAACCTTGGCCATTCCCGGCCAGCATCATGATTTCATTTGAGGCCTTTATTAATGACCCGGCAGCCGCTCGACCCGATGGTGAAGAAATTGTTGAGGTGCGTTGGTATTCACGTGCTCAATTGCGCAGCGCTATGGAAGATGGCTCGCTGTTATTGCCACCAATGATTAGTGTTGCGCGCAAAATGATTGAACGTTGGTTTGCTGCCGAGCATGGCGAATTTTCGGGGCATAGCTTGTCTGGTGGCGAGAGCTGGCGATGAGTGAAGAACCGTTAGTAAATGTTCGCGCTGAAGAAATTTTGGCAGCTCTCGATGATGAACAACGTGCTGTAGCACTTGCTACGCGTGGCCCAGTTTGTGTAATTGCTGGCGCAGGCACTGGAAAAACTCGGGCAATCACACACCGCATTGCCTACGCCGCAGCCATTGGGGCAATGGATCCGCAACGAATTCTGGCGATTACTTTCACGGCGCGTGCAGCCGGTGAAATGCGCACCCGCCTTCGTAGTTTGGGCGTGCCCACCGTGGCTGCTCGCACGATCCACGCAGCAGCGCTCAAGCAACTGCTCTACTTCTGGCCCTCAGTTTTCGGCGGTCGCACGCCTGATCTGCTGACATCTAAGACTGGATTTTTGGGTGAAGCCATCAATCGAGCTGGGCTACAGGGCACGATTAATATCAATTCGCGGGACACCTTGCGCGATATCGCTAATGAAATTGAGTGGGCGAAAGTTTCGCAGATTGGCCCAACTGATTACTTAACTGAACTTGATAACCGCGCAGCTAAACCTCGCGTTAATGCCGAGCAAGTAGCGCAGGTTTACACCGCATATGAAAGCATCAAGCGCCAAGAACTAGCGATGGATTTTGAAGATGTTTTGTTGCTGACAACTGCGATGCTTGAAGAAGAACGCGAAGTTCGCGAACGAGTGCAAGATCAATATCGCTATTTCACGGTTGATGAGTATCAGGATATTTCACCGCTACAACAAAGGCTGATTAATGCGTGGTTAGGTAATCGCCAAGAGATATGTGTTGTGGGGGACCCAGCCCAAACTATTTATTCTTTCGCTGGCGCTACTTCTTCGTTCTTAACTTCTTTTACTTCTCGTTTTCCAGATGCCGAAGTTATTCGGTTAACTTCTGGCTATCGATCGACTCCAGAAATTACTTTTGCGGCAAACTCATTACTTAGAAGTGCAACCATGGGGCAAGAGTTAAATGCGCAGAATGATCATGGCGATAAACCAGAGGTACTTGCATATAACGATGAGTCAGCTGAAATTGCTGGCATCGTTGCTGATATGACGGCTTTGTTAAGTAGCGGTGTGCCCGCGCAAGAGATTGCCGTACTTGCTCGCACGAACTCACAATTGAATTCATTGGAGCGTGCGATGAATGGTGCGAAATTGCCTTACCAAGTGCGCAGCACTGAAAGATTCTTTGATCGCCCTGACGTTAAAGAATTCTTAAAAGGTGTGCGCACGGCATCGGTCATTCCGACTGAAGGTATTAGTTGGTTAGATGAATTGCGCACATTGGCACAACCGTTTTTAACTGGCCAAAGTATTGATGGCATCGCAGGTTTGTTGCACTTAGCGCGCGAACTTGATGAAGATACAAACTTCACGCCGAAAACGCTGCGCAGTTATTTACGCGAAGTTGAAGATCGCGTGCAGCAAAATAATCCGCCGACCATGCCGGTAATTACGTTGGCCACGCTGCACGCAGCCAAAGGTCTCGAATGGGAGCGCGTTTTCTTGATGGGAGCCAATGTGGGCTTATTACCCCTGGAAACTAATGGATTCACGCTTGATGCCCGCATGATCGAAGAAGAACGCCGCTTGTTCTATGTGGGCATGACACGAGCAAAGCGTGAATTACGCATTAGCTATCGCGGAAAGCCATCGCCATTTCTCGCACAAGCAGGGTTACTGACCAGTTAGTGGAACGCGGATTTAATTAATTTGCATGAATGATTGCCAATGCTTTATTGTTCCCCTTATGCAAAGAACTGCACATCTACATACAGCACACGCGATGCGTGGCGCTGTTATGGGTGCTGCAATGAAACCCGTATCAGCTAAGCGCGCGACATCTAATTGGCCTACTGCAACCACATTTGCAGCTTATGCCAATTTTTATGCCGGATCCGGGTCTGCTGGAGGTTCATTCGAATAACATCGAAT
Source organism: Bifidobacterium breve (assembly GCA_945885625.1). Taxonomy (GTDB): domain Bacteria; phylum Actinomycetota; class Actinomycetes; order Nanopelagicales; family Nanopelagicaceae; genus Planktophila. The sequence goes on along the minus strand of CAMCYS010000006.1, from coordinate 71,937 downwards.
AAGCCAAACAAGGGCCCTAATCCAAAAGGATTAAGGGTCCTTTTTCTTTATCCCGACAACTACCCAGACAAGAGATAAGACAAACTAACAAAGGAAAGAAGGTGAGAACCATGAGCGTTCTCTTCAGCGAACTACTAGTACCAGGTTGGGCCGAAAGCGGCGAAAAGATTGGTCTCGGTGATATCACCGGCACATATGGCAATCCGATCGCGAATGCTTTGCCCTGCCATGGCGCAGAACCTGAAACCTTCTTCTCTGATGCCGAAGCAGATATCAAAGCTGCCAAAGCGTTATGTGGTGAGTGTCCAGTTCGTGCCAAGTGTTTATCTGGCGCGCTCTCACGTCAGGAACCAGTTGGTGTTTGGGGTGGCGAACTATTTGAAGATGGTGTTGTTATTCAGGCAAAGCGCAAAGCTGGGCGACCAAGAATCGCTGCTTGAAAAATAACTAGCGCGGCTTAATCAATCGGTATTACGAAAAGCTTTGGCAATCTTTTCGGCCGCACCAGAGAGTTCAGCCGGAATGATCCAGACCTTGCTGGCAGTTCCGTTAGCAATTGCTGGTAGTTGCTGCAGATACTGGTAAGCAAGTACTCGATCATCTGGGTTTGCTTCATGAATCGCGTTGAAAACTTTTGCGATTGCTTCGGCCTCGCCTTGAGCACGTAGAACTGCAGCTTGGGCATCACCTTCAGCGCGCAAAATTTCACCTTGGCGTTCACCTTCGGCAGTAAGAATTTGGCTCTGCTTTTCACCTTCAGCGGTGAGAATCACGGCCCGCTTTTCACGCTCGGCACGCATCTGCTTCTCCATAGATTCCTGCACGCTTGGAGGTGGATCGATTGCTTTTAATTCAACTCGATTAACGCGAACGCCCCATTTGCCAGTTGCTTCATCGAGGACTCCGCGAAGCGCGGCATTGATTGAATCTCGTGATGTTAAAACTTGCTCTAGATCAAGTCCGCCAACCACGTTACGCAAAGTTGTTACAGTTAATTGCTCAATACCTTGGATGTAGTTTTCAATCTCATAGGTCGCTGACTTTGGGTCAGTAACTTGAAAATAGATAACCGTGTCAATTGAAACTACTAAGTTATCTTCAGTAATTACCGGTTGAGGTGGAAACGAAACCACCTTCTCGCGCATATCTATCAAAGGTAAGAAGCGATCAATAAATGGGATAATTATGGTTAAACCAGCGCCCAAGGTTCGGTTATAGCGGCCTAATCTTTCGACTAGACCCGCATTGGCTTGCGGAATAATCTTGATGGATTTAGAGAGAATTACGAAGAAGACTAAAACAATTAAGATGAGACTAGCGCTTGAAATTAATGTATCCATGGATTTCCCCTTAACTATTCTTTGCTACTACTAATGCCGTAGCGCCTTCAATTGAAACTACTGATAACTGTGTATTTGTAGAAAAAGTCTCGGCCGCCGATCTAGCTGTCCAAACTTCACCATTTAGTTTTATCTGCCCACCATTTGGGCCAACTTCTGTTAATGCTATTGCCGGCGCGCCAACCAAGGCATCCATATTCGTGGCAAAACCAGGGACCTCTTTTTTAAGGTGCTTAAGAGCAATAGGGCGTAAGAAAAGCAAGGAGAGAGTTGCAAAGAGTGCGAATGCGATACCTTGGAGCGGCATTTCGTAGCCGAGGGCATTTGCAATTAGTGCAGCTGTTGCTGCAATTGCTAAAGATGCGAAGAGTAGATCTACGGTGAGAAGCTCAACCACAATTAAAATTACAATAACGACAGCCCACATCCAGATGGTCATCTGCATCCTTTCTAATCTCTTGCTTAACTTAATCTACTGGTTGAGCTAAAAACTAGATAGATGCAGGTGCGATTTCTGGGAACCAGGAGAGAGCTTCGTCGCGGAATTTACCCTCGGCTTCTAATTGGCAGAAAATGCCAGTGGTGCCAAGGGTTACGCGATGGATCAACACATATTCAGCTGGCAGATTTAATTGGAAACCGATCTTGGCAGTTGGATTACGTGGGTCGCCAACGCGAGCGCTTTGATCACGCAGCCACTCACGGGAGTACTTAAATACTTCGGTTCTAAGCGGCTCAACTAGCGGCACTAGATATTCCAAGACCAGATTTGGGTCGACATCAACATCGGCCATGATAAAACCATCTTTTTTGAAGCCTTCGTAGAGCGCAATAGCATCATCATCGAGTGCGTGCTTGAGCAAATTCTTCATTGGCTCTGGAAATCCACCAGGCAGACGGTTGCAGGCGCCGAAGTCGAGCACGCCTAAGCGACCATCATCGAGTAAACGAAAGTTGCCCGGGTGTGGATCAGCGTGCAGCAGGCCGGCGCGATCAGGTGAAGTGAAGTGGAATCGAGCCAACTTCATTCCGGCGCTGTTGCGTTGCTCTTGGGTGCCGCTGGCAATGATCTTTGAAAGCGGGGTGCCCTCGAGCCACTCACTAACTAATACACGATCAGAGGCCATGACAACTTTTGGAATCGCAATATCTGGATCGTTCTCGAAGACCTCTGAATATTTCTGTTGTGCTTCGGCTTCGTAACGGTAATCAACTTCTTCAATGATACGAGCGCGAAGTTCTTCGAGCAACGGTTTCATATCTAAACCAGGCATTACTAATTGGAAAATCTTGGCAAAGCGTTGAATCTGATTTAGATCTGAGATCAAAGCTTCGGCAGCGCCGGGATATTGAATCTTTACCGCAACGGCCCGACCATCTTTCCAAGTTGCCTTATGAACTTGGCCGATTGAAGCGGATGCAGTTGGTTGATCTTCGAAGTTAGCGAAGTTATCGCGCCAATCTTCACCTAACTCTTTGGCTAATACTTTATGTACTACGCGAGTTGGAAGCGGTGGTGCTGACTCTTGCAACTTTGTAAGTGTCTCGCGATATGGCTTAGCAATTTCTTCAGGTAGGGCTGCTTCGAAAACTGAAAGCGCTTGGCCGAATTTCATCGCGCCGCCCTTAAGTTCACCTAAAACTTTAAAAACTTGTTCAGCGGTCTTCTCTTGGATCTCACTAAAGACCATGCTGCCGGATTGCCCAACTAGCTGGCGGCCAAAACCAAGAGCACTACGTCCAGCAATACCAACCGGAATCGAAATCATCTTGGCGGTACGCGCAGTTGTTGATTTCGGGATCTCGGTTTCGAATTTGCTCACTAGGTAATTCTGGCTAGAAAATCAAAATCTTGCACATTGAATTTACCAGGTACACCCGCAGGCAGGGTTAATCGCATATGCGATGTGTTGGGGATTACATGGCCGTGCCGCGTTGACCAAGATTTGGGTGCCAATTAATTCACTAAAGCCAGTATCTAGATAGTTCAGAACTGATTGGGCGATCATGCCAGCCACTTGGGCAGTCGCTGCGATATTTAATAGCTGAGGTTGGGCAAAAGATCTAGCTTGATTAATTTGATTTAGAAGTGGTGATTGTTCTAGCTGGTTTAGCTCGATACATCTAAAACATGGACTCTTCCCTGGAATTACTAGTGGGCCGACCCGAAGAGTTGTTGCATCAAGTGCGCTAATGAACAAGTGGGGCAAGTTAGAAATCAGCAGAGTATTGATTTTGGCTGGGTCTGGAGCACCAAAGATAACTGTTAGATACTTTGTTGTCGTTGGAATTTTTGAAATAGGAAAAAGTGCAAAGTCGCGGGCAATTTCGCAGATACGGTTGGTTAAGTTCGTACCCAGGTCACTTATTGCAAAGACCCCAGTGCCTAGATCATCGGCGGCGACATTACGCTGCACATTACTTAGCGCGAGGGTTGCCTGCGAAACCCCCGATGCTAACAAGATAGTCAAGAGCGAGATTGCTAAACGATCGTCACCACAGATATCAACCGCGACGAATTGGCGATCACTTAGCGTTCTTACCCCAGCGTCGATGATTCCAGTTTGCCAAGTTATTTGACCAAGTTCAGGTGCAATTCGTTTTTGCAATTGTTGGTATGCCGCATCCTGACTCTGATCTTGCGAATGAGTTTTGCGATTGGTTTTTTCAGAATGAAAGCGATCAGCTAAGACGATCGGAGTGGAAATTTGATCAATTAAGTTGGCAGCGACTAACTCATCACAGATTTTATTCACGACTGCAAAAGGAGCTCCAGTTTGGATACTGATTTCAAAACAAGTTAGCGCGCCAGTGAAGTTGGCCAAGATGGCGGCAGCTCCTGGATGGCTGATTTGGATTCCGGCGCTGGCATGGCCGATAAAATGAGCTTGCGGTTTGGTACCGTTAATAGCGGTAACAATTGCCCCATTTTTTAGACGAGGCTTTATTTCGGATAGTTCAAGTGTTGGATTAGTTCTCATAGACGCAGGGTGCTCGCATTTAAAATAGGGCTGACTGAGTCCAGCCAAATCCTGCGGAAGAGCACCCGAATTCTTACTAGAAGTCAGTGCGAACCACTCGCAGAGTCAGGTGCGCTCTGGATGATGCAAAACGGCTAAGCAAAGCAAACGACCCGCAACGATTAACTCGCTACGGGCCGTTCGAGTAAAACTTTTGGTGATGAAAAATTACTGAGCTTTGCCAAGGATGCGATTTACCTTGGTGCCACAGACTGGGCAAATGCCCTGTGCCATGCGACGACCAGAGTCGGAAACTTTTACAGTTCCTTCAAAATCACGCTTCTCTTTGCACTTAACGCAGTAAGCGTCACCTTTGTATGTCTCTGCCATGTGAAGCCTCCAATCGACGCGAGCATTTGTCGATGGAATTCGACGAAATTTACTTGCGTGCAGGCTTTACGATACCCCCGCTCACGCTCAAATTGGGGGTTCTGAGCGTACTTTGTGGGAAGTTTTTTAGCCTGGCTAGGCAACCGGCGGGGCTAAATCGCTCTCGGCGAGCTCATAGCCATCGAGGTAGGCCTGGGCTTTCTCGCCTTGCGGATATGCAGCCAGAATCCGTTGGAAATCGGGGCCATGATCGAAAAAGCGCAGGTGGATCGCTTCATGAAAGAGAACATAGTCCTGCACATAGGCTGGGGCAAACCTAAGGCGATCAGAGATTCGGATGCTACGGTCAATGCCAGTGCAAGATCCCCAGCGCTCACGCATCTGGCGCCAGTCGATACTGGCAGGGCGTTCAGTGATTTCAGGGGCAAAGGCCTCGATTAGGGCCACGGTGCGGGCGATCAGGAGAGATTCTGATGGGGTGCGATCAGCCTCGGCGCTTCGAATCCGCTCAACCATCTCAGGGACGATCGATCGCTCATCGGCTTTGCTCATTCGAGCTGGGATCGAAACTACTATCTGTCCACCTTGGCGATAGGCCGAGATATTTTTCTTCCGTCGCTTTGATCTGATTACGACAATTTCGCCTTGGTCAACCCCAGGCAAAGTTGGTGCAATTTCCAATGAAGTATCAACTACAGGTTTAGTTATTTTAGATTCAGTAATTGAAAATAAATCGATATTTTCAGATGAATTCATAAGTAAAAGGTAGCGTGAAAGTACTTCATTACAAGGAAAAGAATCACTTTGTCAATCTGTGGGTCGGTTGATTCGGATTGAAAACTTCGTTAAGTTCACGCTTACGAAGTCCTCGGATAACAGTTTTATATCTGCAAGGGGAAGGCAGATATTTAACAGCGACCGGGGACTTCGCTTTTTATTTCTTGTCTTACTTAGAGTAAGCCACTCAAATCATCGGGGACTTCAACGCTAGCTAAGTAGAGCTGCGGATTGAGTAACTCCTCTTGAGTTGGCAAAATGCCGGACCAAATCTTGTCGCGAGTTGAGATATTGCTGAGTTCTGAGATAGATCGCCAAAAAGTACTTGCCTCGCGGGCCAACCTAGGGGATACCTCTAGGCCGAGCAGCGAAGAAAATAGTTGCTTGGTTGGGGCATTGGTCACGCGATGACGACGCAAAGTTTCGCGCAATTTTTCTAGATTCGGCAAACGTTCATCTGCAGCTGTTGTAACAACTTCGTCAACCCAACCATCGATTAGCGCAAGTGCAACTTCTAGTTTTGTCAGCGCTGCTTTTTGCGCTTCAGATTCTTCGGGGGTAAACAAACCTTGATTAATCGCATTGGCAAATGATTCCGGATTATTCAAATCAATTTCAGCAGAGCTAAGCGCTGAAGTCGCTTGATCCTGAATTGCATCCATATCAATAGTTATTCCGCGCCCGTAATCTGTGATTGATTGGCGTAGATAAGAAACTAGCCACGGATTGTTATCAAAGAGCCGGGCAATTGCCGCTTCACGTAGCGCATGGAATAAGCGAACTTCCGCAATTGGCACATCAAGATCTAGGGCCCATGTATTAATGTTTTGCGGAATCAGCGCAGGATGCGCAGGTGTGATTAACGGCAACCCAACATCGTGAATGCCCGTAACACCAGCAGAAAGTTGACCAATGGCTTGTCCTAACTGGGTGGCGATAAGTGAGCCAATGAAGCCTTTTAACAGCCCACCGATCATCTCCATTGATGCGTGCGCATTTCCGATACCACCCAAGATATTTTCACCATTTTGACCTTTGAAGAGATTGGGATCTACGCCAGCTTCTGCCAGAAACTCTTCATTGAGTGACCCATCTGAATTAAATGCTTGATCAGCAGCCGCACTGGCTTGAGATAACAAACCAGCAAGCGCATCAGCTAAGCCAGCTGCCAATGGTTCGACAGTTTCTTGCCAACCAGCCAAAGTGGTATCAACCCAATCGGTGCGGCTTAGCGCAATTCGACTTTCGGAACTTTGTAGCACGAAATCTGTTTTGTCATCGAGCCAGATTTGCGCAAGATCAAGTGCAGTTTTAAGGTCAGCAACATCATTTGCACCAACTGGTTGCGATCCATGTGCTTGGGTAATTTTTTTTGCCACGTCACGCACAATTGTTTTTGGCAGCGGCTCAGGTTTTGCAGAATTTGAAAGTAATGGGTTAATGAATCCAGCTGGGTTAAGGCCAAGTTTTTCGAACTGCTCTTTCATTTGGGCTTGCATCGCCTCGAGGGCGGCAGCAAGTTCAGCAGATTTTTCAGCGTCGTCTGAGTTATCGCTGGGACCAAAACCAAAAGATGTCATGGCTACCTTTCCAGTGTTACGTAACTCTCGTTATTCTCAAAAACTCTTTAAAACCTTAAGGAGTAATACTAGTTAAACAACCCAATTGGGCACTTTCTTCCCGAAACCTCTAGGCTATGGCTATGTCCAACGCCTTCACCGCCTTAATTTGGTGGCTAATACCCATTGCTGGACTTCTTGGCGCGCTTGGATATGTGCTCTGGGTGAGCAAGTTTCAAGGAAAATTTGAGCAAGAAACAACTCGCTCAGTGACTTCATTCCAGAAATTCCAAGATTCCTTTCGCGATCAACAGGCACGCGATCTTGCGGCAAAAGAAAAGCCAGTCGACCCAACTGCCTAAGTGCATCTGATGAGATTTTCACCGCTGCCTCGCTTAGTTAAATACTTTCTCGCATCTATTCTGGTGATATCTCTCGTCTTTCCATTGCCATTTGCCATCGTGCTACCTGGCCCGGCAACTGATGTTTTAGGTCCAGTTGTTAAAATTCCAACTCGCTTCACCGATAAAGTGCCAGCGCCTTCCGGAAAGTTAATGCTCACAACTGTTTCGGTATCTACGCCAGATGCCCAGGTCTTTGGGCTAGAAGTTCTACTTCGTTGGATGCAAGCTGATGGAGTAGTTGTGCCGAGATCAGTTATCTATGAGCCAAATGTGGATGTTAAAGAAGTAAAAAAAGCGGGTCTAGCTGAGATGGATGGCTCTCAGAACAATGCGATAGTTGCTGCTTTTAATTACTTAAATGCGAATGAACCAGCGCTAGCGCCATTTTTGCGATCAGGTGCGTTAAACAGTCGGCAAGTGAAATTTGATATCCCAAACACAGGTGGGCCAAGCGGTGGCTTAATTTTCGCACTTGGAATTATTGAGAAATTAGATAGCTCCCAACTCGTAAATGGGCGGCTTATCGCAGGAACTGGCACGATCAATAAAAAGGGTGAAGTTGGCCCAATCGGCGGCATCGAAGATAAATTAATTGGAGCTAAGCGCGCCGGGGCAACACTTTTCCTAGCGCCAATTGATAATTGCATCGACATCACCCGTGTTCCGAACGGCCTCCAGGTTGTGGCGGTTTCGACCTTGGCGCAGGCTGTGACTCTGCTTAAAATGCCTGTTCAGGCCTTGGCAAAGTTGCCGCCACTTAGCGGCTGTTCTAATTAGCATTCGACCCCTAAATAGCGCAAAATTGGGGCATCCCAACGGGGTTAGTTTTTAGAAAATGGAGAAATAGATGAGTTCGAATCCGCAATTTGATTTTGCAAAGAGCTTTGGCCGTAAGTCAGGTGGCCGACGAGTAAGTCCTCTTTCAATCACTGTCGGAGTCTTGGTAGCCGCTGCAATCGCCCTAGTTTCACTTAGTGGTTTTTATGCAGATTGGCTCTGGTACAAATCAGTTGATTACACCGTCGTTTGGTCGACCACGCTATTTACTAAGGTGTTTCTCTTCATTGTTTTTGGTTTAGTTACCTCACTATTTGTTCTGTTAAATGTGTATTTGGCTTACAAGCGTCGCCCGGTATATGTCTCGATGGCAGTTGAGAATGACAACTTAGAACGCTATCGCGCCCAAATCGAACCTATTCGCAAAGTTGTATTCTTGGGAGCCGGCGCAGCTGTATTTTACTTCGCCGGCACAGCAGGCACCTCACTTTGGCGCACTTGGCTGCAGTTCAGGAACTCAACTGAGTTCGGTGTTAAAGATGTGCAGTTTAATTTAGATATTTCTTTCTTCGCGTTCCGCTTACCTTTCTGGCAATCGCTAATCTCTTGGGGCTTTTCAGCTCTAATATTGGCAACCTTGGCATCAGGAGCGGTGCACTACTTGTATGGCGGCGTGCGTCCACAAATGCGCCAAGATCGCACAACACCATTTGCGCGAGTTCAGCTTTCAGTATTGCTTGGACTATTTGTTTTGTTGAAGGGCGTGGCATATTGGTTTGATCGTTATGCGCTATCGCTAAAAGAGAACAAACTAATTACTGGCCTAACATATTCAGATGTAAATGCCTTGCTACCCGCCAAAGCAATATTGGCTGGTATCGCAGTAATCTGCTCACTGCTCTTCTTCGCCAATATCTTCCGCAAATCTTTATTCTTACCAGCATCGGGCACAGCTCTACTAGTGATTTCAGCGGTCTTGATTGCTGGTGTTTATCCGGCAGCAATTCAAACTTTCCAGGTAAAACCATCTGAATCATCAAAGGAAGCGCCTTATATTCAGCGCAATATTGATGCAACGCGCGATGCCTATAATTTAAGTGGCGTTGATGTGAAGGATTATGCCGCAACCTTAGAGACATCGAAGGGTCAGCTCGCAAATGATGCAGCAACTATTGCAAATATTCGCTTGATGGATCCAAATGTACTTTCAGCGACCTTCCGCCAGTTACAGCAGATCAAGCCTTACTATGCCTTCTCAGAATCACTCGATATTGATCGTTATACAGTTAATGGCGTTCAGCGCGACACGGTAGTTGCGGTTCGTGAATTAAACATCGATGGCAACCCAAGTCGTAATTGGATTAACGACCACTTGGTTTATACGCACGGTTTTGGCTTTGTTGCTGCGTTCGGCAATACCGTTGACCTAGATGGAAAGCCAAACTTTGCAGTTGGTAATCTGCCACCAACAAAAGGTCTAGGAGAATTCCAGCCACGTGTTTATTTTGGTGAGAACGTTCCTGACTATTCAATTATTGGTGGTGTTAAAACTGATTCACCAGTTGAGTTTGACTTTCCAGATGACTCAGCTGCCAATGGTCAGAGAAATTACACCTACACCGGTAGCGGTGGAGTTCCAGTTGGCTCCTTATTTAATAAATTAGTTTTTGCGATTAAGTATCAGGAACAGAAGATCTTGCTTTCAAGCCTGATCAATAAAGATTCCAAGATCCTGTTCGAGCGCAATCCACGTGAACGTGTTGCGAAAGCCGCTCCATGGTTAACTCTTGATGGCGATCCATATCCATCAATTGTCGATGGCAAACTGCTTTGGATTATTGATGGTTATACAACTAGTGCCGGATACCCTTATGCTCGCAAAATATCACTCTCCGACTCAACTGCAGATGTGCTAACTGCTAGCTCAAATTCCATTACCGCACAGGCTGATACCACTGTTAACTACATTCGTAACTCGGTAAAAGCCACAGTTGATGCATACGACGGCACGGTTTCACTTTACGCTTGGGATGAGAAAGATCCAGTGTTACAGACTTGGAGCAAGGCATATCCAAATACGGTTAAGCCAAAGAGTGCCATGTCTGAGCAGTTACTTGATCACGTTCGCTACCCAGAAGATATGTTCCGTATCCAACGCGACATCCTTAGTGCTTATCACGTGAAGTCAGCTGATGCTTTTTATGGCGGTCAAGATTTCTGGCGCGTACCTCGTGACCCATCAACATTCGGTGCAAACGCTGGTAACCAACCGCCTTATTACATGACCCTACAAATGCCAGGTGCGACAAAGTCAACTTTCTCGTTGACTACACCTTTCGTACCACGTGGTGGTCGTGAAAACCTTTCCGCATTTGCGGCAGTCAATTCTGAAGCAGGTCCTGATTACGGAAAAATCACCGTGCTTCAGTTACCACGCAGCACAAATATCGCCGGTCCTTCGCAAGTAGCGTCAAACTTCGAAGCTAAACCAGAAGTTGCCAACTCACTTTCCCTTTTGCGCCAGGGTGGTGCTGATGTTGTACTAGGCAACTTGGTAACTCTTCCAGTCGGAAGTGGCTTGCTTTATGTGCAACCAGTTTATGTAAGAGCAACTAGCAACACTGCGGCGTATCCATTGCTGCAGAAAGTTTTAGTTTCCTTCGGTGATCAAATTGGTTTTGATGACACACTCAAGGGAGCACTTGATCAAGTATTCGGAGGCAACTCCGGAACTACATCAGCATCAAATTCATCAACGCCTTCAACAGCTACAACGTCAGAAAATGCAACAGCGCTTTCAACTGCACTACGCGCAGCTGCTCAAGCAATGAAGGATTATCAAGCTGCAAATGCCAAGGGCGATTTTGCCGCTGCTGGTCGCGCATTAGATAAATTACAAACAGCACTTGCTGCAGCCGAAACTGCGCAAAGAAAGTAAGTAATAAGTAGTCAATTTGGTTATTAACGCTGTAACGCTTACGATTAGGGCAACCGACGCGGGGTGGAGCAGCTCGGTAGCTCGCTGGGCTCATAACCCAGAGGTCGTAGGTTCAAATCCTGCCCCCGCTACTAACGTGAAGCGCCCCTATAGATATCAATCTATAGGGGCGCTTTTCTGTATCTAGCTCTTTTTTGGGCTACTTGATTCGAAGTGAATTAGTAACGACGAATACCGAACTTAGCGCCATCGCAGCTGCTGCATACATTGGGCTGAGCAAGCCAACTGCAGCAATTGGAATACCAATCACGTTATAGGCAAATGCCCAAGTCAGATTGCCTTTAATAATCTTGATAGTGCTATCTGATAACTGCAGGGCCGCAATCGCTGCATTTAAATCTGGCCGCATCAAAGTTATATCAGCCGCCGCTATTGCGGTGTCAGTGCCGGTACCCATGGCCATACTTAAGTCAGCTGCGGCAAGGGCGGCCGCATCATTTATGCCATCACCGATCATTAGAACTTTATGGCCCTTACCCTGCAGATCAGTAATTGCAGCTAATTTACTTTCAGGTGATGCTGCTGCGGTTACTTGGCTGATGTCAATGCCAACTTTGAGTGCAACTGCGTGAGCAACTCCTGGTGAATCACCAGTTACTAACCAAGGCGAGATACCCATCTCTTTAAATTTAGCAATAGTTTGCGAAGCATCAGCCTTAATTTCATCGCCAACTGAAAATACCGCAAGTGCGATGCCATCCCAAGCTAGTACTGAAACCGTAAGCGCTTGTGCCTGTGCTGCGCTCACTGCCGCCTGGATCTCTGGATGGAAATCAACACTGCTATGAGCAACGGCTGCGGGTGAACCAATTAAAACAACTGGTGAGTGAACGCCAAGATTGACGCGCCCTGCTGCACCGTTACCTGGTGAAACCGAGTAATCGGTAACTGTGGTTGCCTTAATTCCTTGGGCTGCAATGTACTCAGCAATTGCTTGACCAACTGGGTGAGTGTTCTGGCTTTCAATTGAGAGGGCTGATGACAAGATTGTGGCTTCTTTAATCAACTCAGGATAAATCTGAGCTAATTGCGTAGCAGCATTTAGTGAAATTGTGGCAGTACTAACTTTCATAGTGCCCGTTGTCAAAGTGCCAGTCTTATCAAGAAGAACGCGATCTATTCCGCGTGAAGCTTCCAGCGCACTTGGCGAGGAAGTAACTATTCCACGCTGGGCACCGCGGCCCGATGCCACCATTAGGGCAACTGGTGTTGCTAAACCGAGCGCACAAGGGCAGGCAATAACCAAGACTGCAATACCCGTTGCAATCGCGTTAGTTAGTTGAGAATCATATAAGTACCAGGCAAAGCCGGTCACAATAGCAACCAGTGTGACAACTGGCACAAAGATTGCGCTGATTTTGTTTACTCGAGTTTGAATAGGCGAGCGACCGCCTTGTGCTGAGAGCACCATCGCAGTAATTCGCGCCAGTTCAGTATCGCCACCGATTCGAGTCGCTTTAACAATAATACGACCGTTGTGATTAACCGTTGCACCAATAACTTTTGAACCTGGTTTTATTTCAACTGGTAATGACTCGCCCGTGATCATTGAGTTATCGACTGAACTAGTACCGGAGACAACTTCGCCATCGGAGGCAATTCGCTCGCCTGGCTTAACTAAGAATTCATCGCCCACTTGTAGATTAGCAATTGGAATAATTACTTCTTGTCCTGATCGAATAACTGTTACTTCCTTGCTACCGAGTTGAAGCAACGACTGCAGAGCACTTCCAGCATTAGCTTTGGCTCTAGCTTCTAAGTAGCGACCAAGAATTACAAAGAGCAGAACACCAGCTGCAACTTCGGTATAGACATCACCATTTCCAGTTGCATTTGCGTAAATGGACCAACCAAAGGCGGCGAGTGATCCAAGGGATACTAAGTTATCCATCGTCAACGCGCCATTACGTTTAGGATTGATAAAGATTAAGAAGTTATTAAAGGCAGCACGATGAATCGGAAATGCCACAATCAGAATCAGGGGTGCCGTTAAACCAATTGCCACCCAAGCAGTCGGTGAGTAAAGCGGGTGCGGCAAACCAAAGAGATCTAATTGATCATGTAAGAACATATCTATCGAGTGGTGCCAACTCATGACCATTGAAATAGCAATGGCTGGTACTGCAAAAATGATCGAGAGTGCCAAAGCCAGCCCAGAACGCTTGCTATGCAGAGCCAATTGTGATGGGTCTGTAACCAGAGTGGCGCTATAACCAGCGCTCTTAATGGCCGCTATTAGCGTCTTAGTAGAGACGTCGTCTTCGGCATTAACGTGCACAGACTCAGTCGCAAAGCTAACGGTGGCTTTAACGCCAGGGATTGAATTCAACGATCCTTCAACGCTATTTACGCAAGAAGAACAAGTCATGCCACTTACTTTTAGAGTATAGATCAATTGAGCGCCGCCATAACTGTTGAGTGAAGCAAGGTGTTTGAAGAAATTCCGCTACCGCCAAATGGACCAACGTCGCCCGCTAGATTTGAAAAAGTTCCGCCAGCTTCGCGCACGATTACATCAAGTGCTGCCATATCCCAAAGAGCAAGTGATGGTTCGCTCGCAATGTCAACAGCGCCTTCGGCTACCAACATGTGTGACCAGAAATCACCATAGCCCCGTGAACGCGTGCAATCCGAAATCAACTTTTGGAATTTAGCTAAGCGTTCGCCCCAGCCTTGGAAATCTGAATAGGCAATTGAAGCATTTGAAAGCTCAGAAACTTTAGAAACCGAAATTCTGCGAGGTGAACCGTTGTTTAAAGTCGTGAAAGCACCATTGCTGCTACTTGCATACCAACGACGGAAAAGAGCTGGTGCACTTGCAACGCCAACTATTACTTTTTCACTGTCATCACTTTGACGTTCTACCAAACCAATTAACGTTGCCCAAGTTGGGACACCGCGCATGAAATTCTTAGTGCCATCGATTGGATCAATTACCCAGTAGCGAGCAGCATCCTTGTTTTCATTTCCAAATTCCTCGCCAACCAGACCATCTTCTGGACGCATAATCGCTAAATGTTTACGAAGCGCTTCCTCGGTGGCCCGATCAGCATCAGTAACCGGAGTGTTATCTGGTTTGGTAGTAACTACTAAATCTTGGGCTAAATATCGGGCCATCGTGATTTCATCAGCTAGCGCTGCCAGCTCAAGGGCGAGCTTTAAATCAGATTCCAGCGAGTACTTTGTGCTCATAATGTGTGCAATTCTATTGGTCGAGCTCTACCTTCGGAGCATCTAAAAGTGAGCGCAAACTAGCCACTCGTGCCGCACGCATCTCATCGATTACCCCATTAGGCGCTGCCCAAATATCTAACTGGCAGCCAGCACCGTGATGTGCGCAATTGGTCATACAAGTTGCTGCTACTGGACTCAAGTCTTCGAAAGCAGCAACGATGCGATTAGGGTCAATATGCGAAAGACCAAATGCCCGGATTCCGGGCGTATCAATTACCCAACCAATGGCACCAACATGAGCAGGCGAAAACAGTGGCAAGGCAACAGCACTTGATGAAGTGTGGCGACCGCGGCCCGAAATATCGTTGATGACACCTGTTGCGCGGTCAGCTTCAGGCACGATGGCATTAATCAAAGTTGATTTACCAACACCAGAATGACCAACTAATACCGAAATTTTTCCAGTCAGCATTTCATGTAATCGCTGTAGATCAGCTTCTTTGGTTTCAGTCTTTATCGCAGTGGTTAGAATTTTTACACCGAGCGTTTTATACTCCTCCATAAATTCTGGAATCTGACCTAAATCGGTTTTGGTAACCAAAATCACTGGCGCGATTCCTTCATTAAAAGCACTCACTAAGAACCGATCAATTAATCCCCGACGCGGCGGTGGATTCGTGGCAGCAACCACGATAACCAATTGATCAATATTGGCGACAATGGTACGTTCAACTTTGGCAGCATCATCAACTGTGCGACTTAGTGAATTTCGCCGTTCAGTGATTGTCACAATTCGGGCTAAGGAATCAGTCTTGCCACTTACATCACCTACTAAGCCAACTCGATCGCCGACAACTACTGACTTTGGGCCAAGTTCGCGAGCTTTCATGGCAGTAACAATTACGCCGTTATCGGTAATACAAGTTGTCCGGCCGCGGTCTACGGCAGTTACTAAAGAAAAGATGGCATCATCATGTGCAGGGCGATCTTTAGTACGGCGGCGCGTGCTGCGCGCTGGGCGCACTCGCGCATCAGATTCGTCGTATTCGCGCTTACTCATGCAGTAAGTGAACTCCAGAGGCCCGGAAAATCAGGCAGCGTTTTGCGGGTAGTCGCGATATTTTCGACCTCGATACCAGGCACGACTAAGCCAATTGCTGCTCCAGCTGTAGCTAAACGATGATCATCGTAAGTATGGAAAATTCCCGCATGAAGTGGGGCCGGTGTTATGTGCAGTGCAGTTTCTTCTTCAGCCACGTTTCCGCCAAGAGCATTAATTTCATTAGTTAGCGCTGCTAACCGATCAGTTTCATGTAAACGTAAATGGCCGATGCCACGCAGATATGAAGGTGAATCGGCGAGTGCGCAAAGAGCAGCGATTGCCGGAGTTAACTCGCCGACATCATGTAAATCAATATCAATCCCGCGAATCTTGCCAGTGCCAGTTAATTTTAATCCATTGCCTACAAATTCAACTGAAGCGCCCATCTGCGTCAAGATATCGCGCAGTTGATCACCAGGTTGTGTAGTGGCGGTCGGCCAATCGGCAATTATGACATCGCCGCCACAGATCATGGCAATCGATAAGAATGGCGCAGCGTTAGATAAATCTGGTTCGATTACAAAATCTTGGCCGATTAGTTTTCCGGACGCTACTTGCCAAACGCTATTTACGGCATCTACTTCAACTGTGGCGCCGAAGAAGCGCAACATATCTACTGTCATATCAATGTGCGGCATTGATGGAAGCGCACCACCAACATGTTTAACAGTAATGCCATTTCTCATACTTGGGCCGATTAATAAAAGCGCAGATAAGAATTGACTAGAAGCACTCGCGTCTATTTCAAGTGCGCCACCAGGAATTTCACCAGTTCCATTTAAAGTTAGCGGCAAGCTGTAGCGACCTTCATGTTCAACCGAAATTCCTAAATCTTCGAGCGCTTTAATTACTGGACCAAGTGGGCGTTCATGTGAACGAGGGTCGCCATCGAAAGCCACCGAACCAGTCGCCAGCGCTGAAAGCGGCGGCAAGAAGCGCATTACCGTGCCGGCGTTGCCCACATCAATTTTTGCCGGACCGTTCATTTTTGCGGGTGTAACTTGCCAGGCAGCATCGCCATCAACCGCGGTCTCAACGATAGAAATTCCTAGTTCGCGTAAGCCGGCAACCATCAATTCGCTGTCGCGTGAAATTAGTGGCCGTCTAATAAGCGATGGGGTGATTGCTTGGGCCGCCAAAATTAAGGCTCGATTAGTTACTGATTTAGAGCCTGGGATTGTGACGGTAGCGCTTATCGGCTGGGGGCCACGAAAGATGGCGGGCCAATTTTCAGAAACATGCGCTGATGTCATACGCGAACTCTACTGGGTTCGTGATTGCGCTAGCGTTGCGCATATGTGTGGCCGCTTTGTTCAGACCCATCAAATGCAGGAGTTAGTCGAACAATTCTCTGCCCATGGCGCAGTCCCAGCATATTCATTGCCAGCTAGTTGGAATATCGCACCGACAAATCCAATTTATATCGTTCGTGAAAGTGACGGTCAACGCGAATTGGCAATTGTTTCTTGGGGTTTGATCGGGAATTGGCATAAAACTATTACTGAGGCGCGAGCTTCACAATCACACGCAATCAATGCTAGATCGGAATCTATTCATGAGAAGCCAACATTTAGAAATGCCTTTCGCGCTACCAGGTGCTTGATCCCAGTACAGGGATACTACGAATGGGCCACGGCCCTTGGACGCTACAAACCTAAACAAGCTTTCTATATTTCGAGAACTGATAACCAATCACTTTCCGTTGCTGGGCTCTGGAGTAGTTGGCGGGCACCCGATGGCCAAATCATTGAGAGCGCCTCGATAATTACTCGCGAGGCCGTGGGAGAGCTTGCAACGATTCATAGTCGAATGCCAGTGATGATGTCGAGGGAACGTTGGGGTGAATGGCTGGACCCAAAACTGCGCGACGTTACGGTATTACAAGGCTTGATGCACCACGAAGAACCGGCAGCGGGGTTGGCTCCAGTTCCAGTTTCAAGTGCGGTTAATACGGTGGCTATAAATAATCCAGAATTGATTAAGGAAATTGAACTGGGCGAGCCCGAAACACTCTTTTAATTCCCAGTTCGCAGACGCCGTAAAAAATGCAAAAACCAGTGGTTGCCAGATAACCTTACGGTGATGACATCTACAGAGTTGGTTAAAGAGAGCCCAGCCGAACGCGCTTTGCGCTTCGAGCGAGATGCCCTTGCCTACACAAACCAGTTATACGCAGCAGCTATGCGGTACACAAAAAACTCGGACGATGCCAAAGATTTAGTGCAGGACACTTACTTAAAAGCTTTTGCTTCCTTCCATCAATTTGAAGCCGGAACTAATTTAAAAGCTTGGTTATATCGGGTATTGACTACTACTTTCATCAATAGTTATCGCAAAGATCAGCGACGCCCACAGCTTTCAAATGGCGAAGTTGAAGATTGGCAACTAGCTAAAGCCGCTTCACATACTAGCGATCAAGGAAAATCAGCCGAAGCTGAAGCACTAGAGAATTTGCCAGATAGCGATATCAAACGAGCACTACAAGAAATTCCAGAAGAATTTCGAATCGCAGTTTATTTAGCCGATGTCGAAGGATTTTCCTATAAAGAGATAGCTGAAATTGTAGGCGCGCCAGCTGGAACTATCATGTCTCGTTTGCACCGAGGCCGCAAACAATTACGTGAGAAATTAGCTGACTATGCAGCCGAACTTGGCTATGGCGCAAGTAAGGCAGGCGCAAATGAATAATTCAAAGTATGAACTTCAATGCGTTGAGGTCTTAACTTCTTTTGTAATTCTGGTAGATGCTGATGTGGCTGAAGTTCAAATTGAATTACAGTTCGAAGATATGCCCCAATTAACTTTAGCTAATATCAACTCTCACCTCTCTGGTTGTGTTCCTTGTTCCATGGAGTTAATTCATGAAAGATCGATGCGTGATTTGACTCGTGATGCGTTGCGTCGAAGTTGTAACGAAGAAGCGCCACGTGAGTTACATGAGGCCCTCATCGCCATGTTTAATCAAGCTAATTTTGCCGGCTTTAAGAATGAAGTAATCACTGAGTTCAGCATGCACGAAGTAACTATTGAGATAGATGAGTTTGGCAATATTCATCATCGTGAAATCAGAGTTGAAAGCCGTACTGAAATCAGAAATGATGAAGAGTAATTTGCTATGAATATCGAGAGTGAATACCTAGGCGCGGTTGGTCTAGCAACCATGGTGATTCGCCCTGGCGATACTGCGGTAGCGCTTGGAATCGGAGAACTACCAATCGCCGCTGGCTCACATCTTTTGAATCTAATGGAAAGCGCATGCGTAACAGCTATTGCTGAATACTTCGAGGGTAGCGAAACCACCATATTAAGTAGCAGTTCAATTGAAGTTCTCGCTGGCGTTTCAATCGGAACTGAAATTAGAGGTATGGCTAGATGCACTGAGGTGGTTGGAAAAGAGTTAACTTTTGAATGCGATATCTATGACGGTGAACGTCATATTGCTCATGGCCAAATTAAAAGAACCGCAGTCGAGCGAGTATCTTTCCTCGCCCGAACTGCGGCTCAAACGCTAACTAGTGCGCCACGTATTAATTAGTTACTTCTTGGTCTCCCAGAAGATCGCGGCAATTTCATCAATCTTGGCGATTAACTTATCGGCAACTGCAATATCTTGAGTGCCCTTGGTGCCGGCAGCTCCAGCCAACTTAGTCGCATCGTTGAAGAGAGTATGAAGTTGTGGGTATGCCTCAAAGTGAGTTGGCTTGAAATAATCTGTCCAGAGGACCCATAGGTGCTCTTTAACTTGATGTGAACGCTCTTCTTTGATTGCAACTGAGCGAGAACGGAAATCAGCATCTGTGTTTGCCGCATATTTTTCCATACAGGCTTTAACTGAAAGCGCTTCGATCTTTGCTTGAGCTGGATCGTAAACGCCACAAGGTAGATCACAGTGTGCGTAAACAGTGGTGCTTGGCTTTAGAAATGAAATCATTTGGAGTTCCCTTTCGAGCAATAAACGTTTGGTTTTTTGATTCCTAAGTGTGACACTACCGTCTATGGGGAAATTTGGCTCGTCTGCTTGGCGCACAGTCGCCGTCGCAGGTGATTCCATGTCGCCCACGCTGCTAGATGGCGATTGGCTGGTGGTTTTCTGGGCGGCACCTAAGTTAAAGGCGCGCAAAGTCTATGTAATTGAGCGTGCCGATAGACCAGGAGTTTTTGTCATAAAGCGCTTGCTTGAAATAGGCAGTGGTGAAAGCGCCGGCAAAGTTTGGGTCGAAGGCGATAACAAAGCCAGCACAGATTCGCGACAGTGGGGCTGGATCAGCGAAAGCGAACTACGCGGGCGTGTACTATTTCGTTACAAGAAAGCGAATAGCAAACGCGGCCGTAAGTAATTAGCGGGTAAAGGCCTCAGTCATTAGCGCTTTAGCTTCTTCTTCATGCCAATGATGATTTCCGGTAGCAGGTGAAGCACTTGCTAATCTAGAAACTCGCCGAAGCGTGCGACCACTAAAGCCAGTTCCACCGAAGTGTTCAGAAGTTCCAAGTGCAACGTGTGACCAGGCACCCTGATTAGCTGGTTCATCTTGAACCCAAAGAAGAGATGCAGTTGGATGCTTTGCTGCCTCTGCTGCTATCTCGGCGGCTGGCAATGGGTACAACTGCTCTACTCGAATAATTGCAGTTGAATGTTCACCATTCCTTTCGCGTTCAGCAATTAGATCGTGATAGATCTTGCCAGAGCAGAAAATTACACGAGATGCATTGGTAACTTTTTCATCACCAATAACCGGACGGAATGTGCCAGAAGTAAAATCACTTAGCGCTGATGCTGCAGCTTTTAGGCGCAACATTGACTTTGGAGTGAAGACCACCATTGGTCGGCGTGCCGGATTAGCCGCATGCCAACGTAATAGATGGAAGTAAGAGGCAGGAGTTGAAGGCTGTGCAACCGTCATATTATTTTCAGCACAGAGCAATAGGTAACGTTCGATGCGACCTGATGAGTGATCTGGTCCTTGGCCTTCATAACCATGTGGCAGAAGTAGAACTACTGAAGAACGCTCGCCCCACTTTTGTAGAGCAGAAGAGATAAACTCATCAACAATAGTTTGAGCACCATTGCTGAAATCACCAAACTGGCCTTCCCATAGAACCAGAGCATCTTCGCGGACCACTGAATAGCCATATTCAAAGCCCATCGCAGCGTATTCCGAAAGTAATGAGTCGATCACAAAGAATTGATTTTCATCTTGGATCAATCCCCTTAGCGGAGTCCACTCACTGGCATTTTCTTTATCAATGATGACAGCATGGCGATTTGAGAAAGTACCACGTCGAGAATCTTGACCAGCTAAGCGAATTGGTCGACCTTCGAGAAGTAATGAACCAAACGCCAGAGTTTCGCCCATGGACCAGTCGATAGTGCCGTCGTTTAACATTTCAACGCGCTTCGTTAATTGAGGGACCAACTTAGGATGAATTGTGAAGCCTTCAGGTACGGCAACTTGGGTAGCTGCAATCTGGCGAGCAACCGCTTCAGTTATTGAAGTGTCAACAGTTGTAGGCGCTGGAACCTGTGGGATATTTTTGTGGTCTGGTTGCGCAGCTTCATGGTTATGAACCGAAGCAAACACAGCTTCGAGTTGCTCTTGGAAATCTTTGGCAACTTCTTCGGCTTCTAGTTGCGTGATGTCACCACGACCGATCAAGCTTTCGGTATACAAAGTACGAGTCGTACGCTTGGCATCAATTAACTTGTACATGAGTGGCTGAGTAAAACTTGGTTCATCACCTTCGTTGTGTCCACGACGTCGGTAGCAAACCATGTCGATTACTACATCTTTATTGAACTCTTGGCGATATTGGAATGCTAGATGAGCAACTCGTACACATGCTTCAGGGTCATCACCATTTACATGGAAAACCGGGGCTTGGATAATCTTGGCGAAATCAGTTGAGTAAGTTGAAGACCGTGAACCATGAGGTGAAGTTGTGAAACCAACTTGGTTGTTGATCACAATGTGTACGGTTCCACCAGTGCGATATCCACGAAGTTGTGACATCTGCAGAGTTTCAGCAACTACACCTTGACCTGCAAAAGCAGCATCGCCGTGCATCAAGATCGGCAGAACGGAGAATATATTCTTGATATTTAATTTATCTTGCTTTGCCCGCACAATGCCCTCAAGTACCGGGTTTACTGCCTCAAGGTGTGATGGATTAGCTGCCAAATAGATCTTCGTTGTAGCACCTGATTCGGCAGTAAAGACGCCTTCAGTACCTAGGTGATACTTAACATCGCCCGAACCTTGAACTTGATTTTCTTGGTAATGCCCTTCGAACTCTTGGAAAATCTGGCCATGTGACTTGCCGGCAATATTTGCCAACACATTTAGGCGACCACGGTGTGGCATGCCAATACAAACTTCGTCAAGTTTTGCTTCAGCAGCTTCTGAAATAACTGCATCTAGAAGTGGAATTACCGATTCGCCACCTTCAAGCGAGAAGCGTTTCTGCCCAACGTACTTAGTCTGTAGAAATGATTCAAAAGCTTCGGCGCTATTTAGTTTGCGCAAAATACGTAGCTGTTCTTCGCGGGCGACTCTTGGAGTTCCAACTTCAATATGTTCTTGTATCCATTTACGTTCAGCCGGATTTTCAATGTACATATATTCGACGCCGATTGAGCGGCAATAGGAATCACGCAGAATTCCGAGAATGTTACGTAGCGGCATAAATGCTTTGCCACCGAAACCACCAGTGGCAAACTCACGATCAAGATCCCAAAGAGTTAGGCCATGTGTTTCAACTTCTAGATCTGGATGAGAGCGCTGCTTATATTCAAGTGGATCGGTATCAGACATCAAGTGACCGTTAGTGCGATATGCCTGAATCAATTGTTGTACACGAGCAGTCTTTGAAATATGGTCATCACGAGTGAAATCGAGATCGGTAGCCCAATGAATTGGCACATATGGAATTCGAAGAGCGGCAAAGATATCTTCGTAGAAGCGCTCAGCACCTAGAAGTAGTTCATGAATTCGACGTAAGAAGTCACCAGATTGCGCACCTTGAATAACGCGGTGATCGTAAGTGCTAGTTAGCGTGATTACCTTGCTAACAGCCATGCGGGCGAGGGTTTCATCGGATGCACCTTGGAATTCAGCTGGGTAGTCCATAGCACCAACGCCAAGTATCAAGCCTTGACCTTGGACTAAGCGCGGAACCGAGTGAACTGTGCCAATAGTGCCCGGGTTTGTAATCGAGGCGGTGGTACCTGCATAGTCCTCAACAGTTAGTGTGCCTCCACGTGCTTTGCGAATAACTTCTTCATAAGCGCTAACGAATTGTGCAAAATCTAATTCTTCGCATCCTTTAATCGAAGGAACTAACAATTGACGTGAGCCATCTGGCTTAGCTAAATCAATTGCGATACCAATGTTTATATGTTCTGGTTGTCCGATTGCCGGCTTGCCTTCAATTTCACCATAAAAAACATTCATCTCTGGCATCACACGCATCGCTTTAATCATTGCGTAACCAATCAAGTGTGTGAAGGAAACTTTTCCACCACGGGTACGCTTCAAGTGATTGTTAATAACAATGCGGTTATCGATCATTAGTTTTGCTGGAATCGCGCGAACACTAGTTGCTGTTGGAACGCTCAGTGATGCTTCCATACTTTGAACAACACGTGCGCTAACTCCACGAATCGGAGTTAAAGATGAAGCCGCAGGTGTAACTAAAACTGGAACCGGCTTAGCAACAGGATCTGCTGGTGTCGGAGCAGTTGTTACAACTGGCGCCGTTACTACCGGTTGTTGCACAGGTGCAACGGGAGCTGGAGTTGCAACCGGTGTTGCGACCTGTGTCTGCATTGCTTTAGGAATTGGGGGGACTCCTGCTTTAGGTGCGGTGCTTTGACCGGCAACGCCGTTCTTAGTGAAGTATTCAATCCAAGCTTGATCAACTGAAGTGGGATCTGCGAGGTAACGTTCTTGCATTTCCTCGACTAACCAATCGTTAGCACCAAAATCGATATTTGAATCGGAAGCCGACACTGGCTTTCTCCCCTTGTTAGTAGCGATCTACCCATGAAGTCTACCGAGGTGAGCCCCCATGACTAAATTCGTCTAGTCAAAGATGGCAGCGTAAATTAAGCGATATTCGGCACACTTAGCAGGGTCGGCTAGGCCGAAAGAAAATCAGCAACTTCGGCAGCCGTCGGGTAAGAGCTCTGCGCCCCTAGTCGAGTGACACTTAGCCCAGCGGTCTGGCAGCCTAAAGCCGCAGCCTTAGCTGGCGGCATTTGCTTAGCCAAGCCAAAAGCAAAGGAGCCAACAAAACAATCACCGGCGCCAGTTGTGTCAACCGGCTTTACTTTTTGCGCGGCGACTTTGGTTATTGCGCCATCAGCGATAACGACACCGTCTTCGCCCAAAGTCACAACCAAATTTATTTTCTGGGCAGTAGCGAAATCAGCAATTACTGAATCTGAGTTTGGCTCTAAATGTTGCGGGTGTAGATCTTGAAATTCATGACTATTTGGAATTAACCAATCTGTTACCGCCAATAGCTCAGCTGGAATATCTCGATAAGGCGCAGGATTTAGAATAGTTGTGATTCCTAATTTACGAGCAGCTGCAAATGCTGCAGTAGTAACTTCAACCGGAATCTCAAACTGACCAACAACTACTTTTAAATCCTTAATCGAGTTGATCGCATTTTCTACTTGAGCAACAGATACTTTGTCATTAGCACCTGGGACCACGATGATTCGATTATCACCCTCACCATCGACCCAGATAGGTGCAACACCGCTAGAGCCTGACACGGTTGCTAGATACTCGGTGTCTACACCTTGGTCAGTGAAATTCTTAATTGCAGATTGACCGAAAACATCATCGCCAACCGCGCCAACCATGTAAGTCTTAATTCCTAAGCGCGCTGCCATTACAGCTTGGTTTGCACCTTTGCCACCGAAACCAATTGCAAAATCTTTGCCTATAACTGTTTCGCCGCGTTCTGGAATCTGATTGCTGTATGCAACCATGTCGATATTGGTGCTACCAACAACTGCAATACTGACCATTATTTACCTTCCGGGACAATAGTTACTGCGCAATAAAGCGTCATCGCCGCAACCATAACTAGCGGCAGGGCAACAAACCAGAGGCCACCTTCAAATTGATATTTGGCTACGCCGAGGGCAATTAAGTTCGCCAATACTGCAGGAGCACGACCAAATCGCCGTTTGTTCTTAAAGGAATAGGCACATGCAAGCAGACCCAAGCCTCCCAAGAGAGAGAAAAGAAGTACGCCAAGCAAAGGCAAGATTTCAACAGAACCTGCGACGGAAACATCTTCACGAGTTAAATCGAGATACAAAACAAAGATACCTAGGGCTAATACGACAGCGCCTTCAAAGTTGAGCAGGGCTGTCACGATTTGGCGACGAGCAGATTGACTGAGATGCTTCTTAGATTCAGCGCTCACACCACTCTCCTTCAATCTCACTTGAGATGAGTAATCTAATGGAAAAACCGAGATTCGAACCAATCTCACACGATGGCCGCCATGATTCGCAAACAAATTTGCTAGCTCCGCCACTTTATTACGAAGAGATGGCTCGCGAGTTAGCTCGATTCCAACGAAGTGCCATTGAACTTTGTGCAATTAGGTTAGAACTGCCAGCAACTTCGACAATTGATGAGATTGTGGCATTTGCTGATGTGCTTTCAAATAGCGCACGAGCAGAGGATTTAATTGCTCGAATCGGTGAATTTGAATTCGCGCTATTTGTGCGAGGCGATTTATCGGTAGTCGAAAAATTCATAGCGAGAATTGATTTTGCTATTGAAGTTTCCTATGCCTGCGTAGCACCTAAAGCCGGTGAAGTAACCCTTGAATTACTAAACCGGTTAGATCAAATCGAATTAACGAGGGCGACGACGACGCTCGCTTGAGTTAGGGCGAGGGCGACGGTTGCCACGACTTGGACCCTTGTTCTCCATCACCGGTGCGATGTAAGGAATACCTGAAGGCTCAACTGCACCAGTGATATCAATTAACTCGTTAGACATTGGTTCGACGTGAACAAATATCGGAGTAACGCCTGCGCGTGAAGTTAGTGACTTAACACCAGATTGGCTCTTTGTAGTTGAAAGCAATACAACATTGCCTTCTTCGCCAGCGCGGGCAGTACGACCTGAACGGTGCAGATAATCCTTGTGATCTGTTGGTGCATCGAAGTGCACGACTAGTGAAATTCCATCAACGTGAATACCGCGAGCTGCAACATCGGTTGCAACTAGGGCTGCGTTAGGAGTTTCCTTAAATAGTGCCAAAGTACGAGTACGCACTGCTTGTGACTTTCCACCGTGAAGTGCGCCGACTGGAACACCTGCGTGAGCAAGTTTGTCAGCTAAGCGATCAGCACCGCGTTGAGTTTTTACGAACAAGATGGTTTTGCCGCTGCGAGATGCGATCTGCGCGGTTACATCATCTTTATCAGTAGTCTGCATTGTTAGTACGTAGTGCTTCATTGTCGAAACTGAGGCACGATCATTCTGCAATGAGTGAGTCTTTGTCTCATTTAAATACTTTTTAACTAGCGCATCTACGCCACGATCAAGAGTTGCTGAGAACAACAAACGCTGTCCATCTGGCTTAGCTTGATCAAGAATTTCCTTAACTACTGGCAAGAAGCCCATGTCAGCCATTTGATCAGCTTCATCAAGAACGGTGATCTGTAGATCATCGAGTTGAACTTCGCCCTTATCGAGTAGATCGATCAAGCGTCCGGGTGTTGCTACCAAGATTGGGCAGGATTGACGCATCGCAGTGATCTGCTTGCCGTAAGGCATTCCGCCCGCAATTACTACTGAATCAAGCCCAATTGACTTCGCAAGTGGCGTTAATACTTCATCAATCTGCTGTGCTAATTCGCGAGTTGGTGTTAACACCAAACCAAGTGGCTTATGCGGCTTTGCGACGCGACCATTTAGGTTAGTCAGCATTGCTAAACCGAAAGCAAGAGTCTTGCCTGAACCAGTTTGTCCACGGCCCAATATGTCGTTACCAGCTAGAGCATCAGGCAGTGTTGCAATCTGAATTGGGAATGGGTGATTAATTCCTTGCGCTGTAAGGCGCTCAACTAACTTAGGAGCAATACCTAGCTCGGCGAAAGTCATTGTGATTGCAGACTTTGGTGTGGCATCAATCAAATTAGCATCAGCTAAGTTAGCTGAAATGTAATTATCGTCCGCACCGAAATCTGTTGTTGCTGAGTGAGTGCGACCGTAAGCACTTGAGGTGCGTTCTGGCCGGTTATAGGAGTTGGTGCGATCTTCGGAACGTTTGAATTCGCGAGCTGCGTTTTCGCTACGCTTACCAACGCCCGGAACATATTTTTCGCGCTTGCGTGGTTCAAAATTTGGGCGACCATCGTTGCTGCGAGTTGCGCGAGCTTTTGCAGCATCGCGACGAGTTGATGGAACAGTGTCGGAATTACGGGCAGGAGCTGGATTGCGATCAGGACGCGTTGCACGCTCTGCTACAAACTTAGTGGCACGAGTCTCTGGCTTTTCGCGCCTGTCGCGCTTGTCATTAAAAGTCTTTTTGAATGCTGGCTTTTCGCTGCGAGGTGCATCTGTGCGCGGACGATCAGATGACTTACGTTCTGGGCGTCCTGTTGCTGGTCGTGCACCGCGATCAGTACGTGACTTGCCGGTTGCTGGCTTTGATGAACGAGAACGTTCAAATACTGGAACTTCAGCGCTTCCATCGACTAGTTTTTCAGCGCGAGGCTTTGAAATTTTCGATTCGGCATAACGCTTAGCGCGTAACTTCGAACGCTCTAGGTTGCGAGCTTCTTTCTTTGATACCGAACGCGGATCAATATCGGCATAACGACGAGTTGCAGATTCTTTCTGCGCCGTTGTTTTGTTTGCTGGCTTGCCAGCTTTGGCCGCGGCCGCTCGTCGAGCTTTGCCAGGGGCAGGGGTACGTGGTTGTAGAGCCATAGAAAATCAACACCAATCAAGACGTAAACAAGCGCGTCTTGGTTTGACTCAAATTGGTCAGGGTGGAGATAAGACTCGCAAGAAAGTGCAATTTTGCACTTGTGTGGGGGAAGTACTTTGCTTCGGTCGAAGCAATGCCTAATTATACCTTGAATTATCAACTTTACTTACCACTTGAAT
This sequence comes from Bifidobacterium breve, assembly GCA_945885625.1. Classification (GTDB taxonomy): domain Bacteria; phylum Actinomycetota; class Actinomycetes; order Nanopelagicales; family Nanopelagicaceae; genus Planktophila. The sequence continues at coordinate 44,307 of CAMCYS010000006.1, read as the reverse complement.
TACGCGGCAATCGGTAGCCTTTCGTAATGAGTTCAGCAAAAACTAAATCCTGGGTGCCTTTTTATATAGCACTCGGAATTGTTTGGGGCTGTTCCTTCATATTTATTAAGTTGGGCCTTGAATTTTTGACCCCATTTGGGGTGGCATTTGGTCGCTGCCTATTAGGGGCAATTACTTTATTAATTGCGCTCAAAGTCATGGGTTTAAAGCTGCCTCGGGGGCGTTCAACTTGGGGGCATTTATGGGTGGTCTCACTTTTGCTCAATGTAATTCCAGGAATTCTTTTTGCTGTTGCCGAAACTGAAGTAACTTCGATTCTGGCCGGAATAATTAATGCCGTAACGCCACTAATGACTTTGCTTGCGATCATGATTGCCTTTCGCGAAGAGAAATTACCTTTTCATCAAGTAGTCGGGCTAATTCTTGGTTTTGTCGGCGTTCTTATTGTCTTAGGCGCTTGGAATGGTTTGGGAGCTAATCCATGGTGGGCTATCGGTGCACTTCTGTTAGCAGTAACTTGTTATGGAATTTCATTTCCATATTCACGTAAGAATGTTTTGCCACTAAAACTAGAACCTGAAGTTATGGCCGCTACGCAACTAGTTGCTGCAACTATCACCTTGTTGCCGTTCTATTTATTCGATGGCATCGCCGAAAATAAGTACGAACTTGGGCCCGTACTTGCCATGTTAGGTCTCGGAATATTCGGAAGCGGTTTTGCCTATATCTGGAATTTTAAAATTATGGCAGCTGCCGGAAGTGCGATTGCCTCTTCGGTAACTTTCGTGACGCCGGTAGTTGCCGTGATAGTGGGAATCATTTTCTTAGGTGAAAAAGTTACCTGGAATGAACCTGTCGGGGGATTAGTAGTTTTACTAAGTGCTGCGATTGCGCAAGGTCGAATTAAATTGAAAAGCCAACGGGCAGTTCAAGGCGATTAGCTTTTAATAACTCATCATTTTTTAGAATTTCAGGAGTCTTGCCATCGGCAACGATCACGCCACCTGAAAGAATCACTGATCTCTCACAAAGCTCGAAGGCATAAGGCAGATCGTGCGTAACCATAACCATAGTGATATCTAATGAGCGCAAAATATCGGCTAATTCGCGGCGGCTAGCTGGATCTAAGTTTGAGGAAGGCTCATCTAGAACAAGAATTTCAGGTTTCATTGCCAACACTGTCGCAACAGCAACGCGGCGCCGTTGACCAAATGAAAGATGATGAGGAGGGCGATCTTTGAATTCGCTCATTCCGACAAGATGCAGCGCTTCATCAACTATTGCATCAAGTTCAGCGCCTCTCTTGCCCATGTTGTATGGGCCAAAAGCAATATCTTCACCAACTGTTGGCATGAATAGCTGATCATCAGGATCCTGAAAAACAATTCCTACCTTTGAGCGAATATCTTTAATTGATTCTTTATCTTTAGCATCCACCAGTTGGCCCGCTACATGTACCGAACCATGTGCGGTTGGGTGGATTCCATTCATGTGCATAACCAGAGTTGTCTTACCAGCCCCATTAGGGCCAAGCAGTGCAACGCGTTCGCCTCGTTGCACCGATAGGTTCACCCCGAATAGCGCTTGATTACCATCGGGATAGGCAAAAGCTAATTCTTTTATTTCTAGACTTGGGGTATTCATTACATTCTTCCAATCAGTAACTGAGCAATAAAAATGATTACAGCAACAAGTGGGTAGATCATGGCGGTTAACCAAATCGAACCACTTATCTTAAGTTTTTGCTCTTGTGGCAAAACTCCTTGGTAACCCCGTGACAACATTGAAAGATGCACTCGTTCACCTCGTTCATAAGATCGAATAAACAATGCACCAGCTGCAGTGGCAAGTACTTTCCAACTTTTCATTCCAGTTGCGTTAAAGCCTCGTGATTCACGCGCAACCTTCATCCGTTCCATTTCATCATTTACAACATTTACATATCGCAACATGAAGGAAGCAATTTGAACCATAAGAACTGGTAGACGCATACGTTCTAGCCCACGGAGAATTTCACGAGCAGTCGTAGAGGTAGACAAAATAATCGCGGTCATGACGCCCAAAGTGCCCTTTACTACAATGCCCGAACCAGCAATCAAACCTTCGCGATATAGCTCAAAAGGTCCCACTTGTACTTTTTCACCAGTACCAAAGAAGGGCATTAATACTGCAAAGAAGATAAATGGAATTTCAATCAAAGCGCGCTTAAACAAAGTCAAAAATGGAATTTGTGCCGCTTTGACCACGGTGAATAACCATAGAAAGTAGGCCACAAAAGCGCCCCATTGAGTTACCGGAGTCGAGACAACGATCAGGATAAAGCAGAGCGCTGCAACTATTTTTAAGTGTGACGGAAGCGCATGAATAAAAGTATGGCGATGGAGATAAAGCCGCTCACCAACATCATGACCATGGTGATGCTTGTTCTCTTGTATTCTAATTTTTAGTCTTTCTTGGCTTACGCGCAATTAATTTAAATGCAACGCCTGCTACAACTGCAGTACCGAGCACGCCAATAACACCTGCGATTCCGACAGAGGCACGCTCATTATCAACACCCTTAGTTCCGTAATCAGATAGAACTACATCAGCGTTAGTATTTTCCTTAGCTGTTTCGATAAAACCAATCTCTTCGGCAACTTTTTCTAGGCCATCAGGAGATGATGAAGCATAAAAAGAAACAACTCCAGCTAAAAATAATGAAACAATAAAGCCAGCAACGTAAAACTTACGGTTGTTAAGCATTTCGAATCTCCAAACTCTTAGCGTTGTTTTTCCATCCGTAAACTAAGTCGCTACGGCTTGCAATCACAGCGCTGACAGTAAGACCCGTGATAAGACCTTCGCCGATTCCGATCAAAATGTGTGTTCCGACCATTGCGCCAAGAACCGTAGTCGTTGAGTAAGTTGCCGTGGCTCCCATTGCATATTGAACGGTAAAACTGATTGCAGCCATTGGCACGGAAACAAATCCACCGATCGCAGCAGCTATCGGGATGGACGGCTTACTCTTTGGAAGAATCTTGCGAACCAAGAGAAAAGCACCATAACCGGCCCAAACTCCAACAATTGACATGTTAAAAGTGCTCGCACCCAAAGCGGTTAATCCACCATCGGCAAATAGAAATGCCTGCATCAGAAGAACTATTGTTAGAGCCAGAGTCGCTGCCCATGGCCCCACCAGGATTGCAGCTAGGGCACCACCAATTAAATGCCCGCTTGTTCCTGCAGCAACTGGAAAGTTGAGCATTTGAACCGCAAAGATAAATACTGCAGTTAGACCCGCAAGCGGTGCGGTTTTTTCATCTAGTTGTGAGCGAGCTCCTTTGAGCGCAACAGCAACACCTGCGGCCGAAAGACCAGTAAAAATGACTGAGGTTTGGACATCAAGAAATCCGTCAGGAATATGCATGGCAAAATGTTACTGCAAATCATTCGCATCTGCATCTTGAAGGCAAATCTGGCATTTTCAGGCCCAATTGAGCGTGAAAGGGGAGGTGTTTTGGAGGCAAACCCACAGGCAAAGAAGAGCTGAGGCGTATAGAGTCACGGTTACTCGAAGGTTGCTGGAAACTAAAACTAGAGGAGATCTGCATGAGCGATGACGAAGGCATGGAAGATCTGGTTACCGAGGAAATGCTCTGGGATCGAATTCCAGAAGTTGAAGGCGCTGAACGTGCCAGCACGTATTACGAATTAAGCGCGCGTATTTTTGCTCGTGGTCAATATGACGAAGCCCTAGCTTTAGCTGAAACTGCTTGCGATATCTATGACCAACTTGGTGCAAGTGCACCATCTGAAGGTGTTGCGCAGGCGTATAGCGCAATTGGTTACAACTTAAATCAATTAAAGCGCATGGAAGAAGCAGCAACTGCGATGTCTAAAGCTGTTGAGATTTTACGTGCCAATAAATCATCAATTGCACTTGAACTTGCATGCACGCTAGGTGAGTGGTGGTTTGCCTCAAAGAATTTCGAAAAAGTAATTTCCACCATGGATGAATGTGCTCAAGAACATTTACTTGATGGAAATGAATATGGCGCAGCGAATGATCTCTATTTAATTGGTTGTGCTCATCGTTCACTTAAGAATTTCCGTGAAGCAATCGTTTCATTCTACGAAGCACGTGATCTTTTTAAGCGAAATAAAGAGGTAATTCAAGTTGCTCGCTGCGATCAAAAGATTGCTTCGTGCCATGTTGCACTAGGCGAAGGCGATTTAGCTTTAACTCGTGCGCGCAAAGCGCTCGATGTTTTTGAAACCGCCCATGACCATATTCGCTCAAACAATGCCCTCTTTGAGTATGGCAAAGCTCAAGTGCTCTTAGAGAACTACGAAGAAGGCCTAAACACGCTAGATCAAGTTTTAACTGTAGCTACCGATGAAGATCCTAAAGATTTTGAATTCATCGTAGATATTGAAACTTCTATGGCTGCAGTTATGCGAATTTTAGGGCGAAATACTGAGGCTGCCGAAATTGATCGTCGCTTAATTTCTGTACGCGAAGCTCTAGCTGACGAATAATTACTGTCTATTTGGGTAAGTGTTGTAACGCCCAGTGATACATGGCAATTGCTCCAGCAGCTGATGCATTCATGCTGCGGGTAGAGCCATACTGGTTAATTTCTAGCACTACTTCACAAACCGCAATTGCTTCTTCGCTCATGCCCGCGCCTTCTTGACCGAAAAGCAGAACACAACTTTCTGGCAGCTGGGTTGATTCAAGTTGCTTCGATATTCCGGGCAAGTTATCAATGCCAATAATTGGCAAGCTGGCTTCGTGACAATAATTTCCAAAGTCTTCAACAGTTGGATGATGCACAATATTTAAATATCTATCGGTTACCATCGCACCTCGTTTATTCCAATCGCGCTTACCGACGATATGAACTGCACTTACATTAAAAGCATTTGCAGTTCGAACCACTGAACCGATATTCAAATCATGTTGCCAATTTTCGATTGCGATCTGCAATTTATGGCGCTTAGTATTTAGATCAGCAACAATTGCCGCAACTGTCCAATAGCGATATTTGTCGAGCACATTACGACGATCACCATTCTCAAGAAGTTCTAAGTCGTATTCAGTACCGACTGGCCAAGGTTTTGGATGCGGCCCTACGCCTATGACCGGAAAAAATTCTCCTGGACCGATTTCAGCTGGCGGCATGCTCATTGGGTCAATCTATCTTTACTAGTTAGAAAGTAGTATTCACACCATGAAGTTGCGTCCGTTATCAATCGCCTCAATCAGCGTAGTTCTATTTGCGCTTACAGCAGCCATGACTTCTGGTGCTCCCGCAGCTCTAAAAAGCAGCACCATTAGCCCTATTTTAAAGAGCGCAGTCAGTTCGAAAACCCTAGCGGACCCCGGCTTGATCTTGGTCGATCCGCTATCTGGCGAAACACTTTTTGAAAATGATGCCGATTCTTTGCGCAAGCCAGCATCGCTTCTAAAAATAATTTCGGCAGTAGCTCTATTAGATTATGTGGCTCCAGATTTTCGATTCACTACCGAGATTCTGACCGGAACCGAACCGAATACCTTAATTATTGCGGGCTCGCTAGATCCTTGGATGGAGCGAAAAAATTGGCTTGCGACCAAAATGGGTCGTGTCTCTCTTCCTAAAATTGTAAAAACTGCACTTAAGAAACTTGATTTTGATAACGGGGCACCAATAGAAACTTTAAGTATTGAGTATTCCAAAATGCATACCGTTGATCTTGATTTCATTAAAGCTCAATTTGTGGCTCGAAATATTAAAGTAACTACTGCAAAAGTCTCAGCTGCCGAAGCTCGGCTTAATTCAAAAGAGTCAATTGCTAAATTTGAGTCACCTCCGCTGCAGAAAATCATGGATTGGATGTTGATCTGGAGCGATAACACTCTGGGCAATCGCATGGCTATGTATGCCTCGATGAAGGCTGGCTTTGGTTATGCCGAATCTGGAATCGAAGAAACCTTTATCAAAACTCTTAGCAATCTTGAGATTGATTCAACTGGCTTAAAAGCCGTTGATGGCAGCGGGCTTTCAAGATCCAATCGAGTCTCTGCTCAAATGTTGGCAGAGTTACTACTTAAAACCTATGACAACGAGAAATACCGCACCATATACGGCGGCCTACCAGTAGGCGGGGTTAATGGCACCATGCGCAATCGTTTTGTAACTAGTGCTCCTAAAGCTATTGGCTTGGTGCGAACAAAAACTGGTTTCTTGACAGGGGTTGTTTCGTTGGCTGGATATGTGCAAGGCGGTGATCGCGAGTACATATTTGTGGCGATTGCTGATCAGATTCCTAGGAGCTATGCGGCTGCACAGGCAGCTCGGGTAGCGCTCGACAAAGTGCTCGCTAAATTTGCCAAACCAGTGCCTAGTATTTCACCGAGCCCAACAAGTATTGCTGAGAACCTTGATGGTAACTAAACAAGACAAATTAATCAGTAATCTTGCTCAGTGAGCATAAATCAGCCCGATAAGAGTTCAGATCTGCGAATTCGTGGCTATCTCGACCTCATGAAGTTAAGGGTGGTCGAGCTATTACTAGTGACAACTTTACCGGCTTTAGTTTTAGCTCAAAATGGAATCCCCTCAGTGGGGCTATCTATCGCCACGATTCTTGGTGGAACTTTGGCGGCAGGTAGTGCGAACGCATTTAACATGGTGATCGAAAGTGAAACCGATAAGTTAATGAAGCGCACTGCGCAACGACCAATTGCAACCGGTGTTATCTCGCGTAGGGAAGCAACTATTTTCGCAACTGTTGTCGGGTTGCTTTCACTTCTTATTTTCTGGATGTTTACTACTCCACTTGCCACCTTATTGACTTTAGCTGCAATTGTTTTTTACGTAGTCATCTACACGATGGCACTCAAGCGACGCACCTCGCAAAATATTGTTTGGGGCGGTATCGCCGGCTGCATGCCAGTCTTAATTGGTTGGGCTGCAGTTACAAATGAGTTATCAAGCGTCGCTTGGGCCTTTTTCTTTGTAGTGTTTTTCTGGACACCGCCACATTTCTGGGCACTGGCAATTAAATATAAAGATGATTACAACGCTGCCGGAATTCCCATGTTGCCTGGTGTTACTTCGCAGAAGAATTTACATGGACAGATGTGGTTTCATACCATCGCAATGTACTTAGCTTCAATTGCAACAATCGATTTTGCTCGATTAGCTAATTGGGTTCAAGCGATCAATGCAATTCTCTTTGCAGTCTTTGCATACGAACTAGTCCAGTTACGCGGTAGCAATCCGGATTATGGCAAAGTTGCTGCCAAAGTTTTCCAATGGTCGATAACTTACTTAAGTTTATATTCGGTATTACTTGTTGCAGCAGTCTTAATTTAAATTTAACCTAAGGCCTGCGCAATATCTTTAATTAGATCATCGCTGTGCTCCAAGCCAACTGATAGACGTAGCGTGGTTGCGGTGATTCCCATCGCAATCTGATCTTCTGGGCTTAATCGGCGATGAGTTGTTGAAGCTGGGTGGGTAATAAGTGACTTGCTATCACCCAAATTGTTGGAAATATCAATGATTCGCAAAGCATCCATGAACTTATAGACATCTTTTTTGGTGCCTTTGAGGGTAATGCCGATAGTCGTTCCGAAGCCGCTCATCTGCTTCTTTGCTAATGCATGACCTGGGTGCGATGGCAAGCCTGGGAAGCTAACAACTTCAATTTCTGGACGAGTAGCTAAAAACTCGGCAATTTTTTCTGCGTTATTAGCCATTCGTTCGACTCGCATATCTAAAGTTTCGAGTGACTTTAAAAGCACCCAAGCACTAAACGGACTTAGCGCTGGTCCGGTATGACGGAAGAATGGTATGAAATATTCATTGATGTAACCGAAACTACCAAGTACTGCGCCAGCAAGAACGCGACCCTGGCCATCAATATGTTTTGTGGCTGAGTACATAACTACATCTGCACCAAGTTCTAGTGGACGTTGCATAATCGGCGATGCCATTACGTTATCGACAATAACTGTTGCGCCAACTTTATGTGCCAAATCAGAAATCATTCGGATATCAACAATTTCCATTAATGGATTACTAGGCGATTCCAGAAAAACTACTCTAGTTGGCTTGTTAAGCGCTTCGGCCCAAACTTTTTCATCGGTACCTTTTACAAGTTCTACTTCGACGCCCCAAGCGGGTAAAAACTCAGTTAACACAACGTGGCAAGAACTAAACATGGCGGCCGACGCAACGACACGATCGCCGGCCTTAACCATGCAGGCAATAGATGCAAACATGGCAGACATGCCAGAACCGGTAGCTACACAAAATTCAGCGCCTTCAAGTTCGGCTAAGCGATTTTCAAACATCGCAACGGTTGGGTTACCAAAACGGCCATAGACAAAGTGATCAGTCTCATCAGTAAATGAATCTTCAGCTTCTTGCGCCGAAGAATAGGTGAAGCCACTGTTTAAAAAGAGCGCTTCAGATGTCTCGCCAAAACCAGTGCGGGTTAGGCCAGCGCGAACCTGAGAAGTTTGTGGATCAACTACCCAATCTGGGGCAGGGCGGCGATTGGGTTCTTGATAGCCCCAGGCTTCTTTACTCACCTGCTAAGTGTAAGGGAAAGGACTATTGTGGTGGGCATGAGTAATCTCGCAGTAGCAGTTCAAGATTTAAGTAAGAAATACGGCGATATCTTTGCTGTTTCACACGCTAATTTTGAAGTACCAATGGGCACCGTTTGTGGTTTCGTCGGGCCAAATGGGTCAGGCAAGACCACCACTATTCGCATGTTGCTGGGCTTGATCTCACCTACTGGTGGTTCTGGCGAAATCTTGGGTCATTCAATTAAGCACCCGGAAAAATACTTGGCCAGTGTCGGTGCCATGATTGAAGGACCAGCTTTCTATCCAGCTCTTACTGGTCGCGAAAACTTAAATGTATTGGCAACTTTGGGTGGCTACGGAACCGATCATTTGCAATCACTGCTTGCACGAGTTGGCTTAGGTGATCGCGGTAATTCAAAATATAAGACTTATTCATTAGGTATGAAACAACGGCTGGGTATTGCGGCCGCACTTCTGCCTAATCCAAAGTTATTGATTCTTGATGAGCCAACTAATGGTTTAGACCCAGAAGGAATTCAAGAGATTAGAGATTTATTGAAATCGCTAGCGCAAGAGGGAACCACGGTTTTTGTTTCTTCACACCTGCTTTCAGAGCTCGAGTTAATAAGTCAGCATCTAGTTATGTTGCGCAAAGGCAAAGTTTTATTTGCGGGCAAGATCGAAGATTTATTTTTGGCACAACAACCTTTTATCTTGGTGAAGACTCCAAATGAAAGTGATTTGCCCAAGATTTCTGAAATTGCAGCTGCGGCCGGACATAAGACAACCATTCGAAGCGGTGTTGCGCATATTGAAGGTCCAGCAGAGTGGGCAGCTGAACTTAATAAATCGGCATTTGCCGCTGGTATCACGCTTTCGCAGCTATCGCCGATGTTGCCAAGCCTGGAAGAAACCTTCTTTGAAATGACGGGGGATTCCGAATGATCAAGGTTTATAGTGCCCAAGTTTTTAGAGCAGAGTGGCGCAAACTGCGCCGACCAACACTTTTTCTAGGCACCATGCTGGCATCGGCTGGTTTAACTGGCTTGGTTACTTCGTTACTCTTTTTGTTGATTGATTCACCGCAAGGAAATTCCGATCGTGGCAACATGATTTCGCGTGAAATTCTGCAGCTACCAAGTGGGTTAACTATTGGTTTTAGTAATGCAGCTGGGTTATTAGGAATCGTCGCTCTTTGCGTCTTCGCCGCACAAACTGCACAGGAATACACCTACGGAACTTTGCGAAATTTATTGGTACGTCAACCACGTCGACTACAACTGTTAATCGGTAAATATGTCTCGATGGCTTCATTTGCCATTGTGATGGTAATTCTGGCTGCTGTAGTCAGCATGTCTTTAGCTTTTGGGTTATCGGGTAGAGCTAAGGTCTCAACTGATGCTTGGGTGACCTCTGATGCACTCCAAGAAATGGCAAAAACTTTCGGAAATGTGCTCTTATCTGTGATTGCATTCGGCACTGTTGGAATGATTTTAGGATTACTGCTCCGATCGCCAATTAGCGCTATCTCCCTGGGTGTTATCTGGTTGTTGATTGTGGAAAATATCCTAGTTGCCGTTAAATCAAGTTTAGGAAATTGGATGCCCGGAAGCTTGATGTCCACAATCGCAGTTGGTGGCACACCTGATATCTCTTATACCCACTCAGTAACGATGGTTTCAATATATTTAGCGGTTAGCACCGCAATAGTGATCACGCTCTTCAAGCGACGTGATGTATCTAATTAAGTACTAAGTTAAATAAGTACTGACACGGCGGCACTTCTGACTCATTTCTGAGGTGCTCCATTTATCCTAGGAGCATGTCGAAGCGGTTTATTGCGCTCGCAGTCGCGCTTACTTTTCTAGGTAGCAGCACGACTGTTTATGCCGCCACCCCAAAACCAACTTTGGCGCAGATTGAAGCAGCAAAAAAAGCCGAAGCAGCTAAAAAGAAAGCAGCTGATGCGGCTGCCAAGAAATTAGCGGCTGCAAATTTGTCCTTGAAGGCTCTAACAATTAAAGCTAATGCAGCGCTAGCACTTTATGTAAGCGCAAAAGCTGAATTGACTAAGGCCACCGCAGAAGCAAATGCGGCTGCCGAATATGCTCGTAAAACGGCTGCAGAAGTGGCATTTGCATATAGAACAATTGGCCAGTTGGCAGCGAATGCTTACATTATGGGTGGCACCTTTACCGATATCGAACCTCTGCTAAGTGCCAATGGCCCACAAGACTTAGTTGACCGAATTACAATTCTGCAGTCTCTCGGTGACCAAAATACTTCTGCATTAGATAGATTTAAAGCCGCCAAAGTCGTTGCCGATGACGCCAAAGTCGTTGCTGATGCTGCAAAAGTAAAACAGATCGCAGCAACTGAAAAAGTTGCTGCGGCCAAGAAGGTTGCCGATGACGCTAAGGCGCTACAGCAGAAAGAAGTTGATTCGTTACGAGCAGTCCAAGATCAGTTGATTAAAGAACTAGCAAAAGCTAGAAATGTTCGCGTTACGTTAGAACAACGACGTCAGTTAGCTCTGCTTGAAGAAGCGCAAGCCGGACAAGCGGCGCAAACTCCTGGTCAGTCAAAAGTTTGGCCAAATCTTGGCTTCAAGGGCCGTTCAACAATTCGAACCACGCAAGATCAGCGAGATGTGGCAGTCGCTTTTGCCAAGAAACAAGTATTGGCGCGTAAGCCATATATTTGGGGTGCCGAAGGTCCAAATTCTTTTGATTGCTCAGGCTTAGTTTATGCGGCATATAGATCTGCCGGCTTAGGTTGGCCAAACTGGGATCGGTTAAACTCAGCACTTTATGCGGGTTACACCAAGCATGTATCACTTAGTGAACTTGTGCCAGGCGATCTCTTGTTCTATTCATACAAGGGAACCATCTCGAGCATTCACCACATTACGATTTATGCTGGCAACGGCATGATGTGGGAAGCCAATTCCACGAAAAAGGGCTTGATTTACTCAAGTATTTATAGCATCAAGGGCTTAATGCCATTTGGCGGTCGGGTCTAGTCTTAGCCCTGTGAGTGCGAACCCAGCAACTGTAGCTATTCGAAGTGCTGTGCGAGAGTGCCTATCTAGCTGCAGCGCAGGCGACACAGTTCTAGTTGCGGTCTCTGGTGGCGCTGATTCTTTAGCGCTGGCTGCTGCGCTTGTTCCTGAAGCAAAAAATTTATTGATAAATTTAGTGGGCGTAACTATTGACCATCAACTACAGAATAATTCTGGTGAACAAGCTACAAAAGTTTTCACGCAACTTTCGGAATTAGGAATCCCAGAAGTTGAAATTATTAAAGTTGATGTTGAACTAGTAGATGGATTAGAGGCATCGGCTCGTCGAGCTCGCTACGCCGCACTCGATGGTGTAGCCGAGAAGTACCATGCGAAATTAGTTTTTCTTGGTCATACTCTTAATGATCAAGCCGAAAGTGTTTTACTTGGCTTAGCTCGCGGGTCAGGTGCGCGTTCATTATCTGGCATGGCGCGATGTACCGGAAAATATTGCCGGCCACTTTTGGAAATAACTCGACTTGAAACATTGGCCGCCTGTGCTGAAAATAATTTAACTCCCTGGGTTGACCCACACAATTCTGATTCGAGTTTTGCACGAGTACGCGTACGCACGGATGCGCTACCAAAGTTGGAGGAAAGCATTGGCCCTGGAATTACCGAAGCACTGGCACGAAGCGCTGACCTGTTGCGTGACGATGCTGATGCTCTGGATGGCTGGGCAGCTCAAGTTGCAGCTAATCTTGATCTCGCTGATTTAGAAATCACTGCTCTGGCCGATCTACCTAAAGCAGTCCGAACTCGCCTCTTACGTAAGGCCATTTACGCGGCAGGAGCTCCAGCCGGCTCAATTACCGCTGATCATGTGGCCGCCGTTGAGGCTTTTGTCACCTCTTGGCACGGCCAAGGCGCCTGTAGCCTCCCGGGCGGTGTGAAGGTTTCCCGAATTTCGGGCAGACTTTCGCTCCTGTCCCGCTAATTTGAGTAAGCCCGCAATATCAATGAAGGAGCATCGTGGATTTATCAGTAATTGAAAGCGATATCGAGCGCGTAATAGTTAGCGAAGTAGATCTGCAGGCACGTATCAAAGAATTAGCAGCACAAGTTGATGCCGATTACGAAGGTCGAGATGTTCTACTAGTTGGTGTATTAAAAGGCGCAGTTATGGCGATGGCTGACTTAACTCGCGCGATGCAGCGTCATCTAGAAATGGATTGGATGGCAGTTTCTTCTTATGGCTCCGGCACTAAGTCCAGCGGAGTAGTCCGGATTTTAAAGGATCTTGATCGCGATATTACGGGCCGGAATGTTTTAATTGTCGAAGACATAGTTGATTCAGGTTTAACTCTCTCTTGGTTGAAGTCAAACCTAGAATCACGAGGCGCTGCCAATGTTGATATCTTGGCAATTCTGCGTAAACCAGAGGCTGCCAAAGTTGAAGTTCCCGTTAAGTACGTGGGCTTCGACATCCCAACAGATTTTGTTGTTGGATATGGACTTGATTTTGATGAGAAGTATCGCAATTTGCCATTTATCGGTGTGCTCGCAAAGCACATGTACGAATAGAAACAAAATGTCTAACGAAAATATGACTCAAGGAATTAAGAATGATAAGAAAAAGAAAGTAATCAAGACTGTATCTAAGCGTGGCGATAAGAAGCCAGCCACAAAAGCTGGTCGTATTTTCCGCGGACCACTTTTCTGGATCGTCTTTGCAATCATTGCCGTATCGGTATTCGGTCAGATTTCTGGGACAGGTAGCGCCTTTACAAAGGTTAATACTTCACAAATTTTAGATGCGATTGCGCAATCAGAAGTAAAGAGTGCAACAGTTGTAGATAGAGATCAAAAAATTCGTATTGAACTAAAATCAGGTCGCACTATCAATGGAGCCAGCAAAGTCGAGGCATCATATGTAGTTCGCCAAGAGCCGACAATTATTGATGCTTTAAGCGCTAATCCTCCGCAAAATGGCTGGAATATCGACGTTCCTAAGACCCCTCTAATTCTTAGTTTCCTATTTTCAATAGCGCCAATTCTAATTATTGGTTTGCTCTTCTTCTTTATGCTCAGCCAATCACAAGGCGGAAACAAAGTATTTAGTTTTGGCAAATCACGGGCAAAGTTGCAGAGTGATGAAGTACCAAAAACAACTTTTGCTGATGTCGCAGGTGCTGATGAAGCAATTTCAGAGCTGCACGAAATTAAAGATTTCTTAGCTAACTCGGCTAAGTACGCTGAACTTGGCGCAAAGATTCCAAAGGGTGTTTTACTTTATGGTCCACCGGGAACCGGAAAAACACTATTGGCACGCGCAGTCGCTGGTGAAGCTGGCGTACCTTTCTATTCAATCTCTGGCTCGGATTTCGTCGAGATGTTTGTAGGTGTAGGCGCAGCACGAGTACGCGATCTATTTAACCAAGCGAAAGCAAATGCTCCAGCAATTATTTTTGTTGATGAAATCGATGCAGTAGGCCGCCAACGTGGAACTGGTATGGGTGGTGGTCACGATGAACGCGAACAAACACTGAATCAACTCTTGGTTGAGATGGATGGCTTTGAAGCAAATGGACAAGTAATTTTAATCGCAGCGACAAATCGCCCCGATGTTTTGGATCCAGCGTTATTGCGTCCAGGTCGCTTTGATCGACAAATTGCAGTTGATCGTCCTGACTTAAAGGGTCGCGAAGCAATTTTGCAGGTGCATGCAAAAGGAAAGCCAATTGCAAAAGATTTAGCACTTCTGGAATATGCTCGTCGCACCCCCGGATTTACTGGAGCTGATTTAGCAAATGTGCTTAATGAGGCTGCACTACTTGCAGCTCGAGAGCTAAAGACCGAAATTGGTAATCGCGAACTTGATGAAGCTATCGATCGGGTAATGGCTGGACCACAGCGTAAATCACGCTTAATGTCTGATTCAGAGCGCTTAGTAACGGCTTATCACGAAGCTGGTCATGCACTAGTGGCGCACGCTTTGCCACACACTGATCCAGTTCACAAAGTCACCATCATGCCGCGTGGCCGCGCACTGGGTTACACAATGGTTTTGCCCGATGATGATAAATACTCAACTACTCGTAATCAATTACTAGATCAACTTGCATACTCCCTTGGTGGTAGAGCAGCCGAAGAACTTATCTTCCATGATCCAACCACTGGTGCCTCAAATGACATTGAAAAAGCTACCGCGCTTGCAAAAGCTATGGTGACTCAATACGGAATGACTGAAGCAATAGGTGCGATCAAACTTGGTAGCGATGGCTCAGAACCATTTATGGGTCGCAGCTATGGTCACGAACGCGATTACTCTGAAAAAGTTGCTGGAATAATTGACGCCGAAGTACGTAAGTTAATTGAGAATGCTCATCAAGAAGCCTTCGATATCTTGGTGGCAAATCGCAAGACTCTCGATGCTATGGTGCTTGAATTACTTGATCGCGAAACAATTAACAAAGATGACATTGCCGAGATCTTTAAGAGAGTTAAATCCTGGGCTGAGCGACCAGCCTGGACTGGATCAATTACTCGGGTTCCGTCCGATATCCCACCCGTAGAAGTTCCAGCGAGAGCTAAAGTCGAAGAGGTAGTTGAAGCCAAGAAGCCACGCACTAGAAAGAAATCCAGTGAGTGAGATAAATTCAATCTCGATTGAAGATGGCGATGGCCGAGCCAAGCAGCCATATGACGCAGCACGAGCTGAAGCAGCAGTTCGCGAACTTCTTCTTGCGTTAGGTGAGAATCCAGAACGTGATGGCTTAAGAGAGACACCTGCTCGGGTAGCACGTGCAATGGCGGAAAACTTTGCCGGCCTGTACCAATCGCCGGAAGAAGTATTAACGACAACTTTTGACATTGGGCACGAAGAACTCGTGATTATTAGGGATATTGACCTGTTTTCACAGTGCGAGCATCACTTGACTCCTTTCCATGGCGTTGCTCACGTTGGCTATATTCCAAATGGAAAAATTACCGGCTTGTCAAAAATTGCTCGCTTAGTTGATGTTTTTGCTAAGCGGCCACAAGTACAAGAGCGCATGACTTCACAAATTGCAGATGCCATGATGGATATTTTGAAGCCAATGGGGGTAATTGTGATCATTGATTGCGAACACCTATGTATGTCAATGCGCGGAGTTCGTAAGTCCGAAGCTCGCACAATTACTAGCGCAGTGCGTGGCGTTTTACGTGATCCGGCTACTCGCGCCGAAGCTATGTCACTTATCACAGCTCGGTAGATAAACCATGTTGGTAATGGGAATTCTAAATACCACACCAGATTCATTTGCCGATGGCGGCGAGCACTTCACGTATCCCGATGCGGTTGAACACGGATTAAAACTTATTGCCGAAGGTGCCGACATAATCGATGTGGGTGGGGAATCTACTCGGCCAGGTGCGGAACGAGTTTCACCAGCTGAAGAAGAACGCCGAGTTATAAATGTTATTTCAAAATTAGTTGATGCTGGGAAACCAATAAGTATCGACACCATGCGCGCATCAACAGCGCGGGCCGCAGTAATTGCTGGAGCCTCAATCATCAACGATGTCAGCGGTGGGCTAGCGGACGCCGCGATGTTAGATACAGCTGCCGAACTAAAAGTTCCGTACATCGCCATGCATTGGCGAGGTCACTCCAAAGAGATGAATTCTTTGGCGATCTATACAAGTGTGGTTGCTGAAGTAATTGCTGAATTAAATTTAAGAATTGAGGCAGCGCTTTCGGCGGGAATAAGTAAGTCAAATTTAATTATTGATCCAGGTATCGGATTTGCTAAAGAGCCGGCTGATAACTGGGCAATAATTGAGGAAATAGCGCAATTTGTAGAACTCGGGCACCCAGTTTTAGTTGGGGCATCCCGCAAGCGATTCTTAGGTGGAGACGATCCAACTTCTCGTGAAGCGGCAACTGTTGAGCTAACTAAACGACTTAGCCAAAGCGGCATCTGGGCAGTTAGAGTTCATGGCGTAGCAGCTAACAAGGCGGTCTTGTAATGAATGATTCAATTCGCATCAACGGCATTAAAGGCTTCGGCCATCACGGAGTATTTGCTGAGGAGACTAAAGATGGCCAAGAATTTTTGGTTGATGTTGAGTTAATTCTTGATCTTGAAAAAGCCTCTGAGAGTGATGACTTAGCTGACACGGTTGATTATGGCGCGATCTGTGATTTAGTTGTCGCAGCCATAACCGGAACACCCTATAAGTTGATTGAGAAATTAGCTGGCGTGATCGCCGATGAAATATTGGCAACTGCTGATTTAGTCGAAATTGCTCTGGTTACAGTTCACAAACCAAGTGCTCCAGTCAACGCTGTTACCAGCGATATCAATGTGATGGTTATTCGCACTCGATGAAAGCAGTAATTTCAGTAGGTTCCAATATTGGCGACGCTAAAGCAAATTTAGATCTAGCGATTGGCTTATTGCGCGAAGCAACTGAAGTAATTTCTGTTTCAAGTTACTCACAAACCAAACCAGTTGGTGGACCCGAGCAACCTGATTACTTAAATGCGGTAGCAATTGTTGAGTCAGAGCTATCTGCTAAAGATTTATTGGCGCTATTAAATGGAATTGAGACCGCAATGGGTCGCACTCGTGAAATTCATTGGGGGCCACGGGCAATTGATTTAGATTTAATTCAATTTGGTGGGTTATTGGTCAATGATGAGAAATTGACGCTGCCTCACCCACGGGCCCACGAACGACACTTTGTTTTAGCACCTTGGTTTGAAATTGAGCCTGAAGCTGTCTTGCTCACTCATGGGCGGATTTCGGATCTGCTAAAGACTGATTTAGAATAAGAGCTCATCGCCCGGTACCTGAAAGGACTGGAGCCAAAAGATGACCGTACTAGTTCCCACAATGGGCGCCCTTCATAAGGGGCACCAAGCGTTGATTAAGCGTGCTCGCGAATTAGATAAAGAGGTAGTTGTAAGTATTTTTGTTAATCCGCTGCAATTTACCGAGACGGAAGATATCGAAAAATACCCGCGCACACCGGAAGCTGATATTCAGATCGCAACTTTGGCTGGCGCTACACAAGTTTGGTTTCCAACTTATGAAGAGATTTATCCCAGCCAACCAATTCAGATCTCAGCGGGGCAAGTTGGCGAACGTTATGAGGGCGCATCACGACCAGGTCACTTTGCGGGTGTTTTAACTGTGGTTAATCGTTTATTCGAAATTGTTAAACCAAATAAGGCTGTTTTCGGCGAGAAAGATTTTCAGCAGCTATGGTTGATAAGTAATCACTTTAAAAAAGTAAAAATAGTGGCAGTTCCGACAGTTCGTGAGTTTGATGGTTTGGCTCTGTCGTCAAGAAACGTTCGGTTAACGCAAGCTGATCGAGCAGCTGCGCTAATAATTTCTAAAGCCCTAAAAGAACCATCACGAATGAAAGAGATATTGGCAACCGAACCTGCCTTCAAATTGGACTATGCCGAGATTATTGATGAGAAAACTTTTAGTCCAGCGAGCGCAACCACTCAAAACAAGCGGGCCATCATCGCTGGTTGGGTAAATGGGGTTCGACTACTAGATAATGCAGTGGTGGGAACTAACTCATGAAGCTACTCGCCCCTAAGCCAGGTTGGACTTCGCGTGCCGATGTAATCGTGGTCGGCTCTGGAATTGCTGGCATGACTACCGCGCTGCAACTACGCACTTTTGGTTTATCAGTTTTAATAGTTACTAAAGCAAAAGTTGATGAAGGTTCTACCAAGTGGGCACAAGGTGGAATTGCTGCGGCCCTTGGTGATGGCGACTCACCAGAGGCCCATTTAACAGATACTTTGACGGCAGGTGCCGGACTTTGCGACACTGAAGCAGTGCGGGTATTAGTTACTGAAGGCCCTGAAGCAGTTCGTAAATTAATTGAACGTGGTGCTAAATTTGATACCGAAGCTGATGGCGAAATTGCGCTAACGCGCGAAGGTGGTCACTTACGCAATCGAATCCTGCATGCTGGTGGAGATGCAACAGGTGCTGAAGTTTCTCGAGCGTTGTTAGCCGCTGTTCGCAATGATCCGCAAATTGAAGTTGTTGAAGATGCCTTGGTGCTAGATGCGCTGAAAGATAAAACCGGTCGCGTTTGTGGAGTTACGTTGCACGTTATCGGCGCTGGCTCTCGTGATGGAGTTGGTCAAGCACTTGGTAAAGCAGTTGTACTCGGCACCGGTGGGCTGGGCCAAGTATTTGCCAGCACAACTAATCCATCTGTTTCTACTGGCGATGGCGTGGCACTTGCTCTGCGAGCTGGCGCAAAAATTGCAGATGTAGAATTTATTCAGTTTCACCCAACCGTACTTTGGCTTGGCGGAAAATCGCGCGGTCAACAACCACTAATTTCCGAAGCAGTTCGCGGCGAAGGTGCCTATCTAGTTGACGATAATGGCCATCGATTTATGCAAGGTCTACATCCGTTGGCTGAATTAGCCCCACGCGATGTGGTAGCAATCGCAATCATGCGCAAGATGAAAGAAAGTGGCAAAGACCATGTCTGGCTCGATGTCCGCCACCTAACTGGTTTCGCCGATCGATTCCCAACTATCAACGCATCATGCTCGTCGCATGGTATTGACCCAAGTAAAGATTTAATCCCAGTTGCGCCAGCATCACACTATGCCTCAGGTGGCGTGCGTGTAGATCTAAACGGTCACAGCAGCATTACCGGCCTTTATGCCTGCGGCGAAACTGCTTGTTCTGGCGTCCATGGCGCGAACCGATTAGCCTCAAATTCACTGCTTGAAGGCCTAGTTTTTAGTGCCCGAATTGCAGCAGATATCGCAGCGAACCTGCCGGCCGAATCTGAACCGGTTGAAAATACCAGTCAATCTTTCTTGCTAGATCCAGCGGTTCGCCGAGACTTACAAACAGCGATGAGTCGTGGTGCTGGCGTATTGCGCTCGGCTGACTCACTTATCGAAACCAGCAACACTTTGTCTCGGTTAGAAGTTCGACATAGCGATTCACCGCAAGTCGACGCTTGGGAAACTACCAATCTATTTCAACTTGCCCAAACTATTTTGAGAGCAGCTTTGATTAGACAAGAAACTCGTGGTTCACATTGGCGTGAAGATTTTCCAGAAACAAGCACTACCTGGGAAAAAAGAATTGTGCAGCAAATTGATGAGTTTGGTAATTGGGCAACTGAATATGCGCAGGTGATAACTAAATGATTAATCTCGATTTAGTTAAAGCCGCCCTAGCCGAAGATTTGGCTGGCGGGGTAGACGTTACTTCCACTGCAACCATAAGCGCTGATGCCGAGCTGCAAGCAGAATTTGTGGCTCGCGAATCAGGGGTAGTTGCCGGCATCGAAATGGCTAAAGCAGTTTTGACTGAAGTTGGGGTTGCCGAAATCAAAGTTTTGGTTCAAGAAGGTGCCCATGTTGGCGCCGGCGATGTTTTGATTAGAGTTTCCGGAAATGCCCGAGCAATTTTATTAGCTGAGCGCACTGCGTTAAATTTCTTGGGTCACTTATCTGGAATTGCCACACTTACCAACAAATGGGTAAAAGAAATCGCAGGCACTAATTGTCAAGTGCGCGATACTCGCAAGACCACACCTGGTTGGCGTGAATTGGAAAAATTCGCTGTGCGCATGGGCGGTGGCACAAATCATCGAATGTCACTTTCAGATGCTGCCCTGATCAAAGATAATCACATAGCGGCAGCAGGTGGCGTAAAAGCGGCATTTAAAGCAGTTCGTAGCGAATTTCCAACCGCGCCAATTGAAATCGAAGTTGATACTTTAGAACAATTAGCAGAAGTGCTTCCGCTAAAGCCTGATTTAGTTCTGCTCGACAATATGTCACCTGAGCAGTGTCGCAGTGCCGTCTCACTGGTTGCCGGTCAAACTAAGTTAGAAGCATCTGGTGGCATCACTTTAGACCTGGCTCGGAGATATGCCGAGACTGGCGTGGATTACCTAGCAATCGGTGCGCTTACACACTCTGCTAAGAATTTCGATATCGGCCTCGATGTAAGGAGAAAATGACCATGTTGTTAACGGTAGATGTTGGTAACACCAATACGGTGTTAGGAATTTTTGAAGGCGAGAATTTAACTCAGTCATGGCGAGTAAAGACTGACCCACGTAATACGGCTGATGAGCTTTGGTTGCAGTACGAAGCACTTGTTTCGGAATACGACTTAACTGGATTAGCTATCTGCAGCACGGTACCGGCAACTCTTCGTGAGCTACGTCGCATGATTGCCGATTACTTTGAAGATGTACCAACCACAATTGTCGAGCCAGGTATTAAAACTGGAGTTCCACTGCTAGTTGATAATCCAAAAGAAATCGGCGCTGACCGTATCGTTAACACCTTGGCAGCACACACATTATTTGGGGGACCCGCAATCGTAGTTGATTTTGGTACCTCTACAAATTTTGATGTGGTTTCACCCACTGGCGAATTTTTAGGAGGAGCACTAGCTCCTGGTATTGAAATCTCGGTTGAAGCGCTGGCTGCCAGAGCGGCGCAACTACGTAAAGTTGAATTAGTTCTACCTAAATCAGTAATTGGCAAAAATACTGTTGAAGCACTGCAATCCGGAACTATTTTTGGCTTTGCCGGACAAGTTGATGGTTTGGTAAATCGCATCACCGAAGAACTTGCGCAGAGCTATAGCGAGACTCCAACCGTTGTTGCTACCGGTGGCCTAGCACCCTTAATTTTGGGCGTTTCAGAGACAATTGATGAACACGAACCAGATCTAACGTTGATCGGTTTGCGTCTGATTCACGAGCGCAATCAGTAGCAGTTAGACTGCACTTCTTATGAGCGAACAGACTCCAGCTATCGGCGATGACCTACCCGAGCAACTACGGATCAGGCGCGAGAAGCGGGCCGAGCTAATTGCCCAGGGCATCGAGCCGTATCCAGTTGCTGTAGCTCGCACCAAAACTTTAGGAGAAGTTCGCGCTAAGTACCAGGGACTTGAGACCGATACCGCAACTGGTGATATCGAGAGTTTGACTGGCCGAATTATTTTCAAGCGCGACACTGGCAAATTATGCTTTGCAACTTTGCGCGAAGGCGATGGCACTGAACTGCAAGCAATGTTTTCACTCGACAAAGTTGGCGAAGATTCAATAACTGCTTGGAAATCTCAAGTTGATCTAGGTGACATCGTTAGTGTTACTGGTGAAATTATTACCTCAAAGCGGGGTGAGCTATCAATCTTGGCAAATTCATGGCAACTGGCTTCAAAATCTTTACGCCCGTTACCTAACGAACACAATCCGCTCTCTGAGGAAACTAGAGTTCGCATGCGTTATGTCGATTTGATTGTGCGACCAGAGGCACGAGCAACTGCCCGAATGCGACCAACGGTCATGCGTTCATTGCGTCAAACATTTCATGAATTAGATTTTATTGAAGTTGAAACGCCAATGCTGCAGGTTCAACATGGTGGGGCAGCGGCTCGTCCATTTAAATCATTTAGTAATGCTTACGACATGGATCTCTTCTTGCGCATTGCCCCAGAACTATTCCTAAAGCGCTGCGTTGTTGGTGGCATTGAGCGTGTATTTGAAATCAACCGCAACTTTCGCAATGAAGGTGCTGATTCTTCACACTCACCAGAATTCGCGATGATCGAGAGTTATCAGTCCTATGGTGATTGGCGTTCAATTGCCGAACTAACCCAATCGCTAATTCAGAACGCTGCGATGGCTGTGGCAGGCTCATTAACCGTTACTCATCAAGATGGTCGGCAAATTAATTTCAGCGGAAAATGGCGCGAGATATCGCTATATGAAGCGATTTCTGAAGGTGCCGGCGAAACCGTAACTGCGCTAACGCCAATTGAAGATCTAAAGCGCATTGCAACTAAGTTAGGCATGAAGATCGATCCGGCTTGGATTGCCGGCAAATTGGCTGAAGAAATTTTTGAACATGTTGCTAAAGATCAATTAATTGAACCGACATTTGTCATGGGTTTCCCAGTTGATACTTCGCCGCTAGTTCGCGCGCATCGCGAAATTTCTGGAGTTGCCGAAAAGTGGGATCTCTATGTGGAAGGTTTTGAATTAGCCACTGGTTACTCAGAACTTATTGACCCAGTGATCCAACGTGATCGCTTAGTCGAGCAAGCTCGTCTTGGTGCTAAAGGCGATGTCGAAGCGATGCAGGTTGATGAAGATTTCTTGCGCGCAATGGAATTCGGAATGCCACCAATGGGCGGTATGGGTATGGGAGTAGATCGATTACTCATGGCACTTACGGGCCTCGGAATTCGCGAAACAATTTTGTTCCCATTGGTAAAGCCGGAGCTTGAATAGTGATTGAAGTTCGGCCAGCTCGCACCTCTGACATAAAGGCAATTCATAAATTAATTGTTGATTTTGCATCCGGCGGTCGCATGCTACAAAAAGAGACGGTAACTCTTTACGAAAGCGTGCAGGAATTTATGGTGGCTGTTGAAGATGGCCAAGTAGTCGGATGCGGCGCCCTGCACGTGCTCTGGGAAGATTTAGCAGAGGTGCGTTCGGTTGCAATTACCGAAAACTTGCGCGGCAATGGCATTGGAAATCTAATTCTGGAACGAATCATTGAGCGTGCTCACGAACTTGGCCTTTCCCGAATTTTCTGTTTAACATTTGAAACTAAATTCTTTGGCCGACATGGTTTTGAGGAAATTCAAGGGACTCCAGTTGAGCCTGAGGTCTACGCTCAATTACTTAAGTCTTATGACTCTGGTGTAGCTGAATTCCTCGACCTGGAATCGGTAAAACCAAATACTTTGGGCAATACCCGCATGCTAAAAATCCTCTAAGGCAACCCATATTTCCCGCTCAGTCAGGGCATAAATTGGGGTTCAGACTGGTTATAACTGGCATATCTTGTGGTTTTTTGAAGCGTAAAACCCGCCTCGCGAGCTTGCCCCCTCGGGTATTAGGCTTAGCGAGATACGAATAGAAGGAGTGCCGCCCATGTTTGAGCGTTTTACCGACCGTGCCCGCCGGGTTGTTGTTCTAGCCCAAGAAGAAGCACGCATGCTCAATCACAACTACATCGGCACCGAGCACATTCTGCTTGGACTAATTCATGAAGGCGAAGGCGTCGCTGCTAAAGCGATGGAAGGCATGGGCATTTCACTTGAAGCCGTGCGTGCGCAAGTTGAAGAAATTATCGGCCAAGGTCAGCAAGCACCAAGTGGTCACATTCCATTTACCCCTCGCGCAAAGAAAGTTCTTGAGCTTTCACTTCGCGAAGCGCTGCAACTAGGACATAACTACATCGGCACTGAACATATTTTGCTCGGCCTTATCCGCGAGGGCGAAGGCGTAGCTGCCCAGGTATTAGTAAAACTAGGTGCTGATTTAAATCGAGTGCGCCAACAAGTTATTCAATTACTTTCTGGCTATCAAGGCAAAGAAGCAGTGGCTGCAAATGGTCCAGCCGAGGGAACTCCTTCGACTTCATTAGTACTTGATCAATTCGGTCGTAACTTAACTCAAGCCGCCCGCGAAGGAAAACTCGATCCAGTTATTGGTCGCGAACTAGAAATTGAACGCGTCATGCAAGTTCTTTCTCGTCGTACCAAAAACAATCCAGTATTAATTGGCGAGCCAGGTGTTGGAAAAACTGCTGTGGTCGAAGGTTTAGCGCAAGCAATTGTTAAGAATGATGTGCCTGAAACCCTCAAAGATAAGCAACTTTATTCACTTGATTTAGGCGCATTAGTGGCCGGTTCTCGCTATCGCGGTGATTTCGAAGAGCGCTTGAAGAAAGTGTTAAAAGAGATTAAAACTCGTGGCGACATCATTCTCTTTATCGATGAAATCCATACCTTGGTTGGCGCCGGCGCAGCTGAAGGCGCAATTGATGCCGCCAGTATTTTAAAGCCAATGCTTGCTCGTGGTGAGCTACAGACAATTGGCGCAACTACGCTTGATGAATATCGCAAGCACCTTGAAAAAGATGCCGCCCTAGAACGTCGTTTCCAACCAATTCAAGTCAAAGAACCATCTGTGGCTCACACCATTGAAATTCTTAAAGGCCTACGCGATCGCTACGAAACTCATCACCGGGTTTCGATTACCGACGGCGCACTGGCAGCTGCTGCGAATATGGCAGATCGTTATGTTTCTGATCGCTTCTTGCCAGATAAAGCTATCGATTTAATTGATGAGGCTGGTTCACGTTTACGCATCAAGCGCATGACCGCACCTGCCGAACTTCGTGAATTTGATGACAAGATCGCTGCCGCTCGCAAAGAGAAAGAGTCAGCAATTGATGGTCAAGATTTTGAAAAGGCAGCATCCTTCCGTGATCTAGAGAAAACACTCTCTACCGAAAAATCTGAAGCTGAGAAGAATTGGAAAGCAACTGATCTTGATAAAGTAACTGAAGTTGATGAAGAACTCATCGCTCAAGTTCTATCGATCGCAACTGGTATTCCAGTATTTAAGCTAACCGAAGAAGAAACTGCTCGCTTGTTGCGCATGGAAGATGAACTACATAAGCGCGTGATCGGCCAAGATCAAGCGATTAAGGCGCTCTCACAAGCAATTCGTCGTACTCGCGCTGGCTTGAAAGATCCAAAGCGCCCAGGTGGTTCATTTATTTTCGCCGGCCCTTCTGGTGTTGGTAAGACCGAACTTTCACGCACGCTAGCTTCATTCTTATTTGGTGATGCTGATGCGTTAATTCAACTTGATATGTCTGAGTATTCCGAGCGCCACACAGCTTCACGCTTATTTGGCGCCCCTCCCGGATATGTTGGTTACGACGAAGGTGGCCAACTAACTGAAAAGGTACGTCGTCGCCCATTCTCAGTGGTACTTTTCGATGAAATCGAAAAAGCTCACCCAGATATCTTTAACTCACTTCTGCAAGTTCTCGAAGATGGTCGACTAACAGACTCACAAGGGCGGGTAGTTGATTTCAAGAACACCGTAATCATCATGACCACTAACTTGGGTACTAAAGATATTTCCAAGGGTGCTGGTCTCGGATTTGCGAACTCATCTGATGAGCTCTCAAATTACGAACGCATGAAGGCCAAGGTTGGCGATGAACTTAAGGCGCACTTCCGCCCTGAATTTCTAAACCGTATTGATGACATCGTGGTATTCCATCAACTACACAAAGATGAAATTATTCAGATCGTTGATCTAATGATTGCATCCCTTGATGAACGCCTAAAGGTAAAAGATATGGGTATCGAGCTAACCCAAGCAGCTAAAGATTTACTTGCTGCTCGTGGTTATGACCCACTTCTTGGCGCACGACCATTGCGTCGCACTATTCAACGTGAAATCGAAGATTCTCTATCAGAGCGCATCTTATTTAGTGAGTTAAAGGCTGGCGAAATCGTTGTGGTAGATGTCGAAGGCGAAGGCGCTGATGCGAAATTCACTTTCACTGGTTCGCCAAAAGCGGTTACCCCAGATTCACCAGAAGATTTAGCTCAAACACCTACCGCTTAACTTCCCAGCTGTTTTAACGCATCTCCGCTAACGCGGTAAACCGTCCACTCATCCATGGCGACTGCGCCTTGCGACTTGTAAAACTCAATTGCTGGCGAGTTCCAATCAAGTACCCACCATTGAAAACGACCATAACCACGCTCGTTACAGATAGCAGCTAAGTGCTTAAGCATTGCTAAGCCATAGCCATGGCCGCGGTGCTCAGGTTTAATAAATAGATCTTCTAAGTAGATACCATGTTTACCCTGCCAGGTAGAGAAGTTTAAGAACCAAATCGCGAATCCGACTACTTCTCCATCGTGATCTGCAATTGAGCAGAATACCTTTGGCTCATCGGCGAAGAGAGCAGTACCCATCTCGGCTTCATTGGTTTCGACTGCTTCTGGCGCTTTTTCGTAAAGGGCAAGATCATGAATTAACTGCATGATCGCAGGTAAGTCGGCTTTGATTGCTGGGCGAATTAACATTTTATTGGCGTGATCTCGCCGTTTTTTGCTAACTGGTTTAAGTAACCACTTTTGCCGATTGCAATTTCGCCCAAATCAGATCTTCCTAAGATCAGCGCCGGCAGCGTTGAGGCCGCGTGAACTGCTTCAGTAATACTTATTCCAATCTCATTTAATGCGTGGTTAAAGGCTTTGGCCATAGTTAAAGTGCTGCCGGCTAAAGCGCCATTTGAAGCTAATCGAGCCACACCATCTTTAACGTTGACTTCTAAATTTGCGATTTTGTATGTGCCATCGATTGAACCAGCTGCCGACATGGCATCGGTAATCATCACAATGCGATTTGGCGCAGCTTCAAATATTTCGCGCGCAATGCCTGTGGCTACATGTTCACCATCAAGAATTAATTCAAGGCTAACCCGCAGTTCATTTAAAACAGCAGAATTCATAGTTCCAGGACCATCAAGCACTTTTGGCATGGCATTATTGAAATGAGTAACAACGCTAGCCCCATGATCAATTGCCATTTGTGCTCTTAAGGCATCTGATTGAGAGTGGCCAATTGCTGCAATCACACCAGATTTTGCCAAGTACTCAATCACTCCTAGCGCACCATCTAGTTCTGGTGCGATAGTGATCATTTTGATAAAACCTTGACCGGTATTAAGCAAAGTTTCTACTTCGGTAATGGTTGGCGTGCGTAAAAGATTTGGATCATGGGCACCACACCGCGCGTGTGAAAGATATGGACCCTCTAAGTGAATACCGGCGATTTCATTGCGCTGTGCAAATGGGACCAACCGCTTGATCTGTGAAATTAGATTTTCAATTGGCTCAGTAACTAAACTGGCTAGTCCAGCTACGGTGCCTCCAGCTCGATGAGTAGAAATTACTTGGGCAATCTCGGAATCAGTCAGACTGCCGAAGTATTTACCGCCACCGCCATGACAATGGATATCTACAAAACCCGGTATCAATATTCCGTCATAACGCAGGTCATATTCAGGCGTTGTACCGCTATTAATCGAGCGAATAACACCATCTTCGATCTCTAGCCATACCTCTTTCTGCAGTTCTTGATCGATAAGCACAGTGGCTGCAGAGATGATCACTCAGCAAACTTATGCGTTGAATCTAGTCAGGTCAAGAATGGCAAAATATTAGTAGTAAGGTTTTTCCATGAGTTACTTAGGAATTGATGCTGGCGCAACCGCTACCAAATGGGCCTTATATGACGGTTCGCAGATTGTCGATTCCGGCAAATGTGCAGCAATGGATGGCCATATCTTTCGTACTGATTCGAAAGCTCGTGTACATGAAGTACTGACGCAAATCTCTGCTGCTGTAAATGGTGCCGAAATAAAAGGTGTTTTTGCTGGCATTACTGGGGCTGCGTCAGAAGATAGCGCAACTGACCCATTGGGCCAGATTTTTCATAGTTACTTTCCCAATGCAAAGGTGCGAGTAGTTCACGATATTGAGTTAGCGTATTACGCAAACTTTGAAGTTGGCGAAGGAATTTTGCTCTATGCCGGCACTGGTTCGATTGCTATGTATATTGATGATGAAGCTGGCCCAATTCGCGCGGGTGGTTGGGGATATTTACTGGGTGATGAAGGTGCCGCCTTCTGGATTGGGCGCGAATCGATTCGCTGGGTAGTGACAGGTTTAGATACCGGCGAAGAAGTTGAACCAGATTCGTTTAGCGATGTAATTCTAAAGCAGATTGGTGCTACCGATTGGCAAGGCATTAAGGAGTTTGCATATTCAAATGAACGCTCTGAAATTGCTAAGTTAGCAGCAACAGTCGGTCGCTTAGCTGATGCAGGCAATGCAGATGCGCAAGGGATTATTTATGAAGCCAGTCAACATTTAATTGCGTTGGTTCATCAGCTTGATATGCAGATTGATAACGCACCTCGCATTGTCGTTGCTGGGGGAGTTTGCCAAGAAGGTTCATTTCTAGCAAAAGCGCTTTACTCATTCTTTAGTGAGCGAGTGAGCATCTCTGATTGCAATATTGCCCAACGAGCTGCAGAATTAGCCCTAGATATTTAAAAAACCTGAAATATTTAATTACTCAGCGATTTTTACGCGCTGTAGGGCTTGATCAAGTCTAGAAACTTCGAAAATTTCCATACCGGGGATTTTTACATCGGAACCAACTGGCACTAAGGCTCGCTTGAAACCTAAGCGATGGGCTTCGGCTAGGCGTCGAGATACGCCACTTACTTTGCGGATTTCACCAGCTAACCCAACTTCGCCAATTGCCACTAAATCAGCAGGTAAAGCAAGAGCTTTAGCGGCTGAAGCCACAGCAAGAGCTAACGCTAAATCAGCTGCAGGCTCGGACATTTTCATACCACCTACTGTGGCAGCGTAAACATCGCGCCCACCTATGCGCACATTTGCCCGAAGTTCAAGCACAGCGAGCGTCATAGAAGTACGAGCTGAATCAAGACCGCTTGTAACCCGACGGGCATTACCAAAATCATTTTCGCGTCCTTGTGAAACTAGCGCCTGAATTTCAGCCAACAGTGGCCGGCGTCCTTCGAGCGTAACTGTTACGCATGTGCCCGGAACTGGTTCGGCGTGACGTGAAGTAAATAGGCCAGTGGGGTCTAAAACACTTTCAATGCCAGTATCACTTAGGTCAAAACAACCAACTTCATCGCTGGCACCGAATCTATTTTTGATTGCGCGAATCAAACGCAATCGGGAATGACGCTCGCCCTCGAACTGTAGAACCACATCAACGATATGTTCGAGCATGCGGGGGCCAGCAATAGAACCATCTTTAGTTACATGACCAACTAAGAGCAAAGTTATGTCGCGATCTTTACAAATTCTAATTAGTGCGCCAGCAACTTCGCGCACTTGTGTTACACCACCAGGAGCGCCATCGGTAGCGCTAGAGCCAATGGTTTGAATTGAATCGATAATCAAAAGTTGTGGCTTTACTTCATCGATATGTGTGATTACAGCACCTAGATCAGTTTCAGATGCCAGCCATAATTTTGGATCGATTGCATTAATACGTTCAGCGCGTAAGCGAACTTGCGATGCTGATTCTTCGCCACTGATGTAGAGCGCAGGGATATTGTTCTTGGCTGTTTGGGCTGCGACCGAAAGCAGCAACGTTGATTTTCCAACTCCTGGTTCGCCCGCCAATAAAATTGCAGCTCCTGGTACTAAGCCACCACCTAATACGCGATCAAGCTCAGAGACTCCAGTTGGTTTGGCGCTGGCAGCAGATAGATCAACATCTCCGATTGGGGTTGCCGAATGAGTTACTCGGCCTGCGACCAGCGATAGTTTTTTAGGAGCTGCGATCTCTTCAACCGTACCCCAAGCCTGACATTCGCCGCAGCGGCCAACCCATTTCTGTGATGTCCAGCCACATTCGCTGCACTTAAAAGGGTCTTTTTCTACCTTGGCCATAACTAAACCCTAGTTGCTAGGACTGACTTCTTTCTTTCTGTGCTTGAACTGTTGCTGGATGTTGAATAACAAATAGCGGAAGCGAACGTGCTTGCGCTGCTCTAATACCTTCAACTCGCGCATCACAGAGCTTGGCCAGAATGTCGTAAGCAGCTTGTCCCATAAGCGCGACTAATTCTGCGCGATTGGAGAGATAAACCGGTTGGGTTCCAACGTGTGCATCGGAATTACTAGTGCAGTACCAATCAAAATCTTCGCCACCATCGCCCCAAGCGAGTCGCTCATATTCGCCCAACACAGTTACTGAATAAGTTCGTTCACCTACTTCGCGTGATTCATAAGAACGTCGCATCGGCAACTGCCAACAAACATCTGGCTTGGTGTCAACAAAATGTTTATTCTCTTTTTGCGCTAAATGGTGAAGCACGCAGCCAAAAGATCCGGTGTAGCCTGGAGCTTCGTGACCTTTGCGATTTAAGAAGATACAAGAATCTTCAACTAACCGAGTCTTTCGTTCATTATCTTCATCGGTCTCGGAAACTTGTAGCAATCCGCCTGGCTTTTTAGGTTGTGCAACATCGAAGTATTGCCACATATCTCTAGTTAATAGAGCGGCAGCACGTTGTGTGCGAGCTTCGTCTTCGGCATCGGAATACATGGCACCTTCAGTGCAGCAACCATCGTTTGGACGATCGGCAAAAACACCTT
The DNA here is from genome assembly GCA_945885625.1 of Bifidobacterium breve. GTDB lineage: Bacteria > Actinomycetota > Actinomycetes > Nanopelagicales > Nanopelagicaceae > Planktophila. The sequence continues at coordinate 13,676 of CAMCYS010000006.1, read as the reverse complement.
TACAGCCATCGCCGTAGATGCATGTCCAATGCGAAGTTAGCCAAGTTAGGTCACACTTAAAGATCTCTTCGTCATCATTTGGGTCAATAAACTCGACCCAATCGCGCGCAAAACCTGCTTTTACTTCGGACATAGAGGTTGAGCCTATGCGTAATTACCAAAAAGTGCACATCGCGAACAGGTACGATTGCGATATGAAAACTGCGGTAATCGGTGCTGGAAATATGGGTGAGGCTTTAATTGCTGGCCTGATTGCTTATGGCGAAACCCCTGACAATATTGCGGTTTGTGAGAAGCGGGTCGAGCGAGCTGATGAGTTGGTAAGTCGATACGCAATCACAATCGCTGAAATTGCAGATAGCGTGCGAGATGCGGATGCCGTGCTCTTGGTCGTTAAGCCGCAAGATATGGCAGCAGTTTTAGCTGAAGTTGGTGGTGCGATAAACCCTGGAGCAGTAGTAGTTAGTTTTGCGGCTGGCAAAAAGATAGATTTCATTAGCGGTAATTTAGGCAAATCAAATTCAGTTATTCGGGTTATGCCAAATACCGCCACTATGGTTGGCGCAGGCATGGCTGCCATGTCACTTGGCGTAGGCGTATCACCAGAACAGCAGAAATTTGTGGCGGGGTTTCTGGCAAAGTCCGGTCAAGTGGTTGAGGTTTCCGAGGAGCTACAAGATGCAGTCACTGCAACCAGTGGTTCTGGCCCAGCATATTTTTTTGCCTTTGTTGAGGCGATGGTTGCGGGCGCTAAAGAACTTGGGCTAAGTACAGAGGTCGCAACACAGCTAACAATTCAAACAATTGTTGGCGCAGCTAAGCTATTGGCGGAAAGTGGCAAAAGCGCAACTGAACTTCGGGAAAATGTAACTAGCCCTAATGGCACAACCGCGGCTGCCCTAAAGTCATTTAGTGATGGCGATCTAGCCACCCTAGTGGCGAAGTCAATGAAAGCGGCACGTGATCGTTCAATTGAATTAGCTTAAATGTTTCGCAAAATTTCCTTCGCGCTAAGCGCATTACTAGTTCTTTCGGCAGCTCCACTTTCAGCAGCTCCGGTAACTCCGTTAGCTATCGTCAAAACTATTCTAATTGATCAGGATATTGCCGGAATGTTAGTTGGTGATACTGCCATCTATCTCTTTGGAAATACGCCAACTGGTGGATATGTAACAGCGCTTAATAAAGATGGATCGCAGAAATGGATGCATAGTTTTTCAGACTTAACTGCCTTCACAATTTCCACTGGCGCACTTGATGCAAACGGAGATATTTGGTTAACTGGCGCTTCGGCTGCGCCAATCGCAATGCCAAATGCCGTAAATCCTTCGCCAACTGCAGCTAATCCAGATGGAGTGGTCATCGGTGACGAAGGTACAATTCGCCCAGATTTGCAGAATTTAACGCTCTGGAAAGTTAGTAGTGCCGGGGTAGGAGCTGGTAAATATCAGTTACCTCTTACTCAACCCGTATTGCCGACCTCAATAAGTGTAAACAAGGTTGGAATCTCAATTGTGGCTTGGCAATCAGCTGGTTCACTATTCGTTACTTCGGACTTACTTGGCAAATTTGGTAAACCGCTACGAATAGGTAAAACAACCACCACTTTAGATAAAGTGGTTCGCAATAGCGACGGAAGTAGCATTTTGCTCGGTAGTAGCACTGAGTTGTTTTTAGCAAACAAAGCTATTGGCATCCGTGATGGCGTGATTGTAAAAGTTGATGCCAAACCTAAAATTGTACAATCTGTAAGAAGTGGCGAGAGAAATTCTTCACGAAACTGGGCAAGTGCGACTTCTTCACTTTTGCTCGGGGGTTACCTGAAGAATAAAACTACTTCGCTCGCTACGATTACTAAGTTTGGGCCTACTCTTAAACCAACTTGGACAGTCAGGTACAAAGCAACTTCGAGTGCTGTTGTCGCAAGTGGAGTTAATGCGAAGTCCTATGCTGCCTTTGAAAATGGCGGTGCTGGAACGCTTCTTACTTTCGATAAGAATGGAAAAGTAATAGCGACCAACTCTTTCTTAGGGCAGCCGGTTACGATGGGATTTAGTAAGGCTTTAGGTCTTTATCTCTATACCGGAAACAATATTTATAGCTTACTTTCGAAGTAATCAAGCAATCAGAAAAGCAATACGACGGTCTATTGCTGCCAGTAGGAACCTCTTTTTATCAACAGTTACAAAGACTCCGCGACCTGGTTCTTTTGTTTGGGTTGACGAAACTAAGCGAATCGGGATATTTGCCTTAGTCAAATTCATCGAACATAATCGCAATTCACAATTGAAGATGAGCTCTCCGTTTTCTAAAGTAATAGAAGCTCCTGGAGTACCAAAACCATCAGTATTGGCTGTAGAAATTTTCTCGGTGTTTCCCACGAAGGTACTTCTAATTTGGTTTGGCACTGGTGCAGAGCTGGCACTAGCTGCGATCCAGACCATTCTGATGCCAGCGCTTTCTTTGCCGATTGCAACGTCAAAACCAGCTACTGGCACACCATTTTCGGCTTTATCCAGCGTTTTATAGCTCCAACTATTTGGAGATATTCCAGTACGAGAGGCATATCTAACTTCACCTGAAGTTATTTCACGCTTTTGATTAATCACTAATACTGAGTCATAAATAATGTGTGTAGTCGACTTCGTTACATATGCGGCTAAGTGAAATGCGACATCGCCAGTGCTTCGGTCATCTGTCTTACGATCGCCATCAATTAATTCATAAACCCACTTAGTGGTATTTACCCGTTTGTTCGCACCAAGCAAGATTCCCTGACTTTCATCTCGGTAGAAAACCGAGACTCCAGAAGGCGTAATTGCACACGCATTCGAAATACTCACATCGCTAGCTGTGCGTACCCGGTCCGCAATTTCATAACTTTGGATTTCCGGACCATTTCCATCAACGACATCAAAGATAAAGGACTTGCCATCGTATAGGGCATATCGCAGGTCTCGATTTATTGCATCAGGATAAAAAATATGAAGCTTCTGATTGGTGCCTGTACCTGAGGTGCATAGCGAAATATGTCCAGCAATTTTATTTTTAGTTCGACCAGCACTGCCGCCAGCGCCATCGATGGTAGTTTTTTTCCAAACTAGCCCATTCCAAGTCGCAATCTTTAAAACACCTTTAGGGGCATCAGTGAAAACAATTATTGGCTTTCCATTAAACGTGGTAGATGCTATGTCGCGACCATCAGGTGTTAAATCAACGGGGGCAGTTTTCCAGCCTGCTTGAGGAATTATTGATTTGGTAAGTACCTCAACCGAAGTACCTAAAGAATTTTGAGCAGTTATAGCAAAAGAATATGGTGTCCCATTTTTGAGGCCTGTCACCACTATTGGACTACTGGTACCCGTAACAGTTAACGAATTTTTCAAATTCTTGACAGTGTAAGAACTTACCTGTGCTGCGCGGGCGTTAGCCGGTGGATCGAAGGTAATGATCGCGCTCTGATTGCTGATGAGGGCTTCAACATTTCGAGGCGCATCAGGAGCGCTGACAGCTAGACCAACTGGTGGCTTTACGCGTAAATCTGCCATCATGGCTAACAAAAGTGGTCCAGGTTGATGGAAAACTTCGCCAGCATCAAGGTTTGGCGTCATTACCGCATCTGGCCCACTCTTGGAAAAAGTGGCTTCATCTAGGTGACTAACCGATGAACCAGGCTCATAAATTGCGGGCGTATACATCTTTATTTTCTCGCCGCCATTAGCTTGCTTACCGTTTTCACCAATCCAATAGAGTGGCGAGGTTAGCGTTTTTCCTAACTCCAGAGATGGCGTAGGCATATCAGCCAAGCGACGACCATCGGGAGTTTGAATATATGCATCAAATGGAGTGGGTTGATCAATGCTACCAAAACCAAAAAACTCATCATATGCATCGGTAGATAAGAAACCTAAGCCATGTGCAACTTCATGCAATATTACTGACTGCAGATCGTATTCTGTAGGACCAGGCTTATCATCACCGCGCTGGTTCCAATTAGCTAGTGAATTAACTTGAATGATAATTTCGGCATTATCGCGATCTAAATCTTTACCAGCTAGTGCATTTGCAAGTGCTGACGGATACCAAAGTGTTGAATCGGGTGCGCCGGTAAATCCAGCAAAATAACTGCCAGGTCGGGCGCTACCAAGAATATCGCTACTCGCGCTGCGACCCCAAGTAGCAATTACATTAATATCGACAGATGATTTGAAATTTGCCGCCCAAGTGTCAAGAGCTGCTTGCACTTCGGTTCGAGCCCAAATTGGAAATGAGTTATAAGTAACTGCAAACTTTGAAAGCTTTTCTAAATTTGCTGAAGGAGAAATATTGGAAGTCGTTATGTTGGCAACAGGTACCGAATTTCCAGCGTATGTGTGGCCCCAAACTGTTGAGGGACGAACTCGTACTTGTGCTTGCGCAGATGTGGCAAGCAAAGAAGTTGAGATTAGCGCAGCCGAAAGCAGGGCGGCGATGCTTAATTTCGCCCTATTCGTACTTAATCTGCCCCACATATTGCGCAACGCTATCAGGGTGAGATGATTGCCCAATGACCGCCCAGCCTAAAATTTCCCGTGAAATCGACCTCTCCGAATATTCCGAAGTGCTTAATCGGCTGCGCCAAGAACCCGCAATTTCCAGGCAGAATTCAATTGGAAATTCGCGACCCGAACCAACGCTCGATGAAGCTCGCGCAGATTTAGCGCGAGCTATTGGCGAAGTCGCACATTCATTATTTGCTAAGAAATATGGTCCTATGGTTGCCACGGTAACTAAAACTACTGCCGAAGCCGTTCTGAAAGATCTTGAAAAGAACGCATACCGCGCCAAGAATGATGCAACTTTAATTGCCCAAGAACTATTTGACCGGGCGATTACCAAAAATCGGAGCAAGAAGAAGTGACAGTGGTAACTGTTTATTCCAGAAAGAACTGCCATCTTTGCGAGGTAGCTGTTGAGAGCCTAGAGTCAGTCAAATCTGAATTAAAGTTTGATATCAATAAGGTTTATATTGATGGCGACACAGAACTGATTCATAAGTACGGTGAAGAAGTTCCGGTAATACATATCGATGGAAAACACCACGATATTTTTCGGGTTGATCTAGAACGTTTTAGATCTTCCCTTGAAAAACATCGTCAGCATCAATGATTCGATACGAGTAACCCTGTTCAGCTAAGAATCGTTGACGATTCTGGGCAAAGTCTTGATCAACCGTGTCGCGAGAGACTACTGAATAAAAAATTGCACCACGCCCATCTGACTTAGGGCGCAAAATTCGACCTAATCGTTGAGCCTCTTCTTGGCGCGAACCAAAAGCACCTGAAACTTGAATCGCGATAGTTGCATCTGGCAGGTCAATAGAGAAGTTAGCAACCTTAGAAACTACTAAGCACTTAATTTCGCCAGTGCGAAATAGTGCAAATAAACGTTCGCGCTCTTTCACGGGAGTATCGCCTTTAATCAAGGGGACTCCGAGTACCTCAGATAGCTCATCAAGCTGGGAAATATATTGGCCAATAACTAACACTTGATCGGCAGCGTGACGTTCAACTAGCGCTTCGACAACTTTGCGCTTTGTGGTTGTGGTTGAGCAGTAGCGATAACGTTCTTCGGGTTCGGCAGTTGCGTACAACATGCGCTCAGCTTCGGTGAGATTTACGCGTACTTCAACGCATTCAGCAGGAGCGATATAGCCTTGCGATTCAATTTCTTTCCAGGGTACATCGAAACGCTTAGGCCCAATTAAGCTAAATACTTCGCCCTCCATGCCATCTTCGCGTACCAAAGTGGCAGTCAAACCTAACCGGCGACGCGATTGGATATCTGCGGTGAAACGGAAAATTGGTGCCGGCAAAAGATGAACTTCATCGTAGATGATCAAACCCCAGTCATGTGTATCGAAGAGATCTAAGTGCGCGTAAACACCATTCTTCTTCTTAGTCATAACTTGGTAAGTGGCAATTGTTACTGGCCTAATCTCTTTCTTAGCGCCTGAATATTCACCGATTTCATCTTCGTTTAGTGTCGTGCGCTTTAGTAACTCATCTCGCCACTGACGCGCAGCAACTGTATTGGTTACCAAAATTAAGGTTGTGGCTTTGGCATGCGCCATTGCAGCAGCGCCAACAATAGTTTTTCCAGCTCCGCACGGAAGCACAACAACTCCAGAACCACCATGCCAAAAACCTTCAGCCGCAAGTTCTTGATAAGGGCGAATTTTCCAGTCCTTTTGTACTAGCGCAATTTCATGCGCTTGGCCATCGACGTAGCCAGCGAAATCTTCAGCTGGCCAACCTAGACGTAATAGTGATTGTTTAATTGCGCCACGTTGGCTGGGATGAACTGCCACAGTTTCTTTATCAATGCGAACACCAAGTAGCGGCGCAATTTTCTTAGCCCGAATAACTTCTTCGAGAACTGCACTGTCTTTGGTAATCAAAATTAGCCCGTGAACTGGATCAGCTTCTAGCCGCAAGCGACCGTAGCGAGACATGGTTTCGGCAATATCGACCAATAATGCGTGCGGAACTGCGTATCGCGAAAATTTAATTAAAGTATCAATTACTTGCTCAGCATCGTGGCCTGCAGCGCGTGCATTCCAGAGCCCTAAATTTGTAAGTCGGTAAGTATGGATATGTTCAGGAGAGCGTTCTAGTTCAGCAAAGGGAGCGATGGCTCGTCGACATTCAACCGAACCCGGGTGATCGATATCTAACAGCAGCGTTTTATCGCTCTGGACGATCAGTGGGCCATCAGTCATTTAAAAGGTCCTTAATAAAGGCGTGCAGGAAGTCAGTTCGTTGGTGCATTGCGCTAACGCTGGCCCACTCGGTGAGCGCATGCGCGCCACCACCGATAGCACCTAAACCATCTAGAACCTGTGCGCCAGCTGCAGCTGCGAAGTTGCCATCGCTAGCACCGCCTACTGAGGCATGACCAAGTGCTGGAATTCCGATTGTCGCTGCAACTTTTTCAGCTCGTTCGTAGAGTGCTTTGGTAGCAGCTGGTTCTAGCGGTGGGCGATTTAAACCGCCACTAACTTCAATGCGAGCAGCTGGATTATTTGGCTGCAGTGCTTTGATAGCAGCATCAACCCGTAATAACTCACTTGTTGAAAATGAGCGAGCATCAATATCCAAAGTAGCTAAATCTGGCACCGAATTTGTAGTTGTTCCAGCGCTCAACATGGTTGGCACAACTGTTGTGCCATGTTCAGAATTTTCGAGTGCTGCTAGTTGTAAAACTAAATGTGAGATTTCAACGGTTGAGTTAATGCCTTTCTCAGGTTCGAGCCCAGCATGAGCGGCACGACCATGAACTTTAACTTGGTACATCGAAGTTCCTTTGCGGCCCGTCTTAACTTTGCCGTCAAGTGATGCTTCTAGAACTAAAACTGCTTTAGCGTTTTGGGAAAGTTCCTTAATTAAGTTGCGTGATGCGTGACTGCCAGTTTCTTCATCAGTTGTCGCAACTAGAGCAACTGATCCGTTAATTCCCTTTAATGCAAAGAGAGCTTGCAAAAAACCAACTTTCATATCAAAAGTTCCGGGCCCGCGAATTACATCGCCATTTATTTCAAATAGTGGTTGGTATGAACCTTTTGGCCAAACCGTATCTAAATGTGCCAGCAAAATTATCTCGGGCTTAGCATCGCCCCACCAGAAAACCGGCCGACCTTCGATTTCGCGAATTTGCGCAGGAGTTCCTAGAACATCGGCAGCGATGGCACTGGCAACTTGGACAACTTCACGACAAGCGGCGATATCTTCGGTGGGGGATTCGCATCGAACTAAAGTCTCGAGAGCGCTAAGCATTAGGTCGGACATGGGGTTAAGTCTGCCGTATTTGGGACTTTGGGTGTCGGTCATAGTGGTGCGACCCCCGTAATACGCGGGATTCTAAAGCTCTGCATCTCACCAGTAGCGTGGTCACGAGCAACTAAAGCGCCGGCCGAGATTTTGATCGGGTCAACAATGCGATGTGAAACGGCACCATTATTGTCGGCATATCCAATCGAAAGTGCCTGTTGCTTTTCAACAAAAATGGCCAAAAGATCCATAGTTTCATTTGCGGTAGTACGCGGTAGCGAACCAAGAGCGTTAGCGGCTGAATCACGAATCTTGCTCTGTTTATGACTAGATTTTTCACCTGCTCTGATTGATCGAACCGCAGCAGCAAGAGTTGATTCAGTTGGTTGATCAATCTCACCAATCACTCGAGGAGGCTTTGATTTAGCCTTTGCGCGATGAGAACGGTGGCCAGTAATTAACGCACCATTACTTGCTTCGGCTGCTGGTAAGTAGCCAGCGCTACGCAAAACATTCATGGCATCGGCAGCATCTAAATCACAGATTAAAACTTCTGGCGCAATTTTTCTAAGCGAGAGAACTTCAAGTCGCTTGTCACTAATGATCTGTGCAATCAGTGAAGTGTCTTCGCATCGGATAAAGCTGGCAGTATTACCAACACGCAACTTTCCATGTTTCTTAGCAACGTCTGCAATTAAATATTCCAGCGGTTGTGGCATCGGAGTTTTTGATGTTTTAACTAAGAAGGAACGAATTTCTTCACCACTTTTACCATGATCAAGCCCACGTCGAATTGATGCTTCGCTAAAACGGTAGACAGTTGCGCCACCTCGGCTTTCAACATCAGCAACTGCAGAAAGATCGCGCGCAATGTCATGCTCTAGTGGGCCTGGCGCAATTGCAGTGTTATCACTTTGAATCAAGATATGGTCGACCGGTTTAGGCAGATCGGTATCGATACCAATCTCATCGGTACCGGTCATAAATGCTCGACCATATTTAGCTGAAGCGCCCTGGCCAGTGAAACCAAGCCACTCAGCTTCACGAAGCGTCCAGGCAATAAGTTCTTCCTGAATGCCAGGGTTACGCTTACTTGGCGCTATCCACTTAATGGCGCGAGTAAAGCTAGCTAAATCAGGCGCTAGGTTTGGTTGTTCATTAAGCAAAGTAATTACTAATTTACGGGTGCTCGCAGCATTTACACGATCAAGCTCTGGACCAAGGGCGGCAACACTTTTTGCTTCGCCACGACCAACCAAACCACTAACGCGCGAAGTTGTTAACCAGTTTGCAGCGAGTGCGCTCCATCGTGTTTCAGCACTTTGGGTTAGCCAAATATCAAAGTTATTACTTGGCAAGATACGGTCATCGCCATCGATCGTTAGTAGACCTGCTAAGTAAGCAAGCTCAGCGATAAATGCCGCACAATTTTCATCGATTCCGATATGTGACGAAATTAGTTTTAAGTCACGAACCCCAAGACCGCCAGAGCGAAGAGCGTCGGCGGGTTCTTGTGCCCAAAAGTGAAGTAGCTCTTCAACCCAACCAAGAACAGTTGCCACGTTTGCAGCAGCTGCCATATTCACGGACTTTTCAACGCGCTTAGTGCCAGTTACTGCGGGCGCGGTGCTTTCATAACTCTTATGAACTTTTCCACCACGCAAGAAAATTCCAACTTCGCGCGGCATAATTACAGTGCGCTGATCGAGCGGAACTAAAAACTTGCGATCTAGTAACCAAGCAATTCCAGGACCTGGATTCTTAATATCACCGACACTTCCGCGAGGTGGTCCCCAAATTAATTGAGCGAGTACCCGATTAGCAGCTTCTGGCGCTTCGTTTAATTCAGTTAGCTTTAATTTAGCAAGAGATGCTGGACCAAGGCCGGCCGGTTCATTAATTAGGAGCTGGCTCACCGAGGTCGGCAAGCGCAAACCTTTATCAGTTGGGTATATCAAACCGAGAGTAATTAGGCGCGGAACCGCAATAGCAGCATCTTTATGTGTGATGGAGATCAGGTTTTTAAGCGTGAATTCTTCATTCAGGGCTACACATGCTTCAAGAATTTGAAATTCAAATTCAGTTAGCGAATCAACTGCGCGCGCAATGCTATGTGAAGATGAGGCACGCACTGCTAGGGATGCTAAATCCGGCGGAACCGGGGACACCAAATCAGGGCGAGCAGCAAAAAGCTCAGATAAGTCGGCATCGTCAAGCGAGCGCAGATAGTCAGTAAATGAGCGAATTTCCATAACCGTCCTACATTAGTGGAAGGAAGGTTGATCCGCCTATTTGAGTTCAGGGCTAGCGAGATTTACGAGGGCGCAGCCAAGTGAGGACGGCGGCCATTCGGCTAACCAGCGGTCCAAAAACTTGGCTAAATTTGCGGCCCCGTCGAAACTCATGAATTGGCCAACCTTCACTCATGGCTCGCAATTGTAAAATTGCATCAGGATTAATTGCATTTGGTTTTCCGACGGCCCTAAGTAATGGCAAATCATTATGGCTATCTGAATATGAGTAACACTGCGATAGATCAAAATTCCGTTCATTCGCCAACTGTTTAATCGCCACCGCTTTTTCGGCGCCATGCAATAAATTACCTTCTAAAGTGCCGGTATATTTTCCATCTTTAATGGTGGCTTTACTTCCGAGTGCGCCAGTGAAACCTAAACGATTAGCAATGAGAATTGCCATATCTTCCGGGGCGGCAGTTACTAGCCAGACTTCTTCACCATTTGCTAAATGAGACCCAGCAATATCGATGGTGCCTTGCCAAAGTGCCGGTGATACGAATTCATCGTAAATTTCTTGACCAATTGCCTCAATTTCAGCAACATCATGCCCGCCTATAAAATCAGTCGCTGCATTTTGAAATTTTATTATTTCATCTTTATTTTCTTTACCAGTTAAGCGAAATCTCAGGTTGGCTAAGACGAAGCGCGAAATATCAGCTTTGGTAAAAAAGCCACGCTGATACATGCCTCTTCCGAGAAAGTAGAGCGATGATCCGTGGATCAAGGTGTTATCTACATCGAAAAAGGCCGCTCGCTTTTGGGTGAGTGCCATGTCACTACCTTAGCGAGAGAAGTGTAAATCCGACGCTTTATGCTTAGCGCATGACTTCCACTGTCCACGTTATTCGCCATGGCGAGGTAGAGAACCCGTTGAAAATTCTCTACGGCCGGCAACCAGGTTGGCGTTTATCAGAGCGTGGTCAATCCATGGCGAGCACATTGGGTGAATGGTCTAAAGCAATTGATCTTGGCGCACTTCATGTTTCACCCTTACAGAGAGCGCAAGAGACAGCAGCACCTATTGCTGCTGCACACAATATTTCAATTACTACCGATGATCGTCTAATTGAAGCCGCAAATATTTTTGAAGGTAAACCATTTGGAATTGGTGATGGCGTTCTTAAGCACCCTTCAGCATGGCCTCACTTATATAACCCTTGGAAACCATCTTGGGGCGAACCATACGATGAGCAGATTGCCCGAATGTTGGCAGCAATATTCGATGCCAATAAAGCAGCTAACGGAAAAGATGCAATCTGCGTATCGCATCAACTCCCAATTTGGATTTTGCGAAGTGCGATTGAAGGACGTCGCTTGCTTCATGATCCACGCAAACGCGAATGTTCATTAGCATCTGTTACGAGTGTTCACTTTGATGATGAAGGTTTAATCTCAGATCTTTCTTACTCTGAACCAGCGAAACACTTGTTGCCGCCGAAAAAATGAAAACTAGTTCACGCCTTTTAATTCTCACAGTAGCTAGCACTCTTATGCTTACTAGCTGTGGAAACGGTGGCAGCTCAGTTGCGCAAGAAAATTATATTTCTGGAAATGGTGCGATAACTTTTATTGCAACTGATGCCAGGAAGATGGCACCAAAACTCAGTGGCGATACTTTGTACGGAACTAAATTTGATTTTACGGAGAAGAAAATTGCAGTCGTAAATGTTTGGGCATCATGGTGTTCACCTTGCCGAGCCGAGATTCCCGCATTTATTGCGCTCTCAGAGAAATACTCTGATGTGCAGTTTATGGGGATCCTGACCCGAGATAACTTGGCAAATGCCGAGGTTTTTGCCCGTCAATTAGCTGTTCCGTACCCAAATTTCATTGACGATTCCTTACTGCTTGGCTTTCGCAATACTTTGCCAGCAAATGCAATTCCCGCAACTGTGGTTATAGATAAGCAAGGACGGGTAGCTGCCCGCATTTCTGGAGCAGCAACAGTCGGTGGGCTAAGCAATTTAATTGAACGGTTAACTGCCGAATGAGAAACTTTGTAGTCGAGCAGATTTTTTCGGGATACTTCATTGTTGCACTCCCGGTAGCTATGTTGGCAGGCTTAATTTCATTCTTATCACCTTGCGTTCTTCCGCTAGTGCCTGGATATATCTCTTATGCAGCAGGTTTCAGCGCTAAGCGAGGCAGAATTTTACTGGGCTCTTCACTCTTTGTTTTTGGGTTTTCCATCCCGTTCGTTCTCTACGGCGCATTGTTTGGCACCATCGGTTCTCGCATCACGCAATATGAAGTCGGTATAACTCAAATTCTTGGTGTAGTAACCATATTGATGGGCGTAATTTTCTTAGGAAAATTTCCGCTGATGCCAACTCTTCATCTGAAGAGTTCAGCTTTCGGTGGTTTGATCGGTGCGCCATTGCTCGGCTTCGCATTTGGAGTTGGTTGGACGCCATGTATCGGGCCAGCTCTTGCGGCAGTTCAAACTTTAGCTTTCCAAGAGAGTTCAGCACTTCGGGGTGCGCTCTTATCAATTGGCTACTGCTTTGGGCTAGGCCTGCCATTTATTCTTTCGGGACTTTTCTTAGATCGCTCCGAGAAACTTCGCAGATTCTTGGTTCGCAAAGGAAATCTGATCTCGCTAATCGGTGGCGTATTTCTGATTATTATTGGAGTTCTTCAGCTGGTTGGGCTTTGGAGTGATTTAATGATTTCACTACGGTCAATAATTTCAGATTTTGTGCCGGTGATCTAATGAGCAACGAGACTCAACTTCCAGAAATCGGCTCTATTGCGCTAGTTAGATATTTCTGGCGTCAGTTGACCAGCATGCGCACCGCCTTGGTTCTACTGTTATTACTGGCTTTGGCAGCTATTCCGGGCTCATTAATCCCGCAAAATGCCCAGAACCCAATGGCAGTAACTGACTATTTCGAAGAACATAGAACACTAGCTATCTGGTTTGAACGCTTTTCACTCTTTGATGTTTATTCATCACCTTGGTTTAGTGCGATCTATATTTTGCTCTTTATCTCACTCATTGGCTGCGTGCTTCCTAGATCATTTGAACATTTACAGGCTAGCCGTGCTTTGCCACCGAAGACTCCTAAGAACTTAGCGCGCATGGAGCATTTCCAATCATGGCCAGCTAATGGCGATGAAATGGAAATTGCAAAGACTTGGTTAAAGGCAAAACGTTTCCGAGTTCTAGAAAGTGAAGAAAGTATTGCAGCCGAAAAAGGTTACTTACGTGAAACTGGAAATCTTTTCTTTCATATTTCACTAATCTTAATTTTGGTTGGAGTTTTAATCGGCGGACTATTTGGAGTCCGTGGAAGTGCGATTTTGAGCCAAGGCGAACGCTTTGTTAATAACGCGACTTCTTACGACACAATTAGTTTTGGTCAGATCACTAGCGAGAATTCACTGCCGCCTTTTACAATTAAAGTAGATAAGTTTGTTGCTAAGTACAACACTTTGACGAGCGCGCCTGAGGACTACACGCTTTATGTAACAACAGTTGCCGAACCAGGTGCAACTCCTAAACAGCAAGTGGTTAAAGTGAATAGTCCGCTTACTTTTGGTAGCACTCGCGTTTATCTACAAGCTAATG
>CAMCYS010000005.1 GCA_945885625.1 Bifidobacterium breve | reverse complement strand
GCTCTAACAGCTGCTCAAGAAGCAACTGATGCAGCTAACGAAGCAACTGATGCAGGTAACAATGCAAAGGATGCTGCTGATCAGGCAATTGAGGCAGCAGATGCTGCAACAATCGCTGCTCAGGATGCTGCTGCTGCTGCTGAAGCAGCAGGCGAAATGGCTGTAGCGGCTGCTGAAGCTGCTGGCGAAATCGCAACAGAAGCTCTAGATGCTGCTAACGCTGCAACAGATGCTGCTCTATCAGCTGCTGAAGCTGCAGATGCTGCAACATCAGCTGCAACAGAAGCTAAAGAAGCTGCAGACGCTGCTACAGCAGCAGTTGCTGCTCTTTCAGCTGAAGTTACAAAGTTGATGGCTGCTTTGACAGCAAAGATCACAAGCTTGAGCAACGTAGTTGCCAAGATTGCTAAGAAGGTTAAGGCTTAATTAGCCCAAGCTTCATGGGAGTCCGTTAAAAAGACTCCAAACCCGAAGCCCGGTTCCTTTACAGGAACCGGGCTTCGGCCTTTTATTGAGATATTTCTACTGTTATCAAGTAGATATTTAGAGAGCTTAGGTACCCTTGACTTATGAAATTAGTTCGAGCACTTAGCGATGTTGAGGCCAGAAAAGTTCAGACCTTCGTTCTCCTGGGTGGCGTTTTCACCACTTTAGCGATCTGGACCAAGCTCGAAGATCCAATTAACTTACCTAAGATGTTTGTGCTGGCTTTGTCTGCAGCCGCAGTTTTAGGGCTCGCACTTCCTGCCTTCTTAAGTGCTAGAAAATTCAGTTCGCCAATACAGCAAATTGGCCTGGGGCTGATTGTCTTGTTTTGTCTCGGACTACTAGTTGCGACTATGGCAACAGATGTTAAGTACACAGCAATATTTGGCGAATACCGGCGCAATAACGGTTTTCTCTCTTATTGCGCGCTGGTCATCTTGATGGCAGCTGCCTCGCTTGTCTTTAACTTAAAGTCTGTAAAACGTTACTTCACTTTCTTGGGCATCGCGGGTCTAATACTTTCTTTCTATGGGATTCTTCAAGGACTTGGCAAAGACCCAGTCGGCTGGAACATTGTTTACAACCCATTTATAACAACTCTTGGCAACCCTAACTTCACTTCTGGCTTCCTTGGTCTTGCCGGTATCGCAATTCTTTATCTGGCACTCGATGCTAAAGATCGCAAGTACCAGGCTATATATGCAGTTGGGTTACTCGCAGATCTTTATATTCTGTGGCGTTCGGGTTCGATTCAAGGCGTGTTTGGTTTTGCAATTGGCGCTGCTGTAATTATTTTGGTCAAAATTTGGCTCATTAATCGAAGATATGGCCAAGTAAGTTTGCTCATAGCCGCTGCGCTAGGCACTCCTGTGGCGCTGGCCGTGCTTAATGTCGGCCCGTTAGCAAGCAGGCTTTACCAAGGCACGCTAAGAAACCGACTTGATTACTGGAATGCCGCAATTGGAATGTTTAAGGACCACCCAATCTTTGGCGTTGGCATAGATCGTTTTGGTGAGTACTACCGCGAATACGCAGTTCAAAATCAAGTTGTTCAAGGTCAGATTACAGATAACGCACACAGCATCTATTTACAACTACTGGCAACAGGTGGCTTGATCCTCTTTATTCCCTATATTTTATTGGTTTTATTCATAACTTATGTTGGGCTTAAGTCACTAATCAAAAGTCAAGGCGATGATAAGTTTCAAATGGGTGCAATATTTGGTGTCTGGCTAGCAACAATTGCAGTAAATATCGTAACTGTTGACAACTTAGGTGTTGGAGTTTGGTTCTGGATTACCGGCGGCGTGTTAGTTGCGGTCTCAGCTAACCAAGTTCAAATCAATGATCTTGATCAGGGCCATAAAGATAAAATGGTTAAAGGTAAATCTACGAAATCAGCGAACTCAGAGAGCGCTTTTCCAGTTACCTATTTGGCTAGTTTTATTCTGGTGATATTAGCGTTGGTGATGGTTGTACCAGCTCTTGGAAAATCTTCAGCTCTTTATAATTTCAAGAATAACGCGAGTTCCTATACAACAGATACCTACGTGCCAGCACTTGTATCGGAATCAAAGTCTGCAAGTAATAATTCACAGTATCTAATTCAACTAGCCAATCTGGCTTTTACTCAAAATGCTGTGAATGAGGCTTTTGTGATGATTGACCAGATTAACAAAATAGATTCCCGTTCCTATTATGGGAATTATTTCGCAGCCCTCGCTCTAGAAGCTTTGAATAAGCGATCAGAGGCGATTAGATATCGAGAACGCTTAAAGGAGTTAGATCCTTGGAATAACGTGAATTTGATTGAGTTGATAAAGAACTACTTATCGGTTGGCGATAAAGCCTCAGCAGAAGATATTGTGGCTGTGATAAAGCGAAATTACCCGGGAAGTCAGTCTGATATTGATGCCTCAGCCCTTTTGGTTGGGTAGGCTCAGAACGTTATCCAAGTTCATGGGGACTCAAACTTGAACTTATGAGAAGAAATTTGGAGTCTGAATCAACATGTCAGGGATAGATTTGAGTGATCGCACGAAAGTATTGGCGATCATCGGTCAGGGTTATGTTGGCCTTCCCCTGGCGATGGCCGCAGTTGATGCAGGTTGGTCAGTAATCGGCATTGAAAAGTCTTCCTCACGCGTTGAGCAACTAAATTCAGGATCAAGCCCCGTCGAAGATATTTCTAATACTCGTTTAGCTGCCGCGATTAGTGCCAAGAAATATTTTGCCTCTAACAATCCAGAAGATGTTTCAGCTGCCTCTGTCGTAACAATCTGTGTGCCTACTCCACTAAATGATGCGCGTGAGCCAGATCTTGAATTACTCGAGAGCGCTACCCGCGAGGTCGCTCCACATCTTTCAAATGAGACATTACTGGTTAGCGAATCGACTTCTTACCCAGGCACTTTGCGAGATGTCATAATCCCGATCGTTGATTCACTAAAGCCAACGGCTACAACAACTCTTTACTTTGCCTCTGCGCCTGAACGAGTTAATCCGGGCGACCCAGTATGGGATCAAAAGAACACTCCGCGTTTGGTTGGCGGTATTGATGAGGAATCTCAGAAGCGTGCGTTAGCTTTTTATAATTCAATCTGTGATTCTGTTGTGGCCACATCAACGCCTGAGATCGCTGAAGCTGCAAAGATTCTTGAGAATACTTTCCGCTTAGTGAACATTGCGATGATCAATGAATTTACTCAACTCTGCAGTGCGCAAGGAATTAACGTCCACGAAGTGATAAACGCTGCAGCGACTAAACCTTACGGCTTTATGCCTTTCCGGCCAGGCGTAGGAATCGGTGGGCACTGCATTCCAGTAGATCCTCTCTATTTGACTTGGTGGGCACGTAAAGGTGGTCAGGTAGCAAGCCTGGTTGAACGATCTGACGAGATTTCTAATGAGATGCCGATATATGTCGCAGAACGTGCCTTAGCCCTTTCCAAGAAGTCAGCAAGTACACAAAAGGTGCTGATTATGGGAGTCGCATATAAACCAGGCGTTGGCGACGTCCGTGAAACCCCAGCGAGTGCCTTGCGAGCAGCTCTTGTGGCAAGAGGAGCTGAAGTTGCCTGGGTTGATCCTCTAGTGCCGCTCTGGGAAGGTACTAAACCGGTTAGCGAGTCTTGGGAATGTGACGTTGCGATAGTTGCCACAAATCAGCCAGGACTTGATGTTAAATCTTTGCTGGCTCGAGGAACTCCAGTTTTGGATTGCACCAACAACTACGGCGAATTAGCGGGTGTAGAGCTTCTCTAGTTTTTGAATCTTTTTTTACTTAGTTTTTAAGAAATCAGCAATATCCGAAATCATTGCCGAAAGATCTCTTTTTGGTTCCCAGCCAACTAAGGACTTAATTAATTCAATATTCGGAACTCGACGTTCCATATCTTCAAACCCATCTCCATAGGCTTCCTCATATGGCACATAAACAATTCCACTTTTTGAGTTTGTTTGTTCAATAACTTTCTTAGCTAAGTCATTGATTGATATCTCATAGTCATTACCAATGTTGATTACTTTACCAATTGTGTTATCAGCGAAGGCAATTCTAATCACGGCATCTATGGCATCTAGGACGTGACCGAAGCATCGTGTCTGTTCACCATTGCCATAAATTGTGATTGGTTCGTTTTTCAGCGCAAATTGCACAAAGCGGGGCACAACCATGCCGTAAGCACCAAGTTGGCGCGGCCCCACAGTGTTAAAGAATCTAACAATTCGAGTTTCAAGTTTCTTTTCGACCCAATATGCATAAGCAAGGGATTCATCAATCGCCTTTGCTTCGCTATATGACCAACGAAGTGTCACGGGGGCACCCAAAATACGATCATCTGATTCTTTTAGAGAATCAGAAATATTCTTGCCATAAACCTCGCTACTGCTTGTTACAAATACAGGTTTTGAGTATTTGTGGGCAGATTCGAGCACATTCTCAGTGCCTCGAATATTGGTCATCAAGCTATCTAGCGGGTGATTAACGATATTAAATACGCCAACTGCCGCAGCCAGATGGAACACGTATTCAGTTTCTTTAATCAGGCCGTCTAATAGGGGCAGATCTAAGATCGATCCCTCGATGAAATTGACACTATTTCCGCCAAGATGTTCCGAAAGGTTTTCCTTACGGCCTGTGGCTAGGTTGTCCAAAATCGTGATTTGGTGACCATCGGCCACTAGTCGATCAGTCAGGTGAGACCCAATAAAACCGGCTCCGCCAGTGATCAAGATTCGCATAGGCATACCTTATTGGATGGTTAGCTTAGTTTCAGGATGGTAAAAAGCACCCCTTCGGATAGGGCAAGATTTACCCATGCGCCTAGACCATGTCTCTTATGTAACTTCACATGACCAATTAGCAGATACCGTCCAAAGACTGGGTTCTCGTCTTGGTACGACCTTTGTAGATGGTGGAGTGCACCCAAGGTTTGGTACTCGAAACTTCACGGCTCCACTGCTAAATGGTCAATACATTGAAGTCGTATGCCCACTTGATCATCCGGCTTCTGATTCATCACCCTTTGGCAAGGCTGTTTCAAAGCGCGCAGCAGAGGGTGGCGGTTGGCTGACTTGGGTTGTTGCAGTTGAAGATCTAGCAGCAGTCGAAACACGTTTAGGTCGGCCAGCAGTCGATGGCCACCGCACAAAGCCTGATGGAACAGATTTGAGTTGGAAGCAGATCGGTGTTCTTGGAACTCTTGAAGATCGTCAAATGCCATTCTTCGTACAGTGGATTAAGAACCATCACCCTTCAACAGACGGCAAAGCTGTTGCAAAGATCGTAAAAATCGAAATTGCTGGCGATGAATCAACTATTTCTGAGTGGCTTGGTTTAGACGTAAAGACTGCAATTGGCAGTGGTATTGAAGTTGAATGGGTCTCTCTTGATTCAAACGATGGCGATAGTGGGATCGTTTCAATTTCGATTGATTCAATCCACGGCGTTGTAGTAATTGATTGAATTCGGCAATCAATGTAAATGCCAAAAAAAGTAATCATATTTTTTTCAGAGACAATAGATAGCCCAATATTCAAAAATCTCATATTAAGGTTAAGTGAAGAAAGCTTAGAAATAAAATTTGTGTTTATCGGCACGGAGACTGAACCGCTCTTTAAGTACACTTGGAATCTGAGACAAGACGCCTTATTTCTAGGTGGATCAGCTAAGAAAAAAATAGGTCCCCACTTGTTCCGATTATTGAATTTAGTAATTAAGACTAAGCCATCCAAGATATTGGCATTTGGGCAAACTGCGACAGTATTTAGTTTTTTAAGTTCAATGGCAATGCCAACCATCTCCCGGATATATTTTCGGGGTCACACATCTATGAACAAAGTTGAGAAGTTTTGGCGAGGAAGAATCTATGATTTATTCTCAAACAAATTTTCTCATTTAATTATTGTTGCAAATGAAAACACAAGAAAGTACCTTACTACTGACGAGAAGGTTCCTCGCAGAAAAGTTCAGATAATTCCATTTGGATTTGAATTAGATAGTTTTTCGAAAGCCTCAGAGTACGAAGTTGCGCAGTTTAAGATTAGTCAGAACATTGATTCAAGTAAATTTCTAATTGGAATAGTTTCACGAAACTCGGTCGTCAAAGGTTTAGATTACTCTTTAACCGCAGTTTCCAAGTTCTTGAGTAAAAATAGAGACTCCACATTGTTGCTGGCTGGCGTAGGGGATATTAGAAATACCCCTATAGAGAGAATCACAAATTCCATTAATCCCGCACAAATTAAAATCATATCTAGGACTTCTGAAATTGAGACTTTATTTAAAAGTCTCGATGTATTTATTCACACGCCAATCAACCCCGTGGTTGAGTCATATGGCCTTGTCTATGTTGAAGCTTTTGCAGCAGGCGTGGCTTCAATTGTTACTTTGTCAGGTATAGCCAGTGAAATAGCTCTTGATGGGCTAAATTGTCATGTTGTAGATTACGAAAGCGAACAGCAGATATTTAGTGCAATAGAAAAAATGTATGGAGACAGTGAATTACGGGAAAGCCTAGGCGCAAATGCAAAAGTAACAGTTTCACGTTTAACAATTGATGCAATGTGCGACGGTTACGTGAATATGTTGAATTCGGATGTACAATAGATTTGAGTTGCGATTATTTAGGGAGCAGAAATGAAATCGGTAATTCGAACTTTTATTGCCAAGTTGCTACCGTTTGCTATTCGCAAACGCATTCCCAGGAATATTTCTAAACATCTATACTTTAAGGGAAACTTTCCAGTATTTCACAATAACAAGAAATTGCTAAAAATCCGCTCGACCGGATATGTTCTTGAGAACGATATATATTTTTACGGGCTAAATAATGGGCATGAGCGTAAAGCTATGTCTGTATGGATTGAATATTGCCAAAAATTCAAACCTAAAGTCATCTATGACATCGGGGCTAATACTGGTATTTACGGATTAGTGTCTCTGGCCCTAGACACTCAAAGCAGAGTAGCTTTTTTTGAGCCGCTAGAGTCTGCAACTGAGATACTTCGCAAGAATTTAGAAATGAACGGTTTCAAGGCGGATATTTTTGAATTGGCCCTCTCAAACTACGATGGAGAGGGTGTCTTTTTTATGAATGAGGGCAAGGATTTTCTATATTCGATAACTTTAAATGAATATGCGGATCAAGCTATTCAAGGACTGCATGATGAATCCATCTCATACAAGGAAAAATCAGTTAAGGTCGTAACTCTTGATACTTTAATCAAAAATAAGACAATTTCTAAACCAAACTTGGTGAAACTAGATGTCGAGACACATGAGCCTGAAGTCATGGGTGGTTTTGGTTTTTCCATATCCGATGTGGATGCTTATTTAATCGAAGTTTTGAATGCCGAAGCAGCAAATAAGTTAAACGAATTATTTGCAAACTCAGATTACGAATATTTTAATTTGGACGACGAGAAATTTGAAGTGAGAAAAACTGAGAAATTCATCTATACTGGCCTAACGAATTATTTTGTTATCAAATCTTATTTAGCTTCAGAATTAAAGTCACTTCATACCGCCTAACTTGCTACGATAATCAGTGACCCACCTTTTCTCGTGATGGAATTTTGAATCCATCCCGTCTGGCTCAGTAGTTCTACTATTTCATTCGAGTTAAATTCTCGAAGGTGGTCAGCATCTGTGTAGTAATCTAATCCTAAGTTGATACGTGCCCAATTCAATGGATTACTTTCGCGGTCTGGTACTTCGATAATTACTGTCGAACATATCTTTCTCAAGATTTTCAGCATTTCACCAGGCTCATCTAAATGCTCAAGAATGTGAATTAATAAAGCGACGTCAAAACTAGATTTGGATAATATGCCTGAAGTGATATCACCAAGGATGAATTCTGCCTTTGAATTATGGCTAATTGCTATCTCTAAATTTACTGGGTCATAATCAATTCCCAGTACATGTTTAGCCTTGCTTGCCGCAACAATAGACCAGCGACCTGTTCCGCAGCCAACATCTAGAACTCGATCTGTATCCTTTAATATGCTGAGAAGCTCAAGCTCGCTCAGGGCCAAAGCTCCGTTTCTAAACCTATCTCCAAAATATTCTCCACTAAATTCATATGCAAGTCGAGAGGTCACCCAGGATAAGTTCAAACTGAAAATAGTTAAGTACTTGATTCCAATCAATCTTCTCAATAAGATCGCCAAACTGTACGCTATGCGCCACTTCGTAAGTGAGGCTTTTTTACGTGGGAAATCCATCCCCTAAGCATAGTCAGCGAGGAAGTAGTTTCCTGTGCTGATAAGAACATGGCGTCAAAATAAGTAGAATTCCTAAAGCATTTGATCCCGCTGTTAAAAATTATTAGAATAGTATGAAGACGTGAAAAATAGATGGCTACTCTTAGGTGGCGCAGGGTTCATAGGCTGCCACGTGGCCCAGGCTTTTCGAGAATCTGAAATCGAGTTTATAGTTCTTGATAATTTTTCTTCAGGATTACTCTCGAGGATTGAAAATATCTATGAGTATATTGAAGGTGACGCAATGAATTCCGATTTAATTATTGATACATGTTTAAAATTCGAAATAACTGGAATAATAAATATGGCAGCATTTATGCAAGCTCGTGAATCAGTAAGAGATCCAATAAAATATTGGAAGAATAATCTGGGAGTAGCGATAGCTATCGCAGAGGCTCTTTATCATCTCAAAATAGAAAAGGTTATTCTGAGTTCAAGTTGCTCTGTGTACGGAAATACTAAAGACGCTACTGAAGAAACGCCAATGAGCCCGTTAAGTCCCTACGCTCAAACTAAGGTAGCTTCAGAACAAGTCCTTGCTCAGGCTTGCTTAGAAAATAAGTGCACCTTTGTTTCCCTAAGATATTTCAATGCTATTGGTGGCGGAGAATTCCCCTTTTCTGTTGATACAAAAGAAGAAACACTGATTCCCTCTGTATTTAGAAATATATTAAATGGAAATAATCCAGTCATATTTGGTGACAGTTTCCCTACTCTAGATGGTACATGTGAACGTGACTTCATTGATGTTCGAGATTTAGCAGATGCACACGTAAAAGTGGCAACATCTATAGGAAACTCTGAATGCGAATATTTGAACGTTTCGACTGGCCTAAATATTTCAGTCTTAGAAATAGTTAATCTAGCATTAAGAATTTCTGGTTCCCACTTAAAACCCGAGTTTGTGGCCTCCAAGAAAGGCGATCCTGCCGCTATCTCTGCAAAGCCTTCACTTCGGTTAATGGAAATGGGTTGGCATGCCAATTACACGGTTGAAGATTCCATTAGGGATCATTGGAAATTTATAACAAGTAATTAGAAAACTGCGTTAAATAATTTTACTGCATGTTTTGCAGCGTGAGTAAATTCTCCCGATTTAAAAAATGCTTTAAAAGCACCAATATAAAATTTTGCTAATGAAATTCGATTAATTATTGCGTTCTTTAAGCCAGTTCCCTGATATTCACGCACCATCTTCTTCACTGCTATCTCATTGTCACGATAGTAAATTTCGAGGGCACCAGCAGACATATTCTCTGAGTGACGTCTATACATTACAAGTGAGTCTGAAACGAAATCGAAAAATGCAATTTTCGATAATCTTCGCATGAAATCCCAATCTGCAGAAGTTTTCAGATCAGTATCAAAAAAACCAACTTCACTCATAAGTTCTCGGCTAATCATGGCAGTACTAGTTCCCAACAAAGCAATTGCTGAAGTTGGTTTTAGGCGGTAGTAAATTTGGCAATCCCCATGAAATCTAGGAAGAAATCTTTGATAGGAAATCAGTTCGTAGTTGCATTCCGTGAAACCGGTATAGACAAACAAAGATTTATTCCCTAGAGCTACTTCTAACTGTCTCTCAATCTTTTTCTCATTCCATACATCGTCTGAATCAAGAAAACAGATGTACTCCCCCTTGGACTCAATAATTCCTAGATTTCGCGCGGATGAAACTCCGCCATTTTCTTTCACGATTAGTTTTATCCCTGGATAATTCTGCGAGATCAACTCTACAGAATTATCGGTAGAGCCATCATCCACAACTATGATTTCAATATTTTTGTAACTCTGACTAATGACGCTCTCAATCGCTTCACATACGTATTTACTATAATTGAAATTGGGAATTACAACTGAAACGAGTGGCAGATTATTGAACATTTGCCCTGAAAATTTCTCGAAAGTTTTTAGAAATTCTGTTTTGAATGCGCTTTGGGAGCTTTTTTGCTTTATAGAGATTGGTTTGAAGTTCTGGAAAAATATCAGGGTGACGAAATAGGGTAGGCTCGATTTTTTGAGCTTCTCCTGAATCAGATTTAGCGAAAAGAAGGCAATTCTGCTGATACCAAGGTGCGACATTTTTATTTGCCCAAAGAATTTTTCTTGGATCCCAGACCAAAACGAATCCTCTTT
The DNA here is from genome assembly GCA_945885625.1 of Bifidobacterium breve. Classification (GTDB taxonomy): domain Bacteria; phylum Actinomycetota; class Actinomycetes; order Nanopelagicales; family Nanopelagicaceae; genus Planktophila. The sequence continues at coordinate 68,580 of CAMCYS010000005.1, read as the reverse complement.
CCCAGAATAAGCTAGCCCAATAACCAGGGTACTGCAGATTCACATGATTGGTGCCGCCTTGTCCGGGAATTGCTGCAGAGAAGAACACTAAATCCGATGCATTTGTAAGTGTAGTTATAAGATTGGAGGCATATTCAGACTCTAAATGTTCGGCGACTTCCAAACAGATTGCCAAATCGAATTTCTTATTGAATTCTTGAATTAAACTTAAATCAGCGATTTTAAGCCACGGCGCAGTAGACAGGTCAATAACATCTCTAATCCAACTTCCTTCAATGCCGACTACCTCTTCAAGTCCATTCTTAAGGAACTCGCTAATAAACTGCCCATCACCACATCCAAAATCCACCACCGAGTTTACTTTGTAATTTTCCAATAGCAGGGGAACGATAAATTTTGCAGAAGAACTAGAGGACTTAGCCATCTCAGAGTAGAAAATATCGTTGTACCCGACCATATTCGCACCTTCTTTTCTTCGTAGTGAGTTATGAAAATGTTTACATTTGTGAATAAATCTTAATATAATTAGAAATACCTTCATCCAAACTGAAATGATTTTGTGCTAAATCTCGGCAAATATGAGGTGTTTCTAATCTCGAGCAGAGATCTATAAGCTCCAGTGCTTTTCTTTCAAGGTTATCTGTTCGCTTGATTTTTACCCCAGCTCCATTTTCAACAATTAACTCATCACAATCACCTAGCCCTTCATTTACTACTACGGGCCTGCCAATTGCTAGGAATTCAGCTATTTTAGTTGGCATGGCAGCCTTTAAAGAAAGACCCGCTTCTTCTCTGCAGATAGACATGCCAAATGAATAATCGCTCATTAAGGTAGCCATCTCAGGTTGAGTTGCAGTAAAGGAATGGCTCTCTCCAGCGTTTAGAGAATGTATTTTCGATTCTTTTGGGCGCGCCCAGTCCACATCACATCGAATTAATTTTTTGAGCTCTTCAATGAATTTCCTGCTTAAATCCAGATCATAATACTTGTTGTATGTGCCAGAATAAAGCCCCTTTAGTTTTGATGGCATTACGGGCGAAAAATTGAAACGATCTAAATCGACCGCGGTTGGCACAACCGTTCTTATCTTTGGTAAATTTTCATGACGTTCCTCGAGAATTGGAACTACAGCATTGGTAAGCGTCGATAAAGCTATTGATGAGTTACAGGCCATTTTTTCGAATGGCGCATAGAGCGACAAAACGCCACGTTTAATCGGGCTCTCTTCAATGAACTTTCTTTGATCAGCCCAAAGACTTCGAACATCCCAGAGAACGCGTTTCTGTCCGCTAAATCGGGCTGCAACAGATGGAAAGTCACTTCTCGCATGTGTAATCTCAGAATCTGGCATAAGTCTTGCGAGTTGAATTGTTCTTGCCATGCCTCCTAAAAGACCTGGATTTCCGAATGGAATTTGAGTCCATGCTATTCCCGAATTTGCCATTCGATCCCTTAGGGCAATTGAAGGGGCTTCTTTTTCAAAAGTCATCAAATTGATTTTCATACCATGACCTGCCAGCCTCTCCATTAAAGGTGCTATTTGACTCGAGCCAACTCCTTCAGAAAGAGAATCAACTGTTGCATAAGTTAAGTCGAATTTAGTCATGATTAGCCAGTACTGATTCAAATACTAATTGCCACTTTTTGACAAGCATTTCTCTTGTGTGGGTCTTCTCTATGTATTTCTGAGTTACTATTAAAGTCTTAGTTAATAAGTCTACGTCTAAATCTGAGAGAAATTCGCCCCATTCATTTTGATCTAGGCAAAGTTCTGACAATCCTATTTCGGCAGAAACTCGCTTGTACGCTTGAGTGTTCGAAAAAATAGTTGGCAATCCTAGATGCCACATAGATATTAGCTTATTTTCAGGTTTCAAATTGGCAAATTTATCTTTTGTTTCGACTGGTATTATCGCAAAATCACTTATAGAGGCACGACGAATAACTTCATCAACGGACCAGGGAATAATTTCGATTTGGTCAGAAGACAACGGGAACCATTTCTTGATGAGTTTTTCAGCATTTACGCGCCCAAGGTAGCCACCCCACCGAGCGAAAATCGGATTAGTTAGAATCAAAAGCTTGTATCCGCTTTCAGCCATAAATTTATCGAGATAAGGAGCCACAAATTTAAAATGTTTTATTGTGTATCCGAAACCTTCCCAAAAAATGTATCTCTTTACATCTTCCGAATTTAAATTGCTTTTTCTGATATAGCGAGCGCTATCAAGTTCTGAATGATCGTCTAAAATTATGTAGACTTTAGAATTAAATGGATGTACTTGCTCGGCTTGTTCAGGACTTGCAACGATTACGGCATCCGCATCGGCACAGGCTTTTTTGAGGGCTCTAGTGAAAGTTATTGATGAGTAATTACTTTGCCCATTGAAAGATCTGATCATATTTCTTCCAAAATTTTTGAAGAGACCAGGATGTTCGCCTAAATAGCCATCAACTAAGTCAAGAATAACAGGCTGTTTTGACCGTCTTATCCAGTAATTCAAATTTGCAGAGGCTGAAAGGACTAACAGATCAGAATCTGTAGGTGAATCCAACTCTAGTTTAAATCCTTTTGATTTCGACCATGTTCCAATTCGTCGCCTGTCACCTGGGTGACTTAAGTCAGGCGAGTAAGGTACATATCCGACCTTAAAATCATCGAACATGTGTTGAGTTATTTTCCAGGAGACTAATCAAGTAAATTGCATACTCATTGTTCCCAAGTGAATCTGCCAAGTTTTTTAATTGAATTCGGTCAATCCAGCCCTGGCGGAATGCCACTTCTTCAATACAGCCAATCTTAAAATGAATTTTATGTTCTACAGATTTAATAAAATTTGCAGCATCGATTAAACTGTCAACAGTCCCGCAATCCATCCAAACTGTATTGACTTCAAGATTAAGACATTTCAATTTGTCATCAATCAAGTAAGTTTCAATGACTGAAGTTATCTCTAATTCGCCTCTCGAGCTCTTTTTTACTAACTTTGCGCGAGAAGAAACCGTTTCATCGAAAAAGTAAAGTCCGGGAACTGCTTTATTCGATTTTGGATTAGATGGTTTTTCTTCAATTGAAATGACTTTCCCGGATTCAGATGTTTCTACGACACCGTAGCGATTGGGATCTTCGACTTTAACTCCGAATATTGTGGCACCGTCAAGATTTATGACTTCTGAAAGTCGTCTTCCTAGACCGGATCCATAAAAAATATTATCGCCAAGAATTAGTGCTACAGGATTGTTTCCAATAAAATCTTCCCCAATTATAAAAGCTTGAGCCAAACCCTCGGGTTTTGGCTGTACAGCGTATTTGATGGAGATTCCTAAAGATTTGCCGTCACCTAGCAGGCTCTTAAAGTCATCAGAATCCTGAGGGGTTGTAATTATCAGTATCTCCCGAATTCCAGCAAGCATTAAAGTAGATAGCGGGTAGTAAATTAGTGGTTTGTCATAGACAGGTAAAAGCTGCTTGCTGGTCCGCTTAGTCAGAGGCCAAAGACGCGAGCCCGTACCGCCTGCCAGAATTATGCCTTTCACTTGATTAAGCGTACTTGACCTGTAGGTTTGGTCAATCACATTGATAAGGGGCAAGTTAAGTGCGGATACTTGTAACAGGCGGGGCTGGGTTCATAGGCTCAAACTTTGTTCGCCGAATAATCGACGGTACTTTCAGTGGATTTAGCGCAGTCACAGTTCTAGACAAACTTACTTATGCAGGCACTCTAACAAACCTAATGGAGTTGCCTGCGGATAGTTTTAAATTTATAAAAGGTGACATTTGCGATGCTGAACTAGTCGGGAGACTCGTTCAAGAGCATGACATTGTTGTGAATTTTGCGGCGGAATCACATGTAGATAGATCCATTAACGGCGCTAAAGATTTTGTAGTTACCAATGTATTAGGCACTCAGACACTTCTTGATGCTGTAAGAAATAGTCAAGTTGAGACTTATCTACAGGTGTCAACCGATGAGGTTTACGGGTCAATTGAAACTGGATCTTGGCCAGAAACCGACCCACTTCTTCCGAACTCTCCTTATGCGGCATCAAAAGCTTCGGCAGATTTGATTTGTAGAGCCTACTTCAAGACTCATGAATTGGATATACGAATTACCAGGTGCAGTAATAATTACGGCCGTAATCAATACCCTGAAAAGGTCATTCCCTTGTTCATCACAAATTTAATTGAAGGAAAAAAAGTTCCAGTTTACGGAACCGGAATGAATGTTCGCGACTGGCTTCATGTTGACGATCATTGTCGAGGAATTCATTTAGCCCTTACTAAAGGAGTGGCTGGCGAAATTTACAATATTGGCGGCGGAACCGAGTTAAGTAATTTGGAACTCACGAATCAGATTCTTCAAAAAATGGGTAAAAATGAAGATTCGATCGAGTTTGTTGAGGACCGAAAAGGACACGACCGTAGGTACTCTGTCGATATCTCAAAGATTTCAAATCAGCTTGGCTATAAACCAATGGTTAATTGGGAGACAGGCTTAGAAGAAACAGTTGAGTGGTATCGCGAGAATGAGGCCTGGTGGCGGCCGCTTCTAAGCAAATGAAATGGTTTATCACGGGTGCAAATGGTCAGCTTGGGCGCTGCTTGCAACAGACTTTAGAATCAAACTCCATTGAGTACGCTGCGTACTCAAAAGAAGAAATTGATATCACTGATTATTCTCGAGTAAACGATGTTATACATAGAGTAAAACCTGACATCGTAGTAAATGCCGCAGCTTATACAAATGTTGACCAAGCAGAGATCGATCAAAGTGCAGCAAATGCAATTAATCATACAGGAGTAGCAAATCTTGCGAATGCGAGTAAGCTCATAAATGCAAGATTTATACATTTTTCAACAGACTATGTCTTTTCTGGGGAAAGTACCAAGCCTTGGCAAGTAAGCGATGCAACAAATCCAGTATCCAAATATGGTGAGAGTAAATTAGCTGGAGAGTTAGAGGTTGCAAGAATTTATCCAAGTAATTCGCTTGTTATTCGAACCGCTTGGCTATATAGCCCATTTGGAAAAAACTTTTATAAAACCATGTTAACCAAAGCTGTAAATAGTCAAGAAATAGTGCGAGTTGTAAATGATCAGATTGGCCAACCAACAAACGCTAATGACTTAGCAGAGCTAACAGTGAGGGCCATTTCCAAGAAAGCTTTGCCAGGCATTTATCACGGAACAAATTCTGGAACTTGCAGTTGGTTTGAATTTGCAAAATATATATTTGAAATAGCAGGCGAAGATGCAGCCAGAGTTATCCCTGTCCGATCTTCTGAACTAACAACTAAGGTAGAAAGGCCGAAATATTCTGTATTGGATAATCAAAAATGGTCAGAAATTGGCATTTTACCTCTTGGCCCTTGGAAAGATTCAGTTCAGAAAGTGCTGCCTGACATAATGTTGTCTTTGGCTAAGTAGGATATGACCATGAAAGTTATGCCTCTCGCAATTTCTGGTGCCTGGATAATTGAGTCACCTGTATTCCCAGATGACCGTGGCATATTTCGTGAATGGTTCAAGTTAGAAGTATTAAAAGAAAATGGAGTTCCAGCATTTGAAGTAAGACAAGCAAATACTTCAATTTCCAAAAAAGGCGTTATTAGGGGGATTCACTACAGTCCAGAGATAAATGGGCAAAGCAAATTAGTTACTTGCACATCAGGTTCAGTTTTGGATGTAATTTTCGACTTGCGCCCAGATTCTAACACTTATGGCGATCATGCAGAAGTAGAACTATCTGAAAGCGTTGGTAAGTGCGTTTATATATCTAGTGGGCTGGGGCACGGATTCCAAGCTCTAGAAGAGGACTCGGTTGTTACTTATCTTCTAGATAAAGAATATTCACCAGAAAACGAATTTAGTATAAATCCTGTTGATCCAAATTTGAGCATTAAGTGGCCCATTTTGGATTTTCACATCTCAGAAAAAGATCGCGCATCTGCCAACTTCATCCGAATTAACAAAGGTCAAGATTTGTGAAACTACTAAACAGTTCTAAATCTGAATCTTCAAATGCTACCTTTCGGCAAGCAATCGGAATACTCTCCAAAAGCGACAGACGTAAATTAGGAATTGTTACAGTAATTCAAGTATTTCTTGGGATTCTTGATTTATTTGGGGTGCTTGCAATTGGTCTGCTTGGCACCTTATCAATAACAGGAATTCAATCCAGAGAACCTGGTAATCGAGTAAATGCCGTTCTTTCGTTCCTAGGCCTAGGAAATTCTACATTTCAAGCTCAGGCTACTGCAATAGGTGGGGCAGCATTACTGCTGCTAGTTGGCCGCACGATTTTCTCAATAATATTTACAAGGCGAATTCTTTACTTTATGAGTCGCCGCGGTGCATCAATTTCAGCAAACTTGATTTCAAGGTTCTTGGCTCAACCATTTCTTGTTATACAAAGATGGTCATCCCAAGAGGCCTTATATGCGGTTACTCGTGGTGTTGAGGTTATCGCACTTCAAATTTTGGCATTGTCTGTAGTTATGATCGCCGATGTTTCCCTACTAATTATATTAGTGATTGGCTTGTTCATTGTGGATCCAGTTACTTCAATAGGCACTGTCCTGATATTTGGTGCAATCGCACTGATACTTTATAAATTAATGCATGAGCGAGCTGGCCGCATAGGTATGCAAAATGCGCAACTTGCAATTAAAGGAAACGAGAAAATTATCGAGGTATTTTCTTCCTATCGAGAATCTGTCGTGCGAAATCGACGAGATTATTACGCTCGAGAAATTGCGAAGACCAGGTATGAATTCTCAGACTTAAGTGCTGAGATGAGTTTCATGCCTTACATTAGTAAGTATGTAATTGAAACCACTGTCATCGTCGGCGCTGTTATAATCGGCGCTGTTCAATTTGTGATGAAAGATGCCTCTCATGCGGTTGCAACTTTGGCGATTTTTGTAGCTGCCGGCACACGTATTGCACCTGCAGTTTTGCGAATACAGCAAGGCACGGTGATGATTAAAAGTGGCTTAGGTGTTGCCAAGCCAACTTTAGATCTAGTTGCATTTCTTGGGCATGCACCGATCAAAGTTAATCTTGATGATCAAGTTAAAACCGAACATTACGGATTCGAGCCTGCGTTAGATATTATAAATGTCTCAGTAACTTATCCGCAGAAGGTCGATAAAGCACTATCAAACATTTCCATTAAGGCACAGCCAGGAACTGTTATTGCGGTTGTTGGCCCTTCAGGGGCAGGAAAGACAACTCTTGTAGACGTCTTACTTGGAGTGTTAGAGCCTGATATTGGCTCAGTCCAAATATCGGGCGTTACTCCACTCGAAGCAATTTCAAGATGGCCAGGCGCAATTGCATACGTGCCTCAAGATGTTTTAGTTGTCAATGGAACTATCCGCGAAAACGTAGCATTAGGTTATCCATTAGAAGCTGCCACGGACGAGTTAGTTAGTGACGCAATCAGCATTGCTTCTCTTGCGGAATTTGTTTCATCTCTACCCGAAGGTCTAGACACACACCTAGGAGAACGTGGGGCAAAGATTAGTGGCGGCCAGCGTCAACGTATTGGGATTGCACGGGCGCTATTTACTAAGCCTAAGCTTCTAGTTTTAGATGAAGCGACAAGTGCGCTCGATGGTGATACTGAAGATAGTATTTCTTCAGATATACAGAAGTTAAAGGGCTCAACCACCGTAGTTCTAATCGCACACCGTCTATCAACTGTACGTGATGCTGATTTGGTTCTTTACATGGACAAAGGCGAGATCGTTGCTCGAGGCACCTTTGAAGAAGTTCGTAATGCGGTTCCTGATTTTGATCGTCAAGCTAAATTGATGGGACTTTAATTCCCATCCTGCAAGTCTTTTTTATTTACGCAAAACAAAACACCCGCCGATAATCAACGGCGGGTGTTTTGTATCCCTAGAGGAGGATTGAAAGTAGCTGGCGCTGTTATGCGCTCAGCAATTGATTATGAACCTGGAGTTACAGGTGGCTTTGCCTTGACCAAGATGGCTGGCTTAGCAGGCTTTGCTGGCTTAGCAGGCACAGTTGCCTTTGCTGCGGTGCGGGCTGCTTCGAAGGCGGCCTTGGCGGCTGCTTTCTGATCAGCTGTGGTGGCAGCAGCTTTGGCAGCCTTAGCGGTTGCGCGAGCGGCATCAATGGTGGCGTGTGCAGCATCGGCTGCTGTGTGGCGGGCAGCTGCTGCGGCTTTGAAGGCATCCATCTGGGCCTTGAATGCGGCGCGGGCTGCGACTCGTTCGGCCTTAGTGGTCTCGACTGCGAATGAGGCAGTCGTTGAAGTTAGTGCGAAGCCGGCAATTAGTAGGGCGGCTACTGCGGTGCGAGTGTTTTTCATGATCAGCCTTTCTATGTGCTCGGGCTTGGTGCCTTTGCTTACAGGCAAATAGTGGGCGCAGACCTTTAGGAATCTCTGTGATGACTTTGCGAAGAGCGTGCGGGTTTGGGGCGGGCACTGGTTAGTGCACAGGTAAATCGGGCTTTGGTGGGGCGCTGTAGTCGCGCGCGTAAGTTGCCCAACGTGTTGTGATCCTTCTTTGTCGCAAGTGCGTTAACGCGGTTGCGAACTCTATATCGGTAGTTCCCCAACCGATATAGAGAGGAGGTGATGCCAATGGATCCAAGTGCAAACTGGACCCAGATTGTGGTGACGTTAATCCGTTCAATCTTCGATTACTTAGCGAAGAAAAGACAGAGTCGCCGCAGTAACGGCGACTCTGGGTAAAACTGGAGCCCCACATAAAGAACCCCTCAGGAATTACTTCTTGAGGGGTTCTTTCTATCACGAATCAGTATTACTGCGCAATGGTTTGCACTATTTGATGTGCGTTTTGAAAAACTACTTTGCGTAATTACTTATTTCTGAGTCAGCACCATGGTGGTTTGACCAGCAACACTTACCTTGTTTTTCGAGAATGATTCGAGTGTCTTGGTGCCAGCGACGCCGCCCTTAACTACGACCGACCACTTCTTTTTATTTGGCAGTGTCACAACAGCGGCACCTGGATTTGGATTATGGATAACCACGATTGTGTTCGCCTTATCTTTAACAGCTTTGCCGTTTAGCGTGTATGCGATTACATCGTTAGTGGTCTTAAGGAACTTGAGGTTCGCCTTAACTTCAGCCGTTGTGCTCATGCGGAAAGCTGGGTGAGCGGCGCGAAGGGCGATTAACCCTTGGTAATACTTGGTGGTGGCCGCAAATTTAGCTTTGGTTGACCACTTCAACGAGTTCGTTGCATCATCGGCGTTGTAGCTGTTCTCGTTGCCATTTTTAGAGCGTAGGAACTCTTGGCCGGCCTGCATAAATGGCACGCCTTGCGCTAAGAAAGCTACTGAGGTTGCGAACTGGCTCAACTGCGCAACGCCTGCTGGGCTGATTCCCTTAACGCTGGCAGTTAGCTTGTCGGCCAATGACAAGTTGTCATGGGACTCAACATAGTTAACCGATTGCCCAGGGGCTGTCGTTGTCCACTTGGTTAAAAATGATGCGCTGTAATCAGTATTGCCAACGATGCCGGCATAGATATCAGCAGCTGCGCTTAACTTGCCAGTTGCCCATCCGGTATCAGTTGCGTTAAATACTGAACCCTTTAAGCCATCGCGAATTTGATCATTAAACATTGCTACGTTATTTAACTTTGAAATGTTTAGCTGATTTGCTTTCTGATCATCTGGCAGAGTTCCCATGTTCCAACCTTCAGCAATTACGATGATAGTTGGATCAATTGCCTTAAGGGCGGCAGTAACTTCGTTAACGGTTTGAATATCATGAATACCCATTAAGTCGAAACGGAAACCATCGAGGTTATATTCAGTGGCCCAGTACTTAACTGAGTCAACAATAAATTTGCGAACCATTGGGCGCTCTGAAGCGGTGTCATTTCCGACGCCGGTGCCATTAGTTAAGTTGCCAGATTCATCAGTGCGGAACCAGTAGCCTGGCACGATTGACTCCTGACTAAATGCACCTGCGTTATAAACGTGGTTGTAAACAACGTCCATGTTCACGCGCAGCTTCTGATCGTGCATCGCTTGAATCGCTTGCTTTAGCTCTGTTATGCGCACTGTTGGCTTGGTTGGGTCGGTGCTATATGAACCTTCCGGAACGTTGTAGTTCTGTGGGTCATAGCCCCAGTTAAAGCCTGGGCTAGCTTCATCGACAGATGCGAAATCAAAGAACGGTAGCAACTCAACGTGAGTAACGCCAAGGTCTTTAATCGCTGAAAGGCCGGTCTTTTGGCCGTTATATGAGGTATTTAGGTTAGTAAAGGCTAAGAACTTGCCTTTGTGCGCAGCTGGAATTCCGCTGGAGGCATCCATTGAAAAATCGCGCACATGTAGTTCATAGATAACGGCATCGACAGTCTTGCCGCTAAATGCTGGCTTAGTTTTCTTCCAGTTGGCTGGGTCGGTTTTATCAAGATCTACCACAACTCCGCGCGCACCATTAATTGTGGTGGCGCGAACATAAGGGTCAACTGCTTCGTTGGTTACGCCATCGACTGTGACTCGGTAGTTGTAAATCAAACCGTCTTGATCACCACTAATGCTGGCAACCCAAGTTCCGTTGACATCTTGGGTCATCGCAGTTTCAACACCAGCTGCACTTGCGCTATCGGCTTTTGCGTAGGTAACAACTTTTACCGCAGTGGCAGTAGGTGCCCATACGCGCATCTTGGTTTCAGTCTTTGTGTATGTGTTACCAAGATCGTTGCCGGTGTAGGTGTACTTTGCGGCGAATTCTGGTGAGTCATAAAGTTTTGCTAGCTTATTTGCAACCGGAATAACTACTTCGCCAGTTGGCTTCTCGTAGTAAATAACTGGGTCAGCTTGGCGTAACCAAATTTCAGTTTTGCCATCTGCGCCAAACTTCGTGATGAAACGATCGGCAGTTACATCTTTTGCTGCCCATTCACCTTTACGAACAATGATTCCGACGTTTTCATATTTATCCATGTTGTTGATTTCAACGGTAACAACTTTTCCGAAATCATCTTCGCCGGTGAACTTAACGCCGTCTTTGTTAACGTCAGAATCAGTACCGGTGCCTAAGTTTCGCCATAACCATAAGTTCCAATTCTCATAGTCAGCAGCAGGGCGTTGGTAGTGAACGGTTAACGTGATGACGGCTGGGTTAGCTGCGGTGGCAATTGCAGGCAGCCCAACGGCGGCCATTACAGCGATGGCAACGAGTGCGAGTGCGCGGCGCGATGCGCTTTGGCGGGTAGGGGCGGATGGGCGGGCAAGCGTTGAATTTCTCATGGGGCAAAAATAGCCAGCAGCGCGCGCAATAGATATGTAAGCGAGGCTGAAAGGGCGGGTGTGGGTAACGAGAAGTTAACGATTGGGTGTGCGGGGTTGCAGGCGGGGGAATGGGTCGTGGTGTGGCTTGGGTTGGGTTGAGTTGCGACGGGCGGTGGGGCATCACCCTCAATCAAGGCGTTATGGGGGTTTTCGGGGTGAGATCTCGGGGTTAACCCCTTAGGCTTCAAGAATATTCGCTGAGTGACACCACTCAGTTGGGAAGTCCTGTTTTGCATTTGCAGACCGCCAATGTCCGAGTAGCAGAAAACTTTAAATGTAGTACTGGAGAGATTTAACTATGAAAAAGTCACTACGAATTCTGACTGTCCTATCCGTCGTTGCTAGCTCAATTCTTTTTGTTCCGTCGGCTATTGCTAGTCACGAAATCCCTCCGACTTCAGTGACTGCAACTGCAACAGGTTCTACAACTGCCGATGTTGTATTTGTAATGCAGGCTGATTATCTGGATTGGGGTGCGACATATAGTTCATTCACGGCAACTTCCACTCCAGGTGGTGTTCAAGCGAGCATTACTCAAGCAGGAATCTCTGCCTCTCGTACCGGCACAATAAGCGTTTCTGGTTTAACTCCAGGAACCTCGTATACGTTTACAGTTACAATTTCTTGGGATTACGGTGGTGGTTGGGCAGGTACAACTCTTTCTAGTGCATCTAATTCCATTACAACGTCGAGTGGAGCATCCGCCCCAGGTGCACCAACATCAGTAAGTGCAACTGCAACAGGTGCGACAACTGCCAATGTTGCATTCACCGCACCAGCATCTGACGGTGGCGCAACAATTACTTCATACACCGCAACTTCTTCTCCTGGCGGAATTACTGGATCAATCTCGCAGGCTGGCAGTGGCACTATTGCGATGACTGGTTTAACTGCTGGTACTTCTTACACATTTACCGTGACAGCTACTAACTCAGCTGGTACGGGTTCCGCTTCGAGTGCTTCTAATTCAATAACAACAGTGGGCGCACCTTCGGCACCAACAAGTGTCGTGGCTACCGCTACTGGTAAACGAAGTGCCACAGTTAGCTTTGGGGCTCCTGCTTCAAATGGTGGCTCTGCCGTTACCTCATACACCGCCACCTCAACTCCGGGCGGGATAATTAAAACTCTTACGCAAGCAACTGGTGGCACATTTACTTTCGACGGCCTGCTACCAGGAACTGCCTATACATTCGCAGTGACTGCAACTAATGCAATTGGCACTTCAGCTGTGGCAACTTCTAATTCGGTTACAACTACACCGCTAGTTGTGGCATCGCTTTCAGCACTTTCATTCGTAGATGATGAAACTGGCACCGGCGGCAAGATTGTATGGGCTGGCCAGAATATTGGTGCGGTTCTATTTACAGGCCCTGCTTCGGCTTACCCAGGCCCATATAACTATGGCGCATTTACAAGTGGCTGGAATGGTCGTATTCGTAATTTAACACCTGATACTTCTTATACGGTTTCGATATATGCAATTAGCGCAGATGGAGTTGGCGAATCAAAGTCAATTACCTTTAAAACAAGTGCCACTTTGCCTACTGAACCAGGTTCGGCAAGTGCCACGATTTCACGGGTTAGCCAAATGGCAACCCAAATGCCTGATTTATTCGCTTGGATCAACGAGAACGTATTTGTCGATGGCGAAGGTGATCGCATGAAGGCTTTGTTAAATAAGCTTGAGGCCGTGAAAGTTCCAACGAAAAGTGCTTATTTGAAGCTACCTAACTCAGCTGTTCTCTCTGCTTCAGCTACTTCATCAACTCCTGCTGTTTGCGCAGTTGAAGGGCTTCTAACTGTTCGCTCAATCGCAGCTGGCACTTGCACAATTTCCTACACAGTCACAGGTGCCTCAAATGCCCCAGTGACGATGATCAAGGATTTTGTCTTCAAGAGGCACGCTAAGTAAAAGTTGCTTAAAGTAATTTCATTATTCAGAAAGTAGTTCTACGAAACGCACAACCATCTTTACAAACTATTGTGTGATCGTTCTTATTCGTAATGAAAAGAACCCCTCAAGAAGAAATTCCTGAGGGGTTCTTGTGTTGGGCTCCAGTTTTACCCAGAGTCGCCGTTATCGCGGCTATTTTGGCTTTTTCCTGTTAGATAGATGTTGGTTGATCGCTTCTATATTTCAAAAGAACATATGTGAATGCGAAAATAGAATTCACAAATACGCTATTTACATTGATCATAGCTTGGGCAAAGAATGTGAAAAGTAATATTGCTAATGAAAAATCACTTCGATAAGTTTTAAGCTGACGCGCCAAGAAGTAGATAACTAAGAGAGTCAAAGAAAGTGTCGCAAGAAAACCAAAACTTAAGAGTGAGTTTAGAATAAGGTTATGAGGGTCTACTTGAATTAAGTCCTTATTCTTCAAAATTGTCAGCTTATTCTCGCGGTACTCAAGAAAGAAGTGCTTGAAGTTTCCCGGGCCAATCCCAAAAAGAAAGTTACTCTCCAACATTCTAATCGCACTACGCCAAATGCTTAGCCGCACCTCTATTGACTTAGATATGTGGTCTAAATTTAAGTAAACAAAAGTTGTAGTCACTAACAATGCCGTCACGCCGTAGGCCCTATTACTGAGCAGAATTTGCCGATATCGCGAAGACAAAGAGAGTAAGAAAACAAAGAGTCCGATAATTGAGGCTGACAGAATTATGGCTACTAGAACTAGAAGATCTAGATAGCGCGATGAAATAGTTACTGACTGTTGTGCTGATAACTCAAGTGTTAATGTCGCGGGAATCAAGAAAGTAAAGATAGCTAATGCAACTGATGCGACATTGGGATTAAACCAAGAGCCATGAAAAAGGCTCTCTTGAAGGAAGGTATCTTTGAATATTTGTGGGTTTACAACGAGATCTACAAAAAGCAATGCGGCAACTGCCGACACGAAGTAACTGATGTATTGGCGGCTTGGTTTCCAGCGAGCAAGCAGGTAAAAAGCGATAGGCAGCAACCAAGGTGAGTAGGCTCCAAATAAAGTTGCTCGCACGCGGATAAGAATTACGAATATCCGACTATTTGTCACGTCTTACGAGGAGACAATATTTGTCACACCTCAATGTGCGGTGTAAATTTCCACCATGAACCTTGGAAATCAGCGCATAACAGTTAAGTCCGCAGTGGCAACTCTGGTCTTAAGCATCATGCTTGTTTCAACAACGGCGATAGCTTTAGATGCCTCCAATACGCCGGAAACTGGTTACGTACTCTGTGTAAATAAAAAGACAAAAGTCGTTACCTACCCAGCCTCACTTAAGTGTGCTTCGACCGAGACAAAACTTTTAATTGGTGGACAAAAGCAAAGTTCTTCGGGCGCTTCGGGGTCAGCTTCATCAGTTGAATCTCTTGTCGCAGCAGTTTTGCCAAAAGTGGAAGCTGCAACGTATGCAGTTGAGTGTGATGGAAATAGTGTCACTGCGACAGGAATTGATGTGACCTTGAGTGCAGACGCTAAGAAAAAAGGATATAAAGGCGTGGTTGTGACCGCCTCTTACGGTCTCGGTAATTGTTTAAATGAGTCAGTGCCTGTAACTCAAAATGGCAAAAATTTTGGCGGATATGTTTGGGATATTGATAGAGAAAACAATCTAGCAATGATAATGACCATCTCAACTGTAAATTATCTACGTCCGACTCTAACTGCTCCTGAGCGTGGCTCTTTCTTAATGACTTACACCAGGGGCGTACAAAATTCATTGCCTGAAGGCTCAGTCGGAACCGGAACTCTGGCGAATATAAATCCAGATTTCGATGAAGAAATCGCAAATATTTGGATCGGTGGAAACTCTCGAGATTCTTGGGCACCGATTGTTGATAAGAATGGTGACTTTATAAGCATTGGATTTAAAAAGCCCGGTGTCTTCTGCAGAGCACTAATCTCATGTACAAGCGGCAGTGACTTTTTGCGATGGAGCAAATAAGTTCAATTGACCAAGTTGGGTAACTGGTTTAGTTTTTAAGAATTCTGGTTACTTACTTAGTTTAGGAATTCTCATCGCGGGAATCGATTGCCCGATTCTCCTCTGCGGGATCCTTTGCGGTAGTCGCCTCTGCGGTTTTCTTACCCCTGCGCCCGAGGAAAAAAGCGATCAAAAGCAGCGCCAAAACACCTATTCCGATGCCAGCGTAGAGCAGTATCTTTTTGGCATTTGGAAGTTCTACGGTTGCACTCAACTCGTTTCGTTCACCGATTACTGGGGTCCAAACAACTTGCTTTCCATCAGCACTAATTTCGCCAGAGGAAGAAATAACTTTGCCAGGAAAACGAACCGCAATCCTCATCTGAGCACTTGAGAATAAACCTTTTGCTAAATCAGCACCAAATAATTCTAAGCTCGAAGTTGTATCTTCATCCATTGATAAATCTAGGACTCCTGAAACATTTACTTTGTTACCCTCAATTTTTATCTTAAAACCCTCTGCGTCTGTGCCATCGCCATTTAACTCTGAGAGAGCAACGCGATCCAAAATGTATTGCTGACCAGTAAATCCACCCGAGTTATATTCCTTAACGGTGACGCCCGGGGTATTTTCATCAAAAAGTGAATCAAGTTCTGAAGTTAGCGAGTTCGAACTGGTATCGCCAGACTCTTCGGCCATCTCTGCTAGATAATCACTAACAGCGCCGATAACAGTGCCGCTGATAGTCCTGTCACGATTGACCGTCAAATCCATGTCCAGCTTTATACAACCGGTAAGAAGAAAGGTAGATAGAAGGGTGGCACATATTGCGGCTACCTTTCGCTTGTAGCTTTTGGACATAGCGGCCTCGCAGTCATGGTGTTCACAGTTAAAGCTGGTTCATCTATTGGGGGGATACCCCAAGGAGTTTAAGTCAATATCTAAGCAATCTCCTGCACATTAGCTCAGAGTCCACAGAGAATTGGATCTACGTGAGAAAGAAGTGATCTGGTAACTACCTTCGCTTCATGTCTGAGACTGAGATCGATGCCACCAATGTTTTTGGGCCTCTAAGTGATTTCATAGAAGATCCAACAGTTGAAGAGATCTGGATTAATTCACCTGAGCGCATTTTTATAGCGCGAAATGGTCGCTCTGAGTTAACTATGTTGCTACTTAGCGCTGAGCAAGTGCGCAATTTGGTTGAGCGGCTATTGCTCTGGAGTGGGCGTCGGCTAGACCTTTCCGTGCCATTTGTTGATGCCCGATTGCCCGATGGTTCGCGTCTACATGTTGCAATTCCTGAGATAACTCCACAACATTGGGCAGTCAATATCCGCAAACATTTACTGCAGAAAATCTCACTTGCGCAATTAGCCGAACGCGATGTGATGACTTTTGAGATGGCTGAAATGCTGCGGCAAAGTGTCTCTGCCGGAATCAATATTTTAGTCAGTGGTGGAACCCAAGCTGGTAAGACCACGATGTTGAATGCGCTGGTTTCGGCAATCCCTGTTGCAGAGCGAGTTATCACGATTGAAGAAGTTTTTGAATTAGCACCGCAATTACCTGATGTGATTGCGATGCAGACACGTAGTGCAAATCTGCAGGGTGAGGGCGAGATTTCACTGCGGAGATTGATTAAGGAATCTTTACGTATGCGGCCTTCGCGTATTGTGGTTGGCGAAGTTCGTGAATCCGAAGCGCTAGATCTATTAATCGCCCTTAATTCTGGGCTACCTGGGATGGGTACGTTGCACGCGAATTCGGCGCGTGATGCGGTAGCAAAGTTACAGATCTTGCCATTGCTAGCTGGTGAAAATATCTCGCATCGTTTTATCGCTCCCACGATTGCCACCTCAATCGATCTAATTGTGCATGTCACGCTAGATCGTTACGGAGTTCGTCGAGTTAGTGAAATAGCCGCGGTGACCGGTCGCGTTGAGAATTTAAATCCGGAAATCGATTCGCTCTTCACTTGGAATTGCGAAACTGCGAGTTATGTGCGCGGCCTCGGTTCATTGCCTCACCCGGAAAAGTTTGCAGCCTTGGAAAATGGATTAGCCACCCCAAAAAGGGACTTTGTTGTACCAGAGAAGAAATTGGTACGCCGATGAGCTCGAGACTGACCATGGCATCGCTGAATAGAGAGGTTATAAGCTCACCAGATAGGCCAGCTTCACAATCACCGAAGCACTTGGCCATAGTCTCGTCAAAGTGGCGTCTTATAGCCATTTCAGCGGCCGCTGGGCTCGCAGTTGGCTTTGCGATTACGGTGATGAGTTCATCGACCTCTATAGCTCTGGCTTTTGCGGTGATGGCTGCTGTGATCACCTTTACTTTTCTGTTTTCTTCTGAAAAACGACGCGAAACAAAATTTGAATTACTGTGGCCAGATGTGGTTGATCACCTGATCACAGGAATTCAATCTGGAATCTCCTTAGTTGAGGCTTTGTCGCAGTTGGCCGACCGCGGACCGCGTGAATTAGCGCCTTATTTCGCTGAGTTCAATCGGCAGCTTCGCAAAGATGGAGATTTCACAGCCGCTATCACTTGGTTACAGAAACAGTTTTCACACTATGCCAGTGACCAAATCTTTGAAGCGATAATACTCTCGCGCTCACTTGGCGGAACACACCTGTTACAAATTCTGCGCATGGTTGGCGATTTCATTCGGCAAGATTTAGCGCTACGCAAAGAGATTGAAGTTAAACACGGCTGGATCAAGAACTCTGCTCATCTCTCGGCTGCCGCACCTTGGTTACTTCTACTATTGCTTTCTACTCAACCTGCCACAGCGACTGCATATGCGACAAATACCGGAGTGGTTATTTTGATTGCCGGAATCTTCATGACCGCAATTGCCTATCTCTGGATGAATAAGTTAGGCGCTCTACCCAAACCACCTCGGGTTTTTGGAGTTTCTCGGTGAGCGCGCTATTTCTATCGAGTGCACTCGCTGTAGTGGCCGCCTATTTAATTGTGGCTTCAGATCAAGGCGTAGAAGCTAAAGCAGTTAAGTTAAGCAAAATTAAATTCCGTAGGTTCGCTGGAAATATAGTTGATCGCAGCAAATTGCGTGACCGCCTACTCGAGCTAAATCGTATAGATGAGCATGAATATTTAGAGTTTCGTAGCAGTCAGATCGCTACCGCCTTTCTTACCTTTGCCGTGTTTACACTCTTGATTTGGGCCAAAACCTCGGCCATGGCGGGGGCTTTAACTTTGGGGGTAATTTCAGGTTACTTCGCCTTTCAGTTGATTGATCGCAACTTAACTAAGGCGGTTGTAAAGCGGCGAGCGCAAATGGATGCTGAATTTCCTGCGCTAATTGAGATGTTGACCTTATCGATATCGGCAGGGCAGACCCCTTTAAATGCTATGGCTGCGATTGCGGCTCGCTCAGATTGTGAGTTAGCAACCGAATTTGCGGTAGTCACGAAAGATGTCATTGCGGGAGCGCCATTTCATATTGCACTTGATGCGATGGGTAGACGAATTAAATCGGTGACTATTCGCAGATTTATCGATGCCATGATTACTGCGATGTTGCGGGGAGCACCAATTGTTGAAGTGTTACAACGTCATGCGCAGGAATCACGAACCGGACATCGCAATCAGATTATGACGGCGGCTGGTAAAGCCGAAATTTCCATGATGATTCCAGTGGTCTTTCTGATTCTGCCGGTCTCAATGCTCTTTGCGCTTTGGCCATCACTTTCAAATCTAAATGGCTTTATGTAGTTATGTCACTCCTGACAAAGTTAAATCAGTTAATCCGTCACCAAAGTAACAAAGTGCACCAAACAGAGCAACTAACGGAATGAGGAAATATGAAAAGTATGACAGGGGTAGTTGAAACTACCAAAGATAAAATGCTCGAAGTAAAGAACGAAGTAAAGAACGAAGTAAAGAACGAAGTAGAGAACGACCAAAACCGTGAAGTAGAGAACACCCAAAAGAAATTTGTGGCTATGAGAATCTTAAGTAGCGCTGAATCAGCAATGACAAAGGCAGCTATAGATGCGGGTCGTAGGATCAATCGTTTGCGCAGCTTTGATCTAGTAGCAAAAATGAAAGATGAGCGCGGAGATGTGCCGGGTTGGGTGCTGGTAGTGCTGATGACAACAGGGCTCGTTACCGCCATCTGGACAATCGCAGCACCTCGCCTAACTACTATCTTGAAAAATTCACTCGATGCTATGAACGGTATTCGGTAATGGTTATTTCGCTACTTTCGGGGTTACCCCGTAGGCAGCGGGGTAAACGTTGGCTGCGCAGCTCGTGGCGACGACGCTTCTTAGAGAAGCGGAAAAGACACCTATTAAAGATGCGACGCAAGCGTGATTTATCTGATTTCGCAAAAAAACTTCGTAGCGAACGGGGTAGCGTCGAAAGCGCCCTAGTTGTAATTCCATTGATGACCCTCTTTCTGATTTCGACTCAATTGGTCTTAACAATAAGCAGCCGCAATATTGAAACCGCCTATGCGCAAAGTGCAGCGACTCATAGTTCTATAACTGGCCGCTTGAATTCAGGAGATCGGGTCATCGATTTGAACTCAGCAGATGCCTTTAATGATTTAAGAGCAGTTGTTTCCTCCCGCAATCAAAAGTTGCCTAACCTAATTCCTTTTTTGGGAAGTAAAGATCGATTCATAGAAGTTCATGGCTTCTCAATCCTAGAAAACCAGGGCTAGTGGTGCTAAAGAATTACGAGAATTCAACTTTCCAAAGTCGTCATGCTGGGCTGTTGCGAAAACTAAAGAATGAAAGTGGTAGCGCAGTAGTTGAGTTTGTGGCTTTGGCGTTGCCGTTATTCGTGCCAGTAATAATTTTTCTCTCACAGTTTGCAGGGTTAAGCAATGATGAATTTATGGTGCGCACATTGGCTCGCGAGACAGTGCGGGCATACATTCTTAGCAACAATGAGTTATCAGCCACGATTAACGCCAGAAATACTATGCACACCGGAGCTCGTGAGCTGGGGTTGAAAGAGGAGCGAATCAAGGATTTAAATTTCACAGTTGATTGCGCCGGGCTACTCTGTATAACTCCAGATAATAAAGTCGAAATTACTATTACATTGCGCAGCCAAGACGGTAGGCGCATAAGCACAGCAACCGCGCGGGAAAGCGTCTCGCCTTGGGTTTGATCCAGGTGAAGCAGAGAAAAAGACTTAGCGGGCGTCTCTGGAAAAGATCTGTAAGTGACGCCAAGCATTTTAGATTCCTGGCAGGGTTGCGTGCTCGCTTGCTGAATGAAGATGGCTCAATCTCGATTTTAGTCTTCGGTCTATTCTCAGTGGTGCTTCTATCTGGGGTTGTACTTACTGATATCTCAGCGGTAATTGTTGCTCAGCGTTCTTTAGTGCAGGCAACTGAATCGGCAGCACAGAGCGCAGCACATGCGCTGGATCTAGATGTTTACTATCAGGGTAAGCATTCTGCTCTATCGTTTTTAGTCAGTAATGCCAGCCCAGTGATTCCGATTGATTGCCAGGCTGCGAGCAATCGAGCAAGCGAAACGCTGGCGGATATAGCAAGTACTGCGAACCGTAGTTACGGTGGTTCCGGTGATCAACTTGGTGGTTCTGGTAATTGGTTTAGTGGTTCTGATAAAGAGCTAGTGCGCCGTGAATTAACAGATATTCAAATTAGCAATTTTCAATGCAATGGAACTGAAGTACTAATAACTACATCAGCAAAAGCTTGGCTGCCAATATCATTTTCACTCTTCTCCTTTGAGAGTGTTGAACTTTCGGCCTCTGCGGGTACTACAAGTGTTAAGAAACGCGTGCTATCGCTCTTCGGGATTTTGTAGATTCCCGCTTCTTCGAAAATGAGAATGGATAGAAATGGATCGAGTGGGCCATAACTTCTGCTTTCTCAATATTGCTAATGGATCCGCCATATTTACTAATGGATCGAGTGGGTTTAGGCGTCCAGTAGACTCATCACTATGGCCGCGCGTGAATACGATCTCGAGATTGCTGCAATTGATGCAACTCTGGTCTCGATTGAGAAGGTATTAGACCTTCCGAAATTGCGCGCATCTGCAATTGAACTTGAGGCTGCTGCTGGAGTTCCTGATCTTTGGGATGATCCAGAGAATGCGCAGAAGGTAACTAGTCGCTTGTCGCGGGTTCAATCAACGATTAGCCGCTTAGAGGGGCTGCGTCGTCGCGTTGAAGATATGCCAATTTTGCTAGAACTAGCTAATGCCGAAGGCGATGAGGCCGCACTCGCTGACGCCGGAACTGAATTAGATTCGGTAAAGAAAGCAATTGGCGAACTTGAAGTTCAGACACTATTAAATGGTGAGTATGACGAGCGCGATGCGTTGGTGACAATTAGATCAGAGGCTGGCGGTGTTGAAGCGGCCGACTGGGCTGAAATGTTGATGCGTATGTATTTGCGCTATTGCGAGCGCCATAATTTAAAGGTTGATGTGCTCGAAACTTCATATGCCGAAGAAGCTGGAATCAAATCAACTACCTTTCGAGTTTCTTCGCCCTATGCATATGGCACGTTGTCAGTTGAACAAGGCACACATCGATTAGTTCGTATTTCACCATTTGATAGCCAGTCGCGTCGCCATACTTCATTTGCGGGCGTGGAAATTGTGCCGGTAGTTGAACAAAGTGATGCAATTGAAATTGATGAAAAAGAAATTCGAGTAGATGTTTATCGTTCATCCGGGCCTGGCGGACAAGGTGTAAACACAACTGACTCAGCAGTTCGATTAACGCATATCCCAACTGGCATTGTGGTCTCTTGTCAGAATGAACGTTCGCAGATTCAGAACAAGGCAACTGCGATGGCAGTTCTGCAGTCGAAATTACTTGAGCGCCGCCGCCAAGAAGAGCAGGCGAAAATCAATGCGCTAAAGGGCGATAACTCAGGCTCTTGGGGCAATCAGATGCGCTCCTATGTCTTAGCGCCTTATCAAATGGTTAAGGACTTGCGAACTGACTATGAAACCGGAAACACCAGCGCTGTATTAAATGGCGAAATTGATGAATTTATCGAAGCGGGAATTCGCTGGCGGCGCAGCAGTTAATTTCGCTGACCATGGCGGCGCAGTGAATTTCTCGCTAATTCGCCAATCTCAGCATGATTTCACAGCCAAAAAGCGCGTTAGAGAGCCCGATTTGTGCCGCTTTTACCTAAACTAAGACAGTTAAGGCAGGCGCACGCTCATTGTGTGCCCGCTCAAGTGAAGTTCTCGTCGAATGCAGGGAGTTGAAATTGATTCGCTTAGAGAAGGTCAGCAAGACCTATCCAGGAATGGATCGAGCGGCGCTGGAAAATGTGGACTTGGAAATCACCAAGGGCGAGTTTGTTTTTTTGGTCGGTCTTTCTGGTTCTGGTAAATCAACATTCTTGCGTTTGATTCTGCGCGAAGAGCGCCCAACAAGTGGCACGATTCATGTGGCTGGCAAAGATTTAAAAAAGTTGGCAAATCACAAAGTGCCTGAACTCCGCCGCCAGGTCGGAACTGTTTTCCAGGATTTCCGATTGCTGCCAAATAAAACTATTGCCGAAAACGTGGCATTCACACTTCACGTACTTGGTTATTCGAAGAAAGAAATCAACCGCGAAGTTCCTGAAGTTCTAGAACTAGTTGGCCTTGAAGATAAGGCTGATCGTAAACCAAATGAGATTTCAGGTGGTGAGCAACAGCGTGTGGCAATTGCGCGCGCTTATGTCAGCCGACCATTGATTCTGATTGCCGATGAACCAACTGGAAACCTTGACCCAAATACCAGCGTGGGCATTATGAAATTGCTTGATCGCATTAACCGCGAAGGCACCACTGTTTTGATGGCAACGCACGATTCGGGGATCGTAGATCAGATGCGCAAGCGCGTTATCGAACTCGAAGGTGGCCACGTTATTCGCGATCAGGTTCGCGGCGTTTACGGATACACCGGATGATCAATTACTTAGCTTTCGGACAAAAGGGATAGGGGCAGATCAATGCGCGCTAGGTTTTTAATGAGCGAAGTTGGTATCGGTTTGCGCCGAAACCTGACCATGACATTTGCCGTAGTTGTGACAGTTGCGATTTCGCTATCGTTACTTGGAATCGGACTTCTTTCTAACGCTCAAGTAAATGCTATGAAGGATTATTGGTATGACAAGATCGAAGTTTCGGTATTTCTCTGCGGGCCTTTGAGCGAAACTCCTTCATGTTCAGGTGGCGTAGTAACTAATGATCAACGTTTACAGATTCAGAAGGATCTCGAAGAGTTAAGCGTTGTCGACAGCGTTTACTACGAGTCACAATCAGAGGCATTTACGCGTTTCCAAGAGCGATTTAAAGAATCTGCCATTGCTCAGAATGTTTCAGCAGATCAGTTGCCAGAGTCTTTCCGCGTGAAGTTAAAGGACCCAACTGAGTTTGCAGTAGTAGTTAGCGCGTTCTCGGGGCGCCCCGGAGTTGATGTAGTTCAAGATCAACGCTCGATTTTAGAGAAGTTCTTCCAGCTATTGTCGGTACTTCGAAACGGTGCGCTATTAGTTGGTTTGGCTTCGGTATTAACTGCAGCGCTATTGATCAGCAATACCTTACGCATTGCAGCCTTTAACCGTCGCCGCGAAACCGGCGTTATGAAGCTTGTTGGCGCTTCTTCTTGGTCAATTCAATTGCCATTCTTGCTCGAAGGAATCTTCTCGGCCATTTTGGGATGGGGCCTGGCTACAGGATTACTGGCCGGCTTAAAGAGTGTAGTTGATAGCCAAGTCGCGCCGCTGTTAACGTTTACCAAATTCTTTAGTTGGAATGAAGTCTGGATCGCCTCAGGTTGGTTATTGCTAACCGGTATTGTGGTTTCAACTCTTGCTTCACTCATAACACTTCGTCGCTATCTCAAGGTCTAACGCCAAATATCGGCGGTGCTTCGTGGTGAATACAAAAGAGCTAGGTTTCTTTTCGGCCAACTCTAAAGTATCGCTTTTCATACCCCAGGCAGCGAGTGCAGATTTATGTGGTGCATCGTGGTGAAAGAAGTTGGCAAGAAGTTAATCGCGCAGAATAAGAAAGCGCGCCACGATTATTCGATCGAGGATGTTTTTGAATGTGGCATGGTTTTAACCGGTACCGAAGTTAAATCATTACGTGCTGGCCGGGCTTCCTTAATTGATGGATTTGCCATGATTGAAGATGGTGAACTTTGGTTACATGGAGTTCATATTCCTGAGTACACCGAAGGCACTTGGACTAACCACACGCCACGACGGAATCGTAAATTACTAGTTCACAAAGATGAGATAAAACGTCTACATGCAAAGGTAAAGACGGGCGGACTTACGTTGGTTCCGCTCTCACTTTATTTTAAAGATGGAAAAGCCAAGGTTGAATTAGCTGTTGCGCGCGGCAAGAAAGCACACGACAAACGCGATGCGCTGATGGAAAAGCAGGCAGGTCGCGAAATTGAGCGCGAAATTTCACGTCGCAATAGTGGCAAGAGCGGGCGTTCTGGCAAGTACGACGACTAGTCGCAACTTATTTAAGATCGTTCGCTATGGTTTCCAAGATTGCGCGCCGATCAAAGCTACGAAGATCGAGATAAAGCACAATTTCTACGCTTTATCGGAGTTCGCTCAACTGCCAAATCCGCTTGACTTCAGAGTTCGCTCGTCCAGCCAAATCGGCTTAACTCAAGAGTTCGTTCAACCAGCCAAATCCGCTTAACTCAAGAGTTCGCTCAACCAGCCAAATCCACTTAACTTCAGAGTTCCCTTACTTCTAAGCGTAAAACTCGCTGGATTAGATTCCTGTCGCACCTCTGCCTTACACTTGGTCAATCAAGTGTTGGTTTGTTGGCGGAAATATTTTCCGCTAATAATCGACCCTTGATAAAACAACTAAATAGTGAAGCAATATTGCTTCCACACCCATGGGGGTGAACGGTCTCGACTTTGGATGTTGGGATAAGGGAAGCGGGCCGAGGAAGCCAGGATGATCTCGTAAACCAAAAACCTGTGCAAAAAATCAAGCGCCAGTACAACTGCCGCTGATTACGATCTAGCTGCCTAAGCTAGCTCTCTAATCCGTTAGCCCAGAGCTCCGCCTTTGGCCTGGGACCTAACGCCGACAGAAGGCTTTTCATGAAGTTGGCTTTGCGAACGACTTCGGAGAACAGTTTCGCAAATGAGTTTGTCGGATACTTGTGTGTAAGAGATCCGGAACTGAGAAAACGATAAACGCACTACGCCCGTAGAAGCCTTATGTCAGTACCGAAGGACCCGGGTTCGATTCCCGGCACCTCCACTTAGATTTAACTTGTGCTTTACAGACTTAGTGCTGTCCGCTTGGTCCATTTCGGCGGTCTGATCCGCCTCGGAATATATTTCTAAACCCTAATCCTTCTGGGAAATATTCACGCTTTACTGCAAAGAACGCGGTTAGTGAACCAAAAGTCGCCATTAGTATCACGGCAAGAGTTGGGCTGGCAACAAATATATTAAATGAGGTAAAGCTTCCAATTAACGAAAATACTGTGACGAGCACGCGACGTAATAAGCGAATACTGGAATTAGTGCTTTCGCGATTCAATGCTGGTAACCAAGTTAAAAACAGGGCAATTGGTCCGCTAAAGAGTGTGACGGCCAGAATTATCGTAACCAAGATAACTAGCGATTCCATGGTTAAAGGTTAACCCAACAGGTTGCCAAGTGCATCAAATAGATATCCAAGTGCATCAAATAGTTATCCAAGAATCTGCAGTCGCAGCAAATAAATCCATATCAATTTGGCTACCATCTGCGCTCGTAACTCTTGATTTCATTAAACCTTCATGCGTATAACCAGCAGTTAGCAAAACTTTCTTCGAAGCCTGATTATCGCTATCAACTAGGCCAGCTAGCCGACGAAAACCCAAAGTTTCGAACGCGTAATTTGTAATCACCTGGCAGCCAATTGCACCGTAGCCATGACCCCGTACAGCATTATTGAGCCAGTAACCAATTTCGCCAATGTGGTTATGCTCCTCAATACTGTGAATTGAAAAAGGCCCCAGAAATGTTTCTCCATTTACCTTTATGGCAGCCGGACTTACCTCCTTATTGATTGTCAGAGCCCAGTGAATAGCTTTACGTTCTTCAAATAGGCGCGGAGTCTTACTACGGAGAAAATCTTGCGCCAATTCAATTGTGTAATTGGCAGGAACCGTTGTGAACTTTGGAATCAGCGGGTCCTGGCAGGATTGATAGATGGCATCAGCATCTGCCTCACACAGAGGCCGCAACGTAAAAAGCCCATGCTGAATCGTTGGAACTTCACTTGGCCACCAGATCATGTGCTTAAGGTAGTGGAACACTGCACTAGCCCAATGAGCAATATGGGGATAGCCCAAGTAACATTTGCCCATGATCAAATCAACGGCTAAAAAAATAGTTTCCAGTGCGATCGCTTTTGCGATGTCTATTTCACTAAGCGTCGTCGCTGTCGCAGCTGGCGCCTTAGGTATAACCGCAATTAGCGCAACAAACGTCGGCATCAGTGTTGCCAATGCCGCTCCAATAAATGTTGTCAGTAATGGCTGGACTCTTACCGTGCCTGATTTGAACTTCACTTCTAGCGACTGGGTTTTCGTATTAACTCCTAATGCGCCTAATTTCTATGATGCTGGTGATTCGGTGAATTTCACGCTAAAAGATTCCAAAGGCAATTCCATTGGCAGTTCATATGACTTCACATCTACCGCCAGAAAAGCCAACCTTGAGTTTGATATCTACGTAAGCGCTTCTAGTTTTTCAAAGGTTGATACCTCAAAACCTTTTGTAGCGACAGCAGAAATTGAGCGTGGCTTTAGTTCGAAGTTATCTGATTTGAACTTAACTTTCTCTGTTCCAACTACATCGTTTCCCAAGCGTCCAGTAACTTTTGCGGATTACCTTAACTTCTCATCAGATTTAACCTCTCTAGAGATGCCATTTCCAACAGACTGTGAAGATCTAGAGTTTAAGTACACAATTAATGATCCTTTTTCAGAAATCTCAGATATAGATTTCTCACTTAAAGATGCCAAAGGCGAAGAGATAGCTTCTGAATCCGCATATTCAAGTGAAAAAGGCGAGCAAAAAGGTGACTTCAATATTTGTGACTACACAGTCAAAGATGCAACTGCACCATTTTCAATTGATGTAATCATTGCTTTCGATGACGAGACTGGAAAATCAAATCTTTCCAAAAACTATAAAATTCTAAATTCAAAATTCCCAAAACGCCCAGTAGCTTTTACGGACTACCTAACTATGAAGACAGACTTTGCAACTACTGAAATTCCGTATCCAAAGTCTTGTACTCCATTTGAGTATCAATACTCAATAAATGACCCATATGATGAAATTTCTAGCCTTGATTTCTCTCTTTTGGATGGATCAGGTAAATCTCTGGCAAGTGATTTTGACTTTACCTCAGAAGCAACAACTCAAACTGGCTCGATTTCCCTCTGTGACTTCACGATTGCCAAAGCTGTAGGGCCATTTACGCTAAAAGCGACCATCAAGTTCTCTACATCAACGGGAAAGCCCTCGCTTGAATCAGTAATTCCAGTAAAGATTGAGAATCCAGCTGTAAAGCACTTATCCGCCCTGAATGCGCAAGGAGTTGTTTGTGCTAAAGGCTCTACTTTTTCAGTAGCAAAGAGCGGAAAATGCCCAGCGGGTACAAAGGCAGTTAGATTCAGTGAACCAACAGATATTCAATGGAACACGCTGACTCGAGCTCCTGCTCAAGTAAAAGGTAAGAACCTTCTTATTTTCGGTTGTGTTTCACAATTTGACGCAAATACCGGTGGATCGAAGTTCCGAGCTTACGCTTCAAAAACTCCAACAGCATCGTGGTTAAGTGGCGTTAATTCAATCTTTACTGGCAATGCAAAGAACTTACTCAAGTTGAAAGAAGATGATGCATTTGTGGCAAAGATAAATGTAACTGGAGCAACCAGTTACTCGACTATCGGTAATAAAACCACAGTGCCTACATTTGCTATTCGCGATTTCGTAAAAATCGGAACCTGCTAAACAGCATCGAGTACTGGTCGGGCAGAAGCATTTCTACCCTCGTAGCTGCTAAACAGCATCGAGTACTGGTCGGGCTGGAACGAAATAGCGGTGACCATCGGGGGATTCCCAGCTGCACGAGCCATCTTCATTGCTACTGAGTTTCCAGCCGCCGTGAGTCTTCATTCGGTGGTGCCGGCGGCAGAGAGCGCCTAGGTTTGCAGCTGATGTCTGGCCACCATCTTCCCAAGCCTCTGCATGGTCAATATCGGCGCGAGTGGCAGATTGTCTACAGCCAGGAAACCGGCACGTACGATCGCGCGCAATTAAATAATCAACTAATTCTTGTGGTGGCTGGTAACTATCTCGCCCGTAATCAAGGAGGGTGCCAGTATTTGGGTCGGTGATAAACCTTCGCCACTTTCCTTCACTGGCGAGTGCTCGAACAACTTGAGCGGGTAACACTCCGTAACCAGCAAGTTGCCCGGGATTTTCGTTAAGCCCCAAAAGGGTAGGTAAATCAATGGTTACGTTGACTGAAACTGATCTGCGATGCGATTTCGCTTCATCTGCGGAGAGCGAAACAGCGATACCAGCAATTTCACTTAATGCATCAGCACGTTTCATATCCATGGTTCGAAGATCGGGCACATATTCATTGTTGAACGCAGCTTCTTCCTCGGCTGTCATTTTGATTTGCTCGTCACCAATACCAGCACCACTATTCTTTTTAGCGCTTTCATATGTACTTGGAGCGCGACCAAAGAAGGCAGTGCGGATTATCTCGGCTTTAGCGGCATGGCTACGTGCCTCTTCGTCGCGACGATTGGCACGGATAACGAAATTCTCGATTGCCGACATCACGGTTTGGGCGTCTTCGGCGGGAAGGATTGCCACAATCGTCGCGATTCCATCGGACTCGCGATACATCGAAACTTTGCGAGTGTCACGCGCCCTAACAACGATCTCTTCAAACTCCTTTGGCGCAATTTGAGCCAACATTGTGCGCACTTTGTTGCCAACTTGGGCTGGCGTATGGAACTCAGCATGCGCAATAGCGCTCTCTTCTATGCGCTCGATTGCCTCTAGTGGCAAACCTTCGCGGATAGCGGCTGCAGTTTCGCGCGCAATTACATTTGCGTGTGCCGGCGATATCTCGCCAGTAGCTAGTGCTGAACAGGTATTGGGCAAAGTATTAATCAACGAACGAGCAATATCGATCTTGTACTGCGCTGAGTTGCCTGACATGCGTAGCGCGGCTGAGATATCTTCTCGCTCGGCATCATCAACACCCTCATAGATTCCATCGGCTTCACTTGGTTCGGCGCCCGCAACCGCAACAATTGCCCGTTGAATCAAAGCTTGCAACCAACCAGTTTGGCGTTCAACCGCACTTAAGTAATCGACTCGAGCACCACGGCTTAAATCTTCGGGATCTATTGCCACCAAAGCCGTCAATGTTTCGATTCCAGGAACTGAATTCAGTAGCTCTGTCGCGCGAGAATCCAAAGTATTTTGAAAACGATCGACCGAACCCGTAGTTTCACTGTCCTGGTGAGTATTTTGAAAGCGATCAGCTGAATCAGAAAGATCGCTGGCCCCAAAGCGATCGACTGAAACCGTAGTTTCACCAGATTGATCATCATTTTGAAAGCGATCAGCCGTAGTGAAAATCTCGCCAGTTTCAGGATCGAATTCTGAGCTCGAATGAGCAGCAGAGGTCTCTGTAATTCGGGCGGCGTTTGTGCTCATGAGTGGATCTTGAATTAACCCACCGACAAAAGAAATTAGTTGTGCACAGTTTTGACAAATCCCCGAAATTGTGGACATTGCGCATTGCTCGATGCACTTACACGCACCGTTTGAGGCTTTAGCCCCCTTGCAAAGTTGTTGGCACACCGTGAACATCAAGTACTTCGGCGCCGTTTGAAGAATCAGCCCTCTTGCAGAGTCGTTGGCGCACCGTGAACATCAAGTACTTCGCCACCGTTTAAAGAATCAGCGGCAGCCACACCCGTTGTATTCAGCGAACTCGAACCACCAAGTTTCGAACCTTCACCACCACGATTTAAAGTGGCATTCGGGCGATGACCTTTTTCGATCACTGGAATCGAGCCTAAAACGCCCTTTTGGAAGTCCTCAAAAGCCTGAAGTACTTCGCGCTTGGTGTTCATAACGAATGGCCCCATCCAGGCAACTGGTTCCTTAATTGGTTCGCCACCAAGAATGAAAAGCTCCATTTCCGGAGATCGTGATTCCTGCACATTTGCAGCGCGCACAACAATTGTGTCGCCTTCGCCAAAAACGGTTAACTGACCCATCTGTACCGGGCGAGATTCTTCGCCGACAAAACCGTGACCAGCAAGTGTGTAAACAAGTGCGTTGTAATCCTTGCGCCATGGCAAACGAATTTCCGCACCTGGCTGCAGAGTCGCGTGAATTAAAGTGATTGGTGTTTGGGTTGAACCCGGGCCTTTATGTCCGGCCAGTTCGCCAGCGATTACCCGAAGCAACGCACCGCCATCTTCAGATGCAAGGAGGGCAACTTCACTGGCACGTAAGTCTTGATAAGCAGGAGGCGACCACTTTTTCGCAGCTGGCAAGTTAACCCATAGTTGGAAACCATGGAACAACCCACCGCTCATTACTAAAGATTCTGGTGGAGTTTCGATATGCAGAATTCCAGCACCTGCGGTCATCCATTGCGTATCGCCATCGGAAATTGTTCCACCACCACCATTGTTATCGAAGTGATCAAAAATTCCATCAATAATGTAAGTAACTGTTTCAAAACCACGATGCGGATGCCAAGGAGTTCCCTTTGGCTCACCAGGTGCGTATTCAACTTCGCCCATTTGATCTAAGTGAATGAATGGATCTAATTGTGCGATATCTACGCCAGCAAATGCGCGACGAACCGGAAAACCTTCGCCTTCAAAACCTTGCGGAGCAGTTGTGATGCTACGAACCGCGCGCGCACGAGTACCAACGCTTGCTTTAACGCGCGGAAGTACGGTGATATCGGCAACGGTTACTGCTGGCATTTAATGCTCCTCATCGACGCCTATGACTCACTTTTAGAGCACGGGTTTTGGCTTGACCAAGGATAGTTGAAGATTCAACTATCTCGCAACTTGAACTTATAACCCACGCCCGCTTGAACAATATCGTTAGCAGCATCAAATAACCCACGCCCGCTTGAACAATATCGTTAGCGCCAAAATGTGCCGGCCGTTACCTTAGAACTTCCGATGACCTTAACCAATAAATAGCTAAGTAGTTCCCAATAAGGTTAAAGCAAAGAGCAGGATTGGCTAAAGGAGACTTTGCTCATTGCCGTTCTTGATAATTCTAAGAAACAATTAAATTCTTAGTTTTTCTACTCAAGGTAGAAATGGGCAAGTTTCCTCTTTCTCCACAAGGTCAAACGCGAATATCATCTTGGCCATTCCACATAACACAGCCATTAGGACGCCGAGTTCTACCAATTCACCATCAGTAAAATGTGGTTTCAATCGAGCGTATAGAGAAGCGCTTATATGCCCTTTTGGATTAGTGAGCGCCATTTCATCTGCCAAAGCTAAGGCCGCTTTTTCAGAAGCCGTGAATGGGCCACTCTCATAATCGGCCAGCGCATCAATTTGAGTTTGTGAGATTCCTGCTTGTATGGCTGCCGCTGTGTTATTACGGTTACAGAAAGCACACCCATGTATATTGGCTAAACGCAATCGAACTATCTCTAACAGCGTTATGGGTAGAGTGCTTCCATAGAATAATTTCTTGTAAAAGTCATTTTGGTACCACTCGTAGATAGCTGGAGCATGCCCCATAACTTCTACAAAGGTGGCGTCTTCGTGCATACTTATTGAACGATCAAAGGCGGACTGCATTGATGCGTTCAGTTTTTCGCGCGGAATTCTACTTAAATAAGTGTCTGGTTTCATAACCTCACCTTCCTTAAACTCTTGCCTTGATGGAGACTGTACTTTCCATAACTCGAGCGAACGCTTGGCTGATAAAGACTGTACTCCTTCTTTTAATTCGGCGTAGCCAGATCCAAACTTTGCGGCAGGTGCGTATCAATTAAGCAGAAGTCTTACAGCCCCTTAAGCGCGCTAACGACTTTGGTCAACGAAGCCTTCGCATCGCCAAACAACAACATAGTCTTTGGGTCATAAAGCAATTCGTTTTCAATGCCAGCAAATCCTGGGCGCATTGAACGCTTCAAGAAAATAACATTGGCTGAATTTGAAACTTGCAGAATTGGCATTCCATAAATTGGGCAACCAGGCGTGGTCTCAGCAGCTGGGTTAACCACATCGTTTGCACCGATCACAATTGCCACATCGGTCTGTCCAAAGGTTGGGTTAACTTCATCCATCTCAGCAAGTTGTTCGTAAGGAACATTTGCTTCAGCAAGTAACACGTTCATGTGTCCAGGCATGCGACCGGCAACTGGGTGAATTCCGTATGCAACATCGATTCCCTTTGAAATTAACAAGTCTGC
Source organism: Bifidobacterium breve (assembly GCA_945885625.1). GTDB lineage: Bacteria > Actinomycetota > Actinomycetes > Nanopelagicales > Nanopelagicaceae > Planktophila. The sequence goes on along the minus strand of CAMCYS010000005.1, from coordinate 35,830 downwards.
TAATTCGCGAACTGTATGTTGTGCTTGTGCAACAGCTAATCCGAAACCAGGCACGATTACTACGCGACGGGCATAGTTAAGCAAGATTGCCACATCATCAGGTGAGCCCGAACGAACTGGGCGATCTTCAGCCGCACCGCTAGCTTCTTGTGGCTTGGCGGTGAAAGCACCAAACAAAGTTCCAAATAGCGAACGGCCCATTGCTTCAGCCATCATGCGAGTAAGGATTGTTCCGGAAGCGCCAACCAAGGTACCGGCAATGATCAACATAGTTGAATCAAGAACATAGCCACTAGCAGCAACTGTTAAACCAGTAAATGCGTTTAGCAGTGAGATAACAATTGGCACATCTGCGCCACCAACTGGTAGCACGAATAAAATTCCGAAGAGCAGCGATAAAGCAGCCAAAATCAGTAGTGGTGTAGTTCCGAGAGCAACTACCACCCAGCCGGAAACGCCTAGAACAGCTACCAAAGTGCCAGCGATTACAAAGCGACCACCAGGGAAAACTACTGGTCGAGTCGTCATCAGCTCTTGCAGCTTTAAGAAGGTAACAATCGAACCGCTAAATGAAACACAGCCAACTACAACAGTGAACACGGTTGCGATAACAACCGCAGTTGTTGCGCCATCGCCAAGGCTTAAGTACTCAACGATGGCAACGAGAGCAGCTGCGCCACCACCGACACCATTGAAAAGTGCGACGAGTTGTGGCATCTGGGTCATCTGTACTTTTCTAGCTGCAGGAACACCGATTAAAGTACCGACTGCGATAGCGCCAAGAATCCAACCTAAGTTATCAAGTGGCAGTGAAGTTGCGTTTCCATCTTTATCTGGAGCCGCGTAGAAGAAGATAACTACGGTTGCGATTGTTGCACCGAGTGCACCAATTAAGTTACCGCGACGAGCGCTCTTTGGTGAAGATAAACCTTTAAGTGCTAAGACGAAACAGACACCGGCAGCAAGCCCGATTAAGTCATATACGAAGGTGCTCATTATTTAGCCTCCTTCTTTTCGCTCTTCTTGCCTTTAAACATTTCGAGCATTCGGTCGGTCACAACAAAGCCACCGATCATATTTATAGTCGCCAAGATAATCGCAGCAACTGAAAGTCCAAGTTCCAGATTAGTTTCGCTATGAGAGGTAACGATGATTGCGCCCACAAGAATCACACCGTGAATCGCGTTAGCGCCTGACATCAGTGGAGTATGTAGCGTTGAAGAAACTTTAGATACGACTTCAAAACCAACGAATACCGCTAGTACGAAAATCGAGATGATTGCAATCGGTTCCATTTACTTAGCCCCTCCACCACGTCGAGATCCAGCATGAGTGACGGCGGAGCCATCGATGATTTCATCTTCAAAGTTAAGGTTTAGCGCTGCTTGCGTACCCTCGGCTGGTGGCACGGTTAAGAGCGTTAAGAGATTAACTACGTTGCGCGAATAGAGGCTAGAAGCGTGGAATGGCAGCTGGCTAGGCACATCCTTGCCGCCCCAGATGTGAACGCCATTTGCGGTGGTCACAATTTCGCCAGGTTTAGAACCTTCCACATTGCCGCCGGTTTCAGCAGCTAAATCAACAATTACAGTGCCTGGTGCCATTGAGTTAACCATTTCGGCAGTTACTAATCGTGGCGCAGTCCGACCAGGAACCGCTGCGGTAGTAATAAGTACATGTGATTTAGCAATGTATGGCGTTAATAATTCACGTTGCTTAGCTGCACGTTCTTCAGTCATCTCGCGCGCATAACCGCCAGCACCTGCGAGTGACTCCAATTCAAGTTCAATAAAAGTTGCACCCATTGATTTAACTTCATCAGCAGAAGATGGGCGTACGTCATATGCCGAAACAACTGCGCCAAGTCGACGAGTTGTAGCAATAGCTTGTAAGCCGGCAACGCCAGCACCAAGTACAAGAACTTGCGCGGGTGTAACGGTGCCCGCAGCTGTCATTAACAACGGGAAGAAGCGTGGTGAAAGTTCAGCGCCAACAATTGCGGCACGGTAGCCGGCACAGAGCGCTTGTGAAGTTAGCGCATCCATTGACTGTGCGCGCGAAATACGTGGCACTAGTTCGAGTGAAAAGGCAGTTACGCCAGCACTTGCTGCGGCGTCAATTGAATCTGCGGCGGTTACAACTGAGAGAAATGAAATAGTTACGGCGCCTTTTTTCAAAGTTGCCATTTGTGCGGGAGTCAGTGGCTGAACCGAGAGAACTACATCGGCGTTCTTTAGTACATCACCACTTTCAACCTTGGCACCAGCCGCTACGAATTCAGCATCACTTGCTTGCGAATGTAGCCCAGCACCCGACTCAATAACTACATTGAGACCAAGGCGAGTTAATTTATTGATGACATCGGGCACGAGCGCTACGCGCTTTTCGCCCTCACGAATTTCCTTAGGAACGGCAATTAACATGGGTGAAAACTACCGCTTACCTATGAGTATGTCGCGAGAAAGCTGAGTTCTGACCCGCTATATCTAATGAGTTTCGCCTCAATTAACCCTCTATTAAGCCTCAAATATCTCACTTCTTGGAACGAACAAGTCGAACTAGCGCCCCTGCAGCTCGCCACGAGTTAAGTGATACAGCAGCGCCTGAATTGTGGTGCGGCGATGGAAAGCCTGCCGCCAAATTACAGATTTAGGGCCATCAATAACGGAAGTCGAAACCTCTTCTTCGCGATGCGCCGGCAGGCAATGCATGAAAATAGAATCTTTCGCAGTCAGATCCATAAGTTGCTGCGAGACTTTAAAAGGTGAAAGTGCTTTAGTTTTTTCAATTCGCTCAGCCTCAGGGTCACCCATCGACATCCAGACATCGGTATATAACACGCTGGCATCTTTGGCGGCAGTTTCAGGATCGTTAGTGACTTCAATAGTGGCACCTGTCGTGGCAGCAATTGCTTTTGCTTGCGCAACAACTGTTGCATCAGGTACCCAAGCTCCGGCTGGTGTCGCAGCAACTACGTGAGCGCCCATGATGGCACCCATCGTCAACCAAGCATGTGCCATATTGTTTCCGTCGCCAAGATAAACAAATTTACGACTAGCAATATCTGCACCAAAGTTTTCGCGAATCGTTACCCAGTCTGCCAGTAATTGGGTTGGGTGATCATCATCGGTTAATCCATTAATTACTGGAACTGTTGCGTTGGCACCTAGTTCATCAACATCAGATTGGGCGAAGGTGCGAATGATCAGCGCATCGCAATAACCACTAATAATTCGCGCAGTGTCAGCAATTGTCTCGCCGCGTCCTAATTGCAGCTCATCGCCACGAATAAAAATTGGAGTTCCACCCAAGTGGGCAACCGCTGTCTCTGATGCTAAGCGAGTACGTGTTGATGGCTTAGTCATATAAATAGCCACGCCCTTATTTGCCAACGCAGTATTTGAACGCAATGGGTTCGCGGCAAAGTCGGCAGCGGTAGTTAGCAGCAGCTCAACATCGGCTCGACTCAAATCAGCAGTGCGCAACAGGTCTTTCATTAGGAGATTCTACCCGCAGATATCTATCCGCGGATTGCCCTTAAAACCCCCTTAGTTAGCCGAATTATTGAGCAGGGTAAGATTTGACCATGATAGAACGAATGGGATTCTTCTCGCGCCCTGGCAAAGATGCACAAATTGATGGTGATTTACTCACTCGCCCAGAGTTAGAAGAAGATGATGGTGGCCACGATCGCTTCTCGCACTATGTAAAGAAAGAGAAGATTGTTGAATCTGCAGTTACCGGCAAGGCAGTTAAAGCGCTTTGCGGAAAGAAGTGGATACCTTCACGCGATCCAGAGAAATATCCAATCTGCCCAACTTGCAAAGAGATTCATGCCGGGCTGCGGCCAGCACCTGAAAATAAATAATTCTTCACTAATCTGAACGTTTTAATCTGAAAGTTTTTTCTAGAGTACCTGAGTTGCGTTCTATTTGTGAACGGCTAGAGCACGGAAAGTAAATGCACCTAGTGCGCCGCCAAGAAGTGGCCCGATTACGTAGATAGTCCAGTTATCCCAATACCCACCGGCAATTGCGGGGCCAAACCAACGAGCTGGGTTGATTCCAGTACCTTCGATTGGTCCGGCTATCAAGATGAGCACAAAAATTGTCAGTGCAATTGCGACCGGTGCCGAAGCTGAGTTCCTATTTGCTTTATCTTGCGTCATTAAGAGAATTACCAATACCAAGATAGCGGTCATGATGAACTCAAGAGCGAAACCAGTTAAATAGGTCGCTTGAGGTGATAGCGCTGGAATGCCGTTTTTAACTTCTGCCGCAACCTTCTGGGTATAAATCGCCTGGAGTGTAAATGCACCAAATGCGCCGCCCACAACTTGCCAACCTACGTAAGCAATAAATGTCTTTAAGGAAATTTTCTTTAGAATAAAAAATGCTAGTGATACTGCCGGATTTAAGTGTACATCTGAGAAATGTCCGAGAACTAAAATCATAATCATCACCGCAATAGCTGGCGAAGCGGCAATTCCAATAAAGGGCACATCTTGAGAGATGATCACGCCAGTTGCTGCAATAACCAATAGATAAGTTCCGAAGAATTCGACCGCTAATTTCTTCATCATCAGGGTTTCTCACTCTCATTACAGGTGGTATTTGCGATATTTCGTTAAGATCTGAACTGTATCTGAAACGCTAACGCTAAACCCTAACTGAGAACAAGACTTATGATGAAAAACCAGCGCAATCTAATGGCGTTCACTCGCCGTTCACTTTGCGCTTCCGTAACGTCGCAATTATTCCCTCGCGCAGTTTCCAGAGCGCTGGCCCTAATTCTCACTTTGGCCCTGGCCGTTCAACTAGTGCCAAGCGCAAACGCTGAGACTACTAATTTAGGGAGCCCACGCAAGATCTTAACTGGCTGGATTCCTTATTACGGAATGAGCACCTCGCTGCCAACTGCCGTAGCCAACGCCGATCTGATCAATGAAGTTATGCCATTTTGGTACACCTTAAAATTAAATAACAAAAGTAAAAAACCATATATTTTGGATCTATATACACCTGGAAATCCCAGCGTTGCAATTGATATTCCGCTGACAAAGATGCGTAACGCCGGTTTTAAAATAATTCCAACCATTACTGATGGCACCGAAAAACTAGTCCTTGCGAAGCTGCTAGAAAAAAGTAGCGATAGAGCAGATGTCATAAAGGTAATAATGGATTTAGTCATGAGTAAGAACTTTGATGGCATTGATTTAGATTTCGAAGGCTTTGCTTTTGTCGATGGCACCGCATCTTGGCCAGCTACTAAACCAAATTGGGTGCTTTTGGTAAAAGAGTTAAGCGAAGCGCTACGGGCGAAAGGCAAAATCCTTTCAGTTACTGCCCCAGTGCATTTCTCACTTACCGAGAGACAAAAGGGCTACACCGTCTATGCCTGGGCCGAAATTGCGCAATACATCAATCGCCTACGAATCATGACTTATGACTATTCAACTGGTAAACCTGGGCCAATCGGCCCAATTGCTTGGGTCGAACGCACGCTTAAATATGCGATTTCAGTAATGCCAGCATCGAAAGTTTATATCGGCTTAGCTGGCTATGGTCGAGATTGGGTTACTAAGGTAGATGGCATCTGCCCTGCGAATGTCGCAAAAGTTGTATCAACCAGTGCTAAAGCAGCAACTTTCGTAATGCGAAATGCGACAACTTTGGCATCAGCATATGGCGTTACACCTACATATAACGAGCAATATCAAGAAGCCACATTTACTTATCAGAAAACTTATAACGGTAACAATGCCAGCGGCCAAGCAACATCATGCACCGCAACTCGCACCGCTTGGTATCAAAACCCAGCTAGTTATTTAGCTCGTGCGCAATTGGTGGCAAAGTATCGGATAGGTGGCTTGGCTGAGTGGACGATTGGTATGGAAGAGCAGAGCGCTACCGATGGAATTCGGGCCACTGCTTTAACAATTGCACCTGATGCGGTTCTGCTATCACTATCTAGTGATCAGTTGGCGATTAAATATGGCTCACTGGTAAATCTCACTGGTCTAGCAACTTCAAAAGATAAGACAGTTCTGCCTGAATTTCCGGTGACCTTAGAATTCAAGGGCTTTGATGAAAGTACTTGGCGCCAAATTGGAAAACCCATCACCACCGAAACCGGCTCATTCACAACATCAATTTACTTAGCTAAATCTGGAAAACTGCGTATAACAAGTGAAGGCAGTTGGGATCGCGGTGCAGGATTAAGCACTGAAATTTCAATTACGGTAAACCCAAGACTTAGCATCACAGCACCAACATCAGCAAAAGCAGGCACCGCATTTAAGGTAATCGTCTCTGCGTTGCCGACAACAGCGAGCACGCAAGTAGCGCTCCAGCGCTTTGATGGCAAGGTTTGGAAAACTGTCGTCTTAGCGCCACTGTTAGCGATAGGCACTGAACTAAGCCAAACCGAGCTAATTCGTGGCGTTTATACCTATCAAATACTGGTATTTGATAGCGCTGATTCGACAGAATCGACCTCTCCTCCTTTTGTCGTCCTAGTTAGGTAGAGCAATGCACTGGATTACCTTGCCAGGTGAAATGATTGGGCCATGGGTAAGTTAAAACCGCAGCCAACTGTTACTGAAGAAACAGCGGCCGAGATCAGTGCGATTTTTAGCTCTGATCGACCTTGGGTAGTTGTAGTTTGGGACGACCCAATTAACTTAATGACCTATGTAACTTATGTATTTATGACAGTTTTTGGTTTCTCAAAAGAGAAAGCAACTGAGCTAATGTTGCAAGTTCATAATGAAGGTAAATCGATTGTTGCCAAAGGTGCCCGTGAAGAAATGGAAAGATACGTGCAACGCCTTCATGAATACGGGCTCTGGGCCACACTCGCACGCGAAGATCAAATTTAATGACGCCTACTGAAGGTTTTCTCCGTCACGGAAGTGATGCCTACATCGCTAACTTTGCCGAAACCGAACGCGAGGTATTGGTTAATTTAGTTCAGCAAATTATTGAGATATTAGCCGAACGACATGACCATGCAAGTCAAGATCCACTCGCCGCCATGGTCGGTATCACAACTCACGATTCACCGCCCGATGATGAAGTTTTACTGCGCCTATTACCAAATGCATATCAAGATGGGGTAGATGCGGCTGAATTTAGACGCTATACCGAAAGCACACTGCGCGAAAAAAAGCGCGCTCATGCCATGTCGGTTCGCATGCTTTTGCTAAGTGCAACCGATGGCGATGTGGTTCTTGATTTTGATAACGCCCAAGCTTGGTTAGGTGGCCTCAACGATGTGCGACTGGCCTTAGGTGTGCGACTTAAAGTTGAGCAAAATTCACCCGAAGATCTTGAGTTACTGGCACCAGATGACCCAATGCGAGCTGTTTACGCGGTTTACACCTGGCTGGGCTGGTTACAAGAAACGTTAGTTGAAGCGCTTATGGACGAAGCGAGCTCTTAAAAGCGCGAAGATCAAATTTTGCCGTAGTTGCCATATGCGGAACTGTCAGGGCCCAGATAATTACCAAAATTACCCAGAGAAAATCACTGGAGAGATTAGTGGTGCCTCTGGCAACAAAGAAAATACCCAAAATGAATATTCCTAAAATTGCATAAAGACCAGGTACGACAGCCGCGAAAAAACTAGCGAGCGGATTACCAGTTGAAACTTTTTGCAGAGCACTCGGTAATTTAGGCACTAATCGAGCGGTATGTCGAATGGCATGCCAAAAGCCGAAATAAACCGCAAAAGCAACCAATGGCGGGGCCAAGAATGAGAGAGCCAGCAGTAAAACTAAATCAAGTGCAAGTAAATTGTTCCTGGTTGTGATCAATAGCAAAATAGCAAGTAACGCAATGGTAAGAGTTGAATTTCTAAGCAACTCAGTAAAAGTACCAGCCCAATTAATTAAAGTTGGGTTAAGTTCCTGGAGCACATCAAGGGTTCGTTTATCAGTTAGCGGCAGGACAACCGGCAAGAAACCCGCCGGAATCGCATAGCTAGCCAGAACAAAGTTCGAGTAACCACTCTTTTCAGCCGCCGCTCGGCTTTCATTGGCGTAGGCCGAATCTCCAAAGCCAAAGTGAAGGGCACTCATAAGTACTACAAGTTGGAAGCCAATTAGGTTCCATTGCGCAATAGCCAATGCGGCGATGATGGCAATTAAGGTATAGATAGCTATAAATGCCGTAAATCTTCGGGTCGAGTCACGGGGGATAGTAATCAGATGATCGATTGCCCCATGTGGAATCCCAATAGCAAGTGCGATAACGGCAAGTACAACTTGAGCACTTATTGAGATCTCAATGTTTGCAATCTGGAGACCGGCAAAGAGCAAAACAGCTATTGCGGCCGCTACTCTAGAAAATTGGCCAGCCCCTTGATAAATTCTAAAAAGAGTCTGGCTCATGGCTATAGATTAGGCGCAATTTTGCTGGATTGCGAGAGGATAAGGCGTGGAGAATCTGCATTATTCATATGTTCTGATTTTCATTGCGACCTGCGCTGTTGGCGTTAATTTTGGATTTCGATTGCAGTTTTCCAAAAGATTGAAATTGTTCCTCTTGACCGACTCACTTATTCTCGTTCTTTATTTGATTTGGGATTTTTGGGCAATCAGTAAAGGAAGTTGGTTCTTTGACCCAGATCAGATCTTAGGAATCATGCTCTTAGGCAAGCTGCCAATTGAAGAATTTCTCTTTTTCATAATCGTTCCCCTTATGACCGTGCTGACTTACTTAGCACTAACCAAATTATCTGGTTGGGGTAAAGAGAAAGAGGAGATCAAATGATCTACTCTGACGTCGCACTTAGCGCAGTATGTGTAGCAGTAGTGCTCGACCTGTTTCTACTTAAATCCAGAATGATGACCAGAGGAATTTTCTGGTTGACTTACCTTCTGATTTTGCCATTTCAATTACTTACTAATTGGTGGCTGACTTCAAAGAAGATAGTTATGTACTCTGATACCGAAATTATTGGTCAGCGGCTAGCTGGTGCGCCAATTGAAGATCTGCTATTTGGTTTTTCTATGATTCTGTTGACGATTTCAGCTTGGGAATTTTTCAAGGATCGCCTTAATAAAAAGGTTAGTTAATAAAAGCGTAAATTAAAGCTATTCCGCCCACAGTACCCCAGAAAGCCATCGCCGCTTTAGAATTTAACTTAGCTGCAAGGGTTTTGTTAAAGGTGATCGCAAAAAGCACCAGCCCAGGAACAATCACTAATGCGCTATTGGTAAGCACGTTTGGCTCATTTCGTTGATAGCTCCAGTTAATCGAACCAGTAGCTATTAGGGCGTAGGCCCACATGCGATAGTTATTAATAATTTTTTTGGTATTCCTTTCAATCGATTCCAAATCTTATTCTAGTTGCTCTATCTATAGAAATAATCTCTGTTACAAAAACTTAGCTATATAAAAAGGAGGGAAGACGGTTTCCCGCCTTCCCTCCTGCAAGGTTTATCTTGCTTTTATAACTTAGTGATCTTCCTTCATTCCTTCTGCCATTGACTTCATGCGTGCGATCTTCAAAATTGTTAGACCGAATACGCACTTAGCTAGAACGTCAGCGATTGTGTAACCAACTTGAACGGTTACGAATGATGATGCTGAAGCGTCACCAACGATGTTGAAGATGTAAGCGATTGGGTATACGCCCCATGTTGCGATAAGAAGTAGACGCAAACGGCCTACAGTCTCTGCAACACCAGCTGGCTGGCGTTCCAATGACTTACCAAGCTCTACGAATAGTATGTAGAGGATGTATAGGAATGGAATTGTTGATAGAACACCGTATAGAACTTGGGTGTTCTGAACATCTGAAATTTCACCTGGGTAACCAAGAGCGATCATCGCAGCTGAAGCTGGGACTAGACGCGTGATTAGTGAGCGAGAAACTTCGCGAGTTAGAGCAAGTACAGCAATTACCTCTACTAGAAGTAGTGGCACAGTAAGTAGCCAGTCAACATAACGGTATGCCTCATTGAATGCATCTTGAGATTGATCAAGCTTGACCATTCCATTTTCTGATGCATGCTTGAATGAATCAAAGATGCGTAGGTAGTGGTAGCCAGCAATGAATGTAACCATTGATGACATAACGAGAGCGTTGCGGTACTTAGGTAGAACACGTTGCTGAGAAACTAGTGTGTAAACCGTGCAAGCGAGCATTGAAATTAGTCCAAACGAGAATACGTTATAGACCAAGTTCCATTGGTTGCTATCTAATTGCATTTATTAGCCTCCGTGGGGCTTGGTAAAACCAGCCTCGGGCGAGGTTGGCGTTCTGATAACTTCCGGTCACCGTACGAGAAGTCATATGAAAGTCTCGTCTGGCTACCGAACTTTTATCCGAACCAAGGTAAATGGTGCGCCTGAATTAGGGATTTCGCAAGAATATATGCGACTGATTCGCAACTTTTTTAAGTTTTTCTCGGCAGGTAGACTACTTTCGTAGGGATTAAGGGCTAACCCACAGGGTTACCGCCAGGTATTGGATTGCCTGAGTTACTATCAAAAAAGGACAAAAACGGCACATGAATGCTGCAAGCGGATTACGTTTACCACAAGAAATGGTCGATGCAATTTTGGCCCAATCCCGGGCCGAGTATCCGAATGAGGCCTGCGGAGTCATTATCGGTCGTAATGGAACTGTCGAACGTTTAAAGCCTATGTTCAATGCAGCGGCATCGCCAACTTTTTACGAATTTGATCCGAAAGATTTATTAGCTCTCTATCGCGAAGTCGATGATAACGACGAAGAAATTATTGTTATTTATCATTCCCACACTGAAACTGAAGCGTATCCATCACGCACCGATATCTCTTATGCCGGCGAGCCTGGTGCGCATTATGTATTGGTGTCTACCCGCGAAGAGATTGCACCTGCAACCGAATTTCGTTCATATCGAATTATCGATGGCGTAGTTACTGAAGAGCCTGTTGAATTCATTCCATAATGAGAGAGAACCGTTTACAGAATTATTAAATCTGCTTTCAATTTGTATCAACAACCATAACCAGAGAGAATTAAGTCATGAGCGCAACTGTTGAAGTACGTATCCCAACCATTCTTCGCCCTTTTACTAAAGAGCAGAAGTTGGTTTCAGCAACCGGTGCTGATCTATCAGCAGTTATCGCAGACCTAGATGCTCAATATCCAGGGCTTGCCGATCGCCTTCTGGAAAATGGCGCACTACGTCGCTTCATTAATATTTATGTAAACGATGAAGATGCTCGGTTTATTGGTTCCTTAACTGCGCAACTAAAGAGCGGTGACTCAATCACCATTTTGCCTGCTGTCGCTGGTGGCTAGCAATGGCTCGCTTTGATTCGCTCGAAGACTCAGTTGGGCACACACCGCTAATTGGTTTACCACGCCTTTCACCTGCACCAAATGTGCGGCTTTGGGCAAAGATGGAAGATCGCAACCCAACTGGTTCAATTAAGGATCGCACTGCAATTTCCATGATTGATGCTGCCGAACGAGATGGTTTATTAAAACCTGGTGCCACAATTCTGGAACCAACTAGTGGTAACACCGGAATCTCGCTAGCGATGGCCGCAAAAGTTCGCGGCTATAAATTAATTTGTGTGATGCCCGAAAACACTAGCCCCGAACGTAGACAACTACTTGAGATGTGGGGCGCAAAAATAATTTCATCTCCCGCAGCTGGCGGATCAAATGAGGCAGTTCGTGTTGCGAAAGAACTTGCAGCGCAAAATCCAGACTGGGTTTTTCTATATCAATATGGCAACCCAGCTAATACCGAAGCGCACTATCGCTTTACTGGCCCGGAAATTTGGCAAGACTTACCAACCGTCACACACTTTATTGCCGGACTAGGCACCACCGGAACCTTGATGGGTGCCGGAAAATATTTGCGCGAGCAGAATCCTGAGATTGCAATAGTTGCAGCCGAGCCACGTTATGGCGAAGTTGTTTATGGTTTACGAAATATTGATGAAGGTTTTGTACCTGAGCTCTATGACGCGACTGTATTAACGAGACGATTTTCGGTTGGTGCTGAAGATTCAGTTCGCCGAGTGCGAGATTTATTAGAAGTCGAGGGAATCTTCGCTGGAATTTCAACGGGTGCTATTTTGCATGCGGCCCTTGCTATGGGCAATGAAGCAATTGCTGCCGGAAAATCGGCCGATATCGCCTTTATTCTCTGCGACGCAGGTTGGAAATACTTATCTACTGGGATTTACGGGGCTGCTAACGACGCCGCAGTTGAAGGTCTAGATACGCAGCTTTGGGCATAAGCCTTCCAGAATTTACCGCTCTTTTCATCTCGCCCGTTAGACTTCAATACATGAGTAACGCGCCCATTGGAATCTTTGATTCTGGCGTCGGCGGATTAACCGTGGCGCGCGCGATTCTTGATCAGTTACCAAATGAATCCACTCTCTATATTGGCGATACAGCGCGTGGCCCATACGGCCCCCGTCCACTTGCCGAAGTACGCGAATTTTCACTTGAGTTAATGGATTTTCTAGTTGCCCAAGGTGTCAAAGCAATTGTCATCGCTTGTAATACCGCCAGTGCTGCCATGTTGCGCGATGCGCGTGAGCGTTATTCAATTCCGGTAATTGAAGTTATCCAACCAGCAGTACGTCGCGCAGTTGCAGCAAGTCGTTCAGGTCGCATCGGAGTGATCGGAACTAAAGCAACTATTGATTCCGCAGCTTATCTAGATGCTTTTGCCGCAGCTCCCCATTTAGCGATCACCTCAATTGCTTGCCCACGCTTTGTCGAATTTGTCGAACGAGGTGAAACTTCAGGTACTGAAATAACAAGAATTGCGAAAGAATATTTAGCCGATGTAATGAAAGCCGACGTTGATACTTTAGTTTTGGGCTGCACGCATTATCCACTGTTGACAGGTGTCATTTCATATGTAATGGGTAATAACGTGTCTCTAGTATCTAGCGCCGAAGAAACTGCTAAAGATCTTTATCGCATCTTGGTAGAAAGCGATTTGCTGCGCACTGATAACAGCACCGCAGCAACACATCGTTTCCTAGCAACAGGTGATGCAGTAGCTTTTGAGACGTTAGCGCGAAGATTCTTGGGCCCCGAAGTTGGTCGAGTAGAACATCAATCGTTGACTTAAGTTCCAAATGAAATTAACAAAACTAAATATTCACCAACTAAAAACGGAGACGACTAAGTAAATGATGACAACCACACGAAACGATGGCCGCGCAGTAACTGATCTGCGTGAAATTAAGATCACTCGCAAGTGGCTTGATCATGCTGAAGGCTCAGTATTAGTTGAGTTTGGTAAGACTCGCGTTCTCTGCGTTGCCTCATTTTCACCTGGGGTACCACGTTGGCTAAAAGACAGTGGCACTGGCTGGGTTACTTCGGAATATGCGATGTTGCCTCGCGCAACTCATACCCGCTCTGATCGTGAAAGTGTGAAAGGTAAGTTGGGTGGCCGTACGCAAGAGATTTCTCGTTTAGTAGGTCGATCTTTGCGCGCTGTCATTAACACTAAAGAACTTGGCGAGAATACGATTGTAATTGACTGCGATGTTCTGCAGGCCGATGGCGGAACTCGCACCGCTGCAATCACTGGTGCCTACGTTGCGCTAGCTGATGCGATCACTTGGGCAAAGAATCAAGGTCATATTAAAGCAACTGCTAATCCGCTATCTGATTCAGTTGCTGCCGTAAGTGTGGGCATAGTTGGCGGAGTACCAATGCTTGATCTTTGTTATGAAGAAGATGTCCGCGCAGATACTGATATGAATGTAGTTTGCAGTGGCGACGGAAGATTTATTGAAGTACAGGGCACTGCCGAAGGTGTGCCATTTGATCGTGAACTTCTAAATCAATTATTGGATCTAGCAGTTGCTGGTTGTAAAGAATTAGGAAAACACCAAGCTGCAGCGCTAGCTAAGTAATATCTCCAGAACGAACAAAGTAAGAAGAAATCTAACGATTGCGGCTATGGGAGTAACGATGAAAGATTTGGTTTTAGCTACTCGCAATAAAGGCAAGATCGAAGAATTTCGACGCATCCTCGATGAGTTAGCACCCGGAAGTATTCGGTTGCTTGGTCTTGAAAAATTCCCCGAAACAAGCGAGGTCGACGAGACTGGCGAAACTTTCGAAGAGAACGCACTTCTTAAAGCACGATCAATTTGTGCTGAAACTGGCTTGCCGGCAATCGCTGATGACAGTGGCCTCTGTGTCGAAGCGCTTTATGGCGAACCTGGAATTTATTCGGCCCGATATGCGGGCACTCATGGTGATGACGCTGCCAATAATGCGAAACTTCTGCAGGAGTTAATTCATGTGCCCGATGGAAAAAGAACCGCCTACTTCATCTGCGTGACCGCGCTAGTAATGCCCGATGGCCGCGAAGTCACCCGCGAAGGGCGATTTTACGGCTCAATTGGCCATGAACCGATCGGCAAGAATGGCTTTGGATATGACCCGCTCTTTCGGCCCGATGGATTAACTATTTCCAGCGCGCAAATGAGCGCTTCCGAGAAAGATGCCATTAGTCATCGCGGAAAATCACTAAGAGCAATAGCCCCGTTTGTCTTAGAAATGCTCTAATAGCTACGGTAACCTTGGCTTATCCGAGTGCGTTACTTGCGCGCGTACCGCTACCCAAGGAGTTAACGTGGCTGTAAAGAAGAAAGTTGCTAAGAAAGCAACAAAGAAGGCACCAGCGAAGAAAGCTGCGGCTAAGAAGCCAGCAGCAAAAAAAGCTGTAGCCAAAAAGAAAGCCGCTGCAAAAAAGCCAGCTGCTAAAAAAACTATTAAGAAAGCTGCTGCTAAGAAGCCAGCTAAGAAAGTTGCGAAGAAAGCAGTCGCGAAAAAGAGAGTTGCCAAAAAAGCGGTTGCCAAGAAAGCTGCACCTAAAAAGCGTGTTGCCAAGAAAGCTGCTGCTAAAAAATCCACCGCTGCAACCGTAAGAGTTCCAGCAGTTCCAGTTACTTCAACTGCACCTCGTGCTGCTGCTCCTTCCGCACCCGCAGCACCTGTACGCCCAGCAACACCTGCGGCTAAGCCACAACAAGGCGCATCAAGCCGCGTTGTAATGGCGGTAATTGTTGGTATCGCACTATTAGCTTTTGTGGTTTGGTCACAATCTTCTTCTGATGATGACGATGCAGCGCCAATGCCAACGGCTTCAGTATCTGCCGAACCAAGTGCCACAGCTGAAGCATCTGCAACACCAACTGAATCAGCATCAACAGGTGAAACAGTTTCAGCAATCGAAGCGCCAGCTAAATTTGTTGCCCTCGGTACAGCTGATGGAGTTAAGTTACGTTGGCTTGCCCCAGCGGCAACCGATGGTTTAACTGGCTACTTAGTTGAAATCGCACCAGATGGAAAAGAGTGGCAGAGCGTTGCGACAGTTCCAGTTGATCAAACAACTTTAGATATGGCAAAGAGTGAAGGCGGCTGGACCCAGTTCCGAGTTTCTAGCGTTTACTCAGATGGTCAAGTAGCACCAGCCAAGATTTTCGGATTGCCTGGTCAATATAAGTAAGCAACCATTAATAAGAAAGACCTCGAGTAACAACTCGGGGTCTTTTTTATTTCTAGCTAATACTTAGCTTTTCTTCTACGTTGTTTTATTTAGCGCTTCCAAAATTGCAGCCACATAGACCTTGATTCCAGCCAACCTTAAGTGCACGCCATCAGGTGCGAAATAATCCGGACGATTCTGCGAGATTGCAGCCCAATCGACTACTTGCGCACGTGGATTCGCAGCTGCATATTCAGCTATTAAGGCATTGTTCGCATCACGCCATGGGCGTGGCACAGCGGTGTTCACCACAATTATCTGACTTTGATTAGCCACTTCAGCAAAAACTTCAGCAACTTGAGTTCGAGTTAGTGCGTTGTTATTTCCTAAATTGAAAATAATTGGCGCATCACCAACAGCTAACTTGTCACGTTTTATTACCTCTAAGAGCTCTGACACTTGACGACCAACGCGCGCATTGATTAATCCGATAGTGCGCAGATCGCCAAGCTCATAGCGGATGCCTAGAATTACCGAATCACCAGTAACCCAGAGATCAGGCAGTCCTTCATTAGAAATAACCAGCGGCTTGGGCGCTGCTGGTTTAACTTCTTGGGTTAATTCTATTTCAAGGGCGGCAGCCTCTTGGTCGGCAACTGAGATTGCATTTGCACTGATTGCTGTGGTTGCTGCGAGAAGAGCGATAATACCAACTGCGACCGAAATCTTTTGCCGAATCCGAACTCTCTTAGTTCGATACTTCATACCGCGGAACCACGATTCAACCGCACCACTTCGAACTGGTAGTTCAACTAACCGTAATGAAATATCAGCTAACGCTAAAACGATTAAGAAACGCACCGTGTAGAGCGCCCAATCTTGCCCAGCGATATCAACGCTAGGGCGAGTTAATTGAAAGACAATCCAGTGCCATAAGTAAATTGCATAAGATCGCTCGCCAATCCAAACCAATGTGCGAGTGCGAAGTAATGGTGCAAAGCGAGATGCGGGGTGCACGATAGAAGTAAGAATCGCACAACCAAAGATTCCGGCAAGTGGGAAAGCTATGCGATAAAGCGTGGGATCACTCTCGTTAATTAATAGGAAAGCTCCAAGGATTCCAATGAACCCAATTACGCCGATGCCATCAACAAAATCTTGCGCGCGCTGTGAAACTTCGCTCTTTAGATTTTGCGGAATCCAGCTAACTGCCAGAGCGGCACCAAGGAATAAACCAATGCTGTGGGTATCGGTTCCGAAGTAAATATGGCTAACTTGCGAGCTGTTTGCCGCATCTAATGAGAGTGAGACAACAAAGAGCGTAATGCCCGAGATTGCAGCGATTGATAGAGCAGCCCCAGGAATTCGCTTCTTGCCAAACCATTTAAGAATCAGCAGCAGCACGAGCGGCCAAATCAGATAGAACTGAGCTTCAACAGCTAGTGACCAAGTGTGCTGCAGCAGAGGTGGCCGCCCAATGGCTTCAAAGTAATCAGTTTCGCGAAAAACTAACCACCAATTCATGCCACCGAAGATCGAGAAAGGGGCATCACTTAATAATCTTCGGGTGGTTTCTGGCGCCCAGATCCCCACAAAAATTGCGGTACCAAAAATCATGAAGAGCAGCGGCGGCAGCAATCGTCGCACGCGCGCGAGATAGAAGGCTCGCAGATCTAACCCACCACTTCGCTGAATTGAATCGAGTAGTAGACGAGTAATTACATACCCAGAAATTACGAAGAATAGATCAACGCCAAGAAATCCACCTGGAATCCAAGAAAAACCTAGGTGATAAAGCATTACTGCTATTACTGCGACAGCGCGCAAACCATCGATCGCAGGGATATGGGTGATCCCAGGTTTTTTAGGTGACATAACTTTTGGTAATCGGTAAGAAACTACTTACGTTTTGCAGCAGCTTTCTTCACTGGTTTCTTAGCGGCAGCTTTCTTGGCAGGTTTGCGAGCGGCCGACTTTGTTTTCCTCGGTGCCTCAATTGCAACTTTGGTGCGTTCGCTGGCAACACGAATAGGTCCACGATTAATAACGGTGTCATCAGCATTTAAGTTAGCAAGAACTTGCTCTTGTAATTGTTCTAGCCGTTCAAATGAACTCTGTAGCCGAGCACGTGATTGCTGAATCGCATTCTCGGCTTGATCTAGTGATTGAGTCTGAATTTTGTAGAGGCGTTCAGCTTCCGAAATAACACTGGCAAGCCACTGACGATAACTACCAACTTCACCAGTTGCCTCAGTAATGATGCGCTCGCCTTCGCGACGCGCAGCAGTTGCCAAGGTACTAATCTCACGCTTCTTATTTTCAAAGAGAGTTTCGGCTTCAACCTCAGCCTTAGCCACCATTTCTTCAGCTTCAGATTCAGCTGCTTGTAAATATTTACGACCACGAGTTTCGGCACTAGATAGAACTGAGCGAGCTTTCTGTTCAGCGTTCTCTAGTGCATCTTTCGCGGCACGATTTGTCTCAGTTACCAAGCGATCAGCAGCAGCCTGAGCTTTTGCTTCACGTAGTTGCGCCGACTTGATCATGGTCATGGCAGTTTCAGTTGCCAGAATTTCAAATTCTTCTTTTGATAGCGTGGTGATGTCGCGACGTGAGCGCAGGTCGTTTAGCTGTGCTTCAAGCTCACGAATACGATCAACCGAATTTGGTTGACTACTCTCTTCGCCTTTAAATCCAACCCAGTTAAGGAAGGAGTTCTTCTCGGCCATCGCTACCTCTTTATGCTCTTTAAACACTTACGGAAGGCTTAGATTAGAGCAAAAGCGCCATACCTAAAAGTGGGGTTAGCGCAGGGCTGATGCGGGGTGAAAATGGGCTTAATTAACGGGATCGATAAATGGCAACGCAGATTGCCACATACTGCGAGATCCATGCGGCTAGTACAAAGATATGAAAAAGCTCGTGAAAACCAAAATATTTTGCCTCGCGTCCTGGTCGCTTGAGTGCATAGAAAATCGCCCCAATTGAATAGAGCAAGCCACCTAAAATAATGGGCAAAATTACCCACCAGCCACCAGCCCGATAAAGGTGTGGCGTATAAATAATTGCGACCCAACCGAGAATTAAATAATTAGCTACATATAACCAACGTGGCGCACCAACCCAGAAGACTCGAACCGCAACACCAATTAATGCGCCAGTCCAGATAACGGAGAGCAGAATTGTGCGATCGCGACCTTCAAGCAAAGTAACGGCAAATGGCGTATATGAACCAGCGATCAACAAATTAATATTTGCGTGATCCCAGCGCCGCCAAATTTTCTTCTTCGCCGGTGACCAGGGAACTCGGTGATAAATTGCCGAAACGCTAAATAGCAAAATCGCAGTTAACGAATACAGCGCAACTGCAAACTTAACTGAGTTACGGCTTAGTAAAAAGAGTACGAGCGAAGCGATAATTACCGCCGGAGTTGCCCCTAAGTGAAACCAGCCACGTAACTTTGGTGGAGCTACCGGACTAGACATTGGTTCGCTCACTCTCAGCTAGTTAACTTAAGCAGAGCCTAACTTGTTAACGGTGACCATGGCACTTTATGGGCAAATTCTGCTCAAAGAATGGAACTGACCCACTAGTTTTCGCCGCGCAGCGCCTTCTCAATCTGGCCAACGTGATCAGTTGGATGCGCAGTGTAATAGCGACACCACTTTTCAATTGAGAATTCACCACTCTCAGTGTGAACTCCAGTTTTGCTTAAATCTGTTTCAGTTAAGCGTTCAAGCATTACTAACGATGATGCTCGAACAGCGCTAAAAACTTTTACCGAGAAATCTATTGGCAGGGTGGAATAACCTAATACCGCTGATGAAGCCCAAGCATTTTCATCATAACCTTGAATCATGGTTCCGACCGGTTCAGCAATTAAGCGGCGCAATCTGGCATATGACTGAGCTTCAGAATCAGCTAAATGGTGAATAACTTGGCGTGATGACCAACCTTCAGGGTGTTTGGTATCTAATTGATCGTCCGGAATCGAGGCAACTACTTTTTCAAATTCTTCGGTGCTTTTACGGTAAGCAGCGGCAATATCTTTAATTGTCATATCAACCTTCTCGCATTGTTAAAAATAAATAACTGATCAGGATTGAACTATAGATTGAATCAGATAATTTCAGCTAACAACTGCGTCACGCGACGCTTGATTTCATCACGGATGATGCGCACTGGCTCAATACCTTGGCCAGCCGGATCTTCCAGAACCCAATCTTCATATCGCTTACCTGGGAAGAATGGACAAGTATCGCCGCATCCCATCGTGATAACTACATCAGATTCTTGAACTGATTCGGTAGTAAGAATTTTAGGAACTTCATGTGAAATATCAATGCCAAGTTCAGCCATTGCTTCAATGGCAACTGGATTAATGGTCTCTTTCGGTGCTGACCCCGCTGAAAGTACTCGCACTTTTCCGCCAGATAGCGAAGTCATAAAACCTGCTGCCATCTGTGATCGACCGGCATTGTGAACACATACGAAGAGAACAGTTGGCTGCTTTGTTTCATTGCTCATGGATTAAATGCTAAACCCATCGTTCAAAGAATTATCTGGGTTTAAGTGAACATCTGATTAATGAATTGATTTAACTGATAAATCAAATACTGTGTGCGGGAGGCGGGACTTGAACCCGCACGTCCGAAGACACAGGTTCCTAAGACCTGCGTGTCTGCCATTTCACCACTCCCGCTTAAGAGTGCTTACCGTGCCTAACCTTTGTTTCGCATCTACCTGAATTCCAATTAGCCATGCATCAAACATGTCCGATTACTGTCCGCTAGATACTGGGCAAGATTAGAGGTAAATTCGACATAGTTACAAACGAGCGCGTACGAAAGGGTCAATCCATGGCTTTAACACCAAGCCCCGCAGATAAATTCACCTTCGGTCTCTGGACCGTTGGTTGGCAGGCCCGTGACCCATTTGGTGATGCAACCCGCGATGCACTCGACCCGGTTCGCACAGTTAATGAGCTCGCTGCACGCGGCGCTTATGGTGTTACTTTCCATGATGACGATCTAATTCCTTTCGGAAGCAACGATGCTGATCGTCAGTCACATATTGATCGCTTCAAGGCTGCCCTTGCCTCGGCGGGCATGAAGGTTCCGATGGCAACCACCAATTTGTTCAGCCACCCAGTATTTAAAGATGGTGCATTTACTTCGAATGATCGTGATATTCGCCGTTATTCAATTAAAAAGACAATGCGCAACATAGATCTAGCAGCCGAACTCGGCGCTGAAATTTATGTGGCTTGGGGTGGTCGCGAAGGCGCTGAATCAGATGGCGCTAAAGATGCTTATGTGGCACTTGATCGTTTCCGCGAAGCATTTAACATTCTTGGCCAATACGTTTTAGATAATGGCTACAACATTAAGTTTGCCATTGAGCCAAAGCCTAATGAACCACGCGGCGATATTTTCTTGCCAACGATTGGCCACGCTTTAGCATTTATTAATTCGCTTGATCATCCAGAGCTGGTTGGCCTTAATCCAGAAGTTGGCCACGAACAAATGGCTGGCTTAAACTTTGTTCACGGAATTGCGCAAGCACTTTGGCATCAGAAGTTATTCCACATTGATCTAAATGGTCAGCATGGCCCGAAGTATGATCAAGATTTAGTTTTCGGTCACGGTGATTTGAAATCAGCCTTCTTCCTAGTAGATCTTCTTGAACGCTATAACTACAGCGGTCCCAAGCACTTCGATTACAAGCCTGCTCGCACTGAGAGCGATAAAGGCGTTTGGGAATCAGCCAGTGCAAACATGCGCACTTATTTGCTGCTAAAAGAGCGCGCATTAGCTTTCCGCAATGATCCACGCGTGATTAATGCGATGGCCGAATCCAATATTCCAGGCTTAGCCGAATCAACTTTTGCACCAGGTGAAACATGGCGTGACCTCGCTAACGAGTTCCTCGATGTTGAAACTGCTGGCAAGCGCGGATACCACTACGAAGTACTTGATCAGCTAGCAATTGAGCACTTGATGGGTGCCAAGTAAAATCGGACATTTAGCGCGGGATAGATAGGTGTAACGATAACCTTGCGCAGTGAGCCCAAAAATCAGCACCAGCGTTGAATCTGCGCAAGATGCGCAAACCGCCCTTGAGGCGCACATCTTGGGCGTAGTCGCGCAGGCAATCGCACGAGGTGCTTTTGCTGGCGAGGTTCCCGCCAGTGTTCGGCTCGAACGGCCTAAAAATCGCGACCATGGTGATTATGCAACTTCGATTGCGCTGCAATTAGCTAAATCCGCCGGCATCGCACCGCAAGAAGTAGCAAAAATAATTGCGGCAGATTTAACCGCACTCGATGCGGTAACTTCGGTTGAAATTGCTGGCCCCGGTTTTATCAATATAACTTTAAATCGCGCGAGCCAAGCAGAGCTAGTTCGCACCATTTTAACTGCAGGTGAAAAATACGGTCATGGCAATTCACTTAATGGCGTAAGTATCAACCTCGAATTTATTAGTGCAAATCCAACTGGACCCCTGCATTTAGGTCACACTCGTTGGGCCGCTGTGGGTGATGCACTTGGTCGCGTTCTTGCGGCCGCTGGTGCGAAAGTAACGCAAGAGTTTTATATCAATGATCGTGGAAACCAGATGGATCTCTTTGGTGCATCCGTTGAAGCTGCAGCACTTGGCTTGCCGATTCCGGAAAATGGATACCAAGGCCAATACATTGGTGACTTAGCTAAGACTCTAGTTGCCGAAGATAAAAGTATTTTAGATTTATCAGGTGAAACTCGTACAACAGAATTCCGTGAGCGTGCCTATAAGTTACAACTTGCCCAACAACAAGGCGTACTGGAAACTTTCAATACTCATTTTGATGTTTGGTTCTCTGAGCGAACTCTGCACGAAAGTGGCGCAGTCGAACATGGCATGGATAAATTGCGTAAGCAGGGCCACGTTTTCGAACTCGAAGACGCTACTTGGTTGCGAACTACCGATTACGGCGACGATAAGGATCGCGTATTAATCAAGAGCGATGGTTCGTATACCTATTTTTCATCAGATACTGCGTATTACATCAACAAGCGTGAGCGCGGTTTTGATATCTGTATCTATATGTTGGGCGCTGATCATCATGGCTATGTAGGACGCTTAAAGGCCACTGCTGCTTGCGCCGGAGATGACCCTGAATACAACGTACATATCTTAATTGGTCAACTAGTAAAGATTATGGAGGGTGGCGAAGAGGTAAAACTCTCCAAGCGCGCTGGCACAATCATTACCCTTGAAGAGTTAGTAGAAAAAGTTGGCGTCGATGCTGCGCGCTACACCTTGATTCGTTTTCCAGTTGAAACCCCAATGGTGCTTGATGTTGATATTTTGAAATCAAATACCAATGAGAATCCAGTTTATTACGTGCAATATGCGCATGCCCGAATTGCTGGCGTTCTGCGTAATGCCACTGAGTTAAATATTTCAAGTGCACTCGCTGATTTTGACCCAGCTCAACTTTCCCATGATCGTGAAAATGAGTTGCTTGGTTCATTGGCACAGTTCCCGCGAATAGTTGCTAGCGCTGCCGAGCTACGCGAACCACATCGAGTTGCACGCTACCTCGAAGAATTAGCTGGCGTTTACCACGGCTTCTATGCCGACTGTCGCGTCTTACCACTGGGTGACGAAGCAGCAGCCGCAGTTCATTCTGCTCGTGCGGCCTTATGTGCGGCAACAAAACAAACTTTGAATAATGGTCTGCAACTACTTGGCGTAAGCGCACCGGAGCGGATGTAACTATGACAATTAATGGCTCAGCAATTTCAAGTGAGAATATGTGGTCGCAGAGCGTTGACCGCAGTTCCAACGAATTAAGCATTAGCGGAATCTCAGCAACAACTCTGGCAAGAGATTTTGGTACACCAGCTTTTATTTTAGATGAAGCCGATTTTCGCACTCGTGCGCTAGCGTGGAATGATTCGCTACAGGAAAATTTTGGCGATAACGCAGGCACGGTTTATTACGCTGCTAAAGCCTTTATTTGTACCGAAGTCGCGCGCTGGATAACCGATTTAGGAATCGGTATTGATGTCTGCACATCTGGCGAACTAGCGGTAGCTCTGGCAGGTGGCATAAACCCAGCCAAAATTGAGGTTCACGGCAATAATAAATCTGTTAGCGAAATTGAGCGCGCAGTAGAAGTTGGCGTTGGCACTATCGTGATGGATTCAATGCACGAAATCGAGCGCGTTGCGGCAGCTGCTTCTAAATTCGGAAAAGTTCAACGGGTTTACTTACGTTTAACCCCTGGCATCCAAGCCCATACCCACGAATCTATTTCAACTGCGCATGAAGATGTGAAGTTCGGGTTTTCAATTGCCAGCGGCGCGGCTTGGACTGCGATCGAAGCAGTTCGCAAACTCTCTTCGTTAGAACTTCGTGGTTTCCATTCCCACATTGGTTCCCAAATCTTCGGGGTTGAGTCATTTGAATTAGCGGCACAACGTTTAATTGGGCTTCTTGCTAAGTATCGCGATGCTTTCGGAAGCGAGTTACCAGAATTAGATTTAGGTGGCGGGTATGCAATTGCTTATTTGCCTGGCGAAGTAACGGTTGCTCCAGCAGATGTAATTCCAGCACTTGCAAAAACCGTTGAAGCGGCTTGCGTTGCAGCGAACTTAGCAGTGCCTAAGATTTCAATTGAACCAGGTCGAGCAATTGTCGGTCCAGCCATGTTCACGCTCTATGAAGTTGGCACTACTAAAGATGTCACACTAGAGACTGGCGAGATTCGTAAATACATTTCCATCGATGGTGGCATGAGCGATAACGCGCGCCCTGCTCTGTATGACGCTGAATATTTCGCAGTACTTGCTAATCGCAATTCAACGAGTACAAATAGCAATTCTCGCTTAGTCGGAAAACATTGTGAAACTGGCGATATAGTTATTAGCGAAATTGAATTGCCGGCCGACATCGCCCCAACTGATTTGATTGCAGTTCCAGCAACTGGCGCTTATGGCCGTTCTATGGCAAGTAATTACAACCATGTGCCAAAACCACCAGTTATTGCGGTAAAAGATGGCAAAGCCCGCGTAATTGTGCGCCGTGAGACTGAAGCCGATCTGCTTAATCTTGATATTTAACGTGCTTCACCCCATCTGTGAAAGAATTGGCCAATGAGCAGAGAACTTAAGACCATCTCGATTGGCATGCTCGGCTGCGGCGTTGTTGGCAGCCAAGTCGCTCGCCTGCTCCAATCTGACCAGGAAGAACTTTCCAAGCGCTCAGGAGCAGAGCTTGTTCTCAAAAAGATTGGCGTACGCACAACTGGTGCGCGCGAAGGAATTCCAGCGGCGTTACTAACAACTGATCTGCTTTCAGTTGTAAATGACCCAGAAATTAATATTGTGATTGAAGTTATGGGCGGCATCGAACCAGCCCGCGAATTAATTTTGGCTGCGATCGCTAATAAGAAATCAGTAATAACTGCCAACAAAGCTTTGCTAGCAACTCATGGTCACGAACTATTTAATGCCGCCGATGCTGCCGGCGTAGATCTTTATTACGAAGCAGCGGTTGCGGGTGCGATTCCGATTATTCGTTCAATGCGTGAATCACTTGCGGGCGATCAAATCACACGCGTTATGGGCATTGTTAACGGAACTACAAATTACATTTTGACCAAGATGCATGAAGAAGGTCGCAACTTTGCCGATGTTTTAGCTGAAGCCCAAAAACTTGGTTACGCCGAAGCAGATCCGACTGCTGATATTGAAGGTCATGATGCAGCTGCTAAGGCAGCACTACTTGCTAGCTTGGCTTTCCACAGCACTGTGACAATTGATGAAGTTTATTGCGAAGGTATTTCAAATATCAGTGCTGATGATATTGCTGCTGCCAAAGTGATGAACTCAGTAATTAAGTTATTAGCAATTGCTGAACTAACTGTAAAAGATGAAATTTCAGTTCGAGTGCACCCAGTTATGTTGCCACTTACCCACCCACTGGCAAGCGTGCGCGATGCGTTCAATGCTGTTTATGTCGAATCCGAAGCTGCTGGCCAACTTATGTTCTATGGTCGTGGCGCAGGTGGCGCCCCAACCGCATCTGCCATCTTGGGTGATTTAGTTGCAGTTACTCGTCATCGCGCATATTCCACTGTTGGTTATGGCGAAAGTGATTATGCAGATTTGGATATTGCCCCACTTGGTGATGTGAAATCACAGTTCTTAATCCGTCTCTGGGTAGCTGACAAATCTGGTGTTTTAGCAAGTATTGCCACCGTTTTTGCCAAGCAAGGCGTTTCTATTCAAGGAGTGCGTCAATCCGGAATGGGTCTTGATGCCGAACTAATCGTGGTTACCCACGCAGCCACCGAAGATGACTTAGATGCCACAGTTGAAGCTTTGAAGGCAATGGATATTGTTAAAAATGTTGAAAGCGTAATTCGAGTCGAAGGTGTTGGTGCGTAATGGGTTTGTTTGGAAACAAAACAGCTAAATCTGATGGCGCACATCAATGGCGCGGAGTCATAGAGGAATATCGCCATCGCTTACCAGTTTCGGCTAAGACACCAATTGTTTCGCTACGCGAAGGCGGCACTCCGCTGATTTACGCGTGCTACTTATCGGAACTACTTGGCAACGATGTCTGGATTAAGTTTGAAGGCACTAACCCAACTGGATCCTTCAAAGATCGCGGCATGACAATGGCGATTTCTAAAGCCGCCGAAGATGGTGCTAAAGCTGTAATTTGCGCATCGACCGGAAACACTTCAGCAAGTGCTGCAGCTTACGCAGTTAAAGCTGGCATGCGCCCGGTTGTGTTGATTCCTAATGGAAAAATCGCAATGGGCAAATTAGCGCAAGCAATTGCGCACGATTCAACTATTCTGCAAGTCAATGGAAACTTTGATGATTGCTTAACTCTGGCCCGCGATTTAGCAACTGATTACCCAGTGGCACTAGTTAACTCAGTTAATCCATTCCGCATTGAAGGTCAAAAGACTGGTGCTTTCGAGGTAGTAGATCTTTTAGGTGATGCGCCAGATATGCATGTATTGCCAGTTGGCAATGCCGGAAACATCACTGCTTACTGGAAGGGCTATCGCGAATACCACCAAGATCGCATCTCGACCAAGTTGCCACAGATGTGGGGATTCCAAGCAGCGGGCTCAGCGCCGATTGTTAAGAATAAAATTATTACGAATCCCGACACTATTGCTACTGCAATTCGTATCGGCAATCCAGCTTCTTGGGCACAAGCCATCGAAGCGCGCGATTCATCTGGTGGTCTAATAGATTCAGTTACCGATCGCGAGATATTGGCGGCTTACCGCTTAATTGCAGCTAAAGAGGGCATCTTTGTTGAGCCATCTAGCGCTGCTGGTCTTGCGGGTTTGATCAAGTACCAGAAGAAGAAGAAGCTGCCAACTGGCAAAAAGATTGTCATCACAGTTACCGGCCATGGCTTAAAAGATGTTCAGTGGGCGCTTGAAGGCGCCGCCAAACCAAAGATTGTTCCGGTTAACGCTAAAGCTGCTGCGAAAGCGTTAGGTCTCTAGCTCGTAAGAACTAGGAGAAACTAAAAAATGGCAAAACCAACTTTCCGCGCAACTCCAAGTCAGATTCAAGTTCCGGCAACTAGTGCCAACTTGGGCCCAGGCTTTGATTGCCTTGGTTTGGCGTTACAGATGAACGATAAATATGTAGCGCGAGTAATTGATGAACCTGGTTTAGATATCGATGTAATAGGTGAGGGCGCTGAGAATTTGCCGCGCAATGAAAAGAATTTATTAGTCAAAGCAATGTTTGCTGGTTTTGATCACTTAGGCGGCCGCCCGCGCGGGCTAGCAATACGCGCTAAGAATGTAATCCCTCATGGTCGCGGCTTAGGTTCATCGGCCAGTGCCATTGTCGGTGGCTTAGCACTTGCTCGCTCACTTGTTTTAGGCGGCGAAGAGAAGTTAAGTAACGAAGTTATGTTGCAACTAGCAACCAATCTTGAAGGACACCCAGATAATGTGGCAGCTGCGATTTATGGTGGTGCTACTGTGGCGTGGCAAGAGAACCAACATGGCAAAACAGTTGCGCAAGCTATCTCACTTTCGGTCGATCATCGCATTTCAGCTATAGCTTTTATTCCAGAGACCGCAGTTTCAACGGCGAAAGCTCGCAGGTTGTTACCAGAGACAGTTCCTCATCGAGATGCGGTAACTAACTCAACCAATACTGCACTTCTGGTTCACGCATTAACTCTTCGCCCAGATCTGTTGTTTATCTCTACTGAAGATTTCGTTCATCAGTCATATCGCAAAGAGGCCATGCCAGCCTCATTTGCCCTCTTAACTAAATTCCGCAGTGCTGGGGTTGCCGCCTTCATCTCGGGTGCAGGCCCAACTGTGCTGGTATTACACACTGGTGGCGCTACCGAAGTAGCTGAGCTAACTCATGCGGCTGGGGCTAATTTCCGTGCCGCAGAAGTTGCGATTTCGGCTGCGGGAGTGCTACCGTTCTGACATCTTCTTAGGCGATCTGCCTGTAACACTTGAAGGTAATCTAAAAAATACCACCGGCTTTCGCCGTAAATATCTAGCTAGATATGTAAATATCTTCAATATTTCGCGCATCAGCCATAACTGAAAAGATCACAATGACCGATACACCTGAAGTAACTCCAGTTCGTTCGAGCAGTCCTGAGCTATCAGCGATGACCCTTCCGAAATTAAAGGAAGTTGCCACCCAACTGGGAATTGATGGCGCCGCAAAGCTAAAAAAGGATGCCCTCGTAACTGCAATCGCTGATCTACAAGCAGCAAACCGCGAAGCCGCAAAGGCTGAACGCGAAGCCCGTCGCGAAGCACGTAATGCCAAGAAGCGCGGCAATAAAGATAATTCCAGCAACTCAAATGCCAATTCTGATGACGAGGGCGACGATGAGGGCGATGACAATTCATCAAGTTCATCGAACGATTCAAACTCGAATTCAAATCGCCCAAACCGCGATCGCAATGACCGTGGTCGCGATCGTCAAGGACGTAATCGTGATCGCCACAATCGTGATCGTTCAGATCGTGGTGGCCGCGAAGAGCGCGAAATCGTTATCTCTGAAGATGATGTTTTACTTCCAGTCGGCGGTATCGCAGACATCATGGAAAGTTATGCATTCATTCGCACCGGTGGTTACCTGCCTAGCCCGAACGATGTTTATATCTCGCTACAACAAGTACGCCGCTTTGGTTTGCGTAAAGGCGATGTTGTAACTGGCGCAGTACGTCAGCCACAAGAAGGCGAGCGTCGCGAGAAGTTCAACGCGCTAGTTCGCTTAGACACCATTAATGGCGTAACCCCTGATGAGGCGCGTAATCGCGTTGAGTTCTCAAAGTTAGTTCCACTTTATCCGCAAGAGCGCTTGCGTCTTGAAACTGAACCAAATGTTTTAACTACTCGCGTTATTGACTTGATTTCTCCAATTGGTAAGGGCCAACGTGGACTTATTGTGTCGCCACCTAAAGCCGGTAAGACCATGGTCCTGCAAGCAATTGCTAACGCGATCACAACCAATAACCCTGAGTGTCACTTAATGGTAGTTCTAGTTGATGAGCGCCCTGAAGAAGTTACCGATATGCAGCGATCAGTCAAGG
This sequence comes from Bifidobacterium breve, assembly GCA_945885625.1. Classification (GTDB taxonomy): domain Bacteria; phylum Actinomycetota; class Actinomycetes; order Nanopelagicales; family Nanopelagicaceae; genus Planktophila. The sequence continues at coordinate 6,739 of CAMCYS010000005.1, read as the reverse complement.
GCGAAGTTATTGCTTCGACTTTCGATCGTCCCGCCGATGACCACACCACTGTTGCTGAATTAGCAATAGAGCGCGCAAAGCGGTTAGTTGAACTAGGTCACGATGTAGTTGTGTTGCTCGATTCAATTACTCGTTTGGGTCGCGCATATAACATCGCAGCTCCTGCCTCAGGTCGCATCTTGTCTGGTGGTGTTGATTCAGCAGCGCTATATCCACCTAAGAAGTTCTTCGGCGCCGCACGTAATATTGAAGATGGCGGCTCACTAACAATTCTGGCAACCGCGCTTGTTGATACCGGTTCTCGAATGGATGAAGTTATCTTCGAAGAGTTCAAGGGCACCGGAAACATGGAACTTATTCTTGATCGCCGTATGGCGGATAAGCGTATTTTCCCAGCAGTAAACGTTGTTGCCTCAGGTACTCGTAAAGAAGAAATTCTGATGGGTTCTGAAGAGCTAAACATTGTCTGGAAACTTCGTCGCGTTCTACACGCACTTGAACCACAAGCAGCGCTCGAACTATTACTAGAAAAGATGAAGGGCACTAAGTCCAACGTTGAATTCTTGATGCAGATCCAGAAGACAACCGCTGGTCCGGACAACTAACCAGTCAGATAACCACTAAGCGCTATTTACCGCGTGAAATCAGCCCGATTTCTCGATATCTAGCCCCCCGCGTTACCCTAAGCACCTAGACAATTACGACCCTAGAAACCGCTGGTTCTGGTTCACGTGTTCGCACGACCCAGGCCACTAAAAATGAGGTATGAAATGAAGCCAGAGATCCACCCAGAATATAAAGAGACCCAAGTAACTTGTGGTTGCGGCGAGAAGTTTGTTACTCGCTCAACAGTTGCCAGCGGTTCAATCTATGTTGAAGTTTGTTCAGTTTGCCACCCGTTCTACACCGGCAAGCAGCGCATTCTCGATACTGGTGGTCGCGTTGCTAAGTTCGAAGAGCGTTTCGGTAAGAAGAAGTAGCTTTCTAAATAGACCGCATCGCAACCTGTCATGGGTTGCGAGGCGGTCTTTTTATTTTTCCAATAATTTATTTAACGAGTACAAGAAAGGCAGATAACCAAATGGCAAATGATCGTTTCGCATCTGCTGATGAACTGGTTAAAGAGTATGCCGAACTCGAAGCAAAGATGGCAGACCCATCGATTCACGATGATGCCAATAATGCTCGCAAACTTGGCCGTCGCTATGCCCAACTTGGCCCAGTAGTTTCGGGTTATCGCGTTTGGCGCGCGGCCGAAGATGATCTTGCCGCTGGTCGCGAGATGGCAGCTGAGGATGCAGATTTTGCTGCCGAAATTCCAGCACTTGAGTTGGCTGCAACTGAAGCTGCCGAAAAACTAGAAGAGTTGCTATTGCCGCGTGACCCTAATGATGATCGCGATGTAATCCTCGAAGTAAAAGCTGGCGCGGGTGGCGATGAATCTGCACTATTCGCGGGTGATCTATTGCGCATGTATTTGCGTTATGCCGAAAAGCGTAATTGGAAAGTAGAAGTTATTGATGCCACTGAAAGCGAAATGGGTGGCTATAAAGATATTTCAGTAGGTGTTAAATCAAAAGGCAACGCAGCCCCAGGTGAATCACCATATGCCCGCTTGAAGTTTGAAGGCGGAGTACACCGGGTTCAGCGTGTGCCAGAGACTGAATCACAAGGTCGAATTCACACATCTGCCGCCGGTGTATTGATCTTGCCTGAAGCTGAAGAAATTGACGTTGAGCTAAATATGAATGATGTGCGCGTAGATGTTTATCGTTCATCTGGCCCTGGTGGTCAGTCAGTTAACACAACTGACTCAGCAGTTCGCTTAACACATGTCCCAACTGGCATCGTGGTTTCGTGCCAGAACGAGAAGAGTCAGTTACAGAATAAAGAGTCTGCGCTGCGTATTTTGCGCGCGCGCTTATTGGTAGATGCCCAAGAAAAAGCCGATGCAATTGCTTCAGCTGAACGTAAGAGCCAAGTTCGCACCGTAGATCGCTCCGAACGTATTCGTACCTATAACTATCCAGAAAATCGGCTAAGCGATCATCGCGTTAACTACAAGTCAAACAATTTAGATGCGGTATTAAATGGCGAACTCGATGATGTTATTCAAGCTTTGCTTGATGCTGATAAGGCCGCCAAATTAGCTTCCACTGAAAAGTAAGTTCGCAGGAATCAAGATGCAGGTCAAGGCGCTGATAAGTGAGGGCAAAGCGAAGATCGAGGCAGCCGGTTACTCAAGCGTTGATGCCGAAATACTTTTCGCGCACTTGCTAGGTTTAACTCGCATGGAGTTACATAATCCGATTGCACTTGAACGCGCATTGGCAGAGGTCAGCGATGAAAGCGCGATTGTTGAAAGTTATACCGAATTGATTAAGCGTCGTTGTAACCACGAACCAGTTCAATACTTAACAGGTACGGCAGGTTTTCGTAACTTAAATCTAGTAGTTGGCCCTGGGGTATTAGTTCCGCGCCCAGAGACCGAAGGGCTAGTTGAAGAAGTTTTAAAGCACATTGCTAACTTGCCTGGCCCAGTTTCAGTAATCGATTTAGGTGCCGGCTCTGGGGCGATGGCAATTTCCATTGCGACAGAGGCGCTAAATGCCCATGTAATAGCGGTCGAGAAGAGCTTAGCTGCGATCGAATGGCTAAAGCAGAATGTGGCTTTCTACGATGAAAGTATTCGAATTGTTGAAGGTGACGTGGCCGATGTTCTAGCGGGCGTAAAATGCGATGTAGTTGTAGCAAATCCGCCTTATGTGCCAGATTCCCAACCGCTACCAAAAGATGTGGCTAATTTCGAACCAGCCATCGCGCTATTTGGTGGCAGTGACGGACTTGAACTTCCGAAGCGGTTTATTGATGCTGCGGCCCGACTACTTAAAGCCGGTGGGCTATTAGCTATAGAACATACTGAAACGCAAGGTAAGGCAATCGCTAAACTACTTAGTAGCGACTTCGTGCAAATAGCGCTACATCAGGATCTAACTGGACGCCCACGTTGGACGAGTGCAATTAGGAGTAACTCATGAGCGAGATTGTTAAATTAACGCCCGCAGAATCTGCAGCTCAAGTTGCGTTAGGCGCCAAAGCGATCCGTGATGGTTATGTAATCGTAGTGCCACTTGAACATTGCTATGCATACCTGTGCGATGCGTTTAGCCATGACGCTGTTCGCACGATGCATGTAATGCGTGGAGATGCGCTAGGCGTTGCGGCCCAAGTCCTAATTTCAGATGAAGCCCGAGCAGTCGGAATTATTCGTGATTCAAGTGAAGATCTACAAAAGCTAACTAGTGCTTTTTGGCCGGGCCTATTGTCAATAACGGCTAAACCACAATTAGCTCTTAACTGGGATCTGGGTGATGATCGCAAGTTAGATCGGATTAATCTTCGCGTGCCTGCTGCTGAATTTGCTAGAGCGCTAACTGCCGAAGTTGGTCCATTAGCAACTGCTAGTGCGACGCTTGCCGGGCAACCTGTGATAACAAGTATTGATGACATCTCAATTGATGGAACTCATCTGGCCCTGATTTTTGATGGTGGCATCCTTCCTAACGGACTACCAACAACCATTGTGGAAACCACTGAAACTGGGCTCAAAGTAGGGCGAATTGGGGCGATCTCACAGGCACAATTGGCCGAAGTCACGCCTGATATTTCACAAATTGGGAAGTAGTTTTAATCGGCTTCCTAATAGGATTCAGGCATGAGCGACGCTACTTTCTACGGCCCAGATTTCGAGCTACTTTCAAAACAGGATCCAGATATTGCTGGAGTTGTTTTATCTGAGCTAAAGCGTCAACAACAGAATTTGCAACTAATTGCAAGCGAGAACTTCACCTCGCGAGCAGTGCTGGCAACCCTTGGTTCAACTCTTTCCAATAAATATGCCGAAGGTTATCCAGGCAAGCGTTACTACGGTGGCTGCGAAGAAGTTGATAAAGCCGAAATTATTGCCATTGATCGGGCAAAAGAACTTTTCGGTGCAGAGCACGCAAATGTTCAGCCACATTCAGGTGCCAGTGCCAACATTGCGATCTATCAAGCATTTACTAAACCTGGCGACACTATCCTTGCCATGTCGCTACCTCATGGTGGTCACTTAACACACGGGTCCAAAGTAAACTTCTCAGGTAAGTGGTTCAACGTTGTTTCTTACGGAGTGCGTCAAGACAACGAGCTAATTGATTACGATCAATTGCGTGACCTAGCAATTGCTAATAAGCCAAAGATGATCTGCTCTGGCGCGACTGCCTACCCAAGTTTGATTGACTTCGAAAAAGTTCGTCAGATTTGCGATGAAGTTGGCGCAATTATGTGGGTTGATGCAGCGCACTTCATTGGTTTAGTGGCCGGCAAAGCGATTCCATCGCCGGTGCCTTATGCCGATGTGGTCTCATTTACAACACACAAAGTTTTGCGTGGCCCTCGTGGCGGCATGATTTTGACTAAAGCCGAGCACGCAGCAGCAATTGATAAGGCAGTTTTCCCAGGCATGCAAGGTGGCCCAATCATGTCGGCAGTTGCTGGCAAGGCTGTGGCGCTTAAAGAATGCGCTCAACCGGCGTATCAAAAGTATGCCAAGGATGTAATTACTAACGCTAAAGCCCTTGCTGCTGGCTTAGAAGCCGAAGGAATGCGCGCAGTTTCTGGCGGTACGCAAACGCACCTAGCGCTTATCGATATTCGTAGCACCGGCGTTAATGGCAAAGTTGCTGACGAACGTTGCGGGTTAGCCGGTATCAGCTTGAATAAGAATTCAATTCCATATGACCCAGAAGCGCCATCAGTAACAAGTGGTATTCGCGTTGGTTCGCCAGCGACTACTACCCAAGGCATGGGCGTTAACGAAATGAAAACCATTGCTAACTTAATTGCTCGCGCAGTTAAGAATGAAGACGAGAGTAAATTTGCTGGCATCAAGGCTGAAGTTCATGCTCTGACAGCGCAATTCCCCATCTACGAAGCTTAAGCAGCTCGATTTTAAATGCGTGAATATCTAGTAACTCTGCTGATCGCAGCAGCGCTCTGCTATTTAATTACCCCGTTAGTTCGCAAGTACGCAATTAAGTTTGGCGCAGTTGCTCAAGTCAGATCACGCGATGCTCACACCACACCGACTGCTCGTTGGGGCGGGGTAGCGATGTGGCTAGCGATGACATTTACTTTCTTAATCGTCAATCACTTCTCACTGGTTGGAAAATCATTTGGTCGTGAGTCCCAAGGAATTTTCTTGGCAGCAACATTCATAGTTTTACTTGGCATGGCAGATGATCGCTATGAACTTGATTCACTTACCAAGTTAGCCGGCCAGGCACTGGCTGCTGGAATCTTGCTCCTGTATGGCGTGCAAGTTCTCTGGATCCCGGCCAGTGAAGTCATCACTTTGCCAGCCAGTATCGGACAATTCTTAACGGTCTTGATTGTTTTGGTGACGATAAATGCCGTGAACTTTATCGATGGGTTAGATGGTTTAGCTGCCGGAATTGTGGCGGTCTCAGCTGCTGCATTCTTCGCTTTTTCCTATCTATTAGCAGTTGTTTACGGCTTCTCGCGCGCTGGTGCTCCATCACTTATGACTGCGGTGATCATTGGCGTTTGCATTGGTTTCTTGCCACATAACTGGCACCCGGCCCGCATCTTTATGGGTGATTCTGGTTCAATGTTGCTCGGTTTAGTTCTAGCTGCATCTGCAATTACCTTAACTGGCCAGATTGATCCAAATGCAATAACTGAAGCAAAACTGGGGCCAACTCTGCTGCCGCTATTTCTACCGTTTGCGGTTTTAGCTATTCCACTTTCAGATTTAGTGCTCGCGGTTATTCGACGAATCGCAAAAGGCAAGTCTCCGTTCTCGCCAGATAAAGAACATCTACATCATCGCTTGATGAGTGCCGGCAAGACGCAACAACGCACTGCGGTGATTATGTATTTAGCAACTGCCACAATTGCATTTCCAGTAACAATCGCAGCGTTTCAACCAATTTGGGTCGCAGCACTTTCGGCAGTAGTTCTATTAGCTATAACAATTTCGGTGTATCGATTAAAACTTGAAAAGGTGGCTAAAGTTAATGGCTAAAAATGATCCAGAGAGTCAGTTACTGCGCGGCGCTTTAATTCCATCATTTGCAGTTGGTGCGGTTGCAATCGCAATTGCTACTTTCGCGCAAGGTCGAGCTGGTTTATTTGGCGCACTCCTTGCTCAGTTCATTGTGGTTATCTTCTTTGCGGTCCATCTTTTTGTCTCACGCCTTTCGACCAAGCTAGATCCATTGAGCACATTCGCTCTTGCGCTTTTTTCTTACTTTGCCAAACTTCTTTTATTAACGGGATTCCTAATTGCCTTAACTCGACTAACTTCGCGAGATTCGATCGATCGAGCCAGTTTTGGAATAACCGCAATTGCGCTGACTTTTGCCTGGCTGGGCGGGGAAATTGCTAGTTACCTAAAATTGCGGTTGCATTTACCCTTGCCCCCAAAACTGGGCGAGAATAAATAGGTAAGGAGCTCGAAATGGCAATGAAAGATGAAGGCAACGCCCTCTGGTCGATCTTTGGTTATCTCCTTTCCGGCATGCTCTTTTGGGGCGGGGTCGGATACGGGCTCGATAAATGGCTTAACCAGGGCTATTTCCTTTTGATTGGCCTACTGCTCGGAATTGGCGCTGCGATCTACCTGGTTTGGCTCCGATTCGGCCGCGAATAAGGCTGCCTTTTCGACTTTGGGCCT
>CAMCYS010000004.1 GCA_945885625.1 Bifidobacterium breve | reverse complement strand
TTCAAAATCGGGTTGTCTTTAGCCACTGAGAGCACGGTTGCGGGGTAGAAAGCGCCTACGCCATCGGGGGTTTTGCCGCCGGTTTCGACCTTAGCGCCAGCTGCGATTGCTTGATCTACTAACTCAGCGATCTTGTTGCGCTCTTTGACTGAAACGCTGGCACCAAGTGTTGTTGTGGCATCGGTACCGCGACCAACAACGAAGGCGGCCATTGATTTAGTTAGTTCGGCGATGAATTTTTCGGAAATTGATCGCTGCACATAAATGCGATTTGCTGATGTACAAGCAGCGCCACCGTTGCGCATCTTTGCTAACAACAATTGTGGAATTGTTACTGCAAGGTCGGCGTCATCGTGCACGATAACCTGGGCGTTTCCACCAAGTTCCATTGAACAACGAATCACTCGGTCGGCAGCTTCTTTAAGTAGAACGCGACCTACTTCAGTTGAACCAGTGAAAGATAAATTCTTAACGCGTGGGTCATGCAGCATTTTAGAAATTGCGGGGCCAGTTTTTTCTGGAATCACTAAATTCAAAACACCTTTAGGTAATCCAGCGCGCTCCAAAATATCTACGATGTGTATGGCAGTTAGCGGAGTTTCAGTTGCTGGTTTTAAAACCATGGTGCAACCAGCTGCGATAGCCGGACCAATCTTGCGAGTAGCCATACCTGCAGGGAAATTCCAAGGAGTAATTAAAATTGATAGACCAATTGGTTGATGTGTAACTAAAATTCGCTTGTCGCCACTTGGTGACATTCTGAAATCACCTGGAGTGCGCACGGTTTCTTCAGCAAACCAACGGAAAAATTCGGCAGCATAAGTTGCTTCACCGCGCGCATCGGGCATTGCTTTGCCATTTTCGCGGGAAATCAAAGTCGCGATCTCTTCAATTTCAGCGGTCATGATTTCAAATGCTTTACGCAGAATTTCAGAGCGGAATCGTGGCGCAGTCGCCGCCCACTCAACAGCTACGGCATCAGCAGCAGCAATCGCGGCTTCACATTGCGCATCATCGGCGATCGCAACTTGGGCAATCTCTGAACCATCGCTGGGGTCAGTTACGGCAACCGTGCTTGCACCCGGCACCCACTGGCCATTTATATAGAGTTGTGTGCGCATAAGGAGAGCATAACAATCTAAGATAGGGCCTCTAACAAGGAGTAAAAGTGCCTAAGTCTTGGACTGATGGAGCCCCAGCCCCGGTTGCGCTGCAGGATCATGCGCATCTGCGCGACCCGCTTACCTACAAGATAAAAAGACGGTTCTTAGGTAAACCTCTAAACCGCCACTCCTTAGGCAACCAAAGATTAAACAAAAAGTATGCCTTTGGAATCTTGTCATCTGACTGCATTTCGTCTTCGGCTTATGGCGGAGAGCAAATTTTATTGGCCTTGATTCCTGCATTTGGTTTGGCGGCCTTCACAATTTTCCCACCCATAATTGGCGTCATTTTACTTATGTTGCTTGTTATAACTTTTTCATACCGCGATGTGATCAATACTTACACAAAATCTGGAAGTGCTTATATTGTTGCTAGAGAAAATTTTGGTCGAGTTGTTTCTCAAGTAGCCGCAATTGAACTGATGTTTGGTTACATAATTACTGTGGCAATTCAATCTGCTGCTGGTGTCGCAGCAATAATCTCTACTTTCCCAGAGTTGAACTCCTTCAAAGTACAACTCACATTATCAGTTGTATTACTTCTAACATTTGTAAACTTGAGAGGTGTTAAAGAAGCAGGTTTAGTTTTCGTTATACCCTCTTATCTATTTATGGGATCTATGCTGATAGTTTTTCTCTTCGGTATCTATCGATATTTCAACGGAACCCTAGCTAAATTCTCGCTCGAGACCGAAGGTTTGGTACCAATTGGTGACCCGCAAGGACTTCTCTCGGTTGCTGCCGCTTTACTAATCTTAAAAGCATTCGCAAATGGCAGCGCCTCATTGACCGGAATCGAAGCAATCTCAGATAGTGTCCCACTTTTTAAATCTCCTGAACATAAAAATGCCAGAAAAGTTTTAATCTTAATGAGTGCAACCCTTGCTACTTTGATTGCTGGAATCGCATGGCTGGCAAAAGAAACACAAGCAGTCCCTTACGCTGATGGAACTCCAACACTTATCTCACTAGTAGCCAAGGCCTCATTAGGTGAAGGAATTTTAGGTTCTATCTTGTTTGTTACAACACAACTTGGAACCATGCTTATTTTGTTTGCGGGCGCTAACACTTGTTTTAGCGCATTTCCTAACATGGTAAATAACGTCGCTAACGACGGTTTCTTGCCGCGACAATTAACTCAAAGAGGGCACCGCTTAGTTTTTTCAAATGGAATACTTTTTATTGCTGGTGGCGCTGCAGTACTTGTGTTGATAACTCAAGCGAGTATTTCGATTTTGGCCGCAATCTATGCCCTTGCCGTATTTATTGGATTCACCTTGACTGGTGCTGGTATGACAAAAAAGTCCATCAAAGAACGCTTAGGAAAGAGCCGTGTTTTACTGCATGGTATTTCGGCAGCGATTTCAGCTTTTACTGTAATAGTTCTGTCACTTCTTAAATTTACTGAGGGTACCTGGATTGTGGTTGTCGGTACTCCATTAGTCGTACTCCTCATGTTGAAATTTAATAATCAATATGCTGCTGAACAGAAAGCCCTGACAATCAAACGCGAACAACAGCGTGCTACTTCAATTACCCGTCATGATGTAACTGTTCTAGTTGATTCGGTAGATCTTGCGACCATTAGCGTTGTGCGTTATGCACGTACTTTGAATGCTCGTAAAATTTCAGCTGTGCATTTTGTAATTGATGATCGACGTGCGGCAGATATTCAAGCAGCTTGGGCCGCATCTGATGCCGTAGATGACGTAGAACTTGAGTTGATTGATTGCCCCGATCGTCGCCTACCTAATGCAGCGCTTGACTACGCAATTAAAATGACCGAGCAAACAGATGTTGAATTAACTTTGTTGCTGCCTCGTCGCTCTTATTCCGGCTTCTTGGGTAGATTGCTGCATGATCAAACTGCAGAAGAGATTGCAGCGCCAATTTCACAGTTGTCCCGAGTTGTTGCAACGATTTTGCCATTTGACGTCTCAAAAATGATTTCTGGTAAATCGCCAGTGGTTGAGAATCAGAAAGAATTAGCAAGAGTTGCGGCTAAACCAACTATTGCAAAAACTGTGGTTAATTCGCCAGCTGCACAATCGGCCGAACCTGTTAGTCACTACGCAGAGAACATGACGCCAATCGGAAAGATAACTTGGCGCAAGCGCGCACATATCCAAGGTCGTGTCACCTCTATTCGCACTGCGCCAAGCGGTTCAGCGCCAGTAATTAATGTAGAAGTTTGGGATGAAACTGGTGGCGTAACGCTGCAATTCTTGGGTCGACGCGAGATCCGTGGCCTAGATATTGGTATCGAGCTTCGCGCAGAAGGAATGGTCGCTGATAACGAAGGCAAAATGACTATTTTGAATCCTTCATACGAACTACTTAAGTAGTCGCATCCTAAAAAATATGGCGGTGGCGGTGGGATTTGAACCCACGGTTGAGTTTCCCCAACACACGCTTTCGAGGCGTGCTCTTTTGGCCGCTCAGACACGCCACCGTAGGTGACGATACCCCAAATTACTGTTGGCGGAAAAAGTTAGTTAAGAGTTCCGCGCATTCTGCTTCGAGTACGCCACCAACAACTTCCATTTTATGAATAGCTCGCGGGTCACGCAGAACATCCCAAACCGAACCTACCGCGCCGGCTTTTTCATCCCAAGCCCCAAAAACTAAAGTGTTGATTCGTGATTGCGCAATTGCGCCAGCACACATTGCGCAAGGTTCAAGAGTCACCACTAATTTGCAGCTATCTAATCTCCAAGTACCCAATTTCTGTGCCGCCCGTCGGATTGCCACAATCTCGGCATGCGCGGTTGGATCTTGATGCGCTTCGCGTTCGTTGTAACCAGTTGAAATGATGCTATTTTCGGAGTCAACAATTAACGCACCTACCGGTACATCCGCTGTTTTTAAAGCGCCTTGCGCAATTGCAATTGCTGAGCGCATTAGATCTTGATGAATCAAAGTTCTAGTAGCTCCGCAAACTCATTGCCGAAACCTAATCGTTTCGCAATTGCCTCTAGTTGTTCATCTGGAAAAAGTTCGCCGTCATCACAGAGAGCAAGGAGTTCCATATGTGACATTCCGAGATCAGCAAAAATATCTTTGTTGCCGGCAGGCAGCGGCTCATCTTCATCAGTTGGTTGATCAAGATCTGCTATTTCCAGAAATTCTTCAGCAACTTCGTAATCAAGTGCACATGAGATATCGCTTAAGAACATGTAAATGTGGGTTCCGAGAACTCGAATCAAGATGAAAAACTCTTCGTCAATTGAAATTAGCGCAACTGCGCCGCCATTAGTTTGTTGTGACTTGAGGCGATCAATAATTCCTGGCAGATCTTGGGCATCAGGCAGATTGGCTAGCGTCCAACGGCCATCTTCATGCCATGCTTCAACGGCGATATCGACTTCGTTAATGAGTTCAGTCACTATTCCGCCCCTCACCGCATCGCCACGAAGGAACTTTTTTAGAGTCCCAATACGGACATAGTGGCACTTTTTTATGCGGAAAGAAACCCCTGTATGGTTTGCGTTATGAAAGTCCACGTAGCAAATCACCCACTAATTTCGCATAAATTAACGATTCTGCGTGATCAGGAAACTGATTCACCAACTTTCCGACATTTAGTCGAAGAACTTGTGACACTGCTGGCCTATGAAGCCACCCGTGAAGTTCGCACGCAAGAAGTCCAAATCACAACGCCAGTGACAAAAACTACTGGCGTCAAGATGGCTTCGCCTGCGCCCGTAGTGGTCCCAATTCTGCGCGCAGGGCTCGGAATGTTGGAAGGCATGGTTAAGTTGTTACCAACAGCCCAAGTTGGTTTCCTTGGAATGGTACGAGATGAAAAGACTTTACAAGCTAGTACATATGCCAATCGTCTGCCCGAAGATCTAACTGGTCGCCAAGTATTTGTACTTGATCCAATGTTGGCAACTGGCGGAACTTTAGTTGCTGCTTTTAACTTTTTGATTGAGCGCGGTGCCTCTGACATAACGGCAGTTTGTATCTTGGCCGCACCTGAAGGCATCAAAATTGTTGAAGATGCATTTAAAGATGCCAAGATTGATATCACAATTGTTACTGGTGCTTTAGATGAAAAACTAAACGAGCACGGTTACATCGTTCCTGGTCTGGGTGACGCTGGGGATCGTTTGTATGGTGTTGTCTAAATGGCAAGTACAAGTCCCGGTTATGGCATCACAATCCGCGTTGAGGGACATCCTGACTCACATCCAGTAGCTGCAATCACTGCTGTCATCAGCGGAGCAGGTGCAACGATTACCGCACTCGATGTAGTTGAATCACTTTTAGAACGAGTTGTAATCGATATTACCTGCGATGCAATTGATCAGGAACATGCTGATGTGATTACTAGTTCCATTTCAAGACACCCAGACTTAACAGTTCGCAAAGTTTCAGATCGCACCTTCTTATTACACCTCGGTGGCAAAATTGAGATTCAATCAAAGGTGCCACTTAAAACCCGCGATGATCTCTCCCGTGCCTACACCCCTGGGGTAGCGCGTATTTGCCAAGCTATTGTTGATGATCCGGCTGATGCTCGTCGCTTAACTATTAAGCGAAATACTGTGGCCGTAGTAACTGATGGCTCAGCAGTGCTAGGTCTAGGAAACATTGGCCCTGCTGCGGCGCTACCGGTTATGGAAGGTAAGGCCGCACTGTTTAAGCGCTTTGCCGATGTTGATGCCTGGCCAGTTTGCCTTGATACTCAAGATGTTGATGAGATTGTGCGAACTGTGCAGTTGATTGCACCAGTCTATGGTGGCATCAACTTAGAAGATATCTCTGCTCCTCGTTGTTTCGAAGTAGAGGCGCGACTCCGCGAACTTCTTGATATCCCGGTTTTCCATGATGATCAGCACGGAACTGCAATCGTAGTTCTAGCTGCACTTCGTAATTCCTTGAAATTGGTAAAGAAAGATCTTCCGCAAGTAAAGATAATTATGAGCGGGGCAGGTGCTGCTGGTACCGCCATTGCTCGCTTGCTAACTAAGAGCGGTGCCACAAATATTATTGCCTTTGATAAAGATGGAGTTATCTGCAAAGAAACTCAAGCTGATCATGATCCTATGCGTCAATGGTTTGTAGATAACTGCAACCCAGGTAATTTCAATGGCAACATTCATGAAGCTATGAGCGGTGCCGATGTCTTTATCGGTGTTAGCGCGCCAAATGTTTTAGCTGAGTCAGATGTTGCTTCGATGGCAACTGGTTCGATCGTTTTTGCGTTAGCTAATCCAGATCCTGAGATTGACCCTGTGATCGCACGAAAATATGCAGCAGTAGTTGCTACCGGTCGCAGCGATCAACCTAATCAAATCAATAATGTTCTAGCTTTCCCCGGAATCTTCCGCGGACTACTCGATGCGAATGCACATAAAATTACCGATACCTTGCTAATAGCTGCAGCTGAAGCCATCGCTGACTGCGTTAGCCCTTCACAGCTAAATGCCTCATTCATTGTGCCAAGTGTTTTTGACCCGCAAGTAGTTACCGCGGTTGCCTCGGCGGTAAAGAAGAGCGTTTAATGGATTTCTCCTCATACCAAGCGTTTTTGAGCTCGATGGCCCCGTTCTTGCTCTATATCTTCATGGGCGTCATCATCTTTCTGGAAACTGGGGTCTTGGTTGCTTTCTTTATTCCGGGTGATTCACTTCTATTCTTTGCCGGGTTAGTTGCGGCATCTACTGAAAATGTAAATATTCTCTTACTGGTATCGATAATTTTCTTGGCAGCTTTTATGGGCGACCAAGTTGGCTTTGCGCTAGGTCGCACTGTGGGTCGTTCATATTTAGAGAAAAGCAAGCGGCCTGGATTCCTCAAGATGGTCGCACGTGCTGAACGTTTCTATGAAAGATACGGTTGGTGGGCCGTGGTGTTTGCGCGCTTCTATCCTTGGATTAGAACTTTCGTGCCGCCAATTGCCGGAATCTCAAAGATGAACTACTACCGCTTCTTAAGTGCAAATGCTCTTGGTGCCTTCGTTTGGGGAGTCGGAATGACTCTGCTTGGCTATTACGCAGTCCAATTCCCGTGGATTGATGAAAATTCCAAATTGATTGCGCTCTTTTTTATTACTCTTTCGCTGATTTCCGGATTCGTGAACTACCTACGCCTCCGGCGATCACCCCAAAATAAGTCATAACAATTCCAGTAACTAGATAAGCACTTATATCTACGCCACTAGTTGGTGCAATTAAATCAATTAGCAGTGAACCAACTAGTTGGCCACCAACGCTAAAGAGAGTGAAGGTTAAGACTCCTAGATGTTGAACGATTGTTGACGTAAAGGCAATATAGATAACACCAATTACGCCACCGGTATATATCCACCAAGGACCTGCTGGAAGTGGTGAAAGTTCAGACCAATTTGCTATTACTGCAATAACCAAAAGAATCACCAAGAAGCCAGTACCCATAATGAAATTTAGTAAAGATGTGGTGAAGCTCTGTTTAGAGTATTCGTTAATCTGGCCATTAAGTGCCCTTTGTATCCCAACGACACCACCGGCTAAAACCCCGAAAAACACTGCCCACATGGATAAGTTCTTAGCATCAATGCGATCCCATACTGAAACCAATACTGCGAGCACCGTCAAAACTGCCGCTGCAATTCGTCGTCTGGAGATTAACTTCTTGCCACCGCCTGTTAAACCAATTCGATCTACATATAAAGAGATAGCAGTTTGGCCAGCAATGGATGCCACTGAGTAGATTGCAACACCGATGATTGGTACAACTTGGGTTTGAACGGCAACAAATGTGCCACCGAGAGCTCCAGCAAATAATCGCCAGCGAGGTATCTCTTTTGCTACTACCGCCACCCGCAGGTTAGTAATTCCCGCTTTGATTCCTTTATGGAAAATTGAGATCACTGCAATGATTATTAGCCCTGACCCAAATGAAACTAGTGCAGCCTCGAGTCCATTATTGAGACGATAAGAGAGTTCACCATTTGCACGCGCTTGAAGCGCGATCATTAGACCTGAAAGCGCTGCTAATAAGTCGAGGCGCATTACTTATGTGTGCCGTGGAACTCTCGCTTATCAGCAATCCAATCCATTAGTGCAAAAAGCACGCCGGATGCTACGAACGTTAAATGAATAACGATGCGCCACTTAGTGCCTCCGCCTACCTGATCTTGGCCAGCTAATTCAATAAAATCCTTTAATAGTTCGATTACTGAAATCGCAACAAGTGAACCAATTAACTTTATTTTTAGACCAGAGAAATCAATCGTTCCCATCCAGTGTGGACGATCTTTTGATTCAGCTGCCACATCAATGCGAGAAACAAAGTTTTCATAACCAGCAAAGATCACCATTAAAATCAGATTCGCTAAAAGAGTTAGATCAAGAAGCGCCAAGAGATCTAAGGTGAATGTTTGGGCAGTTGCTTCACCAATATGGATAGCTAGGTGGTAAAACTCAATAATAAATCGCCAACAAAGCAGCACTAAAGCGCCCACTAAGCCAAGGTAGAGCGGAGCTAATAAAAACCGGCTACGGAATAAGGTAGATTCGATGGCATGAGATAACTTGGACATAGAATGAAGTTTAACCCTCGATTAGTAATGTGGCGGCTAACCATTCCTCTTCGCGTCGAGATTTCTCTGAACTTAAGTCGGCTAATTCACCAGCTATCGCCGCTAATCGTTCGGCATCAAATTCACACAATTCCTGTTCTGCCAGTAGGGCAATACTCTTCTCCTCTAGCTTGGCAATCTGCCGTTCGATGCGCGCTAAATCTTTCTTAGCTTGGCGCTGTTCGGCGGCGGAAGAGGTGGCTTTACTCTCTCTTTTTGTTGAACTGCCTGAAATAGCTTTCTCGCGTAACTCTAAATACTGATTGACTCCACGTGGCAAATCAAGCAACTTTTTGTCCCCAAGTAAGCCAACAAAACGATCGCAGACCCGCTCCAGGAAATATCTATCGTGAGAAATAATCAGCAAAGTTCCCGCGTAGCTATCTAGTAAATCTTCCAACTCAGTCAAGATCTCGATATCAAAATCATTGGTTGGCTCATCAAGCATTAGCACATTGGGACTTTCCATCAACAACCGGGTTAGTTGCAGACGTCGTTTTTCGCCGCCTGATAAGTCACCAACTGGAGTCCATTGCGAATCACGATCAAAACCTAACCGCTCACAAAGTTGAGATGCCGAAAGGGTGCGACCTTTACCAAGTTCGATATGCGAGGCAACCTTCTCTACAGCTTCAAGTACCCGCCAAGTTGGGTCTAGTTCTGTTAAATGTTGGGTTAAAAATGCAGCTTTTACAGTCACGCCTGTAACTAGTTTTCCGGCAGTAGGTTGAATTTCGCCAGCTAGAGTGCGCATTAAAGTGGTTTTGCCAGCGCCGTTAATACCAACAATGCCAATGCGATCACCAGGACCAACATTCCAGTAAAGATCATCAATTAACTCTTTATCACCTGCACGAACTTGCAGATGGTGCGCTTCGTAAACAGTGTTTCCCAATCTGTTTTGGGCAAACTTCAATAACTCGGTGGTATCACGCGGAGCTGGTTCAGCTGAGATTAATTCGTTAGCTGCATCCACTCGGAATTTGGGCTTAACTGTTTGAGCCGGCGCACCACGTCGCAGCCAAGCTAACTCTTTGCGAATAAGCATGTTACGGCGTTGGTCGAGCACTGCAGCTTGGCGTGAACGTTCTGCTTTTGCTAAAACGAATGCGGAATATCCACCGTCATACTCTTCGACCTTTCCACCCACAACTTCCCAGGTGCGATCTGTGACTTCATCTAGAAACCAGCGATCGTGAGTCACTACTGTGACCGCAATATTTTTGCGGTTTTTTAAATGGTTTGCCAACCAAGCCACGCCTTCAACATCTAGGTGGTTGGTAGGTTCATCAAGCAGAATCAAATCCAGATCATCGATAAGTAGCTTTGCTAAGCCAACGCGACGTCGCTCGCCGCCTGATAACGAGAGAAATGTTCGTTCAAATAAGTGATCATCAAATCCGCCAAACAAACCAGTAAAAACTTCGCGTACGCCGGCGTCACTCGCCCATTCATGTTTTGCTTTATCGCCCAAAACCACATCTCTAACAGTTGCGGCTTTATCGGCAATATCGACTTGATTAAGCATTCCTAATTTGACTGAATTATTCTTGGTTACTCGACCGGAATCTGGTTGCTCAATACCAGCAATTATTTTCATTAAAGTGCTCTTACCGGCACCATTTCGTCCAACAATTCCAATGCGTTCGCCTTCAGCAACACCAAGAGATACGCCAACTAGTAACTGCTTGATATCAAAGGCTTTGTTTACGCTTTCGACGTTAACAAGATTGCGTGCCATAGGGGGAAAGCGTACCTTTACGGCATGAAGGTTACTGACCGAGAATATGCCTTAGCTCTTGATGCGGCAGACCCATTACGCCAATTCAAAGGGCGTTATGTGATTACCGATCCAGATATGTGTTATCTAGATGGAAATTCATTGGGCCGTTTGCCACATGACACCGTGGTGGCGGTCAATGATTTCCTGACTAAGGAGTGGGGTCCAGAAGTTGTAACTGGTTGGGGTCACTGGGTTGATGAAGCACAACCAACTGGCGATTTAATTGGCCGCTCAACTTTAGGTGCTGCAGCTGGCCAAGTTCTAGCTTGTGACACAACTTCAGTTAATTTCTATCAGCTTTGTTTAGCGGCCATTCATGCCCGCCCTGGTCGGAAAACTATTATTACCGATGCTGCAAACTTTCCAACTGATCGCTACATTCTTGATGGCATCGCTAAGCAATTTGGTTTGAACTTAGTAATTATCAATAACGAAGATCCTAAAATTGCCGAGAATGAATTAATCACAGTTGATCTTTTAAAACAATACCTCTCTGATGATGTGGCACTTGTAACTTTAGAAGTGATTCAATACCGCTCAGGTGCACGCAACGATATTAAATCTTTAACTGATTTAGTTCGCAGTTTTGGCGCTTTCCTGCTCTGGGATGCCAGCCACGCGGTTGGTGCAATTGAAATGAATTTTGATGCTAATGGCGTAGATATTGCAGTTGGTTGTACCTATAAGTACGGTAATTCTGGCCCAGGTGCACCAGCATGGCTATATGTAAATAAACGAGTACAAACTGAACTACAAGTTCCCATTCAAGGTTGGTTTTCACAAGGTGATCAATTTGGCATGGGTCCAGAATTTGAACGTGCTGAAGGAATTCGAGGATTTCAAATCGCGAGCCCATCCTTAATCGGGCTTCGTTGTATTAAAAGTGCTTTCTCCATTATTGAAGAAGCTGGCATAACTGAGATTTCACATAAGTGTGCCGCCGGAACTCAAATGATGATTGAGCTATATGACGCCTGGTTAGCTGATCTTGGCTTCACATTGCTTACCTCCCGCGATGCCACAGAGCGTGGTGGTCATATCTCACTTGGGCACCCAGATGCAGCCCGTATCTGCGTGGCCCTTAGGCAGTTCGCCAATGTAGTTCCGGACTATCGCACGCCCGATTCAATTCGTTTAGCTATTTCGCCATTACCTACTTCTTATGTGGAAATTTGGGATGGCTTTCAACGTCTTCGAGATCTAGTTACAACTCGCCAATATGAAAAAGTTAAAAAATCAGATTCGAGAGTTACATGACCAGAGATCAGGTAGATCCAGCCCTTACTTATACTTCTTATTTAGCGGTAGATGAACTACTAAGCTTACAGAGGCCACTTTCAGATGGCCCAGAACATGATGAAATGCTTTTTATCATCATCCATCAGAGTTATGAGCTTTGGTTTAAACAACTAATTCATGAGTTTCAGGCTGCGCAAGTAGCTCTTGAAGCTGGCGATACTCATCGCTCGCTTGCACTCCTCGGTCGCATTCGCACCATTATGAAAGTCTGTGTTGCCCAGATTGATATTCTCGAAACAATGACACCGCTTCAGTTCAATAGTTTCCGTTCATATCTTTCATCCGCTAGTGGTTTTCAATCTGCTCAATTTAGAAAAGTTGAAGCAATTCTTGGCCGTCGCGATAGCGCAATGGCTGGGCACCTGCCGGCAAATGTTCAGAGCGAGATTTCAGAAATTACTAATCTAAATTCAGTTTGGGACTCATTGCTTCTCTACATTTCAAAACGTGGGCATGTGATTCCGATTAATGTTCTCGCCCGCGATAAATCAATTGCTTATGTCGCAAATCCAGCAGTACAGGATGTTTTACTTGAAGTGCATCGTAATGATCCAGAAAGTGCTGGTGTTTGTGAGCGCTTACTTGATATCGACGAAGGACTACAGGAATGGCGCTATCGCCATGTGAAAATGGTTGAGCGAACTATTGGCGCTAAAATGGGTACCGGTGGCTCAGCCGGTGTTAAATATCTGGCTAGTACTTTATTTAATCCGGTCTTTGTTGATCTCTGGGAGATCCGATCTCGCTTCTAACTAAATAGGCAACCCAGCTAAAACAATTTCAGTCAACTCCTTGCGTTGTCGGGGGGCATTTTCCCGCTCAAGAAGCACGCCTTCGAGTTGTTCGGCTGGCCCTTGTGTGCCAATAGCGATTACCACAATAGGTGCGATTTGAATTGGTAACTCAAAGGTTTCTGCCGCTTTCGTTGCATCAAAACCTGCCATTTGATGGGCCACTTGGCCACGACTATGAGCTTCAAAAGTCAGCTGGCTAACCGCTAAACCAGCATCAAATCCTGAAATTGGTCGGGCGGTGCCGTCTTCATTCTGATTAACCACCGAGACTAAAACTAAAGCTGATGCCCGATTCGCCCAACTTTGATTAAAAGTTATTAAGGTCGCGAGTATTGAGTTAAAAACTTCATCACCGCGCACTCCAACATGAAAACGCCAAGGTTGAAAATTATTTGCAGATGGCGCCCAGCGAGCTGCTTCTAAGATTGCCAATAGATCGTTATCTGAAATAGTGGCAGTGATGGCAAAAGACCTTGGGCTGCGACGATTTGTTAGTACCGGATGAATTGGAGTTGAAGTTATTGCGCTCATTCAGTCAAGTATATATCAGTAAACCAAAGATTTCTCTTTAAAATATTTAGCTTACCTACGTATACATCTGATAATAGATAATTGCAACAATTGAAAATACTGCTGCGCCAGCAAAGATTAAATACTTTATCCAAGTTGGGATTCCAACTTTATCAGAAGCACTTTGCGCCATACTTTTGGTTTTATTCATCGCTCTGCTAGCCCAAGCAAATTCGCTAGCCAAAATTCCAAGGCCGGCTAATAAAATCAACACACCGGGACCGGGTGCTACCAGCGCGATAGCACCTAATACCGTAATTGACCCACCAAGAACACCGATAAATACCCGCCAGATAATCTGGCCAGCCTTGGTACGCTTGATAAACCTTCTTAAGTTCATAGCGGCTCCTTATGAGTATTTACTACTCGACGCAAAGTTCCGTAGGCAACTGATGCTATCTCATCGCGACGACGACGATAAACCTCTGAAGCACCGCTGATCAGATGTTCGTAACGAACTTCGCCATTGATTAATTGCCGCATTGTCTCTGGGTCTGTCTCTTCGCCAAAGTGAGGGGCATCTGTCTTTACAATTTGAACCACGATGTGCGGATTAATTTTGCGATAAACCAAAGCTAACTGGCGATAAACGGCATTTGCCAGTTGCCGAAAACTGAAGAGGCTAAAATCGCGAGCCCGTAAACGCATTCTGGCTACCATCGAAGGTTGTACTCCATGCTTAATTGTGGCCATTTCATAGAGAATCTGTGCTGCCTCTTTAGCACCATTTGCTTCAGGTAATTTCTTACACATGCGATGTAGCCGAGCGCGCTCATCCGGGTCTTGTAATAACTTTACAGTTTCGGTGATATTTGTTAAGTCAGCTTGGTCTGCTCGCAGCGCATAGCCTAAATCGTGGCACCACTGTGCGCGCGCCTCTTGATCATCAGTGCCACGAATATTTGAGACAAAAACAGTCGGTACCAAAGCTGGCAAAAGTTCATGTACACCGTTATAACCAGTAGCACATATCGCCGCATCAAAAGCATGTAGGACTTTGGCCAATGGGAAATATCGGACTTGTTTGATCTCTAACCCATCTGGAACTAAAGAATTTCCATTAGCATCGATTGGCTTCTTGGTTAGGATTACTTGTAAATCTTTCCAACCAATCAACCCCTTAAGTGCTGCCGTCATTTTCTCGTTAACATCGCTGTCGCCAGTTCCTAATTGAACTAGTACGGCAGGGCGATTTAACTCAAGGCCTAAAGCTTTTCGAGCTTCGTCGCGGTCAAGTGCAGTAGCTTCTTGGAAAAGTGAAACCGCTGATGTAACAACTGCATCTTTGCGATTTTTAGTAGGGCCATGATCATAAACTCGAGCGAAATCACCAGGTTCAATAATTGCATCCATCATCATTGACTGCAGACCTAGCGCTAAACCTTGTGGTTTCTGCTGCCACAAACCGCGACGAACCCAAACTAAAGCTAAGTTGCTTTTCTTTAATTTAGCCCCAATTACACCAGGGTAAGGAACTACGCCATCAAAGGATAAAACTTGAGCATCTGTTTCTTCAATTAACGCAAGTAAGCGATCGCGCAAGTAAGCATCCCAAAGTTTGCGTGGCATCCAGCCGCGATCGCGTCCAGGAATATATTCACAACGGACGCCAACAAAATTCGGAACTTCAGCAACGCCACCAGCCATGGAAACAATGATTGGATTGGCAATCTCTTTTAACTCAAGGGCAATTGCGCTAGCGCGAGCGAGATGGCCCATTCCGACCCCATTGCTGGTAGCCAAGATAATCGTGGGTTTTTCCGCTTGCGGACTCATAGACGGAGAGTTTATCGCGGAAAGAAATCAGGGACACACCCTTTTCGGATGTGCCCCTGATCTTTAAGCAGTTGTTAAGTATTAAGACACTTTCTTGACACGACCATCAAGTGCTGGGAGTTGAGTGACCTTTCCAGCAGCTAGATCAGCCTTGAGTGCATTAACAAATACATCTAGTAGCGCGTCCCTAACTTGGGCTTTTGATGGCGAGAATACATTGAGATATCCGTCACCACCGTAAACAATAAAGTCCAGAGTTGTCAGGGTGTAAACAGTTTGATCTTTGGCAATTGCAGTCCCATCGTTCTTGGTTACTGAAACAATGCGACTTCCGACTGCCTTCGATGGATCAAAGGTGAACTTGAATCCGGAAATTTGTGGGAAGCGACCATCACCTGGATAGCTTCCGCCAACACCATTTTCTAGCGCTTTCCATAGGTTCTCACCAGTAACAACTGTTGTCGCAACCTGATTACCAAATGGGTAAACAGTTAGCGCATCACCAAGTGTTACATCAAGTGCGCCGGTACCAGTACGAACTAAGGTTTTATCTACTGGCACATATGTTCTGGCTGGGAAAGTATCGCGAATACCGCCACCATTAGTTAGCACAAAGTCAGTCTTGTACTTAGCGCGCAGTAGATCTGCGATGTAAATACCCATTGGGTTTTCACCAGAGCGTTCAACTGCAGGTGTTCCACCACGTGGGAATGTGCCTGATACCGAACCAATTTTCACATCTAGCTTGCTAGTCATTTGATCTTTGTACTTCTTAACTAGCGCTGCTGTTGCTGCATCAGCCACAACGGTTGAAAGAGCTGCCTTTTTTACAATTTCAATTGAGGCGCCAAGCACCTTGTTGGTATCTGTGTTCACACAGATTTGTGATCGGGTGTATTCAGCTCCAGCATTTAGTGTTTGGCCAACCAAAGTTCCAAAGACTTTCTGAGTTCCAGGAACCAAAGTTGAGAACGTTTGATGGCTATGTCCACCGTATACAGCGGCTGCGCCTTTGATTTGAGGCACCATTTCGTTTAGTACTCCTACAGCCACTCCTCCTGCGTTTTCAGACCAACCTTGGTGGATTACTGCAACAACTAGATCGGCGCCGGCTTTCTTGGCGGCGGCGATTGCTGAGTTGATTCCGGTCACGCCAGCTTGAATCTCAATGGTGCGCTTGATTCCTGCGGCATCTGTGTAATCCAGGTTGCCTGGGAATACCTGTTCAATGGTGGTTTCTGTGTTTGCGCCGACAATACCGATCTTCACACCACCACGTTCAATGATGGTGTAACTCTTGGCAGCTTTAGCACCAGACTTTAGCACCGCAAGGGATGAGTCGCCGTAGTTTGAGGTAACCCATTCGAAGTCAGATGCGCCAATAACTTTTTGCACGTGCGCCAAGTTGCGATCGTGCTCGTGATTTCCGAAAGCCGAGACATCGAACTTCATCAAGTTCATAGCTTCGATAGTTGGCATTTCTTCAAACTCAGTTGAAATTGGTGGCGCTGCACCAATGTTATCTCCTGCTGAAAGTGTGACTGTTGCGGCAGCATTCTTGCGATCATTTGCAAAAGCACTTGCTAGAACCGCAGCGCCGATATTTGATCCGCTACTAGCTTCAATTGCTCCGTGTAAGTCACTTAGTTGTAAAACTTGAACAGACTTAATGTTCGAAGCTGAGGCAACAGTTGCCAGCTGTGCAGCTGTGTAAGACTTATTTGACTTTGCAGCTGCAGAGAAACCGTAGGCATTAACTGCTTGAACAACTGGAGTGCCACCAGGTTGACCAACAACAACTGGCATTGTTACAAGATTACTTGAAGTCACGGGAACCAAAATTGGGCAGGAACCCGAGCCCGCTGAAACTACATAATGCGTGATTTCTGGGTTAGCGGTTGCAGAAGGTGTCCACTTAACCATGACTCCGCGTGTAGTTAAATATGAAGTGACATTTGTCGGTGCACTAGGAGTTGAATAAACAACATTTGCCTGTGCGATTGGGGTAACCATCGTTACCGCTAGCGAAGCTACTACGGCAAAGATGCCGAGGCTGAGTTTTTTGCGTGTTTTAAGGGTATTAGTCATAAGGCAAACCTATACAAATCATGTTAATTTCTTGAAAACACGCGACAAACCACGCATGAACTAGCACTCCCATTGCATTAAAACTATAAAGGGCTACACTTCAGAAGTAACAAAATTTGTTGGGAGTAAGGCGCTAGGGGCTTTGGGATCGTCTTAAAGTCGAAAGCGCAAAAAATGAAAACCACTGCGAATCATCCGCAAACGTTTAGATCAGTACCTGCTACATCAACGCCAGTCTCCAAAACTCGAGTTGCTGCTCTGTTAGACCAAGAATGGGCTCGTTTTAAGGAAGGAACTAGCAAGTCCGAGATCGAAAACGTGGTTGCCAAAGAGAGCATGCCTATGGGCGTGCCATCTAGCTTCCAGCACTGGGATCCATACCCAATCTCCATCACATCAGCGCAAGGCGCATACATGACCGATGTTGATGGTCGCAAATTACTCGATATGTCGATGGGTTTTGGCGCAATGTTTGCCGGTCACTTAAATCCAGCCGTGGTTGAAGAAATCAAGAATTCCCTTTCTGAAGGAATGCTTTTTGTAACGCCTTCACCAATTTCTCGAGATGCCGCAGAGCGAATCTGTAAGCGCTTTGCGATCGATCAGGTTCGCTTTGCAAATTCTGGCACCGAGGCAACTATGTACGCAGTTCGCTTAGCTCGTGCCTATACCGGCAAGAGTGGAGTTGTAAAGATCGAAGGTGGCTATCACGGTTCATTTGATCCGTTAATGGTTTCCTGTAAACCAAGTTTGTCTCAAGTCGGCGATGCTGATAATCCAACCCCAGTTGCAAATATCGGAACTGTGCCTGGCGATGTTTATGTTGTGCCGTTTAATAACATTGAATCACTTGAGCGAGTATTCCAAGCTCATGCTGACAAAATCGCCTGCTTTATTCTTGAGCCAGTTCTCGAAAATATTGCAATCGTGTTGCCAGATGCTGGCTATCTTGAATCCGTTCGCCAACTCTGTGATCAATACGGGATCATTTTGATCTTTGACGAAGTAAAGACCGGTTTAACGGCTGGATACCAAGGGGCTGCGCAACGGCTTGGCGTTAAACCAGATCTCATCACGCTTGCTAAATCAATTGGTGGTGGTGTTCCGGTTGCCGCCTTTGGTGGAAAAGAAAAGTACATGCAAGCTGTTACCGATGGTCGCCTTGGACATTTTGGTACTTTTAATGGAAACCCACTTGCGATGGCCGGCATTCGTGCGATTGATAAAATCTGTACTCCGCAAGCTATTGAAAAAGCTGAAGCGCTAAATAAGCAAGCACTTGTACGCATTAATGAAATTATTGATGAGTACAACTTGCCTGCGCACACCGTTGGTTTTGGCGTAAAAGGCTGTATTACTTGGTCAACAACCCCAGTCCGAAATTATCGCGATTACAAAGCAACTGATTTCCAAGTCGCTGAACTTTCTTGGTTATGGTCGCTAAACCGTGGAATCATTACCCCGCCAGGACTTGATGAACAATGGTTGATTTCTTTGGCTCATGGCCAAACTGAGATTAATCTTTTGGTGGAAGATTTTAGATCTTTAGCTAAAGCGCTTCGTGACTAGATTTTTCCGCGTACAAACTTTTTGAAACTGCGAAGACCGTTGGTCTTGCCATAATTCTTAAAGTAGAAAGCAGCTCGCACTAAAGGTGCCCAAGATCCAAATACTCGCTGGAAAACTTGCGCGCGCGCCAAAAGATCTCGCTCGGTACCCCAAAGACTTCCAGAGCTATCTTTCGGGTGGACTGCAATTGTGATTGGCAAGAAGATCGCATTTCCACCTTTATTTAATAGATCTGTAATAAAAATGTACTCATCACCAATGTAATTACTCACACCAGCCCCAAATTTCTCGTCAAAGTAAACACCTTTAGCTTTGATGCTCTCGACGCGGATAATCATTTCGTAGGTCGCAGCTTTTGCCGAATTAAACTTGGTTAATCTCACTTTCTTCTTCGGATAGCGTTTACGAAGAGCGCCAGTTGTATCAATTGCTTGGGCGAGAACTAGGTCGCATTCTGGGTGCTCCTCTAAATAAGCAACCGCCGACTTAACTCCTCGATCTAGGAAAACGATTTCATCATCGGCAAATAACAAGTATTTAGTTTTAGTGCTTCGAATTACTGTGTTTCTACTTTTGGCTACGCCAAGCTCAGATGATTTTTCTGATTCAAATTTAAAATTAGTCGGTAGTGGCCCAGTTGAATTCTGCGGGTCTTGAATAGAGATAAAAACCTTGTGCGGGATACTTACGCGCGGGGGTTCAATATTATTTATGCGCTCAGAAAGAGTTGAAAACCCAATAGTTAAAAGCTCGTCACTCACTATGCGTCCGAGCCCTTGCGAATCTCATCAGACTGGTTGACATGCTCGAGAGCCCTGAATTCTGCATTCTTAGACCAAAGAAAAGAACAACTGTATTAGCGGGGCTGATTTCACCCTGATGGCTTAAATACAAGAGTAGCCCAAGTAAAACAATCATAGCTCCGCCGGACTGCAAAATTCCTACCTCACCTGACTTGATTCGAGTTCTAAATTTTTCGGCAGACCCAATTCTCTTTCTCTTTTTCCGAGCATTAGCAAAGTTTCGCTGTTCTTTGATTTGTTTAGCAAATATACGACCAATTAATTGAAGAACTATTAACACGATAACTAGATCCAGTAAGCCAAACATTGGGTTAACGTAGATAAAGAACAGAATCACCACACCGAGTTGCGTCAAGGTTGCCAAAATATTGGTTAGTTCGATAGCGAGTGACCAGCGCCAATTCTCTTGAAATTTACTTAAACCGCTCTCATTAGCCTTAAATGCTCTCTCAAATACTTTGAGTCGATAGATACGTTGAAAATACTGTCCCGCTCGGGTTAATCCATAAAAAAGGAAAAAGAAGATGACAAAAAATATGAGTTCTCTGTCAGAGAGTTCATCTTCATGCAAAATGATTTGAGTGAAGAATTTTGCGACTAATAATTCAGAAACTGAAATTGACGCAGCTAACAATGAAAGGCTGATTAGAATTAACCGAAATTTATTAGTGGGAAACAATTCGAGCAAGCTCTTGCGCAAGTTCCACAAGATAACTTTCATCGTTTATTTCCCTCTTCTACAGCCTAGTTAGAGGGCAAATTTATCGTATACGGCTAGGTATTACGTAGCTTTGTAGAGGTTGTAATAGCCAATATGTGGCCAGCAGTTACGAAAAGCGCAATAATCAAAGCAATTTGCAGTGAAATGGCAAAACTGCCGAAGATTGCAACATACATTGTGAATTCAACTGAATGGAAGATTCGATGAGCTGGCAAGAAATTAAAGGCTTTACGAGCCATTCGAAGTAGCCCACCACGAGGCAAATTAACACCTTTAGTATCTTCGAGCTTTGGCAATCCAGAAAATGCTCGCGCCACATGTACCACGTCATTTAATGCTTTATTGATAATTACCAGAACAGCAAGCAACGCCCCTAAGTATGGATAAATACTTGAAGTGATTGGCTGATTAGGCCAATCAGCTAATCGCAAGCCAAAACAAATTGGAATCAAACTTTCTGCACCGTAGTGGCCTAATTTGTCTAGAAAGATACCCATCGGAGATTTAGTATTCCGCCATCTGGCAACTTCACCATCACAACAGTCAATCAACATTTGTTTGTGACTTAAAACTAGAGCTAGCGCTATTCCCAGCCAACCTTGGATTAAGAGCGCTGGGCCAATTGAAAGACCGATCAAAATCATCAGCCAAGTGACGCCATTTGCGGTAATTGGAGTTCGCAGCAGAATTTGAGTTACATATGGCGAGACTTTGCGAAGATAGAGATCAGCAATCCAATGTTCGGCGTTTGAACGACCAGTTACTGAAGGTGGTTGCGATATCTCGCGAATTTGAGCAATAGTTGGACGTGCCGGACGAGCTTGCATTTATTTACTCCGAACTTTATGTCCGGCTACCCACTGGATAGATGAAATAACAAAGAAGAGAGAGCCGAAATACCAAACTAGCGGAATTATTGACCAACCGAGGGCCAGAAATATGCCGAGAAGTATGACTCGGCCGAGGATAAAACCACCAGCAATCGCTAACCACCTTGGCTTATGTTCACCTTGAAGCGAACGATACATATTGTCATAATGACCAAAGAGAATTGCAAATAGTAATAAGAAGGCAGCTGGTCGACTTAAGTCTGTTGCCGCAACTGCCCAGATAAAGATGGCACCTTCAAGAGCCCGCAAGATTGATGGCTCCAGCCAGTCAAAACGATTAGTGGAATTTTCATTTTTAAAAAAATCTAATTGATTGTCAATTAAGTTCTTGTTGACTCGCATTTTTGGCCAGGTCCGAGATTTACGAATTCGCGAGCGGAAAACTAAGAGAATCGAAATAAGGGCCAAAATTGGCATTATTGTGAGGGTAAAAGCCGCTCCGCCGATTATTGAGGACGCGCTGATCACTAACCAACGTTCGCCGATTGGGAACTGAATTGCTTTTTTCGCCCAATATTCAAATCTAGATTTCTTAACTCTATCTACAGGTACGAATCCGTCAGATGCTTGATTAAAGTCAATGACCGGCAAATTTGTGCTGCGCACCTTATTAATACGCGCAAAGTTGTAATCAGAGAGATGTCTAAAGGTTTGGAAAACCATCATAAACATGGCTGGGATCCAGAGGTCCCTGCCGCTTTTAGCAGCACCATATGCCAGAGCAAAGAAGACTAGGTATTCCTTAATGCGATCAGTAATGGCATCTAGCCAAGCGCCAAGAGCTGAAAATTGACGGGTATAACGAGCTAGTTCACCATCGACACAGTCAACAATGATGCTGAGCTGTAATAAAAGGGCACCCGCGAATATTGGCCAAAAAGTTCCACGGCTGAATGCATATGCTGAAAGCAAGCCAATCGCAAAAGAAATAAGTGTTACTTGGTTCGGTGTCATCTTTAAGCGTATGGCCACCCAGGTAAATAACTTCGAAAACTTGCGTAAGACAAATACGGAGAAAAAACCATCGTTTGCCCGATTTGCCATTTTTAAACGCAATCGAGCAATGTTTAAACTATTGATTTCTTCTTTAATTTTAGCTCTGGCACTTTCATCCGAACTTCGAATATATAGTGCACCTGTCAGTGAAGCAGGTGATACCACAATTGCCGCGCGAACTAGCGCAACCAAAACTAAATCCAGTGCTTCGCCGTATGCTTCACTATTTTTTACCTCAGTTAGTGTTGCGATAATTGCTTCCCGTTGATTCTGAGATAACCGCAAAATTCCAACAAAGGTGTTATTCCCACCTTCTAATTTATGAAACTTAGAACTAGCCCCAGCCACTCGATCACCGGTAACTCGAACATCGCCCAGAAACTTGGGGGCAACAAGTGCGGTTGTGGTTAAACGTGGGTAATCAGTTAACAACTCCAAATGCGGTTTTGTTACTACTGCACTCTCATCGACTAATAAGAGGTCGGTCTTACTTTCGCTAAAGATTTCAACGATTTCCGAGATCTTTGTGCTCTTATTAACGAGAAGAGTCCGAAGATTTACGCTCACAACCTGTAATCTATCGTGTTGAGAGATGAAATTTAGACTTTCTCGCTTTATCAGAAGAGGTAAAAATGGCGATTCAAGTTGTAATCCTGGCCGCTGGCATGGGCACTCGTTTGGGCAAGCCATGGCCTAAGCCATTGACGCAACTTTCTGATGGTCGCTCGATCATGCAGCAGCAGATGGAGAATGTACGCACTGTATTTGGTGACAAAGCCCGCATAACAGTTGTGGTTGGCTTCAAGCTTGAAATGATTATGGAGGCTCACCCAACTGCTTCTTTTGTTTATAACGAGGTCTACGATCAAACCAACACATCTAAGAGCCTTTTGCGTGCGCTACGTGCCAGCCAAGAAAGTGGTGTTCTTTGGCTAAATGGTGATGTAGTTTTTGATCACAAAGTTCTTCAGCGCGTTGCTGATCGTATATCTGCGGATAAATCATTTGTTTGCGTTAACACATCTGCTACTGCTGATGAAGAAGTTAAGTACACGGTAGATACCCAGGGATATATCAAGGAGCTCTCTAAAACGGTCAAAGGTGCACTTGGCGAAGCCGTCGGCATTAACTTTATTTCAAGTCGTGAGAAAGCAGATGTAATCACCCAGTTAGACGCTTGTGGTGAGCAAGATTATTTCGAGCGGGGGCTTGAGTTAGCAATCGAGAAAAATGGACTGCAAATGGAGCCAATCGATATTTCTGATCTCTTTGCAGTTGAGGTTGATTTCCAAGATGATTTAGATCGTGCGAATAAAGGGCTTAAGTAATTTAGATTATTTCTTAAAAATCTTTTTAAGTCGGCGAAAAGCTTCGCGGCTAATCTCTTTATTTGAATATTTTCGCAGCACTGCTTTCTTTTGGAAACCAAGCAACGCACTTGCTGCAACATCTAATGAAATTTCCGAAATCTCGCTATTTTCACCAACGGCCACGTCTGTAGTTAATAACTTCTGCAAGTTGCCATAAATATTTACATTTAATGATTCGATTTTCTCTACATTCTTCTTAGAAAATTCTTTTGAGATATCCAGCGCCCATTGCGGCGTAAGTAATCTCTCATCCAGCTCCGATAACTTTATTTCATCTGTTATATAGCGGAATGCGCCATTTCTAATAAAGAGCTCGTAATCTGGCCAACTGCGACTAGCTGGAAAAGCCCTATTTATCGCCAATAGAAGGGAGATTTCGGCGTGACTTAGTGAACGGTTTGAGCCGACTGAATTGACCGCATTTAGCGTCTGCTGGGGAAGTTTCAATACTTCCTCAAATGAGCGATAGAGGTGGTCAGGCTCATTCTCATCAACGACTATCAAATGAATATTTTGGCTGCCGAATGTTCTTTGCCATCTAGCGATTACCTTGGCATGGTTATGTCGCTTCCAAAAAGATGGGCTTAACTTTGATTTATTTGGCACAGCAAAGATATCTCTAAGCCATTCTTCATAACTAGCCTTTAAACCATACTTCAAATACTGTTGATATGAAGATGAAAGCATCTTACTAAAAGGACGAATTGTGAAAATTATCTGAACATCCATGCCTTTTAAATCTAAGGCTAACTTGGAAAGGTGTTCATCAGAGAGCTCGCTGAAGAACTCACTACTAACTATTACTTGAGATTTTCGTAACTTAATTTTCCGAAGTAACTTTTGCCATTCAGATATTGGAGTTTTTACTCCGCCGCGATCTTTCCAGCCCCAAGTTTTATCTGATAAGGCCCAAGCGGCTCTGTGGGCAGCCTTCTTACCGGTTCTTGCATAAGTTGTTCCTAAGTCTTTGAGAGTTTTAGAATTAGCAAACAACGACTCTTGTATCGCGGTAGTACCGGTCTTATGAAAACCAACATGAATAAATACTTTTTTAGGCATTAGAAACCTAAGAGTCTTACTGCGTTTAGCAGAATAATTGCGACAGCTACTATTATTCCTAGTTGCCGACGAGGCATCCAGCTAACTAACTTTGCAGCAATGGGCGCCATCAAAATTCCGCCCAAGGCAAGGCCGCCAACCGCAGACCAATCAATATCTAACCGATTTATATTCAGTAAGAAACCAAGACTTGCACATACGGCTACCACAAATTCGGCGGCCGAAACGGTGCCGATGACTTTTCTTGGTTCAGTCTGCGTGGTTGCCAATAGTGTTGGCGTAACTATTGGGCCCCAGCCACCGCCACCCGCTGCATCTACAAAACCTCCTGTAGCGCCTAAAAATGTGAGGTATTTGGGGTTTGTAATCTCGGTGATATTTGTGGTCGTAGGCACAAAAATATTGCGGTAGAGAAGTACCAGGCCAAGCAATAGTAATAGAGTCGAAATGAATATCTTGCCGCCAGATAAATCTATATTTGAGAGAAAAGTTGCGCCCAGAATTGCGCCGATGCCGCCTGGTATTGCAATCTTTTTTAAGATCTCTCTATCTATATTTTCTCGATGCCAATGTGATGCTCCTGAAGCTAAAGTTGTGCCAATTTCTGCCGCATGTACGGCGGCGGAAGCGACGGCAGCTGATGCACCTAGCGTAAGTAGCAAGGTTGAGCTAGTTAGGCCAAAACCCATTCCTAGCGAGCCATCTACTAGTTGCGCGATCGATCCTGCTAGCGCAAAGAAGATCCAATTCATAAAATCGCCGCTAACAAAATCTTTACATTTTCAATTACTGGCTCTGTACCATCAAGGATCAACTCGGCATGTGTTGGCTCTTCATAATCCTGTCCAATTCCAGTCATATTTGGAATAGAACCAGTTGCCGCTTTTTTATATAGGCCTTTAGGATCGCGATCAATACAAATTTGAGTTGGGGTTTTAACCCATACTTCCATAAATTTGCCGACCTCAAATAGTTCACGAACCGAATCTCGATCAGCGCTAAATGGGCTGACCAACGCCACAATAACAATCAGCCCCGCATCACTCATGAGTTGTGCAACATGTCCTACACGACGAACATTCTCGGCTCGATCTGCTTGCGTGAAACCCAGATCTTTATTTAGTCCGAGTCTTAAATTATCGCCATCTAAAACATAGCTATGCAAGCCCGCTGCAAATAATTGTTTCTCAAGTTCATTGGCAATAGTTGATTTGCCTGAACCAGATAGACCAGTTAACCAAATTACCTTGCTGCTCTGATTTTTCTGCGCAGCTCTTGCTAGCGAATCAACCTCATAGTGTTGTTCAGATACATTCTCTGATCGACGCAGGGTGTGTGAAACCATTCCGGCGGCGACGGTATTTAGGGTGACTCGATCAACCAAGATAAAACTGCCGGTGTTACGCTCTTTTTTATAGGTATTTAGGGCGATAGGCGAATCGGTTGCAATATCTACAATTCCGATCTCGTTCATGGCCAAATTTTCAGAGGCCTCGTGATCGCCGGTATTTACATTTAACTTATATCTAACCGAGGTAACCACCGCCGGAACTTGAGTTGAACCAGAGATTAGGTAATAGGAACGACTATGGACTAACTCTTTATCGCCGAGCCAAACTAGATTTGCCCGGAACCGATCTGCTGGATTAGTGAAGTTATTAGCTAGCTGAATTGAATCACCGCGGCTCGCATCAACATCTGGCTCTAGAACTAAAGTTGCCGCATCGCCATCGCCAATTGACTCGAGTTTGCCGTCGTAGGTAATGATTTCGGAGATTTTAGCTTTGCGCTTACTTGGCAGAATAACAATTTCATCGCCGATAGCAAAGGTGCCATTTAGAACAGTTCCGGATAACCCACGGAAATTTTCAGCACGGGAAATTAATTGGATTCCCATATGTGGTGAATCCATTATCCCATCTGCTTTATCCCAAGTTTGGATATATTCCAAGAGAGTTGGGCCGCTATACCAAGGCATTGAATTACTTCGAACAATTACATTATCGCCAACTAATGCACTAACTGGAATTGCTTGATAATCAGTTATCTCTAGCCGCGCAGCCACTATCGCAAGTTCATCGACGATCGCTTGGTAGATGGATTCCTGATAGCCAACAGCATCCAATTTATTTACAACAACTGCGACTCTACTTACTCCCATCAAGGAGCAGATCGTTAAGTGGCGCAGAGTTTGGGTACGAATTCCACGTGCTGCATCGACCAAAACCAGCGCAACGTCTGCGCGAGATGCTGCTACCGCCATATTTCGTGTGTACTGCTCATGGCCAGGCGCATCAGCGATGATCAATCGGCGGCCATTTAGAAGTGACATAGACCTATAAGCCACATCAATTGTGATCCCTTGCTCGCGCTCGGCCTCAAGCCCGTCGGTTAAAAGACTAAAGTCAATATCACCAGCAACTATTGTGGATCCACTTCTGCGTACGCTTCTGGCAGATGCAACCGTGTCGTGCGGGACGCTGTCAGTTTCAACTAGTAGACGACCTATGAGCGTGCTTTTTCCATCATCAACACTTCCGCAGGTGACCAGGCGAATTATTGGTTTACTCATTAGAAGTACCCTTCGGTCTTCTTCTTTTCCATGGAATCTTCTTTTTCGCCATCAATTAGTCGAGTGGCACGCTCACTTAATTTAACATTCATGACTTCTTCAACAATTTCGGCAATAGTTGTGGCTTCAGATTCAACAGCTGCCGTAAGTGGGTAGCAACCAAGAGTCCTAAATCTAATTTTGCGCATGACTGGAGTCTCGCCATTAATCAAAGGGAAGCGTTCATCGTCGACCATGATCATTTGCTCGCCACGAAAAACAACCGGGCGCTCCTTAGCAAAATACAGCGGATTGACTGGCACATCATTTAACAAGATGTAGTTCCAGATATCTAACTCAGTCCAATCTGATAATGGGAAAACACGCATTGACTGCTCTGGAGTTATGCGAGGGTTGTAGGTTCGCCAAAGTTCGGGCCTCTGCTGCCTTGGATCCCAGCGATGCCCAGACTCGCGAACACTAAAAATGCGTTCTTTGGCGCGACTGCGCTCTTCATCTCTTCGCGAACCACCAATTGCCGCATCAAAATTGTTCATATCTAGCGCTTGTCTTAGTGCCACAGTCTTCATAACTCGGGTGTACTCAGAAATGCCCGTGGTGAAGGGGGTAATATTTTCTTCGACTCCAGCTTTATTGGTATGAGTAATTAAATTAAGACCGTACTTCAACACCATTTCCTCACGGAAAGAAATCATCTCTTTGAATTTCCAAGTGGTATCTATGTGCATTACTGGAAATGGAATAGGAGCTGGATAAAAAGCCTTCGCAGCCAGATGAAGCAAAACGGCTGAATCTTTTCCAATCGAATATAGCAATACTGGTTTTCTAAATGCGGCTGCCGTCTCGCGAAGAATCTCGATAGACTCATTTTCTAGAGCTTTTAAAATTTCAGATGAGCTATTCACCCCGTTATTCTAGGCAATTACAACTAAATTTCAGGTATCACCACCTCGAATTACTAAATTCTCAGGATATTCAATAGAATTAGATGTGTCGGAAAAATTAATTGTCGCTCGCGGGCTAACTAAAACCTATGGTGACTTTATTGCCGTCGATGGCATTGATTTTGATGTCGCCAAAGGAGAGTCATTCGGTTTCTTGGGGCCTAATGGGGCTGGAAAATCAACAACCATGCGAATTATTGGTGCCACTTCGGTGCGAACCTCTGGCACGTTAACAATTCTTGGAAAAGACCCTGAAGTACATGGACCACAGATTCGTGCACACTTAGGTGTAGTTCCACAACAAGATAACTTAGATAACGAATTAACGGTTTCCGAAAACATTTTCATCTATGGTCGCTATTTCGGTCTATCATCTAGTTTTATTAATAGAAAGATTCCTGAGCTTCTTGAATTCGCACAACTCGAAGAGAAGAAAGACACAAAAGTCGAGGCGCTAAGCGGTGGCATGAAAAGACGTCTGACTATCGCTAGATCTCTGGTTAGCGAGCCTGACATTTTGATGCTCGATGAACCAACTACCGGATTAGACCCCCAAGCGCGCCACATTCTCTGGGATCGTTTATTCCGCCTGAAAGAACAAGGCGTGACTTTACTTATTACAACTCACTACATGGATGAAGCCGAACAACTTTGTGATCGTTTAATCGTGATGGATAAAGGCAAGATCATGGCTGAAGATAGTCCGGCCCAGCTAATTAAAGATTACTCAACCAAAGAAGTACTTGAAGTTCGCTTTGGCTCTGATCGCAATCAAGAAATGGTTGATGTGCTTCGGCCGCTTGCCGATCGCATCGAAGTTCTTCCTGATCGGATATTGCTATATGCCACAGATGGTGAACAGCTCCTCGAACAGATTACGGCAAAAGGAATTCATCCAAATACTTCACTAGTACGACGCAGTTCTCTGGAAGATGTATTCCTTCGCCTCACCGGTCGCTCCTTGGTTGAATGATGAGTGCCAATATTCGTAAAGTTTCTAGGTTTGGTTCATTTCATGTAGCTGAAGCCCGGATTCGAAACATGCTCAAGTGGGCTGGCATTATTTTGTTTGCAGCCGTAATTAATCCAACGCTTTATCTGGTTTCTATCGGTATAGGTGTCGGTTCCTTGATTGATGCCAACAATGGTGTTAACGGCGTGAGTTACTTAACTTTCTTAGCACCGGCATTACTCGCAAGTGCCGCGATTCAAGGAAGTAGTGATGAAGTAATTTTCCCAGTTATGGATGGATTTAAATGGAACCGTACTTTCTTCGGTATGCGTTCTACGCC
Source organism: Bifidobacterium breve (assembly GCA_945885625.1). Lineage (GTDB taxonomy): Bacteria > Actinomycetota > Actinomycetes > Nanopelagicales > Nanopelagicaceae > Planktophila. Next base: position 52,568 of record CAMCYS010000004.1, on the reverse strand, counting down.
ACTAACCGCCCGACAAATATCTTTAGGTATTTTTCTGGCGGCAATGGCTCGCGCTATTGTCTCGATAGTTATTTACTGGATCGTGCTCTATTTATTTGGCGCGCTTGAGTCAGATACCGCTTGGCTGGCAATGCCAGCAGCGCTATTAGCAGGAGCTTCGATGGCTGCTGTGATGCTGGCATTAGCTGCCAAAATCGAAAATGAAAACTTCTTCTTCACCCTGGTTGGTCGTTTCATCATGATCCCGATGTTTCTCTTCTCGGGCACCTTCTACCCACTCACCCAAATGCCGATTTTCTTGCAATTTTTCGGCTGGATCTCGCCGCTTTGGCACGCTACTGAACTTGGTCGCTATCTGACTTATGACTACCCGCTATCCGGTTTACAACTTTTCACTCATCTTGGCGTACTGAGCACCATGGTTGCAGTTGGGTTGTTCTTATCTGCTCGAGTTTTTGCTAAAAGGTTAGAGAAGTAAATGAGATCCAACGCTGTAGAACTCTCTGAAGGTCGGATCGGAAAATTCGGCGAAAAATATTACGCCGGTCGACCTCAGCAAGTATTGCTTAGAAACTGGCTTTCTTTTAAGTCATCTGCCTGGATTGCCGTAGTAAGTGGCTTCTTTGAGCCAGTTCTTTACCTGCTCTCTTTTGGATATGGCATTGGCGAACTCGTAGGCAATATCTCGACACCTGGCGGTGACATCTCTTACGCTGCTTATATCGCTCCGGGGTTATTAGCAACAAGTGCTATGAATGGCGCGATGCTTGATTCAACCTGGAATGTATTTTTCAAACTAAATGAAAGCCGCCTTTACAAGGCTATGTTGGCAACCTCGCTTGGGCCACTAGATGTTGCCCTGGGCGAAATAGCCTGGGCGCTAATGCGCGGTGGAATTTACGCAACAGCTTTTACGGCGGTAATCGCTGGCTTAGGTCTGGTTACTTCGTGGTGGGCACTCCTAGCGATTCCGGCAGCCATTATTGTGGCTTTTGGATTCGCTTCATTTGGCATGGCAATTACTTCTTTCATGAAGTCACATCATCAGATGAACTTCTTTGAAATTTTCTTACTCCCAATGTTCTTGTTCTCTGGTGCTTTCTATCCGCTAACCGTTTTCCCAGGTTGGGCACAAGCGATAATCAAAGCCTTGCCGTTGCGACAGGCTATTGAATTGGTGACGCGAGCCATGAGCGGGGAATTTGGAATCAACATATTAGTTAATTTCACTTACTTTATGGTGATGATTTGTGTTGGTTTATTCTTCACAACCAGGCGTCTAAACGCCTTGTTTATGAAGTAGAACCCCAGTAATCAATGGATTTAGAGCCAACTGGTCAGGTCGACTCCGCGCACAATCTGAACAACCAATAGGAATACCACAACACCGAGAATTCGGTATGCGATCTGACCGTTCTTGTTTGAGCGCCAGCTCTTCTCGGGTGCCTTAGCAATCCAACCCAGAATTGCGAAGAAGATTCCTGGGAAAGTTAGAATCACAAAACTCCACTTAAGGAAGGTTTGCGGATTATTGAATTGACTCTGCACCCAGTTAGAGAATATGAAGCCGACAAAGACCATCGCAACAATTTTGAAGGCGCCCTTTGGTACGAGCCAGTGAATATTTGGGACCTTTGGTAACTTATTGACAAATGTCATGCTTGCGACACTTGGGAAGACAAAAAGCGCTGTTCCCAGAATCAACTGAATATTAAAGCCTACAAACGGTGCAGCAAGCATGATGAAGATGAAGGTTTTGATCATCAGAGAAACAATCTTCTGATACTGATCTGGATCTTGTAATTCAGCAGTAACCGCTTGTAAGCGAACTGGATAATGGTATGTCGAAAGATCTTCAAGTGCGATTCGGATTCCAACTAACACTGCAGACCAGATAGCGATTGTGGTTGCTTGGTAAGTGATTGCTAGCTGCACGGATGCTAAACCATTTAGCGCATTAACCATTTTTTCGACTGCCCAGCCAGTTAATAGAATTGCTAGTGCGTAGTCGGTAATTCTTTCCCAGCCCTCTTCGCCGTTGCTTACTAATCTACGTAATGGACGGACTGCGCTAGCAAGAAGTGCTGGCGCAAAGAAGATAACCATTAGTCCCGCAACCGTTAGTAGTTCATGTCGAGTTCCCATGTGCCCGGTAATGAAGACGCCTAAGAAGAAGATGGCTGCCGCGGTAAAGCCAGCAAAAGCATCGAGAATACCAACTACAACAATTGCCAAAATAATGGCTAGTGCTGGTGCCATCGCTTGCGCCCCAACATCAATCAGTGCGACGAGACCCAAAAGCACTGATATTGGATATAGGAATCCAGCAAAAGAGCCCAAAATAGAGCGCAAATAACTGCCATCAGCCAAGGTGCGAGCCAGTAATGGGGAATAACCTGAAGCTTTATAGGCTGCTGCAACAAAGAGATAATCACTCTCATCGGTATATGGATTCTGCCAAGTCCTAGAGAGATCGCCTCGACCAGGGTCACGCTTGATTAAGGCTAATTTTCCAGAATCAACTGAGGCAAGATCCTCTTGCTCTCTATCTTCGCCCTCTGATGGCTCTTCGTTCTCTCTGCTCTTCTTCTCTTTAGCAGACCCTGCAACAGTTAGAGCAGCAAGGGCGGCGAATGCTGCTACTTGTAAATCTCTTGATTTCTCTGGTTCTTGAGCTGGGCTATAAGCAGGCAGCTTCTCTCGCTCTTTGATTTTCATTAAATCTTCATATGCCCACAGTTCGGTAACATCAGGACAAATGTTATCCCAGCGAACTTCACCTTCCAAATTTTTACAGAAAACAATCTCCTGTTTACTAAGTGTTTTGCTCTCATCATAAACTTCAATTTCAACTGAGTGAAATCCTGGTGGCACATCATTAGGAATCTGAATATCCAAGTCTTCGGCCTCTGCTACTGATATCCGATCAATGATAACTTCATCGGCAGACCAACTTGGCAAGACTGACAGATTAAGAAATAGCAAAATCAGTAAAAGGATTTTACGCATTACTTCACCTTGACTTTCACAGTTACCTTGATCTTTTGACCAGGCTTTAAATTATTTACTTTTACTTTTGAACTATCGGTTGTTGGAGCAATCGATGGCTTATTTGTCGCCTTTGGTTTAACGGTTGGCTTTGGTGTTGCTGTCACCTTTGGTTTAACGGTTGGCTTTGGTGTTGCTGTTGCTTTTGGCGTCACTGTTGGTTTCGGAGTAACCGTCGGCTTTGGGGTAGGAGAAATAGTTGGTTTCGGAGTTGCTGAAGGTTTTGGCGTAGGAGTTGCTGAAGGTGTTGGGGTCGGTGTTGGCGTAGGAGTTGCTGAAGGCGATGGGGTTGGTGTTGGAGCCGCCTTCGGAGTGAACTGACCTGAAACTGCATTCGATTTCAATTCACCAGCACCAAGTGCAACAACTGACACGGTATAGCCAACCGCCAAGTCTGCTGGAATCACAATATTGGTATCGCTAGTTGTAAATACTTGAATTGGTTTTCCTTCAGCAACTAAGGCAATTCGATACTGGGCAGAACCTGCAGCTCCTGTCCAAGTCACTTTCAGATTTGCACCTGAGTCTGTTACTTGAAGATTTGAAGGATCACGAGGCGCGATACCAAATGATAAAGATTTGGAAGATCCACTATTTACTGCGGCATTAGGTGTCGCAGTTGCCGAGTAAGCAAAGCCTGGCTCAAGATTTGAGACAACTACTTGGCCGACGCCAGCTGCAACTGTTAAATTCTGCTTTGTTCCATCAGATGCGGTGATTTCAATAATTGCCGGAACATCTATTGCTTTCCAAGAGAGCGTTGCTGCAGTGCCAGTCAGGGCGTAGGCAAAGTTCTCGATCGAATACTCAACAACTGGCTTGTTAATTGTGATCGCTAGAGTTACTGACGTTCTAACACCGTTGGCATCAGTAGCAGTTACTGTGAAGGTGTAAGTGCCGCTACCAGTTGGAGTGCCACTAATTTTTCCAGTGGCTGGATCAATTGTTAGTCCTGCAGGTAGCGCCCCATTAGTGATCGCAAAAGTGATTGGCACTTTGCCACCAGAAATATTCAGCGGTAATGAATAGGCCGTTCCAGTTATCCCATTTAAGCCAGATGTTGGCGCCGTAATAGTTGCGGCTGCCACAATTGGGCCGCTTGCTGCTGAAATGTCAGTAACTGTGCCAGCGCTATTTGTCGCAGTTGCTTTCAATCGTACATAACTTCCGATATCTGCAGCACGAGCAGAATAAGTTGACCCGGTTGCGCCACCAACTTCAATGCAGGTGTTTACATCAGTTGGTGAAAGGCAAAGTAACCATTGATAAGTGATGGTTGGGGCTGGAGTGCCCGTAAATAAGGTATTTGCGCTCAAAGATATGCCGGCCATTGGAGTTCCGATCGGGACGCCTGAAGAAGTAACAGTTGGCGCAACTGTTACTGGAGCAGGTGGTGGCGTTGGGGCTGGAGCTGGTGCAGGAGCCGGCGCTGGTGGTGGGGTTGGGGCCGGAGCTGGTGCAACATATGCTGCCGCAATTGAGATCGCCAGAGTTAAATTCGCAGTTACTCCATCTGCACCAGTAACGGTAATCGTAATTGTTGATGTACCGGCAGCTGTTGGTGTTCCACTTACTTCGCCAGTCGCGGGGTCAATAGTTAATCCGGCTGGAAGCGTTCCACTAGAAATTGCAAATGTTTTTGGTGAAGATCCACCAGTTGAAGTTGGGATCATCGAATAGGCAGAACCAGCAGTTCCGTTGATTCCGCTATTTGGGGCAGCAATGGTTAGGGCAGCGGTAGCTAGATCTGTTACTGGAGATATCTCAGTAATCGAACCACCTGTATTGGTTGCGGTACCTTTAACCGCAAGATATTTTCCAACTTGAGCAGAGGTTAAGGTAAAAGTTGTACTAGTTGCGCCAGCAATATCGGTACATGTTGAAGGATCAGTTTCTAAAGTGCAGGCAACCCATTGATAGGTAACAGTTGGATTCGGTGCACCCGTAAATGTCAGAGCTGCAGTCAATGTAGATCCTGTGTAAGGAACACCCGTTGGTTTTGCTTCAGTGCTTACAGTTGGCGGAACTATGGCAGCTGGTGTTACTGATGTTGAAGCAACCGAGGCAATTGATTCACCATTTATATTCAATGCCTTTACTGTAAATGTATAAGCGGTTCCGTTATCGAGACCTGAAATGTTCAGAGGTGAAGTAGCACCCGTTCCTGTGACTCCGTTGCTGGCGATAATTAGATAACCAGTGATTGCAGACCCACCATTGTTAACAGGTGCGGTAAATGAAACTGTTGCACCACCGTCTAGAGGTGCGGCAGATACTGCAGTTGGTGGGTTTGGCACTGTTGATGGGATCACGGCAGCTGAAGCCAAGGAGGCTAGTGAGGTACCAATTCCATTAGTGGCAGTGACTTTAAATGTATAAGGAGCGCCATTTGTCAGACCGGTTATTTCGCAGGTTGTATCCGGAGCTACTGAAGTACAAGTACCCCTAGCAACATTGTTCGCGTCATATGCTGTTGCGGTATAACCAGTTATTGCTGATCCATTGATATTTGCTGGTGGATCCCATGATGGCGTTGCTAATGCATTTCCGGCAATTGCAGTTACTGACAGTGGAACCGATGGCGCAGCGTTAATCGCAGCAGCTGGAGAAGCAGTCGAAGCCGATGAAGGTCCGATCGCATTTGTGGCGATTACTTTAAAGGTGTAGTTATTTCCAGCAACTAAACTAGTTGATACATCGCAAGTTACAGCTGGTGCGATTGCAGTACATGTCGCACCTGCAACTGCATTTCCCGAAGCATCATAAGCTTGAACTGTATAGCTAAGAATTACTGAACCATTTGCTGATGGCTCGGTCCAAGTAACAGTTACCTTGCCAGTGCCAGAAGTAACTTCTAGATCAGTTGGTGCATCAGGCGCCGATGCCGGCATGATTGCCGATGTTGCAATCGATGCAGCCGAAGTAAGTGACGAACCGTTGGCTGTCGAATTAGTGACTGCTTTAAATGTGTAGCTCGAACCATTGGCAAGCCCTGTTACTTCGCAAGAGCCGCCCCCTGTTGAAGTTGTTACCGTGCAAGTCGAGCCATCAACGGCGCTACCGTTGCTGTCATATGCCTGCACTGTGTATCCAGTAATTGTCGAGCCGTTTGTCACTGCGCCGCTGAAAGTTATGGTGGCTTTGGCATCCCCGGCTGCTGCAGAAATCGTAGTTGGCGCAGAAGCCGGACCTTGTGGAATCAATGATGTCGAAGCGCTGGAAGCTATCGAATCGCCAACAATGTTGGTCGCGACCGCGGTAAAGGTATAAGAAGTGCCATTTACTAGCGTGGAGATGTCACAGGCTAATGGGTTAGCTGAAGGTGCCACCGTGCAAGTGAAGCCACCAGGTGAAGAAGTAACTGTGTAGCCAGTAATTGCAGAGCCACCATTGCTTGCGGGTGCAGTGACCGTAATTGTTGCAGTACCGGATGCGCTTGATGAGGCACTTATCCCTGGTGCACCTGGCAAGGTTTTTGGGGTAGCCGCAAGAGAAGCAGTTGAAGCATCTGAAGTAAATAGTGCGTTCTCGGCAACGACGGTAAAGGTATACGCAGTTCCATTTGTTAAACCGGTTATGTTGCAAGCTAATGGATTTGGGAATGGTGCAGTTAATTCACAAGATCCGCCAGCAGGGGATGAAGTAATTGTGTACTTAGTTGGTGCTGATTCGGCAGAATTCTCAGGTGCTGTGAAAGAAACGGTCGCGGCTCCGTTTGAAGCGGTCACAATTACGCTACTTGGTGCATCAGGTTTAGCGAGTGGTTTTGCTGAAGTCGAGGCTGGCGAAGAAGAAGTTGTTCCAGTTGCATTTGTAGCGGTAGTTGTAAAAGTGTATGTGGTGTTATTTGGTAGCGGTGAAATTGTGCAAGTAAGAGCTGGCGCATAAACGGTACAACTAGCGCCACCAGGGGATGCGGTAATTGTGTAAGAAACCACATCGCCACCACTGCCAGTTCCTGGGTTAACAGTTACAACTGCGTTGCCATCGCCAGCAACTGCAGTTGGCGCAGCTGGCGTATTAGGTAACGCGACTGTCCATTGCGCAGTTAATTGAGTGTTAACAACTGGCATTTGGTAAGAGGTGCTCGCTGCAATAACTTGCGAACCATCTGACCAACCGGCGAAGTTATATCCAGTGCGAGTAAAACCGGTACCTGCGGCTAACTGAATACTTGATCCACTTGCAGCACTTTGCGCAGCAGGTAGTGAGCCGCTGGTTAGAGTGCCAATGTAGATAACAATGATTGTGGCTGCGGCATACTGGGCATAGAGCGTTACGTTGTCAGCACCCAGAATTAGTTGGGCCCCCGCACCATAAGAATTACCCGAACCGTCAGCTGCGGTATTCCAGCCTAAGAAGTTTTGGCCCGCAGGTGGCGTTGGTGCAGTCGCTGACAAACTAACAATCTGCCCCAGATTTCCAGTTTGTATTGCTGGTGCACCAGAACCAGTTTGCGCGTCGAAAATAATGTTGTAGCTCTTAAATGTCCAAGTAGCAAAAAGAATGTAATGGTCGTCGCGCACTGTATAACTAGATGCCGCCGCGACAGTCTCACCACTTTGATCTACCCAGCCCGCGAAGTCATAACCAGTGCGAGTCGGCGCAATAGAAGTTTCAATAATTTGACCATCTGTACAGAGACCTAAAGTTACGCATTCGCTATCAGTGTTAGCAATGTTTGCATCGGTCGATGTTCCGCCACCTAATACATAGCGAACATCGTAAACACGATTCCATTGTGCGGTAAATGTTGGAACGTTTGCGGTCATTCGGTATTGCGAGCCAGGTTGATAGGTTGCGCTTCCATCTGACCAACCGGAAAACACATATACATTTCCGCCGGCAGATACAGAGGCTGTTGAAGAATTTGGAAGTTGATAAAGCGAACCGAATGTTGCGCTGGTATTTGTCGGCAACGCGACGGGTGACGCTGGAGCTGCATTTGCGGTTCCAGCTGCGAAATTAATATTTATTGTTGAAAGCGCCCACTTGGCATAAAGTGTTGTGTTAGCACTCACTGTGTATGGCGATGAAACTGCGGTGCCAGTTGGGGTTGTTGACCAGCCATCGAATGTATAACCGCTCTTAAGCAAGTCACCAGCCGCAGCCAAGGTAATGCCAGTTGCACCTGTTACATAACTGGTGAGCGCTGGGGCAGTTCCGGTAGTTGCACCATTCTTATCGTAAGTAATGATGTAAGTGGCTACCCAGACTGCTGTAAGCGTCACATTCGCGGTACCGACTGTGTAGTTAGTGCCCGCGGTGTAGGTATTTGTGCCATCTGACCAGCCACCAAAAGTAAAGTCAGTCTTAGTAATTCCAGTAGCGGCAGCAAGTTGGAAAGTTTGACCAATTGTTTTTGTACCTTGAGTTGGTAGCGTTCCAGTAGTTGCACTGTTTAGCGAATAGGTAACTGTGTAATTTGTGGCAGTCCACTTAGCAAAGAGATTTAAATTGGCCGAGATCGAATAAGTTGCAGCAGCTGCATAATCTGTGCCACTTCCATCGGCGGCGGTATTCCAACCGGCAAAGTCATAACCAGTTTTCACTAAAGTATTCGCGCCAAGGATGCTGTAATTAGTGCCGCCACTTGTGTAAGCACCATTGGCAGGTGTGGCTCCAGATGTATTGCCGTTGCCGTTATAAGTGATTGCGTAAGTAATAGCTGTCCATGTCGCGTAAACAATTGCCGTAGCAGTTGGTGAATATGCGCCTCCAGCTGGACCAATTAAAGTTCCGCCACTTGCTGCGCTGTACCAACCCGCAAATGTGTAACCATTTCTAGTTGCCGCTGGCAGAACAAGTGGGGTGCCGGCATTAAAGGTCGCACTCGCTGTTGCGGTTGTCCCACCATTAGCGGCAACGTTATAAGTAACTCCAAAACCTGCCGGTGTCACCGTAGTCGATGCAGCGCCTGCAGTCGAAGTGCCGCCAGCGTTAGTCGCGGTAGCTGAGAACTTGTAACCAACTGTGTTGCTAAGCCCAGTAATTACACAACTTGTAGCTGGTGTAATCACAGTACAAGTTTTAGCTGGTGAAAGAGCTGCACCGCTTGAATCAAGTGCGGTTATGGTGAATGAAGCTGGTGCCCCGTTTGTGCTCGTACCTAGCAAAGATGAAGTAATTGAAATCGTCGCTTCGCCGTTTCCAGCAGTAGCACTAACGGTCGGAACTGCTGGCGCTTTAATCACCCAGATCGCGTATAAAACCACGTTGGAATAAGCGGTAATTGTGCCGGTATTTCCATAAGTAGTACCCGTGTTATCGGCTGCGGTGTTCCAGCCTGTGAATGTGTAGCCAGCTCTGGTGATTTCAGTGTTCGTGACTATTGTTGAAGCTGTCCCGGCAACGATCGCTAAGTTTGGCTTGGTTCCGGCGCCACCATTGGCATTGAAGGAAACTGCAAATGGGAGTGCAGTCCACTTTGCGTAAAGGATTATCGAAGCTGTAGGTGAATATGTCTTTGTCGTAGTGCCGACGATAGAAGTGTCGTTAGGGTTTGAATAAATAGTTCCTGAAGCAACTTGGGTGGTACTCCAACCATCGAACCTGTAACCTGTGCGATTTAGAGTTCCAATCGCCGACGGAACTAGTGCGGTGCCACCATAATTAAAGCTCTGAGAAACAGTTGCTGGTGCACCATTTCCACCATTAGCGTTATAGGTGACTACATAATTATTTGGTGTCCACGATGAGTAAAGCTTTACTGGCACAGTTGGAATAAACGGTGATGGAATAACTGCACCACTACCGTTAGTTGTAACTAAAGACCAGCCAGCAAATGTGTGGTTTGCCCGAGTTACACCTGCTTGGCCAGAAATATCTAAAGCCTGGCCACTAGTAGTTTGCGCAACGGTGGCATTGTTTCCACCGACCACTGGGTTAATTCCTGCTTGATATTCATTAGTAAGGGTTAACTGAATAACTGTATTAATAATGAAACTTGATGTTGTTGCCACGTTCGTATTACCTGCAACGTCTGAAGCAACACCCTCGGCAACAGATAAATATAGTTTTCCGGCCGCATTACCAGCGCCCGTTGTATTTGCAACGTTAAAAGTATAAGCAGCAAGGGCTGAGGTAGACAGTGCCGTTGTGGTTATCGACCAGCCCGTTGATTCTGTATTTTTTGTGACGTCACCGATTACAAAACCGTTAACAACCTCAGTAAATGTCGCAGATATGTTGTAATTTTTGGAGGGGGCAGTAGGAGTCGCTAGAGAATTTCCACCAGAAGTTATTGAGGTTGAACTTAGAGTAACTGTTGGGCGAACCGTATCAATTTTTACATTTGCTAAGGCGGTAGAAGCTCCGGTTGTGGTTCCACCCAGAGTTTGCGTGGCGGCAATTGAATAAGTGCCATCAAGCATCGTTGCAAAAGTGCATGAACTTGAGGTTGATTGAGCAACAAAAGTACAAGTTACTGCTGGCCCAGATGCTGGTGTTGCTGTCAATGTAACGGTTGCACCGACAGTTAAGCCACCAAGATTGATCGTTGGTGTATTGTCATTAGTTATCTTGTCGTTATTCAAAGTACCAGTGTCAGAGGCAGTTGCCAGCGTCGGCGCAGTAGGTGCTACTAGAGCACCGATGGCAATCGTCCTAGTTAGTGCCGGGAATTGATTCGAGAAATCAACTGGTGTTGTTGTGTTGTAACGGAAAGTTCCGGCCAGTCCTATATATGCCGCAATAACAGTTATGTTGCCGCTTGCTGCCGTAGCCGCAGCCGTGTATCTCAAAGTTGCAAGAGCTGCATTTACATCAGTGACGTTTCCAATAAATGAAATTCTCGCAGCCGCAGTACTCAGCGTACTTTGATAACCAGTAGGCAAAGTTAGATTAGTAGTTGTGGTGATTGCTAAAGTTCCAGATGCTACTGAAGCAATTATCTGAATTTTATCTGGCAGGTCTGAAAGTATTAGATCATTTGTAGTTCCAGCGTAAACGTTGTTAATTACATATGCGGTGCTTGCGAGAACGCCAATTGGCGCAGTTGTATCGGCTTTGAAATTAGGTGTTAAACCAGTATTACTTGGGGTCCATGCCGCGTACAAAGTAGTTGTACCTGTGACTGTATAAGAAGTATCAACTGCAAATGTCGTACCCGAGCCATCTGCTGCGGTATTCCAACCTGAGAATGAATATCCGGTTTTTGCTAGTGATCCTGTATTGCCAGGCAAAGTAATCGTTGAAGTTGTGGTATTAACAATTGTTGGTGCGCTTCCTGCCGAGTTTGTATTTCCATTGAAGGTAATCACAGCTTTCCACTGTGCATAGAGTGTTGTCGAGCCAGTTGAAGAGTAAGTAGTTAAGCCGGATGCGTAGGAAGTGCCTGATCCGTTAGCCGCGGTGTTCCAGCCGTCAAAAACAAAGTTGGTACGAAGCAATGTTGTCGGTGCAGCTAAAATTGTATTCGAAGAGCCTTTTGCTGTTGTTGGCGCAGGAACAGTGCTTATCAGCGATGTTTGGCCATTGCCGTTGTAAGTAATCGTTGAATTCCATTGCGCGTACAAAGTTGTGTCACCTGATGGAGTAATCGCAGATCCGAATGGATAGTTTGTTCCTGCGCCGTCAGCTCTAGTATTCCATCCAGCAGGTGTAAAACCAGTCCTTGTTAAACTGCCAGAGTTTGTTGCAGCAGTTGTTGATGTCAAAGCATTTATTTCTATGCCGCTTGGGGCTGTGCCACCAGTATTTTGATTACCGTCGTAAGTAATACTAAAAACGAATGCAGCAGAGTTTCCTACAGTTCCGCATGTTCCTGCAACTGTTGATCCATTAGTGATTCCTGCGCCACCAATAAAGCCTGAACCGCCGCCGCCGCCAGCATTGTCACCACCACCGCCGCCGCCGAAGTATCCGCCGCCGCCGCCGCCGCTACCATCGCGCCCAGTTCCGCCTTGATATGCACTACCAACTGTGCCAGGTAAGTTATTAATTGAATAACCACCAACACCTCCTGCTATTTGCGTGCCACCGCCGCCATCAACGCTATTTCTTTTCGCAGCATCGCCGCCGACGTTTCCACCGCCACCGCCGCCGCAGAAATTGTTGTAGCCGCCACCGCCACCGCCACCTGCGGTAATTAAATCTGTTGAACCAGTTCCTAATCGGATTGCTGAACGCCCGCCGCCACTTCCGTATCCACCTTCGGCACCACCACCTGCGCCGCCGCCACCATAGGTACTTACATTTCCAAGTGAATAACCACCTTGGCCAACAATTATTTTGAAAGTTGTTTGTGCAGAAACTGCGTATGTTCCAATTGAGAAACCGGCGCTTCCACCCGAGCCACTTCCGCTAAGGGTACTAGAACCGCCGCCAGCTCCAATCAAAAAGAAAGTCAGAGAAGTTGCACCGTCTGGAGAAGTCCAACTTTGATCTGCACCTGTGTAATTAAATGTGATCGTTGTATAGGTTCCATTAGATTGCTTGTAACTAATGCCAACGCAACCATGACCACCTCGGGCTAATTCAAGAGTTGCAGCTTGAACTCCACCTTTACCAACACCCGCTGCACAACTTGGGCCAGGAATACGTATCCACTGTGCGTACAAAATTGTATTTGCACTAATTGTGATTGGGGCACCTAAGGCATATGGATCACCTGAACCATTTGCAACCGTGTTCCAGCCATTGAATTCAAAACCAGCACGTCTAATGTTTGTACTACTAGGAACAACTCCGGCAGTTCCTGTTGTTAGCACACTTGATGCGTCGCTACCTGTACCACCATTGGCGTTAAAGGAAAGTACGGAAGTTCCTGCTGGTGGTTGGCTGTAACGAACTATTACAATCCCTTGAAATCCCGCACCTCCACCATTGCCATCAGTGGCACCAAGATAATTAGTGTCACCACCAGAGCCATATGTTTGTGCACCGGTAGACCACTTGAATGTGCCACCGTGCGAATATACGTAAGAGCTACCACTAATTGACGAAGTGCGATTGGCTGATGCAATGGAGCCGCCAACGCCGCCTGTTCCATAGTCACCGCTATTTGAATTATTACCAGCGGCACCAGCAGTGCCTGTAAGAGTTGTTTCTAAAAAGAGAATTCCAGAACTTGAATGTGTGCCACCGCTTCCACCACTTTGGGTTGCCGCTGAAGGGTTGGGTCTTGATCTAGCGCCACCGCCGTTACCACCCGTAAGATATGAAGCGCCACCAGTTCCTGACATTGCAGCCGCTCCCAATGTGTAATTCCATGAATTACCGCCGCCACCGCCACCGACCTTTAGTGTCCCGAATGAACTATCACCGCCAGCACTTCCTCTTGAAGTACTTGTTGAATTAGAAGTAGCACTGTTAGCGCCACCCGTTCCACCCGCGCCAACAGAAACTGCAATAGATCCATAAATTGCTAAATTGTTAGCTTGAAAATAACCGCCGCCACCACCGCCACCGCCAGTTTGATAATCTCTTGAATCGCCGCCGCCACCGCCGCCGGCTACGATCAATACCTGCGCTTGTGTAGCTTCTGCAGGGACAGTCCAATCACAAGTACCAACAGTTGTAAATGTCAGAATCGTGTCGCCGTTAGAAGCAGTTGTCGATGTTGGATTACATGCAGCTGCAATTGCAGGCATGGGAATTGAAACAAATAGCCCTGAAATTAGGGTCGTGGCTAAAAGAGTTGCAAGTTTTGGGCGCGCATGAATCTTCTTCTTGCGACGCCAAACAAGATTCACTGATACCTCTTTATTGCGCACTTGTAGGCGGAAAACCCGAGGTGATAAGCGTAAGTAGCAACGAATAATGAGGGTGACTTAATGAGCCTTTATGGCGCTATATCACCCTAAGAAATCACCCAAGCGGGTAAGAATTAACTCCAGGAAGAATGAAGTGGTCGTCCTTCAGCAAAGCCCGCAGTTGATTGAATTCCAATCGTTGCGCGCTCTGTGAATTCTGCCAATGACTTTGCGCCTGCATATGTGCATGATGAGCGAAGCCCAGCAATGATTTCATCAAGTAAATCTTCAACGCCAGGGCGATTTGGATTTAAATACATGCGCGAAGTTGAAATTCCTTCTTCAAATAACGCTTTACGTGCGCGATCAAAAGCATCTTCTTGAGATGTGCGTGCTGCGACTGCGCGAGCTGATGCCATTCCGAATGATTCTTTAAATAATTTACCGTTGGCATCGGTTTGTAAATCACCAGGGGATTCATAAGTGCCAGCAAACCAAGAACCAATCATGACATTCGAAGCACCGGCTGCAAGTGCGAGTGCAACATCGCGCGGATGGCGAACTCCGCCATCGGCCCAAACTGATTTGCCAAGTTTCTTTGCCTCTGCTGCACATTCAAGTACAGCTGAAAATTGAGGGCGGCCAACGCCAGTTTGCATTCGTGTTGTGCACATTGCTCCTGGTCCAACACCAACTTTAATTATGTCAGCACCCGCTGCAACTAAATCGCGAACACCATCGGCTGTTACAACATTGCCGGCAACGATTGGAACATTTGAGTTAAGTGCTTTGATTGCTTTTAGCGCTTCAATCATTTTGCGTTGATGGCCATGCGCGGTATCTACAACTAATACATCTACGCCAGCGTCAATTAAATACTTTGCTTTCGCAGCAACATCACCATTTACGCCGACAGCTGCGGCGATTCGCAAATTATTTTTAGCATCTAGAGCTGGTGAATAGAGTGTCGCGCGAAGTGCGCTAATGCGAGTCAGGATTCCTACTAGCTCGCCATTAGCTGAAACCACTGGAGCTAGCTTGCGGCGGTGATGATGAAGGAAATCAAAGGCAGCGTGCGCATCAGCAGTGTCTGGTAGGGTCATTAGATCTTTGCTCATAACTGAATGCAGCTGCGTAAAGCGGTCTACGCCAGCACAATCTTCTTCGGTCACGATGCCAACTGGCTTGTTCTCTTCAACAATCACAATGGCTCCGTGGGCACGCTTATTAAGCAAGCCAACTGCATCAGCCACAGTTTCATTTGGGCTAAGCGTGATCGGGGTATCGAAGAATGTGTGACGAGATTTAACCCAAGAAATAACATCTTTAACGATCTCAAGTGGAATATCTTGCGGGATTACCGCAATGCCACCACGACGTGCAATTGTTTCAGCCATGCGTCGACCAGATACAGCCGTCATGTTGGCAACAACAACAGGAATTGTGGTTCCGGACCCGTCGTTAGAAGTTAAATCAACTTCCATGCGACTTGAAATTTCAGAAGCACTTGGCACCATGAACACATCGTCATAGGTGAGATCGTGAGTTGGGCTATTTATAAATTTCACGTTGCCAAACTCTATTCGTAGTTAGGCCGAAAGGGAATTCAGGCTCGTAAGCTCATCGGTGCTGAGCTCAACAACCTGCACGATTTCTTCAAGTTGCTCGACTGTACGTGCGCTCGCGATTGGTGTGCTGACCTGCGGGTTTGAACGTATCCACGCTAACGAGATTGCAGCTACAGGCACATTGCGATCTTTAGCGATCTCACGCACTTTATCCAGCACTGCCCAGTTCTTGTCGTTATAGAACTCAGCAACTCCTTCGGCGCGAACTGATTCAACTTTCACGCCGGGGCGATATTTTCCGGATAAGAAGCCACGTGCTAATCCATAGAAAGGCATTGCGCTCAAATGGTTAGCAGCAAGTACTGGTTGTTGTTCAGATTCAAAAAGCTGGCGATAAATCAAGTTGTATTGATCTTGTAAGCCAATATATGAAGGCAACCCATTAGCTGCTGAAATGTCTAGAGATTGTTGTAAGCGCGCACCTGTATGTTGTGAAGCCGCTATATAACGCACCTTACCGGCTGCGATTAATTCGGCATAAGCACCAAGGGTTTCTTCCATTGGTGTTTCAGCTATGTCGCGGTGCGAGTAATAAATATCGATGTAATCAGTCTGTAGGCGACGTAAAGAATCATCGCAAGCTGCCAAAACATTCTTAGCCGATAGCCCTGGGCGAGTGTTAAGCATTGAAACTTTAGTAGCAACCACAACTTTGCTGCGATCGCGTTTAGTTAGCCAGTTGCCAATGATCGTTTCAGATTCGCCACCTTGATTGCCAGGCTTCCATTGCGAATAAACATCGGCTGTATCAAGGAAATTTCCACCATGTGAAGCGTAGGCATCTAGAACTTGGCGTGACTCTGTCTCATCAGCGCTCCAGCCAAAGACATTTGTACCGAGACAAAGTGGGTGAACGACTAAATCAGTCTCTGGAATTGTAATCATTTCTTAGCCACTTTCTTTAACCATTTTTTGAGATCGCGCTTTGTCATTTTCCACAACTTTTGTAATATCCATTTTTTTGGGAATGTCTCAACTACTCGCAAGTCTAAGGCGATTAAAGCTTGTGCAGCAAGATCTACTGGAATCATTTCGATCGGTGGATTGTCGCCTACTGGTACCTTGGCATCAGCAAAAGTATCTAGATCGCCAATAATACGAATACCCAAATTCTTGATATCAGCCACACTATTAGCTGAGATTTCTTTTGCTTTATCAACTGCCCATTGTGGAGTTAACAAGCGTAAATCATCTTGGGCTGGCACAACTTTGTTTGTTAAGTATTTGATTGCACCATTACGAATAAAGGTTTCATAGTCATGCCAACTGCGACGCTTGGGAAACTTGCGATTTATGCGATTTAACAAGGTAATCTCATTTAACGATAGCGAGCGATTGCTATCTTGATTCTCTTGTTTCTTTAAGAATTTAGCGGGCAGTCCAAGTAGTTCACTAAATGTGTCGTACATAAACTCAGGTTTAGCTTCATCAACCACAATAAGCGTGACCCGGTCGGCTCCGAATTCCGCAATCCATTTGCTTAGCACCTTGGCATGGGTATGTCTGACCCAGAACGAGGGAGTAATCGTCGATACACCAGGTTCGTCCAAAATTGAATGAAGCCACTTTTCGTAATCGCTCTTTATGCCAATCTTTAAATGTTGCTGATATGCCGAAGGGATAATTTTAAGAAGTGGCCTTATTGTGAAATAAATTTGGGCATCAGCGACACCTAAAGCTTTCCTAAACTTAGCGATCTGCTCTTCATCTAGCTCGCAGAGAAATTCTGAGCTAATCAGACTGGTTTTCTTTGCTTTAGCCACCTGTTTTAAGAGGTTCTTCCACTTCTTATCATTGGACATTACTCCGCCACGGTCTTCCCAGCCCCAAGTTTTTCCCATTAAAGAATAAATCGCTTTATGTTGAGCTTTCCCGCCAACTTGCGGATAGTTAATGCCAAATTTCGCTAACTCGTTTACATTTGCAAAGAAAGAAGATTGTAGAGCTGTGGTGCCGGTCTTATGAAAGCCAGCATGGACAATTAACTTCTTAGCCATGCCGATATCTTACCGACTGAACCTTACAAATTAGTAAATTGTGACTTACTCTATACGCATGACTTCCAAGCGGCTTCAGATTATTCTTGTCACAATGTTCGCAATAGCAGCTCTCGGTCTGCAGCCCGCAACTGCATATAACAGCAATTCGGTATTACCAACGTGGGCGAATAGTGCAACAATTTATGAAGTAAATGTTCGTCAATACACCGAAGCTGGAACTTTTCAAGCATTTGAAGCAAACTTGCCCAGATTGCAGAAATTAGGTGTGAAAATTCTTTGGCTGATGCCAATTCATCCGATTTCAGAGCTAAATCGAAAAGGAAGTTTGGGTTCTCCGTATGCCGTCGCTAATTACAAAGGAATTAACCCCGAGTTTGGCAATGAAGCTGACTTTAAATCTTTAGTGAAAAAAGCTCATGCACTCGGTTTTAAAGTGATTCTCGACTGGGTCGCAAATCACTCGGGTTGGGATAATCCATGGATAGCCAATAAGTCCTGGTATCACAGGGATGGAACTGGCAATATCGTGCCACCAAATAATGACTGGCTAGATGTTGCTTGGCTAGATTACAAAAACCAAGATATGCGCAGAGCCATGATTGACGCCATGGCTTATTGGGTTAAGACATTCGATATCGATGGATTCCGCGCCGATGTCGCAGCAGGAGTGCCAACAGACTTCTGGAAGCAAGCAAATACTCAGTTACAGGCAATAAAACCGCTATTTATGCTTGCTGAAGACCAAAGTGTGCAGAGTCTGCTCGATGATGCCTTTATTGCGAATTACAACTGGGAACTTAAAGATTTAGTTAAAGCAATTGCCGATGGCAATAAGGGTCGCGCTAACTTCGAAGCCTTGGCAACAAATCAAACATTTACCTATCCAACTCGTTCTTTTCCCATGAATTTTATTACGAATCACGATGAAAATAGTTGGAGCGGAACTGAGTTTGAACGACTTGGTAACGCGGTATCAGCAATGGCTGCCCTGACTTTCACGTATCCTGGAATACCGTTGATTTATTCAGGACAAGAAGTTGGTAACACCAAACGTTTGGCTTTCTTTGAAAAAGACTTAATCCCAGGTTTAACAGTTGCTAATTCAACTACTGCCTTTTATACCAAGTTAGTCTCTTTAAAGACTAAAAATGCTGCACTCTGGAATAACTCGACTGCTAAGTTAGTTCCAACGCCGAGTGATAATAATTCTGTGATTGTTTATTCACGTGCAAAAGGAACTAATAAAGTTTTAACGGTTATTAATGCAAGTAATACAACACAAAAAGTAACTATCGATCTAACTAAACTAAATAACTCTTACTATATATTCAGCACCGGTAAACTCGTAACGCTAAAGAAAAAACTAACGTTGACGCTAAAGCCTTGGCAATACGAAATTTACTCAAGTAAAAAGGCTTAAGGAGCCAGACGCTTAATTCCTTCTTCAATAATTTCCGGTGAGGTGGCAAAATTCAAACGAATGTAAGCACCGTATTGAGCGCCAAACTCTGTGCCCGGGTTAAAAGCAACTTTCTGATTTTCAATTAAGAGTTCAGAGGCGCTGTCGCCAAGTCCTAAGCAAGAGATGTCAACCCAAGCCAAATAGCTATTTTGCGGAATTACATATTTAGCATCCGGTAGGTACTTAGCAAGTAACTCTTTAACCAACTTACGATTGTGATCTAGTTGGGCCATCGTTTCGGAAAGCCATTTATCGCCGTCACTAAAGGCTTTTGCCATCGCAAAACCGCCCAATAATGAGGCGCGCCAGTGATTTGCCTCTGGCATTGCATTTAGCTCTTCAAACATCTCTTGGTTCTGCGAAACGATAATTGCGGCCTTTAAGCCAGCAAAGTTAAAGGCTTTGCTAGATGAAGTAACCATAATTCCGCGGCGTTGAGCAGCCGGAATTGAAAGATATGGCACAAATTTTTGATCAGCATAGGTAAGTGGTGCGTGAATCTCATCGCTAATCACATATGCGTTGTACTTATTTGAAAGTTCAGAAATCGCAGTTAACTCTTCAAGGGTGTGAATCCGACCAACCGGATTATGTGGGCTAGAGAGCAAAATGAAACGAGCACCATTCTTAAACTCAGCTTCGATTGCAACTAGATCAAGGCGCCAGTTATCGCCCTCGTGAATTAGTGGAGCATCGACCGTAGTTAGTTTCAACTCATCAAGCCACATATAGAAGCTGTGATAGACCGGTGAACTGATAATCACCTTGTCACCTGGCTTGTTAAGCGCGCGGATAACTTCAACTATACCGACGCCAACATCGGTAGTCAGGCGAATCTGTGCAGCATCCGGTGTCCAGCCCCAATGACGTTCTGCGAAACCAACAAATGCTTCGGGTACTTCAGGGATAGGCCCTAGATAACCAAGATCAGACTTGGCAACCATCTCGGCCAAAACCGCACGCACACCAGGATCAACTTCAAAATCCATTTCAGCTACATGCATAGGTAAAACGTCAGCGGGATAGCGCAACCACTTTGAACTATGTAACTTTCTAAGTTCGGTTAAATCGCGCACGCTGGTCTCATCTCCTAGTTACATCTTGCGCGATGCTACCTCGACTGGGTCGGCGGGTGTAAATGTATTTCCGATTGGACCTTCGCGTAAAACCAGCATTAGGCAGCCCTCTTTGCTATACATCGGGCCGTGAACGGTGTCTTCGCCGCCTGGGTGAGATAGATAAGCACCACGTTTCATAGTTCCGAATGAGGAGATGATGCTGCCCTCGACAATCAAAATCTCTTCGCTAAAAGTATGCCATTCATAAAACGGGCTTTCCCATTCGGGCAAGATGCCTAAAATTCCTGAACCATAATCACCATGGTCATAGAAGGCTTTACGGGCAGCGCCACCTGGAAAATCAGAAACGATTGGTGTGCGCCAGACAATATCTTGCATGTATTTAATTACGATCTCGTTCTTTTCGGCTTTTGCGGAAGTAATTGTGTATTCGCCATCGTAAGTAATAAATATGCGAGCTTTCGTATCTACAGTTATCGCAGGTACTTGGCTTCCAGCTGGAATTTCAATGTAACTACGTTCCTTGACTTCTTGGCCATCTAATTTGATGTTGCCTTCGAATATAAATGCGCGAATTTGCGTGGGTGCTGCATGAGCAGCAATGGGCGTATTGCTATCTAGTTCAAGCATGATTGATTTTCCAGGAGCAATAATTGGAGAGCTTTTTCCTTCATTGCGAGTAGTGCCATTTGCAAACTCTCGATAAGTAAATGTGCCGTAGTCATTAGCGCAACTTTGTGCCGGTTGCTCATCAATATTTATGAAATCTACCCATGGACGTGACATTTATGGCCGCCAGATATCGTCGCGCTTTCTTGCCCAGTCAGCTATGTGCCAACCAGTAATCTTTGGTGCATCAGCAACTAATTGCGCTTTATCAACGCTTAACAGTAGAGCTGTTAATTTCTCACGTGATCGTGCTCGCAATAAGGCGCGATGAGCTAACGCTAAATACTCTGGATCTATCTGACTCTTATCAAAAGCAATTACATTTGAGTTCTTCGCTTCAAACCAAGGCCAAAAGAATTGAGTAGCACGAACTACTTGCCACGCTTTGTTCAAATGGCTTCCAAAACGATCGGGTGTTAGATCAGCTTGCGATGACTGCCAGTTCTCACCATCTTTCGGAATGTGAGCATTGATTGCGCAAACGCAATCAGCACCTACGGATTTAGCTATTGCCAGCGCAAGCAGAGCAGATAGCTGGTCACCTTCAACACAGGTAATATTTTTAGCACCAAGGTTGGTAATTGCACTCTTAATTACATCGGCCCAATCTGCAAGCGTTGCTGCATCACTGATGTCACTCGATAGACCATGCCCCGGCAGATCAATTACCAAAGCCTGCTCAGCTTTAACTAGTTCACTCGATTCCCCAACATTATGAAGGGTTAACTTTGAGGCATTTGAATCACCACTCCATTGAATAACCCCATTAAAGTGCGCGGTTTCCACAGAGACGAAACCACGATCGGTATCTGCATTAAAGGATTCGTAGCTAGGGCCTGGATATTTCTTTAGGAAATCGCCGAATAAATCTTCCAGTGCTGCTGGATTTTCAGCACTTCCAGTGCTCCAGCCTGCTGGCAGTGCCGGCAAGCGATCAATGTGAATTAGAAGCGGGTCACCTTGATAGGTCGCAATCAAAACCGGATTATGTTTTGAGGCAGCCGCAGGAATATCACTGGGGGCAGATAACACCGCGCGATAACCATGTTGGTAGTTATCACCAGCATCTAGTAGTTCTAAAACTTGAGCATTCACGCGCGCAATATCATCGTGGGCGTTGCGCATACGGGTTGACTCTTCTGTCTTAAACCACGGGAAAAACCAACTCTGCTCAAGAATGCGTGACCAGACCCAAGTTAAATGTTCACCATATCCAGTTGGTTTAAAGGAAGGTAAATATCCGCTGGCATAAAGAGCCATTTCAGCATCTGTCCAAATTGGATAACCACCGCATGCAAGTGCGGTAAAGCGACCTGGATTTCGAACATGGGCATTCATGGCGATAGCTCCACCAGAGTGAAAGCCATACATACCAACTTCTTTAACACCTAGAACATCTAAGAATTCGATTAAGCCATCACCAAAATCATTAATGTCGGGTGAAGTTATTCGAAGTGGTTCAGATTGGCCATAGCCAGGGGAGTCAGGAGCAATACAAGTAAATGATGTACCCCATTTGAGCATCAATTTTTCATATTCCGCTGAAGATCTTGGACTCTGATGAACCATAATCAAAGTCGGACCACTCCCGCACTTTCGATAGTGAACGCGGCGTCCATTAACATCGAGATAATGCCGGGTGATCTTCATGTGCCTAGCGTTACGCGTGAAGCAGGTTGCGTCAATGGCAAAGTTTCACTCACTAGAACTTGAGGGCAATTTATTTAATCAAGAAAATACTGTGTGCGCCCGAAGGGATTCGAACCCCTAACCTTCTGATCCGTAGTTTTGCCTTACGCCTATCTAAGCGTGTCTCTAAGTTTCTACTACTTCGTTCTTTTGCTTGCTTTAAGCGTAAAAGTGTTCTCTTTGTACCTAGTGATCTCTTGCGCTATCTGTACGGGTGAAAGCAAATTGAAAGCAAAGCTAGCCAAAAGTCTTGCCTTGAAATACTTCAAAGGGTAGAAGAAGTCCGAATAAACCTTGGCAAACTAAGTAAATATTTATTCGAATAAGGTGTTGCCGAAATCGTCCACTCTTACAATTTTCGTTTGTCTGCGGTTGACAATGAAGGTTGGCACATAAACCAATAGCCAAAATCCAACTGTAATTACACTTAGAAAAATCTGAAGTGTGTGGTTGATGTTTTTGCCCTTAACCAATACGGCTTGGACTTGCGATTGACTTTCTACGCGCCAACCTTTGCTAACTTCAGTAGAAATTGCCATTGCCAATTTGTTGGCTTTTTCGCCTTCAGTAATCTTGTCCACTTTTCCCCCTTGGTTGGTTAGAAAGGTAATTAAACCTTTCTTTTACCCTTGGCGTCTACCCCCGCTGCCTTTTTGTCCAACTTATCCCCGACAAAGCAAGGTCAGGGGTTAGTTACCCAAGCCTGATAAAACTACTAACCACCGACCTTGACGCCCCCATAGTGACGCGTTTAGGAATGGCGGGTAAATAACTTCAACCCTACGAGATCGGCTTGAAGCCGTAGGGAAAAGGATCAAGCTTGAACGAATCGGGGAGATAAAGACAGGAAAGGCAGCAGGGGTAGCCATATCACCTAAAAAAAATAGAATACGCGTATGAAGAAATGGGTGAGCTGGCTTAAAGGTGAAAGTTATTCAGCGAGCAAGAGCCCCATGGCAATAGTCGGCCGTTTTATTCTTTCTCTATGGGTAGCGATTATTGCCTTAACAGGAATTGTAATGGGGGCAATTTTCATTTCAGACCCCACCGGATTTTCGCCACCTAAACCAACCCGTGAGTGCTCGATTGTTGAAGTTAATGGCGAGGCAAGAGACACGTGCGAAGACCTATATCCCTAACGCTTGTCTCAGATAAAACGAATTAGGCTAAGAATATGAAGCTGCTTACTTCCGTATTGGTTGGACTTTTAGTGCTTACCGGGTGTAGTTCTCAGGCAAACTCAGAACCAGAGATTAAATATGATGAGGCTGAGTTAATCATTTTTCAAACATGCGTAGAGAACTATGTAAGTGGCTCAACAAATTCAAGGTTCGGCTCGTACCTCGACGTAGAATCTTATACGGAGCAAGCCATACTCGCATGTAGAAAATTTCTTCCTACTAAGAAATAGTTTTACTCTTTAGTTAAAGTCATATCTGAAAGTTTTACCATGACTATGCCTAGTCCGACCATGTTTATGCCCCCAACGGCTATACCCAACTGAATATCTGAGGCATAAGCCAAGAACCCGGCAATAGACCAGAACAAGCCAAAGACAATAAAACAAATTCCTAGTATTTTCATGACCCCAAGATACGCCCAAGATCGGGAAACTACCGGCTTTGATTCTTTAGGGAAAAAAACAAACATGGTGAGTCAGGGGTGTTTGGGGCTACTAAAAAAGGTAGCCTTGTTCTTATGGCAAGAGAAAGAAAGTGGTGGCAAGGCCAGAAATGGTCTCTGTTATCCCCAACACAAAAGGTCTTCACGGTAATTCTTTACGTGGTTGGTTTATATATGGCTTTTTCCTTGTTTGTCGGTCTATTTATTCCTGCCTAAACTGTTTAACACCCATACCGTTCCTAGTAATTCCCTAGAGTATTAGACAGGTGTTACACATCAGCACCCATAAGTCCAGCAATAATAACTACGGCAATTATTACTACGAACATTAAAATCCCAAAGTTATTTGATTTTGTCTCGGCTAAGTCTCGTTCGAATTGTTCTTTATTAAGTCGTGTTTGTTCTCGGTGTTGGTGGTTCAAGAACTCTTCGCGACTACTAAAGCCTTCAGGTACGTCAAAACCATCTGTATTCATACCAAAAGACCAACCAACACGGAAATAAGGGGTTTCATATTCTTAGCCAATAACCCTTTCGGTCACTATTCCGGATCTCGAATCAAACTCAGCAATTACCGTTACTTCGCCCACTTTCCAATGGACAGGCGTAAATCTGTCACTGGTTTCTCTAAACCCTTTTCCCTTTATGGTCTTCCAGCCGTGTTGATTATGAATTGACCAGTATTCGTCTTCCCATAAATTAACAGCTTCTATCCATTCAAGTTCTTGGCGTGACGGATTCAGGTCTAACCGTCTATTTCTTGGCAAAGAGAGATCATCTTCTTGCTTCTTACGAAAGAAACCCATACCTTGATCATAGTTCGGTTTATCTTAAATAGTTATCAAGGGCGGTAACTAGCACAAGCTTTAATCCAGTAATTCAAGTAATCGCTTTTATTCTCTACCACTGCTTGATCTAGCCAAGTATTCAAGCAAGCTTGGTATTCCACAGTTTTAGCCTCTTTGCTTTTTGCGGGTGCGCTTTGAGCTGGTTGCGTAAATAGCGATAGGACTAATAGCCCCGTGAGTATTGCGATTGCGTAGTTTTTGATTTTGTCCATGCCTTAACTTAAGTTTTTTAGGTGACTTGGCTACCCCCATCTCCCCGATAAGGCTTGAACCCCCTCTGAATCGGCGAGATAGGTACAAATAAGCAAAGGGGTAGAGGTTAGGGATAAAGAAAAGTACTCTTAGGCGCATGGAAGACGTGCTCTTATTTTT
This sequence comes from Bifidobacterium breve, assembly GCA_945885625.1. Classification (GTDB taxonomy): domain Bacteria; phylum Actinomycetota; class Actinomycetes; order Nanopelagicales; family Nanopelagicaceae; genus Planktophila. Next base: position 27,456 of record CAMCYS010000004.1, on the reverse strand, counting down.
TGGCTTTGTAATCTTAATAATCTTGATTACTTTGATCATTTTGCTTGCTCGATACTCATACCAAGTGGCAACGCGAACAGGTCGTTCCCGCGTGGGGTTTGTTTGGTTAAGTCTTTTATTTCCTGCGGTCGCGTGGATTATTTGCCTTGTAATAGATAAAGATGAAAGCAGATACACCGATAAGGATCGGGAAAAACATAGAAGGAAGGGCGCGCACTACGGGGTCTGACACTTATCTAACCCTTATAAGTTTTCCTTTTCTACTGAGTCCATAAAGTTTACAAATGATCGAAATCCCCTAGCGTCTGTTGTGTCCACTCATTCTTTTTGCGAGTTCTGCGAGGCTTAGACACTTTATTTGAATCCGGAAAAATTGGAGCTTCTGTAATCTCTTTCAAAAGATCGTCTAAAGATTCGGGCGTGAGTGACTCCCAAAACTCCCGAATCTGTTTCTCCTGTTCAGATTCCATACTTAGAGCCTTTCTCTAGTGTTCTATTACGCGTCACAAGTGTCACGAGTGTCACGAAGCTTCGAGATCTAACTCTTCGGGTGTGACGGGTGTGACGGGTGTGACGGTCTGTGCGGGATCGAGATAGCGACTCCATGAATCTTCAAAACTCTTTCGATAGTAGCCTCGAACTTTTCCGCCTGAAAAGGGTTTCGGTTTTATTCCGTAGTTCTTAAGTAGGTGTGCGAGTACAGAAGGATTAAACCTTTCAAGATAAGCCCACGGAGATTCTTCAAGAGATCTGAGGCGGTCAATTAAATCTCTAGTTGCTAACTGTTCTTCAAGGAATACTTCTCGAGTATCTGAAAGAAGTCGGAGTGAAAGACTCGCTTCTTCCGGATCAGATTCGCCCGAAGAAAGCGCGACAGAAGCAAGAAGAGCTTTCTTAATCCATTCTTCCCCCGCACACTCTGCGACCTTGTAGAGGGGCTTCCATAGGTCACGCGCCCTCGGATTAAGAGACTCTCTAGGAAGTTCGGGTCTAAGTTCTCGATACTTAAATTCATTCTCTGTTGCGAAGTTTTGTAGTTTCTCCTTAACCGGAAAGAAGTATTTCTCCACTTCGTCTGACTCAAACTCTAGGATCTGTTCGTTCGGAAGCATTCTTCTCATTTCGATCATAAGCGCACGATCCGCCACGGTCTCAGGAATGGCAGAAGTACCAATTCCAGCAAGTGCGACAGGTGCGAAGATCTTGAACTCTCGCGGTTCGTACTTAGGCGGTTCGCAACGAATCACGCTTTGCCCTCTTTTAAAAGAAGCGTTCAAGAGTTGCCGTAGGGCTTCGGCTTTCTCCTTGTCTCCATTTCTGCCAAAAACCGTATCCGATTCATCTATGAGGATCACTTTTGAATTGTCTCGGTCTAGTATCCGAAAGAGTGAAGCTGAAGAAATAGAGGAAGTCATAAGCGGGTTCGGTAGTAAGTGAGAAACCACTTCTAAGGCTAATGACTTTCCGCAACGCTTCTCCGGACTCCAAAAGCAAAGACGCGGGGCGTAATCGAACTGCGGTATTGAATAGCAAAATGCTATCCATAGAGTCAAAGCCCAATAGTGAGCGTCTAACTTAAGGACTATTAACTTCCGAAGAAGGTTTTCGGTTTCTGTAAGCGCATTCCCTATATCTCGATCTTCCACGATTTAGAGCCTTTCTGAATGAGTCCTTGAGGAAGTTCTAAAAGCGAGACGGGTTCTTCTGTGTGTTTTTCCCAATGGAAGCCAGCATGACCTCGCGGAAGGTCTCTATCAGGAAGATATCTTGAGGTGTATCCGTTACGAATCCAATTCCGCGCACGTTCTTCTTCTTGCGTATAGCGTGGAATCTCATCAAGTCTTAAAGCAAAGGCAAGAATCTCTTCAAGTGTGGAATCTTCAAGAATTACTTCAAGAAGGTGTGCCCAATTTTCTTTCATTTTGCTTTGCGCGATACTTCGCGCCATCTCTTCTTTTTGTTCTTTTGTCGGATTTAAGTAAATAGTCATGGACGCGCCCCTTTAAGAAACATTCCTTCAAAGTAGAAGGAGTCGAATACCGGAATGAGACCGTTCTTAATTAAGTGATCTCTTGCGATCTCTGCCGTAGCAATTCGAGATCGAGCCTTTGTGATCAACTTCGGTTCGCTTGTACGAAAGCGAGTTGTCGAAGCGAGGCGAAGCGCGAACCACTCCACTTCGGTGAGTTCTCGATTGTTTGAGAATGGGTGTAAAGTTTGAAGCGGATAGGGTGACTCGTTGAAAAACGGGTCATTCTTTTTTGTCATTATGCGACCTTTTGTGCTTCGAGAGAGGCAATAAAGCGTTGAAGTTCGTTCTCGCTTATGCGTAAGGCTTTTCCCACTTTGAGAGCCTGTAAGCGTCCAGCTTTGATCTCGCGGTATAGAGCCGAGCGAGAAAGCGAAGTTCTTTCTCCTACGGTGACGAGAGTGTGTAACTGCGGAAGTATTGAAGTTTCCACGGTGTCTCCTGTTCCTGACAATATGAGAAACGATTGTTCGTTCCTTGTAGTGCTAGGCTCTCACCTATGAAGACACCTAAAGAGTCTCCCTTAGCAATCTCCTATTTTCTACCAGAGATTCCGTACCTAAAAAGAGAAGCAAAGATTTATGCGGACGAATCCGGTTATTTATTCGTTCAATACTCAGGTGAAGCAAAGATTCAAGAAAGTTTTGACTCTGACGCACTAACAGAACTTCTAAAGTTGATTCCGGTTATGGAGTATGTCTATGACGAAAAGGGAAAGAAGAAGCACGGGGAATATAACATTCCCGAAATAGATCCTCATAAAGTTATTTCTTACCTAAACCGATTCGGTGTAGTGGGAATCTCTGACATAGAGTCCAGAAATCGAGTCATGACCGAAAGAGATCTTCCTGCTATTACTCGACTAACAAAGCTAACTCCTACGAAAGCAAAGAAACTCTATAAAGGAAAGTCTTTAGATCCTAAGTTCCTAGATCGTCTTTTGGCGATTCGTAGCGGAGACGAAGTTCCTTATTACTTAATCGAGAAAGTCTTGAGGGATCTAGCGAAGTCAGCTCGTCTCTACATAAACCTTTTAGAAGATCCGAACTTTGAAAAGAATGAAGTTCTTTCTCTTACGGATAAGAATAGAAAGAGAATCGTCTCTGCGTGGAAGGGATATGGTGGCGCATTCAAAGACTCAGAAGATCCGGCAAGTCCTAAGTTCAATGTCAATGAGGAATGGACTTACACCTACGGCGGAAAAAGAAAGATTCCGGTTCTCGACTTTGCGGAGAGTTCGCTCTCAGATTTTTCTCAAGTGATGAATAAGCACTTAAGCCTAATTACTAAGTCCGTAGTTACTACCGAAGGCGTACGAAGATTCAATCTTGAAAATACCGGACTCGAAACGGCTTTTTCTGCGTATCTCTTAAATAATTTTAAAGGCAAGAAGGTTAAAAGAGTTTGCGTAGTGTGTGGATCTGTTTTCCTACCGGTGCGCGTAAAGGAAGAGAATAAATACTGCGGTCTATCTTGTAGAAGGAAACTGCCTAATCGCAACTACAAGGCGAAGCAAAAGGTTTCCGCTTCTAAGGCGGGAAGAAAGACCACTCCAAAAGCAAGAAAGGAGAAAAAGTGAGCAGACATAAAACAGGAGAGCAAAAGGACGGTATCGCAAAGCGCGGATCGTCCTATTCCTACATAGTCAGAGTCAAAGATCCAGAAACGGGTATCTCAAAGCAAAAATGGATCTCCGGCTTTGCCACTAAGGAAGAAGCAAAAAGCGCACGAGATAAGGCGAGATCCGAGTCTCGAGACGGTGTTTTCGTATCCCCTACGAAGATCACCGTTCAAGAACACTTCGAAGAATGGTGGGATATCAAGAGGGCGAAGGTCAAGCCGACCACGGCTGAGAACTATCGCTTCATTCTAGATCGCTACATTCTCCCGAAGTTCGGATCTCAGCTTCTAAAAGATCTAACTTCGGCACGAATTGAGAAGGTTCTAATCGAACTTATCCAAGATCTTTCGGAAAGTACCGTTCGCCTAATCGCTATCACTCTTACTCAAGGGTTAGATCGAGCCGTTAAGGATAAGCGTCTCGCATTCAATCCGGCAAAAGGAATAGAACGACCAAAAGGAAAGAAGAGAAGCGTTACTCCTTACACTTCGAGCGAGTTAAAGCAATTACTCGAAGAGTTAAAAAGTCACCGACTCTTCGCATTCTTCCGACTTCTTGCCTACACGGGCGGAAGACGTGGAGAGATCCTCGCGCTTCGGTGGAGTGACCTTGATTTCGAAAAGGCTACTCTTTCGATCTCAAAGAACCGGACTCGCATAGGGAAAACGGTTATCGAACAAGATTCAACAAAGGGCGGAGACGGTAAGAGAATCGTTCAACTCGACTCCGAAACTCTGCGACTTATCAAGGATCACCGGAGACGGCAGATAGAAGAACGCATAAAGGCGGGTTCTCTATGGCAAGAAGCGAATTACATCTTCACTCAGGAGAACGGGCTTCCGTTAGATCCTTCGACTCCGTACCAGCTCTTTAAAAAGACGGCGAAAAGGTTAGGGCTTCGGTCTGAATCTCTTCATTCGATCCGTCACCTACACGCCACCGAGCTACTTAACTCAGGCGCGGGGGTTCATCTAGTAAAGGATCGACTCGGTCATTCGGACATCTCTACGACTCTTCGAATCTATGCTCACATTCGCCCCGAGCAGAAGCAAGAAGTCGCGGATCTATTCGCAAGGGCTATCGAGAACGGTTGAAAGCAAAATGAAAGCAAAAGAACGAAGTTCTAGGATTTAGAGAAGAAGAAAAGAAAAAACTACGCTTGAAATGGTGCGCCCGAAGGGATTCGAACCCCTAACCTACTGATCCGTAGTCAGATGCTCTATCCGTTGAGCTACGGGCGCTTAGCGAAGTCGTAATGATACCTGCTTTTTACAGCCCACCCAAACGCAAGAGCTCTTCGCGAGAAACTGCCTTAATTCTTGGCTTTCCATGAGGTTCACCTGCAGCGACTTCGGCAGCATTGATTGATTCCCAATGGCTCTGTGAAATAACTTTATCCGCTGTGATTAAAGATGAGAATTCAATCCTTGGCTTGGGTTCTTTGAGGTCAGCAATTAACAAACTCATAACATCTGCAGCATCTGATTTATTCGTACCGATTACCCCAGATGGCCCACGCTTTGCCCAGCCAACTACATAAAGATTTTCGAATACACGGCCATCTTGATTTAAGACTTTACCTCTTTCATATGGCAAGCCTTCAAGGGCGGCGGCTTCATATCCAATAGCAGTGATTACCAAGCCGCATTTAACAATTTTTTCCTCACCAGCACTTGTAGTAAATACCACCTCTTCAACTTTGCCATTACCCCTAAATTCTTTCGGAGTGCTGAGGAATTGAAATTCCATAGTGCGAGCGTGTTTTCCTTGCTCTAGCTCAGAGATAAGGCGCATGGCTTCTAAGTTATTGCGAACTTCCTTCTCTGGCTCTTCTCCTGCACGCTCGAGTGCTGCAGCAATATCCGAAGCACGCATTACAACATTTGTGTGTTCTAACTTTGGTAAATCGCGAAGTTCCGGTGAAGTAAAGGCTGCATGTTCAGGGCCACGACGAGCGCTAATTACAACTTTACGAATACTTGAATTGCGTAGCGCATCAATCGCGTGATCGGCAGTATCAGTTGGGTCGAGTTCACTTGGTTCAAGTGCCAACATACGCGCAACATCCATCGCAACGTTACCGGCGCCAATTACAACTGCGGTATCGCAATCTAGATTTGGTGTGTGACCAGCAAAATCAGGGTGTCCGTTATACCAAGGCACAAACTCAGCAGCTGAGATCGAGCCAGGTAAATCTTCTCCTGGGATACCAAGTTTTCTGCCCACCGCTGATCCTGTAGCGATAACAACAGCGTCATACTTTGTTTTGAGAACTTCTAAGGAAATATCTGTCCCAAGTTCTACGTTTCCATAAAGGCTAAAGCCATCACTGGTTGCGATTTTCTCGAATACCTTGGCGACTGTCTTAATCTTTGGATGATCAGGTGCGACACCGCTGCGAACTAAGCCCCAGGGCGTTGGTAGGCGTTCAATCATGTCGATCGAGAACTTAAGTTCATCAGTTTGCAGATTCTGCAGAGCCTGCGCAGCAAAGTAGCCAGCTGGGCCGGCGCCGACGATTGCTACTTTGTATTGAGGCATGACAGCAGTCTAATAAACCTGACTCATAGTTGTTAATTACTTAACTGAAAGGCCTGCATTCTTTAGGAATGGAACGATTGCTGCAATCTCATCGGCGTTAAGCGGAATCTGGGGAGGTGCCATACGGGCATCTTCGATGACCCCAAGAAGCTTTAGCGATGCTTTGAACGCACCAAGTGCTGATGAGCCGCGGCCCATGCGTGCGGTAGAGCCAACATCGACTAAGCCAAACATTTCAGTGAGGCGCTCTTGTTCAGCTTTGGCAGATTTGTAATCGCCAGCGGCCACTAGGTCAAAGATCTTTACATAGCCCGCTGGATCAATATTTCCAATACCCGGCACCACGCCATGTGCGCCGAAGATCAAAGCTGAATCAACAGATAGTTCTGAGCCAGTAAGAACCACAAATTCATTTAGCCCCATCTTCTTAGCGCCAAGTACCACTGCTCTGATTCCTGCATCATTGCCCGAAGAGTCCTTAAGTCCTTGAATAACGCCCTCTTTAGCCAGTTTTAGCACCGTACTGGTTTCAAGTTTTACGTTATTTGCGGCAACTGGAATGTCGTAAGCGTATAGAGGAATATCGCCACATGCTTCTTTAACTAATCTGAAATGCAGTGTGATTTCTTCTGGGTGAGTACGGACATAAAACGGCGCAGTTATAACTATTCCGTCGATGCCAGCAGCAACAGCGGCACGCACATGTTCATTAACACGAAGCGTTGTCATATCGATTGCTCCAGCAACAACTGGTACGCGTCCTGCAGTTTCATCAATTGCAATTCGAATAACATCGGCACGTCGCTTATCGGTTAGATAAGCCACTTCGCTGGTTGAGCCAAGGACAAAGAGACCATGAACGCCGCCATCAATAAGGTGGTTGATCAAACGGCGAAGGGATTTTTCATCTACTTCGTAGTCAGCGGTAAACGGCGTACACACTGGAGGTACTACGCCTCTTAGAAGTTTTGGATTGGTCGCCATTACTATGCTCCTTTATTTACGTGACAGGCGACTTGATGGCCACCTTTTGAGATGTTTGAGATTTTTAATACGGGTCTTTCGGTTCGACAAATATCCATAACTGATGGGCAGCGGGTTGAGAAAGCACATCCACTTGGCATATCGATTGGGCTGGGAACTTCGCCTTGTAATACAACTCGATGATCTTTCGCGGTTGGATTCATGCTCGGAACTGCTGATAAGAGCGCGATCGTATAAGGATGCTCGGCTGCATCGGGCAGTGAATCTGCTGGAAGAATCTCAACTACGTTGCCTAAATACATAACCGCAACACGATGGCCCACATAGCGAGCAACAGCTACATCGTGAGTTACGAAAATAAATGACAAACCGGTCTCTTTTTGAATCTTCAAGAGTAGGTTGACTATTTGAGCCTGAATAGAAACATCAAGAGCCGAAACGATTTCATCGGCAATGATCAGTTCGGGCTTAGTTGCTAAACAGCGCGCAATTGCTAGCCGTTGGCGCTGGCCACCCGAGAACTCATGCGGGTAGCGCTGCAGATATTCAGGGCGAATATTGACCATTTCGCAAGCTTCCAGAATTCGCGCGGTTCGTTCCGCTTCATCAGTAACGCCATGGACACGAAGAACTTCATCCATCGCAGCGCCAACACGTTGGCGAGGATTAAATGAAGTATATGGATCTTGGAAAATCATTTGAACTTTCTTACGGAACCGCATTTGATCTTCGCCACGCAAACTAGTTACATCTTGAAGGCCTTGGCCAAAGTCAAAAGAAAGTTCGCCTCCTGTCGGTTTATCGAGTAAAGCCAACATACGACCTAGCGTTGTTTTTCCGCACCCTGATTCACCAATTACGGCAATTGTTTCGCCGCGGAAAACTTCAAGATCAACGCCATCAAGAGCTTTTACATAACCTTTGGTGCGTCTTAGAATTCCACCAAGAACTGGGAAGTGCTTCTTGATCTGGCCTACTTTATATAACGGGGTGCGTGTGTTATTCATTTGATGCACCTCCAATCAGAACAGGTAGTTTTCCATTTGAGTCCAAACGAATACAGCGGACGTCATGACCAGGACTAACTTGTGTCATCTGAATTGTTTTCTCTGTGCATGCAGCAATTACGTAAGGGCAGCGTCCGGCAAACTCGCAACCGACTGTTACTTCTGCCGGCGAAGGTGTTTGCCCATCAACAGTTTGTAAATCAACATTTTTATCAGCGTCTAAATTTGGAACACTTGCCATCAACGCTTTTGTATATGGATGTCTAGGGTCGCGAAGGACTTGCTCAACCGTACCGTACTCAACAACGCGGCCCAGATACATAACGGCCACATGGTCTGCAACCTCTGAAACTAGTGCCATGTTGTGGGTAATTAAAATGAAAGTTTTACCTGCACTCTTTTGTAGATCTTTTAGCAGAGTCATAATCTGCGCTTGAATTGTTACATCGAGAGCGGTTGTTGGCTCATCGGCAATGACTAAATCTGGTTCGCAGATAGTGGCAATTGCGATCATTACCCGCTGACGCATGCCCCCCGAAAACTCATGCGGGTAAGCCTCATAGCGACGTTCCGGATCCGGAATGCCAAGTTTTCGAAATAGCTCAACCACACGGGTGCGAGCCTCGTCCTTTGAGATAGGAAAATGCTGCAAAAGACTTTCGGCTACCTGACGACCAACTTTGTGGGCTGGATTTAGAGAAGAGAGCGTGTCCTGGAAAATCATTCCTATTTTCGCACCGCGGATATCACGCATCTGTTTTCCAAATTTTTCCAGCTTATTGAGTTCTACAACCTGATCTCCTTGTGAAAAGAGAATGTCGCCACTACTTATTTCGCCATTATCCGGCAGTAGTTGCACGATTGCCTGCGCAGTTACAGATTTTCCGCAACCAGATTCACCAACTACACAAAGGAAAGAGCCTCTTGGAATACTAAGCGAGACATCACGCAAGATATGCAAGGTGCCATCTTCGACCTTGAATTTAACATTGACGCTCTTGAGATCTAGAATTAAATCTTTATTAGTTGATCGGCTCACTTTTTTCTCCCCAAGCGACCAACTAAGACTACTTTCCACTTATTTTTTGCGATTAAAGATTTATGACGTGGATCTAAAACGTCGCGTAAACCATCGCCAACAAAGTTGACACCCAATACAAATATTGCGATCGACATTGCAGGAAATACCCATAGCCACCAATATTCATCTACAACTACCGGGTTTTGTGCTGCCGTTAGCAAGTTACCCCAAGTTGGCGTAGTAACGGGAACGCCAAGCCCTAAGAACGAGAGTCCAGCTTCAGCAATGATAAAAATTGCGATATTAATCGTGAATGCAACAACAATTGGGCTCATTGTGTTTGGCAGAATATGCCTAAAGATAATTCGGGGTTTCGAAAATCCAAAGGCGCGATCTGCTTCAACGAAAGCTTCCTCGCGAAGGGAGAAGAATTCTCCTCGAACTAATCTGAAAGTTGTCATCCAGCCAGTTAACGCAAAGACAATGATTACGTTATTGATTCCTTGGCCTAGGAGCGAAACGAAAATAAGTACTAAAATCAGCTGCGGGAAGGTCATTACAAGCTCTGAAACCCGCATGACAACTGCATCTATTTTGCCGCCTAAATACCCAGCGGTTGCACCCAATACGGTTCCGATTAAGTTTGCGAGAAAAGAAGCTATTACGCCGACATAAATTGATTGTCTTCCACCCGACAGAACGCGGCTTAACATGTCTCGGCCTAGTTGATCGGTACCCATCAAGTGATCCCAGCTAGGGCCCTGGCGTCCTTCAATTGGATCAATATAGTCTGGTTCTACGCCAGCAATTTGGACAGCAAATACTGCGCAAAGAATCATTATAGAAATAATGGTCAAACCAATTACCGCTGAAGGATTGTGCAATAGATTTCTTACAAAAATCCTGGCGGTTGATTGCTGATCTTGTTTCTTTTTTTGCATCAGTTACCTCCCCCTAATCTCACTCGAGGGTCCAGTATTGATTTGATGATATCTACCAAGAAGCTAGCGACTAAAATCACCATGGCGATGATCATGCTTACAACCATAATCACCGGATAGTCAGATGCAGTAACTGCTGCAATGATCGTAGTTCCAATTCCGGGCCATTGAAAGACGGTCTCAACGAGAATTGATCCTCCGACAAGCAGTGGAAGTCTAAACGCCAACAGCACCATTACTGGTCCAAGTGAATTTCTAAAAACATGGCTGTAAAGAACGCGCCATTCGGGCACCCCTTTACTGCGCGCAGTTTTTACAAAATCTCTATTTAGGGTATCAAGAACTGAATTTCGGGTATAGCGAATAAGAACCGCAAGCATTGCAATCGTTAAAGTCGCCACAGGCAAAATCAAATTAGGAAACCTATCCCAAAACGTGACTTGGCCAGGTGCAACTCGGTTACCAGTAGGAAGCCATTCGACTCGGAATGCAAATAGGTTTAGTAGGACTAGTCCAATAAAGAAATCCGGTATCGCGATTCCAACTACGCCGAGTATGCGCGACAACTTATCGGCAATTCCACCTTTTTTAGCTCCGGCGAATAAACCAAGAGTCAAGGCCAAAATAGTGGACAAAACTAAGGCAGAGAGCACTAATTCGAGAGTTGCTGGCATTCGTAGAGCCAGAATTTCAGAGATTTTTTGGCCACTCTGCAGGCTATATCCAAATTCACCAGTTGCTATATTTTTTAACCACGTTAAGTACTGCAAAATAATGTGATCATTCAGCCCAAGTTCTTCGCGAAGTTGCTCTAGGTTCGCTGAATCAGATGCCATATCGGGCGGGACCATTGCATTAATTGGATCAATCGGAGAAAGTCGCGATGCGAAAAAGATCAAAGCGCTGATCGTGAATGCCATGGGCACCAAGATCGCTATTCGCCGGATTATAAACGAAACCAAGAAATTACCATCCTTATAAAATCAAATAAAAAATAAGTGGCGGTACTGACCAAGGATACTCTCGCACCTGGGTCAGTACCGCCGCTATTTAATTAATTGGCAGACCAGCTAGTTATGTTGTTTTGATAAACATAAAGTGGATTTCCCCACTTAGTTGGTGTACCACTGATGTCCTTTGAGATGAACACAACCTGCTTTAGTAAATGCATTGGCAGTTTGTATAAATCTTGTTGCTCAAGCTTCTGCAATTCTGTCAAAATCTTGCCAGTCTCGCGAAGTGTTGTTGCTTGAAGCAATCTTGAGTTTAGTGCGGCATATTCAGGCTGAGCACCTAACAACTTCTCAAAAGTTGCTGGGTTACTGTATTCCGCGTACCACTCTCCAACGTTAAATGCACTAAGACCCTTAAGAGCAAGTTCGTAATTACGATTTGTCCAAAGTTCTGTAGTTGCATCTCCGGTCCATGGAAGGAATTCAACTTTCATTCCAAGGTCTTCAAGTTGTTGAGCTACCGCAGCCATGATGATCATTACTGCAGGTTGAGATTGATTATACGTGCGTATGCGAATTGTCTTCGAGAAGTCGAACTTCGCTTCCTTTAGAAGAGCAGTCGCTTTTGCCTTATCAAACTTGTGCTTCGGGATTGAAGGAAGGTAATGAGGCATGCCTGAAGCAACGCCACCAACAATTACCTTGCCCTGCTTCCCATAGATCGCAGGAACTAATCGGTTCCAGTCGATTCCGTACTTAAGCGCTTCACGGGCTTTTACGTTACTGAATGGACCAGTTGGGTTAACTACTAGATAGCGATAGAAGAGCACATCAAGTGGAGCTGACTTAAAGGTAGAGACTGAGTTCATCGCACGAATAGTGTCAGGATCATTAGTAGTGAAGTAATCCAACTTTCCAGATTTTGCGTCGGCTACCAAATTAGAAGAAACAATGATGTTAATTTCTTTAATCTTTGGATTGTCACCTTCGTACTTATCATTTGGCACAAGTGTGATGAAGTTACCTTGGCTAAATGTTCCTACCTTGTAAGGACCAGCTACAACTGGATTTTTCCAGTAATTATTGGTATCTAGTTTCAAGATATCTTCATCAGCTAATACATGCTTAGGCAAGATCATGAATTGTGCAAGAGCTGGAATAAATGTGTTGACTGGAGCCTTAAGTGAAATAGTGATGACATTTCCCTTAGTTGTAATTCCACTCATGGTTTTTGTATTTGTACCATTGACATCTTCGCTGCCAACAATTTGCTTAAATGCATTTACATAAACTGCATTTGATTTAGCAACGCGAAGCAATGAATTCATAGACCAGACGACATCGTCAACTGTTACATCTTTTCCGTCAGACCACTTGATGCCTGATTTAAGTGTCACAGTAAGTGTTTTGCCATCTTTGCTGAACTTATAACCTGAAGCTAAATCAGGTTTCACGGCAGTTAGATTGGCTTCTGCCTTAAACAAGGCACGGAACATTGCATGGTGTGAAATTGATCCGGAGTTAATCCAAGGAGAAAAAATCTGTTGGACTCCGCCACCGCCGGCAGTTACTTCTGCCACGGTAATCGAGTTATTTGTTGCTGCTTGTGATGGCGCGGCAAGCACAGAGACTGCAAGTGCAGCTACTAGCCCTAGGGCGCCAAGTGATTTTTGAAACTTTCTCACAAAACCCTCCCACTTTAAAACACTCCAGGGGCGTCCTGAGGTGTTAGATCTTTTTCGAGACACCCCCGAGAACAAGTTTCCTTGCTACTCAAGACATCCCATGTTTGTGTTGACTTAAATCTATCTTTCCTTTAAATTAAGGTCAAGCACTTCGAGATAACGATTAGGTTACTTTCAAAAAGTGATTTATTGAAGAAAAAGAGCTCTTTAGCTACTGAAAGGTGGGATGACTTTGTCAGCTAAGCAAGCCGCGAAAGTGCCGCCGAAAACAAAAGAGTCGCGCACAGATGGGGCGGTTCGCGCTCTGCGTGAATGGATATTTGCTCGTGGCCTCAAATCGGGCGACTTACTCCCTTCGGAATCGCAGTTGTGTACTGAGTTAAAAGTTGGACGAAATTCGTTGCGCGAAGCTGTGCGCACTTTGCGCGCAACCGGTGTCCTCGAGGTTCGACAAGGCGCCGGCACATACGTCGGAATTCTCTCTCTTAAGTCGATGTCTGATGAATTGATTTTCCACAGTCGTCTAAATGGTGAGGACCAGGGCACCTACCTAAGATATTTAAGTGAGGTACGAGAATCTTTAGAGCAAGGCTTGCTCACAAATTTAGTCACTGAGGGATTGAAGCCAGACTTAGAAGCGCTAGAAAAAATCTTGGCAAAGATGGATGAGGAGGCGAAGTCGGGATTTGTCACCTCTGCAACAGACCGAGAATTTCATGAGGAACTTTTGGCACCATTGAAAAATCCACTTTCGATTTTACTGCTCGAAGTCTTTTGGCGAATCTTCGACGAACTTTTAGATACCCGATACGACCCGGCGGCAGCAAGCAAAACTGCAGATCGTCACCATGCAATTTTACTTGCAATCAAAGCATCAGATCCGAGAGGTGCGCGCATTGCTCTACACAGCCACTTCGACGGACTGCGAAATCGAATTGGTGGCAGAGACTTCAAGATTGACTAGTTTTACTCTTTGCTATTTATGCTTTTGATAAATCGTTTTGTGCTCAGCCATGGATCGGTGATTGCAGACCCGACACAGACCGACCAAGCACCCGCATCAAATGCTTGGCTTACGAGCTCAGGTGAGTTAAACCTACCTTCAGCTATTACAGGCACAGCACAATAAGTTGTGCACGATTTAACTAAATCAAGATCCGGTAATTCCGGTACTTGCCCTTTTGTGTAACCAGAGAGCGTTGTAAAAACTGCTACAGCTCCACTCTTTTCGGCCGCTATTGCTGATTCCAGATCATCAATATCTGCTACTACTACAGCCCCAATGGCTTTAACTTGCGCTACGAAATCATTTCCGAGAGTGCCATCAACTCTTTTGCGCAGGGTTGCATCGACTGCAATTAAATCCACACCAGCTTCCAGGAGTTGGTAGACATGCTCCAATAAAGGCGTGATCACGACGGGAGTGTTCTCACTCTTTAATTTAATGAGGCCAACAATCGGAATTGAAACAACTTTTTTAATCTCTGAAATATCTCGCAAGCCTTCAGCTCTAATTGCGACAGCGCCACCAGCTTCGGCGGCTTCTGCCATGTATGACATCAAGCCACGATTAGCTAAAGGGCTGCCGGGCGCAGCTTGGCAAGAGACAATCAATCCATTACGTAAGCGATTTAACGCTGCACCAGTCAAGTCTTGACTCCTCTTTTCGCCGCAATAAATTTGTTTTCTGTGCTCAGGTAGGACATTGTAATCAGTAATGTATCGCAAACCGAATCTTCATTGAGTCAGGATTGTCGCTATAACATTTTCTCGCATATTTGGAGTTACATTGAGTTTAGACTTTAAAATTACACCACTGGGGTAGGAATGACAGCGCCGAGATTGCCGTACTTACCTGCGCCTAGCCGTAATAGTGGGTCAATTACTGATGGATCGATAACAATGCGATCCTTGTAATCTTTATCGACTGCTTTATCTAAAACCCAAATCTTTGAGATGCGGGCAAAAACTAAAGTCTGTGAACTTTCCTCAATCTTGATCTCCTTAGCAATCGTGCAGGCAAAGTTTATTTTGCAGTCAGAGATAAGTGGGGTTGCCCAATCCCAATCAGTTGTTTTAATTCCGTACTGTTCTGTCTCGCTGACATCAGGACCCAGAGCGGTAGCTGTTTGTTGAACTTGCAGGACAGAACTTTGTGAGGCAATACCAATTGTAAAATCTGGTTTGGTACGCAGGTTTGCGAGAGTATCTTTTACTTGTCCCGAAACATCCCAGCTACCCACAGAAAACATAACCATTGGGGGCTTGGATGAAATTCCATTAAAGAATGAGAACGGCGCGAGATTCCAAGGTGAGTCACCAGGCGTAGAATTATCAGTAAGCGCCCAAGCGATAGGCCGCGGAATAATCGTTTGGGTCAATAGGGCATAGGTTTGCGCTTCAGATAGCGGGCTTAGGTCGATCTCCATTAGTGGATTGTTACTCCACCATCGATAAAGATTGTTTGACCTGTGACCATGCCAGAAGTCGGTCCGAGTAAAAAGAGAACAGCTTGAGCTACATCTAATTGATCCGCCATTCGGCCTAATGGAATAGTGGACATTTTATCTTTCATAAAAGCATCATCGACTAAAAGTTTGGCAGTCATATCACTTGGAACAATCGTGGGGCCGACTGCATTGACTCGGATTCCATCAGCTGCCCATTCAAAAGCTAAGGACTTAGCCATAAACATAACGCCTGCCTTGCTTACCGAATAGCTA
Source organism: Bifidobacterium breve (assembly GCA_945885625.1). Taxonomy (GTDB): domain Bacteria; phylum Actinomycetota; class Actinomycetes; order Nanopelagicales; family Nanopelagicaceae; genus Planktophila. Next base: position 11,951 of record CAMCYS010000004.1, on the reverse strand, counting down.
ACAGTGTTATGAACAGCTGAATGCCCACTGGTCGAACCAATATTTACAATGGTGCCTCTATTGGCTTTTAGTTGCGGGTAGAGAGCTTGGCTCATAAAGAATGTTCCGTTGAGATTGATATCAATAACATCAGTGAAATCTTTCTCTGACATTTCACTAGCTTTTGCCCGACGGACAATGCCAGCATTGTTAACAAGATGATCTACGCGGCCATGTGCTTTGACAACACTTTCAACTAAATCTAGACAGGATTGTTTGGATCTAACATCTACAAAATGTCTCGTGTGAGGAACAGTTAATGGGTTGGTCCATTGATCTTCAGGTAGTAAGTCTGCAGAGGCAACGATTGCTCCAGCCTTGGCGAGTTCTTGCGCGATGGTCGAGCCGATGCCACGACCCGCACCCGTGATTATGGCGACTTTGCCCGAAAAATCAGCGTTAGTAGACATCGTCTTTAATTTCCAACGACGTTGGTGTTATCTCCCCAGAAAGCAAACTTACGCTGCAGAGCCTTAACGATAATGTGAGCGATGATTCCCATTAATGAGAGAACCAGCAAGATGGCAAACATTCCTGGGGTTTCGAAGTTGTATTGAAAGACCAGGACCATATTGCCAAGCCCTTCTTGAGAACCGAGGAACTCGCCCACTACGGCGCCCAAAATTGCCAGCAAGATACCGACATCTAGGCCCGCGAAGAAGAATGGGAGCGCGGCTGGTACTTGTACCTTAAAAAATATCTGGGTTCTTGAAGCTCCAAAGACGCGGAGCATACGTATCTGATCGCTCTCTGCTGATTTTAGACCCTCAATAATATTAATCAAGATTGGGAAGAAGGCGATTACTGCTGCCATCACGACCTTACTTGTCATACCAAAGCCGAACCAGATAATAAAGATTGGCGCTAGCGCTACCTTTGGAATCGCTTGAAAGCCAACTAAGTAAGGCAAAGTTGTTTTTTCAACAATTTTAATCTGAGAAATGAAAGTGCCTGCAATTATTGCAAAGAGTGTAGCTGCAGCAAATCCCATCAGCGCTTCTTGAGTAGTAACCCACAAATTTGCCCAGAAAATTGGGTTATCAAATTGCTTTACTAGAGCTTCAAAGATTCGAGAAGGAGTAGGAAGAATCGACTCACTTAACTCGAGGACATTTACCAGGTTCTCCCACAGCAGGGTAAAGAAGACGAAGACAGCAGGCACTAGTAAATACTCGGGCTTATTCCGTAGTCTCTTCACTTTCTCTCCTTCAGTTTAAAAATATTCGATTACGCTATTTGCTCTTGCTACTCAATAACATTGGCTGCGTTAAAATAATGGCGAATCTTCTGCACATAAACACCAGCGGCATCACTAGCCATCATCTCTAGTGATCGTGGGCGTGGCAGATTGATGTCGATAATTTCTGCGATGCGACCCGGACGTGGACTCATCACAATTACTCGATCTGATAAGAAAACTGCCTCAGAAATTGAGTGGGTGACAAGAGCGATTGTTTGGTTGCTCTCCTTCCAAATGCGAAGGAGTTCAAGATTCATGTATTCACGCGTCATGGCATCTAGTGCGCCAAAGGGTTCATCCATAAGAAGTACAGATGGTGAGTGGACTAAAGCGCGACAGATACCTGCGCGCTGCTGCATACCACCGCTGAGTTCGGATGGATATTTATCCTCAAAACCTTCTAGTCCTGCCAACTTCAAAAGCTCTTTCGCTTTTCCAAGGTAGACCTTCTTGTCGAGTTTTTGAACCTCGACTGGGATCATGACATTCTCTAAAATTGTGCGCCAAGGCAGAAGTGTCGGAGCTTGAAAGACCATGCCAATTTCTGGAAGCGGTTTGGTTACTTCGCGTCCAGAAACTTTCGCACTTCCCTCACTCCTGGTTATGAGCCCCGCAAGAATATTTAGAAGGGTTGTCTTTCCGCAGCCCGAAGGACCAACAATGGAGATGAACTCTCCTTTTTTGACACTGAAATTGATATCAGCGAGTGCGTGCGTCTGTCCGCCACCACGGGTGTTATAAATTTTATGAAGGTGATTAACGTCAATCCAGGACGCCTCTTGCGAGGCATCCTGGATCTCCGAGTTATCTCTTTTACTCATTTGAATTTACTTCTTTTGAGTTTTGTTATCCTTACTTAGGCTGCTTGTTAGCAGCGGCGACAATCGCTTTACGGTCATACGCGTTTACACGCTTGACGAGTGCACGATCAAGGAAGACCTCAAGGTCAATATCAGAAACAATTGTTCCTGCCGCCTTTGTATAATCTTGAGATTTCTTCCAATCTTCTGGCGAAATGTCGCTGAGCTTATTCCATGAGACTGGATCGCCTGTTGTTGGTGTGGCCGATGCTAGCCATGCCTTCAGACCAGCCATAGCTGCTGGTACTTTTGATTCCACGGTTGCGCCAGCAAGTAGTGCTGGGAACTCCTGGTAACCAAGAAGAACTGCTGCCTTGAGGTTAGTTGACGAGTAAACGAGACCCTTATTTGCAGCACGAATCAAACGCTCGTACACCTCTGGGTCTTCCTTATACTTTGCAGAATTTACGATCCAAGAAAGTGAGCGAACACCGGTGAGCGCAGCTGGGTTTGGTAGATAGCTGTACTTGGTGCCGAGAAATTCTGATGATGCATAAACTGCGGTGTAATATGCAATTGCGTCTACATCGCCCTTCATAAGGGCCTCTGTAGCCGGAGCGATTGCTGAACCTGTCGCAACGAGCGTTACATCAGCTTCCTTTAGACCGTTGCCAGCAAGCCATGCCTTTGTGTATGGGTAGCTTCCTGAACCGAATCCAATGATTCCGATCTTCTTACCCTTGAGATCTGCTGCTGACTTGATATTTGCAGCTGGGTTAGTTGCCATTGCCCAAGGGAAGTTTTGAACTAGACCACCAACGATTCTGATCCTGGCACCTTTTTCAATTCCTTGCATAGCAGAACCAAGATCTGCCACACCGACATCGGCACGGCCTGAGCTAACGATGTTTACAACATCGATTGAGCCTGTTGAAGGTACAGCTGAGACGGTTAAGTTTTCTGCCTTAAAATATCCAAGGTTCTTAGGGACTGCAAATATCGCGAATTCTTCTTTTGGTGAGAAAGCGGCTGATGCAATGGCAAGAACAGATGTTGCTGCCTTGTAGCCGCGCCACTTTTTGCCATCACACTTGAGTGTTGCGCCTGTTTTAGTGTCGACAGCCAACGCTGCAGATTTAGTGCACTTTGCATTTGCAACAATTTTAGCTGGCGCAGCGTTCGCTGATGGAACGAGGGCGCTTACCAAAGCGCCAGTCAAGAGAACTGCTAAAAGTGTAGCTGGTGACTTTTTCATGCGGGTAGTTGCTGGAAAGCTCATGCTTCTCCTCATTTCATAACTTAAAGGGCGCCCCCAAAGAGATTGAGGGTGTCTCGAGTAAGGGAAGCGTAAGTCCTGCCCTTAGATGGGTCAACACCAAATAAAGGGAGGGGTCAATACTTTGATCACGCTTTTTCAGGGAATTCGGTAACTTTAAAGGCTGCTTACCTGCCAGTAGCTGCAATCGCTTTCGCTGCTAGATAAGCAAACCCAACCGCCGCCAACAAGCCATTGCCGGCTAGATACCCATCTGAACCATGGCCAGAGATTCCTAGCGCTGCCCCTCCTGAAGCGTAAAGACCAGCAATTGGCTTACCACTCTCTTTCAGAACGCGGCCATCAGCATCAACTCGAACCCCGCCTTGGGTATGAAAGAGCGATGGGCGTAATTTGATCGCGCCGAATGGTGCTTGTAATGGCTTCTCGAAAACTTTTCGCCCTAACTTATCTTCAGCTAAACCCGCTGAGACTGCGTTGGCATTAGCAAATTCATTAATCACATTCTCGACCGGAAGATTGGTCTTGGCTGCAATTTCTTCCATCGTATCCGCCCAAATAATTGCGCCACTCGCAGCAGTAACCTCAAATTCTTTAAATGACATTGATCCATCATGAATTCGTTTATCAATCATCAGCCAACCGGTACTACCTTCTTGGTTATTGAGAATTGCGGCAAACTCTGAATACCCGGCTGATTCATCACCAAAGCGTTTTCCGTTGAGGTTAAGGATGTACCCGCCCTGCATGACAGTCGCCCAACCAACCAGAGTGTTTGCATGTGCTGCAATTGCGGCATGTCCTTGGTAAGCATCTAGATACGCAACAGCAGCGCCGTGCTTTACACCAATTTCAAGTGCGTCGCCACGGGAATACTTTGAACCGTGATAGTAAACATGGGCGATCTCGTTATTGTATTTTTCTAGTAAATCTTGATTAGCGCCATATCCATTAGTTGCCATAAGAACATTCTTGGTTGGAATTCTTTCTCTCTCACCATTTGCGCTCTCGATGACTGCGGCAACGATAACGTTATCGACGATCTCAACATCGACTAAACGAGTGCTGCTTCGAAATTCAAGAAGGTTGCTATCTAATACCGACTGCCAAATTGGTGCCATGACTAGGTGGCCTTTGCGGCCAACAACAGAGAGGCAACGATCGACAGAGTGGCCTGGGTAGTGAAAATCGGTGACAAGTTCCCAAGGAACCTGAAGAGAGTCGGCCATCCATTCCATGACTTCAACACTGACTTCGGTGAGAGCTTTAGTAGCTACGACATCTGCACTATTTTTAGTCTTTTTCATGATATCCCCGGTAAAAATTTCGGGTGAATCAACAATCCCTAGTTCACGTTGCCAACGTGAACCACTAGCTGGAAACATGCCAGTGGTGAGTGAGGTATTACAGGTATTAATAAAGTCATCTGAAGCATCGATCAGGAGAACTTTGGCACCAAGTTGAGCAGCTTTGATGGCACCGATTAAACCGCCACCTGCACCTGCGACCACAACATCATAAGTAGGGCTGTTAGACATTGAAGCTAATTAACCTTTGAGACCATTTGATCGGCGATTATTTTTAGAGCGAGCTCTGCTGGGTCTACAACTGGAATCGAAAGTTGTGATTGATCAACGTTGACTGCTGAGCAACCATTGATTACCACCGTTGCCCCCTTAGCCGCTAATCGTTCTACTGCAATCTTGAGCGCCCTGTGCCACTGTTCCTCATCATTGATGGCATCAAAGCTGAGATTGAGAACTTCAAGATCCACAAAATGACTTGCGAAACCGTACTCGCCAACGCGTCTGACTAATTCATTTCCAATGCTCTCATTGCGTGTGACAGCTCCTACTTTTCCACCTGCAGCCACAAGGTGGCTCATCACGCTTTCCAACATTCCAATCGTGGTAACGCTAGCGTGCTGGCGGAATCCTGGGTCTAAGATGCAATCAGGAAGAAGTACTTCGCCAACCTCAAGGTTAATTTCTAAGGCATCAGCCAGAAGTGCGAGATCACTTGCTCGGACATCGCTATCTTTCTCCAGCGCGTTTAGAGATTGTTCTGAAAGATTACGAAGTTCAACTGTGATGCCCGCGGGGGCTAGCCGCTGATAGCGTGCCTGACGTCTTTTCAGTTCTTCTTCAGTCACATGGATAGGTGTTATCGAAACAACTTTCATAGTCTTTCATCCCTTGTTGAAATATATATTTTTACTTGCGACCGCTTTTTAATTCTAGACCTTTGATGCAGAAATCATAAGAACTAATCCTAAAAATTTTTGCATCTATCCGAAGAGCTCTCCCTGCTATAGAATTGAAGAAAGACACTGGAGACCGCTGCTTATGTCCGAGATAATGAAACCAATCACAGTTGGTGGCCTCACACTCAAGAATCGCGTCTTTCTTCCTGGCCATACAACTAATTTTGGTTTGAACAATCTGCCAACTGAGCGTAATGCTAACTATCTAGCCGCACGAGCGCGTGGTGGTGTCGGCTTAATAATCTCAGAAGCAATACGCGTTCATCCAACGAGTGCTGGCCGTAGCCTGACACTTGGGGCCTTTGATGAAAGTTGTATTCCGAGTTATGAAAAGTTGACCGCGGCAGTCCATGAAAGTGGTGCTGCGATATTCGCTCAGATTATGCATGCCGGACGACAAGCCAATGGTGACGCGACACACACAGCTCCATGGTCTGCCTCAGATATCCCTTGGACGCGGGGCGGGCAAACGCCTCATGTAATGAGCGAGTCTGATATCGCTCTAATGGTTGCGACCTTCGGCAGAGTCGCATCGATGATGCAGCGCTCAAATTTTGATGGGATTGAAATTCATTTAGGCCACGGTCATTTGATTCAGCAATTTTTATCTCCGGCAAGCAATACCCGTACTGATAAATATGGTGGTTCTCAGGAGAATCGTTTGCGCTTTGCCAAAGAAGTTCTTGCAGAAGTTTTTAAATCCGCCCCAGATTTACCGATTGGGATTCGTATTAGTGCAGATGAATTTCTACCTGGTGGGTTAGGTCCAGATGAGATGGTTGAAATTGTTAAAGCTCTATGTGCCAAAATTGATTTAAGTTATCTCCACGTAAGTCACTCGGCTTATCACGGCTCTCACACGGTGGCTACACAGATCGCTGATATGAGTTTTGATCACGCGCCGTTCATTAAACATGCCGCACTATTTAAAGCCGCTTTCCCAACTCTTCCGATTCTCGCAGTATGCCGCCTAGATAGCGTTGCCGAGGCGGCCGAGCTGATTGATTCCGGGGTCGCAGATATGGTCGGCTTAGCTAGATCACTTATCGCAGATCCCGAGATCGTCAATAAATTTAAAGCTGGTCAAGGTTTTCAAGCAACTGCGTGTATAGCCTGCAATCAAGAATGCATCGGAAGAGTTGAGAAAAATCTTCCGATATCTTGTGTTGTTAATCCAGAAGTTGGGATGGAGGCACGTTGGTTACAGATTCGACAGAATCTCAAACCTTCTAAAAAGGTTCTGATAATTGGTGGTGGCCCTGCTGGCATGAGCGCAGCGCTCTCGGCCGAGAAATCTGGCCACCAAGTAACACTCATTGAAGCGAGCAGCACGCTCGGCGGTCAGGTGGCAATCGCAAGTACGTTAAAAATGCGATCACGCCTCGGGTTAGTAACAGAGCAATTATCAGAAAAAGTCTTACTCTCTTCAATTGAATTAAAGCTCAATACATTTGTGACCAACGTTGAAGACTTTCTAAATATTTATGACAAAATTATTGTTGCTACAGGTTCAACCCATTTGAAGCGTGACTTTGGATCTAAGTTGCTGACGCTTAATGCAATCGAGGCAATTGAAAAGTACCGCGGTGTGGTGGCTACGAAAAACGAAACCGTAGTCATCTTTGATGAAGAAGGTTCTTGGGTGGCAGCCTCGATCGCCGAAGAACTCGCCAATAATGGATTTCAGATTCATCTGCTCTCACCAACTGCTTCGCTCTTTTCGCAGATAACTATCTACTCGCGGTTAGCTCTTATCCCTCGCCTAAAGAAGTTAGGCGTGAAATTTCATTTGGCATCTGAGATAACCCTTAATGATGGCGAGCCCGTCATTAAATCTTCGATAAATGACGAAGTCGTGGATATTTCGGATGCGCTGTTGATCATCGATTGTCCGCCCAAGCGCTCCAATGACCTGCTATATCAAGACGCTCCCTTAACTGAATCTAAAAAAGTCCTGCTAATTGGTGATGCTCTTGCGCCCAGGACTGTTGCCGAGGCCACCTTTGAAGGTAATGCAGTAGGCGCCTTTTTAGACTTAGATTTAGCCCTGCGAACTCTCGAACATTAATCTCTCTCATTTTGAAGATAAGGAGCCAAACTGATGGATGCCGCAGCAATGATCGATAAGTTTCTGCAACTTAACGAGGATCGTAATCTCAAAGAGGCGCATGCCATGTTCGCCCCTAATTGCCTTATCGAATTCCCTGGTGGAAAAAAATATAAAGATATTTATGAGATGGTAGAAAACGCTAAGGGTCGCTATAACTGGGTTAAAAAACATCGCGATAGATACTTTGTCGGCGTTGACGGTGATCTAACTACCGTGACCTCAATCGGCACTCTCTATGGAGAAAATCTAAATGGCGTTGCCTTTGAAGGAGTTCGCTATGTCGATGTCTTCATCATTAAAGACGGACTCATAACCGAACAACATGTATGGAACGATTTCGGTGAATCCGGCGTTCTAAATTAACTCTTGCTCGCACAGTGCAACCAACTCCTGACCACGAACGAGTTTGAGTTGTGATTAGTTTCGTCTTACTGTGTTTCAGAGCGGAGACGAGGAGATTTGAACTCCTGAAGGCTTTTACACCTTACCTCGTTAGCAGTGAGGCGCACTCGACCGGGCTATGCGACGTCTCCAAGTACGGGCGTAAGTCTACAGGCTGATTCAAGCCGCTTTCTACGCTTACTGAATCGAAAACGCCTTGTTACGCTGGTCCAATGAGCGAAGAAACAACCAAGAAGCGCCCGCACGATGTGCCAACTCCGGCTGCGTTTGCAGAGTTAATGAAGAGTGGGTGGATACCAACTCCGCTTGAAGGTTTGAAACCAACACCACCACTTAAGTATTGTGTCACTCGTCGCGAAGCTTTATCTAAAGCATTCCCTGGTGTGCGTTTAATTATTCCAGCTGGAAATTACAAAGTGCGCAGCAACGATAGTGATTATGCCTATCGCCCACATTCGGCGTTTGCTTACTACACCGGCGTACAAGGTGTCGAAGCAACAGCTGATTCAGTTTTAGTTATGCAACCAAATAGTTCTGGCCATGATGCAATTCTTTACATTCACCCACGCAGCACTCGCGATACTGATGCTTTCTTCCGTGATGCAAAGTATGGCGAACTTTGGGTTGGCCGTCGATTTACCTTAGCTGAGGCAAAAGATCGATATCAGATTGAAACTCGCAGAGTAATTGATCTTAAAGATTTGCTTGGTGATGGAACTACAACGATTGCAATTCATGAGCAAGATGCTGAGATTGATAAGTTAGTTACCAAACATGATCGTGATGCAGAGCTACTAACTTTTGTTTCAGAGGCGCGCTTAATTAAAGATCAATATGAAATTGATGAGCTACAAGCAGCATGCGATGCCAGTGAGTTGGGTTTCCAAGAAATAGTAAAAGCAATGCCGGCTGCGGTGGCACACCCTCGTGGCGAGCGAGTAATTGAAGCGGCTTTCTTTACTAAAGCACGTACTGAAGGTAACGATGTTGGTTACACAACTATTGCAGCAGGTGGTGCTCATGCGTGTGTTCTGCACTGGATTCGCAATGACGGTGCAATAAAAGATGGCGAACTAGTTCTAGTTGATGCTGGCGTTGAAATGGATTCGTTCTACACCGCAGATATCACGCGCACCTTGCCAGTTAGTGGGAAGTTCTCTCCAGCACAGCGTGCACTTTATATGTTGGTGTACGAGGCACAATTAGCAGGCTTTGCTGCAGTAAAGCCGGGCGCTACTTTCCGCTCAGTCAATATTGCTGCGCAGCGCGTATTGGCGCAGGGTTTATTCGATATGGGCGTCTTGCCTTGTAGTGTTGAAGAATCAATGGGGCCCGACATGGGTCTACATCGTCGCTGGACTCTGCATGGTGTTTCACACATGCTCGGTATGGATGTTCATGATTGCCAGCATGCTCGACAAGAAGCTTATCTTGATGGGGTTTTAGCTGAAGGAATGGTTTTAACTGTGGAGCCAGGACTTTATATTCAACCAGATGATGAACTATTCCCCGCTGAATATCGCGGAATCGGTATTCGTATCGAAGACGATGTGGTTGTAACTAAAGATGGTTGCCGCAATTTAAGTGAAGCGCTACCTCGTCACCCTGATGAAGTCGAAGCCTGGATGGCTAAGCACGCGCAATAATTTAAGCTAGATTTAAACCTAGCCAAGCGGCAAGTAGGCCAAAGCCGAGCGACACTCCCAAATTAATTAGCGCCTCGCTCTTGCGCTTAAGTTCAAAAGCTAAATAGATATCGAGCATAAAAGTTGACCAGGTTGTGAAGGCGCCGGCAAAACCAATTGCGATCAAGTCGTGAGTGTGGTCAGTGCTTCTAAAGGTTAATCCAAGTAAAAATGAACCAAGAACGTTTACGAAGAAGATTCCGTATGGTCTATTTGTGAATTTGCGTAGGTATTGATCAATCGCAAATCGAGCAGGTGCCCCGATAGCTGCGCCAAGAACTATATAGAGAGTTCTCATGGCCGAACCGGAATCACTTTGCGAGCTAACGGCAGGACGATTGCCACGATTATCAGGCTAAGAAATACATTCTGGGCGAGGAATAAGAAACCGCCATCTTTAGGCTCAAGAGATTCCGCAGTTACCGCCGAAAAGGTAGTTAATCCAGCGCAAAAACCAGGCAAAAGCAGATGGCGTAACTCAGCGGTTCCGCGGCGTTCCATCAAAACTAGTAGCGCAGCGGCAAGTGCAACGCCAATTAAATTTGCAGCTAGCGTTCCGTTTCGATCATTCTCAGTTACCAGGTCAAGTGCGAAGCGCACCAGAGTGCCTGCGATGCCTCCAATCGAGACAAGCAGTAGTGATTTCAGTTCGAGATCGCTTTCTTGGAAATTCCACCCAGAATCCGAGTCATCACGCTAATTACCAGGGATGCCAGCACTGCCGGCCAGAAACCATCAACATCTAACTTGTCGCTCCACTCGGCAGTGAGTAATAACATCGAAGCGTTAACCACAATTAAAAATAACCCAAAAGTTAAAATCACCGCCGGCAAAGTTAATAATTTAATTAAGCCGCCCAGAATTGAATTTATCAACCCAAATAAAAGTGCAACCCACAGATAAGTTGTAAATCCACCAAGAACATCAATGCCCGGAATTAGCGCAGTTGCGACCCAGAAGGATGCAGCAAGTGCACCCCACCGGATTAGCAATCTCATTAGCTGCGCTTTTCTCGCTTTAGCAGTCCGGCGAACATGCGGGCTGGATCATACTTAATATCTACAACGCGCTCTTTCATCGGAATGATTGCGTTGTCGGTGATCTTGATGTGCTCTGGGCAAACTTCAGTACAGCACTTTGTAATGTTGCACATTCCAAGGCCATGCTCTTCTTGCGCAGTGCGCTTGCGATTCTTCAACATATCAAGTGGGTGCATATCTAGCTCAGCGATACGAATAAAGAAACGTGGTCCGGCAAAAGACTTCTTATTTTCTTCGTGATCGCGAATTACGTGACAAGTATCTTGGCAGAGGAAACATTCGATGCACTTACGGAACTCTTGTGAGCGCTCAACATCGATCTGTTCCATGCGGGCATCACCTGGCGCGAGCTCTTTAGGATGCTCATAAGCTGGGATTTCCATAGCTTTGCGGTAGTTAAACGAGACATCGGTAACGAGGTCTTTAATTACTGGGAAAGCACGAAGTGGCGTGACTGTAATAGTTTCATTGTCACCGTATGAAGCAACTTGGGTCATGCAAGCTAGACGTGGTTTGCCGTTAATTTCCATTGAACAAGATCCACACTTACCCGCCTTGCAGTTCCAGCGAACAGCTAAGTCACCCATTTGGGTTGCTTGTACGCGATGAATTACATCGAGAACAACTTCGCCCTCGTTAGCTTCTACAACAACATCTTGTAGCGCGCCATCTGTTGCATCACCTCGCCAAATACGAAGATTAAGTTTGCGAGTCATTAGTTGGAACCGCCTTTCGCAATTTCTTCGGGTGTCAGATATTTCTCGAGTTCGTGAATATCAAAGAGGTCGAATAACTCTTTGGGCATTGGTGGTAGCGGCTGTGCTTTTACATTCACTTGCTTACCATCAAATGATGAGATGTTGTTGACTTGACGCCAAGTTGAATCCATCCCTGGGAAATCATCGCGTGTGTGTCCACCACGAGATTCTTCGCGACGCAGGGCTGACTTGGCAGTGCTTTCAGCAACTAACAACATATTGTCTAAGTCGAAAGCTAAATGGAAACCAGGATTGAACTTTCGCCCGCCCGCCACTGAAACGTTTGCGCTGCGCTTGCGAATATCGGCAATCTTTTCAATTGCTTCTTCGATTTCAGC
>CAMCYS010000003.1 GCA_945885625.1 Bifidobacterium breve | reverse complement strand
AGGTGTTGGTGATGGTGTTGGTGAAGGTGTTGGTGAAGGTGTTGGTGAAGGTGTTGGTGAAGGTGTTGGTGAAGGTGTTGGTGAAGGTGTTGGTGAAGGTGTTGGTGAAGGTGTTGGTGAAGGTGTTGGTGAAGGTGAAGGTGTTGGTGTTGGTGAAGGTTCCGGCGTTGGTGTTGGCGAAGGTGTTGGTGTTGGTGAAGGTTCCGGCGTTGGTGTTGGCGAAGGCGTTGGTGTTGGCGAAGGTTCCGGTGTTGGTGTTGGTGTTGGTGAAGGTGCTACGTTCAAAGTTCCGAAAGTTAGAATTGAACTTTCAACGATATTCCAACCGCCACCGGCTACATCGGTTACATAGAACCGGTAGTAGAACTTACTTCCGGAAGGTAGGCCTGTAATTACTGCCTTTGAAACAGTATCTACTGCATTCGCAACAGCAAAAGGAGTTCCCTGAACAATCGTTGCTCCTACTAGCGCAGGGTCACTTCCATAGCTGAAGTAGGTGCGACTATTGCTTCCCATCGCATTCCATTGAGCATTTAGCGTGATGCCTGATGCAGTATTTGAATTGGCATAAACATTTTTGAAGATTGGCGTCTCGCGATTCAAGATCGCATATCTAATTTCGCCCTTTGTGACTCCTGAAGTATTAAGTGCTGAAAATTGATAGTAGTAACCGGTGCCAGGCAGCAATCCACTCGTAATGGTCGCCGACACATTAACCACTGAATCACCAGTAATTGGGCTAGTTGGCAAGGTAATTGTTGTTTGCCCCGTAGTTAATGTCTTTTCGCGGCCATAAGTAAAGGTAACTTTTGTGGTTTGGCTCTTAGGATCAACAGTTCCGACAAATGTAGCCGAATTGTACTTGCGACTAGCCGGATTTGGATCTGTAGTCACAACTGGAGCTAAACCAGGTGCGATTGGAGTTTCAAATGAGGCAACACTTGATTGAACTGTGGCAGTTGAATTAATTGCGATAACTTTAAAGTAATAAGTTTTTCCGCCATCAAGGAAAGAAAGCGGTAGCGAAACAGCTGTCACGTTGTTGCCATATACCTGGAATGGAATTGCCGCAATGGAATCTACATCTGTCGCAAAAGTTGAATCAGGGCTATACATAAAAGTAACGGTTGTTGTTGAGTTGCCCGCCATAACTGTTCCGTTTAGAACTGCACTGTATGCGGTTATATCTGTAGCCGCTTTTGCGACCGGAGTTGGTTTAATTAGCGGAGGCGCTAAAGTCGTAAATAAACCTACTTGGCTCAAAGTCTTTCCTGATTCATTAGTTGCTGAAATTCGGAAGGAGTAGTTTTTCGACGGCGTCAAACCTGTTAGAGCTACCGCTACTGCAGCTGTAGTGCCACCATCTACTGTTCCCGGATTAACCGTGGCACTTAATACGCCAGTCGTGAAAGTTGAATCTAAGGAATATTCAAAGCCAAGAGTGGTTGGAGCAAAGCCAGGATTAACGTCAATCGCAAAATTCGCACTCTCATGAGTTATATCCGTGATTTTATTTAGAGAAACCGTTGGCGCAACAACCGGTGGCGCAACAACTGGTGGAGGTGTTACAACTGGCGCTTCTCCATCAGTGGGTGAAACGTAAAGTAAGTTATTCACCGTATTTGGCTTTAATCCCGTGAGAGCATTTTTAGTTGATTCAGAGATCAGGAATGAGGAAACCCCTGAGACTGAAGCACCCGATAGCCCTAAATAAACTGCCGCCGCACCAGCTACATGGGGCGCTGCCATTGAGGTACCGCTTATTGAATTTGTCGCCGTAGTTGAGCCAATCCAAGCGGCAGTAATGCTTACACCTGGTGCGTTTATATCAACACAGCTACCATGATTTGAGAAGTTGGCAGGAGTATCACTTATCGAAGTGGCGCCGACTGTAATTGCACTCGGTGCACCAGCTGGAGAACGCGTACACGCATCGGTTGATTCGTTTCCTGCAGCAGCAACAACGGTTATACCGGCATTAGTCAATCTTTGAACTGCTGAATTTAGAGCAGCAGAACCTGGGCCACCGATTGAAAGATTAAGAACTGCATTGCTCTTTGAGTTCGGATTCTGTGGACTTAAAATCCAATCAAGGCCAGCAATAACTTGTGAGTACATACCACTTCCAGCGCAGTTCAAGATTCGCACTGGTACCAAGGTCGCATTCTTAGCGACTCCAAATTTTGTTCCCGCCGCAGTTGAAGCAACGTGTGTTCCGTGACCATTACAGTCGACAGTTCCATTACCGTCAGTAATTGCTGAGAATCCAGAATTAGATAGTCGAGTACCAAAATCAGAGTGTGGGTAGATTCCGGTATCGCCTATATAAATTGTTGCGCCAGCACCTGCACTGCGATAACTATATGAACTTACTGAGCCCGTTAAACCTACCCGTTCTCGTTGATCGATTCGATCTAGACCCCAAGATGGTGCTGGTGTTTGCTCGGCCAAACCAATTGCCGTTTGATCTAATTCGACGTTCAAAATATTTGGTATTTTTTTGATCAGTGAAACAACTAGCGTAGGTAGTTCGACTGCATACCCGTTGAATACATAGTTATATTTAGTATTTATCTTGCCGCCTGCCTTGGTAATTGCCGATTCAATGGCGGCACTAGCAGCAGGATTAATCGAGATGATGTATTTAGCTTTAGCGCCAAGATTTAGCGCTTCAGAATGAGCAGAAGAACCAAGCATTAAAAAGGCTGAGAGAATGGCTACGCCAGCGAGTCGAGATCTCTTCCGGTTAAAGTGCTTCATTTCCACCCTTTAGCGAAAAGACTCAGAGTGCCAATTAGCGACTCCTGTTGATTCCTAAATTTTAGGGTATTTGGGGGCCAGACCATAGGTTTCTAGCCTATAAAATCAATTATTGGCTAAATCAGCCAACATCCACGCGTGTGATTACACCTAAGATCACTACAACAGTTACCCGATCGAAGCGGTAGTCCCTTGTGGTCGCAAACATCTCATTATCTCGTTGTCCAACTCGGAAGCCCCAATTGAGCGAGTCGGCACATTCATAGCCTTGTGATTCGCTCATGCCAATTAGTGCATCAGCTCTGGCTTGCGAGATTCCAGATTGATCAGCTGAATCTAGCTTTGGACAAATAAGCAACACGGTCGAGTTTCCTGGCTTTGGTTTTGTAACCGCTGCTTTAACTAATACACCTTTATTCCAAACCAATTTTTTGCCACTTTTGATACAGGTGAATTTTTTACCTTTAACAATTGATGTCGTCTTAAACTTTGTGCATTTAGCTCCTGCTTTTGCAGTTACAGCGTTAGCTTGAGGAAATGGCGCAAGGCATACGGTGATAGCAAGAAGAGTTGAAAGCGCACGTTTTCCCACAACCTAATAATACAACGCAAATCTCAGTTAACCTAGAAATGCGTCTTTGGATTTGCTTAGAGCTACTTCCTTACGTAACCAACCGGACACTTTGGCGCTACTGATGTAATCCGCCAAGTCAACTTCTTAGAATTTACGCAGGTAATTGTGGAAACCTTGCGGGCAACTTTTTTAGCTGCATCAGCCTCTTGCTTAATTAATGATGCAGCCTCTAATTCTGATTTAGCTTTTGCCCTATCTTGAATTGCCGAAGCTAGCTCTGCCTCAAGTTTAATCCTTAGCGCTGCAACTTCGAGCAGTTCAGAATCCAATTTGCCTCGTAGGGATGCCACCTTCGTTAGCTCTAGATCTAAGGCTGATTTTAAGTCTGCAACTGCCGCTGACTCCTTTGCCAACTTTTCTCTTTCTGCCACTAGATCTGTAACTGTTAAGTTGATCTCAGGACTAGTTGGAGCTGGCGTTGGTATCCCATCTGGGGTTGGAGATGGTGTTGGAACGACTGGTGTTGGAACGACAGGTGTTGGAACGACAGGTGTTGGAACGACAGGTGTTGAAACGACAGGTGTTGGAACGACAGGTGTTGGAACGACAGGTGTTGGAACGACAGGTGTTGGTGCCGGTGAAGGATTTGGAGTAAGAGATGGCTCCGGAGTTGGAGTTGGTTCGGGTGTCGGAGTTGGAGTTGGTTCCGGTGTCGGAGTTGGAGTTGGAGTTGGTTCCGGTGTCGGAGTTGGAGTTGGAGTTGGCGCAGGATTTGGATCCACGACTGTGAGGAATCCGAGTATTGCTCCAGCCATTTCCCACGGACTTACCTTGCCGGTCATATCCGTTGCATTTGAGCGAATTTGATAAGAACCAGGAGCAAAGTCAGAAGGGATTGTGTAAGAAGCTCTATAAGTTGAATCGATTTTAGAGGCCTGTGAAACTTTACTGGTCGTACCTGTGAGCATCTGTGTGCCGCTCTCTGTATATAGAGCAGTGCTTGTAGCTGTACAGCATTCAATATCGTCAGTGACTCGAAAATTAATCGAGAAGTTTCCACCCAGATTTACTGAATATGTTGCTAAGTTAATTCCACCATTAACTTCGGGCGCCCAATTATCTGGCTGGAAAATTTCAATAGTACCGAAATCAGATGACGCACTTTTCCCTGAGAAATCAGAAACTGTAATCCGGATAGTAAAGGTTCCTAGAAGGTCTCCTTTTAGCCCAAAATTCTGTGCAAACCCTGTACTCAGCGGATACTGGGGATCTAACTGTTTCATTGGATAACTTCTAACCGAAGAACCACTTGAATTAATTAATTCCAATTGTGCACTTGTACAGCATCCCGCATCATCTGTAACTTTGAAGCTAGCACCTACATTGCCCCACCATTGAACTCTTCCATTGGTTGCACTCGACTTGGTTATCACGGGTGGATTTTCATCAGCTGCAAAAGAGACTTCAGCTGTTAAAAGTGAGGCGAGAAGTATGAATATTAAGGAGACTGTGAGTTTGCGCATGAGAAAATGCTACGAGAGTCGACCTTGGGTTTCCACCTGAACACAGGCACGCACAGGGTGAATTCTTGATTAGCGCTGGCTTCAATAGCGATTACGCGAGGCGTAAACGTTGCCAAGAAGTTCCCTCTTTAATTATGTCTCTTTGATTGACCTACGATTTAACTCTGAAGTGAATTCCAGATCTCTACGCATCTCTGCGAAACTTGTATATCTTCAGCCCCTGATGCGCCGGCTGAGCCAACTGCCCCGACAATTTCGCCATTTAGATAGAGCAACTCACCGCCCATAGATAGAACTAACTTATTTGCACTAGTTCCCATGATGCTGGAGTAAACAACTGGTCGTTTTTCCGCAGCCTCAACTGACTTTGCGGTTGGGCGACCAAACCAGATCGCAGTGCGAGCTTTGGCAGCAACAGATTCGATAGCGGCCATCGATGCGTGCTCAGTGCGTGCGAATGAGACCAGGTTACCGCCAGCATCGGCAATTGCCACAGTCATTTCTAGGCCGAGCTCTTTAGCATAATTAATTCCAGCTAGCACAACCTGCTGTGAGATCTCTGGTTTATGTATATATGCACTCATCGCGCTCCCCTTACTCCGTAATATATTCCAGCAGACTCAAGTAGCCTTTTTTGAACTTCACGGGCTTGAGTCATGATTTCATTTGGTTCCATACTTTGATGTTGGTAATTAAACAAGTGCCACTTGCCATCAATTGCCACATGCTTAACACATTTAGCTTTAGCTGCCATTACAACTTGTGAGATTAGACCAGCTGGTGGCTGCAGCTCAGGAGCGTTGCCATCGATTACAAGTAAATCAGCTTTCTTGCCAACTTCTAAAGAACCAATCTGTTCAAATAATTTAAGCGCTTTTGCACCATCGCGAGTGGCCATTTCAAGTGCGCGCAGCGGTGTGAAAGATTCTTGATCGCGGTTAAGGCTACGTTGCGTTAAGACTGTTGTCTTCATAGTCTCAAAGAAATCATGCGAACCATTTGGATGATCTAAACCAAGCCCAACTGGAATTCCTTTTTCTGAGTATTTGCGTAGATCTGGAATAGCTAGACCCATATGCATATTGCTGACCGCGCAGTATGCAGCCGATGCTCCGCTCTTTGCGACTAACTCAACTTCGAGATCATCAAAGTGAACTGGATGTGCCAGTAGCGACTTCTCATCAAGGACGCCAAGTTTCTCTAAGTGCACAAGAGCTGGATAGCCATATTCCTTGCGTGCCCACTGATCGAATTCCTCGGAATATGTCAGGTGCATTGCCATTAAGTGATTACGCTCTTTGTGCAGAGCCTGTACCAATTCATCGGTAACTCGCGGCAACGAAAGTGGTTCAGGTTCGATAGTTACCCGCTCATTTTGGTAAGTGTTACGCAGGCGAGTCAGCTCAGCGACAGACTCGGAAACCGTTAATTGAAAATCATTTGGCACTAGTTCGGTCTTATTTACAAAGGCCGCACAGAAGATTACGCGCAGCCCTGATTTAACAGCCGCTGTAATTGAGCCATCTAATTTAGATAGCCCTTTCCAAGTTGATTGGGAATCTGTTGTAGTAGTTATTCCGCTTTCTAATAACTGTAGATACCCAAGCGATGCGCCCGCTTCGCACTCTTGGCGATCCAAGCCGATAGACATCTTTAACCAAGAGCCATCTCGCACTGTGCCAACTGCCATTTTATGTTTTGGTTCCGCACCTTGAATCAATGAACTGGCCAAATGGTGATGAGTATTTACAAATGATGGCAGCAGAATGTCATCAGCGAAATCATGAAGAGTTTCACCATCTTTAGCAGCTGGGCGGCCAGCGCCAACTTCGGTTATTGAATTCTCTTTGACCCGTAAATAGCCAGGTGAAAAAATCTCACCGGCATCATTCATGGTGATAACAGCTGCGGCATAAATCAACTGCGCATTGCTGCTACCCATGGTTACCTTTATTTGTTATCGCTGGCGCTGCGCTTCGCAATGGCGGCATCCCACTGCTCGCGAAGTGGGTGCTCAGATGGACCAACTTCAGTGATGATGCGCATTAAGCGATCCATGAATTCATCACGATTTTTATCTAGAACTGTTTTCTCTGAATCTGTTGGTCTGAAGGCATCGATTTCGCCAGCTTTCAGATCACCATTGCGCACAAGTTGCATCTCAAGTGCTCTGATTCGTGTATTAGCAACATGGAGATCCATGCCCAGTTCAAGAATCAAATCAAATAACTTTGAGACTTGTGGGTTTCCGAAGAAATCGAATTCTTGGGTCATTACGCCGCCTTCGTTGCTTGTAGTACGCACCATGGGAAATGCCAATCAGCACGCTCAGGCCAACCTTCTGGACTCAAGCCAACTTCGCGTTCATCGAAGGCAACCCACTTGGCATCTTTGAGACCTAAGCGTTCGCACTCTTTGATTAGATCAGTTGCAAATAAGGCGCGGAAGTACGGCTCATTATTGCGCTCAGCATGCTCATAAACAGTGGCATCTCGAGCTGGATCACCGGTTGGCTGGAACTCTAGGAATCTAATTACGCCGCCTGGCTTTAATAAGCGAGCGGCTTCTTCAATTGTTTCAACGATGGCGCTCTGCGGCATCTCATGAAGAATCATGGTGCCAGTTACCAAATCAACAGAGGAATCTGGTAAACCAACATGGCGCCCATCCTCTTGGCGGAAATCAATTGGTAAGCCCTCTGCTTCAGCTTCGGCATGAGCTAACTTCAAACCAGGAGCTGCTAAATCAACTCCAATGATTTCGGCACCTGGATAACGAGAAACTAATGGCCGAGTGCTTTTGCCGAAACCGCAGGCAATGTCTACGACTCGCGCATTAGTTGGCAAATCAGGAAGCGCTGTGTTAGCAAATAACTTATGGAACTTATAACCATCGTTATCACGCAACATAACTATGCGTGCGCCGAATTGGTATACATAACCCGATAGATCGTTTGAATAGAAGCTGCCTGGTTGCATATGAATATCAGTATCGGTGTACCACTTTGGCAACTGCAGATCTGGATCTAGTTTTAGCGAACCTTTACCGACTGCGGCCACTGAATTAATCTGCTCAAGTAGCTCATCGCTGCAACGGAAAACCACATGACTACCAAGTCGCCACATCATTTTCTGACCGATACGTTCTAGGTGACTAAACCAAGCATAGAGCGACATCGCCTTCATCTTGATTTCACCTTCTTGAGGTGAAGTAATTTTTATGCCTGAGTTTTTGAACTCGTTGATAAATGCTGGATAAACAGTCGCCGCCCATTGCTTACGTAGTGAAAGAATGAAATCAGCGCTAGAACGTTCATCCAGAGTTAGCATCTCTTCGATATCACGCATCTCTTTTTCCTCTTCTCTTATATGTAAAGCTACTAGTAAGCCTGGCAAACGCAGCCGTCGAAAACAGGTAGCTCCGCTAACTCTTTCGGCAGGATCGGGTCGTGCTTAGGTTTCCAATTAAACTCTCGTGAATCTGGTTCGTAAATAGTGCTCAAGGGGCCACCAACTGTGCGGAAAAGATAGAGATTTCCAGTCATTGAGCCAAACGGACCATGCGGTTCTTCAGGTGGTCGCCAGAAGTAAGCCCCCGGGGTCATTACGCCAAGGTGGCCAATTAGTTCGCCTGAAAGCAGATAGGCCTCTTCAACAACTGGGTGTTTTTCAGAACGCATGCCATAACGAAGCGGCATGGTTCCTAGTACCCAAGTTTCATCTTGAGTCACTGGGTCACGGCGCATCCACTTACGACCAGCACCTGGTGGAAAATCTGGATTGAAATTACCGCCCCATTCCCCAGCTAATGAATCAATATGTTTAATTACTCGCTCTGATTCTAACTCTGGGCTATTGGCAGTAGCAGCTGTAGCAACTGGTGCCACGTTAAAGAAAGTTAGAACGATAGCGCCGTTACTTGAAATATCCTTGGTGTGATACCCATTTGGAAAATGCCCATAGTTATAGCGACCATACTTCTGGCCATCAATAGTTATCTCGCCATCAATAACAAAGAATTCTTCGTCAGCGTTTAAAATATGGTTATCTGAGTAGTTATAACCCTCGGGATATTTAAGAAGTAATGAACAACCACCACTTTTGGTATCCAAACTTAACTCGCGAACTAAGACACCGGGGCGAATACTTGTTACATAACTTTTTTCAACCCATGGCAATTGTTGAGACTGGATGAACTCAATAAAGGGACGTCCCATTTGTGGCTCCTAGTTCTTCAATTATTTCGAGGAAGTAAAACTGATATGTGGTTGTAATTCACCTGGATAGAAACAGGCAACTTTGCGACCGTTTGGCATAGTTTGTAGCTCAGGCGTTTGGGTGCTGCATTCAGGCCGAGCAATCGGACAACGTGGGTGGAAAGAGCAACCAGTTGGTCGGGCAATTGGTGAAGGTGGCGCGCCATTTAGAACAATACGTTCACGGCGAGATGCTTCATCAAGTGCTGGGACAGCTGAAAGCAGAGCTGCGGTGTACGGATGTTGTGGGTTTGCAACCACATCATCGCAAGCGCCTTCTTCGACAACTTTGCCCAGATACATAACAACCACGCGGGTAGCTAAGTGATAAACCAGACGTAGATCGTGTGAAACCAAGATATACGAGATATTTCGCTCTTCTTGAATGCTCTGCAGCAGATTAACAATCTGGGCTTGGGTTGATACATCAAGGGCTGATACTGGTTCATCAGCTACCAGGACCTTTGGATCTAAGGCGAGTGCGCGTGCGATTGCAATACGTTGGCGTTGACCACCTGAGAATTGGCTCGCTCTGCGATTTAAGAAATCAGGACTCAAGCCCACAGCCTTTAAGGATTCACCAGCTTTTTCATCACGCTCTTTGGCACTTAACTTAAAGTGCGCGCGCAGAGGCTCGGCAATAACTTGTGAGACTGTCATGCGTGGATCAAGGCTTGAATATGGATCCTGGAAAACCATTTGAACTTTCTTGCGGAAATCCTTTAGGGCCTTTTCGGATAAGTTGGTGATCTCTTGATCTTCAAAGAATAGATTTCCAGATGTTGGTGCATATGCACGCATGAGTGAAAGTGCCAGCGTAGTTTTTCCAGAACCTGATTCGCCCACAATCGCCACTGTTTCACCGGCACTTACATAAAATGAAACTGTATCGACTGCACGAAGCGAACCTGATGGCACTTTAAAAGTTACCGACAGATCAACTGCACTTAGCAATTTCTTGGCTGAGCTCACTTAATCGCTCCTGTCACTGGGTGGAAACAGGCGACATTGTTTATGAACTCTGGTTCTGAAGCAGTGCATTGTGCATCGGCATAGGCGCAGCGAGATGCAAAGCGACAACCTGACACTACCTCTGTGATAGTTGGTGGCGAACCTGGAATTGGATTAAGCGCAGGACGAGCCTGATCAAATTTAGGAATCGCAGAGAGCAAACCTCGAGTATATGGATGCTTCGGGTTACTTAAGATCTCAGCAACTGGGCCTTGTTCGACAATGTTTCCGGCATACATAACCGCGATGCGATTACATACATCTGCAGCCACTGCGAGATCGTGGGTAATCAGCATCAACGCTGCATCGCCCATTCCGCTGCGTAAAAGGTCAAGAATTTGAGCTTGAATCGTGGCATCTAGAGCTGTCGTTGGTTCGTCAGCTACCACCAACTGCGGGTTATTGATAAGTGCAAGTGCAATCATCACGCGCTGTCTTAGTCCACCAGAGAGTTGATGGGGATATGACTTCATTCGCTCTTTTGGCGCTGGAATCCCAACTGCAGTTAGAACTTCAAGAACTCTCTCTTCGGCTTCTTTCTTGCTAATTGAGTTATGGCGTCTAACTGACTCAGAGAGCTGACTAGAAATTGTTCGCACTGGATTTAGCGAAGTAAGCGGTTCTTGGAAAACCATTGAGATGTAGTTGCCACGGAGCCTGCGCGCAACTGCATCAGGTGCCGAGACCATGTTCACATCGCCAATTAATATTTCACCTTCTACCTGGGCAGAAGTTGGCTGAATACCTAACATACTCAAGCCCATCATAGTTTTGCCTGAACCTGACTCGCCTACGATAGCAATACGATCGCCAGGACTAATAGTTAGGTTGATCCCGCGTACCACTGCGGAATAGCCAGCAGGAGTTGGAAAACTTACGACTAGATTCTTAATTTCAATTGCGTTACTCACTGCGACACCCGTGTACTTCTGGATTGTTCACGAGCATTTAAACCTTCACCCAAAAGATTGGCCGCAAAAATAGTCACGATAATTGCAGTCACTGGACCAAACATCATCCAAGGAGCGCTCTCCATATACAAACGACTTTCATTGAGCATATTTCCCCAGGTTGGCGTGCCGAGTGGCGCACCTAGGCCAAGGAAAGAGAGTCCACTTTCGGCAATTAGCAGTTCGGCGAAAGTAAAGGCTGCGACAACCTGAATAGTTGGTCGAAGTGCTGGCAATATATGAGTGAAAATCGAGCGAATACTACCGATGCCAAATAATCGAGCGGCTGTTACATATTCGCGCTCGCGCAAAGTCAAAGTTTCGGCATAGACAACTCGTGCGATAGTAGGCCAGCAAACTAAGCCTAAAGTAAGGGCTAGCGGCCAGAATCCGCGACCTACGACTGTCACAATAGTTACCGCGATAATCAAATATGGAAATGAAATTCCAATATCAATTACTCGACTCAAGATGATACGTAGTCGCTTGCGGTTCCACGCAGCGCTTACGCCAAGTGTGATTCCGATGAGACAACCAAGCAAGGTTCCAACGGTTCCAATACCTAGCGACCATCTGAATCCAGCAATAACACGTGAGTAGACATCTTGACCAAGTGCGTCAGTGCCGAGCAACGCCCCACCAAGACTTGGTGACTGCAGACGCAAGCTCAGATCAGATGCGGCAGGATCTGCAGTGTAGAAAAAAGGTTGAAAAATAGCTATTGCAAACAAAAGCGCCAAAATTGTTGCACTTATTCTTAAGGTTAATAAGGATCTGTTTTTTCTCTTAAACATTCTCCGCCTGGTAATCGGAGTGATTAGATTTTTTAGCTCTTTACTCATAACTGACTCCGTCGCAATCTTGGGTCAGCAAATCTAAAGATTTGATCCATAATTAAGTTCACAAAGAAAACTAAATAAGCAACTACAAATACAGTTGCTTGAATTGTCGGAAAATCCAAATTTGTAATTGACTGAACCAAGATAAGGCCTAAACCTGGCCATGCGAAGATAAACTCAGTAATAAGAGCGCCAGATAATAAAAACGCAAACTGTGCGCCCAGTAATGAGGTGGTTGAGAGCAGTGCATTTGGTAGTGAATGCTTGATCAACAAGATATTAGGCGCGGCACCATTTGCTTTAGCAGTCCGGTAATAATCTTGCCGAGTCGTATCTTCAATACTTGCTGCCACGACTCGAATTAAATTTGGGGCCAACGCAAAAGCGAGTGTGGCAACTGGTAGAACCCAAGCCCAAGTGCCGGTGCCGGCAATAGACGGCAACCAGCCAAGCCAGACTGCGAAAATTTGAATGAGCACCAACCCGATTACATAGGCTGGAGTTCCCTGTGTCACGCTCACGATTGTGCTTAAAATCTGACGGCGGCGTTGGTTTGGCTTAGCGCCAAGCCAAACACCGGCTGGGATAGCAATGACAGAGTTGAAGAAAATAGCTAGGAAAGTTAGGTGCAGAGTTGAAGGTAAGTACTGGAGCACGAAACCAAATGCAGGCTGCGAATTAACTAGCGACCTGCCAAAATCGAGTCTGATTATCTCCCAGATAAAGATTAGATACTGCTCAGTTAAAGACTTATCAAACCCATATTCGATGCGAATCGCCGCAATTGTTTCTGGGCCGGCACCTTCACCAGCTAACAAAATTGCGGGGTCGCCAGAGAGTCGAAGAAGCAAAAACAGGGTAGTAGAAATCGTCCCTAGTAAGACCACCAACTGAAGTAGTCGAGATCCGACTGCTTTCAACCTTGCCTTCAAAATTTGCGCCTTTCAGTTATGTGAACCGGGCTTTCCTAGGAAAACCCGGTTCACATTCTAAACTGTAAAGAAGTTAGCGACTTAGAATCGCTCAGAAATACCTACCTTACGTAGATATTTTCGTATGCGATAGAGCGGTTGGCAGCGGAGAATCCCTTTACGCCCTTACCTACTGCGTAGAGATCGATCTGCTCAACAATATATAGAGCAGGTGCACTTGCAGTGACTTTCACGGCAATCTCTTTGAGTAGTGCTAGACGCTTTGCAGCATTTAGTTCAAGAGCGGTCTTCTTTACCATCGCATCTTCTTCAGCGTTACAGTAGAACGCGCCTACTGGCTTACAGACGAAGATCGCATATGGACGAGAAGCATCTCCGCGTGGGGCAGAGTTCCAAGAAAGTCCGAATGCTTCACCTTTCCAGCTATTGGCGTTGTACTGAGGCAACCACTGAGCAAATGTAATTGTGGTGTAATTCAGTGTTACGCCAACTTTGGCAAGGTCAGCCTTAACTGATTGGTAGATCAAGTCGTCTGCTGGAAATGAACCAACAGTGATATCAGCTGCGATGGTTAGACCTTTTTCATAGCCAGCTGCAGCCAGAAGTTCTTTTGCCTTTGCCGGATTATATGGATAGCCCTGAACCGCACTGTTGTAGCCAAGCACAGATGGGGTTGTGCCTTGAGTAGCAGCCTTGCCCTTGCCAGCTAGCAAGTTGCTGGCAATTGCTTCCTTGTTGACTGCGTAGTTCAAAGCTTGGCGAACGCGAACATCCTTAACCGCACCACCAGCGGTCACGTTAAAAGCAAGTGACATAACCTGAGGGGCTGGTACTGAAATGACAGTTGCTTTCGCAGACTTCGCAGCATTAATTTGATCTGGGTTAATTGCGATAGCCATATTTACTTGGCCTGACTGCAGAGCCTGCAGACGTGAAGCTGCATCACGTAATGGAATCAAAACAAGTTTATCCGCTTTTGGCGAACGCCATGATCCAGTAAATGCACTCATTTCAATTCGAGTAGTCGTAATTGAATCAACCTTGTAAGGACCGGTACCAATTGGCGCTTTGGCAAATACATCTTGTCCGGCGCTCTTCCAAGCTTTTGGCGCAACGATGTATAGAGCTGCCAACTTAGCTGGCAAAATTGCATCAGGAGTCTTTGTGGTGATGTCAACAACATATTCACTTACTTTTGTCGCTCCAGTTACATCTGGAAGTTCAGTTGAACCGATAACTGTCTTCCGACCGTCAGCACTAATTAGGAAGTCAATAGTCTCGTTTACCGCATCTGCATTGAATGCTTCGCCATTTGAGAACTTGACTCCTTCGCGCAATGTAAAGCGCCATGTAGTGCTATTAATTGTCTTCCAGTACGTTGCAAGACGCGCGCGAACAACACCCTTATTGTCTACACGAGTTAGCGCATCGAACATTGCCGCGTAGGTGTGGATACCAGGAGTTCCTGGACCCTCTTTAAATGGGTTTCCTTGACTTGGTGGAAGTCCAGGTACCGCAATTGTGATTGTTTTAGTTGCAGCACTTACTGGTGCTTGGCTGGCGCCAATCATCAATACCGACATGGCAATTGATAATGTCGCGCTCAGAATCTTCTTGTGACGCATGTGCTCTCCTTAGGTCATACCTACGTACGGTTGTGTGAACTTTGCTATAACAGGCTCGTAAAGTCAACGAAATTCCATCACGCAGAACACGTTTTATCCGCATAAATGTCACGGAAATATAACGATTTGAGATTGCTGTGAAAGATTACCTGAGAGTTATAGAGTTAAAGAGTGAAAATTGGACCGATCGAGTCAGTAACAATTTTGACCCATGACTTGACTGCCTCGGCTGACCGTTATATCTCAGCGTTTGGATGGCGGATAAAAGAACCCGTATCTGAATTAGGAGTTGAAGATGCCAACAGATGGCAGGCTGCAGAACTAGCGGGTGCTCGAGTTCTGAAAGTTTGTGGAGTAAATGGTGGGATCAGATTTATCGAATCTGCTACACATCAAAATCCGGTTCCGCTTCGAACATTTGGCTGGAGTGCATTGGAAATCTGTGTTGATGATGTTCACAAATATGTGGCTCAGGCTGTTGAGGCTGGCTTTGAAATTCTAAATGAGGCAGTGCCTTTATCCGGATCAGCAAAACCATTGCCTTTGATAGCGGCGCAACTGGCTGGCATAAATGGTGAAGTTGTCTACATAACCCAAATTTTAAGTGAGGTACCAAACTTTGAACTACCTGATGTATCAAAAGAATCCGGCAGCGTTTTCATCTGCGTGCTTGGCGCTTCTGACTTAGAAAGGTCTCGTGAAGCTATTGAATTAAATTTTGAAGTTCGTCGGGCCAGTGATCGCGAAGTAGCTATCAAGGTACTAAATCGAGTTTATGAGAAGTCGTTAGATACCTTACATAGATTAAGTTCCCTGCAGTTAGCTGGCCGAAATGCAATTGAAATTGATCAACTGCCAATAGAAGCTATTCAGAGAGAAAAGTTTGCCGGCAATCTGCCACCCGGAATTAGCATCGTTACTGTTCTTGGTTCAGTTACAGAAGCTAGAGTCTTTAACCTTCCAGATAACGCATTATTAGAAGTTTTACCTTACTAAATCAATGTGTGTAATGCGTAGACTTATATTGCGCATATGCCAGAAATCCCTCAAGGCCGAGCTCGGTGTTGATTCCACTATTTTTGCGCCCGCCAAATGGAGCCGAAGTATTAAACCCAAAGCAGTTAATGCCGATTGAGCCAGTATCTATTTGGTCTGCTACTTCACGAGCATGGAGCTCATCGCTAGCCCAAACAGAGCCAGCTAGACCGAACTCGGAGTCATTTGCGATATCTATAGCTGCTTGATCATTCTCGGCACTTATTACTGAAATTACTGGGCCGAAGATTTCTTCACGGCTAATGCGCATTTGATTTGTGGCATCAGCAAAAATTGTTGGGTTTAGATACCAACCTTGCGCCATGTGCTCTGGTCGATTGCCACCAAAGGCAACGCGGGCGCCTTCAGAAATACCTGATGCAATATAACTTTCAACTTTATCTCTATGTGCCTGACTAATTAGCGGTCCATTCTGAGTTTGATCATCAAAGGGGTCGCCAACTTTTATTGTGGCAGCTGAGGCACAGATAGCCTCTAGAACTTCGTTATACCTACTCTTATTAACAACGATACGCGAATGTATAAAGCAATTCTGACCAGTAAATGTGAAACCTAAGTAGGGCAAATTTTTGGCAAATGTTGCTACATCAACATCTGCTAGTAAGACAGCAGCAGATTTTCCACCTAGTTCGAGGATGGTTGGCGTAAATGATTCAGCGCACGTTTTCGCAATAGCTTTCCCGGTTGCAGTCGACCCAGTAAATCCAACAATTCCGACTTCTTTATGGGCCACTAACGCCTCACCGGCTTCGCGAGAACCAGGTAAAACATTTATGACACCAGCCGGGAATCCAGCTTCAATTGCAGCTTCGGCAAAAATGTAGCCTTCCAGCGGTGATTGCGGGCTGGGCTTTAACACAACCGTACCGCCAAGTGCCAAAGTAGGACCGATTTTGAACGCTCCCATTTCAAGTGTGCCGTTATAAGGAACGATGACCGCGGTAACACCACGAGATTCTAATTTCACTGAAGAACTTTTCACGCTGCCAGGATTTTGTAGCGCTGGAATCGATCGTATTTGATCTAGCTCAATTTGCTCAGCTAAATCTGCGTAATATCTAAATAGCTCAGCTGGTCGACTTGGGCGAGTAACGGTTGGTTTATATGGCCGGCCAAGTTCGTGTGCGTACAAAATTGAGAGTTCTTGGTGCTTTGCTTCTAAAATATCAGCAAACTTACGCATGACTTTGGCTCGCTCAGCAATTGGCCAATTGCTCCAGCTATTCTTTCTAATAAAGGCCGCACTCGCTGCCTTAACGGCCCGATCAATATCAGTTGAGTTTGCATCTGGAACTTGGCCAATTAATTTTTCGGTACTTGGACTAATTATTTCAATTACTTTCTGGGAATTCGGCTTCACCCATTCGCCACCGATAAAAAAATCACTGCGGTGATAGGAATCTAGGTATCGGTTCTTTATCTCTTCATTACTCATGGTTAAGCCTTGTAGTTCTTGGGCAGACCCGGTGATTTAGAGATCCAAACACTTTTACTCCAGGTATAAAGATTAGGCGCATCGGTGCCACCTTCACGGCCATAACCTGAACTACCAACTCCCCCAAACGGCATCAGATCAGAGAGAACGCGGTAGGTATTGACCCAGATATTTCCGACCCGCAATTCACTGGCAACACGATGAGCTCTACTTATGTCAGTCGTCCACACACCAGCAGCTAAACCAAACTCACTATCGTGTGCTTTTGCAATCGCATCAGCTTCGTCTTTAAAGGTTGCAATACTCAGTACTGGTCCAAAGATTTCTTCTTGCACTACAGCTGATGAATTTGGCAGACCAATTAAGGCGGTAGGTGGAACATAGAAACCATTTGCTAAAGCTGCGCCATTTGGCACTTTTGCTGAGGCAATAACTTGGCCGCCATCTTTCTTGGCTATTTCAATGTAATTCAAAGTTTTTATCGCTTGAAGTTTCGTTACTTGAGGCCCAACTTGAGTACTTGATTCTCGCGGGTCACCCACAACTAAGTTCTCAAAGCGAACCTTTATTTGTGCAATAAATTGCTCCGCAATACTCTCTTGGATAAATAACCGTGACCCAGCAATACACATTTGGCCACAAGAGCCAGTGATGCCTTCGACCACACCATCTAGGGCAGCTGTTAAATCAGCATCAGCAAAGACTAATTGGGCTGATTTTCCGCCTAGCTCAAGGGCAGCAGGTGCAAAATGTGCAGCTGCAGCTGAGCCAACTGCAGCACCACTCTTATCAGAGCCAGTGAAAACAACTAACTTAGTGCGATTATCTGCCACTAATTTCTTACCAACTTCGGGCCCACCAGTTAATACTTGTACTACCCCTTTTGGCACACCCGCTTGAACCAAGATCTCTTGCAGTTTTAGCGCTGTTAGCGGAGTTTCAGCAGCTGGCTTAAGAATCGAAACATTACCGAATGCAATTGCGGGTGCTATTTTCTTAGCCGCAAAGAAATAGGGGACATTCCATGGAATTATTCCGACAACAACGCCATAGGGTTCGCGTTCAGTGAAAGCATGAAAGTCACCAGGTACCGGCACGACGGTTCCGACTAACTTGTCCGCGTAACCGCCGTAGTATTCAAAGCACTCAGCAGCTCTAATTGCTTCGCGCTTAGTATCTGCCAATCGCTTACCAGTATTTAAAGTTTCCAACTCCGCAATTTCATCTGCGCGCTCGCGCATTAATTGGCCAGCTTTGGTCAATATTCGACCACGCTCACTGGCTGAAGTATTGCGCCAGGCCGCAAAACTATGAGTTGCTAAATCAAGTGCTACATCTACTTCGGCTAGAGATGCATCCGGGACATCGGCAATTTCAGCACCAGTAATCGGTGTGTAGATCTTGCTCATGTTTCCTCCTACTTAACTAACTCAGAAATCATGCTAGCGCGGGCAATTACCTGTTTAACAATCTCTGGCTTACTTGTCTCGGCCATCAACTCGTTTAACCGAGCCAACCTAGCTTCATAGTCGGGATTATCCACGGTTTTATGATTTGTTGTAGTGGTGGGCTGCAAGAAATCAGCACAAAACTCTTTACGTTCTTTAGCGTATTGCGAAATAGGCTCATCACTATTCTGCGAAATTGCTGCCACTAAAGCTTTTACTAGCGCAGCCGCATCTTGAACACCGGAATTAAGGCCCATGCCCCCATTTGTAGTAGTCAGATGCGCGGCATCCCCCGCCAGTGCTATGCGCTTTACGCTAAATTCACGCGCAATTCTTTGATGAGAGCGATAGACCTCGTATTGCTTTAGTTCTAGATCGGCCAGAGATACTCCTGGCAACAGATTTAGCAGCAGGTCAATGGCGACAATAAAGTCACGGCTGGGTTCAGCGATTGAACCTTTATCATCGCTGGCAATATCTACCCCTTCAAGTGGCGTTGTCATCGCAATTCGCCAAATATCAGGAGTTCTAATCATTGATAAACGGCCAGTAGGCCCTGACCAATAAGTAACGGGTGCTAAACCAGGAAAGTGCTCTTCAAACTTAAATGGCGTTGCAACAACTGTGGTTGGGTACGGATAGGTAAAGCCATCAAGTTCAATATTGAGCGCTTTACGTACTGCGCTGTGACTGCCATCTGCGCCAACTAGCCAATCAGCACAAAGCACCTGCTTCGTTCCAGCTTGGTTAACTACAACCGAAACACCATCTGAATCTTGTGATACTGATTCAATTAATGACTCGTATCGGATGTCGATATTTGAATCTAGCGCCGCCGCATTACGAAGTAGTTTCAGAACTTTGTATTGCTCGAACTGCAATCTGAAGGGAAATTTAACTACCCCCGCAAGGCAACTGTAATCGTAATTTACAACATCAGTAATTTCTAAATCACGATATTGCAGAACTTCAACTTTTATGGCACCAGAAATAATCTCGTCAGCAAGTCCGAGCTCATCAAAAATAGCTAAAGTTGGCGGATGAATAGTTGAACCGCGCCATTGTGGTGGAACTTCAATTGAATTCTTTTCCAGAACTAAAACCTTGACGCCCTTTTGTGCCAAGCCAAGTGCTGTTACTAGGCCAACTGGCCCAGCACCGACAACGATCACCTGTGCTTCTCGTTGGCTCACGAGTTACTACTCTTAAGAATTTGATTATGTAATTTATTTAGGGCGGCACTTTTGCTATTTGGAATTTGATCCAATTTATTCATCTCGCTAAATAGGTTCCAAATACCGGCAATCTGGCTGGTTACGATCGGAATTTCAATCAAACTAGCCATCTCTTCAATCGGCTCTAAACTAGGGACCCCAGTTCCGGCTACTAAAAGCACTTGGTTTGGACGTTTTCCACCGCTTTGGCTAACGGCCTCACTAAGCGCTTTGGCCATCTCAGATTTAGTTAAGTCATAAATATTGCCTGACTTATTAATCTCTACTAACTCAACTATTTTGTAGCCGGCGCTAATCCAAAATGCAGAGAACTCGGCAGTAAGCCAAGCTGGATAGGGTGAAACAACAACAAGCTCTTTGGCGCTTAGCGCTTTTAGTACTGTAGCGACAGATCCGGCAGCAGATACCACTGGCTTGCCTAACTGTTCACTTGCCTCGTCAGTCCACTCTCTATCACCACTTAAACCAATTGGATAAGACGAGCCAGTGCACGCAACTAGCGCGCCATCTAAATCTAAACCCTTTAGCGTATCGATGGATTGCGAAAGGTCTGAACGGTACTTAGTTAACCGCTCTTTTAAATCAGAATCTGGATAACTTGGAAATCGCGCTACGTATGGAAAATAACCGCTCGGAACAAGTTTGTGAATCTCAGGTTCAACAGTGGGATTAGCACATGGTACGACTATGCCAATTTTTCGCTGCATGTTTAGCAATCTAAGTTATTAATGATTCAGCAACTACTGGGTATCGAGCTTTGCGCCGATATCTTTAAGCGAACCAAAGATTCGTTCTACGAAAGCATCGCGTTCAGCGTTATCGAAAGCAAAAGAATCATCACGAATAATTGAATCGGGGCTAGCGATAACGCCATTGGCAACGGCAGCGCCCTCAACTTCAGCCAATCGGCGCTTTACTACCCAGAGTTCGGCAGCTAATTCAAAAATAACATGAAGAATGTGATCGTTTATGTTGTCGGGAGCAAATTTGCCTAACGGCTCACGCTCGCGTTCGCTCACTTAACGCACTCCCAAGTAGAGGTCTTGCCCTGAATTGTGTTCTTTACCGAGCTAAATTCTTCGTTTAAGAAAGAATCTAGATCTGAGTGCACATAGTTATAGGCATAAGGCTCATTGTTGAAGCGGTGATCGAAATAGCGGTCGTAATCACTCCAGATATTAAGTGGTTTTGTAGCCTGCACCATGTCATTAATGACCAGAATTCCGCCTGGGCGCAGTACTCGCTTGGCTTCCTTTACTGCGATACGACCTTCGGCTAGCGGCATTTCATGGAGCAGAGTGCTCATATAAATAAGGTCGAATGTGTTATCCGCAAAGTCCAACTTTTCGGCAAGCTGCTGCGAAAAGTGAACCTCGGAATTCAATCTAGTTGCTCTCATATGTGCATAGCGCACAAGTGGGCCCGCAATTTCGATGCCATGAACTTCGGCATTTGGCCAACGTAGTTTCGCTGCAACTGTACCCGAACCGATCGCGCAAGCAACATCAAGGAACTTTTTCATTACGCCATCAGCTGGCATCGGTAACATAGAAATTCGTTCAATTTTCGCTTCATCTTTATCGTTTGAACCACCATGGAAAACTTTGGTTCCGTAGTGATAGACGTGACCGCTTAATGGGTCAGCGTGATAGCTCCCAGGTTGACGGTGGTAAGGAATCGCAGTGAAGTAATCTGGATAAACAAAGTTTGGATCCCAGCGAAGTGTTCCAGGGCCATCTTTCTCAGCATCAGTTAGCTCTTGTTCTAGAGCTGCACGATTTTTGCCATATGAATCTAAAACACCTGCCCAGTTTTGACCTTGGGTACTGTGCAGCATGCGATTGCGAATTCCGATGACCGGAATTTGATCAGCAACTGAACGAGTTTCTTCAATTTTTGGATTTTCAGATTTAATCTTGCCGGCATCAATTTCAGATTTAAGAGCGCGGGCCGAAGATGGGTTCATTGAGCGCAATGCAAACATACGCAGACCTTCGATGAAATCTAGGTAACTCTCATCATCATAAGAAGACATTGCTGCCATGGTTCCAATATAGCCACGACCAGTTGGACCACTCTTGGCTGCGCTCGAAGTTTGGTTAGCCATCACTTAACCCCTCATCTCGAATTCATTGCAAAAAGGTGCGATCCCTTGTTGCACTTGGTACAAATTATCACTCGGCAAGAGGGCGGGCAAGCGATGATTTAAGCGCCTTTCCACCTAATGAAACTCTGTTTTATTGGAGAGGCGACTGCCGATCCTTTTATCAGTAAAAGATCAGTAATCCGCTAACTTTGCCTAATGCTAAATAGATATCGTCAAGTTTTTGCAGGTAATTCTGCTTGGCGATTTTCTACTGCGGGATTTATTGCCCGCCTTCCAGTTTCCATGGTTGGAATTGGAATCTTGATGTATGTCGAGGCCGAACGCGGCAGCTACACAATTGCTGGCGCAGTCGCTGGTTCCATCTCAGTTGCCGCAGCAATCGGTGGTCCCCTAAGTTCAAGGCTCGTAGATAAGCTCGGCCAACATCGGGTTTTGCCAATTCAAATTTTGCTAATTGTTCTTTGCTCCATGGCGTTAGTCGTCTTAATTCCTTCTGATGTTCCAGCGCCATACTTATTTATTTTCTCGATTGGCAGCGGTCTGGCATATCCATCAATCGGAGCACTAGTTCGATCTCGTTGGACAGCGCTCTTAGTTTCAGGACCGGTTTTACTAACCGCGTTTTCAATCGAAAGCATCATTGATGAGTTGATCTTTATTGTTGGACCAACTATTGCCGCTACTACTTCAGTAAAAATACATCCGGCGGCGCCACAAGTAATCGCCATGTTTCTACTGGCAGGCGGCGGACTTTGGCTAGCTTCTATGCGCAGCACCGAGCCGCCAATAAATAAGCATCAGGGCAAACATGGCAAGCCAGTTATTCTCCAAAATGGTCTGATCTATATGTGGGGCGTTCATATTGCTATCGGTATGTTCTTTGGCGCAGTTGAAACGTCCATCATTGCTTTCACAAAACTTGCCGGCCAACCTATTTATGGCGGAATAGTCATGGCAATATGGGCATTTGGTTCGTTGCTTGGTGGCTTTGTCTACGGTGGCTGGCACTTCAAGTCACCACTTCATAAGCAATTAATCGTGGTTAGTTTGCTCTTAGTACCAGCAACTGCTGCCATGATATTTATCGACACTATTTCCATGCTGGCATTACTAGCGATAGCAGCAGGAATAGGTATCTCACCTCTCTTGATTGCAAGTGCCGCAATTACTCAGCGTCGAGCCCCTGTTGGCCGAACTACCGAAGCGATTGCCTCAATGTACGCTGGCATCGGCTTAGGTTTTGCCTGCGCGGCAGCTATGGCTGGCTGGTTAATTGATAATCGTGGAACTAACTATTCATTCGCACTTGGAGCATTTGCGACTCTAGTTACGTTTTTAATTACCGTGATTGGACGCAATAAATTTAGTACTGAAATTTAAAATCGATTAACTTAACCTTTTATCTTAGGTAAGTTCCAATTCTGTTTAATTGAGATTAACCGGATGCTAATTACTAGAACAAATCCAATCGCCGCAGCTAATTCCTGATTAGCCCCTAGCTCGATGGCAACTACAAAAAAGCTGGCTCCGATAAATGAGGCAGTGCCATTAGTTTCACGATGTAACAATACGGGCGGTACTTGTGCGAGCAAGTCACGAGTTAATCCACCAAGTACCGCACTTAGCAGACCAAGCAAAATTGCTGGGATCGCTTGCAAATTTAAATCTAACGCGAGTGCGGTGCCGGCAACAGTTGATACACCTAAGCCAATGGAATCTATAAGTAGTACGAAATTACCGACTTCGCTAGACCATTTAAATACGATAGTTAGAGCAACCGCCAAAAGGACTGCTCCCAATAAGTAAGGTTTCTCAATCCAAGTAAGTGGAATGTCTAGGGCTAAGTTACGAAAAGTTCCACCAGTCAGCGCCGCAACCGATGCCACAAAGAGGATTCCGCCGTAATCCATAAAGCGGCTTGCGGCAAGACGCGCGCCCACGAGCGCGAAAGCAAAGGTGGATAGAAAGTCTAGGGCCACTAGGAAATCATTCACTTGGCGAGTTTATCGAAGGATATGAGGAAGTCTCCCCGAATTATTCGCCCTGCAGAAAATTAACAGGTCTTATACCCTTTCCAAATGCTGGGCGGAATCAACAATGCACTCTTTCTCTCCTCCTTTGGTGGCTTCTTCGCCCTGGCTTTTCTGACCTTGATTCTGAAGTGGGCATTTGGTAGCCGCGGCAAAGATAAGAAATTTATTATCACGCCCGATCAGGCTGGCAAGAAAGATCAATATGGTTTATTGGTGGCTCTGCCGACACCAAAAAATTACATCGAGGCCGAGATGCTTAAGCAGAAACTGATCGCAGCTGAGATAAAAGTAAATCTGACCCAAACTTATGACGGCCCAGCACTGATGGTCTTTGAGCGAGATTTTAAAATAGCTCAGGCAGTACTAAAAAACTAAGTTGCGTAGATAATCACGAACCGCAAAAGTTGCACGCACGTCATCGAGATTATAGGAATACAGCCAGGCAATTGACTCCTTTTGTTCAGCCTCTGTCTTACTCGGATCTACTGAATCTTTATATTTCAAAAGCGAGAGTGCGCCACCAGGATCTTGCACTTGCCAATTAAAGCCAGCCTTAGGGGCTAGCTTCTTGATTCCGTAGCCGGTTGTGCCGAGTGCGACTTGTTTTGAATAATCTAGTAGATCTACGAAATATCTCTTAGTAAAATTCTCAACATCTTCGAGAGTCGGCACACCAGCTTTGCCTTCATGATTTCGGGCGAAGTTGCGCCACCAAGTTTTCTCGTGACTGCTGTAGTGGAAAATTCCAATTGATTTTCCAGCTGCGTCAGCTTGTGAAACTTGATCCTTTAGAAAGTTCCACATCTTGAGAAGTAATTGGTATTCGCCATCTTCAGTATTTGAGTAGTCAGCAAATGAATCAAACTTAGCGCTATGCCAATCTCGATTTATGGTGCGATCGTGGATTCCGAAACCATAGAGATAGACCCGATCTTTACCCTCAACTTCAGTTAAACCGCTATCTTGAAATGCCGAAAGGCTATTTTCTAAGTCAATGTCGATTTCAATGTCAAATTCGGGAATCAAAAACTCTTTATCTGGATCAAGTAAAATCGCCTTATCTAGCACTTTAGCTTGTGCTTGCACCTGGTGCTTTTCAGCAGGTTTGGGTAGCCCGGCAACGGCGGCTAAATCGCGGATACTCGTTATATCTGGGAAGTATTTAGCTTGCACATTTTTGGTGACTCCAGCCAATAACGTCACATGGCCGGCGCCGCCATCATGGGTCTCGAGTTCGCGCTCGCAAATAAGTTGGAATGTACATGCGCCGCAGCCAAACTTAGCATCGCCTTCGAGCGCCGAATATGCAGCTGGTGGTAGAGCTGGATCTCTCTGACGCGCTTGCGCGGCTGCCACAATCTGTTTCGCAATATCGAATTTAACTAAGTAATCAGTGCCGGCGTTACCATCTTTGCCGCCAAGACCAAGAGCGGTTTCGGAAAGTTTTGCCCATGCAATCGTTTCAATATCTCGCCCGATGACGCCAACAAATCCTTGATCAGTTGCGAGTCCTAAGGTGCGTAAGTGCTCGTGATAATGCGCAAGTTGGGCAGCATCCGCTAAATCTAAGCGCGCAACTGTTTCGATGCCATCACTTGGCAAGAAAGAATCCCAATTAGCCAGATAAAGCTTGCTGGATTTATTCTCATTGATTGGGTCGTGGCTCTTGATGTCGACAGGTGCCCATCGAGGTTTGCCATCATCGCTTTCACCGACTCGAATGAGTAAATCGGGGCGACTTACGCGATCGGGATCATTGGCAGTTGCTCGCCCAGTTAGTTCGGCAATTTTTTCTTCGCAGACTGAACTAATCCAGGCCCCAATAATTATTTGCGCAGTTGAATTGATCAGCGCGTCGGCTGTTGTTAACTCTTTTTCAATCTCACCTTGCTCTTTGTTAATGACCAAAATATCTAGGCTTTTAGTCAGTAAATTCTCAATCGTGCGGGCTTCGTGAATATCACCCTGGCGCTTAAGTTCGCGCATCATTTCAGATTCAGGTGCGCGCTCACTCAAATCAAAGCAGGCAGGCGCGAATGACTTATGCAGATATTCATGACACTGCAAAGCGGCGCGGGCATCTAATCTCATTGCCCAGATCCTATGGGCGGCTTCTGACAAATGGCCTTAATGCCGCAAGACCGTGCGATAAACGCCTAATGGGTCAGCATTTGTCGCATTAATTACCGCCTCAAGATTGGCAATCGAATTTCGATGTGAAATCAAATCACCAACCGGAATTGCGCCACTTGCCACAAGTTCAATCGCCTTTTCATAGCGCCGCGCACCACCGCGGATTCCAATCAGCGTCTGATCTTTTAAAACAGCTTGGGCATAAGTAAGCGGCAAGTCGGCAGCGCCCACTGCAACTATTACTCCCCCAATGCCAACCCAATCCATAGCCAATTGCGCGCCATTTTTGGAAGATGAAGTCTCTATCGCAACTGCACGTTCGCCAGATATCACATGAGGTTTTAATTCAGTTGGGTCAATTGCAGTGATTCCCCAATTGATCGCTTTCTCTCGCCGGGCCGATAGCGGTTCGATTAATTGCATATCAAAACCATTTAGTTGCAGAAGTTTGGCTGCCACAATTCCGATTGGGCCGCCACCAACGACAATTATTGGCGCAGCCGATGTAACAACCTGCAACAAACGTTCAACTGTATGCAAGCCAACAGTTATTGGTTCAAGCACTGTTCCCGCTTCATCACTTACGGAATCGGGCAGCGGGTGCAGATTCACTTTTGGCAAAGTTAAATATGAGGCAAATGTGCCTGGCGCAGTTAACCCTAGGAATTTATACTCAACACAAGCATTTGGTCTGCCCGCTAAACAAAGTTTGCAAGTGCGACAACTAATTGCTGGGTCAATGGCAACTCGTTGACCAGTTGAAACTATTTCACCAACCGCGTCATGGCCGAGTACTACCGGCATGAAACCCCAGTCAGCTTCATAGAGGTGTAGATCTGTTCCGCAAACTCCCGCAGTTATGATCTTTACTAACTCTTCACCAGGTTGTGCAGTTGGTACTTCTGCTTGTGTAACGCTGAACTGACCCAATTTAAAAAGCGTTGGGATTGTTCCACCAGCGATAACAGTCATAGCCTTGATTTTATTAGGTAATTGACCCACATGGCTATGAGGTTTACTCTAGAAAATATTCTAATTAAGGGGCAAAGATGATCGAGATCGGCGTTGTTAATGAACCATCGGCAGGATTTACCGCCCCTAATGCCAAACGCTTAGAAGATATGGGATTTGATTACTTATTAACTCCTGATACCCAGAACTTGTCGGCAGATCCTTATGGGCAACTTTCACTTGCTGCTGCGGCAACTAAAACAATTAAATTAGGTACTGGTGTTACTAACCCAATTACTCGTGATGTCGCAGTAACTGCAAGTGCGCTAGCTACTTTGCAGATTGAATCTAATGGCCGCGCAGTATGCGGAATCGGTCGCGGTGATTCCTCTGCCGCCCACATTGGCAAGAAACAAGCAACCGGTGAACAACTTGCCTTCTACGCCAATTCAATTCGCACCTATATTGCTGGTGGCACTGTAGATCGCGACGGAACTCAATCTGCCATGCGTTGGATCAAACCAGGCGATGTTCCCCCAGTACCAATTGATATTGCGTGCACCGGGCCAAAGACTATTGAGCTTGCTGCCGATGTTGCCGATCGGGTTTCATTCGCTGTCGGCAGCGCGCCAGAGCGTTTGCAATGGGCTATGGATATTTTTAATGCGCGCATGGCAGTTAACGGTCGCGATCGCAGCTCAGTAAATGTTGGTGCATATATAAATTTAGTTTGTGATCCAGATGAACAGCGCGCAGTTAATTTAGCGCGCATGGTTACTGGTATGGTTTCGCACTTCGCCGGCATGAAGGCATCGCCAACTGAGCATTTACCTGAGCAAATTAAAGGTATCGCTGAGAAAATGAAATCGGATTACGACATGAAACACCATGCTCAAGATGCTGGTTCGCACTTAAACATGATTGATGATGAATTTGTCCGCTGGATGGCAATCTGTGGCCCAGTTGATTTATGCGTTGAAAAGCTAAGCAAGTTAATAGATATGGGCTTAGAGCATGTTTATCTACTCGGTGGATCGCCTTATGCCGAGCCGCATGGCAAGCGAATTACCGGCGTTGTAGATATGTCTGAACTTTTTGCAGCCGAAGTTATGCCTCAAATTCGAAAGGCATTTGCAAACGTTTAAGTCTTAGCTGAAACTCCGAAGTGATAACCCGTCGCCTCATTTAGATGAAGCTCACGAATCTTTAAATCACCAGCCATTTGTTTGATCGCAGCGTTTGATTTCTTAAGTACAAACGCACGATTCTCATCGGCGCCCATCTCCATCTCCATTGCAGCAGAGTGGTTGCGAGCAATGATGCGCTCGTTTAGCGGTTTTTGAATTCGCTGAAACTCAGCGAGTGCTGACTGCACTGCTGCCCGATTTCCCATATCCGCAGGCGCAGGAATCAAAGGTAATAAAGTCTTTAAGCTAGCAATTCCCATATTTAGGCCTTGACCACGAGCTGGGTGAATGGCATGTGCTGCGTCACCGATTAAAACGACGTTTCCAATGGCATATTCAATTGCGTGAATCATTCGTACCGGATAAAAACCAGCTAGTTCGAATTCACTCTCAGCCAATTCGGGGGCAATGCTGCCAATAATCTTTTGACGATCTTCATTGGTTGATTTCTTCCACCAAGGAATACCTTCATCGGCAACTGGCATAGTCACTTTGATTCGGCCATCCATGCGTTGCTGGATTACTAGCTGGCCATTATCGCCGGCATATCTAAAGAAGTAATTATCAGGTGAAAGCGATGTAGGCCGATCGGTAAAGAAGGCCACCATTGGATGTGTGTAAGGGTGCTCAAAACATGGCACACGCAATTTTTCGCGCACTGTTGAAGATGCGCCATCACAAGCAATAATCATGTGAGCAGTAATTTGAACTTCATCGCCTTCGCGATTTGTGGCCAAGACATTTGTTACAGTTCCGTCGGTGACTTCAAGATCTTTAACTGAATATGGCTGCAAAAGAACAAAGCTAGGGTCGGTCTTAGCAAAATTCATAAAGGTTGGCGTAATTAACTCGTGGTTAATCACTAAGAAGTATGGATACGGAATTCCCATCTCGGTATATTCAGCTGAAAGTAAAGTCTCGCCATCGGATGATCTAAAGTGGTGACCAATACGCTTTGTGGCACCAGCTGCAAAGAAGTGTTCAAGTACTCCCCACTCGGCAATAGTTTCGACGTTGACTGGTGAAATGTGATCACCACGCGATGTATCTAGTGGGCCGCCAGTACCTTGATCAATACAGATAACTCGATGGCCGGAATTAACTAAAGCCGCACTCATAGCGGAACCAGAAACGCCACCACCGATAATCAAGATATCCGCGGACATTTTCATGTCTTTATTTAAGCGGAAAAACTAAGAACGGCAACATTTAGGGAGTGGAAAAGCACGAACGCCAGCGTTAGAAATGGAACGTTATCGCTCATTCTTGCCATCTTCGAATCCGCGAAGATATCCGCGCCGCTCGGCCATTTCGCTGCCGAGCCCGAACAAATCCTCTTCAGGTGGCCTAACTACCGATCTGGCCCCAGGGCCATCTTCAGCTAAGACATATTGCGATAAACCACGAACCAAAACAACCGGGATCTGAGCTAGCTTTCCTTTTACTAATTCAGCAGTACTGGCAATTTCATCAGCAACGGCGGCTACTGATTGCTCAAGGGTACGACCGGCAGCGTCTTTCTGGCCACGATAGTCGAGCAAAGTTGTTACTCCAGCAACGCCAATTGCGTTATCAGTTAAACCAAGCCGCCAAGCGCGGCCCATCGTGTCAGTGATTATCACGCCGATCGGTTTGGCTACTTTTTGAAATTCAGCGCGCAACTTTCGAGCACTTACATCACTATCTACCGGAAGTTTAAGAATCATTCCTTTAGGAGCATTAGAGGCATCAACACCGGCTGCAGCCATAATCAAACCGTGTTTAGTTT
Source organism: Bifidobacterium breve (assembly GCA_945885625.1). Classification (GTDB taxonomy): domain Bacteria; phylum Actinomycetota; class Actinomycetes; order Nanopelagicales; family Nanopelagicaceae; genus Planktophila. The sequence goes on along the minus strand of CAMCYS010000003.1, from coordinate 86,299 downwards.
CGACAATTTTAGTAGTTCCACGTTGCGCAATTACGCGTACAGTTTCTTCATCAATGATTGCCTCGCGAGATTGGCTCGGAACCATCTGACCTTCAGCTTTGCTGACTACTTTGCTGGTGACAACCAAGATGTCATTTGCTAGTAATCCTGGGCCAGTTAGTACTGCTTTTAGAATTAGCGCCGCTAAATCATCGCCTGGATTAATCTCAGGAATGCCAGCAATCGGATGAACGCTAAAGTCATTTGTCATCGCAGCATCCCAATCGCTTTAGCTGCAATTTCTTTGGCAGCCTGGTCATCAGTCATCAATAATGGTGCACTCTCGCACTTTATTCCTAAATTCGTAATAGCTGAAATTTGATCATCATCGCTATCAGCAATTAACCAAGCATCTAATAAATCGCCGTACTGAGCAGCAACGCTGGTAGCACTCGTTTCTAAACCGAGTGCAGTTAGACATTTATCAGCCATACCTAGAACTGGGTTACCGCCGATTATCGGTGAAACGCCAACTACTGGTGCCTTAGCGGCCATGATGGCAGCTCGAATGCCAGGAATTCTTAGAATCATGCCGATCGAAACTATTGGATTACTTGGCGAGAGAATGATTAACTCTGCCTGAGCGATCGTTTCTATTACTCCTGGGGCTGGTTTAGCACTCTCGGCACCGGTTAACTCAAAACCAATAGCAGGCAAGGCGGCTCGATGCTTTACCCACCACTCTTGGAAATGGATTTGTTGCCCATCAGCTAATAGAACTTGGGTCTGTACAAAATCATTTGTGGCTGGCATCAAATTCAGGTCTATCCCCCACTTAGCACACTGCAGTTCCACAATTTCACTAAGTGTAACTCCACTATTCAACAAATTAGTGCGAAAGATATGAGTTGCGTAATCTTTATCGCCCAAATTAAACCATTGCTCTTCACCTAAATAGTGAGCTAACTGTTGCTGCACTACCCAAGTTTCATCTTTGCGACCCCAGCCGCGAACCAAATCTGATTCACCAGCTAAGTTGTAAATAACCGAATCTAAATCTGGGCAGATCCGCAAGCCGTGCATAGTGATGTCATCGCCATTATTGACGACCACGGAAATATCTAGGTCCTCAATTAACCGCAACCCTTTTAAAAATCTAGCTCCACCAATTCCGCCAGCTAAGGCAACTACTTTTAATGGCGAGCTCACGGGTACGATAATACGGTGACTAGTGCCAGCAAACCCAATGAGCAATGGTCTGTATTCCTGCCCCTGAAACACTTCTCGGTAGGTAAGACGAGATTGGGCAATATTCCGGCAGATTTTCGAGTTTCCCTGATTAAAGCAATGGCGAGTGACTTAATTGATGCTTTGCTGCAAGTTCCAAATATCGCAAGCATTACTGTGGTTGGCATAGACCATAAACTTTTGACCACTGCCGCTAATCCCCGCTTAACCTCTTTCCCAATTGCTGAACCACTAAATATAAATTCTGACTTGCAGATTGCCATTGGCGAAGAAAATAAGATCGCAATTTTCTTGCCAGATTTGCCCAGCGTTTCAGTAAAAGAAATTTCACTTGCACTTGAAATGGCCGCTGGCCATCGGACTTCTTTTATCGCTGACCAAAATGAAATAGGTACGACCGCATTTTTTAGCACTGTCGGCAAAGTAGCGACTAACTTCGGTCTTAATTCAGCAGCTGCTCACTGCGGTGCAAATGCCGCCGAGTTAACTGACCCAGAATTCAGAGGTATAAAAGCTGATTGCGATGATTGGTCTGACCTATTGGCAATTGATATTGGCAATCTAGGGCACGCGACGCGGGCGCTAATGGAACATCATCTGCAAAATTAGCAATCTCCCTTTAGAATTCTGGGCATGACTGAAACTACTGAACTTTATCCGGGCAAAGAACTTAAAGCATTGACCGTCGGCATCATTGGTGGCACTGGCGCTCAAGGAACTGGTTTGGGTTACCGGTTAGCGAAAGCTGGCTTTAAAGTAATTATCGGTTCACGCGATGGCGCGAAAGCAGTTTCAACAGCAGCCGAAATTGGTAATGGCATTACAGGTGCCGACAATACTGAATGCGCCGCTAAATCAGATTTAGTAATTATCGCGGTGCCTTGGGATAGTCATAAAGAGTCGCTAACTTCGCTAAAAAATGAACTTGCCGGCAAGGTAGTTATCGATTGTGTAAACCCAATGGGCTTTGATGCTGGGGGTGCATTTCCATTAGCAGTTGCCGAAGGTAGTGCATGTGCTCAAGCGCAAGGCATCTTGGCCGAAAGTTATGTAGTTACCGCTTTCAACCATGTATCAGCAGTACTACTTTCAGATCAATCATTGGCTGAAATAGATATCGACATCATGGTTGTTGGTGATCACAAGCCAGCTACTGATTTGGTGCAGCAGATGGTTGATCAAATCGCTGGAATGCGCGGAATTTATGCCGGTAAAATGCGCAACGCCGGCCAAGTTGAAGCGCTTACTGCAAACCTAATTTCCATGAACCGCCGCTATAAGACACATGCCGGCGTGCGCGTAATTGGCGTTAACTAAGCAGTTATTTCGCCGTTCTTAGCTTTTGGGAAATAGTTCTGGCCAATACCGGAAGAACGCTTGGCAATCATTACCGTGCGCTTATAAGACATGATCTCTTCGCCGTCTTGATTAAGGCCACGGGTTTTCATGCTGATGATTCCGACATTTGGGCGCGAAGCAGATTCACGAGTATCGGTGCAGATTGATTCTGCGTAAAGAGTGTCGCCTTCGTAGATTGGGTGCGTTAACTTGATATCGGTCCAGCCTAAATTCGAAACCGCATTTTGACTCATATCCATGACTGAAATACCAAGCACCATGGCAACAGTTAAACCTGAGTTAACGATTACTCGACCGCCGGTAATTGGATTTGACTTAGCGAATTCTGCATTAAAGTGATTCTGATTGGTATTGCAGGTAAGTAGCGTGAACCAAGTGTTATCGGCTTGGCTAATAGTGCGGCCAAATGGATGTTGGTAGATATCGCCAACTACGTAGTCTTCGAAGAACCGACCCAAGACTGCCTCATGCTTTGTCATCACTTATTCCCTTTTTAATTCAATCGAAATGAACTGTTCCACTATCAGGAACTACATCTAATATCGCCGAATCATACTAGATGGTTTCCCGCCTAGAAAGTTTGCCGACAGTTGCGCTCAACCACGGTAAGGTGAAAACTAGGCGCATGGCAATCAATCTTGGTGGCGCCCCGCTGAACATAGCTAACGGCATTCGCGAATTTTCAATCGCATCGCCTAATCAAATTGCCATTATTGATGGTGCTCGATCAATTACCTATCGCGAGCTTTTCGAACGAGCATGCCAGTTAGCAAATGCGCTGCTTGCGGCAAATTTAAAACGCGGTGTGGCTATTGGTGTTTTGATGGGCAATCGATTGGAATATTCTGAAGTTGCGGCCGGGTGTGCAATGGCTGGATTCCCAATCGTGCCAATTAACCCGCGTCAAACTGCAGATGAAAATACTTACATCTTTGAACATTCTGAAGCACAAGCACTTATTTACGATGCAGCATTAGCTGCCGTTCTGCCAAGTAATTTGCCATCAACCGTTTGGGCAATAGATGGTGGCGAGACCCACCCAAACTACGAAACCTTAATTGCCAAATATCCAGCTACTGACCCTGGTGTTGTAGTCGATGAAAATGAACCATTCTGTATTGCCTACACCTCAGGAACCACTGGCAAACCTAAAGGTGTTTTGATTTCACATCGATCACGCTGTTTAACTTTCTTTGCAACAGCAATTGAATGGGGTCTAGGCCCAGGTCGAAAAACTATTGCAGTTGCTCCGATGTATCACGGCGCTGGCTTTGCTTTTGGTTACGGGGCAGTTTTCACTGGTGGCACTTTAGTTATGCAACGTAAATTTGATCCGGAAGAAACTCTGGACATGATTGGCCAGCATAAGTTACAAACAATATTTTTAGTCCCAACTCATGCTCAGATGATGCGAGCACTTGGCGATGAGGTCGTTGCATCAAAAGATATTTCAACGTTGGAAACCATTTACTTTAATGCCGCAGCCTTGCCAGTTCCGCTAAAAGAATGGGTGGTAAAACTCTTTCCCAACGTCGATGTGCACGAACTTTATGGTTCAACTGAAGCTGGCATTGTCACGAATTTGCGTCCAGTTGATGCGCTACGCAAAGCAGGTTCTGTAGGTCATGCCTGGTTTATGACTGAAGTAATCGTGCTCAATGATGACGGCACGCCAACGCCAATTGGTGAACCCGGTGAGCTTTATTCTCGCTCGCCATACCTAATGAATGGCTACTTCAAGGATGATGCTGCTACCGAGGCCTGCACAACTGCCGATGGTTTCTTAACTTGTAATGACATCGTGGTTCGCGATGCCGAGGGTTATATTTCAATTGTCGATCGCAAAAAGGATTTGATTATCTCTGGCGGAACTAATGTTTATCCTCGCGAAATTGAGGAAGTTCTCGCCAAACATTCAGATATCGCTGAAGTTGCAGTTATTGGAATTAAAGATGAAACTTGGGGCGAGCGGGCAATTGCGATTATTGTTTCGCGAAGTGGAACAGAAATAGCTGCTGAAGAACTAGATGCTTTTTCTCGCAAATCACTGGCAGGTTACAAGATTCCTGGTGAGTTTCATTTCTTAAAAGTGTTGCCAAGGAATGCTTCTGGCAAGGTTTTAAAGACTGAATTACGCGTTCAATTCTCCAAATAATTTCTTTAAAACGTAACCGTTTTTCTATTGCTAACGGTGCTTGCGTTGGCTAATCTCAACTCTGTAACTGGAACTACTTTCCGCCCCGTGGAACGTGGTAAAAGTTCACCAACAATTTCTATCTTCAGAGGGAGATGTAAATGCGTCCACACGTAGAGCTCATTGATCAGGCAGATTATGTCTGGCATGGTGCTGAATTAATTAAGGGCAACGGTCGTGCAAGTGAACGACGTATGAGTGTTGACGAAGAAGATGGTTCATCATCTCTTCGCGTTGACTTCCATACTGATTGGAATCGCGGTCCTGGTATTCACCACGCAAATACTGAGTACTACGTTCTTGAAGGTGAGATGCGCATTGGTGGTCAAACAATTGGTAAGGGTGGATATGTTCAAGCGCCACGAGGAGTACCAATGGATTCACTTTTCTTTAAAGAAGGAACTCAGATTTTGCATTTCCGCGAATATGGCGATGCTGGTTTTGATGAAGTAGATAGCGTTAATGCGCCGCGTTGGAAAGATGCTGCTCACGGTGATATCACTATTGAAGATACCGAAGCGCGTCAGTGGGATGAAGTTCCGAACCCAGGCCCAATGCCAGGTCTACTAATTAAGTATCTAAAGGTTGATCCAATCACTGGTTTCTATACTCGCTTGGTACATGCGCGCGAAGGTTGGACTGATCACCGTTTAGCTCACCACCCATGTTTTGAAGAGGCATACACAGTGCAAGGAAATATGTCTTACAACTTTGGTGATTTGACTAAGGGCACTTACTTCTTCCGTCCAGCTCGCGTAAAGCATGGCCACTTCGTTTCACTCGAAGGTGGGGCAACTTGGTTACTACGTTCTGATGGTGAACTTTCAAACTGGTATAGCCAGAATGAATTCGTTCGTTGGGGCGCAGATGCCGTTAATTATGGACCTGATGGTGGCCGCATGAAGTGGTCTCAATCAACTCATGACCTTGGCACAGTTCCTACTTGGCGCACGGAGCATGATCTAACGAACTTGAAGGCTTCAGTTGAATACCAACGTTCAATGAACCAGCCAGATGTTGATTACGTTCAACATGGCACCGGCCCAGATAAGTCACTTGTTGCACTTGGTATTGAAGATGAGCACGGTCATACTCATGATGGTGATCATGGTCATTCACATGAAACTTGGCCAGATCCAAAGACGCTAGAACATCCAGATGAACGCACTGATGAAGGCGCTTATAACTGGGGCTATGGCCGCAAGTGGGAACCAGGAATGCCAATTCCAGCTCCAATTATTTCATCGCTTCCAGTGCGTTCGCGTTCGCGCGGTCGCTGGGATGGCGATGGTATGTAAATAATGGGAATCACACTGCTTGAAATTTTTCTCTTTATCCATGTAGTTCTATTTGTGTATTGGCTAGGCGCAGATCTTGGCGTCTACTACACATCTCGCTTTGTGGTCGATCGTAAACTTTCTACTGAAACTCGCGCGATCACTGGCAAGATAATGGAATTCGTAGATTTGAGTCCACGTATTTGTTTAGTGCTCTTCTTGCCGAGCGGAATATCGTTGATGGCTCTCTATGACAGATCACCAAGTTTTGTAATCGATAATAAATATCTAATCATTATTGGATCTTGGTTGGCAGGCTTGGCTTGGCTTTACTTGGTAATTCGCAACTATCATTCACATGGCGACCCTAAAGCTGCCATTATCAAGAAGACTGACATGACTATTCGCTACTTGGTTGTGGCTTCAATCTTTGCTGGCGGTATTTACACCTTGGCAGTTGATGAACCATTTGGCGTAACCACTAATCCAAAGTGGCTGGCAATCAAGGTGATGTTCTATGCAACCGCAATTGCCGGTGGCGTTGGAATTCGTAGAGCACTAGTGCCATTTGGGCCAGCTTTTGGAAAAGTTCTAGCCGGTAAAGAAACTGAAGCTGATAACGATGCGCTTTCACTTTCCCTTAAGAACGCCCTTCCTTGGGTGCACTTAATCTGGTTCTGTGTGTTGGCTGCAGCATTCTTGGGTATTGCAAAGCCAGGAGCATCGATCTAATAATAAATTAGAATTAAAAAGCCCCTCTCATCAGTGTTGATTTGAGGGGCTTTTTATTGAACGATTACCAAATGGCTACGCTGCCACCAGGTACTCGATGTTCTTCGATGAGCGTAGTTTTCACGAGTTTCTCATGTTCAAATGATTGCCATGTGCGAGTGCGGTAGTTGTCGTTAACAATATAAATCAGCTCGAGCACCTTGAGATGTGGCTTATCTTTCCAGGTATATGGGAAAACTAGCATCTGCGGATTTACAACTGTGGTCTGGCCGAGAAAATTCTCATCATCAAATAGCAGCTCATTACCGATGACGCGAGCACGAAAATCAATGGTCTCGGGTTCCTGATTAGCGCGCTTATAAACAATGCGCTCATACCAATCTTCGCCGACAAGTCGGGTCTCTTGATGCGAATCATATTTTTCGATCAAGATACCATCAGTTTTAAAGTGCGAGTAAGTGCCCTCCCAAACTCCAGTTAGGCCATTTAATATTTCGCGTAGTTGACTCATTGTGGGGTTCCATTCAGCTCGGCTAGCACGTAGGTGGTTTTTAAAACATCCCAGCGAATCTTTACTAATTGGCGCGAACCTGGCATTACCCAAACATCCTCAGGTGGCCAACCGTAATTATCTAAGTGGTAGCGATATTTCAAGGTATCAAAAGTGCCAGCTGGCACAGTGACACTTTCTTCGCCCATAAATTCAATGCCAAACTCCCATTGCCCCATCATTGGACCCGTTGATCCATCTGGCTCAGGGGAGGAATGCAAGATGCCGCTAAAGTTTTGGATCTTTTCTGAGTTACTGTGGTCATACATCGCAGTATGGAAACAATCGCAAAGCACTGGGTGTGGGCCAAAAGATTTAACACCGCCTGGAACCTTAATCTTTTGAGTTACATGGCCATGCTCGGTCATCCAAGAGTGACAGGTGGCATCTTCGCCCTCAAAATTAAACCAACCACTACCCCGATGCTGACCCTTAACTTCAAGCCGTACATAGGTTTCAACGGGTCTGAATGCATGAGTCATAGTGTGGGTTACATCGCGCAGAATTTCAGTGTCATCCATCTCGCAATGTGCACGTATAACTCGGTAGCCCTCGTCGTGCTTAGTTACGTTAAACCACTCGCGACCACGTTCGCGGCTATCGTCATGAACGTAATCAATGCGGCCAGTCCACCCAGTGTGCTTCATGTTTACACTCTCTCCCAAAGCTCGATGAAAGCGCCTTCTGGTGTATGGGCTGCAACTACGCGGGCATTTCCATGAAGTGGATCGTTGGTAGAAACAACTTCAGAGATTAAAGCACCCTTCTTTTCGACAATGCGTTTCATCGCGCCATTTAAATCAGGTGTTACAAATGACCAGCCCATATGTCCTAATACTTGACCAGGGCGCTGTTGCGCACGAGTATCGGCGCGCGGTGGCAGATCATGCACGTGAATTAACTCAATGCGTGCTGTCTTGCTGCCGGCCACGAAAGCTAAACGCACATTTGAACCTTGTGGCAATTCAGCGATCAAGTTAACGCCATCTTGTACGAAAGAAACGTCGTACCAAATACTCATTCCAAGGCCCTCTGGTCCAAAAAATTCTTTAGCGAGTTCGACATCTTTAACTCCGCAAACAACTGAAGTCAGTTCGGTGTAAGGCAACTTTGGATTTGTTCCCCAAGTATGTGTTGGGCGCTCATTAGTTGCTTCAACGAAAACAATATCGGTGCCTTCAGGGCCCCAACAAAAGCCTTCGGTAATTTCAATTACTTTATCGCCAAATGGCACGCCGTAAGCCTGTGGTAGCGCTGGCCATTGCCAACCCTTAGGAAATAATTGCGAATGCGTAGCCAGTACATCGCGGGTATATAGATCTAGGGCGTGATAGCCCCACTCGCTGGTGTGCGGATACTTTGGTGTTAGCGCTGCCGAATTAGGAGTCTTAACAAACCAAACTTGTCCGGTATCAGCACTAGCTGGCGCCATCTGCCAAACTTGGATTTCGCCATCAACGTTATATAGAGCTTTTGCAGCAGGTGCCGCAATTACACCGCTATCAATTACCTCATAACCTAACTCATCACGCCAGAAACCCAAATGGGTATCTACTTCATGAACTCCGACTAGCGCTGCTGTTACTCCATCAATAAATGGTGCGCTAGTCATAGTTAACTCGCTTTTCCTAGATAGGCCTCAGCCACACGAGGGTCATTGATGAGATCTTTCGAATTGCCTTCAATCTTTACCGCTCCGCGTTCGAGAATATAGGCACGCTGTGCAAGCTGCAGAGCCAAGCGAGCTTGCTGTTCAACTAACAAAATAGTTAAACCTTGCTCGGCGTGCAGTCGCTTCAAATACTTAAACAATTCAAGTACCAGTTGTGGGGCCAAACCAAGACTTGGTTCATCTAACATCAGGATTTTTGGTCGAGACATTAATGCACGAGCAATCGCAAGCATCTGCGCTTCGCCACCTGATAACGTGCCGGCTGCTTGCTTTTGGCGTTCCTTTAGGCGAGGGAACAAGTCATACATATCTTCAACCGACTGCGCAGTCTCAGTGCGATGCTTACGTCGAACAAAGGATCCAAGTTGCAAATTTTCTTCAACGCTATGGTCAGGAAAAATCTGTCGTCCCTCTGGAACATGGCCAATACCAATTGCGGTTCGCTTGTGACCAGGCAACTTGGAAATATCTTGATCGCCAAAGAAAACTTTTCCAGCGGCAGGTCGCATTAAACCTGAAGTTGCTCGCAGCGTTGTCGTTTTGCCAGCACCATTAGCACCAAGCAACGCCACGAATTCCCCAGTTTTAACTTCGATTGAGAGGTTATCTAAAGCCTTAGCACCACCGTAGGTTACGGTTAGCCCTTCAATACGTAGATCGCTCATGCTAACTCCTTCGAGAAATCGGTATTTCCAAGGTAGGCCTCAAGAACTTTTTCATCCTTCTGAACTGCTTGTGGAGTTCCTTCAGCAATAACTTTTCCACTCTGAATAACGGTAACGATGTCAGCGAGATCCATGAGGAAAGCTACGTTATGTTCAATTAGAACAATACACATTCCGCCTGCAGCGAGTGTGCGAATCAAACTCTTTAGCGAATTCAATTCATCTTGAGTAAGTCCAGTTGCTGGCTCATCCAAAATAAGAATCTTTGGTTCAGTGGCTACCGCGCGAATTACTTCGAGCAATCGCTTCTGACCGTGCGAGATTGAACCAGCTGCTATCTCTTCCATGCCGAGCATTCCAGCGAGTGAGAGCAGCGCTTTTGCTTCAGCCACACTTCGTGAATTAGCCTTTAAATATCTAGGCGTACGGAATATGGCATCAAAAATACTGTACTTATCTCGGCGATACATACCGGTAAGCACATTATCGAGAACACTTACGCGTTCAAATAAATGTGGAATTTGGAAGACTCGAGTTACGCCAGCGCGGGCAACCTTAAATGCCTTCTTATCTGCCTCTACTCCCAGCAAGGTAACTGAGCCCGAAGTTAACTCGTGATAGCGAGTCAGCGCCGAAATTAAGGTCGATTTACCAGAGCCATTCGGTCCGATAATTCCGTGAATCTCACCAGCCTTAAATTGAACTGATATTCCATCTACCGCGTGTACGCCACCGAAGTGTTTAACCACATCATTTGCTTCAAGTAAAACTTCGCCCTTTGCTACATTCTTCACCGCGATATCTAAATGATAGTTATCTGCTTCGCCAGGTAAAACCTCACGTGATCGTGGTGAGCCGTAGCGAGAAGCTCGGTAGGTGCCAACAATTCCACGAGGCAGAACAATCATGGTCAAGAGCAGGATTGAGCCAAGAACTAAGGTGCGATATTGACCAGTACCGCGGATCATAAAGTCAATGGTCGCGACCAAGGCAACACCTAAGACTGGGCCAGCCAGGGTGCCAATTCCGCCCAGAAATATTCCGACGAAGAAGATCAAACCATTATTCAGATCGCCAATGTCTGCGATGGCGTAACCGATTTGAATTGAGAGTAATCCGCCAGCCAGACCCGCAAGGGCTCCGGAAACGCCAAATACTTTTATGCGGTGAATGCTAGGTGAGATTCCAAGTGCTGTTGCAGTCTCGGCAGATTCACGTAAGGCCATAGTGTTTCGGCCAAATCCACTAAAGATTAAATTCCGCTGGACTATGTAAGCCAGAATCAAAATTGTAATCATTACTCGATAAAAACCTTCAGCTGACATTATTCCACTTGGGATACCTGGTGCGAACACGCCAAAGAGTCCGTTATAGCCACCAGTTAGTTCACCACCATGACGAACCGCCTCCATGGCAATTAAGTTAATAGCCAAGGTAATCATGCCGAAATAAAGGTATGTCGCTCGGAGCGAAATCAGGATAACTAAAATCGCAAAAACAGCGCCGACGGCAGCTGCTGCGACCAACGCTAACCAACCATTCCAACCTTGTTTAACTGCCAAAATAGCAACGGCATAGCCACCTGCCATCTGCATACCGGTGTGCATCAGCGAGAGTAAACCGCCGTAACCCATGCAGATATTTAGCGAAATAGTTAAAATCGCCGAACATACCGCAACCGATACAACCTGCAGGTAGAAGCCTGGGTTACTGCTTCCTTTTATAAAAATTGGGAAGAGGTAGAGGAGCACAATTGCCAGAAAGGTTCCACTTAATAAAAGACGATTAAGGCCCTTGTAAGTTGAAATCATTTATCTTCCCTCTACTCTCTTGCCGAAGAGGCCATTTGGCTTAAGAACTAAGATCACTGCGAGTGCGAAGAAGGTACTAAAGAGCCCCCAAGTTCCGCCCAGCCAAGATCTAACTACGCTATCTAACATGCCAATGATTAAGCCGCCGATTACTGCGCCTTTAGGGCTACCAACGCCACCAATAATTGCTGCGGTAAAGCCTTGGATAGTAAAGAAAAGGCCTGCGGCGGGCGCGACAATAATTACTGGGGTAGCTAAGAATCCAACCAGTGCGATAACAATTGTTCCGGTAATGAAAGCCAACTTAATTACTGGCCTAGTTGGAATTCCTAAAATCGTTGAAGTATCTGGATTATGGGCAATTGCTCGAATCGAACGACCCCAAAGTGTGCGCTTTAAGAATTGATCATTTATAACAAAGATAAGAAGCATCAATAGAATTACTAAAAGTTTTTGAATTGAAAGTTTGGCGCCAAAGATTGGGATATCTTTCTCAATAATATCAAAGTAGCTAAAGGTCACATTTACATATTTAATATTAAAGGCAGATTGGAAGATCATCGCGGCCGCCAACGTTGCAATAATCCAGGCAAATTTGCTGCCCGATAGTTGCACCGGCAACATCACCATGCGCTCCATAATAAAGCCCATCAATATCGCGGCTAATATCAAAACAACCACGGATTGAATCAGTGGCCATTTCCAGACTCCGAGCATCTGATACCCAAGCGCTGCGCCAAGAACAAAACCCTCGCCTTGAGCAAAGTTCATGATACGAGTCGGCTGATAAACAATGGTCATGCTCAATGCAATGATCGCAAATACTGATCCAGCAAAGAGACCATCAATCCAAATCTGAAGGCTCATTAATTTCCACTTCTTAGCAATCTTATAAAAGCGTCTCGGCTAAACTTAAAATTTGAGTGAGAGTGGATCCGGAATTTCGGACCCACTCTCACTCAACGTGTTCTTATTTCTTAATTAGTTTCCAGCTTTGTAGACCAACTTGCTGCCCACCTTGGCACAAACCAAAGCTTTGCCAGAGGCAGTCTTGGCAAGCCAACCTACCTCAGGACACGCAGCTGCTTGACGGTTGATTCCATTAACTTCCATGGTGTACCAACCCTTTGCATCCTTGCGCCATTCATAGACGTTGATGCCATCAGATTGATACAAGTTGTGCTCTGGTCCTGGGTGGATTCGAACACCTGAAGGCGTCATCTTGGCTGGAATATCAAGCGTTTCCATTGCATTGCGCACCTTGATGGTATCGAGGGAACGGACCTTGTTAGCAGCTACTGCATATGCATATAGGCAGTCAGCCGCAATTGCAGTTCCGTTAGGTGACGTTGCACCGGACTTAACGCCAGTGTTGAAACCGTATGCCTTAACAACTGCATCGGTATGTGCCTTGTAACCAGGTTGCCAGGTAGAACGCAGTGGCCACTGGTAATTAGGTGCAGCCATAAGTGTTCCGGCAAAGTCATCGCCGCCAGTTTCATGGAATGCGATGTTCTGTGCGCCAGAGCCACCCATCAAGATGCCCTTGAACTTAAGTTCTTTAGCAGCCTTGGCAGTGTAAGCACCGTATGCGTTATTTGAAATGTTTACCGCTTCAGCGCCCTTATCGATCAACTTCTGCAGTTCAGCATTATGTGAAGTTGCAGTAGATGTGATCTTTTCCCAACCTAGGTAAGTTAAGCCATATTTAGATCCTTGGGCGGTGAAATATGCATCGAAGTCAGTTCCGGTAGGACCTGCTTCGTAGATCATGCCAAACTTCTTAATTTTCTTCTTCTCAAGTACGGTCATCAAGGCGGTCAAAGTATCCTTGTAGAAGTCCTGAGAACGGAAACCATACTTATAATCAGTAAAGTCAAGCGCTGCTACTGCTGGTTGGCAATTGAGCTTCTTGGCTGCTTCATAAGCAACTGCGGCACCTTGATAGAAAGCTGAAATTGATGGTCCAACAACTAAGTTAATTGATGAATCACCAGCTAATTCTTTCGCGTGGTTAGCAGATGCCACTGGATCTAAACCACCGTCACGAATAACGAGTTCGATCTTTGCGCCACCAATGCCACCGGCTGCGTTGATCTGATCTGCCACAACTTGAAGTGATGCTTGCTGTGACTTACCTAGAACTGCGAAGATGCCAGTCATTGGTGCAATTAAGCCAACCTTAATTTTATCTGCTTTTGAATTCCAAACTTTCTTTGGAACAAGTCCTGGATTATCTGCAGCAGTTGCTGTTACAGCTGTGCCAAATAATGCAGTTGCTGCTAATGCAGCAATGATTACTTTCTTTTTAAACACATTTCCTCCATCACTAACTGTGGATGTGTATCGCTCACCGAAACACCGTTCCATTACAGTAAGCAATCACACTAACTAGGTCAAGGGTTTAACCAATAAAACGCCAAAAATATGCGCTAGACATAAGTATTACAATTCGTAATCATGTTCCGCTGCTTGGAACTACTTCGGAAAGTACTGATAAGTAATGGCTTTAGATCTCTTTTAATTTAGGCAACAGGGTAAAAAGTCCGTCATAGGAAGTTCGCAGAACTGCAGAACTTGTTGCTCCTGGTGGAATAAGCTCTAGCCAATCTGCCCAACCACCGTATCGCTGGCCAATTATTTCAATAACTTGCTCAATGGAGCCATGCACGGTCATCGCATCGACTAACTCATCTGGCAGTTCGGAAGTTGGCGTGGTTTGAAAGCCAGCGCTGGCGGTAATTTCATGAAAGTAAGGAACGTTGCGATACATGTCAAAGGATGGTCTAAGCACTTCTCGAGCCTTTTTCGCATCTGGTTCAATCAAAACTCGCACCATCGCACTTCGCTGGCAGCTATTTCCTGAAATCTGCGAACCTGCTGCGAGCGCTGGTTCTAGGCTCTGATGTAGCCACTCATAAGTATGTAGCCAATTTACAATTACGCCATCGGCAATTTCGCCCGCTAATTTGGCCATCCCTGGTCTAGTGGCGGCTAAGTGAATTGGAATTGAATCACGTAAGGGTTTTGCTAAACGTTGATATCCATTAATCTGATAAAACTCACCGTTGAAAGTTGCTTTAGCGCCACTATGAGCTAGCCAGCTCTCGCGAATAGCAGCAACATACTCACGCATGCGCACAGTTGGTCGGGCCGGGTCGATTTGATAATGCTCTCGATTCCAGTGATCAGGCATCGTTCCTAAACCAAGTTCGAATCTGCCATCAGTGATTGCATCAATTGTGGTCGAACCAAGTGCGGTATTAACTGGCGGTCTTACCCAGGTAGTAATCGCAGTAATTATCTTCGGTTTGGTTGTTACTGTGCCAAAGTAAGTAGCTGAAGCAATACTTTCATTAGCTGCCTCGCCGACACAAAGTGCATATGCGCCAGCTGCTTCGGCGCTTTGTGCAATTTCACGGTATTCCGGTAGCGGGATGCCAACAACTCCCATAGCTAATCCGATTTTCATTTAACTTAAATTTTCTTCTTCGGGATATAGCCCATGCGCTTTGATAGTCGAGCAGCTGAGTCAAGTAGTAATGGCACGCATTGCGAAAGCTCGGATTTAAAGCGATCTGCTGGGCCACATACGCTAATTACCGCAATCGGTGTGCCTGAGCGATCAAAGATCGGCGCTGCAACTGAAGCTGAACCAGGTTGTCTTTCGCCCACAGATTGCGAGTAACCCCGAGTTCGGATTTGGCGCAATTCATAAATAATCTTCGCTGGATCAATTGGTGTTGCAGCTGTTATCGGCTTTAGCTTACGCTTTAAATATTGCAAAATTTCAGTCTCTGGCATCCAAGCTAAAAAGGCTTTTGATGAGCTGCCGGCATGTAACGGGTGGGTAATGCCCATGGCAACCGACATAACAATTTCACGATTTGGAATAACTTGATCAACATAAAGTCGCTCAAAACCTGATCTGATTGAAAGTGTGGCAGTTTCATGAGTAGCTCGTGACAAAGCAGCTAGTTCAGGTGCGGCAAGGGAACGAATATCTAATTGAGCCAGACAAGTTAAACCAAGAGCGAGTGATGATGTACCAAGTGTGTAGCGACGAGACTCCTCAATTAAATCGATGAAGCCACGGCTACGTAGGGATGCCAGTATGCGGTGCACGGCGGCTTTAGATAAACCTAAGTTACGAGCAATTTCAGTGATGCCTAGATCAGGCTCACCACATTGTGAAAATAGAAGTAGTACATCTGCGGCACGTTCAACCGTGGCAATACGCTGTGATTTGCTTTCAACGGCCATTACTCAAACCTCTTTCGATTCCAAAACTCTTTCATATTTCGGCGTGACTTTTCGGAGAGATGCATTTTGTAAACTAGATAAATCATTATGAACACCTCTCCTGCTTCGAAAATGGAATCGCGTTCCGCAGAACGTAACACCATAAAATAGAATTGGGAAGAGGAAACTCTTGTTTAACGCCCCACATTTCAGGTATTGTGGCGGAACAAGGTTTCACTAGGTGGAACGATCGAATTTGGCGAAAGGTGCGGCGATGGCGACATATGACCTACTAATTAAGAATGTAAAAGTAGTTAATCACGATGGCGAATCTGCTACCCCGCTAGATATTGCAGTTACTGATGGCATAGTTACAGCGATTGGTGCTGGCTTAGATGAAAGCAACGCGAAGAAAGTTGTCGATGGCACCGGCCGGGTTGCATATCCCGGCGCAGTTGATGCACATCAACATTGGGGTATTTATAACCCACTTGATCAAGACACGGTTTCCGAAAGCAAGGCCTCTGCTCAAGGTGGTGTTACGACTGCGATTACGTATATGCGAACCGGTCAGTACTACCTAAATAAAGGTGGCAGTTATCTAGATTTCTTCCCTGAAGTTCTTGCGCTCAGCGAGAACCGTGCGCATGTTGATTACGGCTTTCACCTAGCGCCAATGACTAAGCAGCACATCACTGAAATCCCAGAAATTATCTCGCAGTTTGGTGTTAGCTCGTTTAAAATCTTTATGTTCTACGGTAGCCACGGGTTACATGGTCGCTCTAATGATCAATCCTCTTTCTTGATGACTCCCCCAGATGAGCGATATGACATCGCACATTTTGAATTTGTAATGCGCGGAGTTCAGGCAGCACGTGAAAAGTTTGGTGAGAAAGCTGATTCAATCTCACTGGGTCTTCATTGTGAGACTGCTGAAATTATGAGTGCGTACACCAAAATTGTGGAAGAAGAAGGTAAATACAGCGGCCTTGAGGCTTACCATCAATCTCGCCCGCCACACTCAGAAGGCCTCGCTATCACGATTGCTGCATACCTGGCATTTGAGACCAATTTGCCAAATATAAACTTGCTGCATTTAACTTCACGCAAGGCAGTTGAGGCTGCCATGTTGATGCAGAATACTTTTCCGCATATTAATTTCCGTCGCGAAGTCACTGTGGGGCACTTGCTTGCTGACATTGAGAACTCAAAAGGCATCGGCGGCAAAGTAAATCCGCCGCTTCGCCCACGCGCAGATGTTGAATCACTTTGGGCTCATCTAAAGGCTGGACACCTCGACTGGGTGGTAAGCGATCATGCTTGCTGTAAAGAAGAGTTGAAATTTGGAAATCCAAAAGAAGATGTCTTCCTAGCTAAATCGGGTTTTGGTGGCGCGGAATATCTCTTGCCGGGCATGATTACCGAAGGTTTGCAACGCGGTCTAACTCGCCCGGAAATTGCTAAATTAACCTCATATACGCCAGCGCAACGTTATGGCCTAAAGAAAAAGGGTTCACTTGCTGTTGGCTATGAAGCTGACATCGCACTTGTTGATGAGAGCGTTAATTACACAGTGCGCGCTGCAGATTCAGAATCAACCCAGGAATACACTCCATTTGAAGGTTTCACTTTAACTGCCAAAGTTACTGACACTTTTGTGCGCGGTAATCAGGTTCTAGAAAATGGCAAGATTGTCGGAACCGCAATCGGAAAGTATCAGTTCCGAGCTTGAGCGCATTAAAAGGTATTCGCGTACTTGATGCCGCAACTTTGTTTGCGGGGCCGATGGCTGCCACGATGTTGGCAGATTTTGGTGCCGAAGTAATCAAGATTGAACACCCAACCAAGGGTGACCCAGTTCGTTTGCATGGTCATTCCAAAGATGGGGTTCCGCTTTGGTGGACTATGTTGGCTCGTAACAAAAAAACTCTGGCACTTGATTTAGGTAAGCCAGCCGGGAGCGAAATTCTCAAAGATCTAATCAAGCAGTCCGATGTTTTTATCGAGAACTTTCGCCCAGGTACCTTAGAGCGTTGGGGTATCGGGCCCGATGTTCTTTTGGCAATCAATCCAAAGTTAATCATTGCGCGAGTAACTGGCTTTGGTCAGTTTGGTCCTTATTCACATCGCGCCGGATTCGGCACCTTGGCTGAATCAATGAGTGGTTTTGCGGCGATGACCGGTGAAGTAGATGGCCCGCCAACTTTGCCGCCCTTTGGACTAGCCGATGGCATCGCAGCCCTAGCTACTTCGCAAGCGGTTTTAACGGCTTTGGCAGCGCAAAAGAATCCAGAAAGTGAAGCTTTCGGCAAGGGACAAGTAATTGATTTAGCAATTATCGAACCGATCTTGGCGATCTTAGGTCCGCAACCCACCGTCTATGACCAACTCGGAATTGTTCAGCCTCGCTCGGGAAATCGTTCGGTAAATAATGCGCCACGCAATACCTATAAAACTAAAGATGGTAAATGGGTCGCTATTTCGACTTCTGCGCAATCAATTGCCGAACGCGTCATGCACTTAGTCGGTCATCCTGAAGTTATCGCCGAGCCATGGTTTGCCTCCGGTGGCGAGCGAGCCAAGCACGCCGATTTACTTGATGGCTATGTCTCAACTTGGATTGCCGAACGAGATACTTCCGAAGTTGTGCGAGCTTTTGAAGAAGCTGAAGCAGCAGTTGCTCAGATCTACGACATCCGAGACATCATGGCCGATAAACAATTCCAAGCTTTAGACACAATTACTACAGTCGAAGATCCAAAATTGGGGCCAGTACGAATGCAGAATGTTCTTTATCGGTTAAGCGAAACACCAGGTGAAATTAACTGGACTGGCCGCGCGAAGGGGCAAGATACTCACGAAATCTTGGCGCAAACGCTAGGTTTGCCAGAAAGTAAAATTGCCGAACTTGAATCTGCGGGAATAATCTCGCAGGGCGTACCAACTGAGGGAAAGTGAAGAGATGAGCAAGATCTGGGATCAGCTATCGAATGCAAAAGTGATTGATCTTTCGCAGCCTATGTTTCGTGGCATGCCGCAATCACCAAATCACACTCCCTATCGCATGGTGCTCGATCGCAGGCATGGCGATGTAATTTCAGCAGCAGGTGGCTCGGCAGCTAACGACATAATTGTTACTGGAACTCACGCAGGCACTCACATCGATGCGCTAGCCCACGTTTCTTTCCAAGGAAAAATCTTTGGTGGCATCGATGCTCAATCAGTGATGAGCCATATGGGATTTAGTCAGCATGGTATTGAAACTGTAAAGCCTTTTCTCTGTCACGGCGTTTTCCTAAATGTGGCCAAAGCCCTTAATAAAGAGGTTTTAGGGCCGGATTACGAAATTACGGTCGCAGACCTCGAAGCGGCCCAGAAATTAGCTGGAGTTGAAATTGCCGAGGGCGATGTAGTTCTAATTGGCACTGGCTGGTCAAAAAATTGGGAAAACAAAGATCTATACCAAGGTCAATCACTGGGCACGCCAGGAATTGGTGAAGCTGGTGCTAAATGGTTAGCTGCTAAAAAGCCGAGAGCATGTGGTGGCGAGACAATTGCCTTCGAACATATTCCTGCCGGTGCCGGTCACCGCGAACTTCCAGTGCACCGAGTCTTCTTAGTTGAAACCGGAATTCACATTATCGAAACTATGAAACTAGATGAATTAGCTGATACTGGTGTCAGCGAATTCTTATTTGTATTAACACCGTTGAATCTACAAGGTGCAACTGGTTCACCAACGCGTCCACTGGCTGTATTGGTTTAATTCAACTCATGAGCAGCGAGAAAACCCACGTTCAGCTTTTAGCTGAGTTCGCTGCCAATACCAAAGTTCTGGCACCAAATATTGCCGCAGATGCACGAGAGCGAATTCTAGATGTTCTCGGAAATAGTTTGGCTGGTCGCGCTGAATCTCTCCACGAATCAGAGCCCGATCGCGCGGTAGAGCGAGTTGTTGCAGCCTGGGGTGGTACGCCAACTTCAAGCGTGATTGGTTCGCAACTCAAACTGCCTTCGGCAAGTGCTGCGCTAATTAACGGCACTTTGGCGCATATTCTAGATTTTGACGATACTCATTTGCCTTCAGTTCTTCATCCTTCGGCATCCATTGTTCCAACCGCACTCGCTGTTGCTGAAGAAGTTAACGCATCGCCTGATCAAATCCTGCGTTCAGTTGCTATCGGTATCGAAATCACTAATCGACTAGGCATGGCTTCATATATTCCCAGTGCTGGAAATTCAATCTTCTTTGAAAAAGGTTTCCACGCTACTTCAATCTGCGGCACTATCGGCGCATCGGTGACTGCGGCGATTTTGTATGGCCTAGATGCTGCGAAAATAGCTGACGCCATGGGTATAGCAGCCAGCATGGGCGCCGGAATAATTGAAGCTAATCGCACTGGTGGCACTGTGAAGCGAATCCATTGTGGTTGGGCAGCACATGGTGGTGTAGTTGCCGCAAGTATGGCGCGCGAAGGAATCACTGGTCCCCCAACAGTGCTCGAGGGTCGCTTTGGCTTCTTTAACGCGTACCTTGATGGTCAATACGATGCAGATGCGCTGCTCGATGGGTTGGGCGATCGTTGGGAATTACTAAAGACTGCTTACAAACCATATCCAACAAATCATTTCACTCACCCAGGTATCGATTGTGCTCTCGCTATTCGCGCTGCCGGAATAAAGGCAGCCGATGTCGAAAGCGTTGAGTTAGGTGTGGCTGCGCCGGTTATTAGAACTATTGGCGAACCACGTGAAGAGAAGATTCATCCAAAATCTGGCTACCACGGAAAGTTTTCAGCCCCATACACGCTAGCGACAGCTTTTCTTGGTGGCGGTGGTCTAGGTGTTTACCTTGATGATTTCTCCGAGAGTTCATGGGATCAACCAGAACGCTTAGCACTTGCCGCCAAAGTAAATGTTGTTGCTGATGATCAAGCAACAAAGATTTTCCCAAATGCATTCGCTGCTGTTTTAACCGTTAAAACAAAAGACGGCCAAACACATACTCATAGAGTTGCTGCCAGTTTAGGAAGCAAAGAAGCACCGCTTACCAGAGATCAAATCATGCAGAAATTTAACTTGAACGCGTCTCGATATCTCTCAGCTGATGCAGTAGAACAAGTATCAAAATATGTAAACTTTGAAAGTGAAGGCGATCTACCGGCCTTAATGAAACTCTTATCTACTAAGAGCGCATGACCCGCCGCGTTTATCAAGATCCGCGGGTAGTTGCACTAATCGCGGCAATGGGTCTCGGTGCCGTTATGTTTGATAACACCGCAGTTACTACCGCAATTCCTTCGATCCAAGCTGACTTCAACGCCGAAACTAGCGCTCTGCAATGGATTTTAAGTGCGCTAAGCATTGCAACAGGAACGATCTTGCCTTTCGCCGGTGCTTTTGGCGACAAGTGGGGCGCGCTAAAGGCGTTTCGCATCGGAATGATTATTTTTGGAACCGGCGCCTTGCTCGCATCTTTTGCGACCTCTTTTCCGATCTTGTTAGCTTGTCGAATTTTTCAAGGTTTTGGTTTGGCATTTATGTTGCCAAATGGTGCCGCTATATTAAATGCCAATGTTGATCCAAATTCGCGCAATAAAGCTGTGGGCCTGTGGATTAGTTTTAGTTCAGCCGGATTAGTGCTTGGCCCATTGTTTGGTGGGTTTCTAACTCAAGCATATGGCTGGCATGCTCTCTTCTATTGCCAACCCGTGATTTCGCTAATCGGTTTATCCCTAACTTTCCTGTTGCACGAAAGTGAAACCCATAAAAATATAAATCCGATCGATGTCCGAGGCATTCTCACTATCAGCGCCGCAACGCTATTTTTCTCAGCTGGGGTAATTGATTTAGGTCGGGCAGCCCCAAATCCGGTGATCGATACTTTTCTAATCACAATTGGTACCTTCCTCTACTGGGCCTTCTACCGAATCGAGAAGCGAGTTGAATTTCCACTAATTGATCCAGCCTGGTTCAAGTCAAGACGTGTTCGTGGCGTGCTAATCGCCTGTTTTATTTACAATGCCACGATTCCAGCTGCCACATTCTTGGTTGCGTTATTTAGCCAGAAAACTCTCGAGTTCTCACCTCGTATGGGTGGCTTAGTAATTCTTCTAATGTGTGTTTGTATGCCACTTGGTTCGACCATCTTGGGTAAAGTTAAAAGCTCAAACGAGCTGCGCAAGGTTATGCTCTTGGCCTCATTCTTGCTTGGTATTAATTACATTGTTATAGCGCTATTTGCGCAAAGCCCAGTGGCAGTATTCCTATTTACGTTAATCTTCTCAGGCTTCTTTGCCGGAATATTATTTGCTGGCGACACTGTGGCAATTATGGAATCCCTCGAGCCTGCTAAAGCCGCATCGGGTATGGCTGCACTCTCAATGGTTCGTCAGATATCGGCAGTTATCGGAATCGCCATGATCGGAACTATCAGTGAAGTGATTGGAAATATGGCAGATAACGCGGTTACTGGCCGACTTTGGGGTATCGCAATAAGCGGAATTATTACCTTTGGCGCTTGGCTAATGCTTAGAGACGGATTAAAGAAAGATCAGTTAGCTTAACTTCACTGCCTTTTTCATAAAGAGCCCAACTTCGATTAGCAATATCAATTACTTCACACTCACTCGGTGTCACATAACCACTTGCCGGCAACTTAATTGTCTCGCCGGCAAATCCGTTTGCACCTAGTGGTCGAATCTCGCCAAAAGCATTTGCATCAATTGGGGTTTTGATCTGCGAAACAAAACCTTCGCCACCTTCGCGACGATTCCATTTTGGTGCGCCATAGAACCAAGCTATGGCAACTGCGCCATTTGGTGTGTAGGCCCCAAGGCGAAGTGAATGTGGTGGAACCCAAGTGTGATCGCCGGCCACAATTACATCACCGGACATATGCAGTTCGCCTTCGAATACAAAGAATTCTTCGGCGCATTCATAACTGCCATCAATAGGGCGTGACCAACCGACTGGAAAGTTAACAATCATTACGCTGGTGCCATTCTCCCAAGTATGTATTCGATGCATTTTTACGACATCGGTGGAATCAGGAATCGGTACCTCAACTGCGCCAGACATGTCACGCAGATCTTGACTTTTAATAACGGCCACATTTGCCTACTTTCCGGTTGCTAAGGTGCGACGAGCAATCTTGGCAATTGCTTCATCGATCATTCTTCCTTTGGCATCGAGTGCGACACCACCGCCTGCTGCGAATAAGCGATCGAGAATGTCTTGCGCTGCGGCTAACTCTTCAGCATCAGGCGTGAAAACTTCATTTACAATTTCGATTTGAGCTGGGTGGATACAAGCTCTACCAAAGTAGCCCCACTCTTTGAAATCTTGTGAACTCTTGCGATAAGCATCGAGGTCTTTAAAGTTAGTTGATACTGCGGCCAGTGGTGGATTGATACCGGCAGCAGCACTTGCTAAGACCGCCATACTGCGGGCAAATTGAGTTGTGGCATCGCCCGCAGTTCCGGAAGTGCCTAAATCTGCCCGTAAATCAGCTTCGCCAAGCTGTAACCGAGTTACGCGTGGCCCAGTTGCAATAGCTTGCGCGTTAAAAACTCCCGCAGCTGATTCAATAAGCGCCGATACTTCTAGTGGCTTTGCAATACTGCGAGACTTTTCTAGTCCGGTGATCAAAGAATCAAGGTTTTGAATCTCAGCCAAAGTCGTGGCTTTTGCTAGAACTACTCCTCGACATTTGCTATGAACTGCAGCAGCTAAATCAGCTTCAAGAGCACCTTTCTCAGGATTAACGCGCACCCAAATTTCAACTGTCGAATCAAAGTTTTCCAAAAAAGTAGTTAAGTTCTGGCGAGCTAAATCTTTATCGCTTGGCGCGACACCATCTTCGAGATCAACAATTAGCGCATCTGCACCGCGCCCAAGTGCCTTATTTAAACGTTCTAAATCATTGGCGGGTACGTATAGATGGCTGCGAGCGCTCATTATCCGATTTGGGTCTTTCCACTTAGTAAGGATTTAGCAATAACCATTTTCATGATGTCATTGGTGCCTTCGCCAATCGACATTAGTGGGGCATCGCGGTAAAGGCGTTCAACCACATATTCGGTTGAGTAACCATAACCACCGTGAACACGCATTGCTTCGAGAGAGGCCATGATTGCTACTTCGCTTGCGAAGTACTTAGCCATGCCGGCTTCCATGTCAACACGCTCGCCAGCATCTGCCTTTGAGGCAGCCCAGTAAGTCATTAAGCGTGCTGCTTGTAAGTGTGTTGCGATCTCAGCTAACTTCAATTGAATTGCTTGGAATTCACTAATTGGCTGACCAAATGCTTTTCGTTCTTTGGAATAGTTAATTGCAGCTTCATATGAGGCTTGAGCGATACCAATAGAACGTGCCGCAATATTAACTCGACCAGTTTCTAGTCCACTTAGTACTTGCTGCATTCCGCGACCTTCAACGCCGCCGAGTAAGTTTGCTTTCGGTACTCGAACATTATTTAGAACAACTTCGCATGACTCAGTACCTTTATAACCAAGTTTTCCAATATCTTTTAAGACTTCGAAGCCTGGTGTTCCAGCTTCAACTAAAATCACGCTCATTCCCTTATGTGCAGGAGATGCATTTGGATCAGTCTTAACTAAGACTGGTAGCGGGTCGGCATAACGAGCATTCGTGATCCAGGTTTTCGAACCATTAATTACATATTCATCACCTTCGAGGCGAGCAGTTGTGCGAATACCTTGTAGATCGGTTCCGGCATCTGGCTCGGTTAGCCCGATACCAGTACGGCGCTTACCAGTTGCTAGATCAGGTAAGTACTTATCTTTCTGCTCTTGGGTGCCGTGATGCGCAATCATCCAGCAGGAAAGTGAGTGGCTACCAAGAATTCCAGCAACGCCCATCCAGCCGCGCGCAATTTCTTCAAAAACTAATGCGAATGAAACCATGTCAACATTTAAACCGCCGTACTCTTCTGGAATTGTCATTCCGAAAAGACCCATCTCGGCCATGGTCGCAACTATCTCAGTTGGGTAGATGCCTTCTTTTTCATACTGGTTAGCAACAGGCTTGATTTCTTTCTCGACAAATTCGCGTAGCACTTTTTTAAATGCTAATTGCTCATCGTTTAAGTTGAAATCCATTTTTAGCTCCTAGTTCTGTCTTTAACCAAATACCGGAAGTGCGCGACCATCAGATAACTCTTGCCAAGAAAGCTCAACTACTTGATCACAAGCGGGGCTCTCGATACCGACAAGTCTAGTTAGCATGATTACCTTTTCGCTCAGTAGAACGCGAGCAATTACATATGGTGGAACAAAGCCTTCAGCAGGTGCGCGATACACAGTGGTCCAGGAATCTACGGTGCCTTTGCCACTTGCTTCACGCCAGGTCAAATTCTCGGTGGCACAAGAGATGCAGATCGCACGCGGGTACCACTGGTGCTGATCGCAAGTTGAGCAGTATTGAATTACCAATTTTCGCTCTCGGGTAGCTGCCCAAAATGGCGCACTGATTGCATCTTCATGAGGCAAGTATGGAAACATTAATTTGCCCCCAGAATCACAGTGGCATTTGTCGAAAGAATTCCGCCAGTGCCATGGGCTACTGCTAACTTGGCGTTTGCTACTTGGCGATCGCCACATTCACCACGCAGTTGGCGTACTGCTTCGATCAGTAACAAAATTCCATACTGGCCAGGGTGGCAATAGGAAAGTCCCCCACCATTGGTATTTAACGGAAATGAGCCACCTGGTCTGGTTTTCCCGTCAAGTATAAAATCTGCACCTTCTCCTTTGCCGGCAAATCCCAAACCTTCGAGCGAAAGCAATGTGGTGATGGTGAACGAGTCATAGAGTTCAACCACATCAATATCTGAACGCGATACGCCGGCCATTGCAAATGCCAGATCACCGCTTTGCTTGGCACCAGTTACACGCAAATCACGGTGAGTGGTCATAGAGGTATTAGTCGTAGATTCACCAAAACCTAGAATTGAAACTGGTTTGCTCTTTAAGTTCTTAGCAATCTCAGAGTTAGTAATGATGATTGCGCCACCACCATCGGTAACTAAGCAGCAGTCACTGGCTCGCAATGGGGACGAAATCAGATCGGCGCTTTCTAATTCAGAATCAGTTAGCGATGCGCTGCCATAGCGATAGGCCTTTGGATTTAATAGCGCCCATTCGCGAGCACTAATTGCGATTTCCGAGAGTGCTGCACGACCATTTGGAACATCATGAATATAACGTTGAGCCGCCATGGCGTAATAACTAAGTGGAAACAATGGGCCATAGGCAGTTTCGAATTGTGCTTCAGGTGTGTGATGTTCTACGACGCCACCAAGTGAGCGAGATTTAGCTGATCTTTGATTTGAAGCAAACGAGATCACGACTACGTTGCATTGGCCGCTAGCAACTGCGTGATAAGCCCGAGCCACATACATCTCAAAGGAACTTCCACCAGCAAAAGTTGAATCAGTGAATTTCGGTTCGATCCCTAGATAATCTGCTAGCGAGCTCGCTGAAAAACGTGAAATTGCATTAGTTGCGATGCCATCAACATCACTGATTTTTAGACCAGCATCTGCCAAAGCTCGCGTGACACCCTGTGCTTGTAGTTCCAAAATTGATTTATTGGTTACGCCTAAATCGCACTCTGCAGCACCAACAATTACCGGGGTTTTCATCCTTAACGCCAAAGAACCTTCGCGGTAATTGGCGTAACAGCTGGGCGTAGAACCGTGCCGTTAGCATCAATTACATCAATCTTTAGCGAGAGTGATACCTCTGAACCGCTTACTGCAGTTATCTCGCCGCTTACCTGCACATGTTCTTCAGCAAAGACTAGGCCGGCATATCTAAAATCTAACTCAGAAATAAAGGCGCCCTCGCCCAGCCAATCTTGAATGGCTTGTACAACGTATGCACCAAATACTTGACCATCTACAACTGGTGCACTTAAGCCTTTCGACTTTAGGTAATCATGGTCGTAATGCAGACGGTGCCAGTCCCAGGTTGCCCCAGCATAGGCAATCATTGAAGTTAGAGTGCAATGTTTGGTTATTGCAGGCACTTGATCGCCAACATTTACACTTTTCATTAGTTAGCCTCCAATGCAATCCAAATCAAATATTCGGTATTGGTTGCTAAAAGCTCGTTCCGTTGATTGCGATAAGTGGCAGTGCTGAACATAGTTGCCATCGCTATGCCTTTGGAATTAACGCGCTCAGATATCTCATCGATTTTCCAAGTCACGTGCAAAACATCTGTGGCGTGAACGTATTGGTGGAACTTATAGCTGTTGCCACCACGAAGTAATTTAGTATTCGGTATTTCGATATCCCAGAAGTGGCCGGCGTAGCCATCTTCATTCATGGGCAAATTGGCATATTGATTGGTATCGCAAATTAAAGTAAGTGGCGCTATTTCGCGAGCGGCATACATTGGGTTGTAATCTTCAACGGCAAGCGCAAAATATCGACTAGATGCGATACCAAATGGTTCTGGTGCTATGTAGGTACGCTCAGTACCAACCATGGCTTTGATTGCAACAGTCAAAAGGGTCATGGCAGAACTGCTAACGGAAATACTTCCAGCAAGAATTCAGGGCGCAACAATGAATGACAGAGCGCGCCAGTAGATGAAGGCCAAGGCTTAGTAAGTAAGTTCTCACGCACCTTTGCAACACCGCGATACTCCTTTAAACCTTCAGGAACCACGTATTCAATGGTATTTATTAAGGCTTCTGCGCCTACGCCAGCCTCTTTGAGCACAAGCAAAATTGCTTCATACGTTGATTGTGCTTGAGCGACGATATCGCCAGCATGTGTTGCCTCTTGGGTCTCCATATCAAGGGAGGCAAAACCTGACATATAAAGAGTTTTACCTGCAATTACGCCGGGGGTGTATGACAGAGTGTCATAACGTTTCCAACCTGGATTAACTCCTTTAAGCGGGTGATGCGAGGCGACTAAATCAATTGCAACCAGAACGCCAGGCTGATGCAGCTGTGACATCAAAATTCCACCAGCACCTGGAAAGACTCCCGCGCCGCCAAGTAGTTCCTTACGTACGCGCGATGTCTTGCCATAAATAGTACGAGTCTCGGGCATCGAATAGTCATATGTAGTAACTGCGTTATCAAGTGATAATCCAACTTGCGCAAGTAATTCGCCACCGCGTTCTAGGCAATAACGATATTGCGCGACGAAATCACCTTCATGAACAACGTTGCCATCTTTATCAATCGGCAAAAGAGTTGGCAAAAATACTGAACCATCATGACCTTTAGTAACCGTGTTGCGTGCCCAACTTAAATCATCACCACTATTTAACTTTTTGCCTCCGCCTTTAGTTGTATAGACTTCAATTTCAATAAATGCTTCAGGGCGTAAAAGCGCATCGACCATAACAGTGGTAATTGTTGGAGTGTGGCCATTAAAGCGCGCGATGCGCACAGCTTGAGCTTCGGCGTAATGTGGCAAACCGCTAACAGTTACATTCTCGACAACACGAGTAATGTCAGCAAAAGTCATGCCCGCCGCTTCGAGAATGCACTCGATTTTGTCATAGGCAGTATTTACTTGATCGGTCATTCCGCCAACCACAATCATGCGGCCAGTTTCAGCGTTAAATGTGCTTGCAGTATGGCCCGAAATAAAAGCATCGGTTTCGGTTGCTAGCCCCAAGCTAAATGTGTAATCGGAATATTTGTACCAAGGGTAAACACTTGGTTCGATAGCCTTAAATTTACTCATATAGCCCTCCTTATTTGCCTAACGTAGCAATCTTCGCCGCGATTGTGGCGATCTGTGCCACGCTTTCAATGTGCAATATCTCATCGGCAACAGCACTAGCACCTGAGCGATTTGAACATTGCAGAACAAACTTCTCGGTTAGCGCAGCCAAGGTTAGGCGGTTATTCGGGCCACCAGCACTTGAGGCAACTTTGCCCGAAAAAGTACGGCCATCTGTTGTAGTTATCTCAACTGAGCCCGCTGCTGCTGCAGCTGCTGCGACCTCACTCTTTTCAGAAAATTCAAATCTACTGGCTAAGGCAATAACGGCTGGTCGCTTAATTGACTCAGGTTCAAAAGTTTCAACAACAAGTGCGCCATCAATAATCAGTGCAGCAACTGACCAAGGTAGAGAAAACTTTGCATCATAAGGAGTCTTTGGTTCGTTCTTTTCATTTCGTGGATGACAGACAATCTTTGCTGAATCTGGATGTACGATCGCTGAGATCTTGGCAATATCTACAATTGAAACGCCGACTGCTTTAGCGCTTGCCCAAGCAATTTTTACAGCGTCCAGAGTTACGTGTGATAGCTGACAAGCAGGGTATGGCTTAATTGTTATTTGTGCACATTGCCAATCTTGTCCTAACTTCTTTACAACGCTAGCGAAATCTGCAGGTCGATCACTTAGTGCGTTAAAGATTCCGTACTGTCCCTCGATTACTGACTCGGGGCCACTTGCGCCATGGGCAGCCAAATTTGCAGCAGTAATGCCACCTTGCGCTGCAATACCTGGGTGAATCTGCTTAGTTGAAGAACCAGTATTTAAGAACTCCAGCAGACCACCCGAAAAACTGCCCGCAATACCCATTGCATTTACAGTTTGTAAAACTGATAACTTCATTAGTTTTGCTGCCACAACTGAGGCAGCAATAGTTCCGCAAACCTGTGTTGCATGAAGACCGCGAGCATGAAAGCCATGTGGGGTTGCCGCGCCAAGTCGGCAAATAATTTCCAGACCTGCTGCGTAAGCCGTAATAACTTCTTCACCAGTTGCTTTTAGAGATTCACCAAGTGCCATGGCAACTGGCAAAGTAGGCGCAGTTGCATGCACCAGTCCCCCTGCATGAGTGTCATCAAAATCAAGAGCGTGAATCAAGATGGCATTTACGAATGCTGCCGCAGGTACTGAGGTTCTCTTATCGCTGCCCCAAATAGTTGCAGCGGCTGATTCGCCATACTGCGCAACTGTTGCTGCGGCAGCGCTTGCAACTGCAGTTGAACGTCCGCCAACTGCATCGCCAAAACCATCAAGTGCGTGCTCTTTGACAATTAGTTGCACATCTTTAGGCAGGTCAGACCAAGTGAGTTTTAGCGCCCACTCTGCTAATTCCTGCGCAGTAGTCATTTGGCAGTAAAAGCCTGATCTGCTGAAAGCTGTGACACCTTTGCTTCGTCATATTTAAGTAGCTCATTTAGTACGTAATTAGCATCTTCATTACGCCCAGGCGCGCGACGATTATCAGTTCGTGCCGGACCTGCTTTTACTGGGGTCGCAACTTGCTTAACTTTTCCATAGCGAGGGTGATCAGTTTCAATAATCATTTCACGAGCTATGGTGTGTGGCTCAACTAAACTTTGCGCCACCGTATTAATTGGTCCGCAGGGAATTGATTCGGCATAAAGTTTTGGTAACCAGTAGTTAACGCTCTGTTTAGCCAAGATCTCTTCGATCATCGGAATCAAGATAGCTTTATTCTTCAGACGTGCCGCAAAGCTATCAAAGCGCTCATCTGCAGCTAGCTCAGGGCGCTCAATTACAACGGTTAAGCGCTGCCAGAACTTCTCTTTGGCGCAACCAACGATTAACCAACCATCTGATGCTTCGAATGCTTGGAAAGGCACAAGTGACGGGTGAGCTGAATGATGTGTGCGAACTGGTTCGAAGCCAGCATTTAAATGCCAAGCAGCTGGATAAGTAAGCATTCCGATTGCAGTGTCATACAAACTCACATCACAATCCATGCCAACACCATCGCGACGAGCAGCATGCAGTGCCACTAACAATGAAATTGTTGAAATCAGACCACCTGAATAATCGACCATTGATAAACCAGATTTTGTTGGTGGGCCATCAGGCTCACCAGTTAGATCCATCCAGCCCGCTAAACCTTGCAGAATATAGTCATAGCCAGGTTCTTGAGAGCGCGGCCCGGTCATACCAAAGCCAGTTAAAGAGCAACAAACAATTTTGGGATTCAGATGTTTTAAGTCGTCATAAGTAATGCGCATTTTCTTTGGAACATCGCCGCGAAGATTGCTGTAAACCACATCAGAAACTTTTACTAGATCTTCAAAGACTGCGCGACCAGCTGGAGTGTTTAAATTAATTGAGATTGACTTCTTATTGCGGTTAAAAGTTTCAAAGAATAGAGAATCTTCACCTTCGGCATATGGCGGTACATACCGGCCAACATCGCCGCCAACGGCTGGATCTTCAACTTTAATTACTTCGGCGCCCATGTCAGCTAAGTGAACGGTTGCAAAAGGCCCAGCACCGTACTGTTCAACTGAAAGGATTCGCACATCAGCTAAGGGCAACATTTATTTAGCCTCGAACCAAACTTGGAATCATTTCGATAATCTGATTTTGCGCTTGACGAACAGTTGCATTCGCTAATCCATGAGTAGGTGGGCTCAACTTAACGGTGTTAGCCAAGCCTTCGTAGCGAGCAATTTTTTCAATGACTTCATCGGTATCGCCTGCCAAAGTTAAGGCATCAACCATCTCATCGGGTACGACATCGCCTAAGTCATCACTAGAAACGCCAGTACGGAACTTCTCAATCACCGCATTTTGTTGATCGAGCATTCCGTGGAATTCAAAGAAATCTGCATATGTTTTAACAGTTGCATAAAAACCAATTAAGCCAGCTGCCCAACGCTTTGCTTGCTTGGCATCTTTATCAATCGCACATGCAGCTGAAACGACAATATCTAACTTGTCGCTATCGCGGCCAGATTTCTCGCGACCTTCAGTAAGCCAAGGTCCCAGCATTTCGCCAAGATACTTTGGTGAACAAAGTTCATGTGAAATCCAACCATCGCCAATTTCGCCAGCGAGCTTGGTCATGACAGGGCCCATGCCTCCCAAATAAATTGGAATATTTGTGCGTGCAGGAGTGAACGGGCGAGTAAAACCACGAATATCAATCCGCTCGAATTCGCCTTCAAATGTCATGCGCTCACCCAAATGTGATTGCGCCATAATCTGTCGCACAATTGCTACCGTCTCGCGAATATGCGCAACTGGCTTTCCCCAACGTGCATTGTGCCAATCTTGATTTAAACGTTCGACACCACTGCCTAAACCTAAAATGAATCTGCCGTTACTCATCTCATCGATATCAAGAGCTTCGAGTGCAGTGATCAGTGGACTGCGAGTAAATGCCAGCGCAATTGCGGTTCCAATTCCAATTGTTGAAGTACCGGCCGCCATTGCTGCGGCAGAAACAGTTGCGCTGCGATGTAACTCTGGAACCCAAACAACTTCAGCGCCAGCTTTCTCGGCACGTTGTGCGGCATCGACTAACTCGGCAAGGGATTCACCCCATGGTGCATAAGTAATTTTCAAACCCATGATTAAACTCCTCACTTGGCAGCGGTTTCGAAGCCAGATAGTCTTTTCCACCTATTGAGACGCTGTTCCAATAATGTAATTCTCTCTCATACGTGAAGGTAGGGCAACCTTTTGAGTACTAATTCGACAGTAATAACTCGTGATCGTTCCGCCCTGTGGATCACAATCAATCGACCTGATGATTTGAATGCTCTTACTCCTGATGTTATTGCTGGCTTAAATTCTGCTTGTGATGAAGTTGAAAAGGATCAAAATATCAGAGCCTTAATTATTACTGGTTCAGCGGGTGGAACAGCCGAAAACTTCTCGGTTGGCATGGATATTGAATTCTTAGGAAAATGTTTTGCCGATATTGATGGTGTTTTTATTCCATTCGTCACTTCAATTCATAAAGTTTTATTACGACTCGAATCACTCGAGGTGCCTGTGATCGCGGCAGTTAATGGTTTTGCTCGAGCCGGTGGTTTCGAACTTTTGGTTGCGGCAGACTTAGTTGTAATGGCCGATGAAGCTCGGGTCGGTGATCTACATGTGGCAAGTGGTCTACCACCCGGCGCAGGTGCCACTTTTCGTAGCCGCAACAAGCTAGGTGAACAACGCGCAAAAGCTTTGCTCTTTAGCTCAGGTACTTTAACTGGGCCCGAGGCGGTAGCCGCGGGGCTGGCACTTACCTCAGTCCCCCGCAGCGAATTAACCGATGCCGTAAACAAGTTAGTTTCAACATTTGATAAATCACCTCGAAATGCGCTAGCTAAAACTAAAGCCGGTTTCACGCAAACCCAAGGTTTAACAAATGAGCAAAGCTGGGAAGTTGAGATTGGGTTATTCCGGGAATTCTTACTGAATGACCCAATGGCTGCTGAAGGATTTAACTCATATAAAGAGGGGCGTAAACCAAATTGGCTATGACAACTCCAATCGAAGTCACTGAAGAGCTTCGCTCAACATTGGTGCGAGTTGGTAACTACACCCATCCACTATTTAGCGACCTAGAAGTAGCCAAGAACTCAGGTATGTCAGCGCTGCCGCTACCTGGCCAAGCCCTGCTATTGCTTGCTGGTGGCGCTGCCGAGAACAGTGGAATGATTGAGGATGCGATTGCGCTAGTTGGCTTGAGCGAAACTCTCTTCTTAAAACCCGCGTTTGCGGGCGACTTTGTAACCCTAGAGCTAACCGAACTTGATCGGACCACGACTTCTAAGGGCGATAAAGCAATCGCAAATTTTGCCTGGGAAATAACTAACCAGCATGGTGAAATCTTGGCAACAACGACTGCCAAGATGTTAATGCGTGCTTAAGCGTTCGCCTAATAACTTTCCAAAAGTAATCGAAGGCATAACCAGCATGCCACCCGCAAATGATTGACCCATAGTTGCAGCGGAGCCTAGAACTTCACCAGCTGCATAAAGATTAGGAATCACTTCGCCATTATTCTTGCGCACTCGCAAATCAGCATCGACATCAATACCAGAGAAAGTAATTAGCGTGACTGCATGATTCTGCAGCGAATAGAACGGGCCCTTTTCAATCGGAGCTGGACGAAACTTGCGACCAAATTGATCTGGATTTCCTGCAGCTAAATCTGCGTTGTACTTTGCAACCGAAGCCGCTAGACCTGAAGCACTTATGCCAGCTTTTTTTGCTAATTCTTCTAACGTCTCACCAGAGAAAACGCCTGGCAGAACGTTGGCTTGTTCTTTAAACTTTTCAATAGACCAATCGACCACCATTGGCTGACTATTCTGCATTCCGACTGAATCAAATATTGTCCAAAAAGTCATCGCTTCAACGCCAGTTAGCGCATGCTCTTTAACATCAATGCTTTCCTCATCTTCAGCGACCCAACGGTTGCCCGACTTATCAACATAAATTTCATATGGTGGTCGCTCTGTAGCCACTAACAAAGGTCGATCAGTCCAGCGCACGCGACCGGTGCCATCTGGTGATGGCAGACCGCCAAAGGTAGGTAGATACGTCCCCGCGCCAGCAATAGCGGCGCCAATTTCTCGTGCCATTAAAATTCCATCACCAGTTGAAGTTGGCCAAGCGGCACTAACCAAAGTTGCTTTTTCTAACTCTTCAAATAATTCAGCATTAGCGCCAAAACCACCTGAGGCAAGAACAGTATTTTTGGCAGTTACCTTGCTGCCATCGGCAAGTTCTACTCCAACTACGGCACCGTCCTTTGTCGTAAAGGACTTAACTGCTGCATTTAAACGAAGTTCGATGTTTCCGCCGGCGATTGCTTTTTCTAAAAGCAGACGCAGAACCTTGAGAATACTTCGGCCCGCCTCGGGTCCATAATAAGTACGTGCTACTGAGTAGGGCTCATGCCCATAAACAATTCTTGGGGCTTCAGGGGCGAACTCAAAGCCATTATCTTCTAGCCAATCCATACCTGGCGCAGCTAACTCGGTTGCTAAATTAACTAAATCTTTACGAGCCCCGCCATTTGAAATACGATCAATATCTGCGCGATGCGACTCAACGCTGTCGACGATGCCTTTTTCTTTTTGACGCCGAGTGCCAGCAGCAGACATATGCCCACCAGATGTATGTAGTGAGCCACCAATGTCATCGGCCTTATCTAGCAATAAGACTTTGGCACCGTTTTCTGCAGCCGCTATCGCACATGGAATGCCAGCAGTTCCGGCACCCACAATGATTAAGTCATAATCGTTGGCAGACATAGCGATACCTTTCTATATCTCTTGCATAACAATCAAGGTCCGACCTTGCTTGCTAGCGGCAGTTTTAAATGCTTCAGGGGCACTGGTAAATGGTAGTTCTTGGGCAATCTGCGGAATACATTTGCCGGCTTTTAAGAATTCCATTGCCTCTCCCATTAGCTCTGCGATTAGCGGCCAAGGTCGACGCAATAAGTTGTAACCGATTAATTGGTGCTCAGTACCTAAGAATCTAGGCGCAATTAGCGGCAGTTGCACGCCAGCACTAAAGCCAAGCAGGACATGTTTGCAATCAGCGCCACCGCACATAAGTGCTTTGTTTGTGATCTCGCCACCAAGGCCATCAATAATGCCGCTCACGCCTTTACCACCTGTTAGTTCCATAACTTTTGCTGGCATCTCGTCGTAGGAAACATAATCAACTCCTGGAATATTAATTGGTTCGCGCGCCGCAGCAATTACATGTGCCCCTCGAGCTAGTGCGACTTCAACTGCTGCGCCACCCACGCCACGATTAGCGCCAAGAATTAAAACACTCTGACCCTTTTGAATCTTAATTGAGTGATCCAAAATAGCCAATGCAGTAACGATGCCCGTAAAACCCGCTGCCACAACTTTATGGTTTACGCCGCTCGGAATTTCATAGAGAACATCACGTGGCACTGAAGCAACTGTGCGATGAATTCCTGGTGAGAACAATCCACCACCACGCATTTCAACGAATGCGAAATAAAGTTTTCCGGCCGCATCACGAACTACACCAGTAGTACCGGGGATAACTGGCATTGGTGGCCCTGGTGGGAAACGACCTTCAGCTACTTGTCGATCTAGCGGTGACACATCGCAGATGATTACATCAACTAACTCTTCGCCGGGATTTGCGGTAACTGGAGTTGGGCGGATCTCACTCTCGCCAATAGCGGTACACCAGAGTGCTTGGGCGGTTTCACCAGAAATAGTCATGTGGCTATCAAACAAGCATTTGGGCTAACTTGCTACTACCCGTTCCATTCCTTAGGCTGGAATTTTGCTTCAACCCTGCTGCGATCTGCGCTACATTTCTTCGCATGTCAGAGAAACTTACCCCCGGTCATCAGATCATCCAGAACATGCTAACTGCGATTAAAGATCGTGATTTAGCGGGCATTCTCAATACCTATGAAGAAAGTGATGACCTTTACGTGTTTCTCGAGGGGCCGCGTTGGTCATCGCGTACCTATACCAATGTGAGCGCCGGCTGGGCTGCTTGGTACGGCGCTGATCTTGAAATTTATGACCATGACTGGGTTGAAGGCCCGGTAGAAATTACCGAAGGAAATATTTCATCGCTGCAGGGAATCATAAATCTTCACACGAAGTCGCCAGCTCAAGAAAAGATTCTTAAGTTTCGTGGCACTTGGGTATTTCGATTAGGTGCTGATGGACAATGGCGCATCATGCATGAACATGTATCGGCTCCACTTGAGAATCCATACGGCACGGGAGATTGGAAAAAATCATGACTATTTTAATTGGCACTAAAAAGAGTGCTCCGGTTGCAAAAGTTAAAGCTGGTCGCGCCATGGCTTTGCAGATTAAAGGCAAAGGTGTGGCCAAGATGGATGTCGCATCAGCTCGTGCATCGATCATGGCTTCAGTCGAACGAGTCGATGCCACAGTTCAAGCAGCTGCTGGTTGGTTAGGTGGCGATTTAAGTGTTGTCGTCTTGCCTGAGTATTTTTTATCCGGTTACCCAATTGGCGACACCATTGCAGGATGGGCTGAAAAAGCTGCGATTGCACATGATGGTCCAGAATATGACGCACTTTGTGCTTCAGCTCAGAAAAATAAGGTCTACCTTTCTGGAAATACCTATGAGCTAGACCCAAATTTTCCTGGCATCTATTTCCAGGCGTGTTTCATCATCGATCCATCAGGTGAGTTGATCCATCGCTATCGCCGAATGCACTCAATGTTCTCACCTTCACCTTGGGATTACTGGGATAAATACACTGACATTTATGGCGCCGAAAATGTTTTCCCAGTAACTCATACGGAATTCGGAAATTTAGCAACGATTGCAAGCGAGGAAATTCAATATCCTGAAGTTGCTCGCGCGCTTGCCTTTAAAGGCGCTGAGATTTTCTTGCACTCAACTAGCGAAGTAGGCTCTCCTGCCTTAACTTCAAAGGATGTTGCAAAGCGTGCTCGTGCCTTCGAAAACCATGCTTACGTAGTTTCAGCGAATTCAGCTGGCCTTGATGGATCTGCTGTACCTATGAATTCAACTGATGGTATGAGCAAAGTTGTTGATTACAACGGTCTGGTTCTCTGCGAAGCTGGCTACGGCGAAACCATGAATGCGCATGCTGCTATCGATGTAATGGCATTACGTCGCACTCGTAATAAGCCTGGCATGAGTAACACACTCTCGCGCAATAAGTCACAACTTTGGGCTTCAGTTTATGGAGCAGTTGATGTAGTTTCAGCTAACGCTCTGTTAACCAATGAACCACAACGCTCTTTCTTTGTAGAGCGCCAAACTAGCGTTATTAAAAAGATGCAAGAACTAGGTATCTACGAAGGCAATGAGGGCTACTAAGTAATGTCGCGATTAGATTCAGATGTAAAGGTTCGTAACCCACGAACTAGCGAAGTTGATCGTGATTTAGCTGCACCGACATCTAATGAATTATCTGCTCTAGTTTCTAAGTTGCGTGGCGCGCAAAAGAATTGGGAAGCAATCGGTGCGGTAAAGCGCGGCGAAATTTTGATGCAATGGCATGCCGAACTTCAAAAAGAAGGCGATGCAATAGTCCAAGCACTTTATGAAGATACTGGTCGTATCACAGAGAGCAAGCTAGAACTTCAAGTCACTCTAGCTGGCATCGAACGTTGGGCAAAGATGGCACCATCCTTGATGGATGAATCAGATAGTCAGAAGGCTCAACTGCCTGGCGTAACAATTCATCCCTCTTTTCGCCCTTACCAACTAGTTGGTGTTATTAGCCCCTGGAATTTCCCACTGCTACTTGGCTGCATCGATGCCATCCCTGCACTAGCTGCCGGTTGTGCAGTAATAATCAAGCCAAGTGAAGTCACGCCAAGATTCTTAGCGCCATTAGCTCGTTCAATTGAACGTGTACCAGTACTGCGCGATCTCTTTGGAACTGTTGAAGGTGCTGCTGAAGTTGGCCAAGCGTTAATTCCGCAAGTTGATTTTGTTTGTTTTACCGGAAGTACCGAAGTTGGTGAGTTGATCGCGGCAGCCGGTGCCAAAGCTTTCACACCTGTTTCATTAGAGCTCGGTGGCAAAGACCCAGCGATTGTTCTACCTGGTGCTGATATTGATCGCGCCGCTGCTGGAATTCTCTGGGGCGGAACTGGTAACGCTGGTCAATCATGTTTATCAATCGAACGCGTTTACGCCCATGCCGATATCTATGATGATTTCGTCGGAAAAATCGCAGCGCTGGCTAATAATATTGGAATCAACTATCCAAACTTAGATAGCGGTGCTCTTGGACCGATTATCGCAATTGATCAAGTTGAGACAATCAAAGCACACTTAGCTGATGCTTACGCAAAAGGTGCCATGGCTCTTAGTGGTGGTGAAGTTAAGCAACTTGGTGGTGGATATTTTCTCGAAGCAACAATCTTGGTTAATGTTGATCACAGTATGAAAATCATGACTGCAGAAACTTTTGCTCCTATCTTGCCAATTATGAAAGTTGATTCTGAAGAGCAAGCAATTGAACTAGCTAATGCAACTATTTACGGTCTATCTGGATCGGTATTTGCTGCAACTCTCGAAGATGGCATTCGCATTGGTCGCCAGATTGATGCTGGCGCAATAAGTATCAATGATGCATCGTTAACAGCGATTATGCATGAAGGTGAAAAACAAGCATTTAAGCACTCCGGTATTGGCGGTTCACGTATGGGTCCTGCTTCAATTCGCCGTTTCTTTAGACGTCAATCATTATTGGTTAATTCATCGACCGGTAATGATCCTTGGTGGTGGAATAGTTAGTTTGCGGTGGAATAACTAGCTAGTGCAGGCTTTACCATCGCCGTCGCCATCTAATCTGTGCGGATCTTTACCAATTACTGTAACTGGTGCTAAGCCAAGTGCCTTTATATCGCTGCAATTCAAGTCAGGTGGATAAAGCGGAATACAGCCGGCGTAGTTCGGATCACATCCTGTTGCAGCACTTGGTACGGCAGCAGGAGTGTTAAGTGGCGTAGCAACCGGAGTTCCAACGGCTTTATAAGTTGTTATTGCTTTAGTTGGAACCAATTGCGTACCAGGGCAAGCTTTCCATAAACCTACTTTGTATAACTTGGCATCTTGAGCGGCCTTTAACATCGCTTTTGAGTAAATCCCTTTTTCGCCTTGATAGAAATATGGGGCTGCTGCGCCAATTTTCACCATCTCAAGATTTACATTTACTTTTCCCACAAAAATGTATCGAAGCGCTCGGCCATAACGATCAAACGAAGCCGAAGCCGGATCTGCCTTTAAGGCAAGAGTTCCTTTTTTCGCCAAGATATTAACTAGAGCAGCTTTAGATTCTTTAGCAAAGCATTCGCCTTCAGCAAGTTCTGGGGCATCAATTTGTAGAAGGCGAATCTTCATACCATCGGCCATAGTTACGGTGTCACCATCATAAATTCTTGCAACTTTAAGCGCGCCTTGTGCTGGTGCTAACCCAAAAGCAAGAAGCGCAGCAATCACCAAAACGTACTTAGACTTTTGCATGCAACTTATTTACGAGCTAAACGCCAGTGATAAACGTAAAGTGGCCCAGCAATAATCAAAGTTGTAACTGCGTCAATCGCGCTTTTTACGGCTTGACGTTGGTTCTGATCTTTAACTTGCTCCGCAATGACTGCTGAATCTACTTTTGGTGCAGTTGCATAAGGATCTACATATGCTGGATCCGGATATGCCACATTTACGCCACTTCTAATTAATGAAACCAGCGAGAAAAGACAGACCATAAGAGTGATCAAGCAGACGGCGTAAAGATAAAGCGAACGCCAATCAATTTTCGATTGTTGGTAAATCGGCTGAATTACTTGAGCCTTTGCTGGGGCCTTAGCTGCTGATTTCTTAACTGGAGCTTTCTTGGTGGTTGCCATACCCAAATTATGCTCCTTTGTTCTCTGAAATAGCCATGAATCTGCGTGTATCGCCTCTATTATTTTCACATGAGCACTGTTAAAACCATTTTTCTCATCATCCATATTCTTTCTATCTTGGGCGGCTTGGCACTTTTACTAACTGCGCTGCCTAAGTCAAAGAAATCGATTCACGTTGGCTTCTTGCATTCAATGCTCACAGCATTGGTTACTGGTATCGCCTTAGTCGGGATTAACAGTTATTTGCACGCAACAGATGCAGTTAAGTACGCGGAACCAGAGCACGGCAAAGTTGGAGTTAAGTTCCTTGTTCTTCTGGTTATTTTAGTGCTTACCATTATAAATAAGAAGAAAACTCAAGTATCAAATGGCCTCTGGGCTGGGCTAATCGCGCTTACATTGGCGAATGTTTTTGTAGCCACATCACTTTAATTCACCTAGAATTATCGGGTGACCGCCAAAAGCACTTCCCGAAGCGTTGAGGTTACTATTGATTTAGTCGCTGAAACTGCCGGCGTTAGTCGTGCCACCGTTTCCCGGGTTATAAATGGCAGCGCAAAAGTTTCACCAGAAACTGAAAAGGCAGTTCGCAGGGCAATCAAGAAATATAACTTCGTGCCAAACACCACGGCTCGCAGACTTGCTGGCGGGCGCAGCGGACTTGTTGCCCTGGTACTTGAGGAATCCAGTGAAGAATTCTTCCTGAATCCATTCTGGGGTTTGGTGGTTCAGGGATTTACCACCGCAATTTCTGATGCGGGTATGCAACCTCTGCTTCTGATTCGCCCGAAAACCGGTAGCGAAGACTCTCTCTTTGAATCACTCCGAAAAGCTCAAGTTGATGGAATCGCCATGTTTAGCTGGCACCGTTCGGTAAAGAGTTTTGAGCGCTTACTTCCTAAAGGTGTCCCAGTGGTTTTTGGTGGAGATTTGGGTGGTTCAGAAAAATTCCCTTACGTCGACGTTGATAACGTGCAAGGTGGCTATTTAGCCACAAAACATTTGATTTCGCAGGGCTGTAAGAAAATAGTTGTGATTACTGGAGATTTAAAACTGCAGTCAGGGCGAGATCGATTTGAAGGTTTTGAAAAAGCTATCTCAGAGGCTGGTCGAGAAATCTCGCCAACTTCAATTTTGACTGGTGATTATTCATCTTCTAAAGCCGAGGAAGTTGTTCGCGAGTTTCTAAAGAAGAAGATTGCATTTGATGGAATCTTTGCTGGAAACGACTTGAGCGCTCTAGGC
This sequence comes from Bifidobacterium breve, assembly GCA_945885625.1. Lineage (GTDB taxonomy): Bacteria > Actinomycetota > Actinomycetes > Nanopelagicales > Nanopelagicaceae > Planktophila. The sequence goes on along the minus strand of CAMCYS010000003.1, from coordinate 45,159 downwards.
GCCATAAATGTACTGTTGCAAAATAAAATATCAGTTCCTAAACAAGTAAAAGTCATTGGTTTTGATAATTCACCAGTTGCTACGCGTTCAGTACCTGCGCTCTCAAGTATCCATCAGCCAACTCGTGAACTAGGTGCCGAGGTAGCAAATATGTTGGTGGCAGCGCTTGGAGGATCTGAAGTCACCAAGAAAATGTTGCCGGTAAAACTGGTAGCTAGAGAGTCAACCGCCAAGAGCTAGCTAGGGCTATTGGATGCAATAATTTCTTTATACTTTTTAGCGCTCAACTTGGGAGTTCTCGCCAAGGTTTTATAGTCAACTCGAACTAAGCCAAATCGCTTCGCATAACCTTCAGCCCATTCAAAATTGTCCAGTAGTGACCAAGCGAAGTAGCCCTTTACTGGCACGCCGGAAGCGATCGCTTTCTGAAGAGACTGTAGGTGTCGTACTAGATAAGAAGTTCTTTCAACATCGTTAATGCTTTCGTCGGCCTCAACCAAATCTTCATATGAGGAGCCATTCTCGGTAATCATTAGATAAGGAATCTCAGGGTAGTCACGATGAACTCGCGCTACTAAATTGCCGAGACCTTCAGGCGTAACAACCCAACCCATGGCTGTGAGGGACTCCGCCAAGTGTGCGGGTGGCGAATTATCGCCTTTTTGCGGGAATGGGAAGATTCCTGGTCCGTTATCTAACAAATCTTCGGGGCGAGGATTACGCAAGAATGAATCAGAATAATAATTAATACCAAGGAAATCAGGCTTTACCTTAAGTAATTCTTGATCACCAGGAAGAAGTACATCGGTCAGCGCTTTACCGTAGTACTCAAGAATATTTGTTGGATACTTGCCATAAAGCATTGCTTCAATCCACCAACGATTTATATTTGAATCAAGAAGCGCATTAAGAGTTACTAGTTCAGGATTCTCGGGATTTTCCAAATGGTGATTTGTCATGTTCACGGTTAAGCCAACTTGAGCATTTGGGCGAATGCTCTTTATTGCTTGAGTTGCCATTGAGTGAGCAAGAGCTGTGTGATGAGAGGCTGCAATTGCCAGCGCGTGATCTTTTTTACCAGGTGCATGAACTCCAATTGAATAACCCAACCACGCTACACACCAAGGCTCATTCAAAGTAATCCAGTTATTCACTCGATCACCAAATTCATCAGCACACGCAAGTGCGTAATCTGCAAATGCTTTAGCTGTTGCTCTGTTTGCCCAACCGCCTGCATCTTCTAGTTGCTGCGGAAGATCCCAGTGGTACAAAGTCACCATAGGTTCAATACCAGCTTCAATGAGCGAGTCAATTAAGTTATTGTAAAAATTGAAACCGCGCTCTTCACGAACTCCATCGCCATTTGGGAAAAGTCTTGGCCAAGCAATTGAAAAACGATATGCCTTAACGCCTAAATCTTTCATAATTTCAATATCTTCTGGATAACGATGGTAGTGATCGCACGCAACATCACCGTTATCGCTACCTACAACTTTGCCAGGAGTTTTACTAAAGGTGTCCCATATGCTCACGCCACGACCATCTTTTTGTGCAGCGCCTTCGATTTGGTAACTGGCAGTTGCTGTGCCCCAAAGGAAGTCATCTGGAAAAGCGTGAGACATAAACCTTGAACTCCATTTCGGCAATTTCTACCCTTATACTTTCATACAAGAGCCCTATAAACCGCCTCTGAAAGCGGTTACATACTCTCGAACCCTATCCTATATGGAGGCCAGAATGTTAAGTTCAGATGCGAAAACATTGCTCTGGTGCGAAGAATTTCTGCCAACTTGTGACGGACAGCCAAATCCCGAATTCTGGACACCTGACTTAGGTGATGGCTCACAACATGGCTTGGTTGGGTGGGGAAATCATGAACGTGAGTTTTACACAACCAATTCTTTGAATGCAGACAACGGATTGACAATTACAGCAGCTCGCGAAGAAGGTGTTTCGCACATTGAAACTTATTACGGTCCTGCTGAATGGACGAGCGGAAAGATTCATACCAACGGCAAGGTCTTTTTTAAATATGGATACCTTGAAATTTCAGCCAAAATGCCAAAAGGTGTGGGAACTTGGCCTGCTCTCTGGCTGCTAGGCAAAAGTATTTCTGAAGGTACTGCTTGGCCAGCATGTGGTGAGATCGATCTCTTTGAGGGAAACGGAGCCAAGCCAAGAACAATTCAAGGAACGCTGCACGCAACGGGTTACGCAGGAGAATCTGGAATAACTGGTTTCCATGAAAGTTTGACTGACTTATCAGAGAGCTTTAACCGATTCGCAATTGATTGGCGGGAGGACTCAATTGAATGGTTCTTTAACGATCATTCGTTTCAAAAGTTCACTCGCGGTCAAGGTGATTTTGCAGGTAAAGAGTGGCCGTTTAATGGCTATTTCTACCTAATTATAAATCAAGCAATTGGTGGCTGGTTCGTAGGGGAAGTAGATCCTGATCTGCAGACAAGTAACCTTGAAATTGCTAATATCAAACACTTCATGATTGATGGTATTGGCGAAGTTAAAACAGTAAAGTACTAGTATTTATGCTTTGTTAATTATGCATTGTGCTTAATTACTTCGCCTATGCCATTGATTGAATAAACCCGAATGTAATCAAATTCCATTGTGGAATCTTTCAGATTCGCTTCAATTTCTCCGCCTAGATTTCCACCCATAGCTAAGTTAATAATGATGTAGAACTCATGGTCATAAACCCAGCCTGGATCACGCCTATCAAGCGTTAAAAAGGGAACACCATCTAAGTAATATCGAATTTGGTCAGGCAGCCAATCAACAGCATAGGTGTGGTACTCCGATGCATGTGGAGTTTTCATTTCTACTCTTTCACCACGACTGCCGGCAGGGCCATGAATGTACCCGAGATTTGTGGATGGAAGATTTCCGAGTAACTCGGTTACATCAATTTCACCACAACCGGGCCAGCCACGTTCATCGATATCTGCACCTAACATCCAGAAGGCGCCCCAAGTTCCTTTACCAACTGGACCCTTTATTCGAGCTTCGATACGACCGTACTTAAATCCAACCTTGTCTTTTGTGACTAATTTCGTGCTCAACCACTCGCATGGTCCTTTGTAGTAGCAGTTATTTGCGCCCGCACCCTCGGTTGTTGCTCTAATTACATAAGAACCCGAACCATTAGTAGAAGAAACCTTATCGTCATACCATTGTCTTTCATTATTTCCCCAGCCCCGATTGCCAAATGCGACGCCATCGCCATTTTGGGCAATCCATACAGTTGGGTCTGCAGGTGCGCCAGCAGGTCCATTGAATTCTTCCGACCAAATCTGTTCATATTTACGAGTTATATTTGCTACGGCAACGGTATTAGAAGTCTGCTTTGCCGTGACAAAGCCTTTAGCCGAAAACTTAACTTCTAGCGAAATATCGGTGCCTAAATCTGAGGTTTTTAAATTGTAAGTGCTCTTAGTCGCACCTCTAATCTCAAAATATCCTACATACCATTGGTATGACGGCTTAGCATTTGTAGGAATACTCTGTGGAAGCATGGCAATTTCCATGACTTTGTCATCACTTGGTCGCACACGAATAGTTAAAGACTCGGATAGAAGTACATTGCCGATCGTAATTATGTTTGATCTCGCAGTGACTGTTGTTCCGTCATCAAAAATATGTGCCTCGCTAAACTGCAGTTTTTTCTTCTTATCAATACTTTTTAGCTTCAAAGTTAGACCTGAAGTTGGTAAAGCTTTACCGTTTAAAAGCCATTGAAATGAGCTCGGGCCGTTATCTGCCCACTTAGCTGGCGTGGCCTTGAAGGTATATCCAGTTGACCCAGCGGTAATTTTTGGCAAAGTTAGCGGCTTATTTGCCTCTTCACCGTGTGCCGCAATTACTGAAAATGATGAGACACTTAAGACTAGTGCGGCAATCACTGCTAGAACTTTGCGATACATATACCTAATTCCTCAATCTAGAAAAGGCCGGCGAGGCTTTCTAGGGCCTCGCCGGCATTTGTTTCTATTTAACGGTAACTGTTGACTTATAGGTCTTGCCCGCAATTACAACGGTCACAGTTTTCTTTCCTGCTGTAACGGTGTACTTGAAAGCCTGATTTGCAACTGAGATCTTCTCAGTTACTTTCTTATTTCCAGTGATTGAAATTGTTGCGGTTTTTCCTGATGCATTCGCGATGGCAATTGTCATTGAATAAACGGCTTTGCCTTTCACGGTTGCCTTTGAGGCAGTTGCTTTTACCGAAATTGCTTTCGATGGCGGTGCTACAGGAACAGCTTCATCGCCAACAAAGTGGAACTCCACCATGTCTGCGATATCCGTTGCCTGACCAGAAATCTCTGGGTAGATCTGACTAAAGACCCCATTGGTCGTCGGAGTAGGGGTAGTTAATGTAGCCGGAATTGGCTCACCTTTTTTGTCAGTGTTCTTCAAAGCGAAGAGAACAAATCCAAATCCATCAGTGGTGCCTGTAAGCAGCAATTGATCATTATCCTGCGCACTATCTTTTGTAGGATCTGTAGAGTTGGTGCCATCAGTCATGCCAGCCTTGGAAGCGCTGTAGGCCTTATTAACATGAAGCTTGACTGTTGTATTTGGAAGTGGCTTTCCATTGTCATCAGTAACTTTGTAAACCAGATTGATAGCAGATCCGGTTGGAACATAAGCTTGACGGAAACCAATTCCCTTGGCGTACCAAGGGTTATCAACGCTGAAGGTCTTTTCTAGATCAGCACGCTGAATTGAGTTAGCATCATTTAAAATTGGTGAAACTAAGCGAATTGTTGGCTTAGTTACCGGTTGAGCAGCTGCTGGTGTCTTTGGGTCGTAATAATGAAATTCAGTTATGACTGAGTGATCTGGTATTTCGCCCGCGATCTCAGGCAATACCTGTGCGTGAAGATCGTTTAGTCCGTCAGCACTAATGTCTGGCTTAGCAGTCATTGATTCAGGTTCTGGTTCACCTGTTCCTGGCTTATCGAGGTTCTTCATAACAAATGTTACGTTTCCGTAGGCATCTGTCTTGTGAGTAACACGTGCCTGATCAGCTGATTCTGGCTTGTGAACACCAGTTGTAATCTTGTCATCAACTTGAACAATTGCTGAAGAGTTTGAGTAACCCTTATTGACACGAAGTGTCACATCTTGACCAACTAGGATTTTTCCATCCTTATCAGTTACGTGATAAACCAATGTAATTGTTGATCCAGTTGGCACGAATGCACGCTGGTAAACCAAGCCGGTTCCAAACCAACCATTAGCAACCCAGCCATCGGCCATCTTCTGGTTCGCCGCAGCTTCACTTGTGTTCTCTGCAGTAAGAATTGGGCTAATTAATTTGATTACTGCATCCTTCGGTGGATCTCCTGCGGCCATAGCCGGAGCTGATACAGCGCTTGATAAAGCAAGCACAGTTACAGCGGCAGCAAAACCAGCTAGTACTTTCTTTGCCTTGATACTCATTTATCTTCCTCTTCCTTTTGCTTTTGTATTGTGCTTACTTTTCTCTTTTCCCGAGAAAAATTCTCAACCTTTGACTGCTCCATCCATGACTCCGCTGACCAACTTGCGGCCGACAAAGACGAAGAGAATAAGTAGTGGAGCTGTTGCCAAGAAGGCTCCACCCATTTGTAATGCGTAATCGAGTCCATACATCGGCTTAAGTTGAGTCAGAGCAACTTGCAGCGTGAAATTTTGGGGATTCTGCAGCACAATTGTTGGCCACAAGTAGTCATTCCAAGCAGCCAAGAAGGCAAATAAGCCAAGTACGAATGAACTTTGACGAATGATTGGAAGGACTATCCCAAAGAAGATTCGTGGAACGCTGGCCCCATCAATGCTCGCTGCTTCAAGGAGCTCATTTGGTACTTGAGCATCAATTATTTGACGCATCCAGAATACGCCGAAGGCAGTTACTAGCGCCGGGACGATCAGCGCGTAGAGCGTGTCAATCATGCGCAAATTCTTGACCAGAATAAATAACGGAATGATACCCAACTGACTAGGTAGCATCATCGTTCCGACGATGAAGAGAATAAAGAATTTACGGCCTTTAAAGTTCAGTTTCGCAAATGCAAAACCAGCAAAGGCTGAGAAAATTACTTGCGCAACGGCAATTGAGACACCAACAATAAATGTGTTCATCAAGGCGGTGTTGAAGTAAACACCTTCAGCATTAAGTACTTTCTCGGCAACGATTAGGAATCTGCCGCCTGGAATTAGCGAAGGTGGACTCTTAGAGATTTCCGCATTCGTGTTTGAGGAAACTACAAACATCCAATAAAACGGGAAAATAGAGAGGAAAGTAATTAAAGCAAGGGCTACATAACTAAATGGCGAGGTGCGCTGCCATTTTGGAATCTTTTCCATTAGCGCCCACCCCCGTCATTAGAGATGCGGCGAGTTATTAAGAAATTTATTACCGAAATAATCAACACAATTACGGTAATTGCAATACCGATAGCTGCGGCATAACCATATTTATTATTTACAAATGCTTGGTTGTAAAGAAATAGCGTTAAAGTCAAGAACTGCTTGCTTGATCCGCCATCTGCTGCCAATTGTTGCGGCTCAGCAAATACTTGCAGGCCACCAATCGTGCCTACAACTAGCACAAATGTGATGGTATTTTTCAATTGCGGAAGAGTTACATAAATGAATTGCTGCCACTTGGTAGCCCCGTCAACAGAGGCAGATTCATAAAGCTCGTCTGGAATTGCCAGCATAGCAGCCAGGAAAATCAATGTGTTGTAGCCAATCCAACGCCAGGTGATCATCACCGCAATCTGAATGTGACTCGGTATTACACCTTCAATAAAGTCAATATTATCAACACCAAAAAGCCCCAGAATTCCATTGATGATTCCAAAATCTCGGCCAAATAACTGTCCGAAAACAATTGTGATTGCGATTACCGAAGTGATGTTTGGAACTAAGAAAATTGTCCGCCAAAAAGATGCGCCACGTAACCGCTTGCTTCTAAGAATTACAGCTAGCCCGATTGCCATCGCCATCTGTGGAAAGGTAGAGAGCGCCCAAATACTAAAAGTGTTACGCATTGCTAGCCAAAAATCAGAGTCGCCCCAGAGAGTTACGAAATTCTGCACCCCGTTAAAAGTTGATCCACCAAGGGGATCCCATTTATAAAAAGAGATATAAATTGAGTAGATAACTGGAGCCAGACCGAAAATCAGAAAAATAAGAAAGAAAGGCGCAATAAATGGAATACCGAAACGGTGATCTAGCGAAGCAACGCCCTCAATCGGTTTATTTGTTTTAGTAGCCTTTTTTGGGGTAGTTGATTTCCAAGGTGAGAGAGGCGCCTTGCGACGCCCCTCTCTTTCCTTTGAATGGCTCATAAGTTGTTTAACACCTAGTTATAGGAATCTAGTTACTAATAACTTTTTTGATATCTACAAGCACTTGAGCCCATGACTTAGCTGGAGTCATTTTCTTTGCCGCTACTCTCCCGAGGCCAGCACCAATAGCTTGATCAATTGCTCGTTGTAGTTTGCCCTCAAAGATAGGCTTTACCTTTGAAACGCCTTCAGAGTAGATCTTCCCAACTGGGGCATTGTTAAAGAATGGATCTTTGTAGTCCAGTAAAGCGGCATCGTTGTACAGAACTGAAGCTGCTGGGAAGAGACCGTAGGTCTTAAATACCTTCAACTGTTGTTCTGGCGCTAGATACCAGGTAATGAAGTCATATGCCTCTTGGGGATTTTTGGCATAAGAAGGAACTGTTAGCTGAGTTCCACCTTGGTTACCACCACCACCAGGAAGGGCAGCAATATCCCATTTACCCGAGGTGTCTGGCGCTTGCTGCTTGATGTAATCCATCATCCAGGCTGGAGCCAAAATAGTTGCGAAAGTTCCCTTGTTCATTCCGATATTCCAGTCAGATGTGTACTGACCAATTCGGGTTCCGATGCCTAATTCAGTTGCTTTAATTGTCGTATCCCATGCTTTTTTAACCTGAGGATTTGTGTCATAAATCAACTTACCCGCATCAGTGCCATCATTCTTATAATACTTTTCAGTACCTTGATTCATAATCGCGGCATAAATTGTGCCAGCATTATCAATAAATCCTTTACCTGCTTTTTTATCTGCAGCGCTTCGCTTTGCATTGTACTTAACGCCAGTAGCGATGAACTTCTCCCAAGTTGGCCATAATTTTCCAACTTTGTCACGATCGGTAGGAAGTCCAGCTTTCTTAAATAAATCAACTCGGTAGGCAACTTCAAGACCGCCGACATCTGTAGGGAACCCAATAACGCTATCGTCATAACCGACGCCTTGTTCCCAGCGCCATGGTAAGTAATTTTTCTTAAAGTCCAGCGCAGTCTTGCCGGCAGGGATTCCTGCCACAACATTTGCCTCTGATGTTTTCATTTTGCGCAAATCGGTAAAGCACTTTGGATATGAGCGCCAGTATCCAGAGTATTGAACTTCGACTGCCACAACATCTGGGCCAGTTTTGGAGGTACATGCGGTAACCATATTTGTACCATTTAGTGGGTCTAAATCTGATTTCTTAATTTGCAGAGTAATTTCTGGGTGCAGGTTCTTATACTCCTGAACGAGTTGGCGCTGAATTACATCGCCAAAAGTCCAGATGGTAATAGTTACTGGATCTGCCGCTCGAGCTGGGGTTCCTAAAACGCCCGCTGCCAAAATAGCTGCGGTTGAAACCGCAATCGAGCCTCTAAATATGGTCTTCTTACGCATAGCCAACTCCTTGATAATTAACAGCGCCAATTAAAAAAGTTATCGTTTCGTAGTACCAATTTGCCTGTCCGAGAGGTAGGCTCTTATGCACTATGAAAGCGGTTTCACACTACTGTATCTAAGTGCGTAATTGCTAGTAGCGCAACACCTATTGCGCGGAGTTCTAATTCGTTATCAAAGCGTGACCGAGTAGGCAGGGAAGAGGAAGTAGCGGCATGAACCGGAAATCCAAAGTGCGGGTATTGGCCCTAGTGTCAGCCTCATTATTGGCGACTTCAATTATTGCCATTACGCCGGTGACTATTTCGCAAGCCGCTGGGCCTAAAGTTCTCAAACTACTCTGGGCTGATGAATTCAACGGTAAGAAAGGTTCATTGCCATCGTCAAAGAATTGGGATTACGACATAGGTAATGGCTACGGGTGGGGTAACGCCGAGCTTCAGTACTACACAAACAAACCTGCCAACATTTCAACCGACGGCGAAGGCAAGTTAGTAATCTCGGCAAATCGAATTTCCGATGCTCTAGGTAACCAAATAGATAATTCAAGCGCTACGACACGGATACTGAATTCCTGTTGGGAATGCCAATTTACAAGTGCCAAAATAAAGTCTTCGAGAAAAGTACAGTTTCAATACGGTCGCCTAGAAGCTCGCATTAAAGTAGCCCCTGGCGAAGGAACTTGGCCGGCTTTTTGGATGCTCGGTGCTGATTTTCTAGATGGTAATCCTTGGCCCGAATGTGGCGAAATTGATATTGTTGAAACTCGCGGAGTTGAACCATCTTTAGTTTCAGCAGTTCTGCATGGTCCCGGATACGGAAAGGGCCCTGGAGTTGGCGGGTCATATCAGAGCCCAACACCGGTAAGTGATAACTACCATATATATGCAATTGAATGGAAAAAGAATAAAATTGATTTCTATTTTAACGATCGCTTAATTACTAGTGAAACTCCTGCCTCAGTGAAACCGGGTCGATGGGTTTTCAATCAAAAATTTTACCTAATTCTTAACTTAGCAATGGGTGGCGAATTTGGTGGTGCTATTGATCCAGCTATAGATAAAACTCAAACATTTGTTGATTACATCCGCTATTACTCGGTTGATGGAGTCGGCAAGGTAACTAAGAAATAAACCCAGGGAAATGCTTCATTTTCAGGGGAATCGTCCAGTAAAAGGAGAAAAAATGAATAACCGAACACTCAAGACAGGACGAGCTTTAGTTTCGCTTGCCCTAGTTATTGCCGCCGGCGTTGTGGCGATGCCATCAAGTACTGCTGCTGGATTGCCATCAGTTCGCTTGATCAGCCCAAGTTATGACGCGACTAATAGCGTCGATGCCACAGGCGATATTGCACAGTACTACTCCGCTGATACTAAGGCGTTCTACACCTACATTGGCCATGGCACAAAGCTTTCACTTACCTACATCGTTACAACTGATGGAACTACACCTGCAGCTGCTCAAGAAGTGCGCCTGCAAGTAAATGCGCCATACAGTGGTTCAAAGGCCAACTGGGTAACTGCTGACGGCACTAAAGTTACTGCGCAAGATGGTGCTAACTTCGGGCTTGAACTTGTAGGTAAAACAGATGCCACAGGACAGGTGACTTTTGAACTTACAAATACTGATACAACGGGTCTTGAAATAGCACCATCTTCACCAATTCAAAATCGTGATGAAATTAAGCCAGCACGACTTTATGGAACAATGAAGCCAGTCATTCCAGGCAAGGGTGATAAAGAAGCTGATACCGACTTGGTTACATTTGATATCACTGATGCTCCTGCCACCGTATTTGGACCAGCGACTCAGCAAATTGGAGAACTAGAAACTTCACTAAAACGTGGTAAGTATCTAACTCTGCCAGCTAAATCTTACGCAGGAATAAAGATCAACTGGTCAACTAGTTCAACTCCAACATGTTACGTTATCGGAAAGCGTGTTATCGCTGTCCGTTCAGGTGAATGTGTAGTTAGTGGTAGCAATGCGGGTAATGCTAAGAATTTAGCGTTCTCATCAGAAACAGTAATTACAATCGATTAAAGTCATAGATAATGGCCCGCTTTAACTCTAAATCAAGTTAAAGCGGGCCATTATCTTTTGTAGCCCCGAAGGGATTCGAACCCTCGTAGCTGGCTTGAGAAGCCAGAGTCCTAGGCCGCTAGACGACGGGGCCCTAGTCCATATTTTTAAATCTTTGAATCACGTTCGCTGGGGTACCAGGACTCGAACCTAGACTTACTGAACCAGAATCAGCAGGGCTGCCAATTACCCCATACCCCATTAAGGCTTTCGCCTAGATGCGCTGACCGGCGATGGTCAGCGAGGGCTAAGAATACCTTAGGAATTACTGCACTTCTAACGCTGGTTTTTCGCTGGTTTTTAAGGCTTTGCGAGCAGATCAGTGAAATCAGTTACCGACATTTGCTCGAGCTTAGCGCGATCAAGGGTGGCATCTTCAATTCGCTTCTGATGATCTGCAGAATAAATTCGCGCCAAGTTGGTACGGAATTTTTCGATCAGTAACGGAATGCCTTCGGTGCGTCGACGTGCGTGGCCGATTGGATACTCAACTGCAATTTCAGCAAGCTTGCTACCATCATTGAATTCAATAGTTAGCGCATTAGCAATCGAACGTTTAGCTGGATCATGGTAGTCAGCGGTGTAAGAAGTATCTTCTACGCAAAGAATTTTCTCGCGCAAAGCATCAATGCGGGGATCTGCTGCAATATCTTCTTCGTAGTCACGGGCAGTTAGGCGGCCAAAAATAAGTGGAACTGCGACCATGTATTGAATACAGTGATCGCGGTCTGCTGGATTATTTAAAGGACCTTTCTTATCAATAATACGAATACAAGCTTCGTGAGTGCGAATTGTTACCGACTTAATGTCATCTGAAGTTTTTCCAGCTGCGAGCATCTGTCCTTGTAGAGTCATAGCTGCCTCTACTGCAGTTTGGCTATGGAATTCGGCTGGGAAGGAAATCTTAAATAGCACATTCTCCATGACATAAGTTCCGTAAGGACGTTGGAACTTGAAGTGATTACCCTTAAATAGGGAGTCATAGAAACCCCAAACCTTGGCAGTTAATACTGATGGATAACCCATTTCGCCAGTCTTTGCGATTAGCGCAAGGCGAACTGCCCGCGATGTGGCATCGCCTGCAGCCCAAGATTTACGGGAACCTGCATTTGGGAAATGGCGGTATGTACGAAGAGCTTGGCCATCAACCCAAGCAAGTGAGACTGCATTTAAAGTCTGTTCACGAGTTAAACCGAGCATCTGTGAAACAACTGCAGTTGAGGCAACTTTAACTAAAATTACGTGATCTAGACCCACCTTGTTAAATGAGTTTTCGAGTGCAATACAGCCTTGAATCTCGTGGGCTTTAATCATTGCGGTCAAAATGTCTTTTACGACGAGTTTTTTACCGGTTGCATATTCTGGATTACGTGAAATCCAGTCAGCAGTAGCCAAAATTGCGCCTAAGTTATCTGATGGATGACCCCATTCAGCAGCCAGCCAAGTGTCATTAAAATCTAACCAGCGAATCATGGCGCCAATATTAAAAGCACCTTGCACTGGATCTAATTTGTAGGCAGTACCAGGAACTCGAGCACCTGTTTCAATTTCGCCTTGTGCTACAAGTGGGCCAAGCAATTTGCGGCAAGCTTCGTATTCGAGAGCCTCAAGACCGCAACCGATGGTGTCGAGCAAGCAGTTGTAAGCAGTTTCGTAGGCAACATCTGAAGTTACTTGAAAGTTGAGTGCGTAATCAACGATATCGACAATCTCTTTATCGAATTCTTGGACTGGGCGCGCGATATGTGATGACACTAGGTTTCCTTTTCGGTTATTTTTTATCGGTCAGCGAGTGGTACAAAAGTTAGATCTTCGGGGCCAGTGTAGTTAGCACTTGGGCGAATGATCTTGTTATCAATACGTTGCTCAATAACGTGAGCTGCCCACCCAGTTGTGCGGGCAATAATAAAAATCGGTGTGAAGAAAGAGGTCGGAATATTCATCTTGTTATATGAAACAGCTGAGAACCAATCAAGGTTAGGGAACATGTTCTTGGCATCCCACATGACAGATTCAATACGTTCGGCAATGTTATAAAGCGTCATATCACCTTGAGTTTGTGATAACTCTTCAGCGACAGTCTTAATAACTACGTTACGTGGATCTGAGATTGTGTAGACCGGGTGACCGAATCCGATGACGACCTCTTTATTTGCAACGCGAGCACGAATATCTGCTTCGGCTTCATCGACATTTGAATAACGTTCTTGAATTTCTAGCGCAACTTCATTAGCGCCACCATGCTTTGGTCCGCGAAGGGCGCCGATCGCACCAGTAATGGCCGAGAACATATCTGAACCCGTGCCTGCGATAACGCGGGCAGCAAAAGTTGAGGCGTTGAACTCATGCTCGGCGTAAAGAATTAGTGAGATCTGCATCGACTTTTCCCACTGAGCATTAGGAACTTCACCGTGCAACATGTGTAAGAAGTGTGCTGCTACTGAATCATCGGCAGTTTCTACTTCAATCTTCTTGCCATTGTGGCTGAAGTGGTACCAGTAGACCAAAATCGAAGGAATACAGGCAACTAAACGATCTGCTAAATCGCGAGCCGCAGTTATTTCATGTGCATCGGCTTCTGGTTCCATGGTGCCAAGGGCCGAAACACCCGTACGCACAACATCCATTGGGTGTGCCGAAGCTGGAATTTGCTCAAGGACCCGCTTTAGCGAATCAGGTAAGCCACGCAGTTTCTTTAGCTTTGATTTGTAAGCAGTTAGCTCAGCCAAGTTTGGCAGCTTCTCATGAATCAGAAGATATGAAACTTCTTCAAATTCGCAATACTTTGCTAAATCTAAGATGTCATAGCCACGGTAATGTAAATCGTTGCCACTCTTACCAACTGAACAAAGCGCTGTGTTACCGGCTGGAACGCCAGATAGGGCTACTGATTTCTTAGGCTTGAATTCGACCACTTATTCTTGCTCCTTTAGGAATTTGTCAAGGGCTTGTTCGTAACGGTGGTAATCAATGCGATCGTATAGTTCTTCGCGAGTTTGCATAGTTTCAATCACATTGGCTTGAGTACCTTCTGTGCGAATCGCGTTATAGACATTTTCGGCGGCTTTATTCATTGCGCGGAAAGCTGATAGCGGATAGAGGATCATCGAAACATCTGCGCCAGCCAGCTCATCGCGAGTAAAGAGCGGAGTTAATCCGAACTCAGTGATATTGGCCAGAATCGGCACCTTTACCGCATCTGAGAACTTTTTAAAATCTGCCAGGGTGCGAATCGCTTCAGGGAAAATGTAATCAGCACCGGCTTGAATGTAGGCAAGTGAGCGCTCAATCGCAGAATCGATGCCTTCAACCGCAATCGCATCAGTACGAGCCATGATTACAAAGCGATCCTCACCACGTGCATCGGCTGCTGCTTTAATTCGATCTACCATCTCGCCCTTTGAAACAACTTCCTTATTTGGGCGATGACCACATCGCTTTGCAGCTACTTGATCTTCCATATGCATCGCAGCTGCGCCTGCTTTAATTAGAGACTTAACCGTGCGACCGATATTAAAAGCTGATGCTCCAAAACCTGTGTCAGCATCAACTAGCAATGGCAGATCGCAAACATCAGTTATGCGACGAACATCTACAAGTACATCGTCAAGATTACTAATTCCTAAATCTGGAACTCCTAATGAACCTGCTGCTACTCCACCACCAGAAAGGTAAATCGCGTTATATCCAGCACGCTTGGCAAGGAGTGCATGATTGGCATTAATTGTGCCCACGATTTGAAGCGGCTTTTCTTGGGCAAGGGCTTTCCTAAACTTCTCACCTGCAGAAATCTGCGCCATGCTGGAACTATAACACTTGGCTTTTTTCATCCCAAAAGGGTTCCAGTTAGTGAAACTGCTAACAGTTAAAGGGAAAGAGCTAATTCGAGGCGCTGCAGACTTACTCTTTGGCCGAGCAACTCCATAGATTCAAAGAGCGGTGGTGAAATATTGCTTCCTGTTGTGGCAATACGCACAGCGCCAAAAGCAATACGTGGCTTTAGTCCCATTTCTTCAATAAGTGAAGATCTCAGGGCTGCTTCAATTGAGTCATGGCTCCAGGTAGTTAGCTTTTCTAGTTCGCTGATACTGCGAGTCAATACTAATTTCGCAGCCTCATCACTTACTTTACTAATGCAGTCATCGGCCACCGCAAAATTCTGAACAAATAAGAAGTTAAGCATTGCTGGCACTTCGGCTAGGGTAACAATGCGCTCTTGAATAATTGGTAGCGCGGCTTTAATAACAGCTATCTCGGCATCTGTTCCAGAAATTGTGCCCTCTTTTTTGAGAAAAGGTAGTGACCAATTGAGGAACTCATCAGAAGTTAATGCGCGAATCTTGTCGCCATTAATAGCCTCTAACTTCTTCATATCAAATCGGGCTGGTGAAGAGTGAACCTTATCGACTGTGAAAAGTTCGGTTAATTCTTTCATGGTTACATTTTCGCGATCATCTCCAGGCGACCAACCAAGCAGCGCTAGATAATTACAAATTGCTTCAGGCAAGAAACCACGTTCGCGATACCAAGCAATAGATACTTCACCGTTTCGCTTTGAAAGCTTGGCGTTGTCTTGACCCATCACAAATGGCAAGTGGGCAAAAGTTGGGTAATCTGCCGGCTTTACACCCATGGCTTGATACACCCGAATCTGACGCGGAGTCGATGAAAGTAAATCTTCACCACGCAGAACATGGGTTACTTTCATCATGATGTCATCAACTGCAACTGCCAAGGTATAGAGCGGCGAACCATCGCCGCGAACTAGCACAAAGTCAGGGACAAATTTATGATCGAAAGTTACATCACCACGAATCTCATCGGTGAAAGTAGTGCTGCCATCAGGCATGCGCATGCGTACTACCGCTTCGCGGCCTTGCGCTTTGTAATCAGCAATTTGAGCAGCAGTTAAGTCACGGCATTGACCGTCATAGCCAGGGGCCACATTTGCCGCTCGTTGTGCTTCGCGACGAGCTTCTAGTTCAACCGGCGTGCAATAGCAGTAATAAGCATCTTTCTGATCAAGAAACTTTTGGGCCCACTGCGCATAAATATCTAAACGTTGTGATTGCAGATAGGGACCATTTGGGCCGCCAACTTCTGGGCCTTCATCCCAATCAAGGCCAAGCCACTTGAGCGTATCGATTGCGGCTTGAATATATTCGTCAGTAACGCGAGTGGTATCGGTATCTTCAATTCGAAAAATAAAAGTACCGCCAGTGTGACGAGCATATGCCCAGTCAAAGAGTGCTGTGCGAATATTTCCAACGTGGAGATCTCCAGTCGGAGATGGCGCAAATCGAACGCGAACTTCTTTAGGCACGAGAACTCACCTTATTTGTTAATTCGCCTAAGCCATCGATTGCAATAGTAATAGTTGATTTCTCTGGCATTGGGCCAATGCCGGCTGGCGTCCCGGTAATGATTACATCGCCCGGGAGCAAAGTCATAACTTTCGAAACAAATTCTACGATTGTTGGCACATCAAAAATCATTTGGCTTAACTTGCCGTCTTGCTTAATCTCATCATTTAGTGTGGCAGTGATTCGCTGAGTGCCCGGAATGAAATCAGTATCGATCCAGGGCCCGATTGGACAGAAAGTATCAAAGCCTTTAGCGCGGGTCCATTGGCCATCTTTTTTCTGAAGATCTCGAGCTGTTACATCGTTTGCGATGGTGTAACCAAAGATCACATCTTTTACGCGCTCTTTCGGAACATCTTTGCAGATGCGGCCAATCACGATTGCTAGTTCAGCTTCGTGATCCACTTGGCTAGACGTACTTGGCCAAACGATGGTGTCATTTGGTCCAATTACCGAAGTATTGGGTTTGATAAAAATAATTGGTTCATCGGGTACGACGCTATTCATTTCAGCAGCATGGTCGGCATAATTCTTGCCAATACAGACAACTTTGCTGCGCGGAATAACTGGGGCTAGTAAACGGACTTTGTTTAGCTCGGTAGTCGCACCAGTCTTAGTGACCCCGTGATAGATCGGGTCTCCCGAAATCACGCTGATGGCGCTGTCATCTTCGAGCAATCCAAAGAGCGGGTCAGTGCCAAGTCCGGTATCTGGACCTGGCGTAAATCGAATGATGCGCATTAAGCAATCTTATCGGGCACTGCCCCATCATTTGCAAAGAAGATCGCAGCCGTTGGCGCGAAGTCACTGATTACATCAGTTTTGGCGCTTCGTTCGCCCGTGAAAACTACTGCCTCAATCCCATCAATTTGCGACGCCATGGCAACTGTAAATACTGCTTCGACCGCATCTAACTTGAGTGATGGAGAATCAATAGCTACTGCCACATAGGTGCGACCAGTGACATCACGAAGAGCGGCAGCTTGCTCTGCGCCGCTGCGTTTCAAGGTGGCTTGTGCCAAGGTAACTAACTTTTGATCTTCTGGATTACTCAGCATTAGAAACTGGCTCCGCTAATTTTTCGACAATGACACTACTAATTCTACGTCGACGACCAATTGGTCGCTCTGAGGTAATTGACCAACCACCCAAATCAACAGTACTTCCCGTAATTGGCACACGACCAAGTTTTTGCGCCATTAGTCCACCGATGGTGTCAACATCTTCGAAGTCTTGCGCATCAATCTCAATTTCTAACTCTTCGGCTAAATCTTCAATATGTAAAGTTGCCTTTGCGCGAGCTTTGGTTTTTTCATCATTTAGCCAAGTAAACGATTCGACCCCATCGTCGAATTCATCCGCAATCTCGCCCACGATTTCTTCAATAATGTCTTCAATCGTAATAATGCCAGCAGTGCCACCATATTCATCCACCACGATGGCTAAGTGAATCTGATCGCGCTGCATTTCTTTCAACAATTCAGCAGCGATTTTAATTTCAGGAACAAAGGTAGCTGGGCGCAAATGCTGCTCTACTCGCTCAGTAGTTTCGGCCTCGTGGTGATCAAGTGCACGACGGGCTAAATCCTTTACATAAGTGATGCCGATAATGTTATCGATGTTTTCGCCAACTACAGGGATTCGAGAGAAGCCCGAGCGAAGTGCCAGCGATAGTCCTTGACGCAAAGTCTTATCTTTTTCTACCCAAACCATGTCAGTACGGGGCACCATTAGTTCGCGTACCAAAGTATCGCCGAGCTCGAATACCGAGTGAATCATTTCGTGTTCATCTGACTCAACCAGGCCGCGCTCGTGTGCTTGGTCTACTAAATCACGTAGTTCAGCTTCGTTCGCAAACGGCCCACTTCGGAAACCTTTTCCGGGTGTCATGGCATTACCAATAGCAATAAGTAATTTGGTTACTGGAGCCAGAATAAATGCTAAGAAATAAGCAACGGTCGCGCCAGCTAAGGCCCAGTTATCAGGTCTTTGCTTTCCTAAAGTGCGAGGACCAACACCGACCATTACATATGAAATAACCACCATGATTGCCACCGTAAGTGCCATTGCTTGGGCGGACGAGTATTCGCGTAGCAAAATAACAGCCAATAAAACAGTTGCGGTTAATTCACAAGTTTTTCGAACCAGCAGCACCACATTTAAATATCTAGCTTGGTCAAAGAAAACTTTCTTAAGTATTGCACCGCCTCGTTTGCGCTCAAGTTTTTCAATAGCCACACGAGAGATTGAAGCAAGCGCTGACTCGGTTCCTGCTAAGAAGCCAGCGAAAGCTAGTAGAGCAATAATGGAAATTATGGGCAGGGGGTTCATTTACTTTCAGCACTCCATTGTTTTACTAGGGATTCTTGCAGGTCGAACATAACTTTCTCATCTTGCGGTTCAGCATGGTCATATCCGAGGATATGTAATAAGCCATGGGTAGCCAAAATATACATTTCATGTTCAGGGGAATGGCCAGCCAATTTTGCTTGCGCCGTTGCGAAATCAGGTGAGATAACGATGTCGCCCAAAGTTACAACTTCGCCCACAGTTTCAGGCAGGTCCATCGGAAATGAGAGCACATCAGTTGAGCCAGGCTCATCCATCCATTTAATGTGTAGTTCAGTCATTTCAACGTCATCGACAAAAGTTACATTCAAGTCACAATCAGGATGTAGCTCTAATTTAGTCATTGCAAAAGCCAATAGCGATTGAATTTGATCACCTGGTGCCAGTGCCCCTGATTTATTGGTTATTTCAATGGTCATGGATTGCGAATCGAACGCGGGGTTTGGCGCGCTTCATTGAACTTGTCGTAAGCCTTAACAATGTCGCCAATTAGCCGGTGGCGAACTACATCTTCGGCAGTTAGCTCCTGGAAGGAGATGTCATCGATATCTTGCAGAATATCTCGAATAATTGCTAGCCCTGATTTGGCACCATTAGGTAAATCGATCTGTGTTACATCGCCTGTAACAACCATCTTGGAACCAAAACCTAAGCGAGTTAAGAACATCTTCATCTGCTCGGGGGTCGTGTTCTGCGCCTCATCAAGAATTATAAAAGCGTCATTAAGGGTACGACCACGCATATAGGCAAGAGGGGCAACTTCGATGACTCCAGATTGCATTAACCGTGGAATTGAATCAATATCAATCATGTCATGTAGCGCATCGAACAATGGGCGCAAGTAAGGATCAATTTTCTCGGAAAGCGAGCCAGGTAAGAAACCTAAATGTTCGCCAGCTTCAACTGCCGGACGCGTTAGAACAATACGATTAACTTTCTTCGCCTGTAGCGCAGCAACAGCTTTAGCCATTGCTAAGTAAGTTTTACCGGTACCGGCCGGGCCGATTCCGAAAGTAATTGTGTTCTCATCAATGGCATCGACGTAACGCTTTTGATTGGCAGTCTTCGGGCGAATTGTGCGCCCGCGATTAGAAACAATATTTAGCGATAAAACTTCGCCAGGATTATCTTGCGGAGTATGTGCCAGCATGCCAATAGAGCGAATTACAGCATCAACATTTACAGCCTGACCAGAACGAATTACCACCATGAGCTCGGTGAAGAGTTTCTCTAATTGTTGGCAATCAATATGTGGGCCGCGCAAAGTAATTTCGTTGCCACGAACCGTGATGTTCACCGATGGGAATGCTGCTTCAATGACCAGCATATTTGCATCATTTGCTCCGACCAAGGCAACCATTGGAATTGCGGGCGGAATCGTAATTAAGGTTCGCTCCATGTGTGACGTAAGGCTACCTTTAACCGGGCGGCCATGCCAGACCACGGCCACCTAACAGATGTAAATGAGCGTGAAAAACGCTTTGGCCAGCATCGGCACCGGTATTAAAGATAGTGCGATAGCCAGTTAGGCCCTCGACCTTTGCCAAGTGATCTGCCGCTGAAAAGAGTGCACTTAACGCCGCCGGTGATTTAGCAGCTAACTCGGCGGCATTTTCAACATGCAGCTTAGGTACTACTAATAAGTGAACTGGTGCTTGCGGATTTATATCTGAGAAAGCAATTACTTGTTCATCTTGAAATTTAATCTCGGCGGGAATTTCGCCAGCAATGATTTTGCAGAATAGGCAGCTCATAGTTAATTAGTTTAGAAGACTTTCAGCAACGAGTTAACGGCGCTAAGGGCGGCCAGCCCAGCGTGTGCTGAGCGCAAAATGGGCCTACCTAAGCCAGCGATCTGAGCGCCAGCGGCTGCGAAGGCAGCCAACTCTTCGTCAGTTATGCCACCTTCGGGGCCAATCACGATCACTACCCTTTTGGCCTTCATCTGTGGGGAAATTATTTCACTTAACTTTACTTGGGCGCTTTCATGAAACACCAGTGCTAAATCTGCGCTCTTGATTAATTCAATTACGCCTTTTTCTTTTACAGTTTCATGTAGCTGCGGAATAAAGAGGCGACGCGATTGCTTACTTGCTTCGCGCGCAGTTGTGACAAATTTACTAATTACTTCGGTGCGACTAATTGAACGATTGGCCAGCCACGGCACAATTACATCTGCGCCAGCTTCAGTTAGTAGTTCAACTGCTTCTTTAGCGCGATCACTTTTCGGCAGCGCTTGTACAACAGTGAATTGAATTTCTAAAGGTTCTTGGCAGCCAACTTCTAAAACTGTGGTCTCGAGTGAGCGCTTGGTGACTTCATTAACTTGAACAATGGCCCAACCACCGTTTCCGTCAGATACTCGGAAAATTTCGCCAACTTCAATGCGCAAAACTTTAATCGCGTGATTAGCATCTTCGGAATTAAACGAATAACTGGAGCCAACTTGGCTAGGCAAATCTGGTACAAAAAATAGCGTCAACATTTAGCGACCGAAAGCGCCACGAAGTTTATGGAAGAAACCCTGGTCGTGATCCTTGATCTCAACTTCGCCAGCTTTTTCACCGCGGGATTCAGCAAACTTTCGCATTAACTCTTCTTCAGCCTTATTCAATTTAGTTGGGGTCTTAACTTCAACATGGACAATCAGATCGCCACGCGTACCCCGACGCAAGTGAGTCATGCCTTTGCCCTTAACCGTAATAGTGGCGCCACTTTGAGTGCCGGCTTTAACTTCCACCTCGATTGGGCCATCAAGCGTTTCAATATTTACTTTCGTGCCAAGCGTTGCTGCTGCCATTGAGACTGCCAACGCCAAGTGCAGATTATCGCCTTCGCGCATCAAGGTTTCGTGGGCAGTTTCGACGATTTCTACATATAAATCACCCGCTGGGCCTCCGCCCGCACCAACTTCACCACGGCCAGACATTTGAATGCGGTTGCCGGTTTCAACACCAGCTGGGACTTTAATATCAATTGTTTGGCGAGCGCGAACTCGACCATCGCCAGAGCATTCGCGACATGGATTAGGAATCGTTGAACCGTATCCCCCGCAATTATTACAAGGACGCGAAGTCATAACTTGACCAATAAATGATCGAGTTACTTGTTGCGTTTCACCACGGCCCTTACAGATCGGACAAGTTTGCGGTGTTGAATTATCGGCACACCCGCTACCGGTGCACTTCGGACAAATAACTGCGCTTTCCAAAGTTATTGTGCGCTCGGTACCAAAGCAAGCTTCATTTAAATCTACTTCAATGCGAATCAACGCATCTTGACCTGCGCGCATGCGAGGCCGCGGGCCACGATTAGCTGTGCCGCCGCCAAAGAAAGCATCCATGATGTCGCTAAAGCCGCCGGCATTTCCGAAACCACCAAAACCACCCATGTTGCTTCCGCCCATGTCATATTGCTGGCGCTTTTGTGGATCACTTAAGGTGTCATAGGCAGCCGTAACTTCTTTGAATTTCTCTTGAATCGCTGGATCTGGATTTACATCGGGGTGTAATTCACGAGCAAGTTTACGATAAGCCTTCTTTATTTCATCGCCAGATGCATCGCGCGATACACCTAACGCTTCGTAATGATCTGCCACTTATGCACCCTCTGTTAAATACCGACTGATGTAACGTGCAACTGCGCCAACTGTTGCCATAGAACTGGCGTAATCCATTCGGGTTGGCCCCAAAATACCAAGTGCTCCCAACGGCGAATTATCTATGCCGTAACCAACAGTTACCAAACTGGTCTGCTGCAGATTTGCCACTTGCTGTTCATGGCCAATACGCACCTTTACGCTCTCATTAGCATCACCAAGAAGGCGTAATAGAACCACTTGCTCTTCCAGAGCTTCCAAAACAGGGTGGATCTGGGTCGAGAAATCCTCACTAAAGCGGGCTAAATTCGCAGTTCCAGCCAAAACGATCTTCTCTTCTGGGCGTTCCATCGACATTTCCAAAAGTGCTGAAATCAATAGCGCCACATCTTTACGTTCATGCGATGAGTAAACATCCATGATGCCAGTAATTCGATCAGCTACCTCTGGTAAACGATAACCCGCAAGTGCGTTATTAATTTGATTACGCAAGCTAGCAATGAAAATATCATTTACCTCACTACTTAACTCAATTACTCGTTGTTCAACGCGCCCAGAGTCGGTGATCAAAATCATCATCATGCGCGAAGCTGTAAGTGAAACTAACTCAACGTGGCGAACCTTAGATTTAATCATTGATGGATACTGAACCACAGCTACCTGTTTAGTCACATCAGCCAGTAACCGCACGGTACGCATAACCACATCATCAAGATCTAGCGCACCTTCAAGAAAAGTTTCAATGGCTCGTCGCTCGGCAGCCGAAAGTGGCTTTACAGTTTCAATGCGATCTACGAATAAACGGTAACCAGAATCAGTTGGAATACGACCGGCACTTGTGTGAGGTTGTGCGATCAAACCTTCTTCTTCAAGCACAGCCATTTCGTTGCGGATGGTTGCTGGCGAAATACCTAAGCCATGTCGATCAGCAATTGCCTTTGAGCCCACAGGTTCTTGCGTTGCGACATATTCATCGACAATCGCTCGCAAGATTTCGAGTCGGCGGTTAGACATAAGAAGAGGTTCTACTTAGTTAATTGCGAGCGTAATCGAAATCAAAGTTAATAAGAAGAAAGCTGGAAATGCGGTCTTAGCCTTATCAGCGCGGAAGTGGAAGAAAATCGCACCAGCCATGATGCACCAGAGTGAAATCAGCGCCGGATAAGCAAATGCGCTCCACTTCAGAGCTAGCACTAAGCCCAGAGCTGCAGCTGCCTCAAATACGCCAGTTACGCGAGCTAGCCAATCTGGCACATTCACGTCGCGAGTTCCGCTTAAGCCTTTCTCATTACCACTGGCTTTTGAGAGGCCAGAGATAAGGAAAATCAGGGCTAAGAACGAGAGCAGGACGATTTTTGTGGTTTCCATAGTGGGTAAAAGGTACTACATAACGATTTCACGCACGATTCGATCAGCAATCAATCGACCCGTTGGCGTTAATTTGATGCGATCACTCGAGGTGTCTAGATAACCCTGCTCGCGGTAGCTAGCTAATCGCTCAAGTTCATGGGGCTGCAGCATCTCAAAACTCAAACCTTCGCGCATTCGAATCGCCAACATTATTTCCTCATCACGCAACTGTGACGAGTTCATGGTTTCACGATCTTGTACTGGTGATTCACCCGAAAATAACTTAGTTTTATAGGCAGTTGGATGTTTAACATTCCACCACCGCTCGCCATTTAAATGCGAGTGAGCACCTGGCCCTAGCCCCCACCAATTAGCACTCTTCCAGTAAGCAATGTTGTGTAAACATTCTTTGCCCGGCTTCGACCAATTGCTTAACTCATACCAACTCAAACCAGCCTCTTCGCAAAGCTGATCAACTAACAAATACATATCTGCCATCAAGTCATCATCGGGCATAGTTAAATCACCACGTTTAATCTGCGCTGCTAACTTGGTTCCAGTTTCCACAATGAGCGCGTACGCACTTATATGGTCAATATCTAGAGCAAGTGCCGATTGAACTGTTTCGCGCCAATCATCTAGCGATTCACCTGGAGTTCCGTAAATAAGATCTGCGCTGATTGATTTAAACCCAGCAGCTCGAGCCATGCTGACAGCTTTAGCAACATTTTCTGGATTATGCGTGCGATCAAGAGCTGCCAACACGTGAGCTTTGGCAGACTGCATTCCGAAGGAGATTCGATTAAACCCAACGGCAAGATATTCACTTAACTTCTCAGCTGTAACTGAATCAGGGTTTGCCTCAAGTGTTATCTCAGCATCTGAAGCTAAATCAAAGCGCTTGCGAATAGCAGCAATTACTCGCCCCAGATCAGCAGGTGGCAAGAGTGAAGGAGTGCCGCCACCAAAGAAAATCGTTGGAACTGGCGAGGTTGGCGCACTCTCCAGTTCACGTAAAACCGCATCGATGTAGTCATTTGAAACGATCTCTAGTGTGGCACCATCTTGTAGCTCGGAGGGAGTGTAGGTATTGAAGTCACAGTACCCACAGCGCTTTACGCAGTACGGGATATGAACGTAAAACGAGAGGGGCATGGCGCTTATTCTCCCCCAGATCACAAAGAAATAGTAATCCGAGGAATCTAGCGGGACTTGAAAAGATTAAAGCTTGGAGATTTCAATAGTCTCATAATCGCCAGTGCCAACAAATTTTATTTGGATTCCATCAATCAAGAATGAGTCCCCGAGAACCGCGACCTTGTTATACATATCTGGACGAATCCCAATAGTCTGCTGGTAGTCCGTGGATTTGCCACCTTCAACATTTTGCCACATTGCCCAGGCATACTCCTCATTTGAAAGAGAACGTTGGTCTGCAGTGACTGGTGGTGCCGCCGTTTTATTTAAATCAACAACATATGCCATTACTGAATAGAAACTTTGCGGAAACTCTCGATCGCCTTTCTTAAAATTACTCCACTTATCAATCCCATGCGACTCAACAACAATAATGCGCGTAGGCGAGAGTTTAATCATAGCCATTTTTGTTTGGCGATCTTCTCTCTCCAATGGTGAAAGAGAAACTGTTGTGGTGGTTAGATCTTTAGCATCTACACAATAGATTTGATTTTCTGGTAACCAATCAAGCAAGAATTGTTCGTATGGATTCATGGCTAAGCTAATGCCAGATTGGTTAGTGAATAATCCAAAAGGCCAACCGTTTCCGGGCGCATGTCCAATAATGTCGAAATCATGCAAAGTTTCATGTACGTAAAAACTCCAACGTAGAGTTTCCATTAACTCGTTGTCGTGGCCCCAGCCGAAGAAATTGAGATTCATTTCACCTTCTTTGATTTTGAATCTCTCATTTCTAACAATTAAATCCATATCAAAGTCAATTTCTCCATCTGGAAACATCATGTATACGGTATTGAATTTACGTAGATCAATTTCTTTTGTGATTAAATCAATGAATGGTTGAGAAGCGTTTGCTAGGAATCTATTGGAGGAGCTGGAATTGCCATCATTTCCAGTGACAACATATGAGGCTGCACTTTTTGGTGCACTAATCCAGTTATCAATAGTTGTGACATTGAACTTAGATTGATCGTTGCTGTAGTAGCGGAACCAATCTTGCATCCACTTCTTATCCTCAGCCATGGTTGCTTTCAATGTGCCATCGCCCCTCAATTCAGGGAAATCTATTCCTACAATTAACACCTCATTTACGCCTTTTGTATAAACGCCATGTTTGAAAGTGTTATCAAAGGGGAAGCCAACCTTTAACCCCTGACTCCTGAGGTCACCTTGAGTGACTGTTACATCCTTATTTTTCAATTTGCATGGTTCGATACCTTGTGGACTTACTTTGTTTACAAATGTTTGCTTCACATTGTTTATCTTTATCCATTGCAGTTTCTTGCCATTGACCCAGCGGCACTCTAAGTAACCTTCTGGTACATCAAATGTATCGCCATAACTATCGCAAACTTGATTGGCGATTGGCGTTATTTTGTAATTATTCGAGGCTGAGGTGGAAACCTTCCTGACAACCAAAGGCGTCCAAGATCCTTTAGATTGTGCGCCTCCCATCCAATTACACTTGAGAACTGTCTCGCCTTCCATAATCTTTGATCCAACTTTTTCACATATCGTATTTACAAGTGAAACAGGTGTAAGTGTCGGATTTGATGAAGTCGTTGAAGTTGATGAAGGGCTTGGTGTCCATCCCGCAGGCGGACTATTCTGTGACCAGATTAATCGGTTATCGGAACTGCCAGGGACAACTTTGCTTGGGTTAACACATTTCATTTCATAAATCTGATTAGGTACTGATGCATTTTCTTCTGTACAGGGTGTTCCTTCCAGTGGATCTCTCCAGGTTGCCGGTGTCGTTGTTGGTGAAGGCGTTGGCGTTGGCGACTCCGTCACGGTTGGCGTTGGCGACGGCGTCACGGTTGGTGTTGGCGACGGCGTCACGATTGGTGTTGGCGACGGTGTCGGTGTCACGGTTGGTGTTGGCGACGGCGTCACGGTTGGCGTTGGTGGAGGTTCGGGAGTTGGAATTGGTGCTGGTGTAATTAATTGAACACGAAAGCCAACTCCTGGCCCTGATGAAAATTTAGGTGCCCCGACTGCATCTGCCAGGTAGCGCCAAGGCTTAGGGAGAGGATCTTTATTTTTTAATTTCAGGAATTTAGAAAATAACCCTTTGCTACCCATTACTTTTGCGCAGGAAATTCCAAATGCATTGATTTGATACGTGCCTTTGGGGAATTTAACTCCCACGATTACTTCATTTTTGGTAACTTTGTAATTGCCACAACTTGGGGTTTTTGGTCCAGCATGATCAGTTCCATAGGTGGAAATCGGAATCAGGGTAAGAGCCAGGGTAATTAACAACCCCTGGGTAAGACTCCCCTTGATTCGCATTCCAAAAGGGTAGCGGGAAGATCAAACCTTAGGGAAGGTTTAATGCGGAGTCGGGCTAATTTCCAGCTTTACGCGCGGCCTTAATCTTCTCGATATCCGCATCTGTCGCAAGGGCTGCCACGAATGCTTCTTGAGGAACTTCAACGCGGCCAACCATCTTCATGCGCTTCTTGCCCTCTTTTTGCTTCTCGAGCAATTTACGCTTACGTGAAATATCGCCGCCATAACATTTAGCAAGAACGTCTTTACGCATTGCTCTAATTGACTCGCGCGCAATAATTCTTGAGCCGATAGCGGCCTGGATAGGAACTTCGAATTGTTGACGTGGGATTAGTTCGCGCAGCTTGCCGGTCATCATCACGCCATAGGCATATGCCTTATCTCGGTGAACGATTGCGCTGAACGCATCTACTGCTTCACCTTGTAGCAAAATATCAACTTTAACTAGGTTGCCTTCTTCATCGCCTTTTTCTTCATAGTCAAGGGACGCGTAACCCTTGGTGCGAGATTTAAGTTGATCAAAGAAGTCAAAAACAATTTCAGCAAGTGGCAAGGTGTAGCGAATCTCAACGCGATCTTCGGAGATGTAATCCATGCCAAGTAGAACGCCACGACGATCCTGGCAGAGTTCCATGATTACGCCAATAAATTCAGATGGCGCCAAAATAGTTGAGCGAACAATTGGTTCAAAAACGGCAGCTACTTTGCCATCGGGAAATTCTGATGGATTAGTAACGCGAACATCTCTGCCATCTTCCATCTTGACGTTATAAACCACGTTTGGAGCGGTTGAAATTAAATTAAGTTTTGATTCGCGCTCTAGGCGTTCGCGCACAATTTCCATATGTAGCAGACCAAGGAAGCCGCAACGGAAACCGAAGCCAAGGGCTGCTGAACTCTCTGGTTCATAAACTAGGGCGGCATCGTTTAGCTGTAATTTATCTAGCGCTTCGCGAAGCACTGGGAAATCTGCACCATCTAATGGGAATAGCCCCGAGAAAACCATTGGCTTAGGATCTTTATAGCCGGCAAGTGCTGTCTTAGTTGGGTTGTTATAAGTCGTAACTGTGTCACCCACACGTGATTGGCGAACATCTTTAACGCCAGTAATCAAATAACCCACTTCGCCAACGCCTAAACCCTTACTAGGCATTGGTTCGGGCGAGATAACGCCGACTTCGAGCATCTCGTGACGCACGCCAGTTGAGAACATTTGAATCTGATCGCGTGGCGAAAGATGACCATCGACTACGCGAACGTAGGTAACTACACCGCGATAGCTGTCATAAACCGAGTCGAAAATAAGTGCGCGAGCTGGAGCGCTGGCATCGCCTTGTGGCGCGGGAATCTGAGCAATGATCTGGTCAAGCAGTTCAGCAACGCCATCGCCAGTTTTTCCAGAGACACGTAGGCAATCTTCGGGTTGGCAACCAATTAAGTTAGCCAGTTCTTTAGCAAACTTTTCTGGCTGGGCATTAGGTAGATCGATTTTATTTAGCACCGGAATAATGGTTAAGTTATTTTCCATCGCTAAATACAAGTTCGCGAGCGTTTGCGCTTCGATTCCTTGCGCGCAGTCAACGAGCAAAACTGCGCCTTCGCAGGCAGCAAGGGAACGAGAAACTTCGTAAGTAAAGTCAACGTGGCCTGGGGTATCGATCATGTTCAAGATGTATTCCTGACCATCGATACCGCTACGCCATGGCAGACGAACCGCTTGTGACTTAATGGTGATTCCGCGTTCGCGTTCAATATCCATGCGATCTAAATATTGCGCGCGCATATTGCGGGCTTCTACTACTTCGGTGATTCCCAACATGCGATCGGCAAGAGTTGATTTACCGTGATCAATATGGGCAATAATGCAGAAGTTACGAATCTGCGCGGGATTAGTTGCGGCTGGTTGAGGTGCCTTGGCAAGTGAAATTGCAGGCATCGTTAAGCCTTAAAAGTAACTAGTTGCGAATTAACGAACGCCGGCTTTAGTGGCAGCTTTTGCCATTGAAGACTTCTTGTTGGCAGCAGTGTTCTTGTGTAGCACACCCTTAGCAACGGCGATATCGAGCGCTTTTGAAGCGGTACGTAGTTCATTTGAGATAACTGCGGCATCGCCAGCGGCTACAGCGTCGCGGAATTTGCGAGCAGCTGTCTTGATAGAAGAGCGCACTGACTTGTTACGTAGGCGTGCCTTCTCATTGGTCTTGATCCGCTTGATCTGCGACTTGATATTTGCCACTTAAGGTTTACTCCGAACTAAATTGGTTGAACGCTAAATACGAACCCGAAGGTTACCAGCGGGGCACCTTTAGGCTCAAATCGAGGAAATCCGCTTATCGGGCCGCTTTTGCGCTGGCGATCTCGGAAATTGCGTGTTCGAGAGCGTAGATCGGGTCACTGGCAGCGCCTTTTACTTGGGCATCGGCCAGGGCAATTGCTCCAACAGCCGCCACGATTCCGCGTGGAGTCCAGCCCGCCAACTGACGACGAGCCTTATCAATCTGCCATGGCGCCATGCCCAATTGGCCGGCTAGCTCAAAAGATTTCGCATTTCGGTTTGCTCCTGAGACTTTAGCCAATGAACGAAGCGCTGATGCGATTGCGCTTGTAACCATTACTGGGTCAGTGCCAGTTTCGATTGCACTTCGAAGTTGTAACAACGCGACTGGCAAGTTTCCATCGAGTGCAGCATCGGCAACATCAAAGCCAGTAGTTTCAACGCGACCTTGGTGATACTTATCAACTTCTTTTTCATCGATGGTGCCAGCGGGAGCATCAGCGATGATCTGACTGCAGGCCGCAGTTAGCTCACGCAAGTCGCCACCGATTGCATTTACTAAAGCTGCGATTGCCGCAGGTGATGCTTTGCGACCAGCATCAAGAAATAGGTTCTTTACGAACTCTTGTTTCTCGGCTTCTTTCTTGAGGGGGTCACAAGAAATAATCTCGGGCTTAACTTTCTTAATTGCATCAAGTAGCGCTTTTCCTTTTATGCCGCCTTTATGTAGAAAGATTACGGTGGTAGATGCATCAGGTTCTGGCAAGTAGCGGATGATCTCGTCTTTATTGTCTTCAGGTAAATCTTGTAGGTCGCGAATGATGAGGGCTCGGCGTTCAGAAAATAGTGAAGGTGCCAGGGCGTCAGAGATATCGCCCACCATTGAATCGGCCGCATAGATTGAAGTGATTTCGGCGTTCTCGCTTTTTAACTCAGCTTGTAATTTAGCTAGTGCGCGATCAGCCAGGGCAGCTTCAGAACCTAGAATTAAATAAAAATCATTCATCGCTCACCCCCAATCCCAGAACTTAAATATCTGATTACTTTTTTCACTGATATAAATCACTTGAAACGAATCTGAAAATTTAGCTTTATAAAAGTCTCCCCGTTTTCACTATAAAGAGAACCATATTTGTGTCGACTGGTGTCTGGTCGGTCAAATCGCACACTCTTGTATAAGAATTCCTCAAAGTTCAAACGTGTAACAAGATAATAGAATAACAATTGACCATCAGATTTAACCACAATTAGCCCTTTGAACTTACTTGGGTTTCCTTTCCATACTTTTGCTGGGCGAAGCCCCATAGAAATCGCACCAAGTAACTCTTTGAATTTAAAGATAATTTGTTCAGATTGTTGGTCTGCGTTGGGATAAGTTCGCTCTACTGTTGTTGCATAATCATTTGTATCTTGAAATAGATAATGATTTATGATTACTTTTGCCAAATTAAATGGCAATTGACTATCGATATAAGTCAGATTGTTAAAGAAAACGTCTCGCTGATACTTATGAAATTCGAGATGATAACCAGCGGAATAAAGCTTATTGATGTTGGGCTTGTGACTGGATGGCACAAAATCTGGCAATTCAGCACTTGAAGCTGAATCATTCTTTACAACTCTGTAAATAATGTTTGTTGATCCAGATGAATTTAACAAAGTGGCTGCTTGACCGAGCTGTGATTTAATACTGAACCCACTCCTTGGCGTTGGGCCACCAGTAATTGGGTCCTCAACTACTAGCTCAAGATCACTTGTTGTCTCTGACGAATCAGCACTTAACGTTCGACGCGCCAGAATATTCATAACCTCGACCCCAGAATTGAGGGCAAAGGTTTTCTTAT
Source organism: Bifidobacterium breve (assembly GCA_945885625.1). Classification (GTDB taxonomy): domain Bacteria; phylum Actinomycetota; class Actinomycetes; order Nanopelagicales; family Nanopelagicaceae; genus Planktophila. The sequence goes on along the minus strand of CAMCYS010000003.1, from coordinate 14,073 downwards.
AGTTTCCATCAGTGAGATCTTTCAAGAACACTTTTAGCTTTTCTTCTAATTCACTTTTTGAAACTTTCTTCATCTCAATACCGTTTGAAAGTATTTGGACCTCTTCTTTATCAAGCCTAAATACTTGCTCACTACCTTTGGAGTTTTCCGCGATTATTACTTCTAAGACCTTATGGAATTGATCTCTTATTTGATTTTGATTTTCATCTGCGGAATAACCACCACCGGCAACGAGTATGGTGCCTAGTGTCAGCAACTCACTCCATTCACCTAAATTACCCTTAACTTCTGCCATTTTTATCTCATGCCGAGTCTAAAGTTTCAATTATTTTTTCTGCATAATCCTGAATCGCCCTTACGGCTACGCTATTTCCGAGTTGCTTCATAGCTTCATTATCCGAGACTGGAAACTTGAACGAGGCTGGGAAACCCTGCATTCGCTTGCCTTCACTCGGAGTTAGGCGCCGTACCTCACCATCAACAAGGTAACTATCCCAGTTTCTTCTGTCATTAATGCCTGATCCTTTTCCACCAACTCTTAAAGTAAAACCAATTTCACGGTCAACTTCGCCTTTCATAATGTCTGACATTGTAAGTTTTAATCTTCTTTTCTCTGGAGGCACAAACTCTAATTTCTTATCTCTAAATCCAACCATAAATAATCTTGGACGCAGTTGAGGTAATCCATGGTCAGAAGCTTTAACTATTGAATGGTGGAATGAGTATCCAAGTTCCTCAGTTAAAATCGTTCTGATTGTTTCGAACGTTTTACCGCCATCGTGAGCATAAAGATGCCTTACATTTTCGAGGAAGAAAGCTTTGGGCTTCTTAATTCTAATAATTTCAGCGATGTCAAAAAATAGAGTTCCCCTGATATCGTCAAAACCTCTTTTAAAGCCAGCTTGGCTAAAAGGTTGACAGGGGAAACCCGCAGTTAAGATGTCAAAATCTGGAATACTTTTTTTGTTTACTTCGGTTATATCGCCTACAAAACTACCCGAGCTAAACAATTTAGGGCTCACTGATTTAAAATTCATCTCATATGTTTTTCGTGCTTTTTCATCCCATTCAGACGCAAAAACACATTCTGCTCCCAAATTATGCAGAGCCAGGTGAAAGCCACCTATTCCTGCGAACAGATCGATGAATTTGTACTTAGCCATAGGTTTTGATTCTAGTCTTGCGGACCGACAAACTTAAGTGCATCCAATAAATACGCTCAATTTGCACTTTTGGACTGGATTTTCTAGCCAATTATCAATTGGGGATAACAATATTTACGAGCTTAGGTGCGCGAGTAATTATCTTTACTGGTGTTGCCCCACCTAGTTCAGCAACGATTGCCGGTAAAGCGAGTGCTTGTGCTTCAAGTTCCGCATCAGAAATTGTTGGCGCAACTTCTAAACGCTCTTTGATCTTGCCATTAATTTGAATAACCGCTTCAACGGCGTCAGCCACAAGTAGTTTTTCATCCACAACTGGCCAGCCCGCAAGGGCTACTGCTGGCTGATGGCCTAAGCGATCCCACATTTCTTCAGCGGTATAAGGCGCTACTAATGACAACATAATCGCAGTAGCCTCAACTGCTTCGCGAACTGCTGGGTCGGCTGGACCGCAACCACTATCAACTGCTTTGCGAGTGGCATTAACTAATTCCATAACGCGAGCAATTGCTACGTTAAAACGGAAAGATTCCACGGCGAACGCGGCATCGTGAAGTGCTTTGTGCGTTGCCTTGCGAAGTGAAACATCGCCAGTACTGAAATCAACACCCGGCGTACTTGTGACATCGCCAGATAAACGCCAGGCACGAGTTAAGAATTTAACTGAGCCAGCCGGTGAAACATCTGACCAATCAACATCATCTTCAGGTGGGCCCGCGAAAACCATTGATAACCGAATCGCATCGACGCCATGGTTAGCAAGTTCATCTGAGAGTCGAACTAAATTTCCGCGAGACTTAGACATTGCCGAACCGTCCATTAAGACCATGCCTTGATTTAGCAAACGAGTAAATGGTTCATTAAATGAAACCATATCTAGGTCGAATAAAACTTTGGTGAAGAAGCGGCTATAGAGCAAGTGCAGAATCGCGTGGGTAACGCCGCCAACATATTGATCAACTGGTAACCAGGTGTCAACATCTTTGCGACTAAAAGGTTCGTTGTGATTTGTTGAACTTGGGTAGCGCAAGTAATACCAAGATGAATCTACGAAAGTATCCATGGTGTCGGTGTCGCGCATTGCCGCAGTGCCGCATTTAGGGCAGGCAACATTTACCCAATCAGTTGCCGCCGCAAGTGGTGATTGACCCTTTGGCTTTAGATCAAGACCAGTTGCATCAGGCAAAGTAAGTGGAAGTTGATCCGCAGGAACGCCGACCTCGCCGCACTTAGGGCAGTGAATAATTGGAATCGGGGTGCCCCAATAACGTTGACGAGAAACTAACCAGTCACGCAAACGATAATTGCGAGCAGCTTTTCCAAGGCCATCTTTTTCAAGTTGGGCGTTGATTTGGGTAATGGCTTCGGCTTTAGAAAGACCATTAAGCGAGCCTGAATTGACTAGTTTTCCGTCACCGCCGGTAGCAATACCAGTTTCATTTGGATCTTCTTCGCCAGTTTCAACAACTACGCGCACCGGTAATTTCATGGCGCGCGCAAAATCTAAATCGCGTTGATCGTGTGCCGGCACGGCCATGATCGCACCAGTGCCGTAATCAGCTAATACATAATCACTCGCCCAGATCGGCAACTTCTCACCATTAACTGGGTTAATCGCATAACGCCGCAAGAAAACACCAGTCTTGGGGCGATCTGTGGCTAAGCGATCAATATCAGATGCTGCCTTAACGCTATCTAGATATTTTTTAAATTCTGATTCAACTTCAGTACCAGCAGCTAACTTGGCGGCAAGTTCAGAATCGGCAGCGACGACAAAGAAAGTAGCGCCATACAAAGTATCAGGGCGAGTTGTGTAAATAGTTACCGGCTCTGGCATTCCCTCAATTTGGAAATCAACATTGGCGCCCGTTGATCGACCGATCCAGTTGCGCTGCATCATCAGAACTTTCTCAGGCCACTTGCCTTCGAGTTGTTCCATGTCATCGAGCAAGCGATCGGCATAATCAGTAATCTTGAAATACCACTGGTTTAACTTCTTTTTAGTAACTGCGTTATCGCAGCGCTCGCAAAGACCGGCAACTACTTGTTCATTTGCTAAAACTGTTTGGCAATCTGGGCACCAGTTAACGGCAGAATCTTTACGGTAGGCCAAACCACGTTCGTGAAGTTGTAAGAACAACCATTGATTCCATTTGTAATATTCTGGGTCGCAAGTATTGAAAACACGATCCCAGTCGAAGGAACAGGCATAGCGGCGCATTGATGCTTTTTGCACGGCGATGTTTTCGTAAGTCCAGATTTTCGGATCTTCATTGCGCTTGATTGCCGCATTTTCAGCAGGCAAACCAAATGCATCCCAACCAATCGGGTGCATGACGTTGAAACCTTTTTGCGCCCAATAACGAGCAATTACATCGCCTAGTGCGTAGGCCTCGGCATGGCCCATATGTAGATCACCTGATGGATAAGGGAACATATCGAGAACATATTTCTTGGGGCGGGGATCATCGGCTCGGCCAGATTTAAAAGGCTCGATTTTGTCCCAGACAGGTAGCCACTTTTCCTGCACATAGGCGAAGTCATACGCCGCATGCTCGCGTTCAGTGGTCATTAACTTAGTTTATCGGGCTTTAGCCCCAAGTTATGCCAGTGAGTTCTTCGCTTACCGCCCATAAATTGGCCGCTAATTCTTGGTCATATGCGATGCCCGCGGCGCGAGTTAGCTTAGGAAAACCGCGCATCTCCATTAAGCCATCGGGACCGACATATGAAGCGCCAACAAGTGGTGAATGAGTTGCGGCACAAAGTGTTGGAAGCGCACCGCGGCTAGCACTTTGTGCAATTAGCGCATTAGCTGCTGCGGTTACTCGAGCTTCAGCACCAGCACCGCGCATTGCTGGGCTAACACTTTGTAAATTGGTATTGCTATAACCCGGATGCACTGCGTAGGCGCTAAATCGCCATTCATTTTTCATGATGCGGCGTTGTAGTTCATTTGTAAAAAGTAAATTTGCTAACTTGCTATCGCCATAAGCACCCCAAGGTTTATAAGCGCCAACACCTTTAGCACGTCTCAAGATTTCTTCTTTACTGCCTTCACCAAAATTTCCAATGCGATGCGCTTGGCTGGAAACAGTAACAACACGGTCAGTCACTTTTGAATGCAGCAAGCCAGCGAGCGCAAAATGGCCAAGATGATTAGTGCCAAGTTGAAGTTCAAAACCATCTTTAGTGTGCGCAAGTGGCGTAGCCATAACGCCTGCATTAAGAATTAAAACATCAAACTCTTCAACAATTGACTCAGCAAAGTTCTGAATTGAAGCCAGCGAAGTTAAATCAAGCGAGCCAACTAAAATATTTTTAATCCCTAGTTCAAGTGCTGTGGCCTCACCTTTTTGAGCATCACGAGCAGTAATTGTTACCTGAGCCCCAGCGCTAATAAGTTCACGGGCAGCTTCCTTACCAATGCCTGAAGTGCCACCAGTAATCAAATATTTTTTACCGGAAAGATCACCGATATTTTTGGCGTTCCAGCCCTGCGGAATGGTTGGAATAGAACTCACGTGGAGCTGAGGGGACTTGAACCCCTGACCCCCTGCATGCCATGCAGGTGCGCTACCAGCTGCGCCACAGCCCCGAATTTCTTTGAGAAGCAGACCCTACCTTATTTATTCAGGTGCTTCTGCTCCAGATTCTTCGCCAAGGATCTTTTCAGGTATTGACCCTGCATTATGTTCAACTAAATGCCAGCCCCGCGGATTAGTCTGCAGAATTGACCAAGATGCGTTAGATAACCCACCTACTGCGCCCCAATTGGCCATCGGTAAGTTAAGTAATGAACCCAAAACGCATCGAGCGGTACCGCCGTGAGTTGTAACAACCAATAACTGATTATCTAATCCATCTAGTGCGCGTTTGATTGCAGCTACTGCGCGATTAGCAACATCGCTACGTTTTTCACCAGTAGTTCCGGCCGGGTTATCTTCGCCATCAATCCAACGGACAAAGTTTTCGAAATCTTCGGCGCGATTTTCCGCACCAGTCTTACCTTCCCAGAGACCACCATTTGTTTCGCGCAGATCAATATCAATTTCAACTTTCAGCTTTGTTAGATCTCCAAGAGCTTTCGCAGTATCACGAGCGCGCGAAAGATCACTTGAAATAATTTTAGTTGGCTGCATTCCGACCAAAATGCTTGCCGCATGCTTTGCTTGATATTGCCCGACGGCATTTAGCGGAATATCAGAGTGTCCCTGAAACCGATTAACGGTATTCCAGTCGGTCTGACCATGCCGCCACAATAAAACTCGATTAGCCATTTAAATTACTTATTTCTCATCAATCGGAATTCGAACATCTAACTTAATTGTTGGGCAATCATTCCAGAGGCGATCGAGCATGTAGTAACGGCGTAGATCAGCGCTTTGAATGTGAACAACTAAATCGGAGTAATCAAGCAGAATCCATTCTTCGCCACCTTCGCGACGAACTGGCTTATCTCCCACTTGACGTAACTTTTCTTCAACAAAGTCAGCAATAGCATCTACTTGGCGAACATTTTGACCAGTAACGATCAAGAAAACTTCGTTTAGAACTAATTGATCAGATAGATCAATGGCAATCATGTCGGTGCCGAATTTATCGGCAGCTGCTTGCGCTGCGATCTGGGTTAACGCCTTAACTGACTCACTTGCTGGCATAGAGGCCACGTTCCTTTATATAGGTAACTACTGCAGGTGGCAGCAGATCAAAATCTCCAGCGCGTGCTTGGGTTGCTGAAATATCTAAAGCTTCGATATCCAGAGTTGGTGACCCTGGAAAGTCGGGGCGATCAATTACTAAAACTTCGACTAACTTCTTTAGCTCATCGCTGCGATGCCATTGCTCGATAGACGCATGCGCATCGGTGCCAAGAATCAAAACGATTTTATCGTCTGGATAAGTTGCCTTAAGCGCTTCAACGGTATCTATCGTATAGCTCGGGCCACTTCGACGAATTTCAATGCTATTTACAAAAACCTCATCGCCTAAATCAAGTTCAGCGACTGCTAACTGGCACATCTTCAAGCGATCTTCACCTGAGGCAACTGGTGCGTTCTCGCGCAACCAAGGTTCGCCTGCTGGCACCAAAATAATTTGATCAACTGCATCACGTTCGAGTAGTTCGGTGATTACATAAAGATGACCATTGTGGATTGGGTCGAAAGTGCCCCCATAAAGGCCAATCCGAATACTGCGACTCAAACTCTAAATTTTCTAAATTACTTGCCGAGGCGAAGTGTTAAATAGAGAAGAATCGTAAGAACACTAAATGCTAGAACGCCGAAGAAAACAGGGGGCGCTGGTAATTCGCGGGTGATTTCAGAAGCAAGATTAATCATGGGCTGAGCCTACTACGACCCTGCGAGTAGTTTCTTAAAGGCAGCCTCATCGATAATCGTTACGCCTAGCTCTTCGGCTTTGGCTAATTTTGAACCGGGTTCAGCGCCAACTAATAGGTAGTTAGTTTTCTTGGAAACTGAAGATGACGCTTTGCCGCCATGGGCCGTGATGGTTTCGGCAATGCCATCGCGAGTGAACGATTCCAGGCCGCCGGTTACTACAAAAGTGAGGCCAGCCAAGGTTTGTGGCGCAGTATTGGTATCTACGAATTCCGTCGTGACGCCAGCGGCAGTCCAGCGTTGAACAATACGCTTATGCCAATCAACGGCAAACCACTCGGAAATTGCCTCGGCCATTGTTGCACCAACGCCATCAATCGCCGCAATTTCTTCAACCGAAGCAGACTCTAACTTTTCTAAGGATCCAAACTCAGTAGCTAAAGCTTGGGCAGAAGTCGGGCCGACATGGCGAATAGATAGCGCCACAATGGTTCGCCAAAGTGGACGCGTTTTAGCCACTTCGAGCGCGCTCATTAATTTATCTACGTTAGCTGCCTGTTGTCCATCTTTTTTAGTGAAGAAACTCGACTTCATTAATCTAGCTGGAGTTAGATCAAATAGTTCAGATTCATCTTCCAGAATCTTTTCAGAGAGCAGCGCAGTTGCTGCTTCGTAGCCAAGCACATCGATATCGAGCGCTGCACGAGAAGCTATGTAGTAAATGCGTTCACGCAATTGTGCGGGGCAAGATCTGGTGTTAGGGCATCGAATATCAATATCGCCTTCGGTGATTGCGCGAAGTTCACTGCCGCAATCTGGACAATTTGTTGGCATTACAAATGCGCGTTCGCTGCCATCGCGACGTTCAATAACTGGGGCAAGTACTTCTGGGATCACATCGCCAGCCTTGCGAATAATCACGGTGTCACCGATCAGAATTCCTTTACGAATAACTTCTTGAGCATTATGTAACGTCGCATTAGTAACAGTAGAGCCCGCAACTTTGACTGGTTCCATGAACGCAAAAGGTGTTACTCGCCCTGTGCGGCCAACGCTAACTTTGATATCAAGTAACTTAGTCGTGACTTCTTCAGGTGGATATTTAAAGGCGATCGCCCACTTAGGTGCGCGCGAAGTAAAACCTAACTTCTCTTGCGAGGAAATGTCATCAACTTTAATTACAACGCCGTCGATTTCGTGCTCTACGTCGTGGCGATGGGCTTCGTAATAACCAATAAATTCAGTCACTTCAGCGCGGTTTGAGCAAACTTTAAAGCGCTCACTAGTTGGCAGACCCAACTCTTTCAACAACTTATATGCCTGGCTCTGAGCTGAAAAATCAATACCGGTTCGGGCGCCAACGCCGTGTACGACTACATCAAGTGGTCGACTAGCAGTAACACGTGGATCTTTCTGGCGAAGCGAACCTGCCGCACCGTTTCGTGGATTAGCAAATAAAGGTTTGCCCGCTTCTTCTAGGGCTTCGTTCATCTCGTTAAATTGCGCAATTGGAAAGAAGACTTCACCGCGTACTTCGATTAGCTCGGGGATCTTCTTGCCAATTAGATTATGTGGCAGGGATTTAATTGTTTTTACATTTAACGTTACATCTTCACCAGTAGTGCCATTGCCACGAGTAAGCGCGCGAGTTAATTGACCGTTTTCATACTTAAGGTTAATGGCTAAGCCGTCAACTTTTAATTCACACAAGTACTTAGGATTCGGGATTTCTTTTTCAACTCGGTCAAACCAGGCACTTAATTCAGCTAGGTCAAAGACATTGTCTAGACTCATCATCTTTTCAAGGTGGTCATGTTGTTCAAATTGAGTCGAGAAGCCACCGCCCACATGCAGAGTTGGTGAATCTGGTTCCTTAAGTTCAGGGTGCTTAGCTTCTAGCGCTTCGAGTTCTTTTAATAATTTATCAAAGTCAGCATCACTGATTACGGGATTATCAAGAACGTAATAGCGAAATTGATGATCGCGAATCTCTGCTGAAAGTTCGACTATGCGATGGCGCGCGGCGTTGCTCATGAGAATTACTCGGTCTGACAGATCGTGGCCGAACCAACTACCCGATCGCCATCGTAGATAACCATGGCTTGCCCAGTTGCTAGCCCCAATAAAGGTTCATCAAGTTCGGCAATTAGATTGCTACCATCAAAGTAATAGGTGCAATCAAGGGCACTGCCATGTGCTCGAATCTGCACAAAACCACGCTTTTTCTCAACAGTTACCTCAGGGCCGCACCAGATTGCGCGCTCGCCCCAAATCTTTGAAATTGCCAGCTCTTCGCGAGAGCCAACTACAACGGTATTTGTTACTGGTTCGATTTTGAGAACAAAGCGAGGCGAACCGTCAGCAGTTGGCACGGTTAGCCCTAAACCTTTTCGTTGACCGATTGTGTAAGTGTAAGCACCTTTATGTTCGCCAATTTTCTTGCCCTCTTGATCAACGATTGGGCCAACTTCGCTACCTAAGCGATCATGTAACCAACTGGCATTGTCACCAGAAGGCACGAAACAAATATCGTGACTATCTGGTTTTTGGGCAACAGCTAAGCCACGGGCTTCGGCTTCTTTACGAATATCAACTTTCTCGGTGTCGCCTAAGGGAAATATCGCACCCGCAATTTGTTCGCGAGTTAATACTGCCAATACGTAAGATTGATCTTTTGAATGATCAACTGCGCGGTGAAGTGTTTTACCGCTTTCAGATTCGCGCGTATTGGCATAGTGACCAGTGACCACGCCATCGAAACCCATGGCACGTGCCCGATCTAGAACCGCTGCGAATTTAATCTTTTCGTTACAACGTAGACACGGATTAGGTGTGCGACCAGCTGAGTATTCGGATAGGAAATTTTCAACTACGCCATCATGAAACTCTTGCGCCATATCCCAGATGTAAAATGGGATTCCAATTACATCGGCTGCGCGACGAGCATCATGCGAATCTTCAATGGTGCAACAACCGCGCGCACCTGAACGATACTTCTGGGGATTTGCAGCAAGGGCTAAGTGCACACCGATTACATCGTGACCAGCATCGACCGCGCGGGCAGCAGCAACTGCCGAATCAACGCCACCACTCATGGCCGCAATTAACTTCAAGATGCCACCGCCGCTCTACCTCGTTGAATTACACCGGGCAGCACAGACAGCACATAATCAACCTCTGCTGCTGTATTGCTTGGCCCGAACGAGAAACGTAGCGAAGATTGCGCAGAAATATCGTCATGACCCATGGCCATCAAAACATGACTTGGGCGATGCACGCCTGCGCTACAAGCCGACCCCGTTGAACAGGAAACTTTCTCGCTATCTAATAGCAATAACAAGGTGTCGCTTTCAGTACGCGGAAAAGTAATGTTCACGATGCCAGGCAGCCGTTCGGCTTCAGCCCCGTTAACAAAAGCATCAGGAATCTGGGCCAGTACTTTTTGGGCGAAGTCATCGCGCAACTTGGCAATATTTTCTGCGTCATAACTCTTAGCGCTAACCGCGGCAGCGAAAGCAACAATGGCAGGTGCGTTAAATGTGCCGCTCCGAATATCGCGTTCTTGTCCGCCGCCATGCAGGAGTGCCGGGATCTCAACTGCTCGGCGCAAAATCAAAACACCGATGCCGAGTGGGCCGCCAATTTTGTGAGCACTTAAAGTCATGGCAAATAGGCCAAGCTCTTTGTAATTCAAAGCAACTTTTCCAAAACTTTGAACTGCATCAGAATGAACTGGGATCTCACCAGCTAGCTTGACAACTTCGGCGATAGGTTGCAGAACTCCAGTTTCATTATTCGAATGCATCACCGAAATGACTGCGATCTCGTCGCCCCGTTTAGCAATTAATTCAGCTAGGAAATCAAGATCTAAAACTCCCGATGAGGTTACGGGCAATTCAATAACTTCAGCGCCTTCGTGATCGAGCAACCATTTAGCTGGATCTAATATCGCATGATGTTCAATCGCTGAGATGACCACAACATTACGGCCATTCTTGCGACCCAGCCAGAACAGACCCTTTAAGGCAATGTTGTTCGCCTCGGTGCCTGATGCCGTAAAAATAATCTCACTGGAAAGACAACCGGCAGCTTTGGCTATTGATTCGCGGGCATCTTCGAGATCTTTGCGTGCAGCGCGACCTTGAGTATGCAGACTAGATGGATTACCTAACTTGCTAGCTTGAGCGGTAAATGCAGATAACGCATCAGCCAAAATCGGCGTGGTTGCCGCATGGTCGAGATAGACGCTATTCATGCGGGTAAGTCTAGGACTTTTGCGCAACAACTCCTTGCGTAGCTTGAGGCAGCACCGCAAATAGGTCGCCTACTACGCCGAAATCGGCCAAATCAAAGATTGGTGCCTCTGGATCTTTATTCACGACGGCAATGGTCTTGCTAGTTTGCATGCCAGCGCGGTGTTGAATCGCGCCGGAAATTCCGCACGCAACATAAAGTTGCGGGCTAACTGTTTTTCCAGTCTGGCCAACTTGATGTGAGTGCGGATACCAGCCAGCATCAGTTGCAGCGCGAGATGCACCTACTGCGGCATTTAACGAATCAGCGAATCCTTCAACGGCGGCAAAGTCTCCATTTGTGCCACGACCACCAGAAACCACAATCTGCGCTTCGGTAAGTTCTGGTCGACCACCTTTAACTGGTGGAGTTGATGAAGTTGTAGTTGCTAACTTAGCTGAATCAGAAATTGTGAGCGATAGATTTTCTACTGCCGGAGTTGAATCAGAGAGATCAGCTTCAATCGAGTTTGGGCGCACGGTAATAATCGCAACACCTTTAGAAACTTTGGAGTGAACAGTTGTAGAACCACCAAAAACTAGTTGTGTGGCAGTTAAATCTGCAGCTACATCAACCGCATCAGTGATAATTCCAGAATCAGTTGCTACCGCAACGCGACCAGCTACCTCTTTGCCATAAGCATGAGAGGCAACAAGCAGAGCAGACGGCGATTTCTGCGCAATGATTTGAGCAATCGCATCGGCCGCAGCCGCAACTCCGTAAGTTGCAAAGTCCGCAGACTCAACTACTAGCGCATTGGCGATTGGTCCGTGATTAACCGTGGCAGCAAGAGCAGCGCCAGCACCTGGGGCTGCTAAAACAATTGCTGTAACGCTGCCGCTGCGAGCTGCCGCAGTTGCTAATTCAGCAGTGGTTTTTGTGCACTTATCACCTGCGAAGTCGGCAAGAATAAATACTTGGCTCATATGAATTTCTTTTCTACTAGGAATTTAGCTAAATCATTTCCGCCATTACCCTCATCAATAACTTTTACGCCAGCTGCGCGAGGTGGACGTGGCGCTGAATCTGCAACTAATGACCATGCTGATTCGGCCGAAACTCCGACCGCTGCCAAATCGCGACTATCAATAGTTTTTTTCTTCGCAGCCATGATGCCTTTGAATGATGGATAACGCGGTTCGTTAATCTTTTCAACGACGCTAATCACAGCTGGGAGTTTGGCATTAATCGCATCTACGCCCGCTTCAGTTGTGCGCGTAATCGAAATTGTGTTTGCTGCCGGATCAACTGAAACCATCGATGCAAAAGTTAACTGAGCCCAGCCCAATCGCTGCGCCAACATTGCTGGCACCACACTCATGCGAGCATCAGTTGATTCAGTTCCACAAATCACAAGATCAAATCCGCTATTCTTAATTACTTCTGCTAAAACTTTTGAAGTTGCTAACGCATCAGAACCAGCAAGTGCGGCATCGCTTACTAAAATTGCATCATTGGCACCCATTGAAAGAGCTTTACGAATGGCTTCAGTTGCGCGTTCTGGACCCATGGAAATAATGGTCACACTATGTGCGCCACCCTCTTCGTTTCCGCCGTGAGCTTCAACAATTCGCAGCGCTTCTTCAACTGCGTACTCATCGAGATCATTTAGCACAGCATCGACACCTTCGCGGTCGAGCACGCCATTGACCATTTTTTTCTCAGCCCAAGAGTCTGGAACCTGTTTAACGCATACGGCAATCTTCATAGGGCGATGTTACTGGCGGGTTCAGAGAGTGCCAACAGATAGCAAACGGATGTAGGTCACATTTCTTCATCGAAGCGTCACTCGAAATTAACCTTTTGGCTATTGCCCCGTTTAAACCCCCAGCCATGATCTGCCCATGAGAATCGCGCACATCACCAATTTCTACGGAACTCGTTCGGCTGCTCAGGTCGACTCGCTTAACAGAGCCGCCGTTGCCCACCATGCCGCTGGCCATGAATTCATTGCTATTGTGCCGGGATATCAATTAGCAACAATTGAAACAAACAATGGAAAAATTATAAATCTTCCTTCAATCAGAGTTCCGTTTGCGCGGGGACGTCGCATTTTTATAAACCAAAGACTGTTGAAGAATATTCTGATTGCCCTAGACCCTGATGAAATTGAAGTTATTGATCAGCGTTACTTAGGCCGCATCAAAGCTTGGGCCATATCTCGTAACATACGAGTCCGGACAGAAAATATGCCCATCGATTTTTTGGAACGTAAGAATAAGTTTCTAGGATGTAGCGATGAGGTTGTTTCAATGGTTCAAGATAATCTCCGACAATATTCATTACCTGCCTAATTACGCTTTTAAATTCGTCACTTAAGGTTCACCAACACTTCACTTCAACTTGAGGTTTAGCAAATCATCTTAGGTGATAGTTGCCTGTGTGAAGCATGATAACTGCCAAAGTAAATTGCGCGTAGCAATTGTCGCTGAGTCGTTCCTGCCTCAAGTAAACGGAGTAACAAACTCCGTTCTACGCATATTAGATTTCCTGAAAAAGAATAGTCACGAAGCAATAATCTTAGCGCCAGACTCAACTGGTAGTCCTCTTGAATACGCTGGCTATGAAGTTTTACCAATTCCAGCAGTTAACTTAAAAGGATTAATTCCGTTAGCTCTTCCGCAGCAACTCGCCAAAGCAAAACTTATCGAGTTCAATCCTGATGTTATTCACTTAGCCTCACCAGCATTGTTGGGAAACTACATTGCAAAGTTTGCAAGGCGCAACGAGATACCTACGCTCTCGGTATATCAAACTGATCTTGCCGGTTTTGCCAATAATTATGGTCTGCAGCTAGCAAACAGTTCGCTCAGTAAATTCGTTGCGAAAGTCCATTCAAATACTGATCGCACGTTAGCTCCGTCTTCTTCTGCGTGCGACTACCTAATTGGTTTAGGAGTTCCTGAGGTAAAACTCTGGCAACGAGGGGTTGATTCGGATAGATATCGCCCAGAAAATCGTTCTTTTGAACTTCGTGCCAAGCTTCTTGGTGACCGAACTGATCGCACACTTATTGGTTATATCGGCCGTTTGGCTCATGAAAAAAGACTAGAAGATTTGATCGATTTAGATAGTCAAGACGATGTTCAATTAGTAATTGTTGGTGATGGGCCAATTCGTAATCGATTAGAGCGCAAACTACCGAATGCAATCTTCACTGGTTTCAAATCAGGCAGTGATCTGGCACAAATGTATGCCTCGTTAGATATTTTCATTCACACTGGTCAGCACGAAACTTTCTGCCAGTCTATTCAGGAAGCTCTGGCATCAGGTGT
>CAMCYS010000002.1 GCA_945885625.1 Bifidobacterium breve | reverse complement strand
GATGGCAAGGCAAAGAAGAAAGATGTTGAAGTTGAATCAGTAGCTCCAGCAGCTGCAGTTCGCAAGCGTCTTCCAAAGTCACGCCCATCAACTACAACATCATTTGCTGTTGGCGGCGCTGAGGGTTACATGACCTCAGGAGCTTATGCCGATGGCGCACTTGGCGAAGTATTCCTAAAGCTTGGCAAGCAAGGTTCAACACTTGCCGGTGTAATGGATGCCTTCTCAATTGCGGTATCAATTGGTCTGCAATACGGCGTACCGCTAGAGACCTTCGTCGAGAAGTTCACTAACTTGCGCTTCGAGCCAGCTGGTATGACTGATGATCAAGATATTCGTATGGCGCAATCAATGATGGATTACATCTTCCGTCGTCTAGCCCTTGATTACTTACCATTCGAAACACGTAGCGCAATGGGTCTATACACAGCAGCAGAGCGTGCTCGCGCACTTGAAACTGGCGAATACACCCAAGATGTTGCAGCTGTAACTGAGACGCTCTCTCAATCAGCAGCTCCTGCAGCAGCACCAGTTGCGCCAGCAGCACCAGCAGCTACCAAGGTTCAAGATGTGAAGATCGAAGAAGCACCACGCACGTATAACTCTTCGACTGAACTAATGGAAGCAATTACAGGTGTGGCATCAGATGCTCCGCTATGTATGACTTGCGGTGTAAAGATGCGCGCTTCAGGTGCCTGCTACGTCTGCGAAGGCTGTGGCAACACCTCAGGTTGCTCATAAGACACGCGGGTCTAAATCAAAGGTTTAGGGTTTAAAAGCCTATAAACTATCGGCATTAAAGAAACTACCTTCGCGGGTTATCCGGTTCGCGGGGGTTTTTCTTTGCCCAAAACGCGCTCTGTTAGCATTTCAAGATGGCTAGCGAAATAGAGTATTTTCTTCAGGGCGTCAAAAGCCCTGTGCGCCGATTTAAACTAGGTGAGCGAACACTTGAATATTGGGCGCCAGAAACTCAAACAGATCGTGTTCTTATCGCTCACGATGGCCAATGTATTTTTGATACTCGGGTCGCTAAAAAAGCCACAACTTGGCAGCTCGTGCAGAACTCAATCAAAGTAGCAACTGAACTCGACGTTGCGCCGCCTTTGATTATTGGCATCTGGCATCAAGGCGAAGTTGGAGATTCAGTTTCTCGAGGCAAAGATCTATCGCCTGAAAGTTACTTTAAATCAGGCATTCCGCTCTTTCCTAAGAATGGCCCCTTTGATTTAAACGCAATACGTGGTGATTTTTACTTGAGTGAGATTTTTGAAACTTATTTACCTGAAGTTTTAAAGCGCACGAAGGTTGCATATTCACCTGAGAAAACCGCGATGATTGGTGCCAGCCGAGGTGCGTTAAGTACTTTATATGCTCTCAGGAACCACTCGGAAAAATTTCATACAGCTCTGGCGCATTCCACACATTGGACTATTGGTAAATATCCATTAGTTGAATTAACTGTGGCGGGTTTACCAAAACCGGAAAAACATAAGATCTGGATGGCCCACGGCACTGAAGGTTTTGATTCTGAGTATGGTGAATTTCAAGATCACGCGCATAAAATATTGTTGGAGAAGGGTTACTCCTTTGGCTCAGATCTCTCCTTCACTAAATACGAAGGTCACGCACATACCGAAGCTGCTTGGGCTAACCAAGCCGCAGACTCGCTTCGATATTGGATAAACAAATCGTTATAAAGATTTGCGTTGCTAAATCCCATAATCCCTTGACTTAGATGAACTCGAGCACTAACTTACTGTAAACGTTTACAGCAGGAAGGAGAAAGGCGATGTCTCCAAGCACGAAAACCAGAGCAACGATGCACGATGTCGCCCGCGAGGCTAATGTCTCAATAGCCTCAGTGTCACGCTTCATAAATGGCCAAACTGTGCGCGAAGATATCGAACCAAGAATTACCAAAGCTATATCAGCCCTTAATTTCAAGCCAAATTCAGCCGGTAGAGCTTTGCGGGCAAGTAGAACCCAGCAGATCTGCCTTTCGGTGCCCGATATTTCTAACCCGGTTTACCAGACAATTACTAAAGGCGTTCAGAACATACTGAATAAAACTGATTATCGTTTGATGTTAGCGCCGCGCAACTTATCGGTTGAAGAAAATTTGGCTTTGATTGATTCGCTCGACTCCAACTATGCCGATGGCTTTATTTTTCTATCGCTAGTAGATGATCCAAGAATTAGAAAAGCATTCTCGAAGTTAAGAATTCCGGCTGTGGTTATCGGTAACGTTCAAGTACATGATGAAGTAGACACGATAAAAGTATCTGCTGGCGCAGTAGAACTAGCCCTCACTTATCTAGTTGATAAGTATGGCGGCGAAGTACTCTTCTTAAATGGTCCAACTTCTACGATTCCTGGCCGCAATAGAGAAAAGGGCTTTCTTGAAGCGATGAAGAATCGTGGGATAGATGGCACCAAACATATGGTTGAAGCCGAAAGTTTTGATGTTGAAGCTGGTTTAGTAGCACTTAGTAAAGTTAAGAACATCAGCAAGTATCGCTCGATTATCTGCGCAAACGACTTGTTAGCCGCCGCAGCCTTGCGCTCACTATCGACCCTGAAGATTGATGTACCAAACCAGATTGCCGTTATCGGAATTGACAATACTGATCTTGCAAATGTTTTAAGTCCATCTCTTACTTCGATTGACTATAAGTCTGAGTATCGTGGCGAGTTAGCTGCTCAGTTCATCCTTGATCGATTGGACAATCCAAAGACACTGTATCGCAAGGTAAATATTGCTCCTGAATTAGTCGAACGGGAATCGGCATGAAAAAGAGAATATCTACAATAAAGAATCAAGACCGATCAGTCAGAATTCTCCTCTCTCCTCTGCTTGCTCTAATTATTTTGGTAAGCACGGTTCCAATCATTCTTTCAATAATGGCCTCGTTTAGCGACTGGGTAGCCGGAATTGATGTGGATCTAAACTTTATTGGTCTTGAAAACTACAGATACATGCTGACAGATAAACAGTTCCTTGCTTCATTTAGACTTGGTTTACTATGGTCGATTCTGGTAACGACGCTAACTACGGTCATGGGCGTTTGTGTGGCGCTGCTGCTTAACCAAAATAAGCGCTACATGTTTCCCTTGAAGTTGTTAGCGCTTTCCCCTTGGGCGATGTCACCGCCAGCAGTTGCGGTTATCTGGATAAGTTTGATGAACGTTAATAGCGGACCACTCAATGTGATTCTTAGACAACTCAATGTTCCAGCCGGTGAAGTTGGCTTTCTGGAAGATCCAACTTTATTCTTCCCAACTTTAGTGGTTATAGGCGCGTGGGCCTTGATGCCAATGATCACCTTGTCCGCGCTTGCCTCTCTTAAAATTCTTTCACGAGAGCTTTCCGAAGCTATGGATATAGATGGCGTAACTCCATTACAAAAATTACGTCATTTGATTCTTCCGCACCTTCGCCCAGTATTGGTTCCGCTATTTGCGTTGAACCTAATTTGGAATTTTGGCGCTTTCGATTTGATCTATGTGGTCCTCGGGTCTTTCCCGCCACCAAATTCTGATATCCCAATTGTTTTCGCATTCAGACAAGCATTTAAATATGGTCAATTTGGGTATGCAGCCGCGCTAGGCGTGACTATTGCGGTCTTTGAACTACTTCTGGTCTATGCAATTTTGAAAAAGCAGATGCGTGAGAGCAATCAATGAAAACTCTAAGAGTTATCGGAACCATCTTCTTCACGATCTTCTTTGGCCTGCCGCTATTTTGGCTGGTTGCAACATCGCTTAAACAGGAGATTCAGATTGGCGGTAGTGATTTGATTTGGTTCCCGGCCAAGCCAGATTGGGCTAATTACTCTGAAGCAGTTGGTCGTTCCGGAATCTTGGTAGCAGCTTGGAACAGCCTATGGCTTTCAACAGTATCTGCCTTTGTTACCACGGTAGTAACGGCACCGGCTGCTTACTTAGTGGCACAATCACGAGGTTGGTTTTCAAAGGCAACGACTGGTTGGGTTTTGAGTTCCCAGGTCTTCCCTTCTCTTTTGACTGTTTTCCCACTCTTCTTGATCTACGTCAAAATTGGACTATTCAATTCGTTTATAGGCGCCATAATTCTTTACGTTATCTTCAATTTGCCGTTTTGTTTATGGCTGCAGCGTGGCTTCGTTAAGAATGTTCCATCCGAGATTCTAGAAGCTGGCCGAATTGATGGCGCATCTGGCCTTAAGGTACTTCGTTACGTGGTCTTCCCATTGATTCTTCCTGGATCAATCGTGGTCTTTATTTATGCATTCATTAATACCTGGAATAACTTCCTGGTTGCAACAGTGTTCTTGCAAGGTGGCGAGAAGCAAACTCTTACTACGCAATTAGCAAGATTTATTGGAACCGAAGGGTTAGGTTTATTTGGTCCATTCGCAGCCGCGACTGTGCTCTCAGTAATTCCAACGCTTCTATTGTTCATAGTGCTACAACGAAAATTCACAGCTAACTTGGTCTCAGGTGCAGTCAAGAGTTAGTCGTGATGTTTAAAAACCAACCAATATAGGGGGAAAAATGAAGCAAAGTCGCTTTAACGCAAAAGCAAAGCTTTTGTCTGCGGTTGCTATTGGAGCTGTTTCAATAGCGACATTAATGCCGATGCAATCAGCATCGGCAAACAGTGAAATTCGGTTCATGTCATGGGCATGGCAAGACACACATATTGCTGTGTTAAAGAGTCAAGTAGCAGCGTGGAACAAGGCAAACCCTTCATCGCCTGTGAAACTAGAGTTAGTTGATGAAGCAGGTCTTTATACTCAACTTTCTACCGGCTTCTTAGCAGGAACTGCTCCAGATGTAATTGACACTGAATCAGCAGCTGCACTGCAGTATGCCAAGAGCGGTTATTTATACAACCTTGCGAAGGATATGCGTTACCTCCAAAAGGAGATTAACCCGGGAATCTGGACAACCGTTAATTACAAAGCAAGAATGTTCGGTGTTCCATGGATGATAGAGCAATATATGGTTGTCGCGAACGTCGATTTGTTCAAGAAGCTAGGCGTACCTGTTCCAAAGTACACAGACTCCTTAACTTGGGATGAACTTCGTGCTTTGGCAAAGAAAGTAACAACAGCCGACAGTCCTGGAATCGGCGCTGGTCTGGGTTCTGCTGCGAAACTTACAATGGTGATGGGTCCAACAGTCGGTGCTAAGTACTACACCGGAATTACAACTGGCAGAAAAGCAAACCTAGTTCAAAAAGCTCCTGAATTAGAGGTTGTTCGGAATTTCGCCGAAATGATTCAAGTTGATAAGAGTATGGCCAGCAAATACGTAAGCTCAAGTCCTCAGACCGACTTCTTGACTGGCAAGTTGCCACTGTGGTTCACCAAGAACTCACTAGCAAACACCATCGACTTACAGTCGAATATTAATTACCAATATTTGCCAATGATTTCAGGCAGTGGTGGCGCTAAGCAGGCACCAACAGCAGGAATCTATTCAGTTAGTGCTCAGAGCAAGCAAATTAAGAACTCAGTTAAGTTTGTAAAGTTCTTAATGGAAGCTCAGAATCTAGCTGAAGCAAATATCGCAGTTGGCGGATCTATCCCGGGCACCACTAGCGGACAAGCAGCTGTTAAGGCGATAAAGAAGGATGCCAACTGGCAGTTCCTTATGAACCAAGGTGCAAACCTAACTACAGCGCCATTCTTGTTCGTGGAACAGTGGGAGGCCTTGAAGGGCTCCTTCCAGAATCCACAAGCTAGATTGCTTTACAGCGGCAAGATCACTCTCGCCGAGTACAAGAAAGCAATTCAAGATGGATGGAATGGTCTCCGTTAAAGACTGATAAATATCTAGAACGCCCCCCAAGGTCAGAGTAAAGCCTGACCTTGGGGGACACTAAATAACTTGGAGACTAAATGTTTGAGAGCAAGGTACGAGGCGTTATTGCTGGCGCTGCAGTTGGCGATGCCCTCGGAGGAGCCACAGAGGGATATAGCCCAGAGCAAATTCAGAAACGTTATGGTGGATTCGTAGAGGGTATTGAGAAACCTTTTCATCCTGATTTTGAAACCTTTCGACCTCTTTCGCCGTATCACAAAGGCGATGGTCATATAACTGACGATACGTTGATGACTGAGTCATTGATTTCGGTATACCAGCAAGTGGCTGATCATCTCGATGCGTTCACATTCGCTAAATACATCATTCCTGAAATGATTGAAAAATTTAGATTCATCCCTGAGCTAGGGAAAGAAACACTGCTTGTTCATAGAGTTTTCTATGCAGAAAAATGGCTAGTGCAAAGACTTCACTTTGGCCACGTAGATCCGCGTGAAGCTGGCGTCGGCAATATGGTTAATTGCGGTGCCGCCATGTACATGAGCCCAGTCGGCGTGGTTAATGCTGCCGATCCAGTTGGCGCGTATAAAGAGGCAATTGAGATTGCCGGCGCGCATCAATCCAGTTTTGGCCGAGAAGCAGCTGGAGTTTTCGCAGCTTGCGTCGCCCAATCCTTCGTTAGCGGCACAACTGTTAAGGATATTGTTGAGTGTTCGATAGATCTTGCAAATGATGGAACCAAGAAAGCAATTCAGGCAGTTGTGAAGGCTGCTGAAGGCGTTTCAGACTGGAAAGCGGCAATTCCGGTATTGCGGCAAGCTTTCAAACCTTTTGACACTTTAGAAGATGAATACCGAGTGCATGGTGATGATGCTAGAAAGCCAAGTCGATTACTGGCGATTGAAGAATTGCCTATAGCGATAGGAATGTTCGCAGTCGCTGATGGAGACTTCAGAAAGAGTGTCCTTGGTGGCGTTAATTACGGTCGTGACTCTGACTCAATTGCAACGATGGCAGGTTCAATTGCCGGCGGATTAAACGGAATAGAGAACATCCCAAGTGATTGGCTTGCCGATGTTGAAAAAGCAAGTCGCCGAAACTTTTCTGAATCTGCCGACAAAATTGCTGCAGTTGCCAGAGCGATCGGCGCGAAAGATGCCGCAAAGATAAAAGCCACTGCAAATGCACGCGAAGTTCTATTTTCAAACAAAGGGAATTAATTGAGTCAACAACTTGATAAAGCACGAGGTTCATTAGCAGGCTTAGCAATTGGCGATGCTTTAGGTAGACCAGTTGAAGGAATGTCGTATCAAGATATCCGCGCTAAATACGGGGCAATCGATGATTTTGTAAATCTAGAACCCGCAGGCAGCGACGATACTGAATATGCACTTTTAACAGCTGCTGCATTACTGCAGTATGGTAAAAATATTACGGCAGAAGATTTCGCAAATGTTTGGAAAACTAAAGTTTGTACTCAAACTGCTGCCTTCCTAGGGGCTGGATTCAGTGAAATGAATGCGATTCAGAACCTAAAAGTAGGTTTGATGCCACCATTCTCAGGTCAACATAACCATGCCTGGAGCGATGGTTTAGCTATGCGAGTTGCCCCAATTGGGGTAATTGCAAATGGCGATATTGAAATGGCAAAGCGAATCACGATTGCTGATGGCGAAGTTAGTCATTCAGGTGAAGGAATCTACTCAGGTATCGCAATTGCCGTTGCTGTCACTAGTGGCATGGCTGGAAAGGGCTACTTAGAGGTCTATTACAACGCGTTAAATTCAGTGCCTAAGGATTCATGGACATATCGAACTTTGGTAGATGCTCAAAATGTTTTAAATGAGAATGCCAACGGTACATTGTTCGAAAATGCTGAACGCTTGTTAGAAAAAGTAGCGCAGACTAAGTATTTCTTTGCCGACTTAGCGCCTGAAGCTGTTTCTCTAGCGCTGGCAGCAGTTCTCTATGGCAAGGGCGATTTCGCAAAGTCATTACTTTTCGCAGTAAACCTAGGTCGAGATGCAGACACGATTGCTGCGATGGCGGGCGCTGTTGCTGGCTCTATCTCAGGCTATGCAAACATCCCCGATAAGTGGAAAGTAGCAGTTACCAGTGTGGGCGGATCATGTCTTGCCTTCACAAAAGGCATGGAGCCATTAAGCGTCGCAGATTCACTAGTAGAAATGGGCAGCAAGTGAGCCATTCCCAAGCAAGCAAAATTCGCGGAGCAGTACTCGGCCTAGCCTTTGGAGATGCCATGTCATTTCCTTCAACCTCGCATCGCTTAAGACTCCTAAACATTAAGCGTTCGAACCGCATGATTAGTTTGACTCAATTTGCTTTTGATCAAAAGCAGAATACTTATCCGACTGTGTATACACATGCGCAGTCCGTTGAATTTTTAGCACCAAGACCAACCGATGATTCAGAGTGGCTTTATTTCTCCGCAGATATTCACTTATCCGGGGTCGAGCCAAGAGATGGTTGGTCAAAGCTAGCTAATGCGGGCGAAGATTTACGTGGCAGAACCGGAACCTTGATGGCACTTGATAATTTGAAGTCGGGAAAAATGCCACCTTATAGTGGCCATGACAACCCACATTATTTTGATGATATGGCGATGATTAGATCATTGTCAGCCGCTCTGATATTTAGAGGCAAGCATGAACTCGTATTAGAGAAAACTCGAAAAGATGCTGAAGTTACACATAGCGAAGATGGAATTCACTGTGCTTTGGCTCTGGCAACGGTGGCTACATCGTTACTGGAAGATGAAGCAGTTGATGCAGTAGTGGCTAAAGCTCTAAAGCAACTACCAGATGGAAGTTGGTCTCAAAGAGTAGTGACAGATGCTCTGACTGCTACAGCTAGCGCTAAATCTTTAATGGAAGTTGCCTACATTCTGGAAGATGTTGTTATTGATCGGATTTATTCATACTCAATTTCAGCCCCAGAGTCTCTAGCACTTATCTTGTGTTTCTTGAGAGTGGCAAAGAGCTCTAATGACTTTCTCTTGGCAGGCACAATTCATAAGCGAAAGCTTGACTCAATGCCAGCGCTACTAGGCGCAATTGCTGGTCTGATACATGGGGATGAATGGATTCCAGCAGTATTTATTGCAAATGGATCAGATTTAGACGGCGTTTGTATACCCAGCCTTAAAGGTAAGTCTTTAACTGGTTTGGTTGAAAAGATTATTGGCTAAGCAGATTAGCTTGGTGCCAATTTTTAAAGCGCGAACTGCTTAAACCAATCAAGGGCTTGTGGGTTAGCCAGGGCATCTCGGTTGCGAACTTCGCGACCATTTATTACATCGCCCACGGCTAGCTCAACTAATTTGTTGGATTTAGTGCGGGGCAGTTCTGGAGCAGCGATAATTAAGTCCGGCACATGGCGCGGGCTGGCCTGTACACGAAGCGCGGTTTTAAGTTCCTTCTCCAGCTCTGGGCTTAGCTCAGCTCCGCTCTTTAAGCTCACGAAAAGAACTACCCGAGTATCACCTTCGAAATCTTGCGAAACGGCCATGGCTTCTTGAACTTGAGTAAAGGTTTCAACTACTCGATAAATTTCTGCGGTGCCGATTCTGATGCCCTTTGAATTTAACGTGGCATCACTGCGGCCATAGATTACAAAGCCACCAGATTTAGTTTTAGCGGCAAAGTCGCCATGAGTCCAAACGCCTGGAAAGCCTTCGAAGTAAGCGCTGCGGTACTTGGCGTTATCAATATCGCCCCAGAAACCAATTGGCTTTGATGGAAAAGGTACGGTGCAGACGAGTTCGCCCTTTTCATCAGCGGCGGCAGAATTTCCTTGTACGTCAAAAACATCAGTCGCCATGCCGAGGACTGGGCCTTGTAGTTCGCCGCGATAAACACCTTGGGTTGGAACCCCAGCTGCGAAACAGCCACAGATATCGGTGCCACCTGACATTGAGGCTAGGTGAACATCTTTCTTTATCTCACGATAAACATAATCAAAACTTTCCGGAACCAGCACTGAACCGGTAGAGGCGATCACTTTAAGGTTACTTAAATCATGGGTCTGCATCGGTTTTAGATCAGCTTTGGCGACTGAGTCGATGTATTTCGCTGAGACCCCAAAGAAATCAAGCTTTTCGTTCTGTGCAATATCAAATAAGCGCTCTGGATTTGGATACAACGGCTGACCATCAAAGAGCACGATAGTTGCCCCAGCGCCAAGGCCAGTTGCTAACCAGTTCCACATCATCCAGCCACAAGTTGTGTAGAAGAAAACTTTATCGCCAGCTTTGGTATCGAATTGATAGCGATGTTCGGCAACGGCCTTTAAATAAACCCCAGCAGCGCTATGAGTGATGCACTTTGGCTTACCTGTTGTGCCACTTGAGAAGAGCACAAAGCCAGGGTGGTTAAAGGGCAGTCGCACGAATTTAGCTGGCGCACCCAAGTAAGGCTTGATCCAGTTTTCAAAAGTAGTGAACTCATTATCTTGATCACTGATCAGCACAGTCTTAACTAAAGTGGGTAGCGAGTTAGCGATTTCGTGGAGCCGCTCCAAACAATCAATAGATTTACCACCGTATAAATAGTTTTGAGCAGCCAATAAAACCTTAGGCTCAATTTGGCCAAAGCGATCTAAGACCGCATTTGGGGCAAAGTCAGGAGATGAAGTACTAACTACTGCGCCGATACTCAATGCACCTAGCGCGTAGATAATTACTTCGGCATAGTTTGGCGTCCAAGCAACTACGCGATCACCGGCTACTACACCAAGATCTGTCAGGGCGGCAGCAACAGCTGCTGACTCAGCGCGCAGTTGGCCCCAAGTTACTTCGCTGCGCTTTCCCGCCTCGTCAATTGCAACAATGGCCGCTGCGTGATCTTTGCCGTGAGCCAAAATATTTTCGGCAATATTAAGTGCGCTTTGTGGGAAAAATTTGGCATCAATAAAGTTTTTGCCGGGGGTGAAATTTATCTGGCCTTTTTCACCCATGATTCCTAAATGATCCCAAACAAGTGACCAGAAATCACCAGGTTGGCTGATGCTCCACTGATGTAGATCAGCGTATGTGTCAAGGTTTAGCCCGGTTTTTGCGATCGCTGCTTGAGCAAGTGAAGTAAGTGCGCTATTGGCAATAGCTGAGTCGCTAGGTCGCCAAAGTAATTCTTGGCTCAATCACTTGCCTTTATTTAGGTATTTAAAGCGAGCGCGGTAATAAGCTCCAGAGATTCCGCCGGGTGCAAACATCACGATTAAGATGAAGATTAAACCTAAAGTAAATGCTGGCTCAGCTAACGGTCCACCTATGAAATTAGGCAAGGAGTCAAAGGCTGTTCCATCACTAAGCACAGTTAAACGGGTGCTTAGAACTGAGTAGATAATGCCACCAAGTACGGCGCCCCAACGAGTTACTGGGCCACCCAAAATAACCATTAACAAAAGTGCAATTGTAATGTCAGCAGCCGCGTAACGAGGCGAACCAGAGCCACTAACTATCAACATGGCCGCGCCAATGAGGGCAGCCATAGCCGCTGATAAAACGAAGGAAAGCAGCTTGAAGCGATTTGGGTTTAAACCCAAGACCGAAACTCGTTGCTCGTTATCACGCAGCGCGGCAAAGACTCGACCGGCTGAACTCTCGGTAATCCACCAAGCAGTGAAATAAATAAATACCAAGATGCCCAGGGCTAAGAGATATAGATATTTAGTGTTTACAACACCGATAAAGAAATCAGGTAGTCGGTCTGCGTTTACCGGCAAGCCATCATCACCATTTGTAAAGCCACCAAAATCTCGAGCAATAACAACATGGCCTGCTTGGCCAAAGGCCAAAGTCACCATTGCAAAAGTTATCCCTGTCGTACGCAATGCTGCGCCACCGGTTAGCACTGCCAAGAGTGAAGTAAAGATAACTGCAATTAGTATAGCTAGCAGAAAATTAACGTTAAAGTCATTTATCAAGATTGCCGTCACATACATTCCGCTTGCAAAATAAAGCGCGTGGCCGAAGGAGAGCAAACCAGTAAAACCAAAGAGTAAATCATAAGTTAGCGCAAGCGCGCCAAATAAGAAGGCAACTGCCATGGTCTGCTGAAGGCCAGCTTTTGAAAGCGGGTTATCACCTGCAAATGGCAGGATCGCGAATATAACGGTGATTGCGATTAACAAGGGGCGAGAATATTTCCAACGTAACATAATTAGTGGCTGACCTTTCCGAGCAAGCCAGTTGGCTTAGTTAATAGAACTGCTGCCAAAATAATTACCACGACAAAGTCACCTAAGCCAGTTACATAGTAATTTGCGAACTGGTTTGTGATGCCGATTAACATAGCCGCAATTGCGCTACCAGCAATAGAGCCCATACCACCTACAACTACGACGATAAAGCCATAAATAAGCCAAGAGCCGCCCATGAGGGGGGAGACGCCGTAAGAGAAGACCGAGATTAGAACGCCCCCAACGCCAGCAGCAAAACCACCAATAAAGAAGACAGTGCTAAAGGCCAGTCGTACATTAATGCCGAGAGCAGTAACCATTGATCTGTTTTCAACACCTGCACGAATGATTAAGCCGATGCGAGTGAATTTCAAAATGCTAAGCATTGCGATTAACAAGATCGCAGCTACTCCGATGTAGATAAAACGATCTACCGGAATAATGGCATCGCCAATTGTTGCCGCCTTCGTAAACCAGAGTGGGGTAGGCAAGAAGCGCGCATCGAAACCAAACCAGCCACCAAGTAGTGCGGTGACAACTAAGGAAACACCAACAGTTACCAGCGCTTGATCAATATGACGGTTGTATAGGCGAGTAATTACCAGTTGTTCCATCAAGAGTGCAAATAAGCCAGCCGCGATTCCACCAGCAAACATTGAAAATATGAAAGTCCAGGTAGTTGGATTTGGGAAAACTTTGGTAGCAATCCATAAGCCGGTAAATGCGCCAATTGTTAAGAAGGCACCATGGGCGAAGTTTAGAACTCCCATTAGGCCATAGATAAGTGAGAGACCTGAGGCAACTAGAAAATACAAAGCACCTAGACCGATGCCGGTAATCAGGATAAGTAGGAAAGTACTCATTTACTTATGACCCCCACTAACGCCAAGCATTGATTTAACAAAAGATTCATCCTGTAAATTCTCAGGCCCGCCTTCGAAGACAACTTTGCCTTGATCCATCACGATAATGTTCTGGGCGATAGCTTTTACTAGAGCTAAATTCTGCTCGACGATTAACATTGTTGAATGGTCAGCAATATGGGCCAAGGATTTAGCCACTTCAGTTACTAGTTTGGGCGCTAATCCTTTAGTTGGTTCATCAATTAACAAGATCTTATTCTGATTGAGTAGCGCTCTTGAGATTGCCACCATTTGTTGCTGACCACCGGAAAGCGTGCCAGCGCGTTGACCTGTGCGAGTTAGAAGTTCAGGAAATAGCGCATAAACCATTTCGTAATTCGGTTTCTCATCACGAGCAGCCAGCGAGAGGTTCTCCTTAACGGTTAAGCTAGCAAAAATCTCGCGGTCTTCAGGTACATAACCCATGCCTAACCGCACGATTTTGTGGGTTGGCATGGCAACAATTTCAGTGCCGCCGAACTTGATACTGCCGGTGCCCGGGTTTAAGCCCATGATTGCTTTGAGGGTTGTTGACTTGCCAACCCCATTACGACCCAAAAGCGCGGTTACTTTATTCTCAGGTACAAAGAAATTAACGCCTTGCAGAATATGCGAGCCATTGATCGTTACGTGTAGATCTTTCACCTCTAGCGAGCTCATAGTTCAGCCCCTAAATAAGCACTTTGTACCGTTGGATTTTCCATAACGCTTTGCGGGGTATCTATGGTCAGTAATTCACCGTAATTAAGCACCGCAATACGATCGGCGAGCCCCAAAACTACTTCCATATGGTGTTCAACGATTAGCACTGTCTTCTTATGAACAGTTGCTAGCGAACGAATAATTTCTACCAGCGCTGGAATATTCTCAACGCTCATTCCAGCCATTGGTTCATCTAGAAGCACAACATCTGATTTTGATGCTAAGACAATCGCAATCTCTAGCCGACGTTTATCACCATGTGAAAGCGAGCCAGCAAATAGGGCACCTTTGCTAAGCAGGCCAACTTGTTCGAGGCAAGCAGATGCTCGATAAATAACTTCCTTGTACTTATCAGCACCTTTAGTCAGATTCATCGATGAGCCATCAGCGACTTGAGCCGCAATGCGCACGTTTTCTAGCAAAGTTAAAAATGGAAAAATACTTGAAGTTTGAAAAGTTCTTGCGATACCAGCTTGCGCACGTTCGTGTGGCTTTAGCTTAGTTATTTCTTTTTCGCCCAAGTAGATACTGCCGGTTGTTGCTTCGCGCAAACCAGAGAGAAGATTAAATAATGAGGTTTTGCCAGCACCATTGGGGCCAATGATTCCCAGAGTTTCGTTCTGTTTTACATCAAGGGTGATTCCTTCAAGAATCTTCGCGCCACCAATAGTTAGACCAAGGTTTTCGACTGAAAGGGCTGAGGTCATTGGGTTAATCTACCTGCTCTCAATTCAATTATCTAATTACTTGAGCGTGAATTCTGGGAATTGTGAAAAATGAAACTGGCCCCACACCGAGATGTAGGGCCAGTTTCAAGTTAATTAACTAGATCAGACCTTTACGTTGTACAGGGTGCTTACTAGTGATGGCACATAGCGACCATTCACCTTAGTTAGCTTGGTTAGGAACATTGACTGAATCAAGGTGTGATTGATCGGGTTAACTTTAACCAAACCAGTTAATCCAACGAAGGAAAGTGATTCAAGAGTGGTAATCATCTTTTCTACATTGAGATCTTTATTGCCCTTAACTGCTGCAATGATCATCTGGGCAGCGTTTACGCCAGTTGATGTAAACAAGTCCTGTTTCTTTCCTTCCTTGGCATAGTCGGCAGCAATAGCAGCGGCTACCTTGTTCTTCACTACACCTGGGAAATAGCTGTTGGTCAAGATCGCATTAGAGCCTTCCAATAGCGTTCCGTAGATGTCGTAAGTATCGATACCAGCAAGACCGGTAATTGGTCGTGCTGTTGCATAAGCCTTTTGCTGAACTAGTGATGTGAACATCGCTCCAGCTGTTGCCGCATTTGACCAAGCGATGAAGATGTAAGCGCCCTTAGCATCAGCTGCTTTCTTAGCAAAAGGTGTGAAATCTACAGTTGTTGTAGGTACTTTGATTTCTTCAAATATCGCTCCCTTTGAAGCAAGATATGCCTTGGCGGCAAAAATGTTTCCCAGACCAAATGGGTTATCTTCAACGAAGAGAATAACTTTCTTGCCCTTGATTGGCTTAATTCTCTGTAGTGGTGCGAAATCTTGAAGTGAGGTATTGCCTGAACGGAATACATACTTGTTGGCAGCTGATGTGACGGCATCGTTCTTCGCTGGGCCAGAGATGTATAGAACTTTGTTCTGAGCCGCTAATGGCCCAAGTGTAAGAGCAACACCTGATGCAGCTGTACCGACAATAATGTTTGTGCCGTTTCCGACCATTTCCTTAAATGAGGCGGTAGCTGAAGCAGGATCTGCGCCATCATCCTTCTTGGTGATTACAAATTTACGTCCATCAACTGCATTCTTACCGTTGGTGTAGTACTTAAGACCCCACTCAAGGCCTTCGATATATGCATCGCCATATGACTTAAGGCCGCCAGATGTAGAGGTGATAACACCGATCTTGATCTCAGTAGCGGCGCTCGCTGGCGCAGTTGATACTGGTGAAACGAGTGCGATTGCAAGAGCGGCAACAAGTGCGGTCTTGATCGAAGTCTTCTTAAACATTTAATCTCCTTTAGAAATTAATAGCTGATCGATTGGCGATCTGCATAGGCGATAGTTTAGGCGGTTAAGTGAGTTTTGCCGAATTTCGCAAGGCTCTAGAAGAATTACGTTTCGTTATCTATAGTTAACTTATGAGCAATGAGAGATACCTCCCAACTGAAAAACTTGCAGTTCCGGTGAAGGGCGGCCAGTTGGCTTTATATAGATTTGGTAACAATTTACCGTCTATTAACTATTTGCCCGTTCTGCTGATTCACGGTGTTACTTCTTCTAACCGCGCTTTTCAATTGTTTGCAAAATCCTTAGTTGAACGTGGCTATGTGCCATATGCCGTGGACCTTAGAGGTCGCGGAGAATCAAACACATTGCCGGGCCCATTTGGCATGAAAAACCACGCTCGCGATATGGCAGATGTTATTAAATTTATTGGCGTTGAAAGTATTGATGTAATTGGCCATTCAATGGGCGCTTTTGTTGCGGTCGCTCTGCAAGGAACCGAACCCAAATTAGTTAAGCAGCTGACTTTGGTTGATGGGGGAATCCCACTGCCATTGCCACCCGGCATGACTGTGGCACAAGTAATGCCATATGTACTGGGCCCCGCAATGGCTCGACTAGCCATGACCTTTGAATCAGTCGATGCCTATCGTGCCTACTGGAAACCACAAGCAGCATTTATTAAAGGTTGGTCACCAGTGCTTGATGAATATATTGAGTATGACTTACAAGGCACCGCACCAAGCCTCAAAGCTCGCACAAATCCCAAAGCGGTTGAAGAAGATAGCGAAGATTTATTTGTTAGCAAGTTAATTGAAAAAACACTAGAGAAGTTGACTTCAGATGTTCTCTTTATTCGCGCAGTTCGCGGCTTACAGAACGAAGAAGGCGGCTTGTACCCAGAACCCGTACTAGCTGCAGTCTTGCCCAGGTATCCAAAGTTAAAGCTGCACACCATTGCCGATACCAATCATTACGACATATTGTTGGCTGAAGTTGGCGCCGAAGCCGTTGCACAAGTAATTTATGGAGATAAGTAAATGGCAAACTCATTAGCTGGCAAGCGCGCTTTTATCACCGGCTCTTTTCAAGGAATTGGTCTAGGGATTGCTACCTCACTGGCCAGTGAAGGAGCCGCAATTGTTCTGCACGGTTTAGCTGATGCCGAAACAATTGCTAAAGCCGAAAGTACCGTTTTAGCAGCCGGTGCAAGCAAAGTTGAGAGTCATGTTTCAGATCTGCGTGATAGCGATGCCACTGAAGCGCTAATTGCGAAAATTTTGAGCGGTGGGGTAGTAGATATTCTGGTTAATAACGCGGGAATTCAGCACACCGCAACTATTGCGGAAATGCCACGAAATAAATGGAATGACATCATCGCAATTAATCTTTCCTCATTCTTTGACACTATGCGTTTGCTTTTGCCCGAGATGGCTAAGCGCGGATCTGGTCGCGTAATCAATATTGCATCCGTTCACGGCTTAGTCGCATCAGCTGCCAAAGCCCCTTATGTGGCTGCTAAACATGGCGTTGTTGGTTTAACTAAAGTTGCTGCATTGGAATATGCCAAACTAGGCGATAGTAATTCTGGTGGCATCACGATTAACGCGATCTGCCCTGGCTGGGTTGAAACCGCACTCATTGAGCCACAAATCCAAGCTCGCGTTGATAGCCACAATGGTGATCGCGCAGCGGGTATTGCTGACCTGCTTAGCGAGAAACAACCAAGTCAACGCATGTCTACGCCAAGTGACATTGGCGCTCTTGCGCTTTGGCTATGCAATCCAGCTGCCCACAACATAACTGGCGCAGCTATTCCAGTTGATGGCGGTTGGACTGCGCAGTAAAGCAAAGTAGTTAAGGTTGGGCTTGTGAGCATCGTGCAAGGAAAACAAATTGAGCCGAGCCAAACTCGTAAAGCCCTCGAGGCTGCCGTTGCGGCAATTGGTGGGCAAACTCGTGAAGGTCAGATCGAGATGGCCGAAGCGGTAGCAAATGCCCTAAGCGATCAACACCATTTAATGGTGCAGGCAGGCACTGGCACTGGAAAATCACTTGCTTACTTGGTGCCGGCTTTAGTTCATGGCCGAAAGGTTTTAGTTGCTACAGCCACACTGGCACTGCAGCGACAGTTAGTCGAACGCGATCTGCCAGCAGTTGTGCCAGCGCTTGAAAAAGCACTTGGTCGTGAGATTACTTTTGCCGTTTACAAAGGTGTAGGAAATTACATTTGTTTACAGAAGATGAATTCGGAAACTGCTGACCCCGATGGTGAAGTTTTGCTTGAGATCTCTAGTTTAGGTAAAGATGCCAATCGTCTAACAGCTTGGGCCAAGACGCCTGGTGTAAGTGGCGATCGTGATAATGCCCCTGAGGTTGATCGTCGAGTTTGGTTAGCCAATTCGTTATCGGGTCGCGAATGCGTCGGTGCTGATGTTTGTGCTTACGGTGCGCAATGTTTTGCCGCTAAAGCCAAAGGAAAAGCGCAAACTGCCGATGTCGTAATCACCAATCACACCTTGCTAGCAATTGAAATTGTTGATTCGCATCCAATTTTGCCTGAGCGCGATGCTGTGATTCTCGATGAGGCCCACGAGTTTATGGATCGCACCACGCAGGCCGTAACTGAAGAGCTAACTTCGGCCCGAGTTATCAGAGCTGCGGCAATGGCCCGTAAACATCTACCCGGCAAGTTAGCCGATACTTTTGTGAAAGTGGCCGATGATTTCCACGATGCGATGGCTGATTACGGCCAAGATGTGCGTGGCGATTTCGCTAAGAGTGGTCGCTTAGAAGATATTCCATCATCGCTAGAAGCCCCGATTCGTAAGGTTTTGGAGGCGGCTAAAGCCATTATTCAGTTGATTGCCGTCGATGAGGAAGTAGTTGATTCGGACACGATTGCCGAACGCGCTCGAGTTAAAGGCGCAGTCAATGAGATTTCAACTACCTGTGGCAAGTTGCTAAAGCAGAGCAATAATCAAGTGCTTTGGTATGAACCAACTTTCTCAACTCTTTACTTAGCGCCGCTTTCAGTCTCTGAAGTATTACGCTCTAATCTTTTAACCAAGACACCAGTGATTGCAACTTCGGCCACACTGACAGTGGGCAACTCATTTGATGCGATGGCTAAATCAATTGGCTTCCTAGTTGGTGGCGACGCCGATACTGAAGTTGCTAAAGATGAGATCGACCCAGCAAATGTGCAGATGCTCGATGTTGGATCACCATTTGATTTCGCTAATCAGGGCGTTTTGTATTTACCAAAACATTTACCCGAACCAGGCCGCGATGGCTTGAGCCAAGAAGTTCTCGATGAACTTGGCGAATTAATTGATGCAGCTGGCGGTCGCACTCTGGCGCTCTTTAGTTCTTGGCGCGGAGTAGAGGCGGCAGATGCGCATTTGCGTAAAGTGTTAGCTGAACTTCCGATAAAAATTATTACCCAAAAACGTGGTGACTCAGTTGGGCCGCTAGTTGAAAAGTTTGCTAGCGATGAAACTTCGATTTTGCTTGGCACCATGTCGTTGTGGCAAGGCGTCGATGTGCCGGGCCGTGCTTGCTCGTTAGTTGTGATTGATCGCATTCCGTTTCCCCGGCCAGATGAACCAGTGATGGCAGCTCGCGCAGCCCAAGCAGATAAATCAGGTGGCAGTGGATTCATGCAAGTCTCAATGCCACGGGCTGCGCTCCTATTGGCCCAGGGCACGGGGCGCTTAATTCGCTCCGAAGCCGATCGCGGGGTGGTGGCGATACTCGACTCGCGCATCGTAAATAAGCGTTATGGAAGTGTGCTTTTGAACTCAATGCCACCGCTGTGGCGCACTACTGACCCAGCTGTGGTGCGAGATTCACTGCGCCGATTAGCGCAAGAACTGTAAAGATTGGGTCATGCCTCGGATTAACACCATGAGTTTGGTGCAGCAACGTGAATGGCGGCGCAGCCAGCTAATTAGCGCTGCTGCTCAAATAGCCCTGGAATCAGGTAGCGAAGCAATTACTGTTTCAGCAGTTGCGCAGCGAGCAGGGTTAGCCCGAACTTCAGTTTATGAATATTTTGGTAGCAGCGCCGAACTGGTTGCAGATTTAATTATTGAAGAGCTAACAGCATTTACTGACATTTTGGTGAAAGCAGTAGAGCCAGCAAAAACTCCCGAAGCGGCAATTGCTAATTGGATTGATTCGGCCCTGCAATACATCGCAGATGGTCGCCACTTATTAGCAAAAGCACTTAGTGCCACATCGTTACCAACTAATCGCAGCGCTGAAATTGGGGCAGCACACCGTGCTCTATTGGCTCCATTATCATCGGCGCTAACGCAAATTGGCGTGCGCGATTTGAATTATGCCTTGAGCATGATTCAGTCGCTAACTGATGTAGCAACTAAAAGAATTGAAAACGGTAATAACGCAGAGACCGAAATCTCAAAGACCACGGCGTTCTGTATTGCTGGACTAAGAACTCTTATCGAATCTTAATTTTGTGGGTCGTTTTAACGCCAGCAAAGAGATCAGCCACACTTGGCCCAGTTATTGAGATCGAGCAGGTACCTTTTTTGAGCGCCATGACTTTGTTTCCGGTTACTCGGCAAACCTTGCTCGAGGATTTAAAGTTAAGTTTCTCCCCAAATAGGCTCTCACTCTTTAACGTGACTTTCTTAGAAATCTTTAGCGAGGTCGGATACGCCTTGTTAATAATTCCATCGTTGCCAGGTGTTAAATAAATTGGGAAGTGAACTTCAATTGGCCCATAGGTAGCGTTGCCAGGTGAAGTCACGCCAATATCGCAAGCGCCGGTTCCCTTTAGCGGGGTAACAACGCCATTAACTAGAGAGCAAGCGGGTGCATATGACTTAGCAGTCAAAGTTGCCCCTGATTTAGAGCTGAAAATTAGTAGCCCTGGAGCTCGATAAGCCATGGTAATTGGGTTTCTTTGGCTGAGCGCAACGCCACCGATCGAGGCAGTAATTTCATCACTAACTAAGGTAGGTGTGTTGTCGTCACCTTTAAAGGTAAGGGCGATGAAGTTATCTTCACTGAAATCTGTGCCGTTATTGTGGTCGTATCGTATGAATATGCCGCAGGATGTTTTGCGACAATCAATCTCTTGGCCGGTACGAGTTTTATAACTTGCTGCTGGCTTGAAAACAATGTTCGCAGTGGGCGTAAAGTTGGCGCCTCGTTCATTTGAAATCCAGAGTTGGGCCGCATCATTACAAGCAGTTGGGCGAGTTGGACCAGTTGGCGCAGCACATTGCAGGAAGTAAAGGCCCGCTTTAGTTGGAAAATCAGTGATGCTTAAGTTAATGGTTGGTGCTGCCGACAAATCAGTCAGTGGCCCACCAATAACTTTAGCTTGAGCGTTAGCAGGTGATGGCGCAACTAATAGCCCTGTGACTACGAACGCTGCCAGAATTATTCTTTTCAATTTGATCTCCTATTTGAAAGTAATGGGTAAATAAAGGTCATAACTTCTATCTTCACTTCTTAAATGATCTGCTCTTACGGTTACGGCACACTTAACTTTTTTACAGTCAAACTTGCCAATCTTCTTACTCATTCGAATCTTGTAACTAAATCGGCCACCTGGTTTAAACGGATCGGCTAAGCCAACTCCGTAGGGCGGCGGGTTAGCCGAAATCCAAAATGAACCTTCACCAACGCCAGCCTTGTTGACGCCACCACCGCATGGGGTAGGAGCTAATCCCTTCTTAGGGATCACGCAAATTGCCAGATAAATTCCCACGCTTTCATCAAATCGTTTTCCAGTTACGGTAATTACGGAATTATTAGAAACCGAAGTGGCTGAAGCGGTAAGAGTTTGCCCAACCGAACCAGTAATTGATTTACTGGCGGCATATGAGTTTTGTGGCAGCGCTAGCGCTAAAAGCAGGCTCAAAATAGGCGTTTTACGCATACCCATACCGTAGTACTCGCGCTGTGAAACGTTAGCCGACAAAACATTCGTATCTGTCGGGAGAATTTTTGACAGAATGGTGCAATGCATAGAGTGGCAATTTTGAGGGTAATGGCGCTCACACTCGTGCCAATTTTTTTGCTCACAGCATGTACTCAGAGTGAACCTAAAGCTGAAACTGTAATTTCCCAAGCCGATGTAGCTAGCGTTTCAGTCACGCCAGTTGAGAAATTGCCTACTGCGCGAATTGTGGCGCTGGCAAATGGCGCTGCCGAACTAATTACCGCCATGGGCTATCGTGCTAATTTAGTAGGTCGCGATATTGCGAGCAGCACTTCCGAATTACAGGATGTGCCACTGGTAACTTCTGGACATCAAGTAATTCCAGAAACAATTATTGCGCTGCAGCCAACTTTGGTAATCATCGATGACGCAACTGGCCCAAGTAGTGCAATTACTAAATTAACCGCAGCCGGAATTCGAATAGTTAAAGTTTCGCAAAGCTGGGACTTGGCTCAGTTAATTACTAAGATTGAGCAGATCGGAGCCGCACTCGGATCTCCGCAGAGTGCAGCCCGATTAAACACTTTGCTTACTGAATCAGTTGACGAAAATCTAGTTGGGATAAGCGCGAGTGAGCAACGACTTAAAATTGCTTTTCTTTATTTGCGCGGGACCAGTTCAATCTATTTAGTTGGTGGAAAAGGTTCTGGGGCAGACTATTTAATCAATGCAGCAGGAGCTATTGACGTTGGATCCCAAGAGTTTGATAAACCCTTTACACCGCTTACGGCTGAAACCATGGCGCAACTGAATCCGGACTTAATTTTAGTAATGATTGGTGGCCTCGAATCTGTTGGGGGAGTATCAGGTCTAGTTGAATTACCTGGCATTGCCCAGACCGCAGCTGGGAAAAATCGTCAGGTTGTGGCCGTTGATGACTCGTTACTTTTAAGTTTCGGACCTCGAACTCCTTCGCTAATCAGCCAATTGGCCGAAGCCTTTGGGGTGATAAAGAGTGCGTAGCCGTAGCGTTTTTCTGACTATTAACCTGGTTTTTCTATGCGCCATGGTGGCTGTTTCCTTGAGCGTTGGCGCTAGCCAAATCGATGGCCTGGTTTCAGCTCTCGTTAATCCTGGCGCAGATACCAGCGCCTCACAAATTCTTTGGCAGATTCGTATCCCTCGAATTCTTACAGCGCTAATTGTGGGCACAGCTCTCGGTGTTGCTGGCGCACTTGCCCAAGGCGCCACCAATAATCCACTGGCCGAACCAGCAATTTTGGGAACCTCAGCAGGTGCTGCACTGGCAGTTGTCATTGGCGTGCTGGCAAATGTTGTTGTAATTGGTTCAATCACAGCGATGGCGATCGCCGCGATCGGTGCCTTGCTGGCAACACTTCTAACACTGCGCTTTGCAACCCTTGATCGCAGCGTCTCGCCACTTAATTTAGTAATAATCGGTCTTGCGTTATCTGCCACTATCTCAGCAATCGTGGGACTTTTAACCACAGCGATCTCGCGCTCAGATGCCCGATCAATTTCGTTTTGGAGTTTCGGCTCACTTGCCTTAACAAGTAAGAGCGACTTGATTCCGCTATCAGTTTTTACCGTAGTTGGAATTGCGATCGCACTCTGGATTGCTCCGAATTTGGATTTACTTTCATTGGGTGAAGCAACTGCTAGACACCTAGGAATTGATCCGCTCAAAATTCGTCGCATTGCACTAATTGCCTTAGCGATATTAATTGGAGCTGCGGTTAGTACCGTTGGCACAATTTCCTTTTTAGGTTTAGCTGCCCCACATATTGCGCGGTTAATTGGGGGCCCGAGACATCGGCCACTTATGCTGCAGAGCGCATTGCTAGGAGCCACTATTTTGTTGATTGCCGATACTTTAGCGCGCACCATTGCCGCCCCAATTGAGTTAAATGTCGGGCTCTTTACTGCGCTAATCGGTGCCCCGATTCTGGCGCTCTTGGTGCGCAATCGCCAAAGCAATTGGAGTCAGGCATGATTTCAATTAACTCAATCACGGTCTCGCGCGGTGCAAACCCCGTAGTTAAGGGCTTTAGCGCTGAATTTGAAGGGGGCACAATCACGGCAATCATTGGGCCAAACGGTTATGGCAAGAGCACTTTGCTCGCAGCCATTGCGGGTGATCTGCCGTTAACAAGTGGTGCCATCAAGTTAGATGGGAAAGACTTAAAGAGTTATCAGATTTCTGAATTAGCAAGGCTGCGAAGCGTCGTACTACAGCAGCCAGCTTTTAATTTAGCATTCACAGTTCAAGAAGTGCTAGCTATGGCTCGTTCTGCCGGCTCAACACTGGCTAGCGAAAATGCCGCAATTGCCCAATTAGCAATAAACGACCTAGTTGATCGAAAAGTCACGCAATTATCTGGCGGTGAAAAACAGCGCGTTGCTATCGCTTTAGCAATCGCAGTCAGTGCGCCAGTTTTGTTATTAGACGAACCGCTGGCTGCTCAAGATGTTGAAAGCACGAAACGAATTATTGAATTGTTAAAGTCCGAAGCAAAAGCTGGTAAGACCATTATCTTGGTAGCGCATGTGCCAGAGAGCGAATTAAACTGGTGCGATCAGATCATTAAGGATTTCTAAAACTTGCGGCCAAGATTTCGCAAAACTCGGATGTAAATCTAATTGAGTAACTTCTTGCCAATGCACCCAGCGAACTTCATGAGATTCATCATTTAATTCACGCGCTATCAAATCTGCAGTAGCAGTTGCCAATACTGTGTCATAACGCCAGTTTCCATGTAGATCAGAGAAGGTAGTTACTGGTTGAATAAGTGCTGGATTAATTCCAGTCTCTTCGACTGCCTCGCGAATAGCTGCTTCAATAATAGTTTCATGCGAATCCCGCGCGCCTCCTGGAACCCCCCAGGTATCGCCGTTGTGTACCCACGGCGCACGATGTTGCAGGAGCAAATGTTGATCGCGGATTAGTAATAAGCCAGCTGCGCCATGTTTTCCCCAATGGCGATTACCGCAGTCACATTCGACCCAGCCATCTCCATCGCGCATTGCCACAGTTCTAGGCTCTCACATCATCCACACTTTTGCAGGCCGCGCTGATCAAGTTTGATTTTGGAACCTAGCCTGCTCGGATGCGAAAACTAACTATCTACCTGCTTTTAACCATTTTTATACCCTTGAGCACAGCCAGAGCTGCGGAATGTGAGAGCGCCTGTATTGATGTTTACACCCAAGATGGTCAAATCATTATTGAAGGCAAGAAGGGCAGTGGCCCGAAAGCAACGGTTAAACCGCGCACGGTGAAACCGCCAAAGCCAACAACGGTGAAACCAATTTTCCCCGAGTTGATTCCGCGCCCAACTGCAACACCTTCACCTAAGCCAACCCCCAAGCGAACCTATAAACCACGGATCAAGCCAACCGTTAAACCAACTCTTAAACCAAAAGCAACCAGCTCGGTCTCCTTAAATGATCGGTTAATAAAATTACTGCCAACCGGTGGCATTGCCTATCAACCTGAGGCAGAACCGCTAGTAAATGTACCCATCTATTTTTGGAGTGATCTGCCGATGCAGTTCGCAACCCGAGTTACTGTGGTTGGCGAAGTGGTCGATGTTTTATTACGACCAGGATTTGTTTGGAGTTTTGGTGACGGAACTTTCCTAAGTAGCAAAGACGCTGGTGGGCCATATCCAAATGGCAAAATCAAACATACCTATAAGAATCCTGGTATCTACCCAATTATTTTGGTGCAGAGCTGGAACGGTCATTGGACCCACAACGGCACTACTCGAGCAATAACTGGCACGATTAAGACCACAGTTTTTGCCGTTGTAACCGTCGTAATTGCGCCAACTCGCTTTATGTTTTAGCCATGGGCAGAAATTAGCGTTTTAGCTATCCACAGCATTTGGCTGATTCTAAAAGTCAGTCGGTTAGTTAATTTAGGTTCAAAGGTATGACAACACTTACTTCTCCGCACGACCTATTAGCTGCAATTCCATTCCTGATCGGCTATCACCCAAGTGATTCGCTGGTTTTAGTGGCCATCAAGGGTGACCTAGTTTCGATGG
Source organism: Bifidobacterium breve (assembly GCA_945885625.1). Classification (GTDB taxonomy): domain Bacteria; phylum Actinomycetota; class Actinomycetes; order Nanopelagicales; family Nanopelagicaceae; genus Planktophila. Next base: position 96,913 of record CAMCYS010000002.1, on the reverse strand, counting down.
CTATGCGGATTGATTATCCACGACCAGAAAATTCAGAGGCTTATGACTTATTGGCACATCATCTAAAACTTGATGGGGCCGATGCAGCACTCATGTTGGCCTACGTGCCAAGTAGTAGTCCTGAACTATCCGAAACTGGCACCGAAGTTCTGCACCATCTGGCGATATCGCTCACCAAGAATTCAATTTCAATTCGCGAATCAATTGAGGTAATTGGCAACCGCTGGCGTTCAGTTATTTGCGAAGATATTTCCTGTTGCCCACCCGAAGGCAATTTATTGCCAGATTTTGAAAGCTCCAGAGTGGCAGCTGAACAAGTAATGGCAGGTCGCACATTGCCACTTATCGATGTCTCTAAATTGGCTGATTCAATCGCGGCGCTGCCAAATATTGGAGTTGAGTTCATCGCCCAAGTTGAAAGCTATTTCGTACCTGAAGATTCGCCAGATTTAAATGAGAAACAACGCGATGGCGCAACGGCAGTTGTTGATCTTGGCCTACTTTATGAATTTGGCCGTGGCAGTAGTGATCCTGATTTAGTCGCACAAGTCATTGGTCGCTTATCCGATATTCAAGTGCGCGACTATGCCCTCGGTATTCATAACGCTGAAAATATTGCGGCATATTGGTCAATGTGGAAAGAGTTGCTGCGGATCGCTCCGGTTGGATACGTGGCACCGATTGCTTCAATTTTTGCAGCCGTTGCATATGAATCTGGCCAGGGCGCTTTGGCGCACAAAGCACTCGATCGCGCTTTAATTGATAACCCCGGATACTCACTGGCTTTGCTACTACGTCGAGTCTTCAGCGCAGGTTGGCCAGCAGCTGCCTTTATCCAGATGCGCGAACAGTTACATCCGAAGGTGAAAACAGCAATATTTGAGAATAATTAACCAAGGCAAAAGGGTTCGCAGTTGCGAGCGCCGCGAGTTACAATTTACCCAGGTCACGAGTTCTAGGTACTAGCCCCGGCTTACTAGACGGCAACCCTCCACCGCGGCGGGGTGCTCCGGGTGACGACCTGGTTCTGGTCTTAACTGGCTAGAGCAAGTGCGTTAAGGATTATTTATGGCAACTTCAGAATACGATTCGGCGAAACATCGTCACTCAGCAACAGAAGGCTGGGTTACGGGCGCATGGCTCGAAGGTGATGATCCCGGTGATCGTAAATTTATCAAGATCGGCGATTTAATACTTGAGTCAGGTGTTGTATTACCTGACATTACCATCGCTTATCAAACTTGGGGCCAGCTAAATAAAACCAAAGACAATGTAATTTTAGTAAACCATGCGATGACTGGTTGGTCTGATGTTCCTGGTTGGTGGCCGCAAATGGTTGGTCCTGGTTTACCTTTTGATACCAATAAATTTTATGTGGTCTGCCCAAATGTAATTGGTGGCTGTCAAGGAAGCACTGGGCCATCTTCTCTGGCACCCGATGGAAAGCGTTGGGGTTCGCGGTTTCCATATCTAACAGTGCGCGACATGGTTGCAGCTGAAGTTAAGTTCAGCGATGCCCTGGGAATTGCGAAATATAAATTAGCTGTTGGCCCATCTCTTGGTGGAATGCGCTCGCTGGAGTGGGCAGTGCAGTTACCTGAACGAGTTGAGGCGATCTGCACGATTGGATCAAGTGCCGTAGCAACCGGTGATCAAATCGGAACTCACTCAATTCAAATTCGAGCAATTAAGAGTGATCAATATTTCAATGGTGGTGATTATTACGAGCAAGAGCAGGGGCCATACGAAGGCATGGGAATTGCGCGCAGAATCGCGCATCTGACTTATCGAACTGAATCTGAAATGGATGTTCGCTTTGGTCGCCAAATGCAAGGCGATGACACTGGCCGATATGCCGTTGAGTCATACCTTGATCACCAAGCCCATAAGTTGGCCCATCGCTTTGACCCAAATACCTACATAATTTTGACCGATGCCATGAGCTCGCACGATATTGGCCGAGAGCGCGGGGGCGTGGATAAGGCACTTGCGACCATCAAGATCCCGGTAACTGTTGTCTCAATTGATTCAGATCGCCTCTTTACCCCGCGATTACAGGCCGAAATCGCCGAACTTACGCCTACAGCTCAACCTGTGGTTGAGATTTCTTCGCCCTTTGGCCACGACGGATTTTTAGTCGAAGTTGATGCTGTCGGCGAGGTAATACGAGGAATCTTAAATAAATAATTTTCGAAAAGCGGCAAATTAGGGCTTTTGGATGTGCATTTACCCCTGTGGACAAATTATAATAGAGCTATCGCCTTCGCGACCGAAAAGTTAAAAAGTCGGGTCGCGAATCAAACAAAGGACTGCCGTGGCTGTATTTAGTGCGCTCAAAAACAAGGTGAAGAAAAAGAAGTCACCTGAAGTTAAGGCAGCTCCAGTTAAGAAGGCGGTAGCAAAGAAAGTAGCGCCTGCGAAAAAAGCCGCTGTTAAGAAAGCAGCTCCTGCGAAAAAGGCTGCGCCAGCAAAGAAGGCGGTTGCGAAAAAAGCAGCACCTGCCAAGAAAGCGGCACCAGTAAAGAAAATTGAACTTAAAAAGGATTTAACCGCCAAAGATGTTGCGCAGATTGTTGCAGCCCGTGATTTAGCAATTCGGTTTAAAGAAGTTCAAAACGAACTTGAAGCGCGCGGTGTAACTTCGCTAAATCGCATTCCTAAGCGAGCTGATAAAGATTTAGTTGATGAAGCTAAAGTACTGGGGCCACAGATTGAGTTATTAACTGAGAAACTTCGCAAGGCTGGGCTAGGTTCACCTTTCCGCATGTTGAAGAAGACTGAACTTGCCCTAATTGCGCCACCTCCAGCTCCAGTTGTTAAGGAAGCGCCAGTAGCTGGCGGCAAAGTTGCAGTTGCGAAAATTGATGGCGAAGAAGTTGAACTTGAAGAAGTTGAGCTAGAGGATGTCGAATCCTTAATTGCCGAAGCAACTGAAATCATAGATACTGAAGCGGAAGATAAGGGCAATCAACCTCGCGTTGTAGACCTAACTGATGATTCAGCTGTCGGCAACGAAGAAAATGCGTTCACGCTAAAGGCCTCGGAAGAAGATGACGCACCTGCGCAGACAGTTATGACTGCTGGCGCAACCGCTGACCCCGTGAAAGATTACCTAAAGCAGATTGGCCGCGTTGCGCTACTAAATGCTGAACTCGAGGTCGAGCTAGCAACACGTATCGAAGCTGGTTTATTTGCGGGCGAAATGCTGCTGCACGAAAAGAAGTTAGATAAGAAGTTAAAGCGTGAGCTCGAATGGATTGTCGAAGATGGCAAGCGAGCAAAAAATCACTTACTTGAAGCTAACTTGCGTCTGGTTGTCTCTCTAGCCAAGCGTTACACCGGCCGCGGCATGTTATTCCTTGATCTAATTCAAGAAGGAAACCTAGGCTTAATCCGTGCAGTCGAGAAGTTCGACTACACAAAGGGTTACAAGTTCTCGACCTATGCCACTTGGTGGATCCGTCAGGCGATTACTCGTGCGATGGCTGACCAAGCTCGTACGATTCGTATTCCGGTTCACATGGTTGAAGTTATTAATAAGTTGGCTCGTGTTCAGCGCCAGATGTTGCAAGACCTAGGCCGCGAACCTACTCCTGAAGAGCTAGCTAAAGAACTTGATATGACCCCTGAAAAGGTGGTCGAAGTTCAAAAGTATGGCCGCGAACCAATCTCACTTCACACCCCACTTGGTGAAGAAGGCGATTCAGAGTTCGGTGACTTGATTGAAGACTCTGAAGCTGTAGTACCAGCCGATGCGGTTTCTTTCACGCTGTTACAAGAACAACTGCATTCGGTTCTAGATACTTTGTCAGAACGTGAAGCTGGCGTTGTAGCCATGCGTTTCGGCCTAACAGATGGCCAGCCAAAGACCCTTGATGAGATCGGCAAGGTTTACGGGGTAACTCGCGAACGTATCCGTCAGATCGAATCAAAGACCATGTCTAAATTGCGTCACCCATCACGCAGCCAAGTACTGCGCGACTACCTAGATTAAATCGATCGACGAAGAGATAAGTCAGATGCGAGTTAAAGGACTAGTTACTCTTTTAACTTTAGTGCTGATCTCTTCCGTAGTGCCGCCGTCAGCCAATGCTAACGAGGGCCCTTCATTTGAGTTCAAAAGCGTTTCAGCTACCGTGATTGACCCAGGGGAAACTATTACCTGGAAGATTCAAGTAAATCTCATTCCTGGCTGGATAAAAGACCTAAATATTAACTTAAGAACACCTTCTGGAATTGTTCGTCAAATGTCAGTTCTCGTCGACCCAAGTTATAAAGTGAGTGAAGCAAACAGAAAAGAAATTTCACTTACTCTCAAAACTAACGAATTTGATTTACCGGGAAAGTACAAACTTCTTTATGGTTGGCTTTACAACGAAAAAGAATTCGCAGCTTATGACCCAATAAATGCTAAAGAGTACGCGAGTAAGGGGTACATGGTTGCTCAAAACTTGAGTCAATTTGATTTTACTATTCGCGATGCTGGAACTGGGGTTCAAAAGACACCGCAATCGATTGAATCCGTCGGTTTTTCGAAATCACAAGTTGACCCTGGATCTAGTTCTAAACTACAAGTAAAAACAACAGGTACCGGAACGCTGGTTTCAGTGAATGTGCAGTTTTCTACCCCGGATGGTTCCTCAAATGCATATTGTGACGCGACCACTAAGGGAAACGCTTATTCCTGTCAGGATTTTTCATACAACAACGGAAAGTATTCATTTTCTATTCCAATTTGGACAGCAAGTGACAGCAGCCCTGGTAATTACCGAGTAACTCAAATCAATTTGAATTACCGAAATGGCGAAACCACTTCTTCAAGTAACGACACTGCATCTTGGGGTGGCAGTCTTGTATATGAGGAAAGTGAGAGAATTTACAATGGTCTAAAAGCTCAGAAGCTAAGTCAATTTACAATGAGTGCTCTCAGCTTTACCGTATTAGATGCTGGACAAGGCATTGCTCGCGCGCCAATTTGGACTGGTATTTCTTGGAAAAATAAAAGTGTAAAAGCTGGTTCTACTGCGACGCTCATTATTTCAGTAGATGGGTTTAGTCGGCCTATTGGAAAAATTTCCATTGGGACTTTGACTACCACGTTAGTAGGTGGCGATGATGTATCTGTGTATACAAATCAAAATGGGCAAGCACAAGTAGTTAGAAGTGTAGATCAAAAAAACAATGTTTCCAGTATGCCAGACGCAATATCTGGAACTTTTGAAGTTGAGGTATATGTCCCAAGGAGCGCTAAGCCGGGTAGTTACGGAGTAGGCGACTTACAACTGTGGAGCACTTCCTGTAAAATACCAGCAATCAATGCGATGAACATAGTTAGTCCAGTGAACAATATTGAATGTCAGAGTTCACCGAATGGATGGTACACATCATCCTCCGGGGGCAACCTTTACTCGAATGGGTCAAAGGCAACACAATGGGCGGGGTACGTTGATCCTGCATCTGTGAAACTTGAAGTAACTGCCGCAGATCCTCTTCAGGCACCCAAGATAGAAGAAGTTGAAGTTGGGACTTCAGAGATCGAATATCGCTATCTTTATTCAAATGAACAGAGCTGTGTTGGTTCTGTCAGTGCCGGTGAGTTAGTTAATGAAATGCCTAAGGATAATTATTGGACGTTTAAGGTAACTAACCTTAAACCTGACTCAGCCCTATCGTTAAAACTTTCATGTACAGACTCTGCTGGGGCAAAGGCTGAAAGTTATATTGACTCCAGAACTTCAAAGCCAATTCCGCCTGCATCACCTAAGTTAGCTCTTGATTCAGTAACTCCAAATTCTGCCACATTCTCAATAGGCATACGCGAAGGATTTGATTACAAAGTTAAATCTGAGTCAGGCATGGCAGAGATTTTAGGAAATAAAGAGAGTGGCTACAAAGTCGAAGTTACTGGGTTAAAGCCTGGGATAAAGACAAACCTGGTAGCCACCATCACCGATTCTTATGGTCAAAGCACTTCTACCCAACCATTCTATTTCGCAGCGGAGTTACCACCGAAACCAGATAAGCCACAATTCATTGTCGGGAAGTTGAGCACTACCAGAGTTGAATTTAGTTATGAGAAATTGGCTAATTTGGATTATGAGCTTACGGTTTCCGAAGGTGAGGTTAGTGATATTCGAGGTTCGGTAAGAGTTTCTGGCCTAACTCCAAATACAAAAATTACAGCCTCCCTGAAGGTCACTGATGAGTTTGGTCAAAGTACTACCTCAGATGAATTGATAGTCAAGAGTGCGACACCTGAGTTACCAACAATCCCAACCTTGTACGTGGTAAAGGCATCCTCCGATTCAATTACTCTAAGGTTCACACCAAGATCTGGGCTTAAATATCAAGCTAAGGTTTCATCTGGCTCGGCAACAATTACTGATGGTCTATTGGTGGTCTCTGCCTTAAAACCAGCTTCAAAAGTCGACGTTACGTTTATTATGCTGGATTCATTTGGTCAAAATAAGTTTTCAGTGACTTCATATACGACTGCGCCTGCCCCGAAGAAGGCGACAAAGATCTCAATTACCTGCATCAAAGGAAAGACCACCAAAGTAATCACAGCAGTCAGACCAACTTGTCCATCTGGCTTTACCAAGAAGTGAGTAAAGTTTTCTGATGGCGAATCCAAGCGCTTTTATTAATCCGGCTAGTGGTTCGATTCGCCTTACCGGTGAAGTCGACTTTGTCGATGCTGAAGGTAACTTAATTGAAAGTATCGATGCGCCAAAGTTATGTGGTTGCGGTTTATCAAAAGAGAAACCTCGCTGCGATGGCTCACATAAAGAGTATGTAAAACTATTTGCTGAAGCCTTGCGTAACGCTCGCGAACTAGTTAAGCCCTGTATCTCATTTGCGCCCATGGCTAAGAGAGCGCATGCTATCCGCGAGAACGAGCTGGCTTACCGCATAGAAGCAGGCGAAACGGTGGTGGGCGTAAAAGTCGGGGGAGCACTCGATTCTCCCACTAGTGCTGAGCCAACCAATGTAATGATCTTTGGATATTTAACCGATGCCATGCAGTTAACTGATTCGATCAAGACTGCCAACTACATCTATCCCCGAGCCGAAGCTGAAGTCGCCTTTAAAATTAGCAAAGAGGTGTCTACTGAAATTCAACCATCAGAGGTTCTAGATTACGTCAGCCATGTTGCTACCGCTATTGAGATCTTTGATTATCGCTATGGACAAGCGCAGATATATGCCAATGATGCGATTGCTGATAATGCTGGAGCTGCCGCATTTGTTTATAGCCATTGGGTGCCAGCGCATGAAGCAAATTTAGAGAATTTAACTGCGCAAGTATTTAAAAATGAAGATGAAATTGATAAAGCACCATTGACTGCAATTCGTGGTAATCCATGGCTAGCACTTGTTTTGCTCTCCAAAGTTTTAGTTGAAAATGGCGTTAAGTTGCCAGCCGGCTCAATTGTTTTAAGTGGATCTGCAACAAGAAGTTTTGAATTAGCGGCAGGTAATAACTATGTCGTTGATATAAAAGGTTTAGGGCGAGTAGAGATTAAGGCGCTTTAGTTAGAAGAGACGTCGACTAATTTGTCGGTCTCATCTTGAATCTTCGCTGAAACTTGCTTTAGCTTTTCAGCGTATTCCTTGCCGTGGTGACCACAGAACAAGAGTTCGCCACCAGATAACAAAACCGCGCGCACATAAGCCTGGGCACCACAGCGATCGCAACGATCAACCGCATTAAGAGGGGTTGTTTCGAGGATTAGCTGTTTGGTCATGTTCTCTCCGTTTCGTTAAACGACTAGTCGTTCACAGTTGGGTATTACATCTAGGGGAACAGCAAACCACACCTTGGTTATTCCCCGCTTGTTAAAATAAATATAAATTCGTTAAATACCTGTTAATTTTCTGAATATTGAGCGATAAATTCACTATTTGAGACCCGTTCGGCGCGCTTAACGGGCGAAATCCCCGGTCGCAGATAATCTTCACCCCCGTGGCTACTAATGAAGAAGGCGTGCAAGACTCCTATACCGCCAAAGATTTAGCCGTATTAGAGGGCCTCGACGCCGTTCGTAAGCGCCCTGGTATGTATATCGGTTCCACTGATTCCCGCGGTTTGATGCACTGTCTCTGGGAAATCATTGATAACGCAGTTGATGAGTCGTTGGCTGGTTACTGCAAGAAGATTGATATCAACCTTGAATCAGATGGTTCAGTTGAAGTTCACGATGATGGTCGCGGAATTCCAGTTGATAAGGAACCTAAGACTGGCCTAACTGGTGTTGAAGTTGTATTAACAAAATTACATGCGGGCGGAAAATTTGGTGGCGGATCATATGCAGCTTCCGGTGGTCTGCACGGTGTTGGTGCCTCAGTTGTTAACGCACTTGCGGAACGTCTTGATGCTGAAGTAGACCGCAATGGCAAGATTTACTGGATGTCTTTTAAGCGCGGCGTAGCCGGCATCTTCGAAGGCGATGGCCCAAAAGCGACCTTTACCCCGCAATCAGGTTTGCGCACTATCGGTAAAGTTTCAGCCAAAGTTACCGGCACTCGCATCAAGTGGTGGAGTGATCGCCAAATCTTCTTAAAAGATGCTGAATTAGATATCGAAGAGATTTATGCTCGCGCTCGTCAAACTTCTTATTTAGTACCTGGTTTAACGCTTATTGTTAATGACAATCGCACTAAGACTAAAACCACTGAAACTTTTTATCATAAAGGTGGCATTTCTGAATACTGCGAATTCCTACAACCTGATCAAGGTGTTGGCGATGTCATTCGCTTAACTGGTTCGGGTCACTATCAAGAGACTGTGCCTGTACTAGATGATCAAGGCCATATGGTTTCAACTGAAGTTGAGCGCGATATGTTGGTTGATATCGCGCTTAAATGGGGTAACGAGTTTGCCAATACCAATCGCTCCTTTGTAAACATCATTGCGACGCCTAAGGGCGGAACGCACATGACTGGCTTCGAGAAAGCGCTGACCAAGGCCTTTAACGAGACCCTGCGCAGCACTGGCACGCTTAAGAAGAACGAAGCCGATGTTCTTAAAGATGACATCCTCGAAGGTCTGACATCGGTTGTGACAGTTCGAATGTCAGAACCACAGTTTGAAGGACAGACTAAGGAAGTTCTGGGCACATCAGCGGCTGCCCGAATTGTTGGTGAAGTTGTTGCCGAGGAACTCAAGAAATTCTTTGCCACAACTAAGCGCATTGATAAAGCTAATGGCCGCTTGATCCTAGAAAAAGTTGCGGCTGCCTCGCGCACACGTATTTCAGCGCGTGCGCACAAAGATCTACAGCGCCGTAAGAACGCACTTGAATCATCATCGCTGCCAACCAAGCTTTCTGATTGTCGCTCTGAAGATGTAAATCGCACCGAACTCTTTATTGTTGAGGGCGATTCCGCACTCGGAACCACCAAGGCTGCGCGTAACTCTGAATTCCAAGCTATCTTGCCGATTCGCGGAAAGATTTTAAATGTTCAGAAGGCATCACTTTCGCAGATGCTCGATGACAAAGAGTGCGGCTCAATCATTCAAGTAATTGGTGCTGGCTCTGGTCGCTCATTTGAGCTAGATGATGCTCGTTATGGTCGAATCATCTTGATGTCAGATGCTGATGTTGACGGTGCACATATTCGCTGCCTACTCCTTACTCTTCTCTATCGCTACATGCGCCCACTAATTGATGCTGGCCGGGTATTTGCTGCGATCCCACCACTACACCGCATTGAAACAATGGGTGGCGGCGGCAAAAAGGGTGAGTACATCTATACCTATTCAGATGATGAAATGAAGAAGGTAACTGCTGAATTAATTAAGGCTGGCAAGAAGTGGAAAGAGCCGATTCAGCGTTATAAAGGCTTAGGCGAAATGGATGCTGATCAGCTTCGCGAAACCACTATGGATCCAGATGCTCGCACTTTGCGTCGCATCACCGTGACCGATGGCGCAGCAGCTGAGGCAATGTTTGAACTGCTAATGGGTAGCGATGTTGCCCCACGTAAAGATTTCATTGCTAACGCCGAGATAGATCGCGACAGCATCGACGCTTAATTAGTCGATTGCAACCAAATCGAAGTATTCATCTTTCCAAAGATCTTCATCGCCATCAGGCAACAAAATAACTCGTTCAGGTTTGAGTGCCTGCACTGCCCCTTCATCATGCGAAACCAGAATTACGGCACCTTGATATTCAGAAAGAGCAGCCAGGATTTCAGCGCGAGATGCTGGGTCAAGGTTGTTTGTTGGCTCATCGAGTAACAAAACGTTGGCAGCAGATACAACTAGAACAGCCAAAGCTAAGCGGGTTCGTTCACCGCCAGATAAAACTTTCACTGGCTTATGAACATCATCGCCCACGAATAAGAAGGAACCAAGCACATTGCGTGCTTCAGGTTCACGAATATCAGGTGTTGCTGCCATCATGTTTTCAAGAATTGTTCGTTCAAAATCAAGGGATTCGTGCTCTTGGGCGTAGTAGCCAATCTTTAAGCCATGACCTGCTTCAACTGTGCCGGTATCTGATTCAAGTTCACCGGCCAAGATGCGAAGTAGTGTTGTTTTACCCGCACCGTTAAGACCAAGAATTACCACGCGAGAACCTTTATCAATTACGCAACTAACATCTGTGAAAATTTCAAGGGAACCATATGACTTAGAAAGTTCTTCACCCGATAGAGGAGTCTTGCCACACGGGGCAGGGGTAGGAAAACGCAGTTTTGCGACCTTGTCAGAAACTCGGACATCTTCAAGGCCAGAACGTAACTTCTCGGCACGACGTAACATGCCTTGGGCAGCAGTTGCTTTAGAAGCTTTAGCGCGCATTTTCTCGCCTTGCTTCTGCAGAATCTCAGCGCGCTTTTCAGCATTGGCGCGCTCTTTCTTGCGGCGATGCTCATCTTGTTCACGTTGAAGTAAATAAGCTTTCCAACCTAAGTTGTAAACATCGATAACGTTGCGGTTGGCATCTAGATAGAAAACCTTATTTACAACGGTTTCAATCAAGTTCACATCGTGCGAGATGATTACTAGCCCGCCGGAATACTTAGCGAGATAGTCACGTAACCAGTTAATCGAATCCGCATCTAAGTGGTTAGTTGGCTCATCTAGTAATAGAGTTTCGGCACCACTGAAGAGAATGCGAGCAAGTTCGATACGACGACGTTGGCCACCTGAAAGGGTGGCAAGTTCGTGATCGAAAACTGCTTGGGTAACGCCCAGAGAGGTAGCAATTGCTTCGGCTTCAGCGGTTGCGGCATAGCCACCAGCTGCGCTGAATTCGTGTTCAACGCGGGTGTAGCGATCCATAGCTTTTTCTAACGCTTCGCCTTCAGAGGTTGCCATCTCTTCCTCGACAACGCGCATGCGGTGGGAAATTTGATCAAGATTACGAGCCGACAAGATACGCTCGATAACACTGCCAGTTTCTTCGCCAACACGAGGGTCTTGCGGCAAATAGCCGATCTTGCCAGTGCGATTTACGGCGCCACCTGCTGGCATATTTTCACCAGCTAGAACTTTGGCCAGAGTTGATTTTCCAGCACCATTACGACCAACGAAACCGATGCGATCTCCGCTGTTAATGCGCACGGTTACGCCCTTAACTAGCAGGCGTGCGCCCGCGCGTAGTTCCAGGGCTTGAGTTGAAATCACGTCGCAGTCTAACTGAAGTTTAGGCAGCTGTTATACGAGATTTACGAGGGGTAGCAAATGCTTTGCCGACCTCGGTTAACTCGAGTGAAACTTGAGCTTTGATGATCTCTTCTGATTTTAGTAAGGCAGTTAATTCAGCGATCGTCTTCTTGAGTTCCTTGCCTTCAGTTTCTAATTCAATCTTGCTCATCTTGGTCAAGCGACGAAGTGGCATATCTAGAATAAAAGTAGCTTGCTCGTCATTTAGCTTTAAGTCCTTTATTAACTTCTCTTTAGCAGCTGCTGCATCATCGCTGCCACGAATAATTTTAATTACCTTATCGATATCGATAATTGCTTTGAGCAAACCATCGACTAGCGTCAAACGAGAGTTGGCTTTAGCTTTGCGGAACTCTGAGCGACGACGTACAACTTCAATGCGGTGCTCGATGAAAACTTCCAGCAACTTCTTCAAGCCAAGAGTTTGGGGGCGACCATTTACGAGCGCTACTGCGTTAATAGAAAAAGCATCTTCCATAGGAGTTAACTTAAATAGTTGCTCAAGAACTTTTTCAGGTTCAAAACCATTCTTAATCTCAATAACAACATTGGTACCAGTTTGGCCATCGGTTAAATCGATGATGTCTGAGATGCCTTGAATCTTCTTAGCTTTAGCCAGGTCAGCAATTCGCTCAACAACTTTTTCAGGGCCAATGTTAAAAGGCAGCTCTTTGATGGTGATGCCCATCTTGCGTGAAGTTACCTTGCTGATCTCAACGCTGGCGCGAACCTTTACCGAACCCTTGCCAGTTTCATAAGCATCTTGAATTCCTTCAATGCCGACAATTTCGCCACCAGTTGGGAAATCTGGGCCAGGAACAAATTTCATTAACTGCTTAAGCGTTGCTTTAGGATTTTCGATTAAATATTTAGTGGCCGCAATTACTTCGCCTAAGTTGTGCGGCGCCATATTGGTAGCCATACCAACTGCGATACCGGAACCACCATTGACCAGCAGGTTTGGATAAGCAGCGGGCAGAACTAATGGCTCTTGTAATTGACCATCGTAATTTGGCCCAAAATCAACGGTGTCTTCATCGGTTTCAGCAACCATCGCCATTGCAGCGCTGCCTAAACGAGATTCGGTGTAACGCATTGCAGCTGGGCCAGAATCAAGTGAACCAAAGTTTCCATGGCCATCAATTAACGGCAAACGCATTGAGAAACTTTGCGCCATACGAACAAGCGCGTCATAGATTGCACCATCGCCGTGTGGGTGCAATTTACCCATTACTTCACCAACAACACGAGCACTCTTTACGTGACCGCGTTCTGGGCGCAGACCCATTTCAGACATCTGGTGCAGGATGCGACGGTGAACTGGCTTTAAACCATCGCGAGCATCAGGAAGCGCGCGTGAGTAAATTACCGAATATGCATATTCGAGAAATGATTCTGACATCTCAGATGAAACATCAACGTCAACAATCTTGCCGGGATACTCGCCAGCTTTAGGACCAACTGGTTTTTTCGATTTTGCGGCGCTCTTAGAGGGTGTCTTTGCCGTAGCCATGGCGTGATTCTGCCAATAAGTTGGGCTAAACCTGCGCATCTAGGGCTGGGCGCGCCCCCACGATTGCAACACACTTCGCTGCGATGGTAAGAGCAGCACCTAGTGATTCTGCGAAATCAAGTCCGGCTTGGTCGGCTGCGATAAATCCAGCAGCAAAACTATCGCCAGCACCAGTGGTATCAATTACTTGAGCAGAGATTGCCGGTAATGAAATTGGCTCAGAGCCACGATTTGCGGCAATAACTCCATGTGATCCACGTTTGACCACGACAGCGGGGCAGATCTGCAACAAATCAGTGATAGCTAAATCAAGATCAGTTGTAGATGATAAATACTTTGCTTCTTCTTCATTTAGTAGCAAACAATGCACTTGGTTTATCCAAGCCCGAATTTCCGCGATTGGCACACCGGTCATTCCGCCAACAGTGGCAGGATCCAAGTAAATTTTTAGGCCAGCTGCTTTTATTTTGCCGATCATCTGCAGAATTCCAGCGCGAGACTTTGGGTCAAGTAATGCGTACCCAGAAATATAGGCAGCGTTAAAAGTATCGAGTTCAGGCAAGTCCGCCAGAGTTAAGCCGCTATTTGCGCCATTATCTGGAAACATGCTGCGTTCGCCATCTTTATCAACGATGACAACGACAATTCCGGTTGGTGCGCCATGAACATCAATTTCAGAGTAAGTAACACCTAGCCGATCAAATTCACTTCGCACAGCAACACCGGCTGCATCTTTGCCAATGCGCGCCAACATATGGCTTTGAGCACCAGCGATACGCAGCCAAGCAGCAACATTGCCGCCTGCGCCACCGCCATGAGTAGATACTTTGGCAGCAGTGTCGCTACCGTAGTTGATATCGCTAGAAATAATGGCAACTACATCAAGGTTAACTTCACCGATGCAGAGTATTTTCGACATATTTAGTTACTGGCAACGGCGATATCGGCAGCAAGTGCGCTATTTGATTTAATGATTTCAATATTAACTGAAAGCGATTCACCTTTGGAAGTGGTGTGGAAATGCTCAAGTAAGAAAGGCGTGACATCTTTACCAGTTATATGGGCAGCCTCTGCTTTTGCTAAACCAGTAGCCAAAATTTGATCATGCTTAGCTCGGTTCATCTCTTTAACAACTGGGTTAGCAACTAACAAAGCTGCGTTATTTGTGCCGACTAATTCACGTGCTTTGATAACTGCTGCAATCTCGGCAGCTGAATCAACGCGGTGCTCAGTTGTGAAACCCGAATCAGTTAGATAGAAACCAGGGAAAGCATTTGTTTGGTACCCAACTAAGCCAATGGCCAGAGTCTCAAGACGTTCAAGAGTTGCGCCAACATCAAGAATTGATTTAACGCCGGCACAAATCACCGTGATATCTAACGTTGAGAGCGCGGTTAAGTCAGCTGATTCATCGAATGATTCATTAGCGCCACGATGAACGCCACCTAGACCGCCAGTTGCGAAAACTTTGATTCCAGCTTGTGCGGCTAAGTGAGCAGTCGCCGCAACAGTGGTGGCGGCAGACTTCTGGCTAGCAACCAAAACAGCTAGATCGCGGCTGGATGCTTTGCTGATGTCAACGCGGTTTGCGATTGCGACCAGTTGATCATCAGTTAAACCAATATGAACCACGCCATCTAGAATCGCAATTGTTGCGGGAGTGGCACCATGTTCGCGCACTATTGCTTCGACTTCGCGGGCCACATTCAAATTAGATGGACGTGGCAATCCGTGGCTGATAATCGTTGATTCGAGGGCAACTATTGGCGAATTACTCGCTAGCGCCGCTGCGACCTCAGGCGAAAAGACAAGTGCGGATTTCATGCCCTAACCTTAACGCATGCATCTTCACCAAATCTTGTCGGCAATAGTTGCGGGTCTTGGCGTATCAGATGTACACGATGAAATAGCTGCTGGTGAGTCACCAAGTGGCCGCGAAGTTCTTTTCTTAATTGATGGCTTAGGCGATGAAGTAATAGATATCTACGCCGAATACATTCCAACGCTTTCGACTTTTATTCGAAGTGGGCGAGTGCAAACTGCCTTTCCTACAACTACTGCTACCTCACTGGCAACACTTACTACCGGAACTTTGCCAGGAGCGCATGGAATGTTGGGGTACACCGTGCGGGTACCACGTAGCAATGGCCGAATTTTAAATGCTTTGAAGTGGGATGATCGGGTTGATCCAACTTATTGGCAACCAGTGCCAACTTTATTTGAACGAGCAACTGCCGCCGGCGTAAATGTTTCACATGTGGCAGCAAAGCGTTACGAGAACACTGGGTTCACGCAAGCGGTATTTCGTGGTGCGACTTATCGTGGAGCGAATCTAGTTGACGACTTAGTTGCCCAAACTAAATTAGCTTTGACTAAATCTCCAGCACTGGTTTATCTCTACATGAATGATCTTGACTCGGCTGGCCATAGCGATGGCGTTGGTTCAGATAAATGGTTGGCAGCTCTTACGATGCTTGATCATATGGCTAAGCAATTGATGATCGAATTACCCAAAGGCACTCGAATTTGGCTAACTGCTGACCATGGCATGGTTAATGTCACTGAGAAAATTGTGATGGGCCGGGAGAATCAATTACTAACTGGCATTGCCACGATTGCCGGGGAGCCTCGTGCCCGCCACCTATATCTTGATGAGACACTTGATTCACCTTCTGCACGAGCCGAAGTTAAATCGCGCTGGGAAGAATTCTTGGGTAATCGCGCCGATATCTATACTCGCGAAGACGCACTTACTGCTGGTTTATTTGGTCCTAATCCAAGTGCAGATACTTTCGATCGTATGGGTGAAATTATTGCGATCGCTAAAGGCGGCCTGATATTAATTGAGGCCGAACGCGAAAGTTTAGAAGGCTCAATGGTTGGCCACCATGGCGCACTTACTGAGATCGAAAATTACGTGCCACTACTGCAAAAGACGATTAGTTAATCTTCATCTTTCTTCTGGCCAAACATAATTTCATCCCAACTTGGCACCTTGGCGCGACCTTGCACACCATCTTTAGCTGATTCTGAATCAGCATCTGTCCGAATTGAAACCAAGCGTGGTGTTTCACGCACTGGTTCAGTTGCGCGCGAAGAGCGATCGACTTGCTCGGTGTAAATCAAACCTGGCTCGAGCGGGGCACGCGGGGCGGGAGTTTCTTCGCCAAGTAACCAGCGCGCATTGTCATCGAGTGCGTTTATTGCGCGACGAGTTGGATCATATTCCCACTGTCCAGTGCCATGACCATCAGAAGTTGGGTAAGAAACCTGAATAATCCAGATGCCAGTTTCAATTCGCCAGCAGTTGTAATTGATCTGCGTAATATCAACACCGCGTGGTGCAAGGCGCAGAACAATTGCATCACCGAAATTAACTGGTTCGCGACCGGGTTCTTTGCGCACAATGACTGTGGCAACTTGATCAACAATAAATTGACGTTCCTGCAGAATTGGTCCGCTAAAGCGTTCAACTTTTTCGACCGTGATGTTGCCATCTCGGGCAATTGATTCCGGTGATTCGCCAGTACGCAGACGACGTTGAATTTCCTTTACCGAAATTGGCGCAGCTTCTTCATCTTGAACTGAGATCAATCGCGGTTGATTAACCGTAGAGCGCAGAGTGTCACTAATTCGAACGCTGAATTCCTTGCCATCGCTATCTAGCAGAGAGAGATATAGGCCATCTTCAGACTTGCCGTTCACGCGCAGTTCGCTCATAGTTTTCAGAGCCTAACCGATGAGCCGTGACATTAGCGGGATTTCAGGTGAGTAGAATTGGGAAATGACTGATGCAACGTTGATGGCGGAACTTCTCGAGTTAGCTAAACGGGTAGGGCGTGAAGCGGGCGAATTACTACAAAAGCGACCAGCGGCATTTGAAGTTACTTCGAAATCGACGGCAATTGATGTGGTCACTCAGATGGATTCGCAGAGCGAAAACCACATCGTTTCCGAAATTCTAAAAGCTCGCCCAGGCGATGGCATTATTGGCGAAGAAGGTTCGCAGCGAACCTCACAATCAGGAATTACTTGGGTAATTGATCCGCTCGATGGCACAGTTAATTATTTATATGGGTTGCCTGGTTGGAATGTGAGCATTGCGGCAAAAGATTCTGATGGCGTTGTAGTTGGTGTTGTCGTGGCGCCCACAATTAACTCGACCTGGTCGGCCAGCCGAGGCGGCGGCGCTTTTCTAAATGGCCAGGCAATTGCTTGTAACGAAGAAGTTGAACTTAACCGAGCGCTAGTCGGAACCGGATTTGCCTACGATGTCGATGCTCGGCCAGCCCAGTTAGCCCAACTTTCCGAGTTACTCAGTCGAATTCGCGATATCCGCCGAAATGGCGCAGCTGCCGTAGATCTTTGCTTTGTGGCCATGGGTGCTCTCGATGGCTACTTTGAAAAAGGCCTCCAAGAATGGGATCTGGCAGCAGGTGGCCTGATCGCAACTGAGGCGGGCGCTAAGGTCACCACCATCGGGGGCACCACGATTGCTGCTGCTCCTGCCTTGCATGCCACGCTCTCGTTCCGGCTGGCCCAATAGCCTGCTCACGCTCGATTTACGCTAAGGCGATGACCTGTGGCAAGATACGCAGTCTGCCGTGGTTATTTAAGCCGCGACTAGATCTAGATAAAGAGGACCAAAATGAAGATTCTTGACGCCGTTGATGCAGCATCCCTGCGCAAAGACATCCCGCAATTCCGTGCCGGCGATGAGCTCAAGATTTCGGTCCGCGTTATCGAAGGTAACAAGAGCCGTCTTCAGGTCTTCCAGGGAATCGTGATCCGTCGCCAAGGCGATGGCGTTCGCGAAACTTTCACCATCCGCAAGGTTTCTTATGGAGTTGGTGTTGAGCGTACTTTCCCAGTACATACCCCAGTTATTGAAAAGATCGAACTAGTAAAGAAGGGCGATGTACGTCGCGCCAAGCTTTACTACTTGCGCGATTTACGCGGTAAGGCTGCCAAGATTCGCGAAAAGCGCGATGGCGTTGAAGGTTACGGCGATGGAATTCTTTCAACTCCAGTGTCCGAGCCCGTGGCTGAAGTTGTGGCTCCCGAGGTGGTTATTGAAACCGTAACGGAAGCAGTAGTTGAGACACCAGCTGAAGTTACAACAACCGAAGAAGTTGTTGAAACTGAAACCAAACCAGCCGAATAACTTCTAAAGTAAAACGCGGTTTCCGCAGATGAGACGCAAGCGGACCTTCTTACAAGAATTTCCCGTTTTAGTTGTTGTTGCACTAGTCGTATCACTTTTCATTAAGACTTTCGTAGTTCAGTTTTTCTACATTCCATCTGGTTCGATGGAGAACACACTTCAAATCGATGATCGTGTTGCAGTAAATCGCATTCCATTTATCGCAAATGATATTAACCGTGGCGATGTAGTCGTTTTCCGAGATCCAGATAATTGGTTGCCGGCTGCAGATTTAGGTGACTCTCCATTTGTAATTGCAAAATTAAAGTCTGCCCTAGTTGCAGTTGGTGTGTTACCAAACCCAGCTAAACAGTACTTAGTTAAGCGGGTTGTTGGGGTAGCTGGCGATCGGGTAATTTGCTGTACCAATACTGGAAAAATCACAGTCAATGGCAAAGAAATGAAGGAGCCATACGTTTTTGCGGGCAATGTTCCAAGTGATACGAACTTTGATGTAACTGTACCCAAAGGCAAACTCTGGGTAATGGGCGATCACCGTGGCGCAAGCAGTGATTCTCGTTTTCACCAAGATGATATAAATAAGGGTTTTGTACCAGTAGATCGAGTTACTGGTCGCGTCCTTGCAGTCATCTGGCCAATAAAGAATTTGTCTTTGGTGCCAAATGTTGATGCGTTAAATCAGCCCGAAGTAAAAACTAAAACTAAGAAGTAAAAATGAAGGTGATTGAACAGCTATTGATTGAAGCTGGCATTTCACCGATTGCGGGGGTTGATGAAGCTGGTCGTGGCGCATGCGCTGGGCCATTAGTAGTGGCAGCAGTAATCTTGAAAGATCCCTTTCATCCAGATCTAGCGCCAGTGCGTGATTCTAAAGAGATCAAAGAGAGTAAACGAGAAGTACTATTTGATTTAGTAATCGAACACAGCATTGCTTACAGCATTATTGAAATCCCAGCAGCCGAAGTTGATTCACGTGGCGTTCATGCAGCTAATCTCGATGGCATGCGTCGAGCCGTGCAAGCTCTTAAAGTTTCACCGGCATACGTCTTAACCGATGGCTACGCAATTGCCGGTTTAGCGCTACCAAACTTAGCGGTCTGGAAAGGCGATCAAGTCGTTCACACAATAAGCGCTGCTTCAATTCTGGCTAAGGTTTATCGAGATCGCATCATGCGCCAACTCGATGAGAAGTATCCGGCTTATGGTTTTGCTGGACACAAGGGCTATATCACTGCCAGCCATAGTCAATTGCTATCTGCAAATGGCCCGTGCATAGAACATCGACGCTCTTTTGCTAATGTGGCGGCGCTACTTAAATAACCACAGCTCTCATTCGAACACAAGGGTTTGTGTGATCGGCAATTAAGTCGGGGTCGCTGCCTAGCCTCTCGCTTTATGAAAACAGTTAAGAAGAAAAGTCTAAATATCAGCACCGGCGCAGTTGGCGAAGAACATGCTGCGCAATTTCTGCTCAAACGTGGCGATGAAATACTGGCGCGCAACTGGCGAATCCGTGAGGGTGAACTTGATTTAGTCACCTTAGATCACAACGGGCTAATTCATATGATCGAAGTTAAAACTCGTTCTTCGAGCGCATTCGGTCATCCGCTTGAAGCAATCGATAGCGCGAAAGCTCACCGAATTCAGCGGTTAGCGCTGGCATGGTTAGCTACCAATGGGGCGTTGGGGTGCGATTATCAGATTGATGCGATTGCCGTTTTGATTTCAAGCGACGGTTCGCACACTATTGAATTACGCGCAAACGTTCTATGACCTGTGATCTTTAATGTCACTGGGAATGACTTTCGGAGTTGGTCTGCAGGGATTAGCCGGAAACTTAGTTACGGTCGAAGTTGATATCGCCGATGGCTTGCCTTCGTACACTTTGTTGGGCCTACCAGATGCAGCACTTTCCGAATCACGTGACCGAGTTAGATCTGCGCTAACTAATAGCAATGAACTTTGGCCGAATCGCAAAGTTACGGTTTCGCTTTCACCGGCCTGGTTACCTAAGAGTGGACCAAGTTTTGATTTAGCAATTGCCGTTGCGCTGCTAATTGCTAATCAAACTTTGCCAAATTGCGAAGATACTGTTTTCTTAGGCGAGCTTTCACTTGATGGCAAAGTCCGCAGTGTGCGCGGGGCGCTTCCGGCGCTATTGGCAGCGGCAAAGGCAGGCATTACTCGCGCAGTTGTTCCAGCGGCTAACCTGGCTGAAGCAAAGTTAATGGTTGATCTCGAGATAATTCCGATATCTACTTTGGCGGAAGTTTTACGTTGGTTGCGTACTGGCGAACGAGCTGAAGCCGAGCCACTTGATCTGCAGTACGAAAGTGATGAAGGGTTACTAGATTTTGCTGATGTAGCAGGGCAACCGCGTGCGCGGTTAGCTGCCGAGATTGCCGCAACCGGTGGACATCACTTACTTTTAACTGGACCACCAGGTGCCGGAAAAACTATGATCGCGCAACGCTTACCTACGATCTTGCCCAAATTATCAATTGCGCAAGCTCTCGAAGTTACCGCCGTGCATTCCATTGCTGGCACTTTAGGAAATCGTCTACCGCAATCACTGTTAGCGCCATTCGTTGCACCGCATCACACCACAACTCGTGTAGCAATGGTCGGTGGTGGCGCACATGTAATTAGACCAGGAGCTTCTTCACTTGCGCATAATGGTGTGCTTTTTATTGATGAGGCACCCGAATGCGGCCCTGGCATTTTGGATTCTTTGCGCCAACCGTTGGAGTCTGGCGAAATCACGATAGCTCGCAGTATTGGAAACCTAACTTTTCCGGCGCAGTTCTTACTTGTTCTAGCGGCGAATCCCTGCCCATGTGGCAAATTTTCGGGTCGCGGCCGCAACTGCACTTGTACCTCGCAACAAGTGCGACGTTACTTAGGAAAGTTATCGGGGCCGCTACTCGATCGCATTGATCTACGAGTAATTGTCGATCCAGTAAGTCGGATTGAAATGGCCCAGAACGAACTAGGAGAGTCAAGCGCCGTGATTCGAGCTCGAGTAATTGCTGCCCGTGAAATCGCTGGTAAACGTTTTGCTGGCGAGAGCTGGAAACTAAATAGTCAGATCCCAGCACGTGCGCTTCGCACTACTTACCAACCAGAGAGAGCGGCCATGAATTTCCTACATGATGAATTAGATCGCGAAACTATTACCGCGCGTGGTCTACATAAAGTAATTCGGACCGCTTGGACGCTAGCAGATTTACATCGACATGAAACTGCAACACTAAATGATGTGAAACAGGCTTATGCGTTGCGCGATGGGGTAGAGCTATGAGCGAACTTGTCGCGCGAGCTAGGTTATTTGCCGCCGTTGAAGGTGGATCTTCATTTTGGTCGCGCGAGATATTTAGTAATGGCGCCAGCTATGTTCTAGATCGAGCGCTCAATGGAGCTTATGACCCAATCAAATACGCCCGCACTATCGAGAAGTTAAAATTGAGTAATGCCGACGAATTACTGCAATCAATATCGCAGGCAGGCGCGATCTTTTTAACACCAGAGGATTCAACTTGGCCACAATCAGTAACTGACTTAGCGGCACCACCTATCGCGTTAGTGGTTAAAGGTGATCCCAAATTGCTTACCGGCAATTCACTAGCCATAGTGGGAACACGTAATCCAACTCAATACGGCGTGCGTATTGCCCAAGATTTTGCAGCAGGGTTTGTAGATCGAGATTGGGCAATCATCAGTGGCGGTGCTTATGGCATTGATGCAGCTGCGCATAAGGGTGCGTTAATTGCCGAGGGCGTGACGGTGGCGGTAATTGCAGCCGGTATAGATATAAATTACCCAGCTGGTAATGCGCGCTTATTTGCCGAGATTGCCGAACTCGGGTGTTTAGTTAGTGAAGTAATCCCCGGAACACCAGCGATTCCAGCACGATTTCTAACCCGCAATCGGTTAATTGCGGCACTTTCAAATGCGACCTTAGTTGTTGAAGCAGCTTTTCGTAGTGGTTCACTTAGGACTGCTCGCGATGCTGCTGAATTAATGCGTCCAGTCATGGCGATTCCGGGGCCAATCACTTCACCCGTTAGCGAAGGTTGTCATCGTTTAATCGGTGAACGAGCAGCTGAAATTGTGACTTCAATTGCCGATGCAGTGGAATTCCTCTCGCCAATGTAATGAGATGATTAGCCAATGAGCACAGAGAATGAATTCCGATCGGGCTTCGTGGCCATTGTTGGCCGCCCAAATACCGGAAAATCAACTCTGGTTAACGCACTCGTTGGCAGCAAAGTAGTAATTACTTCACCGCACCCAAATACCACACGTCACGCTATCCGCGGCATTGTTAACGAGCCAGATTTTCAAGCCATCTTGGTTGATACGCCCGGTGTACATAAGCCAAAGACGCTGCTGGGTAAGCGCTTAAATGCCGTCGTTGAAGAGAGTTTAGATTCAGTCGATGTGATCATTATTTGTTTGCCAGCCGATGAAGAATCCGGAGCAGGCGATCAGTACATTATTGATGAAATTGCTAAACACCCACGGAGCAAAAAAATCGCACTGGTGACCAAGACAGATTTAATTAGCAAAGCAAACCTTGCTACTCGCTTAGCCAGCATCATGGCGATGGCTAAAGGCTTTACCTGGGATGAAATTGTGCCGGTATCGGCGGCAACTCATGAACAAATTGATTTATTGAAAAAGCTAATCGGCCAACAACTTAAGCCAGGCCCAGAGTTTTACCCAACAAATATGCGCAGCGATCAGAGTATTGAACAGTTAATTTGTGAGTTGATTCGCGAAGCAGCGTTACGTGATGCGCGCCAAGAACTTCCGCATTCAATTGTCGTTACCATTGATGAGATGTCAGAGCGCGAGAAGACTGGCAGTCGGCCATTCTTTGATATTCACGCTACCGTGCATGTTGAGCGCGATTCACAGCGTGCCATCTTGCTGGGGCATCAAGGTTCACAGCTCAAAGATATTGGCATGCGTGCCCGTGCTGATATTGAGCGCGAGCTAGAGGCCCGTATCTTTCTTGGTCTACACATCAAAGTTTCTAAAGAGTGGCAGCGCGATTCTAAGATGCTCGATAAGTTGGGCTTTGCTGAAAACTAAAGCAGCGCTAAGGCTTTAACACAATTCGAATCGGATTACCGATCTTGTTGGCTAATTTATCAATTGCTTCGGCAGCCTGTGCCAAGGGAAGAATTTCAGAGATTGAGTGCGAAAGATCTAACTTGCCTTGACGCGCAAATTCAATTAACTCACTCACATGATGAGGCTCAGATCCGTAATGTCCCATTATCTGTGTGCGCATATAAGTAAATGCCATGTCATTTGGAATAACGATGGGTTCATTAGCTATACCCACAATGATTAGCCGACCCTGTTCACCCAACATAGAAAGTGCTGCTTTGCGAACTGGAGTGACACCGGCAAAGTCAAAGGCAGCATTTAAGCCACGGTGTTCTTTTAACTTCAGATCATCTGGCGCAAAAGCAAAATCAGCTCCACGGGCCATCGCGTTAGCTCGCGCATCTTCACGCGGGTCAATCGCAATTACTTTGCTGCAGCCGATAATTTTTAACAATTGAATAGCATGAATTCCTAGCCCGCCAACTCCAAAGACTGCCACTGTTTCGCCAGCTTGAATCTTTCCGGTTGAGGAAATAGCAGCCCACGGGGTAGATACCGCATCTGGAATAATGGCCGCTTGCTCAAAAGGTAACGAGTCGGGAATTGGCATGACAAGTTCTGCATTCATTACAACGTATTCGGCCCAACCACCATCGTAATCAAATCCCAGCGTAGTGATTTTATTTGAGTCATTTCGCTCACCAGCGATAACGACAACACGTTCGCCGATTGAGCGAGATTCAACTCCGGCACCAATTTGATCGATAGTGCCAGCTACCTCATGGCCAAGGGTTACGACATCACCGGCTAAATAGCCTGGCGATAAAATTCCTTCTAGGAAATGTACATCCGATAAACAGACACCAGCAGCACCGACCTTTATACGAACCTGTCCAGCTCCGGCGCTTGGAGTTGGAACTTCGGTTACTTCAAATTTACGGGTTGAAACTGTGATGCGTCCGGCCCTCATGAGATTTTTCCTTCGGCTCGATTAATCAAGGTATTCACCGCATCCCCAAACCCAGCAAAAGCAGGGTTAGTTGTTTGACCTAAACGAAAGCGAGCCCAAATCTGTTGAATAATCACAGCTAATCTAAAGAGTCCAAAAACTTCATAAAATGTAAAGTCATTACATTTGCGGCCACTTAGCTCTAAATATCTCGCAACAAACTCATCGCGAGTTGGCATTCCCGGTAGGTGGCTGGGCTGTCTACGAAGCGATGCAAATGCTGCTTCATCATCTCGATCAACCCAATAGGCAAGGGCTGAACCTAAATCCATTAGGGGATCACCGACAGTTGCTAATTCCCAATCCAATACTCCTTTGATTCGGGCATTTTCTAAATCAAAGACCACGTTATCTATGCGCCAATCGCCATGAATAATGCAGGAATCAATGTCGCTAGGTTGGTTAGCAGATAGCCAGGCCATTAACTTTTCAGCAGTAGGCACATCATCGGTTAATGCGTTGCGATAACGTTTAGACCAGCCCTCAACTTGACGCTGCACATATCCAGTTCCCTTGTTGAGCTCGGCCAGAATTGAAGAATCAACAGCATGTAATTGAACTAATCCGCTAATCAAAGAGTCAGCCATAACCGAAATATCTGAAGAGGTTATGGCTTCTGGAATATCACGGCGAAAGATTTGCCCTTCTACATATTCCATTACATAAAAATCCGAACCCATCACAGTTTGATTTTGGCACAAAGCGATCATCTTGGGGACTAATGGGAAGACTGACTGAAGTCTTGATTGAATAAGATATTCACGATTCATGTCATGAGCAGATGCTGCTTTTGTTCCAACTGGTGGCTTACGCAAAACTAACTTGCGGTCAGGGTAGCTCAGTAAATAAGTCAGATTAGAAGCACCGCTGCGAAACTGCAGTACTTCAGGTAGCTGTTCCTGATTTATAAATGGATGCAGCCAAGCATGCATTTTCGCAATATCGAAACGATCCTCTTCGCGGACCGCAGTTAGATCAATCATGACAAATAAGGCTTGATTTCTAACCGCGCAATATCTCTAATGTGAACCTCATCTGGCCCATCTACTATGCGTAAAGCCCGAACCCCGGCATACATTGCGGCAAGCGGTGAATCCTGGCTCACGCCAGCACCCCCATAACTTTGAATGGCATGATCAATGATTCGCTCTGCCATTCGCGGTACTGCTACTTTAATTGCGGCAATCTCTTTACGCGCACCTTTTGCGCCAACCGAATCAATCATCCAGGCGGCTTTTAAAACTAGTAACCGAGCTTGTTCAATATCAATGCGTGCCTGAGCAATCCATTCTTGAATTACTCCTTGTCGCACCAACTCTTTGCCAAATGCTTCGCGAGAAACAGTGCGCTTAATCATCAAGGAGAGCGCTCGTTCAGCCATTCCAATGGCGCGCATGCAGTGGTGAACTCGGCCTGGCCCAAGTCGCGCTTGCGCTAGTGCAAAGCCTTCACCTTCGGCTCCTAGCAAATTAGCAATTGGTACACGCACATTAGTAAATGAAACTTCAGCATGACCATGTTGATCTACATAACCAAAGACAGTTAAGTTTCTAACTACCTTTACCCCTGGTGTGTTAATTGGAACTAACACCATAGATTGTTGGTGATGGTCATCGGCCGCCGGATTTGTTTTACCCATCACAATTAAAATCTCACAGCGTTCATCCATCGCGCCTGTTGTCCACCACTTGGTCCCATTAATAACGTAGTCATCGCCGTCTTTGACAATTTGGGTCTGAATATTGCGAGCATCACTTGATGCAACTGCCGGCTCAGTCATCGCAAAAGCTGAACGAATTTGACCATCAAGAAGCGGTTCTAGCCACTGCTTCTTCTGCTCAGCTGTTGCGAACATATCTAGTAACTCCATATTGCCGGTATCAGGAGCTGCGCAGTTAATTGCTTCAGGTGCGAGATCAGGTGACCAGCCAGTTATCTCGGCCAGCGTTGCGTAATCTGTAACTGATAAGCCATGACCGTAATGTGGCAAAAATAGATTCCATAAACCCAGCGCTTTGGCTTTTGCCTTTAACTCTTCAACAATTGCGGGTAATGCGTGCGGCTTACCATCAGCCAGCAACTGCTCTCGTTGCCGGTGGTAGACCGCTTCAGCTGGAAATACTTCAGAATCCATAAACCCTTGAAGTTTCGCGGCATATTCGGTGGTCTTGGGGCTGAGGGCGAAGTCCATGCCTTAACCTTACGCAAATAAGCCCAATTTGAGGAGTGAGCATGAGTGTTCTTGACCGCTTTAAATTAGATGGAAAAGTCGCAGTGGTCACGGGCGCATCATCTGGTCTTGGTGTTGCATTCGCCAAAGCGTTAGCCGAAGCTGGCGCCGATGTTGTGCTTGGCGCAAGACGCATTGACCGCTTGGCAGATACGGGCGCTCTAGTTCAAGCAGCTGGCCGTAAATATGCCGCCCTACAAACCGATGTAACTCAACCCGAACAATGTGAAGCGTTAATTGCACTAGCAATTGAAAAGTTTGGCCGCGTTGATATTTTGGTAAATAACGCAGGTGTGGGCACGGCAGTGCCAGCAACACATGAAACACCAGATCAATTTAGAAGTGTTTTAGATGTGAATCTCTTTGGTGCATATTGGATGTCACAAGCATTTGCCAAAGCTAATAAAAACGGCGGCGCAATTGTAAATATCTCAAGCATTCTTGGAATAAAGCCACAAGGTTTACCGCAAGCAGCATATGCATCTAGTAAAGCTGGGCTCATTGGTTTAACCCGTGACTTAGCTGCGCAATGGACTGGTCGAAAAGGTATCCGAGTAAACGCCCTTGCTCCTGGCTTCTTCCCATCTGAAATGAGTGATGAACTTCCTAAAGATATGGTCAATATGATCAAGATGTTTGCACCTGCCGGCCGCTTAGGCGAGCCCGAAGAGTTAGCGGCAACCTTGATTTGGCTAGTCAGTGATGCATCTAGCTACGTCACGGGCATTACTGTGCCAGTTGATGGCGGATTGGTAATGCCTTAATTCAAGCGACTGTATTGATAACTCAAGGATGCAGCTGTTGCTACCCAAGCTTGATAAGGCAGCAGAGCTAATGCAATGGGAGTCGAAGTCCTAAAGGCAATAAAGATCATAGGAATTGTTAACACTGCAGTACCGATAAGTGCAATTGAAGCAACTTGTAAGTTGTGCGGACGATAAAACTGATATGCCCAAGTAAGCGCAAAGGCAACTGAGAAGGCAAAGAAAGCCAAGTAAATAACGGCGTTCAAGGTGGAAGCTTTTTGTGCAATTGTTACCGCAGCTATTCCTAAAACAATGAAGTTATAGGGCCAAATAATTCCAAAAATAAAATCTGGCGGTTGCCATGAAGGTTGGTTTAAGTTGCGATACCAATTGTCGCCCGTGTTCACCCAGAGCCCTGAGCCGATGACATATGCAGCCAGAATTGCGATACCTATGATCGCCCCAGTCATCTTCATGGCTAAATGGTAAAGGCTAAGTGTTTACTCTCGGCTTACGGCTGGCTAGGAACGAGCCAATCATTACAAGCGGCAAGCCGACAATCATTCCAGGAGTAAGTGGTTCAGAGAGAATCAATACGCCCAAGACCACCGCAACTGCGGTGTTTACATAAGTTCCGATTGAAGCACGAGCCGGGCCGATCTCCTTTAGAACTATGAAGAAGGAGATGAAGGCGAGCGCGGTGCTAAATACACCCAGGATGATAAGTGATAGCGCGGATTCCGTTGAGACTGTATTGGTCTCTGGAAACTGCAGAATCATCAATGGTAAATAGGCAACTGCTGTAAATACCATCGCAAAGCCATTGATCGCTATGCCAGATACATCAGGCAATTTCTGCGAGATCATATTTACGGCAAATGAATAGCTCATCGCAGTTACCAGCATCATGGCAATTGATAGTGGGTCTGAGCTGCCAATTATACTTTCATAACCAACTAGACCAATTAGTCCGACGAAGCCGACTACGAGACCAACCAATCGCTTGCTATGCCAAACGGTTTTATCACCACTCATTGAAGCGAATATTGTTGACCAAATCGGGACTGTTGCAATTAACAACCCGGCTAACCCACTGCTGATCTTCTTTTCTGCATTAGTGATGAGAATCCAAGGGATCATCATTTCGAAGATGGCATAAGGCAGAACATAACGCCAGCCACGAATAGCATCCATTAATACCTTTTGATGGATCGCAATCGGAATCAAAATCGCAGCACCAATTAGAACTCGACCACAAACGATCACGGTAGGTGGAATATCTCGAACCGCTACCTTCATTAAGAGATAAGGAATGCCCCAAAAGAAACCAGAGAGAGCGAAGTGAAAAAGCGCGCGACGAGACATGGTTTCCTTTAGTTAATCAAAGCTATTTAATGAGCGATTGATAGAGCGCAAGAGTAGCGCGCGCAACCGCTGGCCAACCAAATTCGGCAGCAGCACGTTTGCGACCTGCCTCACCAAATTGTTTTAGCAGGGCTGGTTGGTTCATTACTTCAATAATCGCACTTGATAATTCTTGCTCAAGAGTCGCGCCATCGCCATTGTAATTTATCAGTTTGCCTGTACTGCCATCTGCAACTACTTCTGGAATTCCACCGACTCGAGTAGCTAGAACTGCGGTTTCGCAAGCCATTGCCTCAAGATTGACAATGCCTAATGGTTCATAAATAGACGGGCAAATAAATAGATCAGCCGAAGTGAGAAGCGCGCAGAGTTTTTCGTGTGGCAACATATCGGGAATCCAAATTACATTTGGCCGAGTTTTTTGAAGTTCTTCAATTAGCCCCTTAACTTCGTTGCCAATAACTTCTTCATCAGGGCTGCCAGCTGCCAGAACTAAGCCATATTCAGCTGGCACATTTTGCCAAGCTCGCAATAAGTGGGCCAAGCCTTTTTGACGAGTAATGCGACCAACAAAGATTGCGTATCGGCCAGTTATGCCTAGTGCAGTTAAAAGTGCTGGGTCAACAGTTGGTTTAAAGCGATCGACATCAACACCATTGCGAATTGTGAGAACTTTAGTTGGATCAACGCTTGGATATGCAGCTAGTACATCAGCGCGCATGCCATCGCTGACAGCAATGATTGCATCAGCTGATTCATAGGCGCTCTTTTCCGCCCAAGAAGAAATCTGGTATCCGCCGGCTAGTTGATCTGCTTTCCAAGGGCGAAGCGGTTCGAGCGAGTGAGCTGTAATTACATGGGGGATACCGTGGAGCAATGAACCAAAGTGACCAGCCATGTTGGCATACCAAGTGTGGCTGTGAATTACATTAACGTTCTGTAAATTATTTGCGATCTCTAAATCTGTCGCTATTGCTTGAACTGCTGGATTAGCTTGAGCAAATGAGGTTGGCGTTGAATAGCCAAAGGCACCATCATCACGAACGCCACCAAAACAGTGAACATCTACCGAAACATGATCGAGATTGCGAAGTGCCTCAGTTAATTGCACAGCATGAACGCCAGCGCCGCCATAAACCTGTGGTGGCCATTCTTTAGTAACAAGTCCAACTCTGGTCGTTTTCACTTGGCAAGGGTATCGTTAGGACATGGCACGCTTTGAACAACCACTCGGTATCGTCCTAGCTGGTGGCGAGGGTAAGCGTTTAATGCCGTTAACTGCAGATCGAGCTAAGCCAGCGGTTCCATTTGGTGGCTCTTATCGCTTGGTAGATTTCGTTCTTTCTAATTTAGTAAATGCTGAGATGCGCAAAATTGCGGTATTAACGCAATATAAGTCGCACTCACTCGATCGCCACATCACCACAACTTGGCGCATGTCTACTTTGCTTGGTAACTATGTAACTCCAGTACCAGCGCAGCAACGCCTGGGTCCGCGTTGGTATACCGGCAGTGCCGATGCGATCCTGCAGAACTTCAATTTAATTCATGATGAAAATCCCAAGCACATTGTAGTTTTCGGCGCTGATCACGTTTATCGCATGGATTCCAGTCAAATGTTTGATTTCCATTTGAGCACTGGTGCTGGCGTAACTGTGGCGGCTATTCGCATGAAACGTTCTGAAGCTCATGAGTTTGGCGTTATTGAATTAGCCGAAGATGGCGTAACAATTAAAGCTTTCCACGAAAAGCCAAGTGATCCACCTGCGATGCCAGGGCACCCAGACCTTTGCTTAGTATCAATGGGCAATTACATTTTCAAGCGCGATGTGATGGAAGAAGCGCTAATCCTTGATTCAGAAGATCTTGAAAGTCGTCATGATTTAGGTGCAAATATAATTCCGATGCTGACCGCTAATGGGGTTGCGAAAGTTTATGACTTTGCCACCAATAACGTGCCAGGTGAGACTGAGCGCGATAAAGGATATTGGCGCGATGTAGGGTCGATCGACGCTTATTACGACGCACATATGGATTTAGTTTCTATTCACCCAATTTTTAATCTATATAACCGCGAATGGCCGCTGCTCACCAATCCACCATCATTGCCGCCAGCTAAATTTAGCGAGGGTGGCCTAGCGCAAGATTCTATTGTTGGCGCTGGTTCGATTATCGTTGGTGGTCATGTAAGCCGCTCGGTTGCTTCTTACGATGTGTTGGTAGAACAAGGTGCATTCGTCGATGGTTCGGTATTGATGCCTAGTGTTCGAATTGGTGATCGCGCAGTAATCCGTAATGCCATCTTGGACAAGAGTGTAATTGTTGATCCAGGTGCTCAAATTGGCGTTGATCTTGATCGTGATCGTGAGCGTTTTACTTTATCGCCAGGCGGAATTGTGGTCGTTGGTAAAGGTGTGCGCGTTACCGTCTAATTCCGATAGTTATTTCCACTCGGCTGTGCGATTGCGCAGCTCTTGATACTTAGCAAATACTGATGGCGATGCTTTAGCGCTTACTTTTTCAACATCACCAAAATTCCAGATTGGTGCATCGGCATTTCCAGATAACGCCCAGGCAGCTTGGCGCGCTGCACCATCGGCCACATATTCACCAGCTGGTGGGATTAATACTTCACGACCAAAGAGAGTACTTGCGATCTGCGCTACTGCGCGATTTTTAGCAGCTCCACCAATTAATAGAATTCGATTAACCGTAACACCTTGAGATTCAAGTGCGCCAACTGCATCAACTAAACCGCAAAGCATTCCTTCGATCATGGCCCGCGCAATATCTGCCGGGTTTGCGTTGGTTAAGTTCATGCCAGCAAAGATGCCAGTGGCATCAGGGCGATTAGGGGTGCGCTCGCCTTCAAAGTATGGCAAGAGAGTTAACCCATTTGCGCCAGCGCTAGCTGATAACGCAAGCGCAGCTACTTCGTCATGACTCTTACCTAAAATCTTGCAGGCAGCATCCAGAATGCGAGCAGCATTAAGTGTGCAGACTAAAGGCAGGTAACGTCCAGTGGCATCAGCAAAGCCAGCTACTAAACCGGCTGCATCATGAGTTGGGGTATTTGAAACCGAGAACGCTGTGCCACTGGTACCGAGCGAGACAATCACATCGCCAGGTTGCGCGTTTAAACCAAGAGCTGCTCCTGCGTTATCGCCAGCGCCAGCGGCAATGGGAATTCCAGAAAGCGTGGTGCCACCAAAACCGTTTGGGGAAACTATTCGAGGCAAAAATATCTCCGAGTCATGCTTCAGCGCCAAACTTAAAATCTCATAACGATAGTGCGAAGTAGTTGGATCAAAATATCCGGTGCCTGACGCATCACTGCGATCAGTAAAGAGTTTCTCGAAATCTTTCCCGCCTTGTAATTGCCAAGATAACCAATCGTGGGGGAGTGCAACTGCTGCAATCCGTTTGGCGCTATCTGGCTCATAATCTGCTAACCAACGTAATTTGCTGGCCGTAAATGAAGCCACTAGGACTGAGCCAACTTTGCGAGCAGTTTCGGCATCGCCACCTAGTTCACGATTTAGATCTTTCGCAGCTTGGGCAGAACGAGTGTCATTCCAAAGAAGGGCATCACGAATTACTTCGCCATCGCTATCTAGCGCGACCATTCCATGTTGTTGGCCCGCAATTGCAATTGCGGAAATATCAGAAAGTCCACCAGCTGCCTCAATCGCCTGGTCTAGTGCGGCTGCCCAAAGTTTGGGATTAACTTCAGTGCCATCGGGGTGACTGGCGCGGCCACTACGCACCAACTCACCAGTATCTGCGTTGCGAATAACCAATTTCACAGATTGGGTCGAAGAATCTACGCCCGCAACTAGGTTTTTTTCGCCTTGGCTCATAGGGCAAGGCTAGACTGTGATCGTCAACGTTGACCATATGAATATTTAGATTTCTCAACTTTAATTTTAACAAATCTAATTCACGGCGATATTGGAGTTTACAAAAATGCGTATTGGAATCCTTACTGGCGGCGGAGATTGCCCAGGCTTAAATGCAGTGATTCGCGGAGTAGTTCAAAAGGGCGTTAAAGAATATGGTCACGAGTTTGTAGGTTTTCGCGATGGCTGGAAAGGCCCACTTGAGGGTCTGACTATGCCCCTAACGCTTGAGAACACTCGCGATATCTTGCCTCTTGGCGGAACCATTCTCGGGTCATCACGTACCAATCCATTTAAGATCGAAAATGGCGTCGAGCGAATTAAAGAGAACCTATCTGCTGCTGGCATTGATGCCTTGATCGCAATCGGTGGTGAAGACACTCTTGGGGTTGCTACCAAGTTAGACGCCCTGGGCGTAAAAGTTATTGGTGTGCCAAAGACGATTGATAACGATCTAAATAACACTGACTACACATTTGGTTTTGATACTTCAGTAAATATCGCGGTCGAAGCAATCGATCGCCTGCATACAACGGCGCAGTCACATCACCGTGCTTTGGTTGTCGAAGTTATGGGTCGTCATGCTGGCTGGATCGCGCTTCATTCAGGTATGGCAAGTAGCGCGGCATGCGTATTGATTCCCGAAGTTAAGTTCTCGCTCGACAAGGTTTGTGCGTATGTAAACTCTTGCTTCGAAAAAGGACAAGCTCCAATCATTGTTATTGCCGAAGGCGCTATCCCACAAGATGGCGACATGGTGATCAAGGATCAAACTCTTGATGCATTCGGTCACGTAAAGCTATCTGGCATCGGTGAGTGGTTAGCTCAAGAAATTGAAGCCAAGACTGGTCACGAATCTCGCACAGTTGTTCTCGGCCATGTTCAACGTGGTGGAACTCCAAGTGCTTTCGATCGCGTATTGGCTACCCGCTTTGGCTTGATGGCAATTACTGCTGCCAGCGAAAGTGACTGGGGCAAGATGGTTGCACTCCACGGAACCTCGATTGCTCGAGTTCCGCTGGCTTCAGCAACTGACAAGCTAAAGACCGTTGATCCTTCACTGTACGCAGAGGCTGAGGTCTTCTTCGGATAATTGGTCAACACCAATACCTTAGATTCTCTATTCTTAAGCCATGACTTCTTCCCTCGATAATCTATTTACGCCTGGCCTGGTTGCGGCCCAACAACCGCAATGGCCGGGTGGCTTAGATGGCGAGCCAGTAACTAAGGCCGTAAATCAACTGAAAGCTTTCCCGCCGCTAGTTTTTGCTGGCGAGTGCGATAACTTGAAAGCAAAGATTGCGCTAGCCGCTGAGGGCAAAGCATTCTGGTTACAAGGTGGCGACTGTGCCGAAACTTTCGTGGCAGCAACTGCTGACTCAATTCGTAATCGCATCAAGACAATTCTGCAGATGGCTGCTGTTCTGCAATACTACTCAAGTTTGCCAGTTGTAAAAGTTGGTCGCATGGCTGGGCAATTTGCTAAGCCACGTTCGAATGACAATGAAACTCGTGGCGACGTAACGTTGCCAGCTTACCGAGGCGACGCGGTTAATGATCTTGAGTTCACACTTGAGTCACGCACGCCAGACCCAGATCGGTTAGTTCGGGTTTACAACACATCATCTGCAACTCTGAACTTAGTTCGCGCATTTACCCAAGGTGGTTTTGCAGATCTGCGCCAAGTGCACGAGTGGAACAAAGGTTTTATTCGCGATAGTTCTGTCGGTGAGCGTTACGAAGCAATGGCTCAAGAAATTGGGCGCGCACTTGCGTTTATGACATCAGCTGGCGTTAGCCCGGAAGAATTTAAGACCGTTGATTTCTATTCAAGCCACGAAGCTCTAATTCTGGAATACGAAAAAGCGCTAACTCGCATCGATTCACGTACCGACTTACCTTACGATGTTTCAGCACACTTCCTCTGGATCGGCGAGCGTACTCGTCAGCTAGATGGCGCCCATATTGATTTCGCATCAAAGATTCGCAATCCAATCGGCGTAAAACTAGGGCCGAAGTCCACGGTAGAAGATGCCCTAACTTTGATTGATCGCTTAGACCCAGATCGCGAACCAGGACGGTTAACGTTTATAACTCGCATGGGCGCTGGCAAGATTCGCGAGGTTCTGCCAGCTCTAGTCGATGGGGTAACCAAGTCGGGGGCTAAAGTTCTTTGGGTCTGCGATCCAATGCATGGCAATACTTACGAAGCACCAAGTGGCTATAAGACTCGCAGATTTGATGATGTGCTCGATGAAGTTAAAGGCTTTTTCGAAGTACATAAGTCGCTGGGCACCCACCCGGGCGGTATTCATATTGAGCTCACAGGTGATGATGTAACTGAGTGCGTTGGCGGTGGCGAGCAGATCTCGCACGAAGATCTAGCTTCACGTTATGAGAGTGCCTGCGATCCACGCCTAAATCATTCACAGTCACTTGAGTTGGCATTTTTAGTAGCGGAGATGTTGCGCGACCGTTAAGTTTCACCTGTGACGCTTTTAATTACCACCAGCAAGACCCCAGTTGGCAATCTAAATTTAATTGCCGATGAGCATGTCTTGCTCGGAGCAAATCTCTCAAACATCTCTGCGCTTAAAGCTGGATTAAATCTCGCCGATCAGGGTCGTGAAATCAAAGTCGTCCGAAATATTCCGATTATTAGCGATTTAATTGCAGACTACTTTGATGGTGATATCTCGGCAATTAATGGCATATCAGTTAGGCAACCAGGAGCCACATTTTCACAAGCCGCCTGGAAAGCAATGCGCAAAGTAAAAGCGGGCGTAGTTATTACTTATGCAGATTTAGCAGATCGGGCTGGTTCGGCAGCTGCAGTGCGAGCAGCAGGAACTGCCTGTGCGAAAAATGCCATCATGTTAGTTGTGCCCTGCCACAGGATTGTTAAGAGTGGTGGCGCACTAGGAAACTATGCCTATGGTGTTAACAAAAAAGAGTGGCTATTAAGCCACGAGGGTGCGCTTTAAAACATCGATTGCATGAGCTGTTCCTGCGTCATCAATATCTAAATGTGTAACTAGACGCGCATACTTTGGCCCAAGTGCGCCAATCAACAAACCTTCAGCCTTGCAGCGAGTAGCTAGTTCGGCTGCCGAAATACTTAATGCAGTTAAATCAAGACCAACAATATTTGTCTGCACGGTTGCCGGATTAATCAACGAGGGAATTAATGAATTCAAAGCAATTGCAATCTCTTTTGCGCGGCGATGATCCTCAGCCAGGGGCGCAATATTGTGATCAAGCGCGTAGTGACCAGCGGCTGCGAGCAAACCAACTTGGCGCATACCTGCGCCATACCGCTTACGCCATACTCGAGCTTTAGCAACGCGCTCTTTAGTTGAGATCATTACCGAACCGATCGGTGCGCCTAGTCCCTTAGATAAACAGACGCTGATGGTGTCGAAGTGTTTGCCATATTCGAGGAAAGAGACGCCACTGGCCACGTGGGCATTCCAGATACGAGCCCCATCGAGATGCAGCGCTAAACCTAGCTTTTGAGCACCTGCGGCAAGGGTGGCAATCTCAGTAATTGGCTGAACAGTGCCGCCACCAAAGTTATGGGTATTTTCCACCGCAATTGCGGTAGTTGAAACTAAATATGGGCCAGATTCCGGGCGTGCGATTTCCAGAGCAGCTTTCGCTTCAAGTAAACCATTTACTGCTGGCCAAGTTCGAGTTGTAATACCAGAGAAAACTGCCGCAGCCCCAAGTTCGGCGCGAACGATATGTGAATTAGTTTCAGCCAATAGTTCTTCACCTGGAGCAACCAACATACGAATAGCTAATTGGTTAGCAAGTGAGCCAGTTGGCGTGAAAACAGCTCCTTCTTTACCAAACATCGCAGCAACTCGTTCTTCAAGTGAGTTAACAGTTGGATCATCACCATAAACATCATCGCCAACCGGTGCGTTAGCAATTGCCTCACGCATCGCAGCCGATGGGGCAGTGACAGTGTCAGAACGAAGATCAACTCTCATGCGGTTAGTCTCTCACGATTCCTTTAGAACTATTAAGTACATAGCAGTGACTACTAAAATTCCACCGAGTGCTTCTTGTAAAGATAATCGCTCTCCACCAAAGATCACTGCAAAGATCGCGGCGAAAACTACCTCCATAGTCAGAATCACTGCCACTTTAGTTGCTGACATATGTGCTTGCGACCAAGTCTGCACAATAAAGGCAATCGCAGTCGCAAATACAGCGGTGAAAATCACGACTCCCCAAACCCCATTATCTGGCGGCAATGAGTAACCTTCAAATGCAGATGCAACGCCGGTTATCATTGCGCACATCATTAACTGGGTAATTGTCATGGCATAAACGTCTCGCCCAGATGACCACTTACTTAGCGCAGTTATGTGTGCCGCAAATGCGATGGCGCTAAAGAAAACCATTAGCTCACCAAAACCCACCGTCCAACCCTGCAATGAGAGTAGGGCCAAGCCAATGGTGGCCATTAGAACGTAGAGCCAGGTGGTCTTTGAAATTCGATCTTTAAAGATTACGGCGGCAAAAAGTGGTGTAAGAATCACATATAAGCCAGTTACAAAACCAGTGATAGCTGCGCCGGTATTGGCTAGACCTATAGTTTGAAAGATATAGCCACCGCCAAGGAGGAAGCCAGCGCCGAAGCCGCGTAAGAGTAAATCCTTATTGAAAAGTTTTACTACTTGCGGGCGAATCAGAATCATTACTAAGACGGCCAAGACGAAACGGGTAAAAAGGAAATTATTTACACTTTGTCGCTCAATCGCTGGCTTCATAACTACAAAGGAAAGACCCCAAGCAGCTGAGACCGTTAATAGCGCCCATGGCGCCAGCCTCAACTGCAGATTATGGCGCGCGTTCATCCACGCATTTTCTTTAGCATCGCAATCTCTTTGCCATGTTCTGGTTCCATGCCCGGAGTTTCTAGAACCATGGGTACATTTTTCATTACGGGGTGATCAAGCATCTCTTGGAAAGCGGCCAAGCCGATATGGCCTTCACCTATATTTTGGTGGCGATCCTTAAGCGCACCACAAACATCCATTGAATCATTTGCATGGACAAGTTGGAAACGCTCGGCGCCAGCAATTTCAATTAACAGATCAATAGTTTCAGTCATGCCACCTTTTTTGGCAATGTCATGCCCAGCTGCAAATACATGGCAGGTATCAAGGCAGATTCCGACCTTTGGGTGATATTCCAAAGCTTTCAAATAATTTGTTAGATCATCT
The DNA here is from genome assembly GCA_945885625.1 of Bifidobacterium breve. Lineage (GTDB taxonomy): Bacteria > Actinomycetota > Actinomycetes > Nanopelagicales > Nanopelagicaceae > Planktophila. Next base: position 58,955 of record CAMCYS010000002.1, on the reverse strand, counting down.
AACTTCTTAACTAGTGATTGACCTTGCCCAGCAGTTGGTTCGAGTAAAAGCATTGGGGCATGGTCACCCAAAGCATTAAGAACCGGCATCATGCCTTCGTGAATCTGTTTCCAGGCATTCTCAACATTATTCACATCAACCGCAGACCCAGTGTGAATAACCACGCCAAGAGCACCAATTTCGGCACCGCGCTTTAGCGAATAAGCAGTGGAGGCAACTGAATTCTCGTAGGTACCAACAGTTGGCGAACCCAAATTAATTAAGAAGGGCGCATGAACATAAGTGAGAATATCTAGCGCAGCGGCTTTGCTACGAAATTCTTCATCAGCTACTGGGTTACTTTCCGGCATTGCCCAACCACGCGGGTTAGATGCGAAAACTTGAATAACTTCAGCGCCAGTTAGTTCGGCATAGGCGATTGAGCGTTTGGCCATTCCACCTGAAGTAGGAGTGTGTGCACCAAGCCGGGGGCCATTAATTTTCGCTTTAGACATTTGGCTAGCCTACTGTGATGGTCACAGTGTCGCCACGTTTGACCTTGGTGCCCTCTTTCGGTGAAACATTAATTACCTTTTTCGCCCTATTAGCGCCAAGAGTTTTCACTTTAACTACCAAACCAAGATCCTCAAGAATTTGAGTCGCTTTGGCTTGGGTCTGCCCAATAATTCCATTAGTTGGGATAGTTATAAGTGATGAACCTTTAGAAATCTTTAATTCAATTTTTGCACCTTTAGGAATGTCGCCAGTAGCGGGGTTCTGTGAAATTACGCCACCCGGAATTATTTTTTCATCAAAGGCATATGTGACCGTTACATCAAAGCCAGCCTCAGTTAACTCTGTAAGAGCTTCTTCACCAATTTTCCCAACGTATGAAGCTAGCGCCAGGGTTTCAATACCCTTGCTGACTACCAAATCAATTGTGGCATCACGACGTACTTTTGTACCTGGTGCAGGTTTAGCCGAAATTACAAAACCTTTCGGAATTTGCGAGTTAAATACTTCCGTAATTGTTCCGGTTTTAATCGGAAATTTAGCGATGGCATTTACGGCAGCCTCTGGTGTTAAGCCAACGAGTTGTGGGACTAAATAACGCTCAGCACCTTTAGAGACGGTTAATTTCACAGTGCCATTTGGATCAGTCTTGTCGCCGCCGGCTGGGTTTTGCGCGATGATCAATCCTTCAGCATCTTCTTCACTATAAACTCGATCGGTAACTTCACTCTTAAGTCCAAGTGGAGTTAGCAGAGAATTAGCTTTATCAACTGAAGCACCAATGACTGAAGGCACGCTGACTTTTGCGCCTGGACCAAGGATGATCCACCAACCGGAAGCGCCAACAGTTACAGCTAGCAGTAACGCGATGATGCGATTGCGACGAACTCGTTTACTTACGCGGCGGCGCTCTTCGGCGCGATCATTCTTAGTGCCTGCAGTGCTCTCGGTCATGGGGGCAACTATCTCGGTTGCTTGCGCTGATTTCGCAGCTTCGGCACGCTTGGCAGCACGAGATCTATCTCGCACTTCTTCTCGAATTGGAGCAACTGGCAGATCTAACTGAAGACTCATCTGCTTACGTTTCGGATCAATTTCACTGCGTACACGTTCGAGCTCAGCCAGAAATTCACCGGCATCACGTGGTCGATCATCTGGGTTAGCGCTTGTAGCTTTGGCAACCAGGTTCTCAAGAGCTGTTGGAACGCCTTTTAGCTTGCTACTCAATAATGGGATCTTCTCGTTTACATGCATATAGGCGATTTGGATTGGCGTTTCGGCAGCAAATGGTTTTTCGCCAGTGATCATTTCGAATAACACAATCGCCGCGGCGTAAACATCGCTACGCGAATCTGCAACACCTCGTTGAACTTGCTCAGGGGATAGGTATGACACGCTGCCAAGAATCACGCTGGATTCAGCCGTCATTGTCGTACCCAACATATTGCCTCGGGCTAAGCCGAAGTCGGCGATCTTTACGCGGCCTTCCTTTGAGATCAAAATATTTTCTGGCTTTATGTCACGATGAATGATCCCAATATTGTGAGCGGCGGCTAGTGCGCTTAAGACAGGTTCGATAAATGAAAGCGCATCATCAATTGCGAGTTTGCCTCGTTCATGAATGTAATCACGAAGAGTGTGGCCTTCGACTAGTTCCATCACAATGAAAACTGCCGGAATGCCACTCTGATTCCAACCTTGATCTTGTACTGTCACAATATTTGGATGCGATAGTGAGGCGGCGGCTTTTGCTTCACGAATAAAGCGACCAACGAAATCTTCATCCTGTGCGAGATGCGGGTGCATGATCTTGACGGCAACCTTGCGATCTAGCCGAGTGTCGATGCCACTGTAAATTGTTGCCATGCCACCTGTCGCAAGCAGCGCCGTTAACTGGTAACGGTCATCAATTAATTCGCCAGTTAGATCAGACACAGCTAAATCTTAGGCTAGCTATTGCGTAGAGAGGATGAAATCCGCTCTTTCGCGAGTTAAGTCGCGTGCAAAATATTCACTTTCCATCTGCTGCCACTTGACCATCTCATCACGTATCTCTTCGCCATCGCGCCCTAAAACCCGCGCCAATCCAATACTTTGATCAATGTCTAGCCAGATCGAAGTTGTGAAGCTCTTATGAAGCAGCTGATTTGAGCTGCCTACGCCTTCAATAATTAGAAGTTGTGCAGCCTTAATCTCCCGCGAACCAGAAAAAGTTCCTGCCGACCAATCATAAATAGCTAGTTCGGAAACCTGGCCTGCTCGCTGAGCCGCAATTAGCTGAGCGATGCGCTGAAATAGTTCTTCTGAAAGTGCGTTATCCCAACCGTTATATAACTCGTCAAGATGTATAACTTCAATCTCGTAAGTGCCAGAAAAGGCACGAGCGATCTCACCGGCTAACGTGCTCTTTCCAGAACCTGCTGGGCCGTCAATTGCTAGGACAAGTGGTTTAGCTGATTCGCTAAATAGGTCGCGGAGCGCTTCGTTGATCTGCATACCAACGCCTCCAACCTTGAAGAGCAATTAGTGTGAAAATTCCATATAGGAAAGAGGTGAAATAGTAACCTTGATTGAAGTAGAGAGCCGTGCCCGCTATATCCACAACTAACCAGATTATCCAACTCTCATATTTTTCTAAGACCATCAAGATCTGTGCGGTCAATGAGCCAACAAATAGAAATGAATCAACTACTGTCGCTGCCGCACCAATTCGAGAGAGCAACGGTGCCAGTGCCAACCACAAACCAAGTATCGCCAGAATTGAATAGATGCGGCCACGTGTGCTCAAGTTGCCAGGTTTCGCACCAGTCGGCGCCCAACCTCGCCAGCCACTTATCGCAGCGGCGATAAATACAAACTGTAGAGCAGCGCTGGCAAGTAAGTTAGCTTGGTAGAAGAAGACGGCATAAAGTGCGCTGCTTAGACCCCACCACGGCCAAGTAATTCGCTTGCCTGTGGTGCCTAGCCAAACTCCGATTAATGCTGTAACTGAAGCGACAAATTCCAAAATCGAAACTTGATAGCCCCAGGCAGTAAAAAGTGAATAGGACATAATTAACTCCGTTCCAGGTCCGCATTACCGGACCGGTCAAGCGGTCGATCTGTGAATTACAGATCCTCTCAGCCAATTTCTGTCGGCTCCCGCATCGCAAACTATAGCGATTTAGTAAGCAAATTGCGCTGCTTTACGACAGAATTAAACCGTGCAGAAATATGGCTACCTGGCGATGTTGGCCTTTACGCTATTGGGGTCAATCTGGCTAGAAGTATTTTTAAAGGTCGGTGTTGTTCGGAGATTTAAACGAGTAATTTTAAGTATTTTACCGACCGCGCTCTTCTTCCTGATCTGGGATGCCTATGCCATTCGTAGTGGCCATTGGTATTTTGATGAGAAACAAATCTTGGGAATATTCGGACCATTTGGTATTCCACTAGAAGAGTTCTTATTTTTTCTAATTGTGCCACTAGCCGCTTTGCTAACCATCGAAGCGGTCCGAACAGTCAAAAAGCATTGGGTAGTAGGAGACGAGTCATGACTTACACTCAAATAGCTTTCATCGCCGTTTTACTTGCCGCCTTTATTGATTTAGCAGTGCTTAAGACAAAGCTGCTAAAACGAAAAGTGTTCTGGACTTCGTATGCAATTATTTTGCTATTTCAGTTGCTAACAAATTGGTGGCTAACTTCGAGAAATATTGTCATGTATAGCAAAGATGCTATTTTGGGAATTCGTATTGCATCTGCACCAATGGAAGACTTATTTTTTGGCTTTGCGCTAATTCTTTCGGTAATGGCAACCTGGGTTTATTTAGGTCGCAAAGCGCATAAAAACTAACGAGCAGCTATCGCCTTTACATAAGCTTTACCCGCCACTCGCATTCGACGTGCGGTGGAAGTTTTTGCTCGCTTATTAAAGATGTCATATCCGATTGCTTCAACTTCATCGACTATGCCGCAATAGAGCTCACCCGCTGCTTCGATACAAGGTCGACTGGCCGGTTCTAGCTGCAGAATTCCAGGCGCGGCCTCGCGCTGTAGTTGCCGCACCCGCTCAATTTGAAACTTTAGCACAGCGGTAATTTCTGGAGTCAATTTACGAGCCGCTAACATCTCGTGATCTACGCCAAACTGGGCTAATTCATCTTGCGGCAGGTAAACCCGACCACGATCTAAATCTTCGCCAACGTCTCTAATGAAGTTTGCTAATTGAAATGCAACGCCCAACTTTTCAGCTGGCTCATATGCTGCCTCACTTAAAGCACCCAAAATTGGCACCATTTCAAGGCCGATTACGGCTGCCGAACCATAGACATATTCCATTAAGGCTTCGTAATTGGCATATTCAGTAACCGTTAAATCCATAGTCATGGAGTGCAGGAAGGCTACAAAGTGTTCGTGCGGGATATTGAAGCGATTTACCGTATCAATCAGAGCACGACCAACTTGATCGTTGGAATCGCCACTTTTTAACCCCGACAAAACTTGATCGCCCCAAGTCTTTAATTCAGTAGCTTTTTCAGTTTCCGTTAAAGTCGAAGCCAGGTCATCGACAATTTCATCGGCATAGCGAGCAAACCCGTAAAGAGCGTGAACGAAAGGTCGCTTAGCTTTAGGCAAAAGTAGAGTGGCTAAGTAATAAGTTTTACCGTGCAGCGCATTTAGTCGCTTGCATTCTTCGTATGAAGTACGCAGCTGCGGATCTGTGATCCCAGCAGCAGTTAATTCATCCATTACTTAACCGGACCCACGATTCGTTCAGCAGCTAAGCGGCCAGAGATCAAAACCATTGGGACGCCTACACCTGGTTGAGTACCAGAGCCGGTGAAAACTACATTCTCAAAACCTTTAGCCAGATTACTTGGGCGGAACGGACCAGTTTGGAAGAAAGTATGCGCACTAGCGAACGGCGCACCAGCTTCCAAGCCCATTGCCTCCCATTCCAGTGGAGTAGTTAAGTGTTCTTCTTCAATCGCATCGCCAAATCCGTCATAGCCGCGCTCTTCAAGAGTGGCAATCATTTGATCGCGATAAGGCTTTGACTCTGTGCGCCAATCAATATCGGCAGTTAAGTTCGGAGTTGGGAATAGAACGTAGTAACTCTGCTTTCCGGCAGGGGCTAAATTTGGATCATCATGAGTCGGCACGGTTACTAGAACACTTGGATCACTCATCAACTGCTTCTTATTGATTAGTTCATTAAAGACGCCATCCCAGGATTTACCGAAGTGAATATTGTGGTGCGCGATGTGATCGTATTTCTTGCTGGATCCGATCAACATAGTTGCGCAAGATGGTGAGTAGCGCAGACGCTTTACCGAACGTGGCGTCTGACCCAAAAGATCACGCCAAGCAACGGGCAGATCAGGATTTAGCACGACCGCATCACAGGTAATTCGCTCGCCTTTGTCGGTCATTACCGCTTTTGCGCGGCCATTCTCAAAATCAATCTTGGTGACGGTGGTGCTGTATTTAATTTCAACACCATGCTTTTGGGCAGCTGCGGCTAATGCAACAGGTACTGCGTGCATTCCGCCTTTAGGGAAGAAAACCCCATTTACTGAATCCATATATGCAATTACGGCGTAGATAGCCAGTGCTTGCTGTGGGCTAACCCCGGCATACATGGCTTGGAAAGAGTAAACCTTTTGCAGACGAGGGTCCTTCAAATACTGATTAACTTTTGGTTGCAGCTTGCGGAAACCGCCGAGGGCAATTAAGCGAGCTAAGTTCGGTGTTAACAAGTTCAATGGTGAATCGATATTGCGATCGATAAAGTCATTCATTTCATACTTGTATAACTTAGTTACGAATTCCACATATCGACGATAGCCAGCTGCTTCGCTAGAACTAACGGTGCGCGCAATCTCGGCTTCCATTTCCTCGGTGTTCGCGTGAACATCGATTTGAGAACCATCGTCATAGAAAGCTCGGTAAAGCGGCTTCAACGGCATTAAGTCAACCCAGTCTTTTAGCTCTTCACCAACGCAATTAAATGCATCGTTAATAAGCGAAGGCATCGTTAATACACTTGGGCCGGTATCGAATGAGTAGCCATTGCTCTGAAGTAAGCCACTACGCCCACCAGGGACAGACTCGCGTTCAATGATTGTTACTTTGCGGCCAGCGCCAGCAAGTCGTAGCGCTGCACTCAGTCCCGCATAACCGGCACCAACTACAACGACATGATCACTCGGACCTTTTATTTGCTTAACCATTTATTTTTTCACGTGTTTCTTTTTGTAGCGATGATTGCCATCTCGGTTAACAGTTCTCTAGCTTGTGGCACTATTTCATCACGATTTAGGGCTTCTAGCGCGGTGGAAGTTAATTCTTCAATTAGATCTTCAACATGCATGGCGGCCCCAGTTTCAGCGATAATCTCCTGTAGCCGGGCGATTGCGCTCTCAGAAATATCGTGATTTCCGAATTCCCGCTCAAACTCCGCTTCGGCCGCCCCAGATATTCGATCATGGGTCATTGCCATGAGAACTGTGCGTTTACCTTCGCGCAGATCATCACCAGCCGGCTTTCCGGTAACTTTAGGATCGCCAAAAACACCAAGTAAGTCATCGCGTAATTGAAACGCTTCGCCGAGCGGTAAGCCAAACTCGGAATAGATGGAGACTAATTGCGCGCGCTTAGTTACATCAGGGATTGCGATCGCAGCACCAAGGTGAAGCGGGCGCTCAATTGTGTACTTGGCAGACTTGTAGCGAGCAATGTTTAGCGCCTGAGCAACACTTTGAGTTCCGCGAGCTTGTTCGAATACATCAAGATACTGACCGGCGATTAACTCAACTCGCATTTCATCATGAACGCTAAGCGCGGCAAGAAGTGAATCGTTGCCAATCCCAGAACTATTCAACATTTGATCTGACCAGATAAGTGCCAGATCACCGATCAAGACAGCTGCCGACAAACCAAATTGAGTTGCTTTACCTTGATACTTTTCGGCTGAGTGCATCAGTTCAAACAATTTATGAATCGCGGGTTCACCACGTCGAGTATCGGATGCATCCATTAAGTCGTCATGTATCAGCGCGCATGCTTGTAAAAGTTCTAGGCTGGCGAATGCACGAATCTCTGATTTCGTTAACTTTGAACCAGCACCCATTGCGCCAACTGCAGCAAAGAGCGGTCGAAATCGTTTTCCGCCATTGATGACAAAGGCGCTCAAACTGCCTGCAGCCGGTTTCAATTCTGGGGCAATTGAGGTGAAGTAATTCGATTGGGCAGTGAGGAAATCCTGGAGTTCGGCCTCGACCTGTTCGCGCAAAGATTTGAGCTGCTCAAGCGGTTGCACAGATGCCTCAGGTTTCACGCGCGTAACGATACGCTGACCTAGTGGTAATCAGCGAAACAAAATACTCATTTGAGTTTTTTCCGCCCAAAGATGAGGCTGGCGAAGAGCGCCTTTGGGCTGCCATGTCAGCGCTTGAACCAATTGCCCCAAATTTCATATCAGTCACCTATGGCGCAGGCGGGTCAACCCGCGATCGCACAATTCGCATAACTTCGCAGATCACTGAACGAACCTCAATTCCCACCGTTGCCCATTTAACTTGCGTTGGTTCAACCCGCGGAGAATTGATTGAGATTTTGCAAAAATATAAAGACGCGGGCATTAATAGCATACTTGCCTTGCGCGGTGATCCAACTGGCGGTCCGAGTGCTCCTTGGGTGCCAACCTTTGGTGGGTTTAGCCATGCCGATCAGTTAGTCGAATTAGCTATTGAAGTTGGCGGCTTTGAAGTCGGCGTTGCGGCATTTCCAGATGGACACCCGGCATCGCAAGGAGACTTAGCGAAAGATATCGATGTTTTGATTCGCAAAGAATCACTCGGTGCCAGTTTTGCAACTACCCAATTTTTCTTTGAAGCAAAAAGTTATCAAAGACTAGTTGAAGCACTGGCTGCCAAAGGATCGAAGTTACCAATTATTCCGGGTATCTTGCCAGTTACCAATGTTAAGCAATTAGTGCGGATGTCTGAATTAAGCGGGACTGCAATTCCAACCAAGATCCTGGAGAAATTCTCGGCAATTGAAGATGATCAGGATGCAGTTCAAAAACTTGGAATCGAGATTGCAACCGAACTCTGCGAACAACTTCTTGAACTAGGTGTCCCTGGTCTGCATTTCTACACTATGAATACTTCATCTGCCACACTCGAGATTTATCGAAAGCTGGTTACTAAATGATCACCAAGAAAGAATTCTATAAACGCTGGAGTGAACTTCACGGCAACGCCGAAATAGCGGGCATCGTGCATGCTTGGCTGGCCATCTCTTACCGATTCGCATTAATTGCTACTCTGCTTCGTATTTCACCAAATGTGTTAACGCTTTTAGGATTAATCTCAGCAATCGGTACCGCAATAATTCCAGAGTCTTATTGGGCGATTGCTTTAGTTGTGTTATCACTGCTTTTTGATGGCGTTGATGGCAGTGTTGCGATTTTCCAACGTCGCGAAAGCGCATGGGGTGCGATCCTAGATTCAGTAGCCGATCGAATTAGCGAAGCAGCTTGGGCATATGCGCTCTACCAAGTCGGAATTCCGCTCGAGATAGCAGTTGGGTTATGGCTGGCAGCTTCGGTTCAAGAGTATGCCCGTGCCAGATTGGCTGCTTTTGAAGTCAAAGATTTAGGCATTGTTACCTTCGCAGAACGCCCAATGCGAGCCAGTCTTTTATTTATTATTTTAATTGCTTGGCAATTAGATATTCCGGGCCTAGCAGCAGTAGCCGGCGCATTCTTGGTAATGCAGATTATCGGCGTAATTCAAGTAATGCGCTTTGGTTATAACCAACTTCGCTAGCGCGCACGCCCAATCGCATTTGCCACAATTTCGGCGCTAATTCCAACTAACGGTAATCCGCCACCTGGATGAGTTGAACCACCGACGCAGAATAGGTTTTTAATCGGTGAACGATTTTTCGTGCGTAAGAACGCAGCCGATGCACTGTTACTCGAAGTACCATAAATTGAACCACCAGGTGCCATGACGGACTCCTGCAAATCTAGGGGAGTGCGAATCTCTAAGACATCTAGCCGTTCGCGAATTTTGATGCCGCGTGCTTCGATCTGAGAAATAATCGAATTGGCATATTTATGTTTGAAATTTTCATCGCGCCAATCAAATCCATCCTTGCCACTCTCATCGTGAGGTGGGGCGTTTACTAAAACAAACCAACTTTCATGCCCGGGATCCTTAACCATTAGCGGATCATTGGGAGCACAAATGTAGATGGTGGGGCTTTCTACTGGTCTCTTCTCTGTAAAAATAGCTTCGAACTCAGCATCGTAATCAGTCGGGAAAAGTATTGTGTGGTGATTTAACTTTTCAGCAGAATCAGATGGTCGCAAGCCAAGCAGTATTGAAAATCCAGCGAGTGACTTTTGAGTCTTTGCTATGTTCTTACGTTCGCTCTTTACGCGTTTTTCAGCTGGACCAATTAGTTGGTGATAAGTAAGGCTGGCGTCACTATTCGAAACAATGTAATCAGCCGCAATTTCCCTGCCATCGGCCAAAGTGATTCCTTGCGCTATGCCCTTTAAAGTATTTATCTTTGAAACAGGTGAGTTCAGATGAATTTTGACACCTAGATCTAAACAGCGTTTTTCAATGGCAACGGCTAGCTGGCCAACACCGCCAGCTAAATGCCAGGCACCGAACGCTTCTTCCACGAATGCAATGCTTAGTAATACTGCCGGCGCTTTACGTGGATCAGAACCACTGTATGTGGCATAGCGATCTACGATGTAACGCAGCCTGTGATCGGTCAGCTTCTCGGTTGCTATCTGTCGTAATGATTTATGTGGGGCGATGACAAGTAGGTCGCGTAACAAGGTGGCTCGCTTCAAGAGAGCCGCAATCGAAGTAAGTTCAGATTCAATAAACGGTTCGCGCGAAACATCCCACATTGCTTCGCCGCGCTTCATGATGTGATCCCATTGCGCCGCCGCTTCACTTCCAAATGAAGCGCTAATTGCCTGCAGAGTTTGGTAGCGCGAGAGGTTGGCAAATTTAACGCTTGAACCATCGGTAAATCGATAGTCAAAAGCTGGATCAACTGGAATCTGAGTTAAGACTTCTTCCATAATTGAACCAGTTTTCAGAAAGAAGTCGCGGTAGACAGCAGGCAGAGTTAGTAGTGATGGCCCGGTATCAAAGGCATAACGACCAATCCATTCGGTGCGACACTTTCCGCCCACAAAGTTTGCGGCTTCAAATATTTCAACTTGATGGCGGGCTTTAGCAATTCGGGCTGCGGCGCTCATGCCGCCAACGCCAGCGCCAATAACAATTACTTTGCTCATAGAGTGCGCCCCTTCCATTGCACTTTCCCGCGGGCGCTCCAGGAGTAAATAATCAAGTAAATTAACAGCAAAGCCGAGATCGGATGCAAGAGAGCATCTAGAAATCTGCCACGCGAAACACGAGCGGCGATGATTCGTGAAATAATTACAAACTCCAATGCATAAACGCCGGCGGAGTAACCGCCGGTCGCTGCCAACAGCGGAAGAATTCCAGTTACAAATAAGAAAGCAATCGCGATGAATGATCCCGATTTAGATCCGAAAGCTGCCCAGAGAGATTTACCGTAGCCAGCCTTAACTTCGGCCCATGAGTTATACATATGGCAGGTTGCAATATGCGAACCTTCAGCAACGCAGCCGCTAAATCCTTTTCGCAATAATGCGCGCGCTAGCTCTAGATCATCTAAGACAGCGTTCTTTGATGCTGAATATCCAGAGACCGCACTAAGTGCACTTTCGCGCACCGCAAAAAATTGTCCATTTGCTACTGCAAGTGATGGCTTGCCTGACTTTTCAGCAAGCCGAAGTGGAACGGTCGATAGCCAAGACCATTGAAGTAGGGGCTGGAGCAATCGCTCAGTAAAAGATGTGGCAAGCTGTTTTGGGTATGGCGAGACAAAATCGAGCTCTTTATCAATTAGCAAATTTATAGTTACACAAATTGCCCGTGGTTCTAATCGCACATCTGCATCAATATTTACCAGGAAATCGGCTTTGGCTTGATTACGTAGTTGCTCTAGTGCCCAAGGTTTTCCGAGCCAATCTTCAGGTAACTGCTGGCCACTTGAGATGCTAAATCTTTTATCCCCTGCCACCTCACGTTTTAAAAGCTCAACGGTTTCATCATCCGAATTATCATCCAAAAAATAGAATTGAAGGTCGGAGATACCAATTTGAGCTTTAAGAGATTTAACTAATTCTGCAATGTTCGCAGCTTCATTACGTACCGGTAGCAGCACTGCAACAGATGCCGATAAGTCTCGGCCGTTGCGGGGGATACGAATTGACTGAGAATTAACAATGGTGAGCAAGACCATTAACAGCGTTAGCGCCAGGGAAAAAGTCAGCATGTTAAATAGTTAAGGACGCCCGAGCCAGCGAGCAAATACATAAGGCGCTAGTACCAAGGTGTAGAAGAGGCCACCAAATAGCGCAACACCTGGGCGGTCGAAGAAGAGTAAGTTTGAGATAATTCCACCGAACCAACTCCAAGCTAAGAAGACATCAGCTGCCAGAAGCGAGGAACCGTATTTGCGTTGCTCTTTAGGTAAGGAAAAATTGAGGATAGCCATTAAGGCAATTCCGGATAATAACCAGCCAAACATATTTGATAGCGGAATATCGGGCTGAAATGGTACATGCGAGCCAGTAACTTCCCATGTCCAGCGACCATCGCCAACCATCTGTGGATCAAGAAAAAGATCCCATGACATCAACGCAAATCCACCGTAGAGGAATGTCCATCTCTTCGTCATCCGTCTTGCCACGATTAGCAACGGGTGAGCCATCATTGCCCAAGCAAACGGAACAACTATTGGAATTCCTAGTAACTGCGGGCCGAGAGAGGCATCATAAGAATAAGTTCCAAACGGCCAACCAGTATTTTCGCCAATGAGTTCTATGAAGAATGCAAATGGCAAAGTGATTAGTAAGTAGCGGCGCGTATATTTCCAGCCATAAGCGAGACGAGCATGAACGCACATGGCAGCGGTGCCGAAATAAACAGTTGCGATAGTGACAACTCGAAGTGCTTCGCCAGAGAGTAGCGGGTAGGACATCTGGAGAAATAGGGCTGCAACCATGGTGCCGACTTGGAGGCCATTGGCAAAGGGCGATACGCCACGGCGCTGACGGCGAGGAGCGTAGTTGCGGATGGACATGTGCCTAGTCTGCCCTATGTGGGCAACTTAAATCTTGCCCCGTATCTCGCGCACGGCGAATCGGGCAAAGAGCTCCTCGGCATACCAATCAAATTCAGCAGTTTGGGCAATCGCCTTTTGATGCGCAGCACCCTTATAAGCGAAATCTTTGATTGCCTGCATTGACTCCCAAAGTGAGAAAGTGCCCTGTAACCCAATCGGGGCTTCACCGATACCGATAGTTGAAATCAAGCCAGGGCTGGAATGCAGACTCGCAGTTACGGGTGGCACCGACTTAAAGAATCGCATGGTCTGGCTAGCTTTGATGCGAGCACGTGTAATGGCAACAACTTGACCTTCGAAATTAGTCGGCACACTTGGTTGGAATGGTTTTTGCTTTGACCACATTCCGGTCGAAGCAATTGGATCTAGCACAACTCGAAATTCAGATACTGATTTTGTTCGCCAGGCCTGAATAGTCGGTGAGTTATCAAGGGCAGCTAATTCGTTTTGCGAGATCACTACCAAGCAACCCCAGCGAGTTGGGTCAGCATCAGTGGGTGTGAAAGTTTCACCTTTTCCGCAACCCAACATTTTGGCGAAAGTAACTCCTTTACTTCTGCGCAAGAGCGTGCGATCAATTGCCATACGAAAAAGCGCGAACGGAATATCAACTCGTTCGATCTGCCAGAAATAGATAACGGTAATCATTTAGCCAACTTTGCAATTTCAGCAACAACGCGTTCGGGGTAATCCCACATTGGGGCATGTCCACAATTTTCCCAATTGATCCAGGTGGCATGTTTTGGGGCTAATGATTTTTCTTGACAAGAACTAGTCGGCAAAGTCTTATCACTATCACCAAAGACAATAGTTATTGGCACGGTTGTTGAAACTTGCTCGTCGAAGCGCTTTTTTAACATGGCATCCCAAGCCGGAAAATAACCAGCAGCATTACCTAAGGCTAAAGTGGCATCTAAACAAAGTTGATATGAATACTTTTGCCATTGTGGGCTGACATCGCCAAAGCCCAGTTTGCGGCCCCATTCGTATTTAAGTCCAAACGGTGACACAACTTTCAAACTACTCGCTAAAGTTCGCGCAATTGCCGTGCCCGGATAGCGCACATTAAAGGGTGCTAACCAAAGCCCGGCTGGGGCTAAACCTAAAATACTAGCAACGCGCTCAGGTTTCATTGCGGCAAGCTCTAACGCAGTCCAGCCACCTAATGAGTTGCCAACTAGATGTGCTTTCTCAATCTTCAACGAATCCATTGTTTCCAGAACGTACCCTGCTAAAGATTTAGGACTCATATCGATACCAGCTGGCAATTGCGTTTCACCATGACCAGGCAGATCAACCGTTAAAACGCGATGAGTTTTGGAAAGCTCGGGTACCACTAATTGCCAAGCGGTAGCTGCTGAACCCATGCCATGAATCAGGATTAGCGGCAGGCCAGAATTACTAGAACCGTATTCTTTAAAGTTAAGAATCAATTATTCGCCAACCACCATGGGCTTAGCCGAAGTAATCGCAACTAACTCAGAAAAAGATGTTGGATAAACCGCATGCGGGTGACCCGCAGCTGCCCAGACCACTTCGTAATCATTGAGTGCTTGATCAATCAGAATAGTTGCTGGGGAGACCCAGCCAATTGGCGCCACTCCGCCAATCGAAAAGCCAGATATTTCTTTTACGTAATCGGCATCAACTCGACCAAGTTTTTCAATTCCTAACTTACTTGCCACCAAATCAGTATCAACTCGATGTCGACCACTGGTGATAACTAAAAGGGGTGAACCATCAGGCAGTTTGAAGATTAGCGATGATGCAATTTGGCCAACTTCGATACCAAGAGCAGAAGCCGCTTCGGCGGCAGTTCGGGCACTATCGGATAGAACTTTGATTTCACCAGAACAGCCGTGTTCGGCCAGGGCAGCAACAACTCGCTTTACTGCCGCTTTCTCAAGTACGCCATCCATGGCTACAAAATACCTGCTTTAGAGGACCCACGCATTTAATAGCGTGATAACTGAGATAGTAAAGAGCAGAGCTGCAAAAGCGCGTTTTAATATTTCTGGCGAAATATGTGCACTTTTGCCTGAGGCTAATTGAGCCACAATGACGGCGGAGATAGCCATTGTTATTGGCGTTGCCCAATTAACTTCAGACCAAATTTTATAATGGCCTAAGAAAGCGATAGTTGAGTTAAGCACAATTATTAAAAGTGCAGTACCAGCAGCTTTATTTTGAGGTACTTGGAAGAAGAGAACAAGAATTGGAATTGCCAAGAAGCCGCCGCCGATTCCAAATAATCCAGTTATTGAGCCGATAACAAGAGAAACCAATACCAGCACCGATACCGGCATCTTTCGTTCTGGTCCTGAGGTAAAAGGTTTTATTAACATTGAGATCCCGGCAATTAAAAGAACTAGCGAGAAGCCGGTTAAGATGAAACGTTCACTAAGTCGGTATGCAATGAGTGATATTGAGATATTGGTAGTTAAACCAAGAACACAAATAATTAGCGCTTCTTTAACCAATACATCTTTACTTTTGAATTTTGGAACTAGCCCTGATGCCGCAGCAAGTAATACAACAGCGAGTGCGGCAGTTGTTGCGTGGCTGGCCGAGAAACCAAAGCCATAAATCAGAATCGGTACCGACAGCATCGCGCCACCTGCGCCAATGAAACCTAAGACCGCGCCAATCAGTACGCCAGCAATTAGCCCTTCGATGATTAGCACTGGTAGATAATGACAGAACGCCCCCGGAAATATCTGGGGGCGTTCTGGTACTTCTAGAGATATTTGATTGTTTATCTAGTGAGGCTAAAGAATGCAGATGTAATGCTTGGGCCAAAATCGGTACCTGTCGCTACAAGGGCGAAGATGATTAGTGCTGCACCAGCCATTGATAGGTTCTTAAAGAAGGCGATGGTCTCATTCTGCTTTGCAGTCGCATCACTCTCTTTCCAGAACGCATGCATTAGGAATGAGGTTGGAATTAGGAATAGCGCGATTAGAAGTGCGCCTAAGTCAGCATAAATTCCAAGTGCTACGTATAGGCCACCAACTAGAATCATGAGACCAGAAACGATCACGCCTAGTTTGGCGGCTGGAACCTTCTTGTATTTTGCATAGCCAGTCATTGCCTCAAGTTTGGTGAGGTGTGCGATACCTGAGTTGATGAATAGCAGCGCGAAAAGTACGCGGCCGATTACTAGTACTACGTCCATGGTTCTCCTTAGTTTGTGGTTTGTTCCGTATAACAAAGCAAGAATAGGGCAAAAGTAGTTGAAAGTTAAACTATTTTGGGGTGTGTTTCCGCCCAGATAAAGGCCACTTGCCTCTGTCAGTGACTAGCGGTACTTTTCGAACATCTGTTCGAATATCCACAGGAAAACCAGGAGCTCTAGCAAAATGTCAGCCAATACCGCACCTATCGTCGTTGCCGGGCCAGAAGTTATGACCGATGGCGCAGCCACCCCAATTGAATTTACTTATCGCGGTCGACGCTTTCGAATTCACGCAGTGCTTACTAGATGGTGCGAAGCAGGTGGTTGGTGGAATCGCATTAGCGATGGCATCTATCGCCCCGATGACCGAGCTCGCGCACTTTGGCGCGTTGAGGCAGCCCCGATTGGGGCGCTAACTACTTTCGAACTCGAACGCGATGAGATCTCAGGGCAATGGATTATTCGTAGCGTTTAGCTGCGCTCAACCGTTATGAGTTTTATTCACCTACATGTTGCTAGCGCGTACTCACTTAAGTATGGCACGACGCAACCTGCCGATTTAGTTACTAGGGCTCGCGAATTTAATATGCCAGCTCTAGCAATAACTGATCGCAATGGTTTGGCGGGTGCAATTCGTTTCGCACAAAGTTGTGTGGCCGAAGGAATCGCGCCGATCATCGGGGTTGATTTAGCAATTAAGTTACCGGGCTTTGTGGGTAAGAAGTTGCCACGGCTAACACTGTTGGCAAATGGCGATGGTGGTTGGCGATCACTCTGTCGCTTCATGACCAGCTTGAATTTAAATGCAGTTGATCGCACGCCAGTTATTACGTTAGATCTACTCGAACGATTTAGTGAATACAGCTTAGGCTTACAAGTTCTACATGGCCCCGAATCACCAGTTAGTTATGCCATCGCTGATAAGCGACCTGATTTAGCAATTGAAGTTTTCAATAAAACCCGTGATCTCTTTGGTGATCATGCAATCGAAATTGTTTCGCACTTAGTTGCTGGCAGCGGCCCTAGATCAACCCCACATGCAGCCCGTTCGCTAATCTTTGCGCGCGATCATGATCTAGATGCGGTGCTTAGTAATGCAGTACGAATGCGCGATCGTGAAGATGGCCCGATTGCTGACATTCTCGATGCGGCTAGGCAGTTAGTGCCACTGCATCCACGCCATATCGAACGACGCAATGCCGAAGCATTTCTAAAGTCAACCGATGTAATGGCAGCCCTGGCTGCTGAAATAGCGTTAGCAGCGGGTGAGCGAACACCACGCTATCTATTAAAGACCACTCGTAAGTGGGCCGAACGCGCACTACTTTCACCAACTCGAGATATCGGTTTAGGCGGCATTCATTTACCTGAAGCTCATGTAGTTGGCGCTAATAATCAACAGGAGATGCGCACGTTATTGCGTAGCCGTTGCGAATCAGGGCTTAACTGGCGATATCGCGATAGTTCAACGATTGCTAAAGCAAAACAGCGGCTAGATGACGAACTAGCAACTGTGGCAACGCTTGGTTACGAGTCATATTTCTTAACCGTTGCTGACATTACCGATATGGCACGTGAACGTTCGATTCGCGTTGCAGCTCGTGGTTCAGGTGCTGGTTCGTTGATCTGTCATCTACTCGGCGTTTCAGGGGTTGAGCCGATGACTCACGGGTTATTGATGGAACGTTTCTGCTCACCACTTCGTCGGGCACTGCCAGATATTGATATCGATGTGGAATCTGATCGCAGACTTGAAATTTATGATTTAGTTTTCAAGCGCTATGGCGATAGTGACTGGAGTAAACCGGGTAACAACTCACGTTGCGCAACTGTGGCAATGGTTGATACCTATCGGGCTCGTCATGCGATTCGTGATACTGGCGCCGCCATGGGCATGTCACTTGGCGAGATTGATCTAATCGCGAAATCTTTGCCACATGTGCGAGCACGCCATATTTCCCAAGCTTTAGTCAACTTGCCCGAACTAAAAAGTTTAAATTTATCAGCGCCTCTTACTGCTATGACAATTTCATTAGCCGAGCGTCTCGATGGCTTGCCACGCCACTTAGCAATGCACCCATGTGCAGTGGTGTTATCTGATGGCGGTTTACTAGATCGCGCACCGCTAACGCTAAATGCTGCTGGTTATCCGATGGTTGAATTTGATAAAGATGATGTCGAAGCAGTTGGGTTATTGAAGTTAGATATTTTGGGCGTACGCATGCAATCAAGTATTTCTTTTGCCCTCTCTGAGATCGAACGCACTGAAGCTAAAAGTATTGATATCGATGCCGTCTCTTTAGCTGATGATGAAACTTTTGAACTGATTAAATCAACTAAGACGCTGGGGATATTTCAAATTGAAAGTCCGGGCCAGCGCGAACTAGTGGGTAAACTCGAACCAAATACTTTTAATGATTTAATTATCGAGATCTCACTCTTTCGCCCAGGGCCAGTTAAAAGCGACATGATCACGCCCTTTCTAAAAGCCCGGCATGGTTGGTCGCCAGCTAAATTAATTCATCCCAGGCTGCACGATATTTTGGCTGAAACCGAAGGCGTGGTGGTCTTTCACGAGCAGGTAATCCGCATCATTGCTGAAATGGCTGGGGTCTCCTTGGCCCAAGCCGATGAAAAGCGGCGCGCACTTGGCGATCGCGATGGCCAACAAGAGGTCTGTGATTGGTTCTTTCCAGCTGCTACCGAAGCCGGCTTTGAGCTGCCGGTAATAAATGAGGTCTGGGAAGTTTTGCGCGCTTTTGCCTCCTTTGGTTTTTGTAAAGCACATGCTGCAGCCTTTGCACTGCCCACTTATCAATCAGCTTGGTTAAAAACTCATTACCCAGCCGCATTTTTAGCTGGTGTTTTAACACATGACCCGGGCATGTATCCGAAGCGGCTAATTCTCGATGAGGTGCGCCAATTAGGTTTAACGATTGCGCCTCTTGATGTTAATCACTCTGATCGGGTGTATCGAGTTGAAGGCAACGGCAGTGCAATTCGCATTTCACTATCGACAGTTAGCGGCATCAGCGATCGTGAAATTCAAAACATTATTGCAGCTCGACCTTATGTTGATCTAGCAGATTTCTTCCGTCGTTCTGGTGCAGCTCTGCCAACGATTGAATCGCTAATTCTTACTGGGGCTTTCGATGCGATACATAATTTAGCTAGTACCGAACTAAATCGTCGTGATCTCTTACTGCACTTAAGTGATTTGCAACAAGGGCCAGTGCAAGCAATCTCTGGTTCGCAATTAACTTTTGGTTTTGCGCCCCCTGCGCTGATCCCAAGTGGCTTGCCCGAACTGCGCGAGAGTGAAAAAGTGCAACATGAAGTAGAGCGCCTTGGTATGGATATAACGCATCATATGATCGAGTTCTATGGTGAGTTTCTAAATGCAATTGGCGCAGTTCGCTCATCTGAACTTTTAAAACAACGTTCACGAACTTCAATCTTGGTTGCCGGCGTTAAAGTAACTCTGCAGACACCACCAGTGCGATCGGGTAAGCGAGTAATTTTCTTAACGTTAGACGATGGCTATGGCTGCAGTGATGCCACCTTCTTTCCCGATGCCCAAACTGATTACGCTGGCACGCTTTATAACTCGCAATTATTATTAGTACGCGGCGAAGTTCGTCGAACTGGCGCTAGGGGAGTATCGCTACGCGCCGATGCTGCTTGGTCGCTATCTGATATCTATAGCCAATGGTTATCTAATAAGGTGGCGATATGAGCAGCGAGCCAGAGGCAACGGCGACGATTCTCCATGTTGATATGGATGCTTTCTATGCCTCCGTTGCTGAACGAGATGACCCATCACTGCGCGGCAAAGCTGTTGTAGTTGGGGCAGGCGCGCGCGGTGTGGTGCTCTCGGCAAACTATGCCGCACGTAAATATGGAATTCGCGCTGCCATGCCAGTTGGTCGGGCAAAACGAATGGCACCACATGCAATTTTTGTTACTCCAGATCATCAGCGATACTCTGAAGTTTCAGCAAAAGTTATGCAAATCTTCGATTCATTTACACCGCTAGTTGAACCAATTTCGCTAGACGAAGCATTTCTTGATGTAACAGGTGCACGAAAACTATTGGGCACAGGGCGTGAAATTGCAGTTGAGATTCGTCGCCAAGTCGAAGCTAGCGAAGGCATTACTTGTTCAGTTGGTATCGCACCATCTAAGTTCATTGCCAAGTTAGCATCTGGCCATTGCAAGCCAAATGGAATTCTGGAAATTCCAGCGGATCGCATTCTAAATTTTTTACATCCCTTGCCAGTAACTGCCATTTGGGGCGTGGGTCCAAAAACAGCTGAAACCCTTGAACGATTAGGTTTGCGTACCGTTGCTGATATTGCCAACTTGCCTCGCGCCACATTAATTCGCGCTCTTGGTCAAGCAAGTGGAGCTTCACTCTATGAACTAGCTTGGGGTCGTGACTATCGTGATGTAACACCGAATGAACCAGATAAAAGCATTTCGGCAGCTGAAACTTTTGCCCAAGATATAGATGATCCTGAAGAAATTCTGCAAGAGTTCTTGCGTCTTACTGAAAAGGCTGCGGCCCGATTACGTGAAAACAATTACTATGCCAAAACTATTTCAATCAAAGTTCGCTTCGCTGACTTTTCTACTATCTCGCGTTCAAAAACTTTACCGCTGCCAATCGATAGCACTCATGAAATTTATGAAATCGCTAAAACACTTTATTTGGCGCTCAACCTCGACCGAGCTCGCTTGCGATTAGTTGGCATCTCACTTGATAACTTAAGTGAGGCTGCCCCAGAGCAATTGCTATTGGGAGCCCGCGAGAAAGGCTGGCGCGAGGCAGATACCGCCATTGACCGGGCCAAATTGCGCTTTGGCGGGGCTAGCGTGAGGCCAGGGCGCTTGATTAGGAAATCCTCAGCAGATCCAAAGGCGGCAGAGGGCGAAAAAAGTAGCGAGTAACGCTTACATGTTCTATTGTGGCCTTATGCCACTTTCCGAGCGTGAAGAGAAGCTACTGGCCCAGATGGAAAAAGCCATGTTGGCCGATGACCCACGCCTAGTTTCAGCTTTAACTGGGGCTCCCACAAAATCTAGCCGCCGTAACTTGGGCCTAGCAGTGCTCTTGTTTTTCGCTGGTTTTGGCGCAGTTTTTGGTGGTCTATTTAGCAAGATCTATCCAATTAGTTGGCTCGGATTTCTAATTTGCTTAACTGGTTTGTCGATTCTAGCTGCCGGCCTTAAGGGCAAAGTTATAGCACTGGCAAATGGGCAACGTCCGGCAAAGCCAGTTAAAAAGGGCTTTAAAGAGCGTATGGATAACCGTTGGGATGATCGCGGTCGAGATTCAATGGATTAATTTCTACTACAGATAAGGCCCCCATTTGGGGGTCTTTTTTTATGCCTGAAATCAGTTTGGAAAAGTGGCGGGATCTGTCTGTCAAAGGGGGGGATTAGGGAAAAAAGTGGCGAATGGTGGTTGTAAATGGAGGAAAATGGAGTAAAGTGGGGAACTAGAGCATTCAAACCTTGGGGAAGGGGGAGCTCATGTTTCTCGGCACTCACGAGCCTCGCCTTGATGAAAAGGGTCGCTTAATCCTTCCTGCCAAGTTCCGTGAAGATCTTTCTGCCGGCCTAGTAATTACCAAAGGCCAAGAGCGTTGTCTTTATGTATTTCCATCAGCTGAATTCGCAACTCTTACTGAACAACTACGACAAGCACCTGTAACTGTTAAAGGTGCACGTGACTACATGCGCGTGATGTTTGCCGGCGCTCACGATGAAATTCCTGATCGTCAAGGTCGCATAACTATTCCGCAAGGACTTCGTACCTATGCCGGACTCGATCGCGATTGCGTTGTTATCGGCGCAAATACTCGGGTCGAGATTTGGGATTTAACTTCTTGGAACCAATACCTAAGCGATCGCGAAAAGGGATTCGCTGAAGTTTCCGAGGAGGTGTTCCCAGGTCTCTTTTGATCTAACCACTATCTCTTTTGGCCACCGTCGACCCTACGAAAACGGCGCCCCTTCCCCGGTGCCGTTTAAGAAAATCCGTCGGCCGGCGGTGACCAGAAGAGATAGCGATAACGAAAAACAGAACATGGAACACAAGCAGTAAAGAAGTAAAGCTAGTGAAAGATATTAACGAAAGGGGGAAGTGATGCTAGAACACATTTCAGTAATGCGCGATACCTGCATTGATCTGTTAACCCCCGCATTAAATAAATCTGAAACTCCAGTTGCTGTCGATGCAACTCTTGGTCTCGGCGGACATAGTGAAGCTTTACTTGAATCAAATCCAAATCTAGTTTTAATTGGAATCGATCGTGATCTAGATGCAATCGTTAAAGCCAAGAATCGTTTAGCAAAATTTGAAAACCGCACAAAACTAAATCATGCAATTTTTGATGAAATTACTGAAGTAGTCAATAGCTTTGGCTATAACAAAGTTGATGGAATTCTCTTTGATCTAGGCGTCTCATCAATGCAGCTTGATCAGAGCGATCGTGGGTTTTCTTATTCACAAGACGCACCTCTTGATATGCGCATGGATCGCTCAACTGGAATTACCGCGAGCGAAATCGTAAACACTTATGCACCTGGTGAGTTAGTACGAATTTTGCGTACCTATGGTGAAGAAAAATTCGCCACTCGTATTGTTGAGAATATTGTTAAAGAGCGAGCTAAAGCACCGCTTAACTCAACTGCCCAGCTTGCCACTTTAGTTAAAGAAAGCATTCCGGCAGCGACTCGTCGCACCGGTGGCAATCCAGCCAAGCGCACATTCCAAGCTCTTCGCATTGAAACCAATGATGAACTGGGTGCGGTTAATCGAGCTATTCCACAGGCCCTTGAGCTACTTAAAGTCGGTGGCCGGTTAGTGGTTATGTCTTTTCAATCTCTCGAAGATCGCATCGTAAAAGAGATTTTTGCTCAAGCTACTACCTCTGGTACGCCTCGCGACCTACCAATCGATCTACCTGAATTTGCTGCGAAATTTGCGCTTTTGGTTCGTGGTTCGGTTTTACCAAGTGAAGCAGAGATTGCTGCGAACTCGCGTGCGCAATCTGTTCGTCTACGTGCAATAGAACGGTTGGCCGCATAATGGCAATTACAGCTCTCGCTCCAGCAATCAGCCGATCAAAGCAGAAAGTGATCGAGCGTTCTTCTGAAGTCGCTCTTCGCCTGGTTCCCAAGATCGATATTGACAAGCGAGCCGATCAGAAAGTTTTTATACTCTTTCTAACCGGCATTGGTGCGCTTGGCTTAGTTTCACTTCTCTTCGTAAATACCTTACTTGCGCAAGACGCATTCAAGCTTTCAAAGTTACAACTTGAAGCGCGTTTACTAACCGATCAGCGAGAAGCTTACATTCGCGAGTTAGATCGCATCTCTTCACCGAACGCACTGGCAGCTGCAGCAATTGAAATGGGTATGGCTCCTTCTGCGACTCCGGCATTTTTAAATTTAGATGAGCCACTTGTTCCTGAAGCAGTTGCGGGAGGATCAATTGGGTAATTTCGCACTAGTTCGTAAGCGCATTCAGGTTCTAATTGCGTTGACATTTGTCTTTATGGCGATATTCGTCGTAAAGGTAATCTGGGTGCAGGTAATAACTGCCGAGTCAATTAGAACTTGGGCTGTTAATGAGATGGAGAATGTGGCTACGCTGCAAGCGCCTCGTGGAACAATTACCGATGTAAATGGCGTTGCGTTAGCAAAGAGCGTAAATGCCATTAATATCGTGATCGATCAGAGTGCGATTTCAAACCCTGCTTTCACTGCCAAATTTACTTCTCCTATTTTGGGAATGCCGGTTTCAGAACTTCAAGAGTTGTATACCGGTGAATTAAAGTGGAAATTGATTTATCGCAATGCCCAGCCAGCTGTTTGGAGCGCCTTAAAGGCAGCAATTGCGGAACACAATAGTTCGCTAGAACCAAAAGAATTTGATCAACGCATCACTGCTTTCTATCCAGAGCGCGCTTACATTCGCGAATACCCATCTGGCTCTTTAGTAGCTTCACTAATTGGCTTTGTTAATCAGGAAGGTAAAGGCGCAACCGGTCTGGAATCGAGCATGAATTCGATTATCACGGGAACTGATGGTAAGTATTCGTATGCCAATGGATATGGTGCTGAAATTCCAGGCTCTCAATCCGAGATCATCTCAGCTAAGGCTGGAACCTCGATCAGATTAACTATCGATCGCGATATCCAGTGGGTTGCCTCAAAAGCTATTGCCGATGCGGTCAAATCAGCTAATGCGAGTAGTGGCACTGTAATTGTGATGGACCCAAAGACTGGTGCAATTTTGGCTCATGCAACAGCGCCTACCTTTGACTTAAACAATCGGGACAACGTATCGCTAGCTAAAATGCGCAACCCCTCAGTTCAGGATGTTTTTGAACCAGGATCAACTGGAAAAATCATGACCGTTGCGGCTGCAATTGAAGAAAATAAAGTTACGCCAACAACGGTATTCACAGTTCCTGATGTGATTAAGCGTGGTGGATCCAAATTCCATGATCACAAAAATCATGCCGACTGGCGACTAACAACCTCAGGCATTTTGGCAGTCTCTAGTAACACTGGCACCATTATGATCGGCGAGAAACTATCTAATAATCAGTTACACGATTACTTAAGCAAATTTGGTATCGGCGAGAGTACTGGTTCGGGTTTACCTGGTGAATCAAGAGGCATTCTCCGTCCAGTCTCAGATTGGTCAGGCACTTCAGCGCCAACTATTTCATTTGGCCAGGGTTACTCAGTTACCGCTATGCAGGCAACTAGCGTGTTTGCTACCATCGCGAATAATGGAGTACGAGTATCGCCAACTGTTATTGCGGGCACAAATGAAGCAAACGGAAATTTCACACCAGCTAAACCTCGCACAACTGTGCGAGTAGTCAGTGCTGAAACAGCCACAAAAGTACGCCTGATGATGGAGAGCGTGGTCTCTTCAAATGGAACCGCCCCATCTGCAGCTATTCCTGGCTACCGAGTGGCGGGAAAGACTGCAACCGCTCAACGATATAACGATATTTGTGGCTGCTATAGCGGATTCACAGCTTCGTTCATTGGGTTTGCGCCATCTGATGCACCTAGATATGTAATTTCAGTAACCATCCAAGATCCCAAAGGAATGCACTGGGGCGGATACCTGGGCGGACCAGTATTTAAAAAGGTAATGTCATTTGTTCTAGAGTCAAAGCGCATTCCGCCTACCGGCACAAAGATAGTTCCAGTGGCGCTAGATGAAAAGCAATTAAAGAAAGCAATTGCCAAGGCTAAGGCCAAAGAAAAAACTAACTCTGCGAGCGGCAGACTCTAAAATGTTGCGACCACACGATCCTATTACTGGACGAACTCTTCGTGCGGTCAGTGAACTTACTTCAGCTTTTTCAAAGTATCCAGATTTAGAGAGCATTACGATCACTGGTGTCGCTATTGATTCACATCAAGTTGAGCCCGGTGATTTATTTGTCGCAGTTGCTGGTGCTAAAGTCCATGGGGCAACTTATGCTGGTAACGCAAAATTAAACGGTGCGGTAGCAGTTCTAACTGATGAAGTGGGTGCTGGCATCATCACTGATCTACCAGTATTGGCTGTCGCTAACCCTCGAGCAACAGCAGGGGCGATTGCAGCCTGGTTACATAAGGAACCGATGCGCGACATGTTTAGCGTTGGAGTAACTGGCACCAATGGCAAAACCACTGTAACAACATTGCTGTATCAGATCGCAATGGCAGCTAGCCAACAAAGTGGCCTAATCGGAACTGTCCAAACTCGAATCGGTAGTGAGGTCATTGAAACGCTTCGCACTACCCCTGAAGCACCAGAACTGCAATCTTTAGCCGCAGTTATGCGTGAACGTCACATACGCAATATTTTCATGGAAGTTTCTAGCCACGCAGTTTCACTAAATCGAATCGGTGGCTCACATTTTGATATCGCTGCTTTTACTAATCTGTCCCAAGATCACTTGGATTTTCATACTGATATGGATTCCTACTTTGCTGCAAAAGCTGCGCTATTTACCCATAAATATGCCGATACCGCCTATATAAATATTGATTCCTCATGGGCAAAGAAATTATTGGAAATTCAAGAATTACCAGTAGTCCGAATTTCACGCCACACAAAGTCGGCAGATTGGTATTTTGATCGAATTGAAAGTGGTGCTCGCGGCACTTCGATTGCAATTAGAGGCACTGGTGGAATATTGATTGAAACATCAACAAAACTAGTGGGCGATTTCAATTTAGATAATCTCTTAATGGCGATAGCAATTTGTGTTGCTAGCGGTATTGATCCAGTTGATATTGCAGCGATTACGCCAACACTATCCGGCGCTGAAGGTCGACTCGAGAAAGTTGATCTGGGTCAGTCTTTCACTGCATTAGTTGATTATGCGCACTCACCAGATTCAGTGAAAAGTGTCTTGGAAACTTTACGGAAAGGCACTTCTGGAAAAGTTATTGCATTATTAGGTTGTGGTGGCGACCGTGACAAAAGCAAGCGCCCATTAATGGGAGCTGCGTTATTAGCTGGATCTGATTTAGCAATTTTTACCAGTGATAATCCTCGAAGCGAAGATCCAACTCAAATTATTAACGAGATGATCTCTGGACTAACTCTGCCTTCCAATAGTGTCGTTGAAGTTGATCGCAAGCGAGCTATTGAGTTAGCAGTGGCAGCAGCAAAACCTGATGACGTAGTTGTACTCCTAGGAAAGGGACATGAGTCAGGGCAAGAGATAGCTGGTGTAAAGCACAACTTTGATGATCGTCTCGTGTTAGCAGCTGCTATTGAGGCGACTCCATGATCAAATTATCAGCTCGTGAAATCTCACTCATTGTTAATGGCTCACTTCATGGTGATGAAAACATTATGGTTACACAGGCACCAGTATTTGATTCGCGTAGAGCTAAACCGGGCTCTCTCTTTCTGGCTCTAGTTGGCGAGAACACAGATGGTCACAATTTCTGCTCTGATGCTTTCGCAAACGGAGCAGTCTTGGCGTTTACTACTCAAATAGTTGATCAACCTTGCGTGGTTGTTTCAGATGTAACTCAGGCTGTGGCCGATCTAGCCAAATTCGTGCGAGTTCAATTAGAGAATTTAACGGTTATCGGAATCACTGGCTCCCAAGGTAAGACCACCACCAAGGACTTACTTAACTACATACTCTCTTCAGTTGGCGAGACTGTTGCGCCAGTTGGTTCATATAATAATGAGCTGGGTGTTCCTCTGACAATATTAGAGTGCAGCGGTCAAACTAAGTACTGCATCGTCGAAATGGGCGCTCGTCACATCGGAGATATCTCTCTTCTGTGCGAAATAGCTAAACCAAGAATTGGCGCAGTTCTTAAAGTTGGCAACGCTCATATTGGTGAATTTGGATCTCGCGAAGCAATTGCGCAAGCAAAATCAGAGTTGATTACTTCACTCGTCAGTGGCGGTACGGCTGTTCTGGGAACTTATGATCAATTCACACCTGCTATGAAAGTTGCCAATGGGGTATCAGTTCTAACTTTTGGCGAGCGAAGTGATTGTAATGTGCGGGCTGCTGATGTTGAGATTCGCGAGGGACGCCCGCACTTTGATCTAGTGACAAAATCTGGCCGTGCAGCTGTTGGGATGCGGTTGGTCGGGCTACATCAAATTCCTAATGCTTTAGCTGCTGCTGCGATCTCAAGCGCGCTGGGATTATCTGTTGATCAAATAGCCGGCTCTCTGTCTATGGCCGAGCTAGCCAGCAAGTGGCGAATGGAAATTTTTGAGTTAGCTGGTCGATTAATGATTAATGACTCATATAACGCTAACCCTGAATCAATGGCTGCAGCGTTACGAACATTGGCTCTATTCGCGCAAGAGCGTGGTGGATCATCCTGGGCAGCGTTAGGAAAGATGCATGAATTAGGGAGTTCCGAGAATGCAGACCATGCCGCGATTGGAAAATTGGTTAGCGATCTCGCAATTGATCACCTGCTTACAGTTTCAATGCCGGCCTATAGCGATGGTGTCCCAAGCGATAGTGACACAAAAGTGCATGAACTAAATGATAAGAATTCAGTTGTCGCAGTGCTAAAAGAGATGCAATCTGGTGATGTATTGCTGGTTAAAGCATCGCGAGCCGAACACTTTGAAGAAATAGCGCAAGAAGTAGTAGCGAACTGGCAAACTGAGGCAGGAAAGAAGGATGACGAATAAATGAGACAGATTTTAATCTCGGGAGCAGTAGCGCTCTTCTTCGCATTATTCGGCACCCCGGTTTTGATTCGTTTGTTAGCCGCGCGAGGATATGGGCAAATCATTCGCGATGATGGGCCAGCCTCGCACCACACCAAACGTGGAACTCCAACTATGGGTGGCTTAATTATTATTTTCGCGGCTATTGCGGGATATTTAGTAAGCCATGGAATAACGCAGACGGCCACAACGATTTCAGCGCTATTGGTGATTGCGTTAGTAGTGGGACTTGGATTCGTTGGATTCTTGGATGATTGGCTAAAGGTTTCTAGAGAAAAATCCTTGGGTTTAAAGGGACGTTATAAAATTCTTGGGCAGGTAATAATAGCGGCTACCTTTGGATATTTCGGAATTCAATTTGCTGATAACGAAGGTCTAACACCAATCTCCTTGAACTTATCAGTAGTTAGAGATACCAGCATCGTGCTTGGTGGTGTAGTCGTAGTTATCTGGATTGCGTTAATGGTAACTGCTACAAGTAATGGCGTTAATTTATCTGATGGTTTAGATGGTTTAGCAACTGGTGCTTCCGTGATGACTTTCTTGGCCTTCATTTTGATTGGAATCTGGGAGTTTGGACAAGGCTGTGCGATTGCTGCCGACATATCTAGCGGATGCTATTCAGTGCGTGATCCGTTGGACTTAGCAGTTTTGGCGGCTGCGTTCGCAGGTGCCTGTACCGGTTTTCTATGGTGGAATGCATCACCAGCAAAAATATTTATGGGCGATACCGGATCTTTGGCTCTCGGTGGCGCGCTGGCAGGTTTAGCCAGCACTTTAAGAGTTCAACTTTTATTGATCCCTCTTGGAGGACTTTTCGTAATTATTACGATGTCG
Source organism: Bifidobacterium breve (assembly GCA_945885625.1). Taxonomy (GTDB): domain Bacteria; phylum Actinomycetota; class Actinomycetes; order Nanopelagicales; family Nanopelagicaceae; genus Planktophila. Next base: position 29,961 of record CAMCYS010000002.1, on the reverse strand, counting down.
GTAATTATCCAGACTCTGTACTTTAAGGTAACTGGCGGAAAAAGAATCTTTCGAATGGCACCATTACATCACCACTTTGAATTAAAGGGCTGGGGCGAAGTAACCATCGTCCTGCGTTTCTGGATCATTTCCGGCCTGTGTGTAGCACTTGGTTTGGGTCTCTTCTACGCCCAATGGTTAAGCCTTGCGGGCTAAGTCATGTCCAATACCTCTACTTTGACAACACTGGGCGGTTTAACGATCGCTCGTGCACGAGTGTTGGTATTGGGTGGCGGAGTTACTGGTCGATCGGTTGCGCAAGTTCTAAGCAACATGGGTGCTGAGATTTCGGTATTTGATGAAAACGAGATCAGCGAAATTGATTTTCAGCGTGCGACACTTAGCGATCTATCAAATATCAACTGGGCGGCTGTCGTTGTTTCTCCAGGCTGGCGACCTAGTCATCCGATAATTGCGGATCTTCGAAATCGTGAGATCCCGTTACTCAATGAAATTGATCTGGCTTGGGAAATTAAGCAACAAATAGCACCTGAGCAAAAGTGGCTAGCAGTCACTGGTACTAATGGTAAAACTTCTACGGTTGAACTCACCGAATCAATTCTTAAAGCTGCTGGTATCAGCGCTTTCGCATGTGGCAATGTCGGAACACCTGTCATCGATGCAGTAATTTCTGAACAGAAATATGAGTATCTAGTTCTAGAGCTCTCCTCGTTCCAATTACATTGGGCAGAATCAGCTGAATTTGTCGCCGGCTCAATTCTTAATATCGCAGTAGATCATATTGATTGGCATGGCTCTTTTGCTGAGTATGCCAAAGCAAAACTTGATTTACTTGAACGTTCAGTTACTGCGATCTTAAATGGCGATGACGCAAATGTGGTCGAAGGATGCGCGCATTGGCAGGGTCGAAAAGTTTTCTACACTCTGCAGACTCCCAAGCCAGGCGAGATCGGGTTAGTTGAAGATCTCTTAGTTGACCGAGCTTTTGTCGAAGATCCGATGGAAGCTGCCATGTTCTGTGAGTTGAGCGAAGTGCAGCCAACAGCGCCACATGCGGTTTCCAATGCGTTAGCGGCTGCCGGGTTGACGCGGTCTATTGGAATCGACCATGCGGTAATTCGAGATGCAATTAAGAAATTTCGACCAGGGCGCCATCGCATCGAGACAGTTTTGGAGCAGAATGGGATTCGCTGGATTGATGATTCCAAGGCAACTAACCCGCATGCTGCCCAAGCATCGTTAATGTCTGAGCTCAGTGTGGTCTGGGTTGCGGGCGGATTAGCTAAAGGTGCCGAAATGGGCGACTTGATTGCTCAAGTGGGTTCACGTTTGCGAGCAGTGATTTTAATAGGTGCAGATAGAGAATTAATTGCCCACGAGATGCAGAGCAGATTCCCAACCGTCACTTTAGTTCGAGTAGATCCAGACCCTGGCTATGATCGAAGCAGTGCGGATAACACCTTCATGAATCAGGTAGTTGAGCAGGCCAAGTTACTTGCTGAACATGGCGATGCAGTTTTACTAGCGCCAGCATGTGCATCCATGGATCAATTTATTTCATACGGCGATCGCGGTGATCGTTTTGCCAAATCAGTTCGAGAAATAGTGGGTAAAAATGACAACGCAAGTTAAGCGCAGCAAGTTACTTCAGCCATTTAATACTTTTGCGCTCTTTGCCATCTGCGTAACAGCGCTGAGTATCTTAGGTTTGATAATGGTTTTCTCGGCCTCAACCATTTACTCAACCAAAGTTAATGGCAACACCTATGGAACATTTGTAAGACAGTTGGTATTTCTGATTCTGGCTCTACCTATTGGTTGGGTAGCAGCTAAGTTACGACTTAACTTGTGGCGAGCAATCGGCCGAATTTCACTACTAGTTTCTATCGGCATGTTAGCTGTGTTGCTGATTCCAGGCGTTGGTTATTCTGTTAATGGAAACCGAAATTGGATTGATTTCGGTCCTTTTGTTGTTCAGCCATCTGAGTTTGCAAAGTTTCTTATGATTCTCTGGGCGGCAACCATGTTAGCGCGGTATGAAAGTGCTGGAATTGTACGAACAAATGTCCTAAAACTAATTGTCCCTGGCTACTTGGGAGTTATCATCTTTGTATTAGCTGGCAAGGATCTCGGCACAGCAGCCGTAATCGGTGCGACTATGGCTGGCTTGCTCTTTGTCTCTGGAATTCCGCTGCGACTTTTTGGAACTATTTCAGCGCTAGGTATGGCCGGCATTAGTGTGCTTATTATTAGCGCTCCTTATCGGGCAGCTCGATTCTTAGTAGTTCTTAATCCATTCGCTGAAGGTGACTATAAAAATTATGGTTGGCAACCAGCACATAGTTTGATGGGCCTGGCAACTGGCGGGCTACTAGGCGTTGGCCTCGGCGCAAGTCGGCAAAAGTGGGGTAATTTAGCTGAAGCTCATACGGATTTTATTTTCTCGGTGATTGGTGAGGAACTAGGTCTAGTTGGCACTATCGGAACAATTCTGCTTTTCTGTGGTCTGATATTTGCCATCTTCCGCATCTCTATCCGCGCAAATGATCCAATGGTCAGATTCACTTGTGCGGGCATTGGCGTTTGGATCTCGATTCAATGTTTCTTTAACATCGGCTCTGCTGTTAGTTTGGTTCCGGTAGTTGGAGTTACCTTGCCGTTAATTTCATACGGAGGCTCATCTCTGATCTCTACTTATTTGGCTTTGGGCTTTGTTTTAGGCGCAGCTCTTCGTGATCCTGAAGTCGCTCGCGGAATCCGAGAATTCCGAAAGTCTAATTCAAAATGAAGATTGTCTTCGCAGGCGCGGGTACTGCTGGTCATATCGAACCAGCTTTAGCTGTGGCCGATACTTGGCAAAAGGAATTCCCGGCCAGCAAGTTTGAATTTGTTGGCACCGCCACCGGCTTAGAAAATGTCTTGGTTACTAGTGCTGGATACAAACTCAGTGTTATTCCAAAAGTTACTTTGCCGCGATCACTTTCACTAGCCGGACTCTTGGCACCTACACGTTTCGGCCAAGCTCTCTCAAAATCGCTGCAGATAGTAAAAGGCGCTGACTGCGTAATTGGATTTGGCGGATATGTATCAGCTCCCGTTTATCTAGCTGCCGCTTTGCGCAGAACTCCATTTGTGGTGCATGAAGCAAATGCCATACCTGGTTGGGCTAATAAATTTGGCGCATTTTTGGGTGGAGCGATGGCGGTCGGCAAACCAGTTAAAGCTGGAAAATTTAGAGCTGCTCAAGTTGTTGGGCTACCGCTGAAGCCAGCCATTAGCGCAGCTTTAGATAGCGCCAAGAGTGATTGGCCTGGAGCTCGAAGCGCAGCCAAAGCGAAACTCGGAATCAAATCTGGCAAACCTTTGTTATTAATAATGGGTGGTTCACAAGGTTCAGCTGCCATCAACTCAATTGTTGCCAGCTCAATTTCAAGTTTACTCATCGACTTTGAGGTTCTTCACTCAGTTGGTGGAAATAATGAACTACCAATTGCAAGTGTTGGGTACCACCCAGTTCCCTACATTGAAGATATGGCTACTGCCTACTTGGCTGCCGACCTTGTTATTGGTCGGAGTGGCGCAATTACTTGTGCTGAATTCAACGCGCTAGGCAAATATGCCATCTTTATCCCACTGGCAATTGGCAATGGCGAGCAAGCGCGCAATGCGGACTTTCTTATTGAACAAGGTCGTGCGGAAATTGTGCCGCAAAGTGAATTTAACAAGCAGTGGCTGGCCGATAATTTGTCTAGTGCGCTGGCAAAATCCCAAATATTTATGGCTGGTGACGAAAGTGATCGCGCCGCTGTCACAAATATTGTTAACTTAATGCGCCGTCATGCCAGAATTGGTTAAATGAAGCCAAATCTAACTTTGCCAGAGTTGATTGGTAAGCGCGTGCACTTCATCGGCATTGGCGGAGCTGGCATGAGCGGGTTAGCGCGGATCTCACTTTCACATGGAATTCAAGTTTCTGGCTCTGATGCCAAGGGCTCAAATGTCGTTGTCGCTCTGACCGCCTTGGGTGCAAGTGTTTCGGTAGGTCACCAACGCGAGAACGTTGATGGGGCTGATCTGGTTGTTTTCTCTACTGCAATTTCTGAGGGTAACCCAGAGAAATTGCGCGCAATCGAATTAGGAATCCCACTAATTCCTCGAGCAACGGCGCTGGCACTTTTGATGTCAGAGTCTAAAAGTATTGCCGTAGCGGGTACGCACGGAAAAACTACTACTTCATCAATGCTAACTGTAGCTCTTCAAGCAACTGGTGTAGATCCATCTTTTGCCATCGGGGGCACAATTACGGCATCTGGCTCGAATGCACATCGAGGCACAGGTGATTTTTTTGTAGCCGAAGCCGATGAATCTGATGGCTCGTTCATTGCATATCAACCCTACGGCGCGATTATTACAAATATTGAGTTCGATCATGTGGATTACTTTGCTGATGAGAGTGCAGTTTTTGAAGTCTTTACTGACTTTATTGCGACCATATCCAGCGACGGTTTTCTAATTTACTGTAATGACGATAAGGGCGCTCGAAAACTAGGCAGTGCAGTAAAGAGCACGCGCACCTTTACTTATGGCACCTCACCAGATTCTGACTTAGTCATCGATCAAATAGTTCTATTGCCCCTCGGCTCAAGCGCTCGCGCTATCTGGCACGGAAAAGTAATTGGCAAAATAGAGCTAAATGTGCCTGGCCACCATAATTTAATGAATGCAGCCGCAGCCCTTGCAGCCGGAATCGTTCTTGAACTAACCCCTAGTGAAATGATCGATGGCTTAGCGACATTTAAGGGAGCTGGTCGACGTTTTGAAATAAAAGGAACCATAAACGGTATCCGGGTAGTCGATGATTACGGCCATCACCCAACTGAAATTGAAGTTACCTTGACTGCAGCGCGCAGATTTGCCGGCGATGGCCGAATAATCGTAATTTTCCAACCACATCGGTACTCACGGACTAAAGCGTTTATTGATAACTTTGCGGCTGCTTTAGATTTAGCCGATGAAGTAATTGTGCTTGAAATTTACGCCGCCAGCGAGAAGCCGATAGCAGGAGTCAGTTCAGCGGCAATTGTTGAAAAGATGAGCCGAGGTAAGTTTATTCCCAATTTTATGGCCGCTGTGGAATCAGTTGTGAAGTCAGCGAAACCAGGTGATGTGGTAATTACTCTTGGCGCTGGTGACGTAAGTTCCTTAGCGCCAATCATCGTGGAAGAATTAGCCAAGTAAATGTTCTTGCGCAGGCATCGAGTAATTACAGTTTTCGTAATACTGCTAACGACTGGATTGGCTTACTTGCTTGGTTGGTCGAATGTCCTAACCATCAAAGAGATAAACTACGCGGGTGCGCCAACAAAAAGTAGCGAATCAACAATTAGGTATTTGACCAACTTGAAAGTTGGAGAGAAATTAGCTCGCGTTGAAACTCGCAAGATTGCAGCTCGCTTAGAAACTTTGCCTTGGATTAAAAGTGCTGATTTGTCACGTAACTGGATTTCTGGAAAAATTGTTGTTGCAGTCACGCCAAGGATCCCAATTGCAACTTTCAATGGGCAGCTAATGGATGCAGCTGGCATACGATTTGAATTGCCAGGCGGGTTTGAATCAGAATTACCGTCAGTTTTCGCCAGGGATACCAAGAGCGGTTTGGCTGCGATCGAGTTATTTACTAAATTACCGGCAGAATTCTCAACCCGTACTTCAGCCTTTACTGCTGCTTCGCCCGAGAATATTTCTTTCAAAATTACCGAAGGTAAACGCTCGCTCTTCGTTATCTGGGGATCTGATTTTGAAATTGATCTAAAACTAAAGGTTTATAGGGCTTTAGTGGCCCTGCCCGAGAATTCAAAAATAAAAAGAATTGATTTAACCGAACCTCGTTCACCAATTGTGAAATAAATAATTGTTCCAAAAATAGTTAAAATAAAAAATAAAAAAGATGCGTGGCGGTCTTTGCCTACCTGACCTACAAAGAATACTTTCGCCTATATATCAGGCATAACAGTGATTCTCAACTTGAGGTTTACTGTTCTTTAGGAGGATAAAAAGTGGCTTCACCACAGAATTATTTAGCGGTCATCAAGGTTGTTGGTATTGGTGGCGGTGGAGTTAATGCAATCAATCGCATGATCGATGTTGGCTTAAAGGGTGTCGAGTTCATTGCAATTAATACAGATGCACAACATTTGTTGATGAGTGATGCTGATGTGAAATTAGATATTGGTCGAAAATCAACTAAGGGTCTTGGTGCGGGAGCTGCACCCGATAAGGGACGCGAAGCCGCTCTAGATCATGCAGATGAAATTGAAGAAATTTTGCGTGGAGCAGATATGGTTTTTGTAACTGCCGGCGAAGGTGGCGGTACTGGTACCGGCGGTGCTCCAGTAGTTGCCAAGATTGCTCGCGATTTAGGTGCCTTAACAATTGGGGTAGTTACTCGGCCATTTAGTTTTGAAGGAAAGATTCGCCAATCGCAAGCAGATATTGGAATCGAAGAACTCCGCAGCGAAGTAGACACTCTGATTGTTATTCCTAATGATCGCTTACTCGCAATTAGTGATCGCAGCATTACTGCAGTTGATGCATTTAGATCTGCTGATCAAGTTCTGCTCTCTGGTGTTCAAGGCATTACTGAAATCATCACCCAACCAGGTTTAATTAATTTGGACTTTGCTGATGTTAAAACTGTCATGACTGATGCTGGTTCGGCTCTGATGGGTATCGGTTCTGCTCGTGGCGAAGATCGTGCTCGTCGCGCTGCCGAACTAGCTATCTCAAGTCCTTTGCTTGAGGCTTCGATAGATGGTGCAATGGGTGTATTGCTTTCGGTTGCCGGCGGCTCAGATCTCGGTCTATTCGAAATAAACGAAGCTTGCGAACTCGTGCAAGCTTCGGCACATCCAGATGCTCGCATTATTTTCGGAACCACCATTGATGACGCACTTGGCGATGAAGTACGCATAACTGTTATTGCAGCTGGTTTTTCTGGTGGCGAACCAAAGAAAGTCTCGGTCCCAGTGATTAACGCAGCAGCCCTCTCTGGCAATGCTGACCCACTTCCATCCAATGATCCAATCTCAGTTGCACTTGATTTAGATGGTGATCGGCCATTGCGACCTCGCGTAAAGTTTGAAGAGTTAGTCTCCGAGGACGATATTGATGTACCTGACTTTATGAAATAGAGATGGAAAGTTTCTTTACTAATCGCCATGGTGGTTTTAGCCATGGCGATTACTCTTCCTGGAATCTAGCCAGTCATGTAGGCGATGACCCAGCTGATGTCGAAAGAAATCGAGAAAAGTTGCGAGAGCGAGTTGGCGATTTTGCCGTAATGTCGCAAGTTCATGGCGATACAGTTTTTGTAATTGATCAAATTCCGGCGCAAGTCCCGGTTGCTGATGCCTTGATTACTGCTAACTCAGAGATAGCTTTAGTCGTAATGGTCGCTGATTGCATCCCACTTCTTTTGCGCAGCGAAAAGTTAGTTGCGGCCGTTCATGTTGGCCGAGCCGGGTTAATGAATTCAATCGCAGTAAAAACTGTTGCCATGATGAGCGCTCTTGGCGCAACGCAAATTATGGGATCTATTGGGCCGGCAATTTGTGGAAAGTGTTATGAAGTTCCGCAAGAACTGCATGATGAAGTGATTGCGAGACATCCGTTAGCAAGGAGTACAACTAAAACCGGAATGCCTGCTTTAGATTTACCAAAAGCGTTAATAGCGGCGCTGGCTGAAGTAGATGTGCCCGTTGGAATATCAGCTGGCTGCACCTTGGAAGATCAGAACTATTTCTCCTATCGCCGCAATCAGATTACGGGTCGTCAAGCTGGTGTCATAAAATTATGAGTACTCGTAAAGCTGAGATCGCTCGTAATCTGCAAGAAGTTAGGGAGCGCATTAATAGTGCCGCTCAATCTGTTGATAGAGACCCAGCTGAGATTGAGTTGATAGTAGTTACTAAGACTTTTCCAATTTCTGATATCGAGACTCTGCGCGAATTAGGTGAAGTGAATTTTGGCGAAAATCGAGATCAAGAGGCTGGGCCCAAAGCTCAATTGGTTAGCGCTACCTGGCATTTTCAAGGACAGATCCAGAGCAATAAAATTAGATCTATCTGTGGGTGGGCCGATGTGATTCACTCCATCTCGAGTGAGAGAGAAATTCTAAAATTTGCTCAGAGCCCACGTCGGCACCAAGTTTTCTTACAGGTTTCCCTAGATGGAGAACTAGGTCGCGGGGGAGCCAGTCCAGCAGTTTTGGCCCAGTTGGCTGAATTAGTAAATGAGAGCAGCAACTTAGAGCTCTTGGGGTTAATGGCAGTTGCTCCGTTAGGAGTAGAGCCGGAAAAAGCATTTGCCGATTTAGCCCAGATAAATCAGGGGTTTCAGCGCCAATTTCCAAAATCTAAATATCTATCGGCCGGCATGAGTGGTGACTTCGAAGCGGCCATCAAGTTTGGTGCGACACATATTCGGGTAGGTAGTTCAATCCTCGGTTCCAGATCACCCCACTAGTAACCTTTCTCTATGGCATTTTCAGTAGGCAAAGTGGCGACCTTCTTAGGTCTTAAAGATGATCCAGAGTTAGATCAAGTGGCAGTTGCACAAGAACCTGTGCGCAGTGGTGCGGTATCAGTTCGTGAACCTCGTGGTGCAGTTGTGCGCAATGTTGCCTCACGTCCGGTAGCTGTGGCCGTACAACCTGAACTCTCAACTATGGATCGCATCGTTACTCTGCACCCACGCACTTATAGCGAGGCGCGCGCAATTGGCGAACAATACCGCGAAGGCAATCCAGTAATTATGAATCTGAGTGATATGGAAGAAACAGAGCGCAAGCGCTTAGTTGACTTCGCAAGTGGTCTAGTTTTTGGGCTACACGGAAGCATTGAACGTGTTACTTCAAAAGTATTCTTGCTCTCACCTGAAAATGTCAGCGTTAGTAATGATGCTAAAACAGCAGCGGCTGAAGCATCCTTTTTCAATCAGAGCTGATTTTTAGATGTTTAGCATTGGCGGAGTAATCGCCGATTTACTTCAACTCTTTTTACTCTGTTTATTCCTCCGCTTAATTCTCGATTATGTTCGAATGGCAAAACCTTCTTGGCGGCCAAGTGGCATCGTTTTGATTGTGGCTGATTTTATCTATGCCGTAACTGATAAGCCGCTTGGCTTTGTGCGGCGCTTTGTGAAACCACTTCGAATTGGCGGAATTAACATTGATCTTTCAATGTTAATTCTCTTTATCGTAATCTCGCGAGTAGTCCCACTTCTGCGCTCGTTTTGATTAACTATCTTTGACTAACTTAACTGTTAAACCAAGTTCGTTATCGCCAAGAGCTAGAGTCTTTTCGGCACGCATCTGAGTCGCGAGTACTTCGCCTTGGATATGAGACAAGTCTGCTTCGATCGCAGCCAACACGTCATCATTTGCGTTGTAAGAGATATTTACTCGATCTGAAATATCGAAACCATTAGTTTTGCGAGCATCTTGAATAAAGCGAATAACTTCACGTACGAGTCCGGCACTAATAAGTGCTGGACTTAAAGCTAAATCAAGAGCAACGCTCTCACCATCATGGCTGGCGACATTCCAACCGCTCTTAGGAGTTTCGGTAACGACTAGGTCATCAAGGGTAATTTCCCACTCGCTAACTTTGGTTGAACTATTTGAACGCAATGTTGCGACTAATTCAGATGGGCTCTGCACTGAGATCGCTTTAGCGATATCTTGTACGGCACCACCAAATTTCGTACCGAGAGTACGGAAATTAGCTTTGATCGAGATATCCACTAACTCGCCATCGGCACTAGCAATATCTTCAAGGTCAATCACATTTAACTCTTCAGCAATCTGTTCTTTCATGGCAACAGGTAGAGCTGCCCAGCCTTTAGCTGAAATCAATGCACGCTGCAGTGGTTGACGAATCTTGACGCCACTTTCGGCTCGGGCCGCTCTTCCTAGTTCAACGATCCGTTTAGTTAAAGCAACTTGAGCAGATAGCGTGAGATCAATCTGGCTGCGATCGGCAACAGGGAAATCAGTTAAGTGAACAGAGCTACTTGTGCTCGCATCTACTGGACGCACTAGCACTTGCCAGACTTCCTCAGTAATAAATGGGACCATTGGTGACATTAATTGCGTAAGAACTACCAGCGATTCATGCAGTGTTGCCATGGCCGCAACATCACCGTCCCAGAAGCGGCGCCTTGATCGACGCACATACCAATTAGAAAGGTCATCGATAAAAGCAGCTAGTGCTTTACCAGCACGCTGCGAATCAAAATCACTCAGCGCCTCATCAACTTCAATAATTAATGATTGTAATTCGCTATTGATCCAGCGATCCATAAGTGGGCGAGTGGCCATTGCCGGAGCTTGTGAGAGTTCAAAGTTTGCGGCTTGCGCATACAGAGCGTGGAATGAAACGGTGTTCCAATAAGTCAGTAGCGTTTTGCGAATAACTTCAGTGATCGCTTCGTGCCCAACTCGACGAGCAGACCATGGCGAGCCAGCTGCGAGCATGTACCAACGAATAGCATCGGCGCCATGTTGTTCCATTAGCGCCATTGGCTCTAGAACATTACCTAAGTGTTTACTCATCTTGCGGCCATCTTTATCCAGAATATGACCAAGGCAGAGAACTGTCTTATATGAGGACTTGTCGAAAACTAGGGTTCCGATAGTCATTAACGTGTAAAACCAACCTCGAGTTTGATCGATTGCTTCACAAATAAAGTCAGCTGGGTAGGCAGCTGCAAACTTCTCTTTAGAGCCTTCTTTATGTGGGTAGCCGAATTGGGCAAAAGGCATTGCGCCAGAGTCATACCAACAATCAATTACTTCAGGGGTTCGAGTCATCTGCTCACTACATTCAGCACATTTAAATGAAATATCGTCAACGAATGGACGGTGCGGATCAAGATTAGAGAGTTCTTGTCCAGCTAGTTCACCAAGTTCAGCCAATGAACCAACACAAACTTCATGTCTATTCTCGCAGCGCCAAATCGGTAGCGGAGTACCCCAGAAACGATTGCGGCTTAGCGCCCAATCAATATTGTTATTTAACCAATCGCCGTAGCGTCCAGTCTTAATTGTTTCTGGATGCCAGTCAGTCTTTTCATTTTCACGAATAAGGGCATCTTTGATTGAAGTCGTGCGGATGTACCAAGAAGGTTGTGCGTAGTAAATCAAAGCAGTGTGGCAACGCCAGCAGTGCGGGTAAGAGTGCTCGTACTGCACATGCTTGTAGAGAACGCCGAGAGATTTGAGTTCTTTAACTAATGTTTTGTCCGCATCTTTAAAGAAGAGCCCGCCAACTAATTTAACTTCAGGCAAGAACTTGCCATCAGGAGCAATTGGATTAACAACCGGTAAACCATAAGAACGACAGACCGCTAAGTCATCGGCACCAAAGGCGGGAGATTGATGCACTAAACCTGTGCCATCTTCAGTGGTTACATAAGTAGCCAAAACTACGAAATGCGAATCTGGAATGTCTACGAAATCAAAGGGGCGTTGGTATTTAGTATGTTCGAGCGTGCTGCCTGGCATGCTCTGCAGGATCTCAATTTCACCAGTTAAGGCAGAGATCAAATTTTCAGCAACGATTAAAACTTCACTGCTAGAAACTTCGTCCTTTACCGTTGTCACCTTTGCAACAACATAAATAACTTCGGGATGCACCGCAATTGCCGTGTTCGAAACCAGAGTCCAAGGAGTGGTAGTCCAAACGAGAAGCGCAGCGCCTAGCTCTTGAAGGGGGCCGCTGGTTACTGGGAAACGTACGAATACCGATGGATCAGTAACAGTTTCGTAGCCCTGCGCTAACTCATGATCTGATAAGCCAGTTCCGCAACGAGGACAATATGGCGCGACGCGATGATCCTGTACGAGCAAACCTTTTTGCCAGATCTCTTTTAAGCTCCACCAAACGCTTTCTACATATTGTGGTGACATAGTCCAATAAGCTTCTTCGAAATCTACCCAGAATCCCATGCGATTGGTCATCTCGGTAAATGCACCTACGTGACGTTGAACTGATTCGCGACACTTATCGTTAAACGCAGCGATACCAAATTTTTCAATATCGCCTTTGCCCGCAAATCCAAGTTCTTTTTCTACTGCAATCTCAACGGGCAAACCATGGCAATCCCAACCAGCGTTGCGAATTACTTGCTTACCTTTCATGGTGTGAAAGCGTGGGAAGACATCTTTAAAAACGCGCGCTTCAATGTGGTGAGTTCCAGGTAGGCCATTGGCAGTCGGTGGGCCTTCGTAGAAAGTCCAAGTATCAGCGCCATCTCGGTTGCTAACTGACTTTTCGAAAACCGAGTTTTCTTGCCAGAAAGTTAGGATGGAACGCTCCATGGCAGGTAGATCAATAGCTGCTGGGATAGCGCGAAATGTCATTTACTTCTCCATCTTCATAACTTTCGAAAATGGAGGGACGGGTTTCGCAACTTAGCGATCACCGCGGTACCACCCGCCTTATCTATTGCTTATACTGAAAATTAGAAGAAGCGATAGATCACTTATTTAGTAGCGTTCAGTTTCCAGTTCTACCGCGGCAGTTGCCGCCTCTTCTGGAACGCTCTCAGGTGATGGCCTGGTCAATGCGCTTTGAACCTGAGGAAATTCTATTCCAAGCAAAGGCTGGCAACCAAAATTTGCCTGAATTGGTCGCAGCGCGGTGGCGCGAGTGGCATTTCGAGCTTATTGGGCATAAGGTGCCCCGCGTGCCTACCAAAAAAAGTGCTAAACCCGCTGCGAAGAAAGCCCCTGCCAAAAAGGCAGCCCCAGCTAAGAAAGCGGTAGCTAAAAAAGCGCCAGCGAAGAAAGCTGCCCCAGCTAAGAAAGCCATAGCTAAAAAAGCGCCAGCGAAGAAAGCCGCTCCAGCAAAAAAGGCCAAGACCAGTGTTGCTCGTCCTGCTGCCACTAAGCCAGCTTCTAGTAAAACCATCGGCAAACCATTTCCGGCTAAAGCAGGATCAAAAACCACAATTAGCGTTGATGAAAAATCCCAAACTGTAAGTGTTAATACTGTTGTAATCGCTCCAGTTGAAGTTGTGGTTGAAGAACGACGTCTAGTCATGCCACCGCCACCACGCCCGAATAAGAGTAGTAAGAAAATTGCACCACTTAAGCCTTTGAAAGCGGCGCCATCACCTTTGATCGCTGCTGAAAACGAAGGAGCCTGGACTGCGGCTGAACTTAAAGCAATCCGTGCCGAGATTTCAAAAGAACTTCTCCGCTTGAAAGATGAATTAGCAAAAGTTGAAATCGAAATGGATGACCTGATTCATTCATCATCTGAAGGCGCTGGTGATGATCAGGCAGATGCAGGTACCAAGACTTTCGAACGCGAACATGAAATGTCACTCGTGATTAATGCGCGCGATATGGTCCTACAAACTGAACGTGCTCTCGAGCGAATCGATACCAAGAGTTATGGTCTTTGCGAAGAGTGTGGCAACACAATTGGCAAAGCTCGCTTACAAGTTTTCCCACGCGCAACGCTCTGCATGATCTGCAAAGCTAAGGAAGAACGGCGCTAACGTGCGCCGCCTCTATTTAGTCGCGGCACTTACATGGGGGCTGGACTTATCCGCCAAGATTTGGGCAGTAAATAATCTTTCGGCTCGCAATCCAGTTGAAATCCTCGGTTCCCTTTTCCAGTTAACGTTGGTTCGAAACCCAGGGGCAGCTTTTGGTTTTGCGACTGGGGCGACAGTTGTCCTAACTGGCGTAGCCATCGCGGCTGTAATCGTGATCGTTTATTACAGCAGTAAAATAACGTCGTTGGGCTGGGCAACCGTTCTCGGATTACTCCTTGGTGGCGTTCTAGGCAATTTAACTGATCGACTATTTCGAAGCCCAGGCTTCTTTAAGGGCGAAGTAATTGATTGGCTCGAAATAACCAATTGGCCAGTGTTTAACTTAGCCGACAGCGCGATCGTAATTGCTGCGTTCCTAGCAATAGTTTTAACAATTAGAAAAGTTGGGCCAATAGATGCCGCAAAGTAATTTTGGTTTGGATAACAATGGCCGGGAAATGCGGACTCTGGCTGTACCCGAAGGAGTTGCAGGCGAACGAATTGATAGCGCGCTAACTCGCGTCTTAGGACTATCACGAACTGCAGTAGTGCGACTTCTTGAAGACGGCGACATAACTACCAATGGCCGAGCCCTTCTAAAGTCTGAACGCGTTGAATCTGGCCAAATCATTGAAGTACTTTTGCCGGCACCGCTTAATCCTGATCCAATTCCGTTGACCCCAATTGAAGGTCTGACTGTTATTTACGATGATGATGCAATTGTAGTTATCGATAAACCAGTTGGTTGCGCAGCGCATCCAAGTCCTGGTTGGACTGGCCCGACTGTCGTTGGTGCGCTAACTGCCGCCGGTTACACGATTACTACAACTGGACCCGCTGAACGTGCCGGCATTGTTCATAGACTTGATGTCGGAACATCTGGGTTAATGGTGGTTGCAAAGTCTGATCAGGCCTATCATGTATTAAAGGATGCATTTCGCGATCGCACTGTCGAAAAAATTTATCACGCACTAATTCAAGGACACATTGATCCTTCAAGTGGCACGATTGATGCACCGATTGATCGACACCCAAAAGAGGATCATCGATTTGGCGTAGTAGCTAATGGCAAAATCAGCATTACACATTACGAAGTTATTGAATATTATCGATCTGTTTCGCTAGTTCAAGTAGAACTAGAGACTGGCCGAACTCATCAGATCCGGGTTCACTTCTCGGCGCTTCATCATCCACTAGTTGGTGACACGACATATGGCGCAGATCCAGTATTAGCGAAAAGCTTAGGCATGGCGCGACCTTGGCTCCATGCCTTAGAACTACGATTTGCCCACCCGATTACTGGGGCACCAATGTCGTTCAAGGCACCCTATCCAAGTGACTTGCAAGCATCATTGGGGCTGCTCAGCGATGCGGTTCTTCCATAATTAACGGCTTCTGGAAAGTAGATCTCTAACTAAATGTCTGACTCATTTGTTCACTTACACGTACATACCGAGTACTCGATGCTCGATGGTGCGGCGCGCGTTGGCGAATTAGTTCAAGCAGCAGCCCAGCTAGAGATGCCAGCGATTGCAATGACCGATCATGGAAATGTTTTTGGCGCTTTTGACTTTTATAAGCAGGCATCTAAAGCGGGTATTAAGCCAATCATTGGCATCGAAGCCTATGTTGCTCCCGAATCTAGATTTAATAAGAGCCGAGTTAAGTGGGCCGATGGTGGCGAAGATGATGTTTCAGGTGGTGGCTCATATACCCATATGACGATGGTTGCTGAAAATAATCAAGGGCTCGCAAATCTCTTCCGGTTATCATCGTTGGCATCGCTTGAAGGTTTTTACTACAAACCGCGAATGGATCGTGAGCTACTCTCTAAATATGCCGAAGGCATTATTGCCACCACTGGCTGCCCAGGTGGTGAAATTCAAACTCGACTACGTATGGGTGCCTACCAAGAGGCGCTACGTGCCGCAAGTGATTACCGCGATATCTTTGGTGCCAATAATTTCTACCTCGAATTAATGGATCATGGAATCGAAATTGAAACTCGAGTTAAAGCAGATCTCTTAAAGCTTGCCAAAGAGCTTAAGTTGCCGCTACTAGCAACTAACGATCTGCACTACACGGCTAAAGCTGATGCCAAGTCACACGAGGCTTTGTTGTGCGTACAGTCAGGTTCGACCTTGGCTGATCCAAAACGATTTAAGTTTGATAATGATGAATTTTATTTAAAGACGCCCGCCGAGATGCGCGAGCTCTTTAAAGAGTTACCTGAAGCCTGCGATAACACTTTGCTAGTTGCTTCTCGCTGTGACGTGAAATTGCGTGAGAATGAGAATTTAATGCCAGTCTTTCCAGTACCGGCAGGGGAAACTGAAGTAACTTGGCTGGTTAAAGAATCTAAGGCTGGTTTATTACGCCGACTAAATGGCGAGGTTCCTGCTGCGTATTCCGAGCGTTTAGATTACGAACTTGAAGTCATGAATAAAATGGGTTTTCCTGGCTACTTCTTGGTGGTAGCTGACTTAGTTTCACATGCGCAAAGTCAAGGTATTCGAGTTGGCCCTGGCCGCGGATCGGCAGCTGGCTCATTAGTTGCTTACGCCCTAGGCATTACTGGCCTTGATCCAATTGAACATGGACTTTTATTTGAGCGATTCCTAAATCCAGAACGTATCTCGATGCCAGATATCGATCTGGACTTTGATGAGCGTCGACGCAGCGAGATGATCCGATATGCCACAACTAAATATGGTGAAGACCGCGTTGCCCAGATCATTACTTATGGCACCATTAAGTCGAAGCAAGCAATTAAAGACTCAACTCGCGTCCTTGGTTATCCATATGCAATTGGCGAGCGTTTAACCAAAGCTCTGCCACCAGCTGTGATGGGAAAAGATATTTCATTAGGTGGCGTCTTTAATCCACAAGATGAACGCTATGGCGAAGCAAATGAATTCCGCCAACTTTATGAAACTGACCCTGAGAGCAAAATAGTCGTAGATACCGCGCGTGGCCTGGAAGGACTTAAACGACAGTGGGGTGTTCACGCAGCTGGCGTAATTCTCTCGGCCCAACCTTTACTTGATGTAATTCCTATTCATCGTCGCGAAGCAGATGGCGCGATCATTACCCAATTCGATATGGGCGCTTGCGAAGCCACTGGATTGTTAAAGATGGACTTCTTAGGACTTCGAAACCTCTCAGTTCTCGATGACTGCTTGCTCAATATCAAAGCCAACCGAGGCGAAGAAGTTGTCCTAGAAACTCTTAAACTCGATGACAAGAAGACTTACGAGTTACTAGCCCGCGGCGACACTTTGGGTGTGTTTCAACTCGATGGTGGGCCAATGCGCGCACTGCTAAAGAGTTTGGCACCAGATTCATTTGCAGATATTTCAGCAGTCATTGCGTTATATCGCCCAGGTCCAATGGGAGAAAATGCGCACAATAACTATGCCGACCGTAAGAATAAACGTAAGCCGGTTGAGCCGATCCATGCTGAACTTGAAAAACCGCTCGAAGATATTTTGGGTGACACTTACGGGCTAATTGTTTATCAAGAACAAGTTATGGCAATCGCCCAGAAGGTTGCTGGGTTCACACTTGGTCGCGCAGATCTACTGCGTAAGGCAATGGGTAAGAAGAATCGCGATGTGCTAGATAAAGAGTACGTTCACTTCGAAAGCGGCATGCGCGAAAATGGCTTCTCACCGCCAGCAATTAACCGTCTTTGGGATGTGCTAATTCCGTTCTCGGATTACGCCTTCAACCGAGCCCACAGCGCTGGCTATGGCATGGTCTCTTATTGGACCGGTTATCTAAAAGCTAACTACCCAGCTGAATATATGGCAGCACTGCTAACAAGTGTTCGTGATGACAAAGATAAGTCTGCACTTTATTTATCGGAATGTCGCCGCATGGGTAGCAAAGTTTTACCGCCTGATGTTAATGAATCAGATGCCGAGTACACCCCGCGCGGAATCGATATCCGGTTTGGGCTAGCCGCAATCCGCAATGTTGGCGAAGGCGTCGTTGCTTCGATTAAAGCAGCACGCGAAGCCAAAGGTCGCTTTACTTCCTTCGGTGATTTCTTAGCCAAAGTTGATGCACAAGTCTGCAACAAGAAAACCATTGAGTCTTTGATTAAAGCTGGAGCTTTTGACTCACTGGGCGAATCTCGCAAAGGTTTAATGAGCATTCATCTCGAAGCTATTGATTCGGTGATTGAAAGTAAGCGAGCTGAGGCGATTGGCCAATTCGACTTATTCGGTGGCGATAGCACTACTTCAGTTGTGACCTTGGAAGTAGAAGTGCCAACTGGTGAATGGGATAAAGCGCTGCTCTTGAGCTATGAGCGCGAGATGTTAGGTCTCTATGTTTCTGATCATCCACTTCTTGGGGTTGAACATATTCTGCGCGCCAGCGTTTCAAAATCAATTTCTGAATTAATCGATGAAGGTGGAGATCACGAGCAGATTGTGACCATCGGCGGTTTGATCACAGGAATCACTCGCAAAATCACTAAGACTGGTTCGAATTGGGCAGTAGTTAATATTGAAGATCTCGAAGGCGCCCTCGAAGTGCTCTTCTTCTCAAATACTTACCATCAATACGCCCTAACGCTTACGACAGATCGAGTTGCGCTAATTCGTGGCCGAGTGGATCGACGTGAAGATAAACTTCGCTTTACTGCCCTTGAAGTAACTTTTCCAGACATCACGCAAGGTCCAGCTGGTCCACTGATTATCTCGATGCCAGTAGCCCAATGCACACCACCGATTGTTGATCGATTAAAAGAGATCTTGCGCACTCATCCTGGAAAGCGCGAAGTCCATCTACAGTTGGAAGAACCCACTGGTAATACTGTGATGAAGTTGGAATATAAGGTCACATCGTCACCAAGTTTGAGCGCTGATCTCAAAGCGATACTCGGGGCTAATTGCCTGCAGAACGTGTAGCTCTTATAAGTAGAATAGGGGAGTGATACGAACCCTGGATCTGCGCGGTCGCACCTTAAGCAAAGCGGAAATTAACCGCGAGATTCCGCGCGCTCGATTAGATGTCGAAACCGCGATGGTTGCGATCGCACCGATTCTTGAACGCGTCAAGAGTGGCTCTGAAGAAACTTTGCGCGATTTAGCTCAAGAGTTCGATGGTGTAAGACCAGAACAGATTCGAGTTCCGCAGTCGGCGCTTGATCAAGCTCTGGCTGATCTAGATCCAGCAATTCGAACGGCGCTCGAACTATCAATATCGCGAGTCCGCAAAGTTCACGAGGATCAAGTGCGCAGCGTGAAAAGCGTGCAAGTTGTAGATGGCGGAACAGTAACCGAGAAGTGGATTCCGGTAGATCGCGTTGGACTTTATGTTCCAGGTGGTCGCGCGGTTTACCCAAGTAGCGTCATGATGAATGTGGTTCCGGCGCAAATTGCAAAAGTTCCAAGTATTGCTGTTGCGTCCCCTCCTCAAAGTGAGTTCGGTGGTTTGCCACACCCAACTATTTTGGCAACTTGTGCGCTACTTGGAATCACCGAAGTTTATGCAGTTGGTGGGGCTCAGGCGATTGCGCTATTTGCATATGGAATTGCGGGGTTCTGCGAAAAGTGCGATCTAGTAACTGGCCCAGGAAATATTTATGTAGCTGCTGCTAAGCGCGCACTTCGCGGCTTGATTGGTATTGACTCTGAAGCGGGCCCAACTGAAATTGCAATTCTGGCCGATGAAAGTGCTTTCGCCAGTGATGTTGCAGCTGATTTAATTAGTCAAGCCGAACATGATCCGATTGCAGCTGCGGTCCTCGTAACAACTTCCAGCGAATTAGCAACTGCAGTTCAAGGTGAACTAAAGACTCGTGTTGCTGCTACTAAACATAGTGATCGAATCACTACAGCGCTCTCTGGAGTCCAATCGGCAATTGTTTTAGTTGATTCAATTGCGCAAGGCCTGCAGGTTGTTAATGCATACGCTGCCGAACACTTAGAAATTCAAACTAAAAATGCAGCAAGTGATGCCGAACTTATTCGTAATGCCGGCGCTGTTTTCATTGGTCGATTTACGCCAGTGTCATTAGGTGATTATGCAGCTGGCTCTAACCATGTACTGCCAACGGGCGGTTGTGCCTGTCATTCCAGTGGTTTATCAGTACAAACTTTCTTACGCGGCCTGCACTTTGTTTCCTATAATCAAGAGTCCTTCCTTGATCTAGTGCCAACTGTGGTGACCCTGGCTAATTCTGAAGATTTGCCAGCGCACGGTGAAGCAATGACCGCCCGACTTGAGCAATTATGAATAATTCAACTAATTGGCCAGCTTGGCTTCCACTTCGCGACCTGCTTAAGCCGATGTCGCCATATGGTGCGCCGCAAGTTCCGACAAGTGCTCAACTAAATACCAATGAGAATCCCTTCGCGCCATCCAAGGCGTTAGTTGCCGCAATTACTAAACGCGTGGCTGAAGTTAGCGCGACCCTTAATCGATATCCAGATCGTGATGCAATCGCATTGCGTGCTGGGTTAGCAAAGTACATATCCGGCCAGACTGGTGTTGCTTTTGATCTTTCAAATCTCTGGGCGGCCAATGGCAGTAATGAAATTATTCAATCCATATTTCTGGCATTTGGTCGCGAAAGCGCGCTCGGTTTCACGCCTTCTTATTCAATGCACCCACTAATTGCCAAGGTAACTTCAGTTGATTGGCTAGATGGAAAACGCCGTGATGATCATTCACTCGATGTGGCTGCAGCTGTTCAACAAGTTCTAGCTGCCAAGCCAACCCTAACGTTTATCACGACTCCAAATAATCCAACGGGTTCAGTAGTCAAAATTTCCGAGATTACTGAATTAGCCAAGGCCGCAGCTGCTGTAGGCGGGTTGCTCGTAGTCGATGAGGCTTATGCTGAATTCTCAAGCGAAACCTCAGCGGCTACCTTAATTGCGCAATACCCGAGCGTGATCGTGATTCGCACCATGAGTAAAGCATTCGCATTTGCTGGCGCTCGACTCGGTTATTTGATTGCAGATGAAAGAGTGATTGATGCCCTACAACTTGTTCGCTTGCCTTATCACTTAAGTGCAATCACTCAGGCGGTGGCTGAAGTCGCACTATCATTTTCAGATGAACTATTAGCCGGTGTTGATTCCTTAATCGCACAGCGCGAGATTGTGCAGACCGGGTTAGCAAAACTAGGTTTATCAATCACGCCGAGTGCTGCTAATTTCTTGCTATTTAGTGGCTTTAACCAACCAGCAAATCAGCTTTGGCAAAAATTGCTAGATCGCGGCATCTTGATTCGAGATGTGGGATTATTAGGTCAACTTCGCGTCACCATCGGCACTGCCGCCGAAAATCAAGCTTTTCTGTCCGCCCTAGCGCAAGTTCTAGCAGAAGGAGATCAGTAGATGAGAACTGCCCGAGTCGAACGAAAGACCAAGGAATCTCATGTCCTCGTCGAGTTAAATCTAGATGGCAATGGTTCAATCAACGTAGATACTGGCGTGCCATTTTTCGATCACATGCTTTCGCAGCTGGGCAAACACTCGGGCTTTAACTTAACCGTTAAGACCACAGGTGATGTTGAAGTTGATTCTCACCATACAGTTGAAGATACCTCACTCGCTTTTGGTCAAGCACTTCGCGAAGCTCTGGGTGACAAAGCTGGCATCCGTCGCTTTGGCGATGCGATGGTTCCACTCGATGAAGTACTCGTTCAAGCTGCCGTAGACCTTTCTGGTCGTCCCTATTTAGTTCATCGCCAACCAGAGATCGTTGAGTTAATCGGAACTTTTGATACCACTCTCGGAAAACATATCTGGGAATCAATCGTGGCCGAAGCTCATATCGCGCTGCATATTCGAGTGCTTGAAGGTCGAAATGCGCACCACGTTTTCGAAGCCCAATTTAAAGCGGTAGCGCGTGCATTGCGTGATGCAGTTTCACTAGATGGTCGGGTCTCTGGAATTCCTTCAACTAAGGGTTCGTTGTAGGTCATCATTGATCGCAATTCTTGATTACGGTTCTGGAAATTTACGTTCAGCAGAACGCGCATTTGCAACTTCTGGGCACGATGTAGTTGTAACCGCTGATCGAAAAATTGCCCTCGAAGCTGGTGGTTTAGTTATTCCTGGCGTTGGCGCATTTGCAGCCTGCATGAGTGGATTTAAAAGTGTGGGCGGCGATGAGATTGCGCGCGAACGTGTTGCACTTGGTCGTCCAACTCTAGGTATCTGTATCGGTATGCAGATACTTTTTGAGAGCGGGCTGGAGCATGCTGAAAATGGCGCTCACCAAGGTGTTGGAATTTGGGCAGGCATGGTCAAGAAGTTAAGCGCTCCAATCTTGCCGCACATGGGCTGGAATACCGTTTCAACAACTCCGGGCTCGCTAATTTTTGCTGGAGTTGAAAATGAAAGTTTTTATTTTGTACATTCTTATGCAGCGACTGCGCCAGTTGGGCAATATCAAGCCTGGTCTGAATATGGGGAACCTTTTTTAGCTGCCGTCGAAGATGGTGCACTTACTGCTACCCAATTTCATCCGGAAAAATCTGGAAAAGCTGGACTCAAATTGATTGCGAACTGGAGCAATAGCCTGTGAAAAAACTAGAACTACTACCCGCCGTTGATGTTAAAGATGGACGTGCAGTTCGTTTGGTTCAAGGCGCACTTGAGAAGGAAAGTATTTATGGCGCCCCACTTGAAGTGGCGCTGGAGTTTCAATCCGCTGGTGCCGAATGGTTGCACCTAGTGGACCTTGATGCGGCATTCGGCAGGGGGAGTAACGCCACTTTATTGGCCGAAGTTGTCGCGGCATTAGATATAAAAGTTGAGCTTTCAGGCGGTATTCGTGATGATGAATCACTGAAACGTGCGCTAGCAACTGGCTGCACTCGGGTCAATTTAGGAACTGCCGCTCTGGAAGATCCGGAGTGGACGGCTCGTGTAATTAAACAGTATGGCGATCGCATCGCAGTTGGTCTAGATGTACGCGGCACGACTCTAGCTGCTCGCGGCTGGACCAAAGAGGGCGGCGAACTTTTTGAAACTATTGAGCGACTTGATCGCGATGGTTGTTCCCGCTACATCGTTACTGATGTAGCAAAAGATGGCACGTTAACTGGACCAAATCTAGAACTATTGAAATCAGTATGCGCTGCGACAAATGCGCCAGTTGTGGCAAGTGGTGGCGTCTCTTCCTTGGCAGACATTGCTGCGATCGCTGAGCTAGTTGAGATCGGGGTTGAAGGTTCTATTGTTGGTAAAGCACTTTACGCCGGAGCTTTCACTTTGCCGGAAGCTTTAGTAGTTGCCAATGGAAAGTCCTAAGAAATGACGCTAGCCAGTCGGGTCATCGCTTGCCTTGATGTAACTGATGGGCGAGTTGTAAAGGGTGTTAACTTCACCGATTTAGTTGATGCCGGTGATCCAGTTGAGATGGCAAAAGTTTATAACTTTGAAGGTGTTGACGAACTTACCTTTCTAGATATCTCGGCTAGTAACATGAATCGAGCAACAACTCTCGATGTGGTTGCACGTACCGCTGAACAAGTGTTTATTCCACTAACGGTTGGTGGCGGTATCCGAAGTGTTGCTGATGTAAATAACTTACTTCGAGCGGGCGCTGATAAAATCTCGATCAACACTGCCGCAATTGCTCGACCTGAGTTAATCTCGGAAATTGTTGATCGTTTTGGTTCGCAAGTTCTAGTTTTATCAGTTGATGCTCGTCGGGCAAATACTCCCTCTGGTTTTGAAGTTACTACGCATGGCGGTCGCGAGAGTGCTGGCCTAGATGCTTTGGCTTGGGTAGAGAAAGCTTGTGCACTTGGCATCGGTGAAATTTTGCTCAACTCAATGGATGCCGATGGCACTCGGGCTGGATATGACATTGGCATGATCAAAGCTGTCCGCCAAGTTGCAAATGTCCCGCTGATTGCTAGTGGCGGAGCAGGGACGCTATCTGATTTCGCAGCCGCTCTTGATGCTGGGGCAGATGCGTTATTAGCAGCTAGTGTTTTTCACTTTGGAATTCATCGCATCGGCGATGTTAAGCGTTATTTGAGCCAACAAGGCTATTCGGTTCGCACCAGCGCACTCACGTAGGGCAGAATTGCCCAATGAGCGCAATCGATTTTCCGGCTGAGTTATCGGTTCGGCTCAGCGATCCCAGCGCCCTAATTCCCGCAATTACTCAAGATGCCGTTACCGGTGAAGTATTAATGTTGGCCTACATGAATCATGCCGCGTTAACTCAAACTTTAGAGACTAAAGCAGCCACTTACTGGTCACGTTCGCGCAATGAACTTTGGGTTAAGGGTGCCACCTCAGGCCATACTCAAGAGGTAGTTTCGGTTTCGCTAGATTGCGATAGTGATGCACTCTTAATCAAAGTAAATCAAGTTGGCCCAGCTTGCCATACCGGCGATCGCACTTGTTTTCACACTGAATTGATTGGCGAGTAACCGCGATGCAGCTAGCAGAGTTTCGTGAGTATGCCCGTAGTTTCAACGTGGTTCCTGTTTCCCGCAAACTACTAGCCGATGGCGAGACTCCATTAGCTGTTTATCGCAAACTTGGTGCTAATCGACCAGCTACCTTTTTACTGGAATCTGCCGAACATGGCGGTGCGTGGTCAAGGTATTCATTTATTGGCGTAAATTGCGAGGCAACTTTGACTGCTGAGAATGGTTTAGCAACGTGGTTAGGTAAACCACCGGCCGGTGCGCCATCCGGCATTGATCCATTAGTAGCGCTTCGACTAAGCGCTAATCATCTGAAATCTCCAAAAATCGCGGGCCTACCGCCACTAACTGGTGGATTAGTTGGCTACCTTGGTTACGACATTGTGCGTAGATTAGAAAAGTTACCCAACTTAGCTATCGATGATTTACAAATTCCAGAGCTAGCTTTTATGTTAACTACAGATTTGGCAGTACTTGATCACAGCGATGGCACGATCACATTGATTGCTAACGCAATCAACTGGGATGGGAGCGATGAACGAGTTGACGAGGCTTATCACGCGGCTGTTGCCCGGCTAGATCAAATGGAAAAAGATTTAGCTGCGCCACTTCCTGGATTTCTTTCGCAGTTAAGTAAACCTGCAACTGGTGCGATCGCCTCTAGTATTTCAACCCCAGAATTTCTCGCTAAAGTTGCGGCAATCAAAGAAGAGATTTTGGCAGGTGAAGCATTTCAAGTTGTGCTTTCCCAGCGCTTTGAGATTGAGTGCCAAGCCCAACCAATCGACGTTTATCGCATGTTGCGCTTACATAATCCAAGTCCTTATATGTATTTGTTTCATTTCGCCGATGGCGTCTCGGTGGTTGGCTCTAGCCCAGAAGCGCTAGTCAAAGTCACCGATGGCGAAGTAATGGTTCATCCAATTGCTGGTACTCGTAAGCGCTCTGATTCACCCGAAGAAGATGCTCGCTTGGCAACAGAATTATTGGCAGATCCCAAGGAACGTGCCGAGCATCTAATGCTGGTAGATCTAGGCCGTAACGATTTAGGTCGCATCTGTTCTGCCGGCAGTGTCGAAGTTGTTGATTTCATGCAGATAGAGCGTTATTCGCATGTCATGCATATCGTTTCCACGATAACTGGAAAACTGACAAGTGATGCGCTCCCGATAGACGCTCTCTTTGCAACTTTCCCAGCTGGCACTTTATCTGGCGCCCCAAAGCCACGAGCGATGGAAATTATCGAAGGGTTAGAACCAACCAGACGTGGCCTTTATGGTGGCGCAATTGGCTATCTCGATTTCACCGGAAATATTGATACCTGCATCGCAATTAGAACTGCGTTGATTAAGAATGGCAAAGCCTATGTGCAAGCGGGTGCTGGAATCGTAGCTGATTCAGATGCGGAATCGGAAAACCAAGAGTGTCATAACAAAGCTGCTGCTGTATTAGGTGCCATCACTGCGGCCAATGATTTGGTTAGCAAATGAATCGCACTATCGAAATTTTGATCTCAGTAGTTATCGTAGTTTCACTTACCTTGATACTAAGTCGCTCGCTGAAGTTATCTTCTAAATACGATCGTAAGCCTCGAAAACTCTCTGATTGGAACGCGCAAGATCAGGGGATTGACCCAACTCAAGAAAGCGAATCCGACCGATGAGCGTTCTTGCCGAAATAATTGCGGGCGTTAAAGAAGATTTAGCTGAACGTAAAATTCCACGAAGTGAAATTGAAGCAGCAGCATATGGGGCAGACCCAGTAATTGATTGTTTACCAATTATGCGTGCTCAAGAGATGGCGGTTATCGCCGAAGTAAAACGGGCATCACCTAGTAAGGGAGCACTCGCAACAATTGCTGATCCAGCAGCACTCGCTGAGCAATACCAAGAAGCTGGTGCCAGTGCGATTAGCGTTCTAACTGAACGACGTAGATTTAGTGGTTCATTGGCTGATCTTGATGCAGTTCGTAAGAGAGTAACTTTGCCAATTCTTCGAAAAGATTTTATGGTCGATGAGTATCAGTTCTTCGAAGCACGGGCACATGGCGCTGATTTAGTGCTGCTCATTGTGGCTGGCCTAAGTGATAGCCAACTAAATGAATTTGCTGCTCTAACAAATGAGCTAGGAATGCGAGCACTTGTTGAGGTGCATACAAATAACGAGTTAGAGCGTGCCCTTGCGATTAGTCCCGAACTAATCGGAATTAACTCTCGAAATCTTAAGACGCTTGAAGTCGACCCAAAAGCATTCGCAGAACTGTTGCCACAGATTCCAGTTGAGTTAATCCGAGTCGCTGAATCAGGAATTTCCCAGCGTAGTGATGTGGAATTTGCTCAGAAGTTTGGCGCTAACGCGATTTTGGTAGGTGAAGCTCTGGTCAAAGCGGGGGACCCAAATTTGGCGATGCGCGAACTATTCGGCCAAAGGTAGGCTTGCCCCATGTTCGATCCAAAGTTGGTTATTGATGGCCTAGGTCATTTCGGTCCCTATGGTGGCCGATTCGTACCTGAGGCTTTAATCGGCGCACTTGAAGAACTTGAGGCCGCACACTCTTCAGCGCTACAAGATCCAATCTTTCAGGCCGAACTTGCCGAGCTACATCGCACATAT
The DNA here is from genome assembly GCA_945885625.1 of Bifidobacterium breve. Classification (GTDB taxonomy): domain Bacteria; phylum Actinomycetota; class Actinomycetes; order Nanopelagicales; family Nanopelagicaceae; genus Planktophila. Next base: position 3,326 of record CAMCYS010000002.1, on the reverse strand, counting down.
AGCGGCCGTCCCAGCATCATTACTGAAGCTAAACGTTTCGCTCAACATGCCGGTGGTGCGCGCATCATTTTGAAGCGCGAAGATTTAAATCACACGGGTAGCCACAAGATTAATAATGTTTTAGGACAAGCCCTTCTAACTAAGCGCATGGGCAAGACTCGCATCATTGCCGAAACTGGCGCAGGTCAGCACGGTGTCGCATCTGCGACAGCGGCAGCGTTAATGGGCCTTGAGTGCGTGGTTTACATGGGTGAAGAAGACACTAAACGTCAGTCGCTAAATGTCGCACGCATGAAATTGTTAGGCGCCAAGGTTGTGCCAGTGACATCAGGATCGCGCACGCTAAAAGATGCCATCAACGAAGCTATGCGTGATTGGGTTACTAATGTTGAAAACACCCATTACCTATTAGGCACAGTTGCTGGACCTCATCCGTTCCCAACTATGGTCCGTGATTTCCATAAAATTATTGGCGAAGAAGCACGAGCTCAGGTAATTGAATTAACCGGAAAACTTCCTGATGCAGTTCTCGCTTGTGTTGGCGGCGGGTCAAATGCCATCGGAATCTTCCATGACTTTATTAAAGATATAGATGTTCGATTAATTGGCCTCGAAGCTGGTGGCGATGGCGTTGAAACTGGCCGCCATGCCGCAACAATTACGGGTGGAACTCGGGGCGTTCTTCACGGCACTCGCTCATATGTTCTGCAAGATGAAAATGGTCAGACCGTTGAATCTCATTCGATTTCAGCTGGTTTAGATTATCCAGGCGTTGGGCCAGAGCACGCATATCTTCACGACATTGGCCGTGCCGAGTACCGCGCGATTACTGATGCTCAAGCCATGGCCGCATTTGCTCTTCTTTGCCAGACCGAAGGAATCATTCCGGCAATCGAAACTGCGCACGCACTCGCAGGTGCAATTCAAATCGGAAATGAACTTGGACCCGATGCAACGTTGTTAATTAATCTCTCTGGTCGCGGCGATAAAGATGTACAGACTGCCGCTGACTACTTTGGAATTCCACTGTAGTGAGTACAAATACTGCTCTTGATCAATTATTTGTTAAAACTAGAGCTGAAAATCGCGCAGCGCTTATTGCTTATATTCCGGCAGGTTTTCCATCTCAAGCAGGTTGTCACAAAGTAATTGAAACTCTGGCGAAAGCTGGTGTAGATGCCATTGAAATTGGTTACCCATATAGCGATCCAGTAATGGATGGTCCAACAATTCAAGCAGCTGCAACCCAAGCGCTAGAAAACGGCACTGGAGTCACCGAAGTTTTTGCCGCCCTTAAGCATGCAACTGATCAAGGTGTCGCCGCAGTAGTGATGACTTATTGGAATCCAATTGAAAGATATGGCGTAGCAAAATTTGCCCAAGCAATTGCTGACAATGGTGGTTCTGGGGTTATTACGCCCGACCTAACAATTGAGGAATCCGATGAATGGCGTGCGGCGGTAAAAACCAGTTCAATCAATCCAATTTATGTGGTTGCACCGAGTACTAAACCAGAGCGCTTAGTAAAAGTTACCGACCATTGTGGTGGTTTTATTTATGCAGCAAGCATGATGGGTGTGACTGGTGGTCGCTCTGGAATCTCAAGTGCTGCAGGTGAACTAGTTGCTCGCTTGCGTGAGGTTAGCAATAAACCAATCAGCGTTGGTTTAGGTGTTTCAAATCGCGAACAAGCGAAAGAAGTTGCCGCTTTTGCCGATGGTGTAATTGTGGGCTCGGCATTTATAAAAGCAATTCAAGATGCTCCCGATGAAGAGAGTGCGCTAGCTGCGGTTGCGCACTTAGCGAGTGAACTAGCTAAAGGAGTTCGTGAAGCCAGATGATTCTGAACTTAATTGAAAAATTCGCATTAGGTAAATATGGAAAATGGTTTGGACTAATTTGTCGGCTAACTTTGGGTGGCGTGCTTTTCGCTGCTGGTTGGTTAAAAATCTTCACGCCTGCCAAATCTCAGATGGCAGTTCGAGCCTATGAGGTATTGCCGATCGGGCTAGCTAATTTCCTAGGAATATTCTTGCCTTGGTTTGAAGTGGGCTTAGGTGTTCTCTTGATTTTAGGAATCGGAGTAAAGCTTTCTGCGCTCTTAGGTGGCGCCTTGATGGTGGTATTTATCGCAGCTATCTCTCAGGCTTGGGCGCGCGGCCTGTCGATAGATTGTGGCTGTTTCGGTGGGGGCGGAACAGTTGAACCAGGTGAAACTAAATATCTGAGCGAAATCTTGCGTGATATCGGCTTGGCATTGATGGGTTTGTATTTATTTCGCTACCCTTTGACAAGATTTGCAGTAGAAAAATTAACGAAGACCGAAAGAGAGTAAGCAAATGGCAACTAGTTCATCTGGTGGAGACAAGTTCACCCGCAATTTAGTAATCGCAATGGTTGCCTTAGTTGTAGTCGTAGGCGCAGGTTTCTCTTACTTCGGCTCAAAGGGATCCACGACTGCCGCAATACCTTCAAGTGTTTCTAAAGACGATGGTTACGGAATTGTCTTTAATGGTGATGTACCAAATGTTCCAACCATTGATATCTATGAAGATTTCCAATGTCCAGTTTGCGCGCGATTTGAAGCCATTAATGGAATCACGTTAGAGAAAGCCATTGAAGAGAAGAAAGCCAAAGTTGTTTATCACGTACTCTCATTCCTGGGCACAGAATCAATCTTGGCTGCCAATGCCTCAGCATGCGCATCCGATCAAGATAAGTTCTTAGCTTTCCATAAAGCTTTCTACGCCAATCAACCAGCTGAAAATGCCGGAGCTATCAATGCCGATTTCCTAAAGAGCATTGGAGCTGCAATCGGAATTACTTCACCTGAGTTCGCAACTTGCGTTGACAATGGTGGATATTCAGATTGGGTTAAGAACGTTGCCGAAGCTGGCGCAAAAGCTAATGTGAATTCAACGCCAACAGTTTTTGTAAACGGCAAAGAAATTGATCGCAATACTGAGTACTTCAATGCAGAGGCCTTCGCTAAAGCAATCGCAGGATAGTTAATGCTTACAGCAATTCCTACGCCAAGTAATTCGGCGATCGGAATTGGACCGCTAACTATTCATTATTATGCATTATGCATAATTGCGGGCGTTGCTATTGCTATTTGGTTAGGTAATAAGCGCTACCGGGCATTTGCAAACTGCAGTGAACCATCGATCGGCGTTGTTGCCGATGTAGCGATTTATGCTGTTCCTGCCGGAATCATCGGTGGCCGTATCTATCACGTCATTTCATCACCGGCACAATACTTTGGCGAGAATGGAAATCCGCTTGATGCGCTGAAGATTTATGAGGGCGGCTTAGGCATCTGGGGC
>CAMCYS010000001.1 GCA_945885625.1 Bifidobacterium breve | reverse complement strand
GCATCTCTTGGTATTTTAGGAATTCTGCAAGCAGCAGCAGGTATGATCTGGGCGGCCGAAGAACGTGGTTTCCCGACCCCAGTGAGCGCACTAGGTTATTCAATCGGCGGCACGGTAATGCCATTTACCGCATTCGATTTATTTGTAATCGGTATTGTATTTGTAACTTTGATTATTACGACGATCTTCTTTCAGAAAACTGGTATGGGTCTAGCCATGCGTGCCAGCGCGCTTAACCCGGAAGTCGCGCGGCTTAGTGGAATTCGCACCAGTTCGGTACGCACCTTAAGTTGGGCGATTTCAGGTGCTGCTTCATCGCTGGCTGGATTACTTGTAACACCGAGTGCGAACTTGTCGCCAAATACCCTAGATTTAATTTTGATTATTGGCTTCACGGCAACAGTTATAGGCGGCTTAGATAGCTTGCCCGGTGGCGTTCTAGGTGGCTTCATCTTGGGTCTAGTTATCTCATTTGTTAATGTTTATAGCTCACCATCCGACATTTTCTTGGCGATCTTGGCAATACTTTTAATTGTGTTATTGGTGCGGCCACAGGGAATTCTTGGCAGCAAAGAGGTGCGTCGTGTTTAAAGAGACCCAAAAAGGTAATGTTATTAAATCACTTATATTCTTCGCCTTTATTTTCTACTTAGGAAAAGTTTTTGATCCTTATAATCAGGGTCAGCTTTCAGTGGTGCTGATTTACTTTGTTGGAATTTTATCAATCACTTTCTTGACCGGGCTATCTGGCCAGATATCACTTGGCCAAGGTGCGCTCATGGCAGTCGGTGGATATACCTGCGCCTTAGTTGTCTTGAATTTAGGTTTGACTTATTGGCAGTCCATAATTGTCGCAGCCCTAGTTTCCTTAATTGCCGGTTGGATTTTAGGAATTACCGCCGCCCGCTTATCGGGCCCATATCTAGCTGGTACAACTTTAGTGATCGCACTTGCAATTCCTTCTCTAGCTACTCGATTTGAATCGGTCTTCGGTGGCGATGTCGGTCTGAGTGTTGATTATGGAAATCCACCAGAATGGCTATCTGGCGCTATAGGTGAGATTGGTTATGAGCAATGGCAATTATTTGCCATTCTGCCCTTTGCCACTATTGCACTTTTCTTAGCTTTGAATATTTTCAAATCGCGTACCGGCCGCAGTTGGCGCGCAGTTCGAGATCATGAAATCGCCGCATCCCTTGCTGGCATCAATGTGCAGCGAATAAAGATTTTTACTTTTGTAGTTGCATCAGGTTTTGCTGGCTTAGCTGGCGCTATGTACGGCTTACGTGGAATTGTGGGACCAAGCGTTTATCCAGTTTCACTTTCACTTGCGCTGCTAACCGGCGCCATCCTCGGTGGTTTGCGCAGTATTTCGGGCGCCTTTTTTGGCGCTGCGCTAGTCGTATTCCTGCCAGATCTAATCGATAAAATTACTGGTAGCTGGGAGTTAGCGCCTCAAGTCGGCGACTACCTGCCAGCTATGGTTTCTGGGGTTTTGCTAATCCTGACAGTTGTCTTAAACCCAGCTGGTATCGCTGGAGCCCTTCACCACCACAAGCCACGCCACAAGTAGTCTGCTCAAATAACGGCGGAATAACGATTGCTGTTTTGAAGGGCCATCTTGTTCACTTTCTGTTCACGCTCTGCTAGTTTGAGCGTGTTCTGGATCACCTCAGATCCAGTTTCCGACCAGTTAGTTGAAAAGCTACCTGACGGTATATCGAAGTAGAAAGAGTGAACGCAGTGAATATACGTGCATCTCTATCTCGCAAAAAGCTAATCGGCCTAACCGCCGTGCTCATCGCGGGATCAATGACGCTTGCTGAAATTCCAGCAAATGCAGCCCCAGGCGATGTGAGCGGGTCATCCGACATTGTTCTCGGTATGCAGCTTCCGCAAACTGGTCCAGCTAGCCCAGGTTATAACAAAATTGATGACGCAATGCGCGGTTACTTTGATTATGTAAATTCAAAGGGCGGCATTGGCGGAAAGAAGATTCGTCTAGAAGTTAAAGATGATGGTTACAAGGCAGGTTTAACGATTTCTACTGCCTCTTCCCTTATCAATAAGGAAAAAGTTTTCTCATTTGTTGGCAGCGTTGGAACTCAGACCCATATCGCAGTCATCAAGGACATCAATCGTCGCAAGATTCCTGATGTATTTCTAAATACTGGATATACCGAGTTCTATAAGCCGGCTACCTACCCAACAACTTTCGCAGCCCTCGGAACATATGTAACCGAAGCTAAAATTGTTGGTAAGTATCTGAAAGAAACTTATGCCGATAAGAAGATTGGTATCTTGTACCAGACTGATGACTTCGGTCGAAATGCCCTTAAGGGATTCAACCAGGCTGGTCTGACTTTTGAAGCTAGAAAGACTGCCGCTAGCTTTATCTCAGGCACGCAATCAAACCCAGGTCTGGGAAGTCAGATCGCGCAACTGAAGGCAAACGGAGTTGAAATCGCAATCATTGCGGCTGTTTCTTCTGGAACTGCAGTTGCTCTTCTAACCGCAAGCGCTTTGGGTTACAAACCAGAAAAGTGGGTAGTAATTAGCGTTGGCGCTGATGCCACAACTATTCAAACTATCGCTGGCTCAAGAGGAATCGCTCCAGCCGCAAGTGCTCCACTGATAAATGGCTTGATCAGTGCTTCACATGCTCCAGCCCCAGGCGATAGCAGCGATGAGTACGTGACTGCCTTTAAGAAGATTAATGATGAGTTCAATAAAGGTCCTGATAAGCGTTGGGACAACAACGTTATGCAAGGCATGAATATTGGCTATATGACAGTTGGCGCACTTATGGGCACTTTGAACACGAAGACTGTGTTCTCAGCTAAGAACAACCGGACCTGTCAAGCAAATGCCAAGAAGGGCACCTTGAGTCGCGTCTGCTTTATTGATTACATGGAGTCAAATGGCAGCAAGATTGAAAGCGCTGCGTTCACACCGCTGCAATATTCAGCAACCACTCACGAAGCATTTAGTGGCTTCTGGATTGGCGCATATGACGCAGCAACAGTTCTGCAACCTATAGGTGGAACTCGCGTTGTCTATTCAACTGATTCTGGAAGTGGTCCAGTAACAGTCTCCGACTATAAGCGTCCAGCAATCGCTGCTGATGCTCTACCAAAGAACTAGTAGGTAAAAATGAAAACTATTTCTATGCGCAAGCTAATCGCAGCAGTAGGTGTGTCAGTTATGTTGTCAACCGCTGCTGTTGCAATCACACCTAGCGCCCACGCTGCGGCGCCAACATGTACAACTGCCGCTTCAACTGGCATTGAAACATGCACTGGCACCTTGAGTAATGGCGCTGGCTACTTGATCAAAGTTCCAGCACGTTACAACGGAACTTTCTTTTACTGGAACCACGGTATTCGTTTTACTTACCCACTTCCTGGTGTAATCGCAGTTCCTAAAGGGGTTGAAGAATTAACCCCTAGCAATGTGCCAGAAACATCGATGTTGCGTGCTGGCTATGGCTTAGCAACTTACGATGGTGTTTCAACTGGCGGTCTACGCGGTTGGAATACTGCCGATCGGGTTGAAATGCTTAAGGAGTTAATCGATACCGTTCGCGCGAAGTACACCGTAAAGAAAGGTGTTGTTTACGGATCTTCCCAAGCTGGTTCGATCATCACCCCGTTTGTTGAAAAGTACCCAACTTATGCTGATTCAGTCGGCATCATGGCTGGTGTTACTCCATCAATCGGACAATCTTTACTTTCACTCTGTGATGCATTCTATATCTTGAGCGTTTTTGCTGACCCAACCATTAAAGGTTGTGCAGCAATGGGCGTTAAAGGTTTAGCTGGCCACATGACAGCAGCTGCCGAATTTGGCAAAGTCGTTGCGTTACTTCAGGCATGGGGCGCAAACCTTGGCGCACCAGGACTTGAATATCCTGCGGCTCTTAAGGGTTCTGGTATCCCACAACGTTCAGCGCTATTGCTAACCGGTTTGTTAATTGGTTTGCCAGCGAAGAGTGCACACATGGATGGCATCACCACAAGTGCGGTTATTGCCGAACAGAGCATTAACGCAACAGTTGCGATTCTAGAAAACTTCGGCGAAGCAATTGCCACCGGAACCTTCGGAGGTCAAGCGATCTCTGAAATCACCGGCCCTGGCTTCTATGACAACACTAAGACCGACTGGTTTAGTTTGTTAGACCCAGCCGATGCTGGTCGTTATAACTTAGGTCTATCAGGTGATGATGGCATCAATGGCATGCTTGGCGTACTTTCATTGGCGCCACGCGTCAAGGGCGACCCAGCAGCTGTTGCTAAGTTAAAGGCGCTAGATGCGAGCAAGTTTGATACCACTAAGCCAGTTGTACTGCTTTCAAATGAAGCAGATCGTCTGGTATTTGCGGGTAACAGTGCTCTCTATGTAGATAAGGCTCGCGCAGTTTATGAGGCCAAGTTGGCAACATATGAAGCTGCCCGTGATGCTGCTAAAACTTCAGAAGAACGTGCTGAAGCGCGAGCGTTGAAGCCAGTCTGGAATGTGGTTTCGCTTTATGCGATGACCCCTGAGACCTACACCGTTTACACCGCGCAAGGTCTGCCAAATCTATCTGGCCCACCAGCACCATCAGGTGTTGGTCATCAGAACTTCACCTTGAAGCAGATGATGGCTTGGGTCAAGATCTTGGCTCATGCTGCCGGTACTGGAAAAGTAGGAACACCTGGCTATCTACAGCAGTACATCAAGAAAGCACCGTACTTAAATGAAGATCTGGATTATCGTCCAGCTGATTTGAAGTACATCTGGTAACAGAGAAATAAGTAATAAATCAGGGCCCGAGGCAACTCGGGCCCTGATTCCTTTTTACTCGGTAGCCTTTCCCAATGCTCGCAATTGCCACCCCGGCTGAGATGTTTGCTCTGGGGGCCAAGCTGGGGGCTAAACTAAAAACCGGTGATCTAATCCTTTTAAATGGCCCACTGGGAGCCGGCAAAACCCTTTTAACTCAAGGTATTGGTAGCGCTCTAGGTATTACTGGCATCACCTCGCCCACTTTTGTAATTTCCCGAGTCCACTTAGGTGCATTGCCGCTAATTCATGTTGATGCTTATCGATTACTAATTGATGGTCAAGCTAATTTATTTCTAGATGATTTAGATCTTGATTCAGCTCTTTGCGATTCAGTAACCGTTGTTGAATGGGGCGGGGCCGAAGCTGCTCGGTTATCTGATCAGCGGCTAGAAATAAATATTGATCGCACCGAAGAAGTTCGACAGGTAAGTGCCGTTGGCATCGGGGCGCGTTGGGCTGGTTTCACGCTATGAGTATTTTGGCGATCGATACTGCAGCCTCTCGAACTTCAGTAGTAATAATTGAAAATGGCGAAGCTGTATTTAGTGAATCACGTGATGGCGCTATGTCACATGGGCCTGCACTTCCTGAATTGGTTCAAGTGGCGATAAAGAATCGTGAGATAACTGAAGTCTTAGTTGGTATGGGTCCAGGTCCATATACGGGGTTGCGAGTTGGAATCACCTTTGCGCAAACTTTTGCTTGGGCTCGAAATATTCCGGTACGTGGATTCTGTTCGCTAGATGCCATTGCGGCGCAAGTTGATGAGTCAGATTTCATTGTGACAATTGATGCCAGGCGCAAGGAAGTTTATTGGGCGCGTTACACCGATGGAGTTCGCGTTGCAGGTCCTGCGGTTGACTTACCTGCTGTGGTCGCAGCTCGCAGAATCAAAGTAGTTAGTGATCTTTTTCCAGATCCAAAGTACTTTGCCGAAATAGCTGACGAATTTAACGAACCAATCTATTTGCGTCGTCCAGACGCAGTTGCTACGGCGGATCGCAAATGATTACCTTTCGCCAACCAACCGCACTGGATCTGCCAGTGCTGACTTCACTAGAGCGCACTTTGTTTCCAGATTACCCATGGTCGCAAGCGCAATTTAAAGAAGAGATTGCTGGCATTGGCACAAGTAGGCAATTCTGCTTGGCGATTAGTGAGGGCTCAGTTGTTGGTTATGCCGGCATCATGGTTGTGGCCCCTGGCGTGCCGGCCGATCTGCTAACTATCGCGGTTTTACCTGACTTTAGAGGTCAAGGTATTGCGCAATCCATGTTGGTCAAGCTAGAAAGTTGGGCCAAAGAAGTCGGTGCAACTGAAGTAATTCTTGAAGTTGATACTAAAAACGAAGCCGCAATTCGGTTATATGAACTTGTTAGTTACGAGAAGATTTCAACCAGAGCGAATTACTACGCGCTTGGTGTTGATGCCTTAGTTATGCGCAAGGAACTTAAATGAGTGAGGCGTTAGTTCTTGGTATTGAAACTTCCTGTGATGAAACTGCGATCGGCATTGTGCGTGGTCGCAAGTTGTTGGCAAATGTAATTGCTTCAAGTGTGGAGGAGCATGCGCGTTTTGGGGGAGTCGTGCCTGAAGTTGCATCGCGGGCGCATCTGGAAGCAATGCGACCTGCGCTTAAAGAAGCGATGGCACAAGCAAAGATTTCCTTGAGCGATTTAGATGCAGTTGCAGTTACTGCCGGTCCTGGTTTAGTTGGTGCGCTCCTGGTCGGAACTTCAGCAGCTGCTGGCTTAGCGCTTGCCATTGATAAACCCATTTATGGGGTTAATCATTTGGCCGCACACGTTAGCGTTGATCACTTGACGCATGACTTACCAGCCGAACCAACTATTGCTTTGTTGGTTAGCGGTGGTCACTCATCGTTATTGCAAGTTAATGACATAACTGATGAAATAATTAAACTTGGCGAAACTATGGATGATGCCGCCGGTGAAGCCTTCGACAAAATCGCGCGCATTATGGATTTAGGTTTTCCAGGTGGCCCAGCGATAGATCGCATTTCCAAAACTGGCAGTGCTACAGCAATTGATTTTCCACGCGGATTAACCACTAGTAAAGATTGGGAATCTCGGCCTTTCGAATTCTCCTTCTCTGGCTTAAAGACCGCAGTTGCTCGATATTTAGAAGCAACTCCGTCATATGCCAAAGGCGATGTGGCAGCCTCATTCCAAGAAGCCATCGTCGATGTCTTGCTGCTCAAAGCAATTGCGGCAGCTAAGAAAACCGACATCAATTCACTGGTCATTGCCGGCGGGGTAGCGGCTAACTCACGCCTTCGTCAGGTGGCCACCGAGCGCTGCGCCGCCCAAGGCATAACGCTTCGAATTCCCAGCCCTGGTCTATGCACCGATAACGGGGCCATGGTCGCCGCTTTAGGCTCACTTATGGTCAGTGCTGGCAGACCAGCCAGCCCCATCGCCTTTGACGCTCACTCCAGCCTGCCAGTCACCCGCATTTCTCTCTAATTCTGCGTTGCTCTCGATTTGATCGCGGGAATAGCCCAGCATAGGCTTGGCGTTAGCACTCAAGACCCGAGTCTGCTAATTGCAGGCTCTTGTGAATTCGATTTTAAAAGGAGCTCTAATCATGGCCGTAACCATTAAGCCACTAGAAGACCGCATCGTAGTTAAAGCTAATGAAGCCGAGACAACTACGGCGTCAGGTCTGGTAATTCCAGATACTGCAAAAGAGAAGCCTCAGGAAGGCACCGTTGTTGCAGTTGGCCCAGGTCGCTTCGATGATGGCGTTCGCGTTCCGATGGATGTCAAAATTGGCGATGTTGTTCTATATAGCAAGTACGGCGGAACTGAAGTTAAGTACAACGCTGAAGAATATTTAGTTCTATCTGCTCGCGATATTCTCGCTGTAATTGAGAAGAACTAATGGCCGGCAAGTCCTTACAGTTTGACGAGCAAGCCCGCCGCGCCATGGAGCGCGGTGTAAATATTCTGGCTGACACCGTCAAGGTAACTCTTGGACCTAAGGGTCGCAACGTGGTTATCTCAAAAACTTTTGGCGCCCCAACCATCACAAACGATGGCGTAACAATTGCGAAAGAGATTGAACTCTCTGACCCAGTTGAGAACATGGGCGCTCAACTAGTTAAAGAAGTTGCGACCAAGACCAACGACGTTGCTGGTGACGGTACAACAACTGCAACTGTGCTTGCTCAAGCAATGGTTAAGGAAGGCCTTCGTAACTTAGCTGCTGGCGCACAACCAATGGATATTAAAATCGGTATCGAAGCTGCAGTTGCTGCCATTTCAGCAGCTCTAAAGGCCAACGCCACTGTTGTAAAAGATAAAGCACAGATCGCTGACGTTGCGACTATCTCTGCGCAAGATCGCAATATTGGTGACTTAATTGCCGAGGCGATGGATAAAGTTGGCAAAGATGGCGTAATCACGGTTGAAGAAGCATCTACTACTGGGCTCGAACTTGAGTTCACTGAAGGTATGCAATTCGATAAGGGTTACATCTCGCCTTACTTCGTAACTGATCAAGATCGCATGGAAGCAATTTTAGAAGATGCTTACGTATTGATTTCTGGCGGAAAGATTTCAGCTCTAGCTGAGCTACTTCCTATCCTAGAAAAGGTGGCTCAGACCTCAAAGCCACTTCTAATCATCGCTGAAGATGTTGAAGGTGAAGCGCTTTCCACCTTGGTTGTTAACCGTATGCGTGGCGTATTCGCCTCAGCTGCAGTTAAGGCACCAGGTTTCGGCGATCGTCGTAAGGCTATGTTGCAAGACATCGCGATTCTTACTGGTGGCGAAGTTATCTCAGCCGAAGTTGGCATGAAGCTTGATCAAATTGGTTTGGAATCTCTCGGTCGCGCACGACGCGTTGTCATCTCAAAGGATGCAACAACTATCGTCGATGGTGCTGGCGATAAGGCAGTAGTTGCTTCTCGCGTTTCTGAGATTCGCAAAGAGATCGAAAATACTGACTCTGATTGGGATCGCGAAAAGTTACAAGAGCGTGTTGCCAAACTCGCTGGTGGCGTTTGCGTAATCAAAGTTGGCGCACATACTGAAGTTGAATTAAAAGAGAAGAAGCACCGTCTAGAAGATGCGATCTCAGCAACACGTGCCGCAGTTGAAGAAGGCATTGTGGTTGGCGGCGGCGCAGCTCTAGTACATGCAGCTGATGCGCTCGAAGGCGATCTTGGCTTCGAAGGCGATAAGGCCGTTGGTGTTCGGTTAGTTCGCAAAGCATGCGACGAACCACTTCGTTGGATCGCTGAAAATGCTGGTCTTGAAGGTTATGTAGTTGTGGCAAAAGTTCGTGCGATGAAAGCTAATGAAGGCTTTAACGCAGCAACTGATGTTTACGGCGACTTAGCAAAAGATGGTGTAATCGACCCAGTTAAAGTAACTCGTTCAGCACTTGCTAATGCTGCTTCAATTGCCGCGATGTTCATTACAACTGAAGCAGTTGTATACGAGCGTCCTGCCGATGAAGCCCCTGAATCTGCTGGCGGTCATGGCCACTCACATGGTCCTGGTGGACACGCACACTAATTTGTCTCGCACTAGCAATAATTAGAGATAAAAAACCCGCCGAAGCTTCGGCGGGTTTTTTATTTTCGGGGCTTAATCAATATTTAGCTAGCTGTTGAAAGTGGCAAGGCACCGGCACGTTCCAGAATTGCGACGCGGTCATCTTCAGAGAGACCGCCCCAGATTCCATATGGCTCTTGAACAGCAAGTGCGTGCTTGCGGCATGCTTCAAGGACTGGGCAACTAAAGCAGACGGCTTTGGCCACATTCTCGCGATTGCGGCGACGCGGCCCGCGTTCACCATCTGGGTGAAAGAACATTTCGGAGGGCAGCTCACGGCAGGAACCCTCTTGCTGCCAGTTCCAGTTTTCAACAACTGGTTTCGGTAATCTAGATACTTCGCTCATGGTTCCTCCAAACGTCTTATTTACTTGAGAACCGAACCCTACAACCGCTTCATAGGTTGTTCAAGTACCTAACGCCAAATTATTCGTTTTGAGCCGTATTTGAGCGTACTCAAGTGGCACGAATCTCACTTACCCCCGAAGATTGGGGCATGGATCAACCCCTGACCGTAGCCGCCTTAGCCCGCCAAATTGGCGTAGCGCCGGCAACTTTGCGGACCTGGGATCGCCGTTATGGCCTTGGGCCGACTGAACACATTGAGGGTAGCCATCGCCGATACTCGCGAGCTGATGTCGCCAGATTAGTAATGATGCGCCGATTAATTACCTCTGGGGTAGCGCCGAGTGATGCCGCCCAAAGAGCTAAAGCACATCAGGGTGAGTTTTCAATTCCTGAGTTAGTTTCTGAGATTGTAATTGCTGAAGAATTAGTGGCCGCACTATGTCGCGCAGCTGAATCTCTTGATCGTGATTTTGTGCTGCAAGCACTCCGGCAAGAATTGATGAAAAACGGCGTAATTAACTGCTGGCAGAACGTCATAGTGCCAGTCTTAATTCACATCGGTGATAGCTGGGCAAAAACTGGCGAAGGTATTGAGATCGAACACATGATGTCTGAATTAATCAAGACCGTCTTGCGCGAATCTGTGCCGGAAGAATTTGAGGCTGTTAATGCACGGCCAGTTTTATTAGCGTGCGTTGGCGAAGAATTACATTCGCTAGCGCTACACGCACTCGCAGCTGCTCTAGCTGAACGCGAAATTTCTAGTAATTTCTTAGGTGCGCGCACTCCAGTTTCTGCTCTTTGCGGAGTCATCAATAAGTCAGCACCGCCGGCGCTGTTTCTCTGGGCGCAATTATCTGAAAATGGCGATCCACGATTCTTCGAAGAATTACCTTCTGTGCGCCCCGCGCCCCGAATTATTCTGGGCGGGCCGGGCTGGAATCCAAAACAATGTGGCGAAGTAACGGTTGCAACTGATTTACAACACGCATGTGAGGAAATTACGCAGGCAATCGGGGCCTAAAAGAGCCGTTAGACTTTGCCCTTACCTACTGCAGGGGAGGCCGAAATGAGCGATGACAAGATCGCAATGATGGGCCTGACCTATGACGATGTGCTCTTATTGCCAGATGCCTCTGAAGTTGTGCCTTCTGAAGTCGAAACTTCAACTCAGCTAACTCAAAATATTACGTTGGCAGTTCCGTTGATCTCCTCAGCGATGGATACCGTAACTGAATCACAACTCGCAATCGCAATGGCTAAGGCCGGCGGCATCGGCATCATTCACCGTAATCTGCCAATTGCCGAGCAAGTAACGCACGTTAAATTAGTTAAGAACGTAGGCATGGTTGGCGCCGCTGTTGGTGTCGGAGACGATGGATTCGCGCGCGCACAAGCACTCATTGAAGCTGGTGTTGATGTAGTGGTTGTAGATACCGCTCACGGTCATCACCGCGCTGTACTCGATGCGATTTCCCGCATCAAGAAATTTTCACCAACGACTGAAATTATTGGCGGCAATGTTGCTACTCGCGCTGGCGCTCAAGCTTTAATTAATGCTGGCGCTGATGCGGTAAAAGTTGGCGTTGGTCCAGGTTCAATCTGTACCACACGAATTGTGGCCGGTGTTGGCGTTCCACAAATTACCGCCATCATGGAAGCTGCTAAAGCTTGTGGCAAAGCTGGCATCCCACTTATTGCCGATGGTGGTCTGCAATATTCAGGTGACATTGTTAAAGCACTTGTTGCTGGCGCAAATTCGGTAATGCTGGGTTCGTTGTTAGCAGGTTGCGAAGAATCTCCGGGCGAGCTAATTGAAATTGATGGTCGCAAGTACAAGGGTTATCGCGGCATGGGCTCACTCGGTGCAATGCAATCACGCGGTGAGCAAAAGTCTTATTCCAAAGATCGTTATATGCAAGACGATGTTTTATCCGAAGATAAATTGGTTCCTGAAGGCATTGAAGGAAAAGTTTTATATCGTGGCACCGTCGCCGAAGTAGTTCATCAATTAGTTGGTGGCCTGCGTTCTGGCATGGGTTATGCCGGAGCACCGGATATCAATACCTTGCGCCGCGATGGTCGCTTAATTCAAATTACCGCAGCTGGCCTACAAGAGAGTCATCCGCACGATGTTATGCATGTGGCAGATGCCCCTAATTATGCGAAGAAAGGCTAGGGCTAAGTAAATGTTCGAGATTGAAATTGCACCCGGCAAGCGCGCCCGCCAGGCTTATTCATTTGACGATATTGCGATCGTGCCTTCACGACGTACTCGCGACCCTGAAGACGTTTCTACTTCATGGCAGATAGATGCTTATAAATTTGATTTACCCATGTTGGCAGCTCCGATGGATTCGGTAGTTTCACCGCAAACTGCCATTGCGATCGGCAAGTTAGGTGGCCTAGGTGTTCTAAACCTCGAAGGTCTCTGGACTAGATATCAAGATCCTCGCATACAGTTAGGTGAAATTGCCTCGATGCCTGAGGCGCAGGCAACTCGGCGCATGCAGGAACTTTACAGCGCCCCTATTCAACCAGCGCTGATTAAAGAACGCATTAAACAAATCCGTGAAGCTGGCGTAACGGTTGCGGCCTCGCTTTCACCGCAACGTACGGCTGAGCTACACAAGGCAGTTGTTGAAGCTGGGGTAGATATTTTCGTTATTCGCGGAACCACAGTTAGCGCTGAGCATGTAGCAACTCGTGATGATGCCCTTAACTTGAAGAAGTTTATTTATGAACTCGATGTACCGGTAATTGTTGGCGGTGTTGCTACTGCAACTGGTGCGCTGCACTTAATGCGCGCAGGTGCTGCTGGCGTTCTAGTTGGCTTCGGCGGCGGAGCTGCTCACACCACACGCAAAGTTTTAGGTATCCAAGTTCCGATGGCATCTGCCGTTGCCGAAGTTGCCTCCGCTCGTCGCGAATATCTCGATGAATCCGGCGGCCGTTATGTGCATGTAATTGCCGACGGTGGTGTTGGTCGCAGTGGTGATATCGCAAAAGCAATTGCAATGGGCGCTGATGCGGTAATGATGGGTTCGCCATTGGCAAAAGCAATTGAAGCTCCTGGCTTAGGTTGGCACTGGGGTTCTGAAGCTCATCACGCCGTGCTACCTCGTGGTGAACGCGTCGCAGTTGGCACTGTAGGCACTCTCGAAGAAATTCTGCTTGGACCATCTAGTACTTCTGATGGCTCCATGAACTTATTCGGTGCTCTTCGCCGCGCAATGGCTACTTGCGGATATTCCGATGTTAAGGAATTCCAGCGCGTCGAGGTACTCATTAATCGTGGCTAATCCAGTACTTGTTCTTGATTTTGGTGCGCAGTATGCGCAGTTGATTGCGCGTCGGGTTCGCGAAGCCAATGTTTTCTCCGAGATCGTACCTTCATCAATTACCGCGGCTGAAATAACCGCCAAAGCGCCAAGTGCCATTATTTTGTCGGGTGGCCCTTCCAGCGTTTATGCACCAGGGGCGCCTAAGTTCGATGAAAGTATTCTGCAATTAGGTATTCCAGTATTCGGTATTTGTTATGGCTTTCAAGCAATGGCCGCGGCTCTGGGCGGCGTAGTTAGCCAAACTGGAAAATCAGAATTCGGCCGCACTGAAATTACCGCCACAACAAGTGCAAAATTATTTGCTGGCCTGCCAGTTAAACAAAACGTCTGGATGAGCCATGGCGATGCTGTTACAACAGCGCCAGCTGGTTTCACTATCTGCGCAGTTACTGCCGATACCCCAATTGCCGCCTTTGAAAGTAGCGATGGAAAGTTATCTGGTGTTCAGTTCCACCCAGAAGTTCTGCACTCTGAACACGGCCAAGTGATTTTAAAACGATGGTTAATTGAGATTGCTGGTTGCCAACCAACTTGGACTTCGGAAAATATCGCGGCAACCGAAATTGCTAAAGCAAAAACAGTCATCGGTGAGAAGCGAGTTATTTGCGGTTTATCTGGTGGCGTTGATTCAGCAGTAGCTGCCGCAATTATTCAAGCAGCGGTCGGAAACCAATTAACTTGTGTATTCGTCGATCATGGTTTGTTGCGCAAAGGTGAATCTGAACAAGTTGAACGTGACTTTGTCGCAGCAACTGGGGTTGCTTTAGTTGTGGTCGATGCCAAAGAACAATTCATGAGCGCACTTGCTGGGATTACCGACCCAGAAACAAAGCGAAAGATTATTGGGCGCGAATTTATTCGTTCCTTCGAAGCAGCCGCTCGAGATATCGCAGCTGGCGGAGACGTTGAGTTCTTAGTACAAGGCACGCTTTATCCAGATGTAGTTGAGTCTGGTGGCGGTGAAGGTACCGCAAATATAAAATCGCACCACAATGTAGGTGGCTTGCCAGCTGATCTTAAATTTAAGTTAATCGAACCGCTACGTACTTTGTTTAAAGATGAGGTTCGCCAAGTAGGTCTGCAGTTAGGTTTACCTGAAGCAATTATTTGGCGCCAACCTTTCCCTGGGCCGGGCCTCGGTATTCGCATCATTGGCGAAGTAACGGCTGAACGTCTAGAAATTTTGCGCGAGGCCGATGCCATTGCTCGCGAGGAGTTAAAGGCGGCGGGCCTTGATCGCGAAATTTGGCAGTGCCCAGTAGTTCTATTAGCTGATGTTCGCAGCGTCGGTGTACAGGGCGATGGTCGTACTTATGGCCACCCAATTGTGCTGCGCCCAGTATCGAGCGAAGATGCCATGACCGCCGACTGGTCTCGCGTGCCTTACGAGGTGCTAGCTAAGATTTCTACGCGTATCACCAACGAGGTGCGCGAAGTAAATCGGGTGACTCTGGATATTACTAGCAAACCCCCAGCAACAATCGAGTGGGAGTAAGCCGAGCGATCGGTATTCTTAGCCATTATGAAACGCGCATTACTTATCGCAACCGCAATGGTTCTGGCTGTTTCACTTACGCCGCCAGTTTCGGCAGCTCCTAAAGAGCCAGTAAAGAGATGTGCTAAAGCTACCTCCAAGCCACACGCATCACCATCAATTGCGCAACCAAAAACCATTGCTAAAGTTTTGCCAAATACATTCACCTTCATTACAAATTGTGGAAATATTGTGGTGGAAACTGTGGGCGATAAAGCGCCACAAACTTTAACTGCGCTAGCAACTTTGGCTAGCAAAGGTTTTTATAACGCAACTCTTTGTCATCGCTTAACTACGCAAGGGCTCTACGTACTTCAATGTGGCGATCCAACTGCATCAGGAACGAGTGGGCCAGTCTTTAACCGCCGGCCTTGGACTGGAATATCAGATGAGAATTTGCCAGTGGGTCAGACAATTACCTACCCAGCCGGAACATTGGCAATGGCTAACTCTGGCAAAAATACAAATGGCAGTCAGTTCTTCTTTGTTTATCAAGATTCAGAGTTAAGGCCGTATTACACCGTCTGGGGTCGCATCACTAGTGGTTTAGAAACTCTTAAAGCTATTGCAGCTGCGGGGGCTGCTAAGCAAGGCCAAGATGGTAAGTATTATTACAACGGCGACGGCTTCCCAATTCAATCAGTTGAGATTCGCCGCGTTATCGTTCGTTAGTTGGTATTTACAATCTTAAATGCTTCGGCAATAACTCCATCAGCAAAGCCACCATTAGCAGCATTGCGCATGCCCCATTCGTGCAACATATTCTCTAACTCTTTATTGTGTGCAGTTTGCGATGCATGAGCTTGAAGCACCTTAACTTTTAATGAAAAAGTTTTAGTAATATCTACCCAATGATCTGGTTGGGCATGGCCCATAACCCAAATCTCTTTAACCCGCCAAGGTTCAAAGCCCGCTTCTTTTAAATCTGTAAAAGCATAGGGATTTCGGGCATCTGGATAGACTGCTTGAATTGCTGATTCACCAGCAGCTAGGTGATCAGGGTGACTGGCACCAATGCGATCCCAATTTCGTTCTGGACTCTGACAAAGTAGGCGATCTGGTTTAAAACGTCGAATCTCGCGAACAATATCTTTACGTAAGGCAATTGTGGGTTCGAGCCAACCATCGCGGTAATTTAAAAATGTAATATCTGTGACACCAATTACTGCGCCAGCGTCGCGTTGTTCGCGTTGACGAACTTGCGGCATTTCCGCCAAAGGAATTCCGGATTCTTCGCCACCTTGATCGCCATTGGTGCAGAGAACGTAACCAACCTCAATACCAGCTTTGACCCATTGCGCGATAGTGCCTGATGCACCGAAATCAGAATCATCTGGGTGGGCACAAACAACTAGAACTCGCTTGATCTCACTATCGGCGATCGGTTCCATGTATCTGCTCCCTTAAAGAATCCTGTCGCCGTAGCCTAATAGACTGCGCGCCATGAGCAGCACCGAAATCAGTAATGACCCATTGGTCGCGGGGCTTAATCCGCAACAGAGTGCTGCCGTAGTTCATGCGGGTGGGCCACTTCTCATTGTGGCTGGTGCTGGCTCTGGAAAAACTCGAGTGCTAACTCGGCGCATTGCGTATTTGATGGCCAGACGTAATGCGACCCCATATTCAATTCTGGCTATTACATTCACTAACAAAGCTGCTGGCGAAATGAAGGAGCGGGTAAAAGAGCTAGTTGGACCAATTGCACAATCTATGTGGGTTTCAACTTTTCACTCTGCTTGCGTGAGAATCTTGCGCCAAGAGGCTGCCCGATTGGGTTACAGCAATTCCTTCTCAATTTATGATTCGGCCGACAGTTTGCGCTTAATCACAATTGTTTCGAAAGATTTAAACCTTGATCCAAAACGATACCCGCCTCGCCAATTTCAATCAGTTATCAGCAATGCCAAGAACGAGTTATTGGGGCCGGCTGATTACTTAAATGCGGCAACTAATCAATTTCAAGAAGTTGTGGCCGATGTTTACTCGCTCTATCAGCGTCGCTTGCAGCAATCCAATGCGATGGATTTCGATGATCTAATTTTAAAAACAGTCGAAGTCCTACAGCGTTTTCCAGAAGCCAAAGCTCGATACCGTTCGCGGTTCCGCCATGTTTTAGTTGATGAGTATCAGGACACCAATCATGCGCAATATATTCTGGTGCGCGAGCTAGTTGGTAGCGATCTGGAAGGTTTGCCTCCGGCTGAACTATGTGTGGTGGGCGATGCCGATCAATCTATCTATGCCTTCCGAGGGGCCACTATTCGAAACATCATGCAGTTCGAACTTGATTACCCAAACGCCACCACGATTTTGCTCGAACAGAATTATCGATCAACCCAAAATATTCTTAACGCCGCAAATGCCGTAATTACTAAAAACGAGTCGCGCAAAGAGAAAAATCTTTGGTCGCAAGCTGGTGCTGGTGCACCATTAGTTGGCTATGTGGCCGAATCCGAACATGATGAAGCCGAATTTGTTAAGGATGAAGTTCGCTCACTTATGGATAAGGGTCTTTCTACTCCAGGCCAAACTGCGGTTTTCTATCGCACAAATGCGCAGTCTCGGGTTTTTGAAGAGGTATTTATGCGGGCTGCCTTGCCTTACAAAGTAGTTGGTGGGCTGCGCTTCTATGAGCGCAAAGAAGTTAAAGACTTACTTAGCTATTTGCGGGTTATTGCAAACCCCGAAGATGAAGTTTCATTGCGTCGGGTAATTAATTATCCAAAGCGCGGAATCGGTGATCGAGCTCTTGAGATTCTCGAGGCGCATGCCAAATCTTGCGGTTACACCTTCTGGGGTGGGCTAATGGCAGCCTCTGAAGCACCTGAAATTCCACCTAAAGCTGCCCAATCAATTAACCAATTTACCGCCATGATTGGCGCATTGGCAGTATTAGTTGAAGCAAAAGTTCGCCCATCAGTAATCGTCGAGGCCGTTCTTGAACAATCTGGCTTGCTGGCAGAACTAGCAAATAGTACTGACCCACAAGATGAAGTCCGCGTTGAGAATCTAAAAGAACTTTTAGCCGTTGCTATGGAATATGAGGAACGCTCATTTGAAGAATTAACTGAAGATGAAGAAATTTCACTCTCTGGTTTTCTCGAAAAAGTTTCGCTAGTCGCTGACTCAGATCAAATCCCCGAAGGTGAAGATCATGGGGGAGTAATAACTTTAATGACGCTACACACCGCTAAGGGTCTGGAGTTTCCAACCGTATTTCTCACCGGCATGGAAGATGGCATCTTTCCGCATTCTCGAACCCTGGGCGAGAAGGATGAGATCGAAGAAGAACGTCGATTGGCATATGTCGGATTAACTCGCGCGCAAGAGCGGTTGTTTATTTCACGCGCTGAATATCGATCATCATGGGGTGCGCCAAATTACAATCCACCATCTAGATTTCTCGATGAAATTCCAGCCGAGGTAATAGAGTGGCGAAATCACAACGTGATATCTCCGTCACTGATTCGTAAACCAAGAGTTGTGACAGCGCCCCCTCCTCGGGCAACTGGGCGTAAAGCGCCTGCTGGAATTACTTTGGCAATTGGCGATCGTGTGTCACATGACACATTTGGTTTAGGCACAGTTGTCGGCACCGCTGGTGAGGGCGATAAGAGCGAAGCAACCATTAACTTTGGCCAATACGGCGATAAGCGATTGCTGTTGCGCTATGCACCTGTCGAGAAGCTCTAGTATTAGGCAGGTTTAACGCGGCCTTCGCGCTCTTTAATAAGAAAAGGAAAGCGGTTAACTAGTGGATTTATACGAATATCAAGCTCGCGATCTCTTTGAAAAGCATGGCGTACCAGTATTGCCAGCGGCGATCGCAACTACGGCTGACGAAGCCGAAGCAGCCGCTGCAAAAATTGGTGGCAAAGTTGTAGTTAAAGCTCAAGTAAAAGTTGGTGGCCGCGGAAAAGCTGGCGGCGTTAAGTTAGCCGTTGACCCAGCCGATGCTCGTGAAAAAGCCAGTGGTATTTTAGGTATGGATATCAAGGGGCATGAAGTTCGCACCGTAATGATTGCGGCAGCCGCGCCGATTGAATCTGAATATTACTTAGCAATTTTGTTAGATCGTTCTAACCGCACCTTCCTAGTTATGGCATCGGTTGCCGGCGGCATGGAAATTGAAGAAGTGGCTCATACAGCTCCTGAAAAGTTAGCCAAGATTCCAGTTGATGCCAATGTAGGTATTGACTTAGCGCGTGCTACTGAAATTATTGCAGCCGCAAATTTCCCAACCGAGGTAGCTGATCAAGTTTCAGCGGTTTTAGTAAAACTCTGGGAAACCTTTGTCTCTGAAGATGCCACACTTGTTGAAGTTAACCCACTAGTTAAAACCTCTGATGGCAAGATCATTGCCCTCGATGGCAAAGTAACTCTCGATGAAAATGCCGCTTTTCGTCATCCAGAACATGAATCACTTGTTGATCAAGCGGCGGAGAATGCACTAGAAGCCGCAGCTAAAGCTAAAAATTTGAACTATGTAAAACTTGAGGGGCAAGTAGGAATTATTGGTAATGGCGCGGGCTTAGTAATGAGCACGCTTGATGTGGTTGCCTATGCCGGCGAAAAATTTGGTGGCGTTCGCCCGGCAAACTTCCTAGATATAGGTGGAGGTGCATCAGCCCAAGTTATGGCCGATGGGCTTTCGATTATTTTGGGTGATAAAGATGTAAAGAGTGTCTTTGTAAATGTTTTCGGTGGCATTACCTCGTGCGATGCAGTAGCAAACGGCATCGTGCAGGCCCTTGAACTACTTGGGGCTCAGGCAACTAAGCCAATTGTGGTACGGCTAGATGGCAACAATGTGGTTGAAGGTCGAGCAATTTTGACGGCTGCTGCACACCCGCTGATCGAACAGTTAGACACTATGGATGGCGCTGCAAATCGTGCAGCAGAATTGGCGGCTAAGTAAATGTCGATCTTCATTAACGCTGATTCAAAAATTATCGTTCAAGGCATGACTGGCTCTGAAGGAACTAAACACACTCGACGCATGCTGGCATCAGGTTCCAAAGTTGTCGGTGGCGTAACGCCAGGCAAGGGTGGTCAATCAGTTGAGATCGATGGGCATAGTCTGCCGGTCTTTAATACAGTTGGCGAAGCAATGGCTGCAACGGGGGCTAATGTTTCAGTAGTTTTTGTGCCGCCTAAATTTGCCAAAGCTGCAGTTGTCGATGCAATCGATGCTGCCATGCCACTAATTGTTGTCATCACCGAAGGAATCCCAGTTCACGATTCTGCGAGCTTCTATGCTTACTCGTTAACTAAAGGAAGATCTCGCATTATTGGGCCAAACTGCCCAGGTTTAATTAGTCCCGGTAAATCAAATGTCGGAATCATTCCAGCAAATATCACAGGTGTGGGCCCAATTGGTTTAGTTTCCAAGTCAGGCACATTGACTTACCAAATGATGTTTGAACTTCGCGATATTGGATTTAGCACTGCAGTTGGTATCGGTGGCGACCCAGTAGTTGGCACTACACATATTGATTGCTTGCGCGCATTCCAAGATGATCCAGAAACTGAAGCGATCGTAATGATTGGTGAAATTGGTGGCGATGCCGAAGAACGTGCTGCTGCTTTTATCGCTGAATATGTAACTAAGCCAGTAGTTGGTTATGTTGCTGGCTTCACCGCTCCTGAAGGTAAGACCATGGGTCATGCTGGCGCCATCGTTTCGGGTTCATCCGGAACCGCGCAAGCAAAGAAGGATGCCCTCGAAGCTGCTGGCGTTAAAGTGGGTCAAACCCCAAGTGAAACAGCGCGTTTGCTGCGCGCCATATTGGGCCGCTAACAACAATGTTCCAACGAGTCCTTGCGGTCACGTTGGCTCAAGTTGTACGCAGCATTTCAGTTGTCCTGCTGCCGATCGCCTTTCTCTCCCTAATTGCTTGGGCGACCGCAGGCAGCACAAATGGCAATACTTCTGATCCAGTTCGAGCGGCAATTTGGCTATGGCTAGGTGCACATCATTTAGCTTTTAATTTAACCCTTTCCGAAGGCGCTCCAGCTGGTTGGTTAACTTACTTACCTCTTGGCGCATTGATATTTCCAATTTTAGCAATTCGCAGTGGTTTCAAACGCAGCATTGAGCGCTTGGATAATGATTATCAGAGTATCGCGTTAGCTCGTACTCTATTCGTAACTTTGTACGCAGGGATCACAGCTACTATCGCTTTTTTTGTTACGACAGATGCCGTCAAACCAGTTTGGTATTTAACGCCACTTGTCACAATTCCGATTGCCATACTGTCAGTTCTTACTGCCGAACGTCGGAAAATCTCGTCCCAACCAATTTTCTTTGCTACCCGCATTATTGCCGCTTTCTTGGGTTTTGGATTTTTAGTTCTAGGTATCTCACTACTGGTGAATTTGGCAATCGTGAAAGATTTAACTCAAGTTCTGGAACCAGGAATTCTGGGCGGAGTCTTATTGCTTATTTTAAATGTGCTTTATCTGCCAAATGCGGCGGTAGCAACTATTGGTTATTTTACTGGGGTTGGTTTTGGAATTGGCAACGGCACCATAATTTCACCATTGTTTTATCAAGTTCCCGAGATTCCTGCGCTTCCAATTTTAGGTGCACTGCCGACTGGTAAATTTCAATGGGCGTTAATTGCGATTTTAATCTTTGTAGCAGCCGGTGTAGCGCTAACAAGTTGGACTTTAAATCAGCGGCCAGAAGTTCTTTGGCAGACTTTCACTTTGGTTTTATTGGCAGTCGCCTTTATTAGTTGGGCTGCCAGCGGATCTCTAATGACTGAAGCGCTAAGTGCAGTTGGTGTTTCTATCTGGAAAGTGACCTTGGCTATTGGCGTACAAATGGCGATAGGGATTGGCTTGGCAAGAGTTCTGCCCCGGTTAGATCGAACCAGATGAAGAAAGTTTTGATTCTGGCTAGTGGTTCGGGCACCTTAGCTAGAGCAATCTTCGCCGCTGAAAAGAGCTACGAAATTACTGCCCTTATCTGTGATCAGCCCACAGCGAAGGTAATTAAAATAGCGAATGAATTCGGGATAAAAGTTGAATTATTAGAATTAACCGGTGACCGAGCTATCTGGGATCAAGAACTGTTTTCGCTGGCAACAAAGCATCAGCCAGATTTGATTGTTTGCGCTGGCTTCATGCGCATCTTGGCACCGCAATTCGTGCATACTTTTAAAGTAATAAATAGCCACCCAGCCTTGTTGCCGTTATTTCCAGGTGCTCATGCGGTGCGAGATGCACTGGCTGCTGGAGCCTCTGAAACCGGCACGACTATTCATTGGGTTGATGAGGGAATTGATACTGGCGAGGTCATCGCACAAGAGCGCCTAGAGATCGCGCCTACTGATAATGAGGAATCTTTACACGAACGCATTAAGATTATCGAGCGCGGTCTCATTGTTGCGACCATTCCGCAAATTCTGGCCGAGTTAAAGTAGAAGGCAGCCCGCTAATGAGTAATCGCAAACCGATCCGCCGCGCTTTACTTAGTGTTTACGATAAAGATCGCCTACTCGAAATTGGCGCTGCACTTAGCAAAGCTGGAGTTGAAATACTTTCTACCGGTTCGACCGCTGCAAATTTAGCTGCCGCCGGTGTAGCAGTTACTGAAGTTAGTGATTACACCGGTTTTCCCGAAATCATGGGCGGGCGCGTTAAGACGTTACATCCGAGAGTTCACTCAGGCATCTTGGCCGATCAGAGTAATCCAGATCATCTAGCCGCTATCGCAGAGCTGGAAATTGCCCCCTTTGATTTAGTAATAATCAATCTCTATCCATTTGCCGCAACTATTGCAGCTGGTGCTTCCTTTGCTGAATCAATTGAACAGATTGATATCGGTGGGCCTTCCATGTTGCGCGGAGCTGCTAAGAATCATGGCTCGGTAGCTGTAATTAGCCAGACCTCACAATATGACCAGTTGTTAGATGCTTTAGCGGCCGGTGGCTTTACCAATGAAGAGCGCCAACTATTGGCTTTAGAAGTATTTAGAACTACTGCCGAATACGACTTAGCTATTGCCACTTGGTTAGGCGCGCAAAGTAGCGATGCCAAACTGCCGACTTGGTTTGGCTCTATCTACAAACAAGAAAATACTTTACGTTATGGCGAGAACCCACATCAAAGCGCGGTAATTTATAAATCTGCTGGCCCCGGAATCGTTAGCGCTCAGCAACTACATGGCAAAGAGATGTCATTTAACAATTACACCGATGCTGATGCCGCTTGGCGCGCAGCCCTAGATCACAGCGACCCAGCCGTTGCAATCATTAAACATGCTAACCCTTGTGGCATTGCGACAGGTGCCAACATTTCTGTAGCCTATTCAAAGGCACATGAGTGCGATCCCGTGTCAGCATTCGGGGGAGTAGTTGCTGCTAATCGCAAGGTCGATTTAGCGATGGCTGAACCTCTTTCTAAAGTATTTACCGAAGTTGTAATTGCGCCAGGATTTGATGCTGATGCACTTGAGCTCTTAATGAAGAAACCTTCGATTCGTATTCTGCAATGTGATTTGACTGCGATTAATCCTCTTGAGTTACGCCCCGTATCTGGTGGAGCACTACTACAAGAAAGTGATTTGATTGATGCATCTGGTGATAAGGCGGCCAATTGGGTACAAGTTTATGGCGAGCCAGTCAGTGCGCAAGTATTGAAAGATTTAGAATTCGCGTGGCGCTCAGTCCGCGCCGTAAAGAGCAATGCAATTTTGCTGGCTAAAGATGGCGCAGCTGTTGGCATTGGAATGGGTCAAGTTAATCGAGTGGATTCCGCCAGATTGGCAGTTGCTCGAGCCGGTGATCGTGTGGCTGGTTGCGTTGCGGCCAGTGATGCGTTCTTCCCATTTGCCGATGGCTTAGAGATATTGCTTGATGCTGGCGTAGTTGCAGTAGTCCAGCCTGGTGGCAGCGTGCGCGATGAAGAGGTAATCGCGGCGGCCATATCAGCCAATGTTGCAATGTTCTTCACTAGTACAAGACACTTCTCTCATGCATAAAGCGCGGATTTTAGATGGCAAAGCTCTTGCCACGGTTATTAAGGCAGATCTGCGCACTCGTACCCAAACCTTAAAAACCCGCGGAATTACACCAGGTTTAGGTACCGTGTTAGTTGGCGATGATCCAGGGTCGCATTCCTACGTTGCCGGTAAACATCGAGATTGCTCAGAAGTTGGAATCAATTCAATTCGGATTGATCTACCGAAATCTGCAACGCAAGCAGATGTTATGGCTGCGATTAAAGATTTGAATTCAGCAAATGAGTGCACTGGTTATATCGTGCAGCTGCCAATGCCTAAGGGCATCAGTACACAATTGATTCTCGAAGCAATCGATCCAGCCAAAGATGCCGATGGATTACACCCGATGAACCTTGGTCGATTAGTTAGTGGCTACCCAGCACCGCTGCCATGCACCCCAAGAGGCATCAACGCGCTGTTGCGTCATTACGAAGTTGCTATTTCAGGGGCTGAAGTTTGTGTAATCGGTCGTGGCTTGACAGTTGGTCGTCCACTTGGATTATTGCTCAGTCGCAAAGAAGAAAATGCCACTGTTACTTTGACACATACAGGTACTAAAGATTTAGCTAAGCATGTTAAGCAAGCTGACATCGTTATTGCTGCGATTGGGAAAGCACATTTTTTGACTGCCGACATGATTAAGCCTGGTGCCACAGTTCTAGATGTCGGAATCTCGCGCACCGAGGCTGGCTTGCTGGGCGATATTCACCCCGATGTTTTCGAAGTCGCGGCAAATATTGCCCCGATGCCCGGCGGAGTTGGCCCAATGACCCGAGCGATGTTACTTACCAATGTGGTTGAGGCATGCGAGTAATTACCTACTCTTCCTATGCCTTAGTGGCCGCTGGCGTAGTCGCAGGAGCGCTCGGGCTAGTGCGAACTGGATCACTTTTAATTGCAGTAGGCACTGGCCTTTTTGCCATTTCGCAGCGTGGGCAACGCAAGATTGAACTCTATTTGCCACTTGCTATTTCGATTAGCCTCTTTCTGCTGGCATTAGCACTTCCTCGTGGGCGATAGGATTTACCTCGACCTCAAGATACTTCTTACATTCAGGAGAACTGACAATGAGTAGCAAAGTAACAGTAGTAGGCGCTGGGTTCTATGGTTCAACCACTGCAATGCGCTTAGCTGAATACGATATTTTCGATACTGTAGTTCTCACCGATATTCTTGAAGGCAAGCCAGAAGGTTTGGCTCTTGATATGAACCAATCTCGTTCTATCGAAGGTTTCGAAACAAAAATTATTGGCGCAACAACTACCGCTGATGGCGCTGGCTACGAAGCAACTGCAAATTCAGATGTAGTAGTTATTACTGCCGGCCTTCCGCGTAAGCCAGGCATGAGTCGCATGGATCTAATTGATGTAAACGCTGGCATCGTTCGTGGGGTTGCTGAAAATATTGCAAAGCATTCTCCAAATGCCGTAATCATTGTGGTTTCAAATCCACTTGATGAAATGACTGCACTTGCGCAGCTAGCAACTGGTTTTCCAAAGCATCGAGTTATTGGTCAAGCTGGCATGTTAGATACTGCTCGTTTTACTGACAATGTTGCCGAAAAGCTGGGCGTTAAAGTTTCATCTGTAAAGACGCTGACTCTAGGTTCACACGGCGACACCATGGTTCCAGTGCCAAGTCGTTGCACTGTCGATGGCAAGCCTCTGAGCGATTTACTTTCGCAAGCAGATATCGATGCTCTAGTTGATCGCACACGTAACGGTGGTGCTGAAGTAGTCGCACTTCTTAAAACTGGTTCGGCTTACTACGCACCCTCTGCAGCAGCAGCTCGCATGGCTAAGGCTGTTATCGAAGATTCTGGTGCGGTAATGCCAGTATGCGCTTGGGTTGACGGTGAATATGGAATTTCTGGGGTTTATTTAGGTGTTGAAGCCGAGATTGGACGCACTGGAATTAAGAAAGTTGTTGAAAGCGACCTAACTGATTCTGAAATTGCTGCTTTGAAGGTTGCAGCTGAAGCTGTCCGTGCCAAACAAGCAGATGTTCAAACTCTTTAAGGAGCCGCTTTAAATGTCGAAAATCAAAGTAGTCGGAACCGTTGTCGAACTAGATGGCGATGAAATGACTCGCATCATTTGGCAGTTCATCAAGGATTCCTTGATTCTGCCTTATCTAGATGTCAATCTTGAGTACTACGACTTAGGTATGGAAAATCGTGATGCAACTGATGATCAAGTAACTATTGATTCAGCTCACGCAATCCAAAAGCATGGCGTTGGCATCAAATGCGCAACCATTACTCCTGATGAAGCCCGCGTTGAAGAATTTGGTCTAAAGAAGATGTGGAAATCTCCTAACGGAACCGTTCGCAACATTTTAGGTGGCGTAATTTTCCGCGAACCAATCATTATTAGTAATGTGCCACGTCTTGTTCCGCACTGGACTAAGCCAATCGTTATTGGTCGCCACGCATTCGGTGATCAATACCGTGCCACTGATTTCAAAGTTCCAGGGGCCGGCAAACTAACCATGACATTTGTCCCCGAAGACGGATCTGCGCCAATTGAACACACTGTTTATGATTTCAAGTCATCTGGTGTCGCCATGGGAATGTACAACCTTGATGAGTCAATCCGCGACTTTGCGCGCGCTTCACTTAATTATGGGCTACAGCGCAAGTATCCAGTTTATCTCTCAACTAAGAACACTATTCTGAAAGCTTACGATGGTCGCTTCAAAGATATCTTTGAAGATATCTATCAAGCTGAGTTCAAGGATAAGTTTGTAGCTGCAGATATTTGGTATGAGCATCGCCTAATTGATGACATGGTTGCTATGTCATTGCGCATGGAAGGTGGCTACGTCTGGGCCTGTAAGAATTACGACGGTGATGTTCAGTCAGATACCGTCGCACAGGGTTACGGTTCACTTGGCCTAATGACATCAGTTTTGATGACTCCAGATGGCAAAATTGTTGAATCCGAAGCAGCGCACGGCACAGTGACTCGTCACTACCGTGATCACCAAAAGGGCAAAGCAACTTCAACAAATCCAATTGCATCAATCTTTGCTTGGACTCGTGGCTTAGCCCACCGCGCAAAGCTTGATAACAATGCCGAGCTGGCCGCTTTCTGCGATACCTTAGAGCGAGTTTGTATTGAAACTGTCGAGCAAGGCAAAATGACAAAGGATTTATCGCTATTGATTTCAAAGGAAGCTCCTTACCAAACTACACAGGAGTTCCTGGCGTCAATCGATGAAAATCTAAAGAAGGCCATGGCTTAGAGGCACCTGGCTTAGAGGCACCTGGCTTAGAGGCACCTGGCCTAGATTTTAGGCAGTAAAAAACCCCGCCGGTTAATACCGGCGGGGTTTTTAATTTCAGACTTTTTTTAGATGCGTTCACCTGTTGTTGCGTTGAATAGGTGAACCGCAGCTGGGATAGCAGTAACAGTGATTGTCTGTCCTGGCTTTGGCGGATTCTTGGGATCCCAGCGCACAATTACTTGAGCGCCTTCTTCAGTTACATTTGCGAATTTTACTGAAGAATCAACTGGAGTTCCGTATACGAATGCATCGGCACCTAGTTCTTCTACAACTTCAACTAGAACTTCAAAGCCAGTAGATGAAGGCGTGAATCCTTCTGGACGAATACCAACTGTGATAGTGGCACCAGCACTCGCTGGAGCCGCAACGCTTAATCCGCCTAACTTTGCTTGGCCACCTGAAACAGGGGCAGTTAGTAAGTTCATTGCAGGCGAACCAATGAAGCCAGCAACAAAAGCATTGGCTGGATTGTCGTAAAGATTACGTGGGGTATCTACTTGTTGTAGGAAACCATCCTTGAGAACTGCTACGCGATCACCCATAGTCATAGCTTCAACTTGATCGTGTGTTACGTAAACAGTTGTGATTCCGAGACGACGCTGTAACGCTGCAATTTGGGTACGTGTAGCTACACGCAACTTGGCATCAAGGTTTGAAAGTGGTTCATCCATTAAGAACACTTGTGGTTCGCGAACAATCGCACGACCCATAGCTACGCGCTGACGTTGTCCGCCAGATAGTGCTTTTGGTTTGCGATCTAGATATGGCTCGAGGTCGAGCAGCTTTGCGGCTTCTTTAACACGACGCTCGCGCTCCTCTTTTGGCTTGCCCGCAATTTTAAGAGCAAAGCCCATGTTCTCAGCAACAGTCATGTGTGGGTAAAGCGCATATGACTGGAAGACCATTGCGATATCGCGATCTTTTGGCGCAACATTTGTTACGTCACGATCACCGATCAAAATACGACCGGCATCGATTTCTTCAAGTCCGGCCAACATGCGAAGTGATGTTGACTTACCACAACCTGAAGGTCCCACTAGAACTAGAAATTCACCATCATTAACAGTGAGCTCGAGTTCGTTAACTGCAGGCACGGTTGTGCCTGGGTAGATACGTGATGCTTTGTCGAATACGACATTTGCCATTTGATTTCTTCCTTATCCGGGCAGGTACGTGCCCGACGATCCGTTGGAGTAAGGCAATTACGACGGGTGCCGTAATTGGTGCGCAAAGGCTACCCACCAAGGGTCGGAAAGGGCAATATCTGCGCATAAGTTCATCTGTGGCGCGTATAGTTTGAACCCTTATGGGGTCACATTCGTTCGGGGATATTGCATCAGACCTTGGAATCGTTGCTTTCTTTATCATTTTGGGCAGTTTTTTTGTTGCCGCCGAAATCGCCCTGATCTCCCTTCGAGATAGCCAGGTAAAGCAGCTCGCCACCAAGAGTAAACGGGGAGCAAGAGTTGCCCTGCTTGCTGAAAACCCTAATCGATTCTTATCTGCCGTCCAAGTAGGGGTCACTCTCTGCGGTTTTCTGTCAGCCGCCATTGGCGCTGAACGGCTGAGTATTTACCTGGAGCCTGTTTTGGTTGATCTGGGTCTAAGTGGCTCGCTCGCCAATGTTTTGGCACTAGTGGGCATTACCTTAGTGGTTGCCTATTTCTCATTAGTCTTTGGCGAATTAGCCCCGAAGCGAATCGCACTTTCTCGTGCTGAAAGTATCGCAATGGGATCTGCTTCAATTATAGATACATTCGCAAAACTTTTCCGACCGGTTATTTGGGTTTTATCCCGATCAACTGATGTTGTTGTACGTCTATTTGGTGTCGATCCAAATGAAACTCGTAATCAAATTTCTGAAGAAGAGCTACTCGATCTCGTCGCTGGCCATGCTGCCCTGAGTGATGAAGAACGTGAAATTGTCGAAGAAGTCTTTAATGCATCAGAGCGCCAAATTCACGAAGTTATGGTGCCTCGCACTGAAGTAGATTTTATGGATGCTTCCTTTACTGTTGGCAAGGCGATTGGTTTAGCGATTGATAAAGCACATTCCAGATATCCAGTCGTGCGCGGATCATCCGATGAAGTTATTGGCTTCATTCATGTCCGCGACTTGCTCGATACCTCACTGGTATCTCCTGGTGGAAAAATCCAAGAGCTAGTTCGTGACGTCATGTTTTTACCAGGAACTAAGGGCATTCTTCCAGCGCTGACTGAAATGCGTAATCAAGGTCAACATTTAGCGATCGTGCTTGATGAGTATGGTGGTACCGATGGCATCATCACGCTAGAAGATTTGGTCGAATGTTTAATTGGTGATATCCGTGATGAATATGATGTTCATGAGCAAGATATTGCGCATGAGGCACGCACAAATGACTTTGAAATTGATGGCTTGACCTCGCTGGAAGATCTGCTTGATGAGGCTGGCATCGATATACCTGAAGGTCCATATGAAACAGCCAGCGGCTTCGTTATGCACTTTCTCGGACGAATCCCAGTGAAAAATGATGTAGTCAGCGTAAATGGCTTGCGAATAACGGTCTTATCAATGGAAGGTAAGCGAGCTGGCCAACTCTTAATCTCGCGCAACGCATAATTCGTGCGAGAATAAACCTCATGAGCGCGCAGAAGAGAATTCTTTCCGGAATTCAACCAACCAGTGAATCTTTTCACCTAGGTAACTATGTCGGCGCTTTAAAGCAATGGGTGGCGTTGCAAGAGGGTAACGATGCTTTTTACTGCATCGTTGATTTACACGCACTCACTGGTGACACTGACCCAGCGTTGTTGCGTAAAAGAACGCTAGCTTCAGCTGCCCAATTAATTGCACTGGGAATTTCACCAGCTAAATCCACACTTTTTGTGCAGTCTCAAGTTCCGCAACATAACCAATTGGGTTGGATTATGGAGTGCATCGCAGGCTTCGGCGAAGCAAACCGAATGACCCAATTTAAAGATAAGTCGGCTAAAGGGGGCGCAGATTCAGCACGAGTTGGTTTGTTTACCTACCCAATGCTGCAGGCTGCTGACATTTTGTTGTATCAAGCAGATCAAGTTCCAGTTGGCGAAGATCAACGTCAGCACATTGAGTTAACTCGAGATCTCGCAACTAGATTTAATACCCGCTATGGCGATACCTTCCGAATTCCAGAGGGTTACATTCTTAAATCTGGTGCCAAGATTTATGACCTACAAGACCCAACTGCCAAGATGAGTAAATCTTCTGGGTCAACTTCTGGGGTACTTGAGATCATGGATACTCCTGAATCAAATGCCAAAAAGATTAAGAGCGCGGCTACGGACGCGGAGCGAGAAGTGAAATTTGACGAGAAAGCAAAACCAGGCATCAGTAATTTACTTACGATTCATTCGACTCTGTCAGGACATTCAATTGCTGAGCTCGAAGCGCAATTTGCTGATAAAGGTTATGGAGATTTTAAGGGCGCTGTTGCCGAGGTAGTAGTTGAGTACTTCCGCCCGATTCGCGCCAAAGCCCTTGAATTACTAGAAGATGAGGCACACCTACTTTCGATTCTGCACGAGGGTTCCCGCAAAGCCCGCGATGTAGCAGCCGAGACTATAAATTCAACTTACCGCAATTTAGGTATCGTCCAATGATTCGTAGATCCCTACTTCTGAGCGTGATACTCACTGCTTCTTTATTGGTTCCCGTAGCAACGAGTGCGGCCAACCCAATTAATGCGTGCGTTGCTTACGACTTGGGTGGGCCGGGGGATCGTTCGTACAACGATGCTGTACTTGCCGGATTAGTTAAAGCAAAGAAGACGCTTAACTTTAGCTACGAAGGGTTTATAACCGATGGCAGCGCTGCTGATCGAGAGAAACGTATTCGCGCAATGATCGCGAAAGGTTGCTCACCTATTTTGGCAATTGGTTCCGGATATGCCAATCTAATCTCAAACTTGGCCATTGAGTATCCGACTAAGCAATTCTCGATATTAAATGACGCTTCCGTAGCTAGTTTGAATGTCACATCATTGATTTTTAACGATAAGCAAGTTGGGTACCTGGCAGGCGTAGCCGCTGCTCGCGTTTCTAAAACGGGTAAAATTGCCTTGATCTCAAATTCCACAAATTTAGATTTGGAAACTGGATTTAGACTAGGTGCAAATGCGGTAAAGAAAAAGATAAAGTTAAGTTTAAAAAACGCTACTACTGGTTTAACAGATGTAACCAAGGCCCTAATCGCTGAAGGTAATGATGTGATTTTTGTAGCCGTGCCTGGCTCTATTAACGAGATATTTTCAGTTATTGTTCAATTTAACGAGACCAAAAAGAAGAGCGCCGCTGAAGTAGGTGTAATTACTATTGAACCTGATCAATATTTGACCGTAACTTCAGCAAACCAAAAGTATCTTTTGGGTGCTATCTCTAAACGTGTGGATAAGGCGATTTTAGATTTAGTAACTTCAGCTATGAGAGATCAGCAGATCAGCGATATTCTGGATCCAGATTTGGGTATCTATGGACGCAGTTATGGCATTACCGGTGGCCACATTGAGCTTTCTATCTGGTCTGCAAAACTTCAGGCTTTAAAGGCTGGGATCGCTACAGCCTCACGCGCAGCTGCCAAACTTTAAAGTACGCCTCTAGAGTTTTCTCAATTGTTACCTATTTTGAGGTGTTTTTTGGAAATGTCATTGGGATAAATCCCGTTTAGATACTAGGCTCGTGCGTACTAAGAGGAGCTATCTGACTGGTACTTGCGTACTTACTTGGGTAGTAAAACTTGCGACAACCCCCGTCAGATAAAACTTGGAGGAAAATTGAAGAAGTCAAAGTTAGTGGCCGTGCTTGCGGCTACCACGGTTGCAGCAAGCTTAACGCTTGTGCCTGCAGCAACTGCAGCAACAAAGACCAAAGCATGCTTGGCACTAGATACCGGTGGCGTAGATGACAAGTCATTTAACGCAGCATCATGGGCTGGCGCACAAGCAGCTGCTAAGGCAAATAAGAATGTAACAGTGTCATACCTACCTGCTGCATCAGGTGCAGAGTACGCACCAAACATTAAGAAGTTTGTTGATCAAAAATGTAACGTCATCATCGGTGTAGGTTTTGCAATTGCGGGCGCAATAATTGCATCAGCTAAGGCAAATCCAAAAGTCAAGTACGCAGTAGTTGACGATGCTGGACTCGAACCGAACGCTGATTTCACAGTATTTACACCTATCAAGAATGTAAAGGGTCTAACATTTAAGACTCAAGAGTCTTCCTTCCTTGCTGGATATGCAGCAGCTGGTTACTCAGCCAAGGGCATTGTTGCTACTTACGGTGGCGCTCCATACCCAACAGTTACCGCATTCATGGATGGATTCGCCCAAGGTGTTAACTACTACAACAAGGTGAAGAAGAAGAAAGTAAAGGTCCTAGGTTGGGATCGTGCCTCAAAGAATGGTGAATTCGTAGGCGACTTTGCTAATACTTCAAAAGCACTACAAATCTCTAAGAACTTCGAGCAAGCTGGCGCAGATGTGATCTTCCCAGTTGCTGGTGGACTTGGCGGAGCAACTGCTCAGAACTCAATGGATGGTGGAAAGTCTGTAACCATTTGGGTTGATACCGATGGTTATGTATCTGTTCCTAAGTACCGTTCAGTTCTTCTAACTTCAGTAATGAAGGGTCTGGGCGAGTCAGTTCAGTCAGTTATCGCTGAAGTGAACGCTGGTAAGTTCACAAACAAGGCATATGTCGGAACTCTAGCTAACAAGGGAACCCGCCTAGCGCCGTTCCATGACTTAGATGGTTTTATTCCTGCATCACTTGAGAAGGAAATTATTGCAGTTGAGAAAAAGATCATCTCTGGTGCAATCAAGGTTAAATAAGCAATAAAAAGTAGATAGCGGCGCAGTGAGAAATCACTGCGCCGCTATTTTTTTGCACTTTTATAGCGTAGATTTGCGACATGTCTTTAGAGCTCCGCGGTATCACAAAGCAATTTGGCTCACTTGTTGCAAATGATGATATTAATTTCAAAGTTGAAGCAGGCGAAATTCATGCCATCTTGGGCGAAAATGGTGCGGGAAAATCAACTTTGATGAATATTGTCTACGGACTTCTCTCGCCCGATAAAGGACAAATTTTAGTTGATGGTAAGGAAATCAAAATCAATAGCCCACTCGACGCACTCGCTGCGGGTATCGGAATGGTTCATCAACACTTCATGTTGATTCCAGTTTTTACGGTAGCTGAAAATATTGTACTCGGACATGAGAAAACTAATCGCCTAGGATTACTTGACTTAGATACCGCACGCCAAGAAATTATTCGAGTATCTAAAGAATTTAACTTTGAAGTAGATCCAGATGCCCTAATTGAAGATTTGCCAGTTGGTATCCAGCAACGAGTTGAAATCATTCGAGCTCTTATCTACAACTCAAAGATCCTAATTCTGGATGAACCAACTGCTGTTTTAACACCTCAAGAGACAGATGAGCTACTTGCTAATATGAAGAAGTTACGTGATTCAGGGCGTTCGATTGTCTTTATAACCCACAAATTACGCGAAGTAAAAGCTGTGGCAGATCGAATTTCAATTATACGTCGTGGCAAAGTAGTTGGAACTGTCGAACCATCTGCTAGCCAGGAAGAAATGGCCTCGCTAATGGTCGGCCGACCAGTTGATTTAACGGTCAACAAGGCCGATAGCAATCCAGGAAAGAAGATTCTAGAAATAGTTAACTTAAGCGTGCTGGATCCTGCCGGTCGCGCCCTAGCTAGCAAGATTAATTTAACTGTTTCTGCTGGTGAAGTTGTGGCCGTGGCGGGAGTGCAGGGAAATGGGCAGAGCGAATTGGCCGAGGCAATAGTTGGTTTGCGTGATCATCTCACGGGCTCGATCAAGCTCTCTGGTGGCGAGTTAATCGGAAGTTCAGTTGATGAATGTCTAAAGTCTGGAATTGCCTACGTTCCTGAATCACGCGAACTAGATGGTTTGATTTCATCCTTTTCAATCACCGAGAATTTGATTCTAGATACTCATAGCGAAGCGCCTTATTCCAAGGGAATTCTCTATAAGCCAGCTATGGCGCACCAAGTAGCACTCGAACGAATTAAGGAGTTCGATATCCGAGCCCAAAGTGCGAGTGATCCAGCTTCGTCCCTCTCTGGTGGAAATAAGCAGAAAGTAGTTCTCGCTCGCGAACTTTCGCGTCCCGTTGAGTTGGTTTTGGTCTGTCAACCAACCCGTGGTCTTGATGTTGGCTCGATTGAATTCGTGCATCAACGCCTGATATCAGAACGTGATTCTGGCCGAGGGGTGCTTTTATTTAGTACCGAGCTTGATGAGGTTTTTGCGTTGGCAGATCGAATTGCGATTATGTATCGCGGTGAAGTTATCGCAATTCTTCCAGCTAGTGCATCACGTGAAGAAGTTGGACTTTACATGGCCGGCATTCATCCGGCTAAAGTTAAAGGTGGCGCTGCATGATTAAGAAGATTCTGGATAAAATTCAGCTACCGCTGTTGGCATTTTTCTTAGCGCTTTTCGTAGGCGGATTAGTGATTGGCTTTACTGAGAATAAAGTTTTGGCAAAAATTTCATCACCGATCGAGTTCCTAAAGATTTTTGGCAGCACAGTTGGCAACGCATACTTGGCACTCTTCCAAGGCGCGATTTATGATCCTAATTTGGCTGAAGGCAAGAGCTTCATGGCTGGTTTCTATCCACTAAGCGAAACTATGGTCGCTACCTCACCTTTGATTCTTTGTGGCCTTTCAGTTGCCTTAGCGTTTAAGTCAGGTCTTTTTAATATTGGTGCCCAAGGCCAGTTTATTTTTGGCGCAATTGGCGCTTCTTATATTGGCTTTAAATTCGAGATTCCAGTGGCTATGCATATTTTGGTGGCAACACTGGCTGGCGTAATCTTGGCTGCGCTTTGGGGTGGCATCGTTGGATTGCTTAAAGCAAAAACTGGCGCCCATGAAGTAATTGTGACCATCATGCTTAACTACATTGCGGCAAAATTCTTGCTTTTCCTCTTAAGTACCAAGTACTTCTTACGCCCCGGGCGCTTAGATCCGATTGCGCCACCGGTAAAAGAGAGTGCTAAATTGCCAAATCTATTTGGGGTTGATTACCGAGTAAATATTGGAATCTTTATCGCTCTGGCGGCTTCGGTATTTATCTGGTGGTTGTTAAACCGTAGCATCATCGGCTTTAGATTCCGCGCGGTAGGCGCAAATTCGAGCGCAGCGCGCACGGCAGGCATTTCAGTTTCAGCTGCCATGATTGCAACAATGGCTATCTCAGGTGGACTCGCTGGCATGGGTGGAGCTATTCACACTTTAGGAAATCAATACGAGTTAACTGACACTGTTGCCGCATCTTTTGGCTTCGACGCGATTACAGTTGCGTTACTTGGTCGCGGAACGCCTCTTGGTGTGGTTTTGGCATCTTTACTATTTGCTGGACTTCGTACCGGCGGTCAAACTATGCAGGCAAATGTGGGCGTGCCTGTTGAAATCGTTCTAGTAATCCAAGCGTTAGTTGTTCTATTTATCGCAGCACCTGCTTTAGTAAAGAGCATCTTTAGGGTTCGAAATCTTCAAGAAGCATCAGCTATGGCATCTAAGGGATGGAACGGGTAATGGCAAGCCAAGTAATAATCTCCCGCGAAGCTAAGCGCAAGCTCAATGGCATCTACGCAATGGCGATCGCAAGCATTTTCTCAATTGTGGTTTTCGCCTACTTGCCAAAAGTTAGCGACGATGTAACTTATAGCTTTGTCTTGGATGAAGAGTGGGTACTAATTCGGCAATGGGTGATTGATTCTAGAGTTGGGGCTTATAGCTTCTCCATAGTTTCCGTTATGTTTACGGCTTTGGCATATTATTTGTTCCGCAAAGGCAAGAGACACGGAATTGCAATTTTTGGTTTTTCCATCGGATTCTTTATGGCATTTCTCTGCTGGGCATCTGCCGGTGATTTTGTACCTTTCACGGGGTTACTCCAAGGTGGATTAATTCTGGCCGTGCCATTGATTTATGGCTCACTAGCCGGATTAGTCTGTGAACGATCAGGTGTCATTAACATTGCGATCGAAGGCCAGTTGCTTGGTAGCGCTTTTATCGCAGGCATCACTGGTAGCCTGCTACAGAATGCTTGGTACGGATTAATAATCGCACCTTTCGCTGGTGCGTTAGTTTCCTTGCTATTAGCTGTTTTCGCAATCAAGTATCGGATTGATCAAGTGATTCTAGGGTTCGTAATCAATGTTTTGATTATCGGACTTACCAGCTTTGCCGCCCAGCGGTTCTTAACTCAGGATCCAGATAAGTGGAATAGCTCGCCAATCTTGCAGCCAATCGAAATTCCAATTCTTGCTAAGTTGCCAATTGTCGGACCGATGTTCTTTTCGCAGACAATTATAATTTATTTGCTTTATGTAATTATCATTGTGACTCAGATAGCGTTATTCAAGAGCAAGTGGGGACTACGTATGCGCTCAGTCGGTGAGCTCCCAGTTGCCGCTGAAAGCGTTGGCATTGATGTAAACAAGGTGCGCTTCCGCAATGTTTTGATAGCTGGGGCAATTGCTGGCTTTGGTGGCGCCTTCTTTACCGTGGGGTCAGTTGGTTCATTTAGCCGCGAGATGACCGCAGGTATGGGCTTTATCGCGCTTGCTGCACTTATCTTTGGTCGCTGGACTCCACTCGGTGCGCTTTCTGCGGCTCTAGTCTTTGGTTTTGCTGATCAACTTCGTAGCGTGCTTTCAATCGCCGGCACCCCAATTCCATCAGCGTTCATGATGATGGTTCCTTATATCGCAACCATTATTGCCGTCTCTGGTTTCGTTGGTCGGGTACGGGCACCTGCTGCTGATGGTATTCCTTATCAGCGCGGTGGCACTCGCTAATGTCTGAGATAGATTGGCAACTGCTCGAAACCACTGCAGTTGCCGCAATGGAAAGTGCATACGCGCCTTATTCTAAATTTCCAGTTGGGGTAGCAGCCCTGGTCGACGATGGTCGCATAATTTCTGGTTGCAATGTCGAAAATGCTTCATATGGCTTAACACTTTGCGCAGAGTGCGGTTTAGTTTCAAACTTAATTCTCTCAGGTGGTGGCCGCCTAGTTGCTTTTATCTGCGTTGACTTAAATCGGAATTACTTAATGCCATGTGGGCGCTGTCGCCAGCTGTTACAAGAACATGGTGGCAATAAATTAGCAATGATGACCGACCAGGGCATCAAGCCCCTAGAAGAGCTATTACCATGGGCATTTGGTCCAGAAGAGATGGAAAAACGCCTTGATTGAACCCTTTGCTGCCGTTGAAATTATTTCAGCTAAGCGTGATAGAAATGAATTAACCGATACCCAAATTGATTGGGTAATTTCGGCGTACACCCGTGGCGTAGTAGCAGATGAGCAAATGTCTGCGTTGTTAATGGCTATTTTGTTAAATGGCATGAATACTCGCGAAATTTCCCGTTGGACAAATGCCATGATCAATAGCGGAGAGCGCATGAATTGGTCAAAGCTTGATAGACCAACTGCAGATAAACATTCAACTGGTGGCGTGGGCGACAAAATTACACTGCCGCTGGCTCCGCTAGTTGCGGCATGTGGTGGCGCAGTTCCACAGTTATCTGGTCGCGGCCTAGGTCATACCGGTGGCACGCTAGATAAACTCGAATCAATTCCGGGCTGGCGCGCTGAGTTAAGTAATGATGAAATGCTAAAAGTTCTACAAGATTGCGGCGCCGTAATCTGTGCCGCTGGTGCTGGCTTAGCGCCAGCCGATAAGAAACTTTATGCGTTGCGCGATGTGACAGCGACAGTTGAAGCAATTCCGTTAATTGCCTCATCTATCATGAGCAAGAAAATCGCCGAAGGAACCGCAGCACTTGTTTTAGACGTTAAAACAGGTAGTGGTGCTTTTATGAGTGATCCTAAAAAAGCGGCAGAACTTGCTCGCACTATGGTGGCACTCGGTACTGCAGCGGGAGTGAAAACGCGAGCACTAGTTACAGCTATGGATGTTCCCCTTGGTTTAACTGCTGGCAATGCGCTCGAAGTTCGCGAATCAGTTGAAGTCTTAGCGGGTGGTGGCCCGGCAGATGTTGTCGAACTTACAATTCTGTTAGCTCGCGAAATGATTGATGCTGCTGGAATTGTTGGTAAAGATCCAGCCGATGCGCTACGTGATGGAAGCGCCATGGATCATTGGCGACGCATGATTACTGCCCAAGGTGGCAATCCAGATGCCGCACTACCTGTTGCAAAAGAGAGTCAACAGATTCTGGCAACCAGTAGCGGCACCATGACGGCAATGGATGCCATGAAAGTTGGCGTGGCTGCCTGGCGGCTAGGTGCTGGTCGTTCGCGCCAAGGTGAAAAGGTGCAAGCAGGTGCTGGCGTTGAATTACATGCCAAGCCAGGGGATTATGTAAAACAAGGTTCGCCAATCATGACGCTATTTACCGACGAACCAGCTCGCTTTGAGCGTGCACTAGAAGTTTTAGCGGGTGCTGTCATAATTGTTGAAGGTGGCATCGTTGATCGACTGCCTTTAGTACTAGAGCGGATTGAAGCATGAGCGACTTGTTAAAGCGCCCCACCCCCGAGCAAGTTAAGCGGCTGCCGAAAGCACTTTTGCACGATCATTTAGATGGTGGTCTGCGCCCACAAACAATCATCGATATTGCTAATGAAATTGGTTACGACGCGTTACCTACAAAAGATGCTACCAAATTAGCGATTTGGTTCCGCGAATCATGCGATTCTGGTTCGTTGGTTCGTTACTTAGAAACTTTTGGCCACACGATTGCGGTTATGCAACGTCGCGAAGACATTATTCGCGTGGCTCGCGAATGCGCTCTCGATTTAGCTCGCGATGGCGTTGTCTATGCCGAAGTTCGTGGCGCACCAGAACTTTTTCTTGAAAAAGGCTTATCGCTTTCACAGGTCATCGAAGCAACGCTTGAAGGTTACCGATTAGGCGAAGCTGATGCCAAAGCTGAGGGGCTGCAGATTCGAGTAGTTTCATTACTTTGTGGAATGCGCCAAAACAAAAGATCCCAAGAAGTTGCTGAATTAGTAGTCAAGTATCGTGATCAAGGTGTGGTCGGTTTTGACATAGCCGGCCCCGAAGATGGATTTCCACCAAGTGATCAATTAGAAACTTTTGAATACTTACGTGGCGAGAATGCCCACTTCACAATTCATGCTGGTGAAGCTTATGGTCTTCCCTCGATCTGGGAAGCAATTCAACTTTGCGGCGCTGAACGTCTCGGTCATGGCGTTCGCATAATTGACGATGTTGACTTTAGTAGTGGTGAAGCCAAGCTAGGTCGCTTAGCTTCATATGTCCGCGATCGTCGAGTTCCACTTGAAATGTGTCCGACTTCTAATCTACAAACTGGTGCCGCGGCATCGATTAAAGAACATCCGATCGGTGCTTTAGCTAAATTACGTTTTCGGGTAACTGTAAATACCGACAACCGATTAATGAGCGATACTTCAATGACTAATGAGATGAATGAGTTAGTAAACGCCTTTGACTGGAATTTCTTAGATCTACAACGCGTAACTATAAATGCCCTAAAGAGCGCATTTATCCCATTCGAGGAGCGCTTGGCGATCATCGAAAAGGTAGTTAAACCAGCCTATTTAGCCATTTCGGCAGAGTAACTAATTTCCGATTGGATGCCAGATTGTCTTGGCTTCCATAAAGGCCAAGATTCGACCAGGCTCATTGTTTTTTGTAAAAGCCGAGATGCGCTTTAAGTTCTCTACGCCAGCTTCTTTGATTGAGCCATGTTGATCACTTGGCAGGCCAGAAATATCTAAACCATCGATATCCATATGAGAGGCGAACCAAGGCGCTAACTCACTCTGTTGGCCAGAGAGAATATTTAATACGCCATTCGGTAGATCACTAGTTGCCACAACTTCAGCAAAACTTATTGCTGAAAGTGGAGCCGAACTAGATGCTAGCGCAACCGCCGTGTTTCCAGAAACTAAAATAGGAGCAACGGCTGCGACAAAACCAAGAAGTGGTTTATCGATTGAAGCAATTGCACCAACAACACCTAGTGCTTCAGGAATTGTAAAGTTATAGAACGGACCAGTTACTGGATTGGTTGAACCTGCCAGAGATGGCAACTTATCGCTCCAGCCGGCATACCAAACTAGTAAATCAACTGCGTCACTAACTTCTTGAAGTGATTCTTTTGCAGAGGCACCAGTTTGTAGCGAAATTTCTTGCGCAAACTGATCGCTGCGGCCTTCAAGCATTTCGGCAATACGATACATAATTTGACCGCGGTTAAATGCAGTAGCTTTGGCCCAACCAGGTTGAGCAGCACGTGCTGCGACAACTGCATCGCGTAAATCTTTTCGTGAAGCTAAACAAGCGTTGGCCAAGAACTCACCTTTATTACTCGTGATTTCATAAGAGCGACCAGACTCAGTGCGTGGAAAAGCCCCATTGATATAAAGCTTGTAAGTTTTCATAACTTCTAGGCGACCACTCATTTTGCCGATCCCTTCAAGTAAGCGCTAAGGCCATGGCGACCACCTTCGCGACCCCAACCAGATTCTTTGTAACCGCCAAATGGGCTAGCTGGATCAAACTTATTAAAGGTATTTGCCCAGATCACACCTGCGCGAAGTTGCTGGCTAGCCCAAAGAATGTTTGAACCTTTCTCACTCCAGATACCGGCAGAGAGCCCAAATGGCGTGTTATTAGCCTTTTCAATGGCCTCTGCAGGTGTGCGGAAAGTTAAAACTGAGAGCACGGGGCCAAAGATTTC
Source organism: Bifidobacterium breve (assembly GCA_945885625.1). Classification (GTDB taxonomy): domain Bacteria; phylum Actinomycetota; class Actinomycetes; order Nanopelagicales; family Nanopelagicaceae; genus Planktophila. The sequence continues at coordinate 375,522 of CAMCYS010000001.1, read as the reverse complement.
TTCGCGGGCGATGCGGTGGGATTGGGTTACGCCAGTAAAAATTGTGGGTGCAAACCAGAAACCTTTATCTGGCAGAGCACAATTAGGACTCCAACGCCCTGCACCTTCGGCGTCACCGGCAGCAGTTAGTTCGTGAATTTTTGCTAATTGTTCGCCTGAGTTAATGGCACCTAGATCTGTGTTTTTATCGAGCGGGTCACCAACACGTATTTTCTCCATGCGGCGCTTTAACTTCTCAAGAACTTCATCGGCAATATTCTCTTGCAAAATCAGACGAGAACCTGCGCAACAAACATGGCCTTGGTTAAAGAAGATGCCATTAACAATTCCTTCAACCGTCTCATCAATAGCGGCATCGCCAAAAACAATATTGGCACCTTTGCCGCCGAGTTCAAGAGTTAAGGATTTATTCGTTGGCGCTACTGCGCGAGCAATTAACTTGCCAACTTCAGTAGAACCAGTAAATGCAATCTTGTCGATTCCTGGGTGGCTAACAATTGCAGAGCCCGTACTGCCATCTCCGGTAACAATGTTTACGACACCATCGGGTAGCCCAGCTTGCTGACAAACTTGGGCAAATAGCAGCGCAGTCAGTGAAGTTGTTTCGGCTGGTTTTAAAACTACCGTGTTACCGGTTGCAAGCGCTGGTGCAACTTTCCAAGCCAACATAAGTAGTGGGAAGTTCCAGGGAATAATCTGGCCAACTACGCCATGTGGGGCAGTGGTGGTATCAACACCTGCATATTCAAGTTTGTCGGCCCAACCTGCGTGATAGAAGAAATGCGCGGCAGATAAGGGAACATCAACATCACGAGATTCGCGAATTGGCTTTCCATTATCAAGCGTCTCTAGAACAGCAAACTCACGCGCACGTTCCTGCATAATGCGAGCAATACGGAATAAGTACTTACCCCGCTCGCGGCCAGATAACTTAGACCAGCTCTTATCGAAGGCGTTTCGCGCTGCTTTCACGGCAGCATCGACGTCGGCAGCTGTGCCGAGAGCGATACGGCTCAAAACCTCTTCAGTAGCCGGGTTAATGGAGTTGAAATGTGATGATCCGTTAACCCATTTACCATTGATGAAATGTCCATATTCGGGATCAATTTTTACTACCGAACGAGATTCGGGAGCTGCTGCGTACTCGAAGTTCATTTGATTAGCCTCGTTAGTCGATCGTTACGTAGTTAGGGCTAGCGTAATAGCCATCGGACATTTTCATGCGCTGCATAAGCAGATCATTTAGCAAGGCGCTGGCACCAATGCGAAATAGTGATGGATTTAGCCACTCTGGACCAGCGGTTTCATTTACTAGAACAAGTTGCTTGATGGCATCTTTTGTTGTGCGAATTCCACCAGCTGGTTTTACGCCAATGCGCACTTTAGTTAGATCATAAAAGTCACGAACGGCTTCGAGCATTACTAGTACTACTGGCGCAGTCGCAGCAGGTGCGACTTTGCCAGTTGAAGTCTTAATGAAATGGGCACCAGCCAGCATTGCCAAATAAGAGGCTTTGCGAACATTATCTAAAGTTACTAGCTCGCCAGTTTCCAGAATTACTTTTAGATGGGCTTGATCTCCACAAACTTCGCGAATTGCCACGATCTCTTGGAAAACCTCAATCAATCGGCCACTTAAGAAAGCGCCACGATCAATCACCATATCAATTTCAGCAGCTCCAGCATCGATGGCATCTTTGGTATCTTGTAATTTAACTGCCATTGAGGCGCGTCCGGACGGAAATGCGGTTGAAACCGCAGCTACCGGAAGTTCATGCGCGCCAATTGCATCTAAGTGTTGTCTAGCGATTCCAACCATGTCGTTGTAAACACATACTGCGCCAACATGGGGCACAGAAGAATCAGTTGGGTCAGGTCGAAAAGCTTTAGCGCAAAGAGCTTGCACTTTGCCGGGGGTATCGGCGCCTTCCAGAGTTGTTAAATCGACCATCGCGATTGCGGTATCGATGGCCCAAGCTTTGCTGGTGGTTTTAATACTGCGAGTGGCCAACATGGCAGCACGGGCTTCAGCGCCAACTTGATCTACGCCAGGAAGCTGCTTTAAATAGTTGCGAAGTGAAGCGTCACTGCCATCGACGAGACCATAGAAGCTCATGGAACCCGCCTTTCGCTTTTAATTGAGTGTGAGTAGCGTCTTTAGAGGTGATCTTAGTTCATCTAGCACGATTTGGGCACTCGTCGCATCTGGGGCGATCACTTCGACGTAACACTTCATTTTTGCCTCGGTGCCACTGGGGCGAATAATTATTCGTATTCCGCCAGCTAGCCAAATTCGCAAACCATCAGTTGGTGGCAAATCGTTACTTGGTTTTTCTAGATCATCAATACTTTCAACTTCGCGGCCCGCAATCATTTGAGGTGGATTAGCCCGCAGCCCACTCATTAAATTAGTGACATCGCTTAGTTGATTTACCCGAATCGAAATTTGTTCGGTTCCATGGAAACCATGACGAGCCCAGACTTCATTAAGTAAATCAAGAATAGTTTTATCTTGACGCTTTAAATCAACGGCAATCTGAGCCAACATTAGCGCTGCAGACAAGCCATCTTTATCGTTAACAGTTTGGGCATCTACACAATAACCAAGTGCTTCTTCATATCCAAAAGTCAGGTTTGGAATCTTGGCTAAATATTTAAATCCAGTTAGGGTTTCAACGAAATCTAAATTGTAATGTTTAGCAATCTTGCTCAAAATAGACGAGGAAACAATAGAGTTAGCCAGAATTCCAGAATTAGTACTGCGGGCAATTGATTCACCTAGAACCACGCCCAGTTCATCGCCACGAAGCATGCGCCAACCAGTTTTCGGATCATTGATGGCCGCGGCGCAACGATCTGCATCAGGATCATTAGCAATAACTAAATCAGCAGCAAAGGCTTTGGCTGTCTCTAGCGCTAAATCAATTGCGCCAGGTTCTTCGGGATTTGGAAATGCCACGGTTGGAAAGTCTGGATCTGGATCAGCTTGGGCATCAACCAAAATCAACGAGGCGAATCCAGCTTTATGAAAAACGTGTTGCAAAGTCTTAGTGCCTACGCCATGCATTGCGGTATAAACAATTTTTAGATCAGCTGGTCTTGGCCCTAAGAGTGCAGTGCGAGATGTGTACTTATGAACAATCTCTTCACTTAATACTTCCCACTCGGTACCACGTGGCTGAGATTTAAGTGAAGTAACTTGATCGATCTGGTTTGAAATTGATTTATCAGTGGGCGAAATTATTTGACTACCGCGATATTCAATGCCATCGACTGTGCCACCTAAATAGACCTTGTAACCGTTATCTTGGGGCGGGTTATGGCTGGCAGTGACCATTACGCCGACATCAACGCCTAATTCATTAACCGCAAAAGCTAAAACAGGTGTTGGCAGCGGTCTGGGCAATACATAAACCTTCATGCCAGCACCACTAAAGATCTCGGCGCTAGTTTGCGTGAAATCCTCTGAACCATGGCGAGCATCGCGACCAATAACTACGCTTTTAAGGCCACGTTCTTTCATATAAGCAACTAGGCCTGCAGCAGTCCGCCCCACGACTGCGTTATTCATGCAGGACGGACCAGGGCCAATTGGGCCACGTAATCCAGCGGTTCCAAATTGTAGAAAGCCGTTGAAGTATTTGCGAAGTTCTACTTCGTTGCCGGCGGCTAGTAAAGCTTGTAATTGCGCTGCCGTTTTTGGATCTGGGTCATCAGCGATCCAAGCAGAAACTTCGGCAGCTAATTTTTGATCCATTTTTAAAAGATTAACTCAAACTAACTTTGGGATTACGCTCTTTAATAACTTGCCCATTCGATCAGCTGCCGCTTTTCCGGCTGCAATAACTTCTTCGTGGTTTAACTTCTCACCAGTTACGCCGGCTGCAGCATTAGTTACTAGCGAAATACCTAGAACTTCAGCACCGAGAGCATGAGCAGCAATTGCCTCAGGAACGGTAGACATACCAACTAAATCAGCGCCCATTCCGCGCATCATTAGAATCTCAGCTGGGGTCTCGTAAGTTGGGCCACGCCAGTGCACATAAACACCTTCAGCTAAAGAGCCATCTTCGCCTTTAACGATGGCGCGAATTCGCTTGCTATATAGATCAGTCAAATCTACAAAGTTGGCACCTTCAAGTGGTGAGGCAGCAGTTAATGAAATGTGATCACGAATCAAAACTGGTTGGCCAACTTTGTAGTCAGTGTTAATGCCACCGCAGGCATTTGTTAGTACGACAACTTTGCAACCTGCTTTAACTGCAGTGCGCACGCCATGAACTACCGGTTCCATTCCTTTACCTTCGTAAAGGTGGGTGCGGCCCAGAAAAACCAAGACTCGAACGGTTTTACCATTTTCGGTAATTTCATAGGAACGAACTTTCCCGGAATGTCCTTCAACTGCAGGTGCTAAAAACCCTGGTAGTTCGTGAGCATCACATTCAAACTTTGGTGTACCCAAGGCATCGGTTGCGCTAATCCAGCCTGATCCCATTACTAAAGCAACATCGTGGGCGGGGACTCCTGACCGCTTTGCAATTTCAGCAGCGGCAGATTCAGCGTTAATTAGCGGTTGGCTCATGCCTCAATAATGTCACAGAGCACGGTGCCACTCGTAACCGTCTCACCAATTACTGCAGTTAAATTAGAGATCACACCTGCGCGATGAGCCATTAACGGCTGCTCCATCTTCATGGCCTCGAGCACGATTATTAGGTCGCCTTTTTCAACGCTTTGACCTTCGGTTACTGCAACTTTTACGACCGTGCCTTGCATTGGGCTGGTTAAACCCACACCGCCGGCACCACCAGCGAGAGCGTCTTTCGCACGATGACGCTTTACAACTGGCTCTGGCGCATGCACCAAGATTTCAAAACGTTTTCCATTAATTTCTGCTACTAAATGATCGGCTGCCGCTTTGGTCTGCGCTTCTAGCGGCAAAATCTTAAACTCTGGAATTTCGTTTTTGAATTCATTTTCGATGTAGCTGGTGTAAACCTTAAATTCTTGAGTGAAAGCGGGATCCTGCAGAATTGCTTGGTGGAATGGAAGCGCGGTCGCCATTCCTTCAATTGTGAATTCGGCAATCGCCCGACGTGCGCGAGTTATTGCTTGCTCTCGGGTAGCGCCTGTCACAATTAATTTGGCTAACAAAGAATCGAAGTTTCCGGTGATGGCATCGCCTGATCTGAAACCAGTGTCAACTCTTACACCTGGCCCAGTTGGTAGTGACATCTTGGTAATGCGACCAGGGGCGGGCAAGAAAGAACGTCCTGGATCTTCGCCATTGATTCGGAACTCAAGAGAGTGGCCACGAATTACTGGATCCGTGTACCCAAGTTCTTCACCCATTGCGATTCGGAATTGCTCGCGAACCAAATCTATTCCGGTTACTTCTTCACTTACTGGGTGCTCTACTTGTAAGCGAGTGTTTACTTCAAGAAATGAAATGGTGCCATCGACGCCAATTAAGAATTCGCAAGTGCCGGCACCGATGTAGCCAGCTTCTTTCATAATTGCTTTAGATGAGCGGTATAGCTCTTCATTTTGCCCATCGGTTAAGAATGGGGCAGGTGCTTCCTCAACTAATTTCTGATGACGGCGCTGCAATGAGCAGTCACGTGTACTTATCACTGCGGCATTGCCAAATTTATCAACTAACACCTGGGTCTCAACATGGCGTGGCTTATCTAAATATCGTTCGACGAAGCACTCACCGCGGCCAAAGCCAGCAATAGCTTCACGGACTGCTGATGCAAAAGCCTCTGGAATTTCGGCCATCGTGAACGCAATTTTTAGTCCGCGACCGCCGCCGCCATGAGCTGCTTTGATTGCAACAGGCAAGCCATGCTCTTTAGCAAAAGCAATAATTTGATCGTGGTTATCAACTGGATCTGCGGTTCCGGCCACAAGTGGGGCTCCAGCTTTTGCGGCAATTTTGCGAGCCGAGACTTTATCTCCCAGGGCTCTAATCGCAGCCGGTGGGGGACCAATCCAGATTAAACCAGCATCAATTACGGCTTGTGCAAAGTCAGCATTTTCAGAGAGAAATCCATAACCAGGGTGAACCGCGTCAGCGCCAGATTTCTTTGCGAGGGCAATTAACTTCTCAATATTTAAATAAGTCTGCGCTGCTGTTGTGCCAATTAAGGAATAAGCCAAATCTGCCATTTGCGCATGCATTGAATCTCGATCAGTTTCAGAGTAAACCGCAACGCTCTCTAAGCCATGGTCGGCGCAAGCTCTAATAATGCGAACAGCAATTTCGCCACGATTAGCAATCAGAACGCGTTTCATCCGAGCTCCTTTACTTGCGGCCAGGTGTATCCAAGTTCAGCCATGGCAGTTCGCAAAAAAGGCATTGAGATACCAACCACGTTTGTGTAATCGCCTTCGATACTCGGAATAAATGGTGAACTAAAACCATCGAGCGTAAAACCACCGGCAACATGTAATGGTTCGCCAGTTGAGACGTAATCAGCAATCTCTAAATCGCTCATCTGTGAAAAAGTTACTTTAGTAGTTACTCGACCTGAAATTTCGCGGTCCTTGCTGGTATCTATAATGCAATGACCAGTGTGAAGTAGGCCGGAATTACTGCGCACCCGACTTGCTCGTTCGGTCGCTACATCGGGGGTACCTGGTTTGCCTAGCGAGACCCCATCGAATTCAAAAGTGGAGTCACAAGCAATAATCACCGCATCACCCGTTATCTGTTCACGAACAGTATGCGCCTTCGTGATTGCCAGCGCAATCACCATATCGACAGGAGACATCGCATTGAAAAATTCGGTTTCTTCATCGACGTCACTAACAATAATCTCTGGTTTCAAGCCGGCCGACTCGAGTAGTCGTCTGCGAGAAGTAGATGCGGAAGCTAAAATCAATCTAGTCATCTTAGAAATTACGCCCCGAACCGAACTTAATTTGTTGCGGGAGTTGAGTACGCATCAAAGGCATCGCCCAAACACTTCGCTTAACAACCGGTTTTAGCTCTTCACGTTTATGATTTGCCAGCGCAATTTCGATCGCAGCAAGTTCATCGGCAGAAGGGTTTCCTGCAATGACGCTAAATGTCCTCTTTGGCGCAGTCATTAGAGTGGAATATTTCCGTGCTTACGTGGTGGCAGCGCATCGCGCTTAGTCTTAAGAGATCTAAATGCCTTGGTGATGTATTCGCGAGTTTGGCTCGGCTTGATAACAGCATCGATATATCCACGTTCGGCTGCCAAGTAAGGATTAGCTAAAGTTTCGTTGTATTCAGTGATCAACTCAGCTCGCTTGATTTCTGGATCAGCCGCATTCTTTAACTCATTGCGGTAGAGAATGTTTACTGCACCTTGGGCGCCCATTACAGCAATTTCAGCACTTGGCCAAGCTAAATTGATATCAGCACCAATATATTTTGAGCCCATCACAATGAAAGCACCACCGTAAGCTTTACGAGTAATTAAAGTTACGAGTGGAACAGATGCTTCAGCGTAGGCGTAAAGTAATTTAGCTCCGCGACGAATAATTCCATCCCACTCTTGTTCGGTCCCGGGCAAGAAGCCAGGCACATCAACCAAGGTAAGAATTGGAATATTGAAGGCATCGCAGAAACGTAAGAAGCGCGCTGCTTTTTCGCTGGAATTGATATCTAGCGTGCCAGCTAATTGCTGCGGTTGATTGGCAATGATGCCAACTGACTCGCCTTCAATGCGACCAAAACCAACCACAATGTTTGGGGCATATAGAGAGTGAACTTCTAGGAATTCACCTTCATCAAGTAACGCCTGTATCAAAACCTTCATGTCGTACGGTTGGTTGGGGCTATCTGGAATCAAAGTATCTAGCGCGTTATCGGTTAACTTCTTTTCTAAACTCTCAGTAGCTGGCAAATGAGGAGCGCCATCCATATTGTTACTAGGTAAATATGAGAGAAGTGCTTTGACATAATCGATTGCGTCATCTTCATTTTGAGCTAAGTAATGTGAATTACCGGTCTTGGTATTGTGCGTATGAGCTCCACCAAGTTCTTCCATGCCAACTTCTTCACCGGTTACCGTCTTAATCACATCTGGCCCGGTAATAAACATATGTGAGGTTTCATTTACCATTACCGTGAAGTCTGTAAGCGCTGGCGAATAAGCCGCGCCACCTGCACAGGGGCCAAGAATTAAGGAAATCTGTGGGATGACACCAGAGGAGCGGGTATTTAATCTAAAGATGCGGCCGTACCCGCTGAGCGCTGAGACACCTTCTTGAATGCGAGCTCCACCAGAATCACTAATTCCTATTAAGGGCATGCCATTCTTGAGGGCGTATTCCATAATCTTGACGATCTTCTCGGCCATTACTTCGCCGAGACTTCCGCCCATAACCGTGAAATCTTGCGAGAAGAGCGCGATATTGCGACCATCAATTGTGGCGATTCCAATAATTACGCCATCTCCGTACGGACGATTCTTCTCCATGCCAAAATGCACAGAACGATGGCGAGCAAATTCATCGAACTCAGTAAACGAACCGGCATCTACAAGTTTTTCAACGCGCTCGCGCGCAGTCATTTTTCCTTTGGCATGTTGCTTATCAATCGCACTTTCGGAACCAGCATGGACAGCTTCACTTAGGCGATTGCGAAGATCTTCAATTTTCCCGGCAGTAGTATGTAGATCTGGCTTCATACCCCTACGGTACTAGTTATGGAGGTGGAAATGCTTCGAGAAGCGCTCAATGAGAGTGCGATCAACGCAACATTGCGCGGCAGTTACTGGCGGGTAAGTGTTTTCCAATCTCTGACATCCACCCAATCCGAACTTATCGGAAAAGAAAATTTGCAACATGGCGAAGTTTTTGTAACGGAATTTCAAAGTGCTGGTCGAGGCAGAATAGATCGTACCTTCGAGGCAACAGAATCAAGTGCACTTCTTTTTTCGCTTTATCTCGAACCAAAGCGAAATAAAATGGAATGGAGCGCAATTCCATTATTGGCTGGCTTGAGTTTAGTTAATGCTCTAAGTAATTTAGATGAAAAACTTGAGACAAATTTAAAGTGGCCTAATGATCTATTAATTGGCGAGAGGAAAGTTGCTGGAATTCTTGCAGAAGCCAGACCCGACGGTGTCATAGTTGGTATTGGCCTAAATGTTGAAATGGTTAAATCTGAGCTACCAGTACCAACAGCAACATCATTGAAGCTAGAAAATTTTGCTGAACTAAATCGCAACGTTATTCTCTCTGAGATCTTAACGAACCTCGCACTAACTATTGAGCTCTGGGAAAGCGGTTCGAATATCGGGTTCGAGCAATACCGCCAAGTTAGTTCTACTCTGGGCAAAGAGGTTGAAGTTCACTTACCTTCGGGCGAGATAATCAGTTCACGAGCGACAGGAATCACCGATGTAGGTGAATTACAGTTGGCCAACGGTGCTCGAGTTAACGTAGGCGATGTGATTCACCTACGATAGGCAAGTGAAATCATCTTTTCCGCGTATCGGCATAATCGGTGCTGGCCAACTTGGCCGAATGAGTGCCGCGCCCGCAGCAGCGCTAGGCGTAGATCTCATTTTGCTTGCGCAATCTTCATCTGATTCGGGCGCGCAAGTCACTGAATTTGAAGTTGGCGATTACCGTGATTTAGTTCAAGTTCGTGAATTCGCTAAGAAATGTGACTTACTTACTTTCGAGCATGAACTAATTCCGATTTCGGTAGTTAGAGCCCTTGAAAGTGAAGGGGTTAAGTTCTATCCAACTTCGGAGAGTTTCATCTATTCACAGGATAAAGCAGCCATGCGTGAGAAGTTAGCAAATTATCAATCTCCTAAGTGGCAGATAGTCACTACGGCAAGTGAAATTTTGGAATATCCAGTTATCGCTAAGTCAATTTCAGGTGGCTACGATGGACGCGGCGTCTGGAAAGTTAACTCGGAAAGCGAACTTGCCGCGATTCTGTTAGAAAATCCCAAGTTACTTGTTGAAGAATTGATTGATTTTGATTTTGAAATTTCAGTGATGGTGGCACGCTCACCTCATGGACAAGCCGCAACTTGGGCACCAACCCAAACTGTTCAGAGTGACGGCATCTGCACTATGACGATCGCACCTGCCCCCGATTTAGTTGAAGAACTTGGTCAGCAGGCGCAGCAAATGGCACTTAATATCGCTGCCGAGATTAAATTAGTTGGCGTCATGGCTGTTGAAATGTTTGTTAAGCGTGATCAGTTATTCATTAACGAGTTAGCTATGCGTCCACATAACTCAGGCCACTGGACAATTGATGGGTCAATTACTAGTCAGTTTGAGCAACATTTGCGGGCGATTCTAGATCTGCCACTTGGGGATACCTCAATGACTGCTAAGTATGCAGTCATGGGAAATGTGTTAGGTGGCGACAAGCAAGATATGTATCGCCCCTATCTGCATCTCTTGGCTCGCACGCCAAAATTAAAGGTCCACCAATATCGCAAGGAAGTTAAACCTGGCCGCAAGATTGGCCATGTGACTTTACTTGGCGAAAACCTCGTAGAATTAACCACTGAAGTACAACATGCGGTCGACTACATGGGCGGAGTTATTGATGAGTGATGTAGCAATCATCATGGGGTCAGATTCGGATTGGCCAGTAATGGAAGAAGCCGCTCAGGTACTAGACAAGTTTGGTATTTCATATTCAACTGCAGTTGTTTCGGCTCATCGCATGCCCCTTGAAATGGTCGCCTTTGCGCAAGCGGCAAAGAGCAACGGAACTAAGGTGATTATTGCGGGCGCAGGTGGCGCTGCACATTTACCTGGCATGGTCGCATCCTTGACCACTTTGCCGGTAATTGGCGTGCCAGTACCACTTAAGAATTTAGATGGCATGGATTCACTTCTCTCAATTGTGCAAATGCCAGCTGGGATTCCAGTCGCAACAGTCGGAATTGGCAACGCAAAGAATGCCGGAATTTTGGCAGTACGCATTTTGGGAATCAGTAATGAAAAGATTTCACAGCAAGTATCAGATCACCTCAAGGAATTAGAGAGTGAAGCTAAAGCTAAAGGTGCGAATTTAACTGCACGCCGTAATCATAAAACTGGCTTCTAAAAAATATTAAATCAATCGTTGGTATTCAATCGCTGGGCAACGGTCCATGACTGTTAAGAGTCCAGCAGTTTGAGCTCGCTCAATTGCGGCTTGGTCAATCACGCCAAGCTGCAGCCAAACAGCCTTTGCCCCTATTGCGATTGCTTGATCAACTACCTCACCAACTAAATTAGAATTTACAAAACAGTCAACAACATCGATTTGGGTGGGAATATCTAGTAGCGATTGATAGCCAATGACGCCGTGAACTGTTTTGGCTTTTGGATGTACCGGGAAAATCTGATGGCCTTTAGCCTGAAGTAACTTCGCGACGCCAAAGGCTGGACGATCTGGATTATTTCCCAATCCAACAACTGCCCAATTCTTTAGCTCAAGTATTTGAGAAATTGTCTCAGTGGTATTCATCGATTAATCCGTACGACCCAATGCGTGGAATCTCCATCCAGCTGCTCGCCAAAGTTCACGATCGAGCGCATTACGGCCATCAATGATTAGAGTCCCTTTAGTTAAAGCCTTAATTGCTGTTGGATCTAGCTCACGGTATTGCTTCCATTCAGTTAAGTGCAAGATTAAGTCAGCGCCAGTGACGCATTCCTCGATTGACTCAGTAAAACCCAAGTTAGGAAATCTCTTTCGAGCATTTTCAATTGCTTTTGGATCATGCACGACCACCTGTGCGCCAGCTGCTAGTAACTGCGCTGCGATATCTAAAGCTGGGGAGTCTCGAACGTCATCACTATCAGGCTTGAAGGCTGCCCCTAAAACTGCAATTTTATACTTAGTTAAATCTTCAGAGAGGTCTGCTCTCACTACATCGATAACGCGTTGGCGAGCTCGTAAATTAATCGCATCAATTTCAGTCAAGAATTCCAGAGCTTGCTTTGCACCAAGCTCTTCAGCTCGAGCCATGAAAGCCCGGATGTCTTTAGGTAAACAGCCACCGCCAAATCCGATTCCAGCTTGTAGGAAACGATTTCCAATGCGTGGGTCATACCCGATCGCTTTTGCTAACACAGTGACATCGCCGCCAGCTGCTTCGCAAACTTCGGCCATTGCATTAATAAATGAAATCTTGGTGGCCAAAAATGAGTTAGCCGCAACCTTTACTAATTCAGCTGTTGGTAAATCAGCACGAATCCAAGGGGTACCAATAGTTAGGATCGGTTCATAAACTTCTTTCAGCATTTCTTCGGCCTTATCGTTAGTTACACCTACTACTAAACGATTAGGACGCAACGTATCTTCTACGGCAAATCCCTCCCGAAGAAACTCTGGGTTCCAGGCCAAATCTGCCTGGGGCGCAGATTTGAGTAACTCTGCTCGCAAAGATTGTGCAGTACCAACTGGCACAGTTGATTTTCCGACTACTAAGGAACCTGACTTTAGGTACGGAGTTATTGCCGCAACTGAAGAACGTACGTATGTTAAGTCAGCTGCCAAGCCATCTTTACTCTGCGGGGTTCCAACACAAACGAAGTGCATATCTGCATCAGCTATCAATGAAAAATCCGTGGTAAATATTAGGCGACCTGATTTAACTTCTTCGGCCAATAAAGTATCTAAGCCAGGTTCATAAAACGGTAGCTCGCCTCTGCTTAATTGGGCAATTTTGGCGGCATCGGTATCTACGCCAATTACCTCAAAACCAAGAGAAGACATGCAGGCAGCATGTGTAGCGCCCAAGTAACCAGTTCCGATAACCGATAACTTCATTTTCATGGTCATTCCCTTATTCAGCGCTCGCACAAGCCTTATCTGAGGCAGTTTCGGTCTTGAACTTATCCACGATTGTAGTCGTTGGCGAGGCACTCGCCGAAGGAGTCGCCTTAACTTCATCAATAATTGGCTGATCGTTCAACAAGCGATTGAACAGATCAGGCGCAAGGACCTTATCCCAGATTACAACTGAGCCAACGCCAGCTGCTCGAGCATTTGCATTTGAGAGCGGCACCGTGAGCGTGCGAACTCTATCCGCAGATAAATTCTTCAACTGCTTACCTAAAGTTAAGAGATCATTCTTATCTAACTCATTGTCAGTCGTCACAGTGCCAATCGCCGCATTGAAGAAATTCACCAATTTTACTGGATTCAATAGCGTGCCAGTACTGGTTGCTTTTCGTAAGACCGCCGACATAAACTCTTGCTGACGTTTCATTCGTCCGATATCGCCTCGCCCATCAAAGTCGCGCGTGCGCACATACTTGAGCGCTTTTATTCCATCAAGAGTTTGTAGGCCAGCAGAGAGTTGTAAATTAGATTTAGAATCATCAATATCTTTTTGTACACAAATATCAATTCCACCTAGAGCGTCGATAATGTTTGTAAAGCCCAGAAAATTAATCTCAACGTAATGATCAATTCTAAGTCCTGTTTCACCCTCAAGCGTTTCGATTAAGAGTGGAGCGCCACCGAAACTAAAGGCGGCATTTAACTTATTTAGGCGAGCTGGAACCATCTTGGTTTTATCCAAACTGCTTACGTGTTCTGGAATTGTTACCAACGAATCTCGGGGAAGCGAGATAATAACTGCCCTGTCGCGCGCTTTACTAATGTGCACCAGCAACATAGTGTCTGACCGAGCGCCGGCCGCAACTTCAGTCCCACCAACCCAAAGCTCACGTATTTGCGCTCTAGTTAAACCTGCACGGTTATCTGAACCAACCAATAAGAGCGTCATGGCACTTGTTGGCTTATCGGGGCGGTTCTTGACGTTAGCAAAAGCATCAGTTCGATTCAGGGATCCGCTAACTTGGCCAAGTCCAAGCCAACCAACTGCAGAAAGGGCCACGATTCCCACCGAAAGTGAGGTAATCGCCCGAATGGGGCGGCTGTGTTTGCGAGGCGAAGACATGGCGAAAGCGTACTTGGGCGATACGGTTTAGGGGCTATGACTACCGTGCCTACACCGAGAAAAGTTGAGTTATCTACCTCACCGGATCTCTCGGTTATTTTGCCAGTTCTAAATGAGGCAAACCATTTAGCTGATGCAGTGAAAGCGATTCTGGCGCAGGATTATCAAGGCAAGTTTGAAGTTATCTTAGCAATTGGGCCATCGAAAGATGCAACGCTGGAAATTGCTAATGAGTTAGCTAAATCTGATTCGAGAATTATTGTAGTTTCAAATCCTACCGGGCGAACCGCAGCTGGTTTAAATCTCGCATTAGCAAAATCAAATTCTCCAGTAATTATCAGAGTTGATGGACATGCTGAAATTTCCAGTAGTTATCTCTCTACCGCAGTTGAACTTCTTCAAAAAACTGGCGCAGTAAATGTTGGTGGATTGATGGGCGCTGTCGGTAAAACTAGATTTGAAAAAAGTGTTGCTAGGGCAATGCGAAGTCCACTCGGGGTGGGCGCTGCAAAGTTTCACACTGGTGGTGAGGCTGGCGAAGTTGATACCGTTTACTTGGGTTGTTTCTTACGAGAAGCGCTTAACGATATTGGTGGTTTCGATGAGCGATTTATTCGCGCACAAGATTGGGAACTTAATTTTAGATTACGCCAACGTGGTGGCAAAATTTATTTTGACCCTCGGCTTGAAGTCACTTACCGACCAAGAGCTAATATGGCAGCCTTAGCAAAACAATATTTTGAATATGGTCGCTGGCGAAGAGTGGTCTCACGAAAACATAATGGCACGATTAATTATCGCTACTTAGCTCCACCGCTCGCACTTGCCGGCACCTCACTTTCACTTATTGTTGGGTCAGCGGTATCACCTTTGCTCTATCTCCCAGCTGGAATTTATGGCAGCTTTACGCTGATAGCGGGAATAGTGCTCGGCAAAGGCTTGCTCGAAAAGATAATGATGCCCGCGGTCCTATTTACTATGCAGATGGCATGGGGCGCTGGCTTTATTACCTCGCCTAAATCCTTAGTACCTCAGGATTGACCTTGAAACGTCTCAACTTTGGCGCTCTGGTGCCCATCCTTCTTTCAACGTTAGTTCTGGCTAATCTACCTTCAGCTTACGCTGAAGTACCTGCCTCAATTTCATTCTCCGGTAAAGGTTATGGCCATGGCGTCGGGATGAGTCAAATAGGTGCTCGCGGCTTAGCTTTAGCCGGAGATACCGCAACGGCAATTCTAAATTATTACTATCCCGGTAGCGAGGTAATGGCGCTAACTGATGATCAAATTCTACGAGTAAATATCGGCCACCAATTAACTTCAGCCTCACTAAAAAGTGATTCGCCAGGCATGTCGTTGCAGTTAATTTCTGGCGATGGCACAGAACCAAAATATTTATCAGTTTTAGCGACAAAGGATACCGTCAGATTGAAAGTTAGTGGCAATCAAGTTGCGATAACCACAACTCAAGTTGGCATTACGACGAAATTAACTCCGGTTGATCAGCTAACGATTCGTTGGAGTGGAACCAGATATTTAGATGGACCAGATTCTGTTTTATCTTTAACTCATACCAAGAAAACAACTAGGTATCGTTATGGACAGATCCAAGTTAAAGTCATTAAGGATGCCAAACTTGGCAACCGGTTGGCGATTGTAAATCAAGTTAGGTTACATGACGAATATCTATGGGGGATAAGCGAGGTTCCTTCGTCGTGGCCGGCTGCCGCTCTTGAAGCCCAAGCAATTGCATCTCGAAGTTATGCCATGAGTAAAGTTGGCAAAGTCCTAAAGCGGTGTGATTGCGAACTTTTCTCATCAATTAGTGACCAGAATTTTGCTGGGTATGCCAAAGAAGTAGAACTTAGGTGGGGTCAATTTTGGAAAGCGGCCGTAACCCGAACTTCGGTAACCGAGACCACTGGGTTAACCGTCACTCGTAACGCAGCACCGATTCGAACTTATTTCGGCTCTTCTACAGGTGGCGTAACAGAAACTTCAAAAAATGCTTGGGGGACTGATGTCGGTTACACCTTCTCAGTTCCAGATCCTTGGTCGCTGGACCCCAAGTTAAACCCGAGTTTCTATAGTTGGAAGCGAGATATCACGCAATCAGTACTGGCCACGGCTTTTGCGTTACCAGATGTGGTTTCGATCAAGATATTGACGCTAAATGAAACTGGCACCGTAAAGGTTATTGAAGGAAAATCAAGTGCTGGCAAAAAAGTTACATTAAGCGGTGAGACTTTTCGTAGTCGAACCAAATTACCTTCAGTTTGGTTTTCGCTAACCGACGAAGAACTAATTAGCGTGCAGAACTGAGTTAAGCCCGCCCCAAGTACCGGTGCGCATAACAGCCTCAAGTGCGCCGCTCTGTGAATTGCGGCGGAAAAGCAAATTATTAGCACCAGAGAGGGTGGCAGCTTTAACTACCTCACCATCGGGTAGCAAAACTTTGGCAGCAGCAGTTACATATGTGCCAGATTCAATTACGCAGTTATCGCCGAGTGAGATGCCACAACCAGAATTAGCGCCGAGTAAGCAATTTTCACCAATTGAAATTACCTCTTTGCCCCCACCGCTTAAGGTTCCCATGATCGAAGCGCCACCACCAATATCGCTGCCGTTACCGACAACAACGCCGGCGGAGATACGCCCCTCTACCATTGAAGTACCGAGTGTTCCAGCGTTGAAGTTAACAAAACCTTCGTGCATCACCGTTGTACCGCTAGCTAAGTGAGCGCCAAGTCGTACTCGGTCAGCATCTGCGATTCGTACACCGCTTGGAACTACATAATCAACCATTCGTGGAAATTTATCTACGCCATAAACCGCGATATGTTGCCCGGTGGCTGCCCGAATCTGAGCCCGAGTGATTTCAAAATTTTCAACGGGGCATGGCCCAACTGAAGTCCAAACCACATTATTTAAAATTCCAAAAATTCCATCTAGTGATTGCCCATGTGGCTTAACTAAGCGATGTGAAAGCAAATGTAAACGCAAGTAGGCATCGCTAACTGATGCTGGAGGAGTGGCCAAATCAATTTCAATGCCGACAACTTCGCTGCGAACGCCGCGCGCATTATCCGCTGTTGCAATTGAAGCGAAGTCGGCAGGTGCGCTAGCTGGCAGAGCGCCTAAGACAGGCGTTGGGAACCAAGTATCAAGGACGGTGCCATCTTTTTCGCCACCATTAATTAATGTGGCAATTCCATATCCAGCTGCTCGTTGCGACATAAGGCAAGCCTAGCCCCTATCCTTACCGACATGCGTATTGCCGTATTTTGCTCATCATCACCGACGATTGACGCTAAATACCAAGTGGTTGCTACCGAACTCGGAAATGCTATCGGCAATAAAGGCTGGGGCTTAGTTTCAGGCGGTGGGCATATTTCAACTATGGGCGCAATTGCCCGCGCGGTGCGCGAGGTTGGTGGCCACACTATTGGGGTAATTCCACAATCATTAGTAGATATTGAATTCGCAGACCGCGATAGCGATGAGTTACATGTCGTTGAATCAATGCGCGAACGCAAAGCTAAGATCGAAGATTTAGCTGATGCATTTATAACTTTACCTGGTGGCCCCGGAACCTTAGAAGAGTTTTTCGAAATCTGGGTTGGACGCTTTTTAAAGTTTCACGATAAGCCGGTTCTAGTTCTTGATCCACACGGCGCATTTGCACC
This sequence comes from Bifidobacterium breve, assembly GCA_945885625.1. GTDB lineage: Bacteria > Actinomycetota > Actinomycetes > Nanopelagicales > Nanopelagicaceae > Planktophila. Next base: position 357,921 of record CAMCYS010000001.1, on the reverse strand, counting down.
CTTAGTCACCCTGCTTGATCATCTTGAATCCGAAGGCTTTGTTAAGCCGGGACAGCGCGAATTAATCACTTGGTGTCATAGCGTTGATCAAGCTATCGAGGCTTTAAACAATGGGAGATAACTTGCCTGTTAATCAAATAAATATTCGAATCAGAATTAAAGCGCCAATTAATAAAGTTTGGGCAGCAATCGCTGACTGGGAGAGCCAAGGTAACTGGATGTTGCAGACTCGAGTTTGGGTAACCTCTGAAATTCGTGCTGGGGTTGGAACTTCAATTAGCGCACTTACTGGACCGCTGGTTAAATCTGGCTTCAAATTTGGGCTACTAGATAAAATGGTGGTCACAAATTGGCAACCCCCTTATTTATGCGAAGTTGACCATGTCGGCAAAGTAATTAAAGGCACCGGCAAATTTGAACTAACTGATCTTTCTGATGAGCGAGAGGCTGTAACTAACTTTGATTGGTCAGAAACTATCTACGCACCAAAGGTAGTTTTTCTATTGATTTATTTGCCCACCTATTTAGGCGTGCGAATCTCACTTTTACGCTTTCGGAAATCTCTAACCAATCGCTAGTAGCCTGTACTCCTATGAGCGCCTCAAAACCAGCCAAAACCTTGGCCGAAGTGCTTGGCGACTTACCTGAAGAAGAACGCATAATCCTGACCATGCATCTCTTGCGTGGCCTAACTGCCCCAGAAATTGCCGAGATAATTGGGGTGCCAGAACGGGCAGTCTTATCGCTTATTTCAAGCGGAAAGTCCAGATTGAGCGCATTGCTCGGCCCCTAATAGGTGGCCTTGATTTCTGTTTCACCCCCTAAATGCGAGATACTTCTCCCTCTAACACCCGCGTAAGATCTTTAAAGGAGTTCCAATGGCTGCCATGAAACCTCGTACTGGTGATGGCCCAATGGAAGTTACCAAGGAAGCCCGCTCCCTAGTAATGCGAATTCCACTAGAAGGCGGCGGACGCTTAGTCGTAGAAATGAATGCCGAAGAAGCGACAAATTTAAGTGCCGCGTTACACGCTGCAGTTGGGCTGATTAAGAAGTAGTAATCAGATAGCCTCACGCTCATGTCTCTTCCAGTACATTTTCCAGAGTTAAAGGCGATTTCGGCAGATCTTAAATCTGCCCTCACTAGCGAAATTATTGCCCTGGGTTTTATTGCGGTCGAAAACTCAGACCCAAAGGCTGAAAAAGAGTTCAAGCTAGTTGGCTCAACACTTTTGCTAAAGAGTATCGCCGAAACATTTGAAATTGACCTCCTTGATGAACTTAAATTTTTTACACCATCCGGAAAAGCTGGCGAATCTTTCGAGCTTCCAGTTAGTGCACCAGATGCCAATACCGAACGTTTGTTACTGGTCGGATTAGGCGATCAATCTCTGGCAGCTTTGCGTTTAGCCGGTGCGAGCGTTGGCCGAAAGGTCAAAGGAAAAGCAGAAAGCATTTCAACTTTCTGTGCAACAACTGATGCTACGGCAACTGCGCATGCCATCTCGGCAACAATGGGTGCTTACCTCTGGAATTTAAAGAGTGGGACTAAACCACTAAAGCCAACGCTTTCGCTCTCTATTTCAACTTTGGCGTTAAAGCGTGCCCTCGCTATTGCCGCTGCTGTCTGGCGCGCTCGCGATCTTGTGCACACGCCCGCAAATATAAAGACGCCAGCCTGGATGGCTGCAAATGCTAAAACATTGGCTAAAGAGCGAAACATTTCAATAAAAGTTTTAGCTGGGAAAGAGCTTGCGCCATTTGGCGGTTTGATGGCAGTTGGAAACTCTTCCCGCAAGTCACCGCCTCGCTTCATCGAAATTACCTACGCACCAAAAGGTTCTAGTAATTGGCCGCATGTTGTATTAGTTGGCAAAGGAATTACTTTTGATACGGGCGGATATTCAATGAAGCGCCCTTACGACACGATGATGGCGATGAAAACTGATATGGCTGGTGCTGCCGCGGTTCTCTGCGTTGTAAGCGCTCTTCCAGAGCTTGCGCCACGTGCTCGAGTTACAGCGTTACTTTTGTGTGCTGAAAACGCAGTATCTGGTACCGCCCAACGCCCTAGTGATGTAATCACGCATTTTGGTGGCACTACCACAGAAGTTTTGAACACCGATGCTGAAGGTCGCTTGGTTCTAGCCGATGGTCTGGCATATGCAAATTTAAAGTTGAAACCAGATTATTTAGTTGATGTAGCAACACTTACTGGCTCAGCTACTTTAGGTCTTGGTCGACAATTCGCCGCTATGTATTCGCGCGATGACAAGCTAGCTGCAAAGTTACATGAACTAGGAAATGAATCTGGCGATCGAGTTTGGCGGATGCCACTTATCAATGACTACATTGATGCACTTGAGAGCGATATTGCAGATATTAATAACACGGCCGACAAAGGTGACTACAACGCTGGTTCAGTAACTGCAGCGCTATTTCTAGAGAAGTTTGTGGGCGAACGCAAATGGGTCCACTTTGATATCGCTGGCACTGCTCGCAGCGAAGTCGATGCTGGTGAAAATCCCAAAGGTGGGACTGGTTTTGGAGTTCGTTTGCTGACAACCTGGATTTCTTCCTTATGAACACTGATCTATTCGCTTACGCAGAGAACTTTAATTCGGAAGACTTAGTTCTGGAGCATGCTCGCGCGCGAGGAGTTGAGGTTGGCGCTAATGACATAAGTATTGGTACTGGGGTATTTCTACAGCAATTGGCGCATCTACTTTCTGCACAATCAGTAGTTGAAGTTGGCACTGGATCTGGCGTTGGCAGCCTCTATTTGCTGCGCGGCATGATTGATAGCGGCACCTTAACTTCGATTGATGACGAAATAGAACATGCCCGCATTGCCAAGATGGCTTTTTATGAAGCCGAAATCGAAGCAGCCCGGTTTCGGCTGATCACAAATCCAGTCATGGATGTTCTCAGTAAGTTAACTGACCGTGCTTATGACTTGGTGATATTGCGTCATGACCCGATTGATTTGACTTACACAATTGATGAAGCTCATCGGATTTTGCGAAGTGGTGGAGTCTTAGTTATTGACTCATTCTTTGGCGGTGGCAAAGTGCCAGATCCAGCTCAGCGCGACCCCAAAACAATTGCCCTACGCGAGGCTGGGAAAAGAATCAAAACCAACCGTGACCATTGGCAGAGTTCGCTATTGCCAGTCGGAGATGGTTTGTTGATCGCTACAAAGTTATAGCAAGATAGTCTCATGCCATTACGTAAACCAGCGCGGATCTTTCGCCGCAAGCCGAATCAATTAATCTTCCTAGAAGATCTTGAGCGAAATTCCGGTAAGAAGCGCTCTCTGCCTACAGCATCTATCGTGGTGCTCGCACTAGTCGCTGGGCTTTTAGGTGGCATACTCGGTGGAGATGCGACTAAAGGTTTCATTTCAAGTGGCGTTAATTTAGTTTCTTCCACTTCGACCATCGAGCGTTCGCCTGATTCAATAGCCGGAACCGCTGCCCGAGTTTTACCTTCAGTCGTTTCGATTGAGACTATCTCATCTGATGGTGGTGGCTCTGGTTCCGGGTTTGTGATTTCTCCAAATGGGTATCTATTAACTAATAATCACGTGATAGCTGATGCAGACGCAATCACTGTGCTTTTAAATGATGGTCGTGAATTTTCGGCAAAGATTCTTGGCCGAGATGAATCTTATGATTTAGCAGTTTTGAAAATTCAAGCGACTGGATTAAAAGCGCTGCAGTTTGGCGATAGCGATAAGGTACAAGTTGGTGATTCGGTTATTGCCTTCGGTTCTCCACTTGGTTTATCAGGCACGGTAACGCAAGGAATTATTAGCGCAAAAAATCGACCGGTAACAGTTGGAGATAGGAATTCCGTAACTTCCTTTATTAGTGCCCTGCAAACCGATGCCGCAATTAATCCTGGCAACTCAGGTGGACCTCTTGTTGATTCCACCGGCGCGGTAATTGGAGTTAATTCCGCAATTGCTACTCTTGGCACTGGGTCACAGACAGGTTCAATCGGTTTAGGATTTGCGATTCCGATCAATCAAGCTCGAAAAACAGCAGATCAACTAATCAGGGATGGTAAAGCCACATATCCGGTGATTGGTGTTTCGATAGATATGAGTTACAACAGTGGCGGAGCACTAATTGCGAAGAAGGCCTCGGCAATCGTGGCTGGTGGGCCAGCTGAGAAAGCTGGTTTGCGGCCAGGAGATCTGATAACTGCCATAGATGGTATAAAAATAAATACCCCCGAAGAATTAATCGTGCAAATTCGCACAAATAGCGTCGGTGATGAGGTAATTCTCACCTACCTTCGCGGAAAGACGACCGGTACAGCGAAGTTGATTCTGATCGCAGGCAAATAATGCAACCGATAGGCTAGCCAAATGTTCTTTGACCTCGGTGCTGGTGAATTACTTGGCCTAGCCGTACTAGGCATGATTTTAGTAGGGCCAGAGCGTTTGCCACGATTAGCTAGTGACGCGGCAAAGTTAGTTAAGAAGTTGCGTAAAATTTCAAACTCCGCAACTGCCGAATTGCGCGAAAACCTGGGGCCTGGTTTTGAAGACTTACAGCCGAGTGATTTAAACCCAAAAACTTTTATTAAAAAGCAGATTAACGATGTGCTGGCACAAGACGATCTTCCGCAGAAAAGTAAGTCAACCTACGAGAGCAAGATAGATCCGGACTTGATATGAGCGTAATTGAGCAAGTTGCCGAAGCTTTAGCGAAAGTTCAGGACCCAGAATTACATCGCTCTATTACCGAGCTGGGCATGGTTGATCGAATCGCTTTTAAAGATGGTCGGCTTGAACTCCATGTGCTGCTCACGATTTCCGGCTGCCCAATGAAAGATCGCCTACGCGCCGATGTAACTTCTGCAGTAAGTTCAATTGCGGGTATCTCTGAAATAGATTTAAATTTCGGAGTCATGTCAGATAAGCAGCGTGATAATGTAAAATCAATATTACGTAACGGTCGCGAAAAGTTCATTCCATTTGCACAACCTGATTCACTGACCCGAGTCATCGGTGTCGCTTCAGGCAAAGGTGGGGTTGGCAAATCTTCAGTCACAGCGAACTTAGCAATCGCAGCGGCTAAACAAGGGTTAAATGTTGGAATCCTGGATGCCGATGTCTATGGACATTCAATTCCTCGACTCATGGGCTTAATTGGGCAACGACCTACTGCTATTGATCAGATGTTTATTCCGCTTGAGTCATATGGCGTAAAGACGGTATCCATGGAGATGTTCAAGCCAGAACGCTCCGATGCAGTTGCTTATCGTGGTCCGCTGCTGCACAAAGTTCTCGAGCAACTCTTATCTGATGCCTATTGGGGTGATCTTGATCTACTCCTCTTGGATTTGCCACCCGGAACTGGCGACTTAGCGATTTCACTCGGTCAGCTGATTCCTTCTTCAGAAATCTTGGTAGTCACTACTCCACAAATCGCAGCAGCTGAAGTAGCAGAACGCGCTGGCCGGATAGCTCATCAAATGAAACAACAAGTAATTGGCGTTATTGAAAACATGTCCGCATTCCCGTGTCCAACTTGCGATGAAACTATTTCTCTATTTGGTGAAGGCGGCGGAGCTGAAACTGCTAAACGGTTATCCCTACTAGTTGGCAAAGATGTGCCAATTTTAGGTCAGATTCCATTTAGTCCGTCGCTACGTGAAGGTGGCGATACTGGAATTCCGGTTGTTGTCTCAAGCCCCGAAAGCTCTGCTGCAAAAGTATTTGATGAAATTATTGCGCGAATTATCGTGCGTCCGAAATCTTTAGTCGGCGTTCGGCTTGGCCTGAGTACCTAACTTCGTTTCAAGTTCGTTGGCTAAATCAGAGAGTTCGCTACGTATAAAGTCGCGGGTAGCAACCTCGCCTAGAGCGCTTCGCAAACTAGCAATTTCGCGAGTTAGATATTCGGTGTCTGCAGTATTGCGCTCATTCTGAGCACGATCTTCATTACTTTGAATTCGATCACGATCGGCCTGACGATTCTGTGCCAGCAAAATAAGTGGCGCAGCATAGGAGGCTTGAAGGGAGAGAATTAAAGTCAAGAATATAAAAGGGAAATTATCCCAACGCAGATGATCGGGTGCTGTGGTGTTCCAAATTACCCAGAAGGCAACAAAGGCGCTCATATAAACTAAGAAGCTTGCTGTTCCGAGGAAACGCGCAAAACTTTCAGATAAGCGACCAAATGTTTCTGGATCATAATTCGGACGAAGGGTGCGACCCTTACTGCGTGGGGTATCTAAACCATTGTGACGCGCCATGTCTAACCCTCCAAATCAGTATTTACGTTGATAGAACTTCGCGAAAGATCGCGATGATCATGACGCCAGTTCTCTGGCAATAAGTGGTCGAGTACGTCATCAACAGTGACGGCACCGAGTAGACGGTCATTAGCATCAATAACTGGCAACGAAAGCAAGTTATAACTGGCTAAGTATGACGAAACTTCGTTCAAACTCGCATCCGGATTTAACCCTTGCGTATTGGCATCTACGATCGAGCCCAGCAGAGTCGCTGGGGGCTCGCGCAATAAACGTTGGTAGTGAACTATTCCCAATAAGCGACCAGTCGGAGTTTCCAGCGGTTGGCGGCAGACAAAAATTTGAGAAGCTAGGGCCGGGGAAATTTCACTCTTTCGTACTGCGGCGAGAGCTTCGGCAACTGTGGCATCGGCCGACATCACCAATGGCTCAGTTGTCATCATGCCACCCGCTGAGTAATCCTCATAGTTCATCAACCGAAGAACATCTTCGGCATCTTCAGGTTCCATTAATTCAATTAGCGCATCTGCGCGCTCTTGGCCCATTTCTCGCAACAGATCAGCTGCGTCATCGGGGTCCATTTCGCCAAGTACATCAGCAGCGCGCTCACCCTCAAGTTCAGTAAGAAGAGCAACTCGGTGAATTTCATCCATTTCTTCAAGTACATCTGCAAGTCGCTCATCATCTAACCCACGAGCTACTTCGACACGACGCTTTGGCGCTAAATCTTGCAGAACTGTTGCAAGGTCTGCAGGCCTCAGCGTACTTAATGTGTAAAGCAGATTTGTGACGCCTTGGTTTGGTTCGACACTGGCAAAGCCAGTTACTTCTTCCCAGGCCACAGTTGAGGTTGGACCCTTACGGCGCAATCCTCGTGACTTACTCATGATGTGAACCATAGTAATTAACCAATCACCATTAGGACTTTGTTCCATCGCCAAGTCTTCGACAACTACGTTCTCATCAGATTCGACTGAGGTAATTAAACGATGGAGCATGTCACCTAAAACTAAAACTTCGCCGGTGCGAACTTCGAATCTACGCATGTTCACTAAACCTGTAATTATCACTGTGCCACTTTCAATTGAAGTGACTCGCGTAATTGGTACAAAAACTCGACGACGCATCGGCACTTCGACAACTAAACCTAGAATTCGGGGACGGGCATTATTTGTGCGAAGGGTCGCCACTGCATCTCGCACCTTGCCGACTGGATCTCCATTTGGATCAAATACTGCAGTTCCGGCTAATCGGGCGAGGAAGATTCGATTCAATGTCTTTCCGCTCATGAGCTAAGGGTAACTGCTTAATCAAGGGTCATGCGCGCTACCTTTAGCCAATGAGTCGAGATAGCGTCACAACAATGCCGGCCCGCGGCGATCAGATTCGTATGGGAATTGGGATACTTGGCATCGGCACATCCGGGCCATTGATTGCTATGAGCACAATGCCTATTTGGGTGTTAATTTTCTGGCGGAATTTAGGCGGCTCAATTCTCACTGCCCCATTTGCGATTAGACATCATCGTGATCGTAATGGCATCAAGTGGTCAATTTTTGCTGGTTTCTTACTGGCTCTGCACTTCGGTGGCTTCTTTCTGGCAATGCGATACACCAGCGTTGCATCAGGTACCGCAATCGTTGCCCTTCAACCGATATTCGCAGCCATCTTTGTAAAACTCTCTGGCCAGCACATACCCTCGAAAGTTTGGTTGGGTATGGGTGTTTCATTTCTAGGCGTGCTACTTATTTCTGGCGTGGACTTACAAATTTCTTTCCGGGCGTTTATTGGCGATATGGCGGCACTTATTTCGGCTGCTCTTGCTGCTGGCTACATGATGGCTGGCTCGCGCGCGCAACGAACTCTCGAAACAACCACATACACAACAGTTTGCTATTTTGTTTGCGCTATGACTGCTCTGCCAATTGCGCTTCTTAGCGGAAATCAAATCTTTAATTTCTCGGCGCGTGAATGGTGGTTATTAATCGGGTTAATCGCCGGTGCTCAGATTTTGGGACATACCATGTTTAACTCTGCGCTAAAGCGGGTATCGCCCGCGATAGTTTCGCTAATTGTATTTTTTGAAGTTCCAGTTAGTTCGTTACTAGCCGTTTGGTGGATGGGGCAGAGACCGCCAATTGGAATTATTCCAGGAATCCTCCTGATTTTAATAGGCTGTGTTCTGGTAGTAATGAGGGGACGTGAAAGCCATGATTGATTTACATACCCATACTTCTGCTAGTGATGGCACTGACACACCAGCTCAACTAATAAATAAGGCGCTGGCGCAAGGTTTGGATACATTGGCAATTACCGATCATGATTCAATTGCTGGTTGGGCGAGTGCGAGTCAGACTCTGCGAGGTAATCTGAAGTTAGTACTAGGCGCTGAGATTTCGTGCTTAACAAAAGAGGGCATCAGCGTTCACATGCTTGGCTTACTTTTTGATGGCACTAATTCGGCGCTGTTGGAAGTGCTAGAAAATACTCGTGATGAGCGATTGCCAAGAATGCGCAAAATGATTGAATTAATGCGAGCCGATGGCATCGATATTTCGCTAAGTGATGTTGAAGCAGTAATGCCAGTCGGTGCAACAATGGGTCGGCCACATTTGGCCGATGCGCTAGTTGCTAAGAAAGTAATCAAAACTCGCGATGAAGCTTTTGTCGAGATGCTCAACAATGAATCCAAATATTACGTATCGCACTTAGCGCCAACGCCAGAGGAAGCAGTTAGATTGATTCGAGCCGCAGGTGGAGTAGCAGTCATTGCTCATCCGTTTGCATCACTGCGTGGGCAAATACTACAAAGTTCAGATTTTAGTGATCTTAAAGCAGCTGGCTTAAATGGTATTGAGGTGAACCATCGAGACCAAAGCAATGAAGAACGTCTGAGTTTATTGAAAATTGCACGTGATTTGGATCTAGTTATGACTGGATCGAGTGATTATCACGGTACCGGTAAGTTAAATTCGTTAGGCGAAAACGTGACCGATCCAGCAGAATGGGAACGTTTAGAAGCTATGGCAGATGCTCGAAGGGTGGTTAGCGCATGAATATTGCTGAAGTTAGCGCAATTACATTTGCGATTCAAAGCTTTGTAACCCTTTTTGTGATCTTTGATCCACCGGGTGCTGCGCCAATCTTTTTAGGTTTAGTCGCCGATCGAACACCCAAAGAACGGCGCAAATTAGCGGTTCAGGCAGCCAGCGTATCTTTACTAGTGATTTCAATATTTGCCATCTTTGGCCAATTTATTCTGGATTACTTGCATATCTCAATTGCATCTCTGCAGGCAGCGGGTGGTCTTTTATTGCTCTTGGTTTCACTTGAATTGCTAACTGGAAAGGAATCAGGTTCCACGGAAGCTCGCGATAAGAATGTGGCGCTAGTGCCACTCGGCACTCCACTGTTAGCTGGCCCTGGTGCAATTGTGGCCACCATGATTTTCGTGCAACAAGTTCAAAATACTAGCCAGGCTATTGGTTTAGTTGCCGCCGTGCTTTCGGTTCATATAGTTATTGCTATTGTACTTATTTCTTCAACTACGATTTTGAAAGTCATTAAAGAGTCTGGCGTTAATCTAGTTGCTCGTATTGCTGGTCTTTTGCTTGCTGCGATTTCAGTTCAGATGTTAGTTGACGCGATTAGAGCTTTCATAGCGCAATGAGTAACGTCGAATTAGGTCTTTTCCCACCCTCTTCAATTACTTGGAAAATTCATTCTGATCCAGCCATGTTAATTGGTGGTATTCGTGCGCTCTTTCAACAAGCTCTTCATCCGCAAGCGATGGCTGGTGTGGCTGAGCATTCTAATTTTCGCGAAGATGCTTGGGGCCGATTACAACGCACCGGCGATTATGTAACTGTGGTGACTTTTGGAACTCCGGCAGAGGCAAACGAGTTAACTGCTCGAGTGCGTAAAATACACGCACACCTTGGTCTAGATGATCCAAAACTTTTACTTTGGGTGCATATGGCAATGGTCGATTCGTTTCTAGATGTAGCGGTTAGATCTGGGCTGACATTATCTGAGGCAGAGCGTGATCAGTATGTTGCCGAAATGGTGCTATTCGCACAGGCAGTCGGAATCGATGAGTCCGCAGTGCCAAAAACTGTGGCCGAAATGAAGAAATATTTCATAGATATCGCACCAGAGTTAAGCGCCAGTGATGATGCCAAACGTGCTGCTCTGTTTTTAACAATTCCACCGCTACCAACTGCAGTGCGATTTGCGACGCCAGCCGCCCCTGCCTGGGCTGCTGTTGCCGCATTAGCAGGTGCTGCATTACCTAATTGGGCTCGCACGCTTTACGGTTGGCCAAACTTGCCAGGACAAGGAGTAGCTACTGATATCGCAATGACTGCGCTTCGAAAGAGTTTGCTTGTGCTGCCTTTTGAGGGTTTATTGCCACCTGTGTTAATTGAAGCCAAAATTCGTTGGGGAGTAAATGCCGCATGAGTACTCCAATAGTTGTATTAGCCAGTTTTGCTGGTGGCGTTGGTAAATCAACTTTGACCCACGCATTGGCTGTGGCTTCTGCTGAATTTGGCAAGAAAGCTTTAGTAATAGATTTAGATCAATCAGGTGCGCTAACTTTCAAACTTGGCCACGAACGTACTCGTGAAAATTTAATTAGTTGCAGTGAACGTTTTGATTTACGACCACATACCGCAACTGATTCGTTAGCAACTTTGATATCAGAGATTCCGGAAAAATACGATTTAGTTTTAATTGATTCAGCGCCACTATTTACAGCTGAGCTTGAACAAGTTTTGAAAGCAGCTCAATTGGTCATCTTGCCAGTTCGAGAAAGCCTTCATTCACTTAGAGGTGCTTTAGCGGTAATGAAGATTACGGCGGCTCCTTGCAAGGCGCTGCCATTCTTCGCTACAGATGGCTCTGGTTTAGCTAAATTGATTGCCGCTGAGCTAAATTTAATTGATGGCGCAATTTCAATTGCGCCAGAAGTTTTAGCAGCGGAAGCTAAAACAATTAGCGTGCTAACTGATAATAAAAATTCTGATATCGCACAGCAATACCGGGATGCTGCTTATTCGATACTTGAAGAGTTAAAGATTTTTTAGTCAGAGATTCGCTTTGTTCGAACTCGTTCGCGCTTTACTCGCTCAACCTTTGGCTTTTGCGCAACTGGCGACTTATTTGTCTTTGGCCTTTCCGCAGCTGAGGCACTCTTAACTGGGGCAATTTTCTTAGCCACATTCATGCGTCCATTCGAGCCAGCTGGGATATTAAATTTAGTAAATAGTGATTCAGATGAGGAATAAGTTTCTTCAGGTTCGCCCAGATTTAGATTTAGCGCAATATCGATCATTTTCCAGCGTGCTAACTCATCCCAATCAACAAAAGTGACTGAAATGCCATGTGCGCCAGCGCGAGCGGTACGGCCAATTCGGTGCACATAAGTTTTTTCGTCTTCTGGACATTGAAAATTAACGACATGTGTAATGCCGTCAATATCAATTCCGCGCGCAGCTACATCAGTTGCAACTAATACATCGGATTTACCAGCCTTGAAATCATTAAGTGCTTTTTCGCGAGCACCCTGACCCAGATCGCCGTGAATAGTGTCGGATCTAAAGCCGCGCTCTAACAAATCATCAGCAGTTTTCTGGCAAGTGCGCTTGGTGCGACAGAATACGATAGTCGGTCCGCGACCTTCAGATTGCAGAATTCGAGCCAACATCTCGATTTTATCGAGGGCATGTGCACGCACAACATGTTGCTCGATCTTGGAAACGACTGCGCCTTCATCTTCATTATCTTGGGTGCGAATATGTACTGGCTGATTCATAAACCGCCGAGCAAGAGCGATGATGTCACCAGGCATAGTTGCTGAGAACAACATAGTTTGTTGACGATTAGGGGTGCTGGTGAAGATCTTTTCGACATCTGGCAAGAAACCTAGATCTAACATTTCATCAGCTTCATCAAGCACTAAGCGAGAAACGTTTTTAAGTTTTAGTTGACCTTGCCGATAAAGATCTAGCAGTCGACCAGGAGTTCCCACCACAATTTCAACGCCTTGTGCTAAAGCTTCGATCTGCGGCTCAAATGCACGACCGCCATAAACCGCAAGAACGCGAACTCCGCGATTGCCAACTAGTTCAGCAATGTCCTTGGTTACCTGAACGCAAAGTTCCCGTGTAGGCACAACAACGAGTGCTTGCGGTTGACCCTTAAATTCAAGGGCATCCCATTCAGAATCAAGCGGAGCGATGATGCGCTCAATAATTGGAATTCCGAAACCTAAAGTCTTGCCAGTTCCTGTTTTAGCTTGGCCTATTACATCGCCATCAGAGAGCGCGATTGGCAAAACAGCTTCTTGAATTGGAAATGGTGAGGTGAAACCATGAGCGGTCAGCGCATCAATTGTGGATTTACGTAACGGCAGATCAGCGAAAGTTATTGTCACGTTAGAGGGAGCCGAAACCGACGCGTCGCTCGGTCTGTTCGCCAATTTCTACAAAACCAATTCGATCGGCTGGCACCATGATGGTGCGGCCGCGGACATCCTTTAATACCAGGGGAGTTCCGGCGCTCATAGCTGCGCTAACGGCTGCTGAAATTTCAGCTGGCGTAGCAGGGCTTTCGAATGCCAGGTCACTGGTTACATTCACAACAGCGATGCGAACTTCTGATTTTTGGACAGGTTCAGTCTTCTTTGTAGCCATGGGGCAATCCTATGGGATTACTTCAGTTGTTGCCTAACGGGAAACCAGATACACCGCGCCACATTAAGCTTTCGATTAATCGAGCGGCCTGTTCCCGCGATAATTTGCTATCTCGATCAAGCCAATGTCGTGCGCCCACTTGAATTGAACCAATAAGTGAAACTCCGAGCAGCATTGATGCTTCTTGAGGCAAGCCAGTCTCGATTGAGATCACGGCGCTAATTGCAGCTGCACAGTCATAAGTCATTCGGTTCAAACGCTCGTGTACAGCAGGCTCAACATTCATATCACTTTCAAATAGCAAGCGGAAAGCTTCGCCCTCACTTTCAATAAAATCAAAGTAGGCATCAACTGTTGCGCGAACTCGATCAGCATTTTCGGTATTCGAAGCAATCGCTCTCTGAATTTGAAAAACAAGCGAATCAATATGTAGATCTAGCACTGCTAAGTAAAGTTCTAGTTTCGATGGAAAATGCTGATAAAGAACTGGCTTGCTTACTCCAGCCCGATCGGCAATTTCATCCATTGCTGCGCTGTGGTAACCCGCCGCAGTAAATACTTCAAGGGCTGCGGCTAGCAAGAGTGCCCGCCGCTCGTCACGAGGTAAGCGCGGCTTGTTATCACGTGCATCTGTTGTGCTCATTTAGCCAATGCTAGAGGCAAATCTGGAAAATTACACCTCTATGTTTTTTGCGAATCTATTGCGATTAGCAACCAAGTGTCGTTCTACGGCAGAATGGCCCCCGTAACCGAGTTACCAAGTGAGCAGTAAAAAGGCGATAGAGATGAAAATTCCACCATTAGTTGAACCTGGTCGTGCGCTAACTGTCGATGAAGTTCGTCGCTATAGTCGCCACTTAATAATTCCCGACCTTGCTATGGCAGGTCAAGCGCGATTAATGAATGCAAAGGTTCTCTGTGTTGGAGCTGGTGGTTTAGGTTCACCAGCACTCATGTATCTAGCAGCTGCCGGCGTCGGAACAATTGGAATTGCCGAGTTCGATACGGTTGATGAATCAAATTTACAACGCCAGATTATTCACGGCCAATCAGATATCGGCAAGAGTAAAGCAAAGAGCGCTCAAGAGAAAATTGCTGAGATCAACCCTTACGTAACAGTAATTCTGCATGAGACTCGATTAGATACTTCAAATGTAATGGAGATTTTTGCGCAATACGACATCATTGTTGACGGCACCGATAACTTCGCTACTCGTTACTTGGTAAATGATGCGTGTGTACTTTTAAAGAAGCCCTATGTATGGGGTTCTATTTATCGCTTTGATGGACAAGCCAGTGTGTTCTGGGCTGAATATGGTCCGTGCTACCGCTGCTTGTATCCAGAACCACCACCACCAGGAATGGTTCCAAGCTGTGCCGAAGGCGGTGTTCTAGGTGTGCTCTGCGCATCAATTGGTTCAATTCAAACAACTGAGGCAATTAAGGTGATCACCGGAATCGGCGAACCGCTAATTGGTTCACTTATGATTTATGACGGACTCGAAATGAGTTATCGCAAAATTAAAGTGCGCAAAGATCCAAATTGCCCAATCTGCTCAAACGAACCAATTCAGACGGCACTTTTGCCAGATTATGAAGCATTCTGTGGCGTGCTATCAGATGCCGCCGAAGTTGCTGTCAAAGATGCGACGATCACCGTTTCAGAACTAAAAAGCAAGATCGATAAGAGCGAGAACTTCTTTCTAATTGATGTACGCGAACCTAGTGAATTTGAGATCGTCCGTATTCCAGGGTCTACCTTGATTCCAAAACAAGGCTTCCTTGATGGCACAGCGCTAACTAATCTGCCACAGGACAAGCCAATAATTCTGCACTGCAAGTCTGGTGTGCGATCAGCTGAGTGCTTAGCAATCTTGAAAGGCGCTGGTTTTGCTGATGCCACACATGTAAGCGGTGGCGTTATAGCGTGGGCTAAACAGATCGATACTTCACTTCCGGTTTATTAATGTCTAAGCCGTATCAGGGTTATCGCGCACTTCTGGTTCACGCACATCCAGATGATGAGACCATCAACAATGGTGCAACTATGGCCATGTATGCAGCCCTCGGTGCGCAGCTAACTTTAGTTACCTGTACCCGCGGTGAAGAAGGTGAAGTATTAGTTCCAGAGTTAGCTCACTTCGCAGCCCATGAAACTGACCAATTAGGTGATCATCGCGTGCTTGAATTAGCTGATGCTATGAAAGCGCTAGGCGTTACCGACCATCGATTTCTTGGGGACGAAAAAATTAAGTTCCGAGACAGCGGCATGATGGGTACTGAGCCGAATAATCGCACTGATTGTTTTTGGCAGGCTGATCTCGACTCGGCTGCCAACTTATTGGTCAGAATAATTCATGAGGTAAAACCACATATCTTGATTACCTACGATGAAATTGGTGGATATGGCCACCCGGATCATATTCAAGCTCATAGGGTGGCAATGCGGGCAGCCGAGTTAGCAACTGACTGGCAAATTTCTAAAATTTATTGGAATGCAATACCTAAGTCAGTGCTAGCTAATGGAATTGCGGCGATGAAAGAGGTCGGATCAACATTCTTCGGTGCCGAGAGTGTTGATGATTTACCTTTTGCCAAAGCCGATGAGTTAGTAACTGCGGTTGTTGATGCTAACGAGTATGTAGACGCGAAGATGGCTGCTATGGCTGCACACGCGACTCAAATTGAATTAGATGGCCCGTTCTTTGCCCTCTCAAATCAGTTAGGGCTGCAAGTTTGGGGCCACGAGTTCTACTCGTTAGTCAAAGGTAAGGCAGGCGGACCATTTAATTCCGATGGGCGTGAAACAGATTTATTTGCTGGAATAGTTCTGTAGCTAATGAAGTTAATTTATGCCCTTGTCGTTGGCGCTCTTCTTGGTGCGAGTGCCACTTTGCTACATCTACTCTTGTTTCCATTAGGCCTGATACTTGGGCTACTTGCTACCGTTGTTGGAATTTGGGCAGTTGGTCGAACTTGGCGATTAAGAAGGTACAAATTATTAGCCGCGATTGCTTGGTTAGTTGTAGTTGTACAAGGCGCAACTCTAGGAGTTGGTGGCGAGTTATTGATTCAAGGCGATTTAGCTGGCTCACTACTTATTTTGTTGGGAACTTTTGCTTTGGTGCTTGCAATCTTCCTGCCGATTTAGCGTAACTCCCATTCCTGCCCATCGGCAGTGTCATTAATTATTAGGCCAGCACTTTCTATTTCAATCCGTAAGCGATCGCTCTCGCTCCAATTTTTCGCACTTCTCGCTATCTCACGATCTGCAAGTAAGCGTGCCAGCTCATCTGATATTTCTGGCACGATGAGATCTCGCCCTAAATCAAGAGCTAAAACCTGGTCTGCAAAGGAAAATATCGCCGCTTTTTCAGCATCCGATAACGCTGGATCTTTTTCAACGCTACGCAAACGCTGCATGACTCTGGGAGTATCCAAATCATTGCTTAAGGCGTCGACAATGGATTGATCAGGCTGGTACTTCAGTGCTTTACCGAAGCCACTTCGACGCCAACGTTTTAAGGTGGAATTTGCCGCGGCAATCGAATCCCAAGTTAAATCCATTTGGGAGCGATATCGATTTTCTAGTAAACAGAATCTGAGCGAGAGGGGATCGAAACCTCTTTCGGGCAGATCTTTCAACAACACTACATTGCCGCTGCTTTTGGCCATCTTGCGACCTTCAAAAAGCAAGTGTTCGCCGTGTATCCAGAGTTTTACCGTTTCTGATCCAGTAACAGAATTAGTTTGGGCACGTTCATTTTCATGATGCGGGAAACGGAGATCGATGCCACCCACATGAATATCGATTTCGTCCCCCAGCAAATCAAGAGACATGGCCGAGCATTCGATATGCCAACCGGGGAAACCACGACCCCAGGGAGAATCCCAAACCATTTCGGTGCGCTCACCGGCAGATTTCCAAAGTGCCCAGTCAGCATGGAAACGTTTCCCGCCTTCATCTATGTATTCGTAGCGATGACCAGGTTTTAAATCCTTCAAACGATTACCACTGATAGCGCCGTAACTTTCGAAGCTTTCAGCAGCGAAGTAAACCGAACCATCAGAGCCGACATAGGCATGGTTCAACTCGATCAGCTTTGAGATCAACTTATGCATTAACTCAATTGATTCACTTGCGCGCGGGTAGTACCGAGCTGGCTTGATATTTAAGAGGGCTAAATCATTATGAAAGTTAGTCTCATATTTGCGGGCGATTTCAAATGGATCAATCGCTTCTAATTTTGCCTGAGCAAGCATTTTATCCTGCGGGTTTACATCTTCAGCCATGTGCCCAACATCCGTTATGTTTTGCACCAAATTAACAGTTTTACCTTGAATTTCCAGCGTTCTACGAATCAAATCAGACAATAGAAATGTTCGTAGATTGCCAACATGGGCATCTCGGTAAACCGTAGGGCCACAGCAATAAATCGTTACTTCATCGCCCCCGATATCGACTTCCTTTGTGGATCGACTTTGAGTGTCATAAATTTTAAGCATGGCTACTTCAGCTCCAAAAATGAATACTCATGATGAAAATTAAATCCTAAGGATTCATAAACTCCAATAGCGATAGCGTTACTTGCTTCAACTTGAAGCACCGCTTTAGTAGCACCTTGTTCAAAACTACTTTCCAGCGCCGCAGCCACAATAATTTTTCCTAAACCTTTTCCACGAAAATTCTGATGAACATAAACACGAGTAATTGAAGACCAGCCTTTTGCTAATGCGATCCGACAGACCGCCACTGTTTGACCATTGCTAACTAACCTTAAATACGTGGCCGCACAACCGGATAAGATTTTTTCGATTCCTGGCGTTAGCTGAATTCCCAACCACTCATCACTGAATTGATCCGATTGCATAATTTCATATCCAGCTGGAATCTTTTGTTTAGCCGCGGTTAGGTCAGTAACCATTGTGTTGCCACGAAGAGTTTCGATCGCGCCTATTGAACGCAATTTGTCAGATAAGAGCTGCCAAGTCGGAAGTGCAACTTGAAAAATCGTTGGCAAGCTTCGCTCTCTGTAGAAATCCTGAGCTATCTCAAATTTTTCCGCAAAGTTATTTAGAGCGCCTGTTTCTAGGCTTGCGGCAAGGGGCAACACGGAGTTAGCACGATTGGTAACACCACCTGCAGCGCGCATCAGCCAACCAGAATTTTCAATATTCTCAGTTGCCGGCCAAGTTAAGTCGCAGATTTGATCTAGCTCAAGTACGCGCAGAGTGAGGGGAGCGCCTTTACCTGCCAAAGTTGGGCGTTCGACTATCTCGCGCCAAATGAAAATCTGTTCTGGATCAAAGGAGACTTCCTGACCTTTACGATTTATCAAAGTATTTGCGCTTTTCAAGTGACCTACGACATCTCGGTAGCCACCTTCCGGGTCATGCAATCTAATCGAAAACCGTTGGCCAATGCGCTCAAGCGGGAGCGGCTGAGTTTCCATGGCTTAACGATAATCGCCTATTCAAAACATGCCTCTCCAAAAGCTCCAAAAGGAGGTGTTGGAACCGCAGCTGCTAAATGGCGGTGCAAACCTCGGTAGGTATTACAATTCACCGCAGTAGCTACCCAGTTGGAGGATTCTTCGTGACGTACATAATTGCCGAACCTTGTGTTGATGTGAAAGATAAGTCCTGCATCGAAGAGTGCCCGGTTGACTGCATCTACGAAGGTTCCCGAATGCTTTATATCCAACCCGATGAGTGTGTTGACTGTGGCGCTTGTGAACCAGTTTGCCCAGTAGAAGCTATCTACTATGAAGATGATGTTCCTGCACAGTGGCAAGAATTCGGCAAGATCAATACCGAGTTCTTCCTTGAGATCGGCTCACCCGGCGGTGCTAGTAAAGTTGGCCAGACCAATACTGATCATTCTTCAGTTGTAGCTCTGCCAGCAAAGCCTGAATAGAAAAGTTCTCAACTGAAGCTGCCAGATTTCCCATGGGATGCACTAGCTCCCTACGGTGAAATCGCGCGTGCGCATCCTGGTGGTGCAATTGATTTATCACAAGGCACTCCAGTTGATCCAACGCCCGAATTCATTCAAGCAGTTCTTAGAGATAGTTCTAATTCGCCTAGTTATCCGGTTACGGCGGGAACGCCAGAACTTCGTGCCGCGATTAGTGACTGGGCAAAAACTAAATTAAAAGCAACTGGCGAATTTGATGTCTTGCCGGTAATTGGCTCAAAAGAGTTAGTCGCTTGGCTTCCAACGCTTTTGCGCTCTAAGTCAGTTAACTTTCCAGAGATTGCCTACCCAACATATCGAGTAGGTGCAATTTTGGCAGGAGCGAGCGAGGCTGCTGTTGCAATCAGCCCAGAACATTGGCCACCAGCTGATTTAACTTGGGTTAATTCACCTGCTAATCCAACTGGTCGCGTTCACAGCGATCAAGAGTATTTAAGCGCTATTGAATGGGCACGTGCGAATAATTCGATCTTAGTTTCTGACGAGTGCTATCTAGAATTTGGTGATAGTTCAACTCCTACCTCGATTCTGCAGTACGCCAACGGCAACAATCAGAACATTCTGGCGGTACATTCATTATCAAAGAGATCTTCAATGGCGGGCTATCGCGGAGCTTTTCTAATTGGTGACAAAGATTTGATTGCTCGAATTCGCGAAGTACGTAAGCACGCAGGCATGATGGTGCCGTTGCCAATTCAAAAAGCTATGACAATTGCGCTAAGCGATGAAACTCATGTTGCCGAACAACGGGCTCGCTACAACGCCCGCAGAGCGAAATTAGTACCAGCCCTTAAAGCAGCTGGGTTTCAAGTTGAGTATTCAAATGCTGGCCTTTACATCTGGTGTACTCGAAAGGAAAGTGATTGGGATTCCGTTTCCTGGTTAGCAAACTTGGGAATTCTGGCCACCCCTGGCAATTTCTATGGCGACCTTGGGAAATCACATATCCGTATTGCCATGACCGCAACAGATCTCCAAATTACCGAAGCTGCCGCACGTATTATTACCGCAATAAAAGGTTAAGCATGACTGTCGGAATCCTGCTGGTTGGTGGCTTTGGTACTCGCTTATCGCCACTTACAAATAAGACTCCTAAACCGATGTTACCCATTGCGAATTTGCCGGTAACCGAACATCAATTACTTGTTGCGAAAGCTGCTGGCATCACCAAAGTAGTGCTGGCTACTGCTTATCTGGCTGAAACGTTCACGCCTTACTTTGGTGATGGCTCTAACTGGGGAATGGAACTCAAGTACGCTCTAGAAAGAGAGCCACTTGGAACTGGTGGTGCTATTAGAAATGCTGCCGAGTTAATACTTGCTGAAATTTCTGCGGATGAACCAATTGTGGTATTCAATGGTGATGTTCTAAGCCGACATAATTTAGCGGCCCAAATTCAATTACATCAGAGCTTATCGGCAGCAGTTACTCTGCACTTAGTTAGCGTTGAAGATGCTCGCCCATATGGTTGTGTTCCGTTTGATGATAATGGGCGAGTAACAGATTTCCTAGAAAAGATGGCTAACCCAATTACAAATACTATTAATGCTGGCTGCTATGTTTTTAACCCACAAGTGGTCAGAGAGATAGAACTTGGCAAAGTGGTCAGTGTTGAACGTGAAGTGTTTCCTGAAATACTAAAGGCCGGACGACTTATTCAAGCATTTGTAGATGATTCGTATTGGTTAGATATGGGAACTCCCAGAGCTTTACTTAAAGGTTCGCAGGACTATGTTGGTGTTCGTGATTTTATTGTTGGCAAGAATTCGAATATTTCGGCAAGTGCGAAAATTAGTGGTGCCAGCGCAATCGGTAACCAGGTAACTATCGGTGCAAACGTTGAGATCTCTGCCTCAATTATTAGAGATGGCGCAGTAATTGCTGAGGGCTGCAGATTAGAAAATGTTTTTGTAGAATCAAATGCGTTGGTGCCGAAAGAGACTCAGGCCAAGGGTGCCTACTTAGCTGGTGGCGAAATAATTGATTTAAAGCTCTAAAACCCTCAACTACAACTTGAGTTTTTACCCTTAATTTCCGTCCTATTTGCCCGATTTTAGAGTGGCTGGGCTTGACTTAACTGACTTACACGCGTGTAATTCACCTAAGAGAAGGCCATACGCCGTCAGGGCGGGGCCACTATTTATGTGGAGAGTTATTAATGCCGATTCGTCCCGCACAAAACCCTTCCTCCTCAGGTCCCGTAATTCAATTAGCCAGCGGCGAAAGCGTTGAGCTTTCCTGGCAAGAACGTGCACTATGTGCGCAAACAGATCCCGAAGCATTTTTCCCAGAAAAGGGCGGCTCTACTCGCGAAGCAAAGCGAGTATGTCTCTCCTGCGATGTTCGCTCTGAATGTCTCGAATACGCTCTCGCACACGATGAGCGATTTGGAATTTGGGGCGGACTTTCCGAGCGCGAGCGACGTCGACTTAAGCGTCGACCTGCTTAATCGACTTATCTCGATTAATTAGGAAACCAATTAGAAACGCCACCACACACTATGGCGACCACAAAAATCACTGATCCGTTTCATGTTACAGCTGTAATAGTTTCACACGACGGGGCACTTTGGTTGCCCGAAGTTGTTGCAGCACTGTCATCGCAAACGCGCGGCTTAAATCAAATTGTTGCTGTTGATACTGGTTCAAAAGATAATTCAGCTGCACTTTTAAGAGCTGCAAAAATTCCAGTTCTGTCAATGCCACGCGATGCCGGATTTGGTGATGCTGTCTATAGCGCAGTTGAGAAATTTCCTAAGTCAAGTAATGAACGCAATGAATGGATCTGGGTGATTCATGATGATTGCGCACCTAAATCTGATGCTCTTGAAAAGTTATTAGCTGAACTTGTCGATCGTCCTAACGTAGCTATGGCTGGACCAAAATTATTGGGTTGGCATGATCGCTCACATTTGCTTGAGGTTGGCGTAAGTATCACCAACAATGGTGCACGTTGGACAGGCATGGAAACTCACGAGTATGACCAAGGTCAGCACGATGGCGTGCAGGATGTTCTCTCGGTTAGCACTGCGGGTGCCCTAATTAGAAGAGATGTTTTTGCAGAGCTTGGTGGGTATGACCCACAGCTTGCGCTCTTTCGGGATGATGTTGATTTTGGATGGCGAATTCGGATGGCTGGCCATTCAGTTATTGTGGTTACAGATTCTGTGGCATTTCACGCCCAGGCAGCAGCCTCCGAGCGTAGATCAGTTGATGTAGAAGGCGCATTTCTGCACCGGCCGTTGCTGTTAGACCGTCGCAACTCGGCCTATGTTTTATTAGCGAATTCATCTGCTTGGCTGTTACCTTGGTTAATACTGCAGCTCGTAACTAGTGCAGCAATCAGATCCTTTGGCTACCTAATTGCGAAGTTACCGGGCTATGCCAGCGATGAAATCTTAGCTATTGCTTCGCTTGTGTTTCGGCCAGCAATTCTTCGGGCGGCACGCAAGGAGCGCCGAATCCATCGCTTATTACCGCCGCGGGTAATTGCCGATTTCATCCCACCTCGTTTAACTCAATATCGAAATGGTGTAAACAATTTTTTTGAGTCGATTCGAGATCGCATTTCTGCAAAACTACCGACTGATAACGACATTGTCGAAGAGTTCAATGATGATGCAGATCTACTAACACCAGTAAAGGTAATTAACTGGGGGAGTGTTCTAAAGCGCCCGCAGGTTATTCTGGGAATTTCACTTTTTATATTCATATTGCTCTCTTCAAGATCACGTTTCGGCTCACTCATTGGTGGTGCTTTAGCAACGACACCTCACGGCACTAGTTCACTCTGGCGAAGTTATGTTGAATCCTGGCATCAAGTCGGAATGGGAAGCTCATCTCCGACACCTCCATGGGTCGCACTTCTCTCGCTGCTATCAATTTTCTTTTTTGGCAAGCCCGCAGTTTTGATTACAACTCTAATCTTTTTAGCACCAGCACTCATGGCCATCTCGGTATATAAGTTCTTAAAATTAGTTACTAAAAATGCTTGGCTGCGCGTATCGGCGAGCATGCTTTATGCAATCAGTCCAGTAGCGATCGCAAGCGTTAATACTGGGCGCCTTGGAACCTTAGCCATGCTGATTATCCTGCCGTGGATTGTCGCCAGTATTTCCTCCCTCGATAACTTCGAACGAATTTCCTGGCGCCGAATCTTCGGAGTTGCCCTTTTAATATCAATTGCGACCTCATTTACCCTGATGGTTTGGTTGGCATTGTTGGTAGTCACGGTAGTAGGCATCGGACTAGATATTCGACTCTTTAATTCCGATCTAAATAAAGAGCTATTTGATCAGAAGTTAAAACGTCGACTGGCGCTATTAATCACACCCTTAATCGTGACGGCGCCTTGGTCTTTGGTTGCAATTATTGATCCGCTTCGTTTCCTTTACGAACCAGGAATTTTATTAAGTGGCGGCGGCCCCAATCTTGCTTTCATCGGTAACCCAGGCGGTCCCGGGGCGCTACCTTGGTGGGCAATTAGTCCACTCACCTTAGTTTTGATCGTCGCTTATTTTGCGAGCACTCAAATGCGACGAGTCGCAAGCATGGGAATTATCTTCTTACTGCTTTCAGTAGTTTTAAGTTCCCTCTCAATTACTGGTAATGGAACAATCGCACCAACTCAACTTTGGGTAGGTGTATTCCTAGCCGTCGCAACTTTGGCAGCAGTAACAGTTGGAACCATAATTCTCAATGACTTGCGCGACTATTTGATCGCCACAAATGTCAATTATCGCCATATTTTATCTGCAGGTTTATTACTAATCGCTTTGGGATATTCGGCAACTGCGATTTCTTGGAATGTTCTGAAAGCAGATTCTTCGCCAGTCTATTCAAAGAGCGTAAATATCTTGCCGGAATATCTCGGTGTTGAGGTGGGTGCGAAGACCTTGGTTCTTCGCGAGATTACTAATCGCGATCTCACTTCGCTTGCTTTCTATATCTCTCGCGGCTCAGATATCACTTTGGGCGAGCCAGATGTCGCTCCGACTCAAGATCCAGCGATTGCAAAAGCGGTAATTGAACTTGCTGATGGAAGTGGTTTGACTACTAGCAAAACTTTTGCTGATTTTGGCATCAAGTATCTATTCGCAAAGAATCCGATTGATAAGGATATAGTTCGAACCATTGATGCCCTTGGAGGTTTTGCGCGCACCTCTGCGACATCAGATGGCATAGTCTGGAAAATTAGCGAGCCAACTGGTCGTTTAATTTTTACAAATATTCTTGGTGAAGTCACCTTGCTGGCCAGTGGCGATATTGGCGTTACTGCCAGCGTTCCAGGTCCAGGAGTCATAACCCTGACGGAGAATTACGATCTAGGCTGGCAAATTCTACAAAACGGCCTAAAACTCGAACGCAGCGAGAACGAAGCAGGACTACCGCAATTTAAGGTGTTGGAAGCGGGCGAGTTCACCTTGATTCATGACGGAACTCTGCGTCGAGGCGCACTTAGCCTCCAATTTATTACTTGGGTGGTCCTAATTATTTTGGCGCTTCCAGCTGGAAGACGAAAGCGCGAGATCTCAGAGATGGAGCTCTCATGAAGTTTCAGAAAGGTGCGGTCTTAGCTGGAATCATTACCCTAATTTTATTGGCAACTAATTTATTTGATGCGAATACAAATTCCCGGCAATATTCGAAGTCCTATCCAGCTGTTCTTTGCCCGCCAAATCCAGCGGGTATCACGACCTCGACTTCCGTGGCATCGAAGAATACGCCGTTTTATCGAATTGGAAGTAAGAGTACAAAACTAGTAAAGATCAAAACATTGAGATATTCCAGTGTAAGTGATCCAATCTTGCTACAGACAGAAGGTCTTACCCCGGTAAGTTTCCAGAGCCGCACCGGTGTTTGGGCTGGCACAGTTTTGTGCACTGCTCCTGCTACTTCGCAATGGTTTGTCGGGGGCACTTCAGATGTGAGCAGTAAAGGCGTGATTTATTTAGTAAACAGCGGATTGAGTCTTTCAATTGTGGATATTTCCACCTGGAGTGAAACTGGCGAGCAGGCAGTAAAAACTATTTCCTTGAAAGCAAATTCCAGTGTGGCAATAAAACTAGATTCATTGGCACCAGGTGATTCGAGCATTGTGGTTAACGTTGTTGCTAGATCTGGTCGCGTTAATAGCTATTTAGTAGATGAGCGAGTTAATGGTCTACAGAGGTTGGGTGGTGATTCAGTTAATGCGATTTCAGCGCCATCACAAAATTTTGTCATAACTGGCATTCCGCAACAGTTGGTTAACGAGCGAGCCCCAAATCATTATCTGCGCATGTTTGTGCCTGGGATAGCTGATGCGAATTTTACTCTGGAACTTCTTTCAAATGATGGTCGTTTTATTCCAACTGGATTTAATGAACGTAGATTGGTCAGTGGAAAAGTCGTGGAATTGAAACTGAATCCAAAGGTATCCAAGGGAGTCTTTGCGATTAAGTTGACCTCAGATCAACCAATAGTTGCAGCGGTTCGATCTCGCGCCACCTCAAACGGAAATAGCGACTTTCTCTGGATCACACCTTCGCCAGTACTGATTCCAATGCAGATTGCGGTGGCTGGACTTTTACCAAAAATTGTCTTTGCTGGCGACGCCATTTCCGTGGATCTTCGTGTCCAGTATTTAAATGGCAAAGCTAAAGAACAGAGCATTACTGGTTCAGATCTAGTTACTTGGCAAGTGCCAAACAATGCGATCGCCATCACGATTCTTCGAGCTGGCAACGATAATCACGCAGGTGCTCTCGTAGCGGCTAGGAGTGGTTACGCTTTTTTCCCAATAGCAACAGGTGCCGAACTGACCAAAGTGGCAATCCCATCTTCAAACATTCGGGTTCTAAATCCATAAAATCCCAAGTTTTTGAGCGACTGCCCACTAATCTGCGTCATATGAGTTCGCTAAAAGTAGGTCGCGCATGTTCCCGCGCCAGTTGTCGTCGAATGGCAACGATGACTTTGACCTACATTTATGCCGAATCAACGGCAGTTGTGGGCCCATTGGCAACTTACTCTGAACCACATGCTTACGATTTGTGCGAAATTCATGCAGAACGTTTAACAGTTCCAAATGGTTGGGAAGTTATTCGTGCGCAAATTGCAGATAGTCAGAGTGGCCCCTCTAGCGATGATTTAATGGCAATCGCTGACGCAGTTCGCGAAGTAGCAGCTACTCCGATTGCGGAGAATACTTCGACAGCTGCGACGCTGGCAGCGAGTTCAGAGCACATTGGTCGACGAGGTCATCTTCGAGCCGTACCAAATAAGTAATTGAACTAGCTAGTCATGAATCAAAACATACCCGATATATTTAAAGCGTATGACATTCGGGGATTAGTAGATGACGAACTTTCGCCAGATTTCGCTTTTGCAGTCGGATTAGCATTTGCCAGATTTCTAGAAATTGAACGTGAGCCAGGTACTGTAATCATTGGCGAAGATATGCGCCCTTCTTCGCCAGAACTTGCCGAAGCTTTTTCTGCTGGCGTCACTAGTAATGGCACAAATGTAATTCGGATTGGCTTAGCATCGACCGACCTGCTTTATTTTGCAGCTGGTTCGAAGAACTTGCCAGGTGCCATGTTTACCGCCAGCCATAATCCGGCGGCTTATAACGGTATTAAATTATGTTTAAGTGGTGCTCGTCCAATTGGTAAAGAGACTGGCCTGCAGACAATCGAAAAATTTGTTCGTCAGGGAATACCAGTTGCGATGCGTCCAGTTGGTGTTGAAACTACTGAAAACTTGCTTGAGCCATATGCCGATCATTTACATAGATTGGTCTCCTTTAAAGGTAATCGTCGACTAAAGATTGTTATTGATGCAGGTAATGGCATGGCTGGTTTTACGGCTCCGGCAATCTTCGAACGAATTAGCGCTGAGATTATTCCGCTTTACTTTGAACTCGATGGAAACTTTCCAAACCATGAAGCTAATCCAATAGATCCGGCGAATTTACGAGATCTGCAGAAAGCAGTTTTGTTACAAAAAGCTGATATTGGGCTCGCCTTTGATGGTGATGCTGATCGTTGTTTCTTAGTAGATGAAAAAGGCGAAACGGTTGACCCGTCTTTGCTAACCACACTAATTGCTAGTCGGGAGTTGGTTAAACACCCAGGAGCCACAATTATTCATAGTCTGATCTCTTCGCGAACCGTGGTCGAAGTAATCAAGGAGTTAGGTGGAGTGCCGGTTAGGTCGCGAGTTGGCCACTCCTACATAAAGGCACTTATGGCAGAGACTGGCGCAGTATTCGGCGGCGAACACTCTGGTCACTTCTACTTTAAGGATTTCTGGCGAGCAGACTCTGGTGCGTTAGCTGCGCTTCATGCTTTGGCAGCACTTGGTGAGTCCGACCAAACTATTTCTCAACTACTTGCACCATTTAAAAGATATGTCGCAAGTGGTGAAGTTAATTCGAAAGTGGCAGATTCTGCTTCGGTGATCAAAGCAGTTCGCGAGAAATATGCTGCACTCTCTGAATTTGAGATTGATGAACTAGATGGCTTGACTGTTTCTACAACAACCTGGTGGTTCAACGTGCGTGCTTCAAACACCGAACCTCTGCTGCGTTTAAACGTAGAAGCCGATACCGCAGCAAATATGGCGGTCCATCGTGATGAGCTATTGGCGCTGATTAACGCTTAACTACTGCGTCTAAGTAGAACTCAACTGGGCATTGCCGATACTCTTGACTCCTGGCGGGGTCCTGCCTAATTGACCATATTCTTACTTTCTATCTAGGAGTTTTACTGTGAACGCACCTGTAACAAAGACCGTACCTCGCAATGACATTGCCGATGCTTCGCTAGCCGAGCAAGGCCGCAAGCGCATCGAATGGGCAGAACGCAATATGCCAGTTCTTGCTCAAATCCGTGAGCGATTTGAAAAGTCACAACCATTTGCGGGCATTCGAATTGCTGCCTGTATGCACGTTACTACTGAAACTGCCAACTTGATGCGCGTTCTAAAAGCAGGTGGTGCAGATATCGCCCTTTGTGCATCTAATCCACTTTCAACTCAAGATGACACTGCTGCGGCTCTTGTGCATGAATATGGCATTAGTGTTTTTGCTAAAAATGCCGTTGATCGCGATGGATATTACTCACACCTAAATGCAGCCCTTGATATCGAACCACACCAAGTTTTTGATGATGGTTGCGATTTAGTAAATGTTCTGCACACTACCCGCCAAGAGTTAATTCCAAATGTCGCAGGTGGTTGCGAAGAAACTACAACTGGCGTAATTCGCCTAACTCAAATGGCTAAAGATGGGGCATTAAAGTTCCCAATGATCGCGGTTAATGACACCGATACAAAGCACATGTTTGATAATCGTTATGGAACTGGGCAATCAACACTCGATGCCGTCTTCCGTGCCACCAATTATCTGCTTGCGGGCCGCATTGTGGTTGTCGCCGGTTTTGGTTATTGCGGAAAAGGCGTGGCAGAGCGCGCCAAAGGTATGGGCGCAGATGTAATCATTACTGAAATCGATCCGACTAAAGCACTCGATGCCATGATGCAAGGCTTCCGCGTTATGCCAATGACCGATGCCGCCAAGGTTGGCGATGTTTTTATTACGGTAACTGGTAACCGCGATGTTCTTCGTGATGAGCACTTCGCCGTTATGAAAGATGGCGCAATCATGGCCAACTCAGGTCACTTTGATATTGAAATCGATGTGGCTTGGCTAGAGAAAAATGCCAAAAGCAAGAATGCCAAAATGCGTCATCAAACTGATGAATATGTAATGTCTGATGGACGTCGCTTACTCTTAATTGCTGAGGGTCGCCTGGTAAACCTAGGTGCTGCCGAAGGCCACCCAGCATCTGTAATGGATATGTCATTCTCAGATCAAGCGTTAACTGCTGAATATCTGGTAAAAGAGGCGAAGAATCTCGCAGCTGGAATTCACAACGTACCTACCCACATAGACAAAGAAGTTGCCAGCCTTAAACTAAGCAGTATGGGTGGCAAGATTGATGTTCTTACTCCTGCACAAGACTTGTACTTGAATTCTTGGGAACACGGAAGCTAAATGACTTTAGTAATGGTCGTCGATGACGACCAGGATCTGGCGGAGATGCTCGGCATCGTATTGACCGGTGCCGGCATCGACGTGGATCTAGTAAGTCGCGGAGATGAAGTGCTCGATGTTTTCCGTAATAATCCACCAGATTTAGTTTTACTAGATGTTATGTTGCCAGGATTAGATGGCATCGAAGTATGTAAATTACTCAGGGCCGAATCAATGGTGCCGATTGTGATGTTATCGGCCAAAGGTGATACCCATGATGTAGTTCGCGGCCTTGAGGCAGGTGCTGATGATTACATGGTCAAACCATTTAAGCATCCATCTGAGTTAATCGCGCGAATCCGAACCCGTTTACGTCGCACTAACACTGATATTTCTGGTCTCTTAACAATTGCTGATTTAGTTATCGATGTAGTTGCACATCAGGTATCGCGTGCTGGTAAACAGATTGCCTTAACTCGGCTGGAATTCGATCTTCTAGTCGCGTTAGCTCGCGAACCAGGTCGGGTCTTCTCGCGTGATGCACTCCTAAGTGAAGTTTGGGGTTATCGCCACTCAACTGATACCCGTTTGGTTAACGTTCATGTTCAGCGACTGCGTGCCAAAGTTGAACACGATCCAGAACATCCTGAAATTGTCGTAACCGTGCGAGGTGTTGGTTACAAAGCCGGCGGTCAGTAGATGCGATTTGGTAGTGCTCCAAAGTCTCAGTCCCTGGCTCTGCGGGTAGTTGTTTCGACAATCCTTTTATCACTAGTTGTTATTACCATTACTGGCTCAACGCTCTATTCCAGACTTTCAGCGGGTATCAAGCAAGTAAATGTAGATACTGCGATTATCGAAGCTCGCTCTACTATCTTTAGCGCCCAGTATCGCCTTGCAATTGCTACTGGTAGTCCATCTGACTCAGTTCGGGAGATCTTCAGTTCCGTAATTACATCGGCAACGACAGTTGGAACCAATGAGAGTGGCCGCGAAGTTGTAATCCTGCAAGTTCCTGGATCAGGTATCGGCAAAGCAAACTATGAGATCAGTTCAAATTTGGTTTCCAATAGTTCTATTCCGGAATTCCTGCGGGAAATGGTGCGCAATTCAGAGAACCTAGAGTATTCATATGTTCAAATTGAATACGCTAACGAAAATTCAGTCAATGGTCTTGCAGTAGGCCAACGAATAAGTATCCCTGATGATGGTGATTATGAGATGTATGTTCTCTTTAGTCTCGCCGATCAAGCAGCAACATTAGCGCTGATTAGTAATTCATTGTATTTAACGGGTTTAGCACTAATTATATTAATTGCGTTGATTATTTGGATTGTAGTTCGTCAAGTCGTGAAACCGGTTCGAAATGCAGTTCGAATTTCTCAGCAATTCACTGATGGCGATTTTAGCCAACGGATGCAGGTGAAGAGTAATGACGAGATAGCTAGTCTCGGAACTGCTTTCAATGAGATGGCTGAATCATTACAGAAGCAAATTGCCCGACTTGAGAATTTGTCGCGTGTGCAACAACGCTTTGTATCTGATGTTTCACATGAGCTACGCACTCCACTGACAACTTTACGCATGGCCTCTGAAGTTATTCATAACGCACGCGAAGGATTTGATCCGGTGGTCGCACGCAGCTCTGAGTTATTGGTCGGGCAGATTGATCGTTTTGAACGTTTACTCGAAGACTTACTTGAAATCAGCCGATTTGATGCTGAGGTAGCAGAGCTAGAAGCAGTTGAATTCGATATTTGTGGCTCGCTCGAGCGCTGCATTGCCGATCTATCGCTAGTTGCTCAGGAAAATGGAATTGAAATTAATTTAAATCGCCCTCGCGATTCGGTCTTTGTAAATGGTGATATCCGCCGAGTTGAGCGGGTGATACGAAATCTACTCAGCAACGCCATAGATCACGCTGAAAGTAAGCCCATTGAAGTCCGCATAATGGCTTCAGCTGAAGATGTTGCGATTGGCGTTCGTGATCATGGTGTTGGTATTGAGCCAAAATTGCTCAATCGCGTTTTCGACCGATTCTGGCGAGCCGATCCATCTCGTGCCCGCACGCGTGGCGGAACTGGTTTGGGTTTATCAATTGCGCTTGAAGATGCTCGTCTACACAATGGCGAACTCGAAGCTTGGGGCGAGCTAGGCAAAGGGGCGCACTTTGTTCTTTATCTGCCACGACAAGCTGGCGAACAACTCCACTCTCGATTGATTTCACTTAAAGGTTAACCACATCTAAACATTTTTTGGCAAAGTCTCTAGGCGACTAAGTTTAGCCTTCGCAGGTGCAGTTAATATCTGACCTAAAGTATCTTCTATTTCCAACCAGATGTTTCGGCTGTCGTGCACTTGGCTATTCAATTTGTTCGATATGCCGAAAACTCTGGAACCCACATTTATACCTAAGTTCTATCGTTAATTTAGCTGTCTATTCTGCAATTCCGTATTCACCGATTGCAAAGAACATTTTGTTAGCTGCGAAAGAACAAGGCATTAAATCAGCAGATGAATTAGTTCGTAGCGCTATGAGAACATCTCTACAAGGAGTATTTCAAATATATCCTCATTGTGCTCTGGTGCCGATACCATCGGGGGCTGCTTCTAATCGGCGCCGTGGCCGAGATTTCATCAACGAGATGGCTTTTTCAGTTGCCAAAGATATGGGGGTGGCAGTCTTGCCATTGCTTGAGCAGCAAAGAGTAGTTCGTGATCAAAGCAAATTGAATATTTCCAACCGCCGTGAGAATTTGGCAATGGCGCTCTCAATAAAACCTCAGTTCCGCGGGAATTATTCAAGTGAGAGCGTGGTTATTTTGGACGATCTGGTAACCACCGGAGCCACTATCAATGAGGCAAACCGAGCCTTGACCAAGGCTGGCTTTAAGGTGCAGGCGGCAGCTACGGCTTGCGTGGCACTGCTCAGGCGTGAATAACCCCTAAGATTGGGGAGTTATCTCGCAAGTTGGTACCGGCTTTAAAGAAGCCGAAGCTGCCAGCAAAAGTAACTTTGAAAGGTCAGGGTGGCTAAATGCCTGCAATTCTCGATCGGATTATGCGTGCCGGCGAAGGTCGCATCCTAAAAGAGTTGAGCAAGACCGTAGTCAAAGTTAATTCATTTGAGTCAACCACAGTTGCCCTCACTGACGAAGAACTGCGGGCCAAGACCGCTGAA
The DNA here is from genome assembly GCA_945885625.1 of Bifidobacterium breve. Taxonomy (GTDB): domain Bacteria; phylum Actinomycetota; class Actinomycetes; order Nanopelagicales; family Nanopelagicaceae; genus Planktophila. Next base: position 325,781 of record CAMCYS010000001.1, on the reverse strand, counting down.
TTCAAAAACCGTTACGCCAACGGCGAGTCACTCGATGACTTATTGCCTGAAGCTTTTGCGACAGTTCGCGAAGCCTCAAAGCGCACCTTGGGCCAGCGTCATTACGACGTGCAGTTGATGGGCGGAGCAGCGCTTCACCTTGGAAATATCGCCGAAATGCGCACAGGTGAGGGTAAGACTCTAGTTGCAACACTTCCTTCATATTTAAATGCGATCGCCGGCAAAGGCGTTCACGTGGTAACTACTAATGACTATCTGGCAGAGCGCGATAGCGAATGGATGGGACGTATCCATCGTTTTCTTGGTTTAAGCGTTGGCGTAATCCTAAACAACATGACGCCGGCTGAACGTCGCGAGGCCTATAACTGCGATATTACTTATGGCACAAATAATGAATTTGGTTTTGATTACCTACGCGACAACATGGCATGGTCACTTGATGAATGCGTACAACGCGAACATTTCTTTGCTGTAGTTGACGAAGTAGACTCCATTTTGATCGATGAAGCTCGTACTCCGCTGATCATTTCAGGGCCGGCTGATAAAGCCACTAAATGGTATGTCGAGTTCGCAAATCTAGTCTTAAAACTAGAGCGAAATGTTCATTATGAAATTGATGAGAAAAAGAAAACCGTAGGCATCCTTGAAGAAGGCGTAACACGCGTCGAACAGATACTTCAGATTGAAAATCTCTACGAAGCTGTAAATACGCCCATGATTGGTTATCTAAATAATGCAGTACGCGCAAAAGAGCTTTTCAAGCGTGATAAAGATTATGTAGTAATGAATGGCGAACTACTGATTGTAGATGAGCACACAGGTCGTATGTTGGCTGGTCGTCGCTATAGCGAAGGCTTGCACCAAGCACTTGAAGCTAAAGAACGCATTGAAATCAAGGATGAAAACCAGACTTTGGCAACCATTACGTTGCAGAACTATTTCCGCTTGTATCAAAAAATCTCGGGCATGACTGGTACGGCAATGACTGAAGCATCTGAATTTCAGCAGATTTACAAGCTCGGCGTTGTGCCGATTCCTACCAACCGCAGCATGATCCGTGTTGATCAAGCAGATTTGGTCTACAAGTCCGAACTCGGCAAATTCAACGCAGTCGCAGAAGATATTGTTGAACGCCACCGCAAAGGTCAGCCAGTTCTAATTGGTACCGTCAGTGTTGAAAAATCTGAAGAACTATCAGCAATCCTGCGTAAATCAGGTGTTGCGCACGAAGTATTAAATGCCAAGCACCATGAACGCGAAGCAGCCATTATTGCCCGCGCTGGTATTAAAGGTGCAGTCACTGTCGCAACTAATATGGCGGGCCGCGGTACCGACATTATGCTCGGCGGAAATCCAGAGTTTATGGCAGATTTCGAATTACAACGTCGCGGAATTTCACCAGTTGATAATGCTGCTGAATACGAAGCGGCTTGGCCAACTGAGATTGCTCGCCAAAAAGCAGCTATTGCGAAAGAGCACGACGAAGTTATTGCACTCGGTGGTCTTTATGTTCTTGGTACCGAACGCCACGAATCTCGCCGTATTGATAATCAGCTACGTGGTCGTTCCGGTCGTCAAGGCGATCCTGGTGAATCTCGTTTCTATCTTTCGCTGCAAGATGACTTAATGCGCCGTTTTAATTCCGGCATCGTAGAGCGCGTTTTATCTGCGGCTGGAATTCCAGAGGACGAACCAATCGAATCAAAGATGGTCAGCAATGCGATTCGTTCAGCGCAGACCCAAGTTGAAGCACAGAACTTTGAAATTCGTAAAAATGTTTTGAAGTATGACGATGTAATGAACCGTCAACGCGAAGTTATTTACGGTGAGCGTCGTTTAGTACTTGAAGGAAAAGACCTAAAGGATCAAGTTATTGAATTTATGCAAGATACTTTGGCGGCTTATGTCGATGCAGCAACTGCCGAAGGCTACGCTGAAGAGTGGGATCTAGAGACTCTTTGGGGCCACCTCAAAGTCATATACCCAATCTCGTTCCTACCAGCTGACCTTGATGCCGAACTTGGCGGGCGTGCAGGTCTAGATGCCGAACTACTTAAGCATCGCGTACTAGAAGATTTAGCAAAGGCTTATACAGATCGCGAAAGTGCGTTAAGCACTGAAGTTACTCGTGAGCTTGAACGCAAAGTTCTGCTATCGGTTCTAGATCGCAAGTGGCGCGAACATCTCTACGAGATGGACTATTTGCAAGAAGGTATTGGTCTTCGTGCGATGGCCCAACGTGATCCGCTTGTGGAATACCAACGCGAAGGTTACGAACTATTTGCTGCCATGATGGATGCAATTAAGGAAGAAATTGCAGGCTTCCTATTTAATGTCGAAGTAACTGTCGAATCATCAGAAGTCCAAGCAAAAGGCATTGAAGCTAATCCAGTTTCACCAATTGGATTGCAGTACAGCGCAGCCGACGAAAATGGTAACGTCACTAAAAATGATGTTTCACGAAATGCGCCGTGCCCATGCGGTTCCGGCAAAAAGTACAAGCGTTGCCACGGTGGCGCTTAAAAACTCAGCTGAAGCCAGCCGTAGTTAGATCAGAAATAGTTCAGTACATAACCATTTCTGATCGATCCCTTCAAAGCGCATGACTAATGAACGTAATCGGTCACCGTATCTGACTGTTAACACCGATTCCACAATCCCATCTAATGGTTCGTTGACATGTAGTTTTCTGATCCGTCCTATCTCTTTAACCGAGCCAGTTTCAGCAACTAACTTGGCGTAAAGGTTTCTATCTGTCCAACGGGCTAATTGAGCTGCCGGTCTTTTCCCAGCCCATATCTCAAGTGCGCTAACGCCATACTTCAAGGCCCAGCAGCCTATTTCCGGCAATTCACTGGCAGAGGTCGGCATTGGCGCAAAGTCGGGATCGTATTCATCTCCATATGTGCTCGGAACCAGATACAACTTAGCTTTCTGTGGCTCTTGAACTAATGCGGGGGAGCGAAATAGGTCTAATACTGGGTGACCTGGAATCTCATCTTGACTACTTGAGATGGGCGAGAGAGTAATGGTTTGAAAAATGGGTTCAACAGAGAAATCAATAGTTGTCATGGCGAAAGAATTTCTGCTGACCTTGGTAGCTAGATCATTCGAAAGTACTACTGGACCTCATCCGAAAGGATGGCTGTGGATAAGCAAAATCGAATTGTTGCTTGGCACCGTTAGATGCCTTTCATGTCTACTAAAAAATCAAAAATTCAAACTCGTGCATTGATCGCAGCATCTCTTTTAGTTGCTTCAATCCTCTCGAGCGTTCTAATTTCGATGATCTCGAATCAGCAGGAAAGTTTCTGGATTGCAAATCGTGAACTCACTCCTGGCCAACAGATTGCTGCTAGCGACATCTCAAAAGTTCAAGTAAATATTTCGGCAATCTCAAGTAACTATATAGCTACCGATATAAACCCAATTGGAAGTATCGTGATCAATCGGATTCAAAGGTCTTCGCTGATCGCTACACAATCAATTAGTTCACAGAGCGAATCCATTAATAGCGCCGAGATTTCGTTGATGATTCGAGCGATTGATTTACCAGCAGCAGTTTTAGCGGGAGATCGAATTAGTATTTATCTGCTTGAGGATGCCGAGTCAGGCGCTTTTCCATCTGAGCCCGAATTAGTCCTGAGCGATATTTATCTAGGCGCTATTGAGCGTAAAAATTCGAACTTCGGATCCGAAGCTGCGATCACTATTGCGATTGGACGAGATGAGATATCAGATGTGCTCAGATCAACCACTTATGGCCGCCTAGTAGTGGTGAAATTAAATGGTTGATTCCAGCACTCACAAAATTATTACCGCAATATCCGATAGTAATTTTGAAAGCTTTGTCTCTAGCAACCTACATTCTCAAGGTTGGGACATTATCGCGAGAGCTGTGGATCTATCTGCTTTAGAGACTTTTCTTAATCAGAATCCAGAAGTGGCGAAGAGCTCGATCTTAATTTATGCGCCAGACTTGCCGGGCTATGGCGATGCGGCATTCTTGGAACTAGGAACACGGGTACGGCAAATAATTGGCTATGGCACCGAGGTCGAGATGATTTCCAACCAATCGCTCTCACCTAGACCCACCGACCCCGCCGAGTTAGTCTCACAAATACGTGCGATCTTGCGTCGGGAATTTCGTGAACCACTTATTTCGAACCATAAAGTTAGTAATTTAACTGGGGCAAAAGTTATTGCTATTGCCTCCGCTGGGTCGGCAACTGGTGCTACAACTTTGGCGCTAAATCTTGCCATGGAATCTAGTTTGTTAGATAAACGTACCTTGTTAATAGATGGTAATTCAATCGAGCCCTCAATTTCTATTGCCCTAGAATTACGAAACTTGCGAGGTGATCAAAATCCAAGGTTGATCTCACAACTACTATGGGCCTATGAATTAACGGAAGCTAAGAGTGCAAGTTTTGCCAAATTTATGGATACTGCTTACGCCAATTTCGATTTAATAGTTATTGATCTTGGCTCAGTATCAAACTTAGCTCTCAAACTAACTGATCGACGATGGAACTCACAATGCTTAATTTGGAGTAGCGATAACTGTGATGAGATCTGGGTCAATTCCAGGCCAGATCACACTGGTCGTTTCAGATTAAGTAAGTTGATTCAAGAACTAACCAAAAACAAGATGAAAGCGAAATTGACATTTGTGGCTAATCTCGAGGCACCTCGTCGCCGCATTGATCAAGGTGCCCATGAACTGGCGGCCCAAATAGATCAACTAAATCCACTAAATCGTTTGGCGCTACCTAGAGATAATCGGGCAGTAGCAGCTGCGGCAACCAGTAATTCCTCTCTTAGCGAAGCTAGCCCAAAATCGATGTTGCGTAAGGCGATCCTAAAGATTGCTAGTGAGGTCTAGTTTTAAACTGAAGCAGCTCTTCCAATAGAGTTAGCCCATGCGCGGTTACTTGGCTATTACTCTAGATGAGTTAGCTCAATTATTGGACGATCAAGAAATCTTAATCGATTCTGCTTTTGTGCCAACTAGCCAATTTAAAAGTATAAATCCGGAACTCGGCGAAGAAGAATCAGAATACATCCTCTCGCTTTTGGCAGCTGATGATTCAATTTCTTATCAAGGCGATTCAGCCAATTTTTCATTTGCCTTAGCTGTTGATTTAGAACCGGGGCAAATTGGTGAAGAATTAGAGGTTGAAGTAAATCTACTCTCACCCATTAGATTTGCCCAGGTTGATTGTTTATTTGTTGGAGATGTCAAGAATGATGATGGCGAACTCACTTGGTATGCAGCACAAGAGATAGCGATTCAGCTTCCTAATTGGCAGGCTAAGTAAATGAACCGCATCGAGAGTCTGCTAAATGGGCGCAGTACGCTGACTGCTTCACAAATTTATCGGCTACAAGAATTGATTGCCGATTGGCAGATACTTACAGATCTCTCTTTTGCAGACCTAGTTCTTTGGGTGCCATTGCGCATGGATCTAACTTCTTGGCCAACTGGATATGTTGCAATCGCACACATTCGTCCAACTACTTCAGCAACAGTATTTGCAAATGATTTGATCGGATCAGAAGTCACTTGGGGAGAACGACCACGTTTAGATGAGGCCCTCTCAAGCGCCGATATTGTGCGTGACTCCGAACCAGAGTTAATTGGCGACTTACTTATTAAAGAGGAAACAATCCCAGTGATTCATCAAGGCCAAGTAATTGCCGTGATCTCTCGCCACCGTAATGCCGAGCTAATGCGCTCACCAAGTCGGCTAGAACTTAATTATCGCGAGATCGCCAATAATCTTTATCGGATGGTGGTCGAAGGCACCTATCCATATCAAGACGCATCATCAATATTTGATCCTGCTGCTCGCGTAGGCGATGGCTTGATCAGGCTTGATTTAAATGGCGTAATTACTTATGCCAGTCCAAATGCTAGATCTGCCTTTAATCGAATGGGTTGGGGCAATGATTTAGAGAGTTTTAATCTTGGTGAGGTGGCATCACAAGTATCGATGCAGCGAAATGAATCTCATCATGAAGGAATTCGTAGTTCGCTAAGCGGTAAATCTTTACGCCGAGCTGAAATTGAAAATGCAGGAGCCACAATTGATTTAATGGTTATGCCGCTCTTACAGGGCGATGATCGAATAGGCGCGATTGTCTTACTTCATAATGTAACTGAGTTGCGACGCCGCGAACGTGAATTAGTAACTAAGGATGCCACGATTCGAGAGGTACACCACCGAGTTAAGAACAATTTACAAACCGTTTCAGCACTGTTGCGATTACAAGCACGGCGAATTTCTGAACCTCAGGCAAGCGCTGCCCTTGAAGAAGCGGTACGTCGCATAGCCTCTATCGCGCTAGTTCACGAGACGCTCTCAAATAGCTCTGATGCCAAAGTGGCTTTTGATCAGGTCTTAGATAATTTAGTTATTCACGCAGCAGATTTAAGCCCTCGGATGAGTGAGATAAATATTAGACGAAGTGGCTCATTGGCTGAGATTGATCCGCGTATCGCCACACCGCTTGCCTTAATTGTCACTGAGCTAATTCATAACGCGCTTGAACACGGGCTAGCCGAACACGGTAGCAATCTAGTTATTAACGTCGAACGTTTTGAGAGTGAAGCAAAAGTGACTGTCAGCGATGATGGTGCTGGTTTACCAAGTGACTTTGATTTAGTTAGCTCATCTAACTTAGGTTTACAAATCGTAAGAACTTTGACTGAGAATGAGCTACGTGGACAAATTAAATTAACTTCGGGGGAGTCCGGAACCCAAGCGACCTTGGAGTTCCCGCTTTAGAACTGGTTTTGCTGTTCTTGCAGACGGGCACGATTTCGTGCCGCACGACGCTTTAGGGCGCGACGTTCATCTTCAGATAAGCCGCCCCATACTCCGGCATCTTGTCCGCTCTCAAGGGCCCAAGCCAAGCAGGCATCTTTGACGATACAGCGGTTACAAACCTTTTTAGCTTCTTCAATCTGGGTTATGGCTGGACCTGTATTTCCGACTGGGAAGAAAAGCTCTGGATCTTCATCACGACAAGCTGATTGATGACGCCAATCCATGATTAACACCGCCTATCCCTGAAATCTCGCGTACAGAAGCCAGTTCTGCAGCAATTAAGTAAATTTGAACTTGCTACGATCTTTAAGTCGTAAGGTGCTTATTCTCTCGTGCTCGCACCGTTAATACAAGGACATAACGCAGGGGATTTCCTGATAACTGGTGATTTATCTCGCTCAGAATTAACTCTTGATCAATTGACAGTGCCCCCGACAGGATTCGAACCTGTGCACCCGCCTCCGGAGGGCGGTGCTCTATCCCCTGAGCTACGGGGGCGCGACAGCAAGGTTATCAGTAGCGCAGATATTAATTATTTACCCATTTATATTTATCGTGATTTATCTCGTATGACAATTTTGTGAGCTTACTGCCAGAATATCGCTATGAATCAGAGCGCATACTTTGCCACTGGCTGTTTTTGGGGTGCGGAACGTCGTTTCTGGCAGCTAACGGGAGTTGTTGAAACGAGCGTTGGGTACATGGGCGGCACTCGCCCAAATCCAAGTTACGAGCAAGTATGCACCGGCGTAACTGGCCATGCTGAAATGGTGCACGTTCGCTTTGACGATGAGCAGATTTCATATCAGCGTTTACTTGAAGAGTTCTGGACTATGCATGACCCGACTTCGCTCAATCAGCAAGGTGGCGATATTGGAACTCAATATCGAAGTGCAATTTATGCAACTACTCCCGAGCAATTAACCCAGGCGATTAAGTCTCGCGATCTATACCAAGAAGTTTTACTTAAGGCTGGTTTCGATCCGATTGTCTCTGAAATTCTTAGCGCCGATGGCATTGAGTACTTCATGGCCGAGGAGTATCACCAGAAGTATCTGAAGAAGAATCCAAATGGTTATGACTGTCATTCCAGCACTGGCATTGCTTTTCCGGTTGGAGTGGTTCTCTAATGAATGAAAACAATTATCCAGTTAAAATCAATGAAGCAGAACTAAAGGCAAAGCTCGATCCACTTTCATATGATGTTCTGCGAAACGCCGCAACAGAGCGACCATTTACTGGCGAATACACCGACTCTGACAAAGTTGGCGTTTACAAATGTAAAGCTTGTGCCGCTGAATTATTCCGAAGCGAAACTAAGTTTCATTCAGGTTGTGGCTGGCCCTCTTTTTACGCGCCCTCTGCCGATGACGCAGTTGAGCTAATCGAAGATCGCTCGCTAGCACCACGAGTTCGAACCGAAGTGCGTTGCGCTGCTTGCGGCTCGCATTTAGGTCATGTTTTCGAAGGCGAAGGCTATGACGTGCCAACTGATCAACGTTGGTGCATCAATTCGGTTTCTCTGATCCTAGAAGATATTTAGTACTCCAACCCGCGGCTTTCATGAACTGCTTGATAGCAATACCAGGCAACCACACTTCGGTATGGATGCAACTTCTCACCCTTTAAATCTAAAGCCTTAGCCAGAGTTTCTTCTCTATTTTTGTGGATTATGTCCCACCCCCGGCGCACTGCTAAATCACCGGTGGGCCAAACATTTAAGCGCCCCAGTTGAAAAATCATAAACATCTCAACCGTCCAGCGCCCAATGCCCCAAAGTGAAGTTAATTTGTTGTAAATTTCTTGATCATCATGGATTTCATCGATGGTATTTATGGGAATTGATTTATCGGCAACTGCCCCAGCTAGACCTTTAATTGTGCGAGCTTTAGCGCCAGAAACACCAATTTCTCGAAGTGCCATGTCATTGAGTTTGATTATTTTTTTGGCGCTAATCGTGCCTTTACAGAGATCAACCAAACGGCCATGGATAGTCTGCGCAGCCTTTACGGCTAGCTGTTGAGAGATAACTGAGCTAACCAAGGATTCAAAATGAGTCTCTGTTGGAGTACTTCGACCAATTGTACAAAGAGGGCGACGAGCGATTAGTGGTGCAAAATTTTGATCCATCTCAGCAACTTCAGCGACGATACGTCGCATCTTTTGCGCAGAGTGGACCGCCATAGATCAAAGAGAGAAACTTGGGTATTCGTCAGTTACCAAAATAAATGCGTAACCGTAAACACGATTGAAAAACGCTAAAATCCCAACCATAGCGTCGGCGCACCAAACTGGATACTTCCCACTAAATAAGATTGAGAACCAAGCAAAGGCGGTTAAGAAAAATCCATAAATTAGGTAGATAATTCCCATCAGATAAAGTGGAATCGCAAGGAGCCACTTAAAGAGCGGCTTTACTCGACTTAGTTGGGAACCGTTGCCAACTTCAGGAAAAGTAATCTTTACAATGTCATTCTCTTCGATCGAGGGATAGTCATCGGTAAGCAAAAGCACAAACGCGTTAATGCGAGTTTCTAGTGAAATCAAGGCATGATTAAATGGCAGCGCATAACTTGGGTAAATGCCGCGAAAAACTAGGGCTAACAGAGTCGGTACGATAATCAGGCCACCCAAGCTGTAGCTCCAGTTATCAGATGCGATCGATTCAATCGCAAATGCACTGAAATAGATGGCAACTGGCAACACAATGATCAATCGAAAGAATGCGGTAAGGCGATTGCGATCTTCGAGTTCAACTTGGATAATCGTCTGAATTTGATTGCTCATAACTCTAAAATAGCCCTAATTCCCAGAAATCTATTGCTTTTTTGACTCTAAAGGCATACTTTTTACAATTGTTGCAGAAATTTACAGTTAGTTGCAGAAAGGATTAGAGAACATGGCTGGCATCAAGGAAGTTGCAGCAGAAGCAGGAGTTTCAACTGCCACAGTCTCGCGCGCACTTCGCGGCCTTGAACATGTAAATCCGCAAACTCGAGCCAAAATTGAGGCCGCAGCTGCGAAATTGAATTACTCCTTAACTGGCGATGGCGATCGGATTCGGCCTGGTCGCACCAACAGCGTCGGAGTAGTTGCGCCATATATTTCGCGTTGGTATTTCGCCCAAGTAATCAATGGTGCCGAACAAGCGCTACGCGAGGCTGGCTTAGATCTGCTGCTTTATAACTTTAGCCAGATGAAAGGGCGCGAAAGGTTATTCCAACATCAATTGCTTAAGGGTCGCGTTGATGCGCTTATCGTCATCAGCTTGCCGCCGACCGAAGAAGAGTTCGCTTCAATGTTGAGTTTAGGAATTCCAATCGCACTTGTTGGAATGGCACATAAAGATTGCGCCAGTATTAAAATTGACGATGTGGCTGGAGCCAGAACCGCTACTCAACATTTAGTAAATCAAGGTCATAAGCAAATTGGTTTAATGTCTGGCCGCCCGGATGACCCATTTAATTTCTCTGTCCCACAAGATCGTCGTCGTGGCTTCTTGCAGGTACTGGCTGAAAACGGATTGGAATGGATTCCGTCGCGCGAAGTTCATGGTGATTTCACGATGAATACTGCTTCACGCGCCATGGATGATTTGCTGGCAAGACCAAATCGACCTACTGCAATTTTCTGTGAATCCGATGAAATGGCATTTGGTGCCATGCAAGCAGCAAGGCGTCATGGTTTAAGCGTTCCAGATGACATTTCAATAATCGGTTTCGATGGTCATGAGATGGCGGAATACTCTGATTTAACTACGATCGAACAACCAGTGCAGTTAATGGGCGAGATGGCTGCCTGGTCAATCATGGAGCGTCTGCGTAAACCAAGCGCCGAAGTGCCATCATTAGTTCTACCTACTACCCTGATAGTTCGTAATTCCACAAAACGACTCGAGGAATAGTTTTGGCTACAGTTTCTAAAGATGTAGTGATTGTTGGTGGCGGCCATAATGGTTTGGTAGCTGCAACTTACTTAGCAAAAGCCGGTAAATCAGTGGTAATTCTTGAAGCCAATGAGGAAATTGGTGGTGCGACCGCTAGCGTCAGGGCTTTTCCTGAATTTGATGCTCGCCTGTCGCGCTATTCGTATTTAGTGGCGCTATTGCCCGACCAAATCGTTAGTGACCTAGGACTTAATTTCGAAACTCTACCTCGCACAGTTTCGTCCTATACCCCTGATTTAACCGGGGCGGGGCTCTACATCTCGCGCCAATGGGACCAAGCAACAGCCGACTCATTCGCAGCTATCCCAGATGGCGAGGCAGATGCCCTAGCATGGCAGCAGTTCTACGGCGAAGTTGCACTGTTTGCCGAGCGCATTGCGCCGTACATGTTGCAACCATTGCAGAGCCGCAGCGAACTAAAAGCGGCAATTGAGCTACCCGAAATTTGGAACTATTTAATTGAGCAGCCAATTGGTGAAGTCATTAACGCTCGATTTAAAAGCGATCTGGTTAAAGGCGTTGTTCTAACTGATGCCCTAATTGGCACTCACGTTTCAGCCGATGACCTGTTAGCCAATATTTGTTTTCTCTATCACTTAATTGGAAACGGCACTGGCGAGTGGAAAGTTCCTAAAGGTGGCATGGGGGCGCTGGTTACAGAACTAGAACGAGTTGCACGTGCAGCCGGTGTAGAAATTCGCACTAATAGCAAAGTCACTGCTATTTCAAGTAACGTAGATTCAGTTACCGCAACCATTGAAAGTGGCGATGAATTTGTGGCTAGCCACTTACTTTCGAATGCCGCCCCACAAGTTCTGGCTAAGCTTCGCAATAAACCAAAGCCAGCAAGTTTGTCGGGAGCACAATTTAAAATTAATATGTTACTAAAGAAAATGCCTAGGCTAAAAAGTGGCATTGCACCTGAGTTAGCATTTGCCGGAACCTTTCATATCAGCGAGAAGTTTTCTCAGCTCGAAACTTCATATCAAGAGAGCAAGGCAGGCAAGTTGCCCGCTTGTTTTCCATCTGAAATGTATTGCCACACTCTGTCTGATCCATCAATATTAAGCTCTGAACTACAAGCCGCTGGATACCAAACTCTTACCCTCTTTGGGCTACATACACCGGCTGAACTTTTCGACGTTGATAATGAAGTAGTCAAATCCACAGCGCTGGCCGGTTTCATCGCGGAATTAGATAAGTATTTAGTCGACCCGATCTCTGAAGTCATTGCCCGCAACAGTGATGGATCACCTTGTATTGAAGCTAAGAGCCCATTGGATCTAGAGGAGGCAATCTCGTTGCCCCGTGGAAATATCTTCCATAGAGATCTAACTTTCCCATTCTGTGAGGAAGGTGATACCCGACGCTGGGGCGTGGAAACTGATGATCCTCGAATCTTTATTTGTGGGGCAGGTGCGCAACGAGGTGGGGGAGTAAGCGGAATCCCTGGCCATAATGCGGCAATGGCAGTTCTTGGTAAGTAAAAAAGTAATAGGCTTTAATCTATGAGTTCCGATAAGAAGTTAAAGCCCGAAACACTTGCGATTAGCGCTGGTCGACCTGTTCCTGAACCAGATGGTGAACTAAACACCCCCATTGCGCTTAACTCAACTTTTCATGCCGGCGGCCCAATTGGCTATGGTCGTTACGGAAATGAAACTTGGACCTCGTTAGAAACTGCGATCAGCGCACTTGAAGGTGGTCAGACTTTAGTTTTTGCATCAGGTCAAGCTGCCGCAAATGCGATTTTTAATTTACTCCCAATCGGCGCACCCGTAGTTCTTTCCGATGAAGGTTATCAAGGCATTGCTGCGCTGTTAAAGGGTTATCACGAAAGTGGTCGCCTTGAAGTTCGTTTTGTTGAAGCTACAAATACCGCCGCGGTGCTCGAAGCCGCAAAAGGAGCAGCCCTACTTTGGCTAGAGTCACCAACTAATCCAGCTTTAGAAAACGTTGATTTAAAAACAATTATTGCTGGCGCTAAGAAATTAGGTGTTGGCACTGCAGTCGATAACACTCTGGCCACACCATTAACTCAGAAACCACTAGATTTTGGGGCAGATTTCGTTATGCACTCCGTAACTAAATATTTTGGTGGCCATAGCGACATAATTTTAGGGTCAGTTTCTACCAACGATCCGGCTCTTTATAAGCGCTTAGGTGATGTCCGAAAACTAAGTGGTGCGATTCCTGGCCCATTTGAAGTTTGGTTAGCGCTGCGCGGAATCCGCACTTTCCCGCTTCGGTTCAGAGCGGCTGAAGCTAATGCGAAAGAACTCGCTAAACGCTTGGCTGGCCATGCCAAGGTAAGCAAAGTTCGCTACCCCGGTTTCGGTGGCATGATTTCCTTTGAATTGAGCTGCGATGCTGCCGGCACTGATCTAGTTACGCAGAGTTCAAGGGTTATTACCAACACAACTAGCCTCGGCGGTATTGAATCTATATGGGAACGCCGCCGCCGCTGGGCAACTGAAAGCCAGAAGATCTCCGAATCCTTGATTCGATTCTCGGTCGGCTGTGAAGATGTTGATGATTTGTGGGATGACATCACTGCTTCATTAGACAAAATTTGAAGAATTGGAGTATTTTTAACTTATGTTTAAAGCAATTAAGCGATTCGTCGGTGTTATTGGCGTAGCTCTATTGGCTTTTCGCGCGATCGGCTCATTTCTCTCTTGGGTAGATAAGCAGGATGAGACGCAAGTGGATGCTTGGATCGACGAAGAAGAATTAGAAGAAGCTTAATTGAGCCAAGAATATGTGGCTGGTAGTTGCAACATTGGCACTGGCGAAATCCGCCGCCGCCAAGTTGTCGCCCTAGCGGGCGCAGTAATTTCAGTCACCTCGCTAGTTGGGCTAATTAACTCTGATGCAACGCGAAGTGCTCGCTTAACACTCTTCTTTCCACTAATGGTTTTTGCCATTGGATTTATTCAATCACGTAAGAAATTTTGCTTAGCTTATGGATTTATGGGAACGTTTAACTTTGGCAAGCTAGGGCAGATCTCTCGAGTCTCAGATCCAGCGGCTAAGAAAGCAGATCGTAAAACTGCGCTAACAATTCTGGCGCAGTCAGTTTTTCTAGCCCTAGGATTAACTCTCACCACATATCTCTTGCCGCTTTAGCACTTCCATTGCGCACGACTTAGTGCCACAGTAGAGACATGGAAATTATCATTCAGTTGAGAAATGCCCAGGTTGCCGAAGATTTCAAAGGAATCGTTAACGAGAAACTTAAAGCCTTGACCAGATTTAACGTGAAAATGGATCGGGTAGAAGTCGAAGTCATTGAAGAGAAGAACCCGCGCCAAGGCAAACACGATCACAAAGTAGTTATAACTTCTCGTGGCGCTGGCCCGCTATTACGTGCCGAAGCTGCGGAATTTAATGGCGTAGCAGCCTTTGATAAGGCTATTGCCAGCTTTGAACTTCAGATCCGCAAAGTTCATGAACGGGCGAAAGAGCACGGCCGCGACACTTTGCGAGATCGAGCAATAGATTTAAATAATCTCTGAGCCATCTTTACGAGTAGCAGTTAGGCTGGCTACAGCGGTAATCAAAAGCGTTGCGACGATGACGCTAAGGCTAAATTCAATCGATACGTGAGGCACTTCAATTCCGGCAATCTCGTGAATTCCAATGCCGTGGAATGCCTCAAAGAACATTTTGACGCCAATAAATGCCAAGATAATAGAAAGTCCTTTTGAGAGAAATACCAATCTCTTGAGCAGCCCTTGTAATAGGAAATAAAGCTGACGTAGCCCCATTAGCGCAAAAATATTGGCAGTCGCCACGATGTAAGGGTCTTTGGTGATTCCGAAAATTGCCGGAATTGAGTCAAGCGCGAACACCAAGTCGGTGACTCCAAGTGTTAGCAACGCAATCGTAAAAGTTGAGGCACCTCTTGCCCGCAACATTTTCACAATTTTACTGTCATCCGGGGTTACTTCATCATCTTCTTTTTCGATTAATAATCGATAAGCAGTGTAGATCAAGAAGGCACCGAATAGGAAAAAAGCACTTGAGAATCGAGTAATGATCGCAGTTCCTGCCGCAATAAATATGCCACGCAAAACCAACGCGATGATAATTCCTAAGAGAAGTACCAACTGTTGCTTGGTCTTATCGATCTGCAGGCGACTTAAAATAATTACAAATACAAAGATATTATCAACCGAAAGGGCATATTCAGTCAGCCAACCTGCGAAAAACTCCTTTTGCGCAGTTTCACTTGGGGTCCAGTTGGGCATGAAGTAACCAAAGGCAATCGCAGCAGATACATAGATAACTGTCCAAATTGCCGCCTCGGCAGTGCTGGTTTCCTTATTTCTGCGCAGAATTGCGATGACTAAGTCGAAGGCAATTACTGCTGAAAGGATGCCAATTGTTACAAACCAAGTCGTAGTCGATTCCATGGCGCAACCTTACAGATTGCTGGGAAGTTTTACTGCATGAACCAGATGGCGCGTCCTTGCTTGAGTTCGAATTCACTATTTAAAATGCGATGAGATCCACTTGACGCAAGAATTAATTCACTGGCTGGCAGCGCTACAGATTTGTTACCAGAGTTTAGGTAAACCTGAATACCGCCGCGAGAAAATCCCAGGATCCCTTCCTCAATTCTGCTGGTATCCCAAGTGAAATCACGAGCACCTCTGAAAAGTTTGGCTCGCTGAGCTAGCGCGCTCCGGTAAAGAAATAGTGACCCTTGCTCATCGTTGATTTGTGATTCAACGGTTAAATCCAGCCACGTAGCTGGAAGTGGTAGCCAAGGTTTTCCAGATGTGAAACCAAACGGAGTTTCTTGCCCAGACCAGGGCATTGGTACTCGAGCACCATCACGACCTTTAGTCTCACCATTAGTCCGAATGAATGAAGGATCTTGACGATCACTATCGGCTAACTCGGCATCAGGTAAGCCAAGTTCTTGACCGTTATAAATATAAGAAGAACCAGGTAACCCAAATAAGAAAAGTGCCAATGCCCGCGCCTCTTCGGCACCGAGTCGAGAAGAAACACGTGGTGAGTCATGATTGCTAATAGCCCAAGTCGGGTAAGCATCAATATCTTTAAACATCTCGAGCGTGCTATTTATTAATCTATATAAAGTCTTTGCTTCAAAAGGCGCAATTAATAGATCGAAATTAAAAATTTGATGAAGTTCATCAGGGCGGACATAGGCGACGCCATTTACTGGGGGATGAACCCATGCTTCGGCAACTGCCATTATTGGTTTATCGAAAGAATCAAAATGCTTGCGCCAACTGCGATAAATTTCATGAACTCCAGCTCGATCAAAGAATGGCACCGAAGCTAACAAACTTTCACGCTTTTCAATCTCCATATCTACATCGATCCGAAGTGCATCAGATAAGCCCTGTGGGTCATGATGATCGCTACGAATATTTTCTTTGACTAACCCGTGTGCAACATCGATGCGAAAACCATCGACACCCATTTTTACCCAAAACGAAATTGTTTCCTTGAAATCTTCATCAACTTCAGGGTTTTCCCAATTCAAATCGGGTTGTGAAGAGTCAAAGAGGTGTAGGTAATACTGGCCATCGGCTACTTGTGTCCATGCCGGGCCACCAAATAGTGAGATCCAATTGTTTGGGGGAGTACGGTCATCTTTGCCTTCATGAAAATGAAAACGTGCTCGCTCTTTTGAACCAGGAGCTGCGACTAGCGCAGCTTTGAACCATTCGTGTTCAGCTGAAAAGTGATTTGGCACAATATCTACCAGAACCTTTAACCCGAGATCATGTGCTTTATTGATCATTAATTTGGCATCGGCTAAATTTCCAAAGCGTGGGTCAACATCACGTGGATTAGCAACGTCATAACCGCCATCTTTATTTGGTGAGGTGAAAAAAGGACTCAACCAAATTGCATCGACGCCAAGATCGGCAACATATTGAAGTTTTTGCATGATGCCAGGCAGATCACCTTCACCATCACCATTACTGTCAAAGAATGAACGAGGGTAAATCTGATAAATCACGGCTTCTTGCCACCATTTGTCATCGGTTGCTTTCGGCGAAGTCATGAAGTAAACCTAACTTTTGCCTACTTGACCATCAAAGCAAGGCAGAAATGTAACGCAGGTGCTTAATCTCAGCTTTATAACGATTATTACGGACGATTCAATCATTTCTCGTAAGTTAGGATATGCCCATGTCTAAGGTCTTAGCCTCGCTTCCTGTTGGCCAACGAGTCGGAATCGCATTTTCTGGCGGTCTCGATACCTCGGTGGCAGTTGCCTGGATGCGCGCAAAAGGCGCAGTGCCCTGCACTTACACCGCAGACCTAGGTCAATACGATGAGCCAGATATTGCTTTAGTTCCAGATCGCGCCAAAGAGTACGGCGCTGAAATATCCCGGTTAGTTGATTGCAAGACCGCGCTCGTCGAAGAAGGGTTAGCAGCAATTGCTTGTGGCGCTTTCCACATTCGCTCTGGTGGAAAACAGTATTTCAACACCACGCCACTTGGTCGTGCAGTTACCGGCACACTTTTAGTACGTGCGATGCTGCAGGATTCAGTTTCGATTTGGGGAGATGGCTCTACTTATAAGGGCAATGACATCGAACGCTTCTACCGTTACGGTCTACTTGCTAATCCAAATCTAAAAATCTATAAGCCTTGGCTAGATACTGATTTCGTCTCTGAACTTGGTGGTCGCAAAGAAATGTCCGAATGGTTAGTTACTAACAACTTGCCTTATCGCGATAGCACCGAAAAGGCCTACTCAACTGATGCCAATATCTTGGGTGCTACTCATGAAGCTAAGAGCTTAGAACTTCTAGATTCTTCAATTGAGTTAGTTCAACCAATCATGGGCGTTAAGTTCTGGGATCCTGCGGTAAAGATTGATTCTGAAGATGTAACTATTGAATACGCCCAAGGTCGCCCGGTGGCAATTAATGGCGAACGCATCGATGATGTTGTTGCTCTAATGAATGAGGCAAATGCCATTGGTGGTCGTCATGGTTTAGGCATGGCTGATCAGATTGAAAACCGAATTATTGAAGCAAAGAGTCGTGGCATTTACGAAGCACCCGGAATGGCGCTGCTATTTATCGCTTACGAACGTTTAATTAGCGCGATTCATAATGAAGACACTATTGCTAACTATCACGCTGAGGGCCGCCGCTTAGGTCGCCTGCTTTACGAAGGTCGCTGGTTTGACCCACAAGCACTAATGTTGCGCGAGTCTTTAACGCGCTGGGTAGCCTCGGCCGTTACTGGCACCGTAACAATTCGTTTGCGACGTGGTGATGATTTCTCAATTATTAATACGACTGGCCCTGCCCTTAGCTATCACCCAGATAAGTTATCGATGGAACGCACCGAAGATGCTGCCTTTGGCCCCACAGATCGCATTGGTCAGTTAACTATGCGCAATTTAGATATTGCCGATACTCGTGCAAAGCTTGAGCTTTACCGTGCCCAAGGCCAACTTGGTGGCGGCGACTTCGACTTAATTAAAGAGATTGGAAATGAATGATGACTCGCACAAAGAAGGCCACCTTAATTTCGCTGTCAATTTTGTTAACTCTTTCAACACTTACCGGATGTGGAGCTAAATCAGTGTCAAACGATGCAGCAGCAACTAACCCAGCAGTTTCAGGTGCAGCTGGCAGCAAGCCAGTAATCGGTGCGCCAGAAGGCGCGGCCCCAACAACGCTAGTTACAAACGACATAATTGTTGGCAGTGGCAAAGAAGCAGTTGCTACATCAACTCTTACAGTTCATTACACACTAATGGCTTGGTCAACTGGTCAAGTTGTTGAATCATCATGGGATAGCGGATCTCCTGCAACGTTTCCATTGTCAGGTGTAATCCTCGGTTGGCAACAAGGTATTCCAGGAATGAAAGAGGGCGGTCGTCGCTTACTAGTTATTCCAGCAGAGCTTGGTTACGGCGCAGCCGGTGGTGGCCCAATCGGTCCAAATGAAACTTTGATTTTCGTCGTTGATGTTATTTCAGTTTCTTAACCTTTAAAGGTACGGCCGCGCTCTAACGGCGCTGGCCAACTAATCATTTCCTTAAGTTCTTCAGCAGCAGCCATGGCCCAACGTGGGTTTCTAATCATGGCGCGCGCAAGGAATACGGCATCAGCTTTATTTGAGTTGATGATTTCTTGTGCTTGATGTGGGTCAGTAATTGCGCCAACTGCAGCAACTGCAATATCTGATTCCACTTTAATCGCATGCGCAAATGGCACTTGGTAGCCAGGTACTGGCTTAATCGGTGCATTATGTAAGTTGCCACCAGATGAAACGTCAATTAGATCAACGCCAATTTCTTTAAGCTGCTTACAGAGTTCAACTGAATCAACGATCTGCCAACCTTCATCGCTCCAGTCTGATGCTGAAATGCGAATTAACAGAGGAGTTGAATCTGGAATCGCGCCGCGAACTGCTGCCGCAACTTCAAGTAAGAATCGAACTCTGTTTTCAAGTGAGCCACCATATTCATCAGTTCGTAAGTTTGAAAGTGGTGAGTAAAACTGATGCAGTAAATATCCATGTGCTGCGTGAATTTCAATTACATCGAAACCTGCTTTAATCGCATTTTTTGCCGCCTGTGCAAAATCTTTTGTCAACTGGTGGATCTGCGGGACGGTAAGGGCAAGCGGCTCGGGCATTCCGTGGTAAGCCTGTGCTGATGCTGAATGTGTGGTCCAGCCACCTTCGGCCGCGGTTGCCATTAAGTGATCATCAGTTGGTCGCATAGTTGAACCTTTGCGTCCGGCGTGAGCTAGTTGAATTCCCATAGCTGCGCCTTGAGTATGCGCGAAATCATTTATCTTTTTAAAGGCAGCAATTTGCGCTTCGTTATAGATGCCTGGGCAACCAATTGAAATGCGACCTTCAGGAACAACACCAGTTGCTTCAGCCATGATCAAACCTGCTTCACCTGTTGCAAAAGCGCCTAAGTGCGCCATATGCCAGTCGCCTACCACTCCATCTATTGCCGAGTACTGACACATTGGGCTTACCCAGACTCGGTTCTTGATGGTTAATCCGCGAAGTGTGATGGGATCGAATAAGTTGCTCATAAATCCAAGTTTAGACCCAATTCAAATCGCCATATTTCTCAAACGGGAGAATAACTGATTAATGGAACACACTCGCTAAAACTTGGAAATCAAGTATTCTCCAAGTCTAAAGAGAGGCGGGAGGCCAGTCATCGAAAGTTCAATGCGCCGTGCCCTTCGTCGGGCTAGCGATGCGGCAACCCTAAATCTTGATGAAATTTCGGTATTGCTATCTGCGCGTGATGAAGAACTAAGCCAATTATGTGAGGCAGCAGCTCGAGTTCGTGATGCGGGTTTACTTGAACTTGGTCGGCCAGGTGTCATCACTTTCTCGCCTAAAGTTTTTATTCCACTCACTCGGCTATGTCGTGATCGTTGCCATTACTGCACATTTGCCACCACCCCAAATCATTTGCCAGCTGCCTATTTAGAAATCTCCGAAGTTGTAGCAATCGCTAAAGCTGGTGCAAAGGCAGGTTGTCTTGAAGCGCTATTTACGTTGGGCGATCGTCCTGAAGAGCGCTGGGATGTTGCCGCTGAATGGTTATCTGAACGCGGATATTCTTCAACTTTGGATTATTTACGTGCTTGTGCAATTGCGGTTCTAGAAGAAACCGGGTTGTTGCCACATTTAAATCCTGGCGTGATGAGCTTTGAAGAAATGTCTAGGTTGCGGCCAGTAGCAGCAAGCATGGGAATGATGCTGGAAACATCGGCCACCAGACTATTTACTGAAAAAGGTGAAGTTCACTTTGGTAGCCCCGATAAAGATCCTGCCGTAAGACTGCGCACAATCGAAGATGCCGGAAAACTAAACATTCCATTTACTACCGGAATTCTGGTTGGCATTGGCGAATCAATATCAGAGCGTGCTGATTCACTTTTAAAGTTGGCCGAAATCGCCAAAACTTATGGACATATTCAAGAAATCATAATTCAGAATTTCCGCGCAAAAGAAGATACTGCGATGCGAAATTCGCCAGATGCCGATCGGCAGGAATACCTCGCCTGTATCGCAGTTGCCCGATTGATCTTTGGGCCCCGCATGCGAATTCAAGCACCACCGAATTTATCTGAACCTTCGGAATTTGCCGAACTTATTTCAGCCGGCATTGATGATTGGGGTGGGGTGTCACCAGTTACCGCCGATCATGTCAATCCTGAGCGACCATGGCCTGAAATTGAACTCCTAACTAAACAAAGCAAGTCAGCTGGTTTTGAATTAAATGCACGTTTAACGATTTATTCTAATTATGTTAAATCTCCTGAGCGCTGGATTGATCCAAAGCTGAAGAACCACATAGCTGCGCTATCTGATGCTGCAGGTTTAGCTATTTTAAAAGTAATTCCGGTTGGCATGCCTTGGCAGGAAAGTGGTGAGAGCTTGCAGAGCTTGGGCCGCACAGATTTAGGGAACACAATTGATACCACCGGCCGCGAAGCTGATTCCCGCTCTGACTTTGATTCAATTTATGGTGACTGGCAGAGCATCTCTGAAAAACTCAAGTCCTTAGATACTTCTAGTTCGGTTTTTATTAAATCATCTTTTGTAGCTGCCCTAACTAAAGTTGTTCAAAATCCTAGGTCAATCACTAGGGCAGAGGCGCTTACTCTCTTTGCCGCAGAAGGCCCCGAGCTTGAGCTATTGGTTAAGGCAGCCGATGAAAAGCGTGCTGAACTAGTTGGCGATGATGTTACCTATGTCGTTAATCGAAATATCAACTTCACAAATGTTTGTTATACCGGCTGCCGATTCTGCGCTTTTGCGCAACGCAAAACAGATGCTGATTCTTATTTGTTATCTATTGATGAGATTAAGTCACGAGTGAATGAAGCCTGGCTGCTAGGTGCAAATGAAGTTTGCATGCAGGCCGGAATTCACCCCGATCTATCTGGTGATATCTATTTTGAGGTTGCCAAAGCAGTTAAAGAAGTTGCCCCAGATATGCATATCCATGCTTTCTCGCCGATGGAAATTTTCAGCGGCGCGATAAAACTTGGCATTAGTTATAAAGAGTGGCTAAAGCGAGCCAAAGCTGCTGGCCTGGGCACAATTCCTGGCACAGCTGCTGAAATTTTAGATGATGAGATTCGCTGGATCCTGACAAAAGGAAAGTTGCCCGCAAAAGCATGGCTGGAAATTGTGCGTGAGGCACATCTACTCGGCATTAAATCTTCAGCGACCATGATGTATGGCCACGTTGATAATGAATCACATTGGTATGACCACATTCTCACTATTAGAAATCTACAAGACGAGACTGGTGGCTTTACTGAATTTGTACCACTGCCATTTGTGCACTACTCATCACCAATTTATTTAGCTGGTGTTGCTAGACCTGGCCCAACAATTCGCGAAAATCGAGTTGTCCATGCCATGGCCAGATTGTTATTAGCTGGATCAATCAACAACATTCAATGTTCGTGGGTGAAGTTAGGTTTAAACGGCCCAGATGGCGTTCTCTCATTATTAGCCGGCGGCGTAAATGACATCGGCGGTACTTTGATGGAAGAAACCATTAGTCGCATGGCGGGCAGCACCAACGGCTCACTTCGCTCAGTCGCCGAGTTAGAAGAAATCGCACATTTAGCCAGTCGCCCCGCACGCCAACGAACCACTACTTATGGCCCAGTTTCGGCCGATCGCGAGGCCATCTCTCGCCGTGCTAACGTTAAGCAATTGTTTCCGGGGTCGGTGTAATTCCGAACCGGCAGTGAAAGTCTGCGACCCGAACGCATCCAGCGCTCGGTGGACTTGGTGTAATTCCAAGACCGACGGTTAAAGTCCGGATGAGAGGAAACATGATTTAGGTGGGCTAACCGTGCCTGCCTAGGTTTGGCGTTCAGAGCTGAAACTCTGATTGCAGATTAGGCACCCCGGAAATCGCTACTAAAGATTTCTTGAGGGAGGTGCGACATTAGCGAGTTAGATATTTCAACGCTCAAGCGAGCTAATGAATTAGCCTGCCTTGGCCTGGGTTTAACTGGATCTAATCCGATTGTTGGCGCAGTTGTTGTTAGCCCAGACGGTGCAATTATTGGCGAAGGTTTCCACAAGAGTGGCCCACATGCCGAGGTTGTCGCACTTGAACAAGCTGGTCAATCAGCAAAAGGCGCAACGCTATTTGTAACGCTAGAACCTTGTAATCATCAGGGAAAAACTGGGCCGTGCACCGAAGCAATTATCAAAGCTGGCATGGCAAGAGTTGTTTATGCAGTTCGCGACCCTAACTCGTTAGCAAGTGGGGGAGCCAGAGCGCTCGAAGCTGCCGGAATAGAAGTTGTACTCAACTCTGAAGTTGATGAGATTGCTTACAGTAATCGAGCCTGGCTACATAAAATTAAAAATAGCCGCCCATATTTCATCTGGAAAATCGCTACAACGCTAGATGGCCGAACTGCTGCAATCGATGGCAGTTCAAAATGGATTACTGGCCCAGATTCACGCGCCGAAGTTAGCAAGTTACGTTATGAGAGCAGCGCAATCTTGGTTGGTACTGCAACGGCTCTGGCTGATAATCCCAATTTGATTCCTCGCGATATTGAAACAACTAGAAAAACCAATCCAGTCAGAGTCGTGATGGGTCTACGTGAGATTCCTAGTGAGTTCAATTTGCATGATGATGCAGCCGAGACCGTCTTTCTTAAAAGCCATGATTTTTCTGAGCTGCTAAAGCTATGTGCTGATCGCGACTTCAACCAAGTCTTTGTTGAATCCGGCAGTGAATTAGGCACCGAACTTCTTAAAGCTGGCCTAATTGATGAGTTAGTAATTTTCCAAGCTGCCAGTTTGTTGGGCTCTGGCCAGTCTTTTATTGGCGACCTAGGGGCAACCAATATCAAGGAAAAAATGGACTTTGTAATCAGAGATGTAGCGCAATTCGGAAATGATTTAAAAATCACGCTAACCAAGGAAACGGGGATCTAAATGTTTACTGGTTTAGTTGAAAGCTTAGGCAAAGTAGCAAGCATCGAGATGGCCACCGACTCTGCGGTAATTACCTTTGAATCAGTGCCTTTTGCTGATCAATTGCAGGTAGGAGATTCCGTATCAGTCAACGGCACCTGCCTGACTGTAACTAAGTCTGATAGCAAATCTTTTTCAGTCGATGTTATGACGCAGACTCTTAAACTGACTTCATTGCAAAATTTGCAAAAAGGTGATGCCGTAAATCTTGAACGCGCGGCCCTTGTTAGTTCGCGCCTCGGCGGCCACATCGTGCAGGGCCACATTGATGGCACTGGATCAATTACTAAATTGGCGCCAGGCGAAAAATGGCTGCAGATGGATATCCAGTTCCCAAGCGAACTTATGAAATATGTGGTTTCGCAAGGTTCAATCTGTATCGATGGCGTTTCACTCACCGTTGGTTCGGTTGCTGATGACGCAAATCAAATAACCGTCTGGCTGATCCCAGAAACCTTGGCCAAAACAAATTTGTCTGCCAAGAAATTTGGCGATTTAGTAAATATTGAAGTTGATGTTCTAGCCAAATATGTTGAGCGACTAACTAAAAGAGATAACCAAAATGGATAGAACTCTAAAAAACATTGCCGAAGCGGTTGAGATCTTTGCTCAAGGTAAATTCTTGATTGTGATAGATGATGAAAATCGCGAGAATGAAGGCGATTTAATTATCTCGGGCGAGAAAATAACCGATCAAGATATGGCATTTCTAATTCGCCACACATCCGGCATCATCTGTTCAGCCATTAGTGCCAAGCGAGCAAGAGATTTGAATTTGCCGATCATGGTTAGAGATAATGAGGATCTACGTCGTACTGCATTCACAGTATCAATCGACGCTAAAGCTGGCCTAACAACTGGCATTAGCGCTACAGAACGTGCTAATACAGTGCGTAAGTTGGCAGCAAAAAGTAGCAAAGCTGCAGATTTCATCCGCCCTGGCCATGTCTTTCCCTTGATTGCTCACCCGCAAGGTTTGGCCGGCCGAAGCGGTCACACCGAAGCTGGACTAGTTCTTTGCCAACTTGCTAACCACGGTGAGTCAGGCGTCCTCTCTGAATTAGTAAATGATGACGGAACCGTGATGAAAGGCCAACAGGTATTTGATTTTGCGGCAGAATTCCAGATTCCAGTTATAACAATTGAAGAACTGACAAAGTACGCAATTGCAAAATTACCCAAGGACAAGACTGCGGCTGAACAACTCATGTGGGCTCAGCTGCCACATGAAAGTGGCGAGTGGCAGATTGCCACAATCAAGGGTGAATCTGGTGTTGACCACGCAGTGTTGAAATTTGGCACTGAAGCAAGAAGTTCAGATCAGACTCTAATCAGAGCACACTCTGAATGTTTAACAGGTGATGCCTTCGGATCGCTACGTTGTGATTGTGGTGAACAGTTAAAGAGCTCCTTTAATTTAATTGCCGAAAAAGGTGCGGGCTACATCATCTATCTGCGTGGTCAGGAAGGGCGTGGCATTGGCTTGAGTGAAAAAATCAAAGCTTATCTTTTACAAGATGCTGGCCTAGATACCATCGCGGCTAATCTTGAATTAGGTCACGAAAACGATTCTCGCAACTGGCAGGACTTGATTTATATCCTGGATCAATTAGAAATTAAAGACGTTGAATTGATTACGAATAATCAAGCAAAAGTCGATGCCATTGGCAAGAGTGGCAGAGCCGCGCAGGTAATCTCCGTCGCACCTACCGTCAATCAATTCAATCGCTCATATTTACTTACCAAGAAAGATAAAATGAAGCACATGTTAGGAGAGATCTAATGGCCGGAACATCACCAACTTTAGAATCACTTAATCTAAAGGCTCTAAAGGGCAAGAAAGTAGCGATTATTTCAGCGCAATGGCATCCAGAGATTTGCGATAATTTAACCGCTGGTGCTGAGCTAATTTTCAAGGCAGCCCAAGTTGAATATGAAATCTTTACCGTTTCTGGTTCCTTTGAACTTCCACTTGCTGCCCAGATAAAGCTCGAACAAGGTTTTGATGGTGCAGTGGTACTTGGATTAGTAATGCGTGGCGAAACCGCGCACTTCGATTACATTTGCCAAGGCGTTACCTCAGGAGTTGGGCAGGTTTCATTAGCAATGTCTAAACCTGTTGGTTTTGGCGTTCTAATGTGCGACAACTTAACTCAAGCAATTGAGCGTTCAAATGTTGGTTTGGGCATTGGCAATAAAGGCGAAGAAGCAGCACTAGCTGTTCTTGCACTTTGGAATTTAGCTAAGTAGTACCTGAATTCCGGCTCGATGAGTTGCCAAAACTCGGCCATCCTCGATCAAAATAGCGCTACTTATCTGGTCGAATCCCACCCAGGTAGAACAATTTTTTAACAGAGTTTTCACAGGAAGAAGAATATGCGGAGTAAAGATTCTTGCGCTATTTTTAGGCCATGAGATTTAAGGCTTATTCCAGCGTTCTTCTGGCAGCTGTATTTCTCTCCGGTATCGCCTTGCCTTCACAAGCAGCATCAATTGCGGGCACCAAATGCAGCAAAGTTGGAACTACCAAAACAAGTGGCGGGTTAAAACACTTCTGCGTTAAGAAAAGTGGAAAACTTGTTTGGAATAAAGGAAGTGTTGTAAAAGCAACTCCAAAACCCAAGAAAAGTTCTAGTGTCACGCCTAGCAAATCTCCAATTGCCTCTCCGAGCCCGACCCCAACTAAGTCAGCTTCACCGACTGCCGTTAGCGCTCTTACTAAATTAACTCTTGAAGAGGTAAAGAAGCGCGATTCAGCTACAAGTTGCTGGAGCATCATCTACGACAATGTTTTTGACTTAACAAAGTGGATCTCCAGGCACCCGGGCGGTGCTGAAAAAATCCGTGCGATTTGCGGTAAAGATGGAACGACTTCTTTCGAAAGACAACATGTCGGTGATGGCGGGGCGGCTAATCAGTTATCAGCCTTCTTCCTAGGAAAACTTGGGGATTCGGTCAAGCTTTAAGTCAATCAAGTTCGACTTAATAATTTGGCAGTTTGCTCCTTTCTGTAAATTCTGTAATCAAAGCGTTATCAAAAAAAACTTTCGTTAATAAATTTCTCGATCGTGATCACTTATGCTTCGCCGGTGTCTTTAGATAACGAGTATCGTCCTAGATTTCATTTCACTCCCCTGAAAAATTGGATTAATGATCCAAACGGATTGCTCTGGCATAAGGGTGAGTACCACCTATTTTTTCAGCATAATCCCTACGGAACTAAGTGGGGGCATATGTCTTGGGGGCATGCCGTATCTACAGACTTGTTGAATTGGTCAGAACTGCCTGTAGCCATTGCGGAAGATGAAGATGGTGCGATTTTCTCTGGCAGTGCAGTCAGTGACGGTGATGAAATTGTGGCTATTTATACTCGCCATACGGACACTCAACAGACACAATGTATTGCGCGAAGTTCAGATAATGGTCGCACTTTCATAAAATATGAAAATAACCCTGTCCTAGATGAAGGCAAGAAAGACTTTCGTGACCCTAAAGTATTTCGATATAGGGATCATTGGATTATGTGTGTGGCTCAGCCATTTGATAGACAAATTTCATTCTACAAATCCTTTGATCTAGCCAATTGGCAACATTTGAGTAATTTTGGACCATCTGCTGCCGTAAATGGCATCTGGGAATGCCCTGATTTATTCCCGCTGGAGATAAATGGGAGAGAAGTCTGGGTGCTTATAGTCTCGTTAAACCCAGGTGGCCTTTATGGATCCGGCACTCAGTATTTTGTTGGCGACTTTGATGGCGAGAACTTTTCGCCTCTCTATTCGACAAGCGAACCTCGTTGGCTTGATTTCGGAAAAGATAATTACGCTGGCGTGACATTTAATAGTGAACCAAATGGCCGCCGAATCTTCATAGGCTGGATGGCTAATTGGCTTGACGTAAAGGATCACCCAGAAACTCCATGGACTTGTCAGATGACGGTGCCGCGAATACTAGGATTAACTCACTATCAGGGAGAATTAGTTGTAACTCAACACCCTATCCGTGAAGCAACCTATGAGATATTCGAGGCAATTCCAGAATCAGGATCTATTGAGTTAACTGGCTTTGCCACAGTGGGTTACAACGCTGATCGGAAAGTTATTTTCATAAACGCTTACGAAGCACCGTACGAGCCAATCGATCAGAAAATTCACCTAAAAGTGGTGGTAGATAACTCTTCAATTGAGCTGTTTACGGCCGATGGCGTGCGAAGCATCAGTTTGTCGGTTTTTCCTCCCCTAGGTACCTCGCGTGAACTCATACCGGGGGGCTGCATAAGTACCGTTTCATGACTATTTACGCATGAGCGCATCTGTAAAAACCTGTAAAAAACTGTAAAAAGTCCTCTAAATCTTACGCAAAGCGTTACCTGATTTAATCACTTTTTGCTTTAAATGACAGTGCCCGCCTAGTACTTTTTTGCCTACCTGCAAGGCACCCCACGTGTCGTGCGTACCCCTTTCGAAAGGAAACTTCATGTCGAAGAAAATGAAACTTGGAGCATGGCTCCTTGCTTCATCTGTTGCTCTTTCGGTAACAGTTGCGTTGCCTTCAGCAACAGCAGCAACTTGTACCAAGAAGACTACAGTCACAATGCTTGGAACAATCAAGCCTGAAATCCAAGATCAGTTCTTGGCAGCAGTAGCTACTTACAACAAGAGCCAAAACTGCTACACACTCAAGTCAATCCCAGGTGATCGCAATATCACATTCCTTCAGAACGTAACACCTATGTATGCGGCAAATAATGCGCCAACGATCATGTACACACTTCAAGAAATTCCTGACATGGCTGACAAGGTCATGAACTGGAAAGGTACAAAGCTTGTAAAGCTGGTATCTCCAGGTCTTCTTGCAGCAGCAAATGTTGGCGGAAAGCAAGTTGGTGTCCCATCAACTGCAGAAGCATTCGGTCTGCTCTATAACAAGAAGGTCATCAAAGCTGCGGGTATTGATGTTACAAAGATCAAGACACGTACAGACCTAGAAGCTGCATTCAAGAAAGTTCAGTCAAATGGCAAGAAAGCAATTCACTTCTCAGCTATTTGGTGGTCATTAGGCGCACACTTCACAAATATTTTCCACGCAAATGCCGGTAAAACTCGTGAAGCACGTCTAGCTGTACTTGATGCCCTTTCAGATGGTAAGAAAGATCTTTCAAAAGATCCTGTCTTCAAGAACTGGCTAGCAACTTACGATCTTCTTAAGAAGTACAACGGATCAACAGTTAACCTAACCGATACAGAATACGATGCTTCAATCGCAAACCTTGCAAGCGGAGATTACGGATTCATGTTCCAAGGTAACTGGACAGAGCCAAACTTGATGACAGCCGCAAAGGGAACTGATTTCGGAATCATGCCTCTTCCAATTAGCACAAATGCGAAGACTTATGGAAATGATTCAATTCCTGTCGGCGTACCTGGCTATTTCATGATCGATGCGAAGCAGTCAACAAAGGCTGAGCGCAATGGTGCAGTTGACTTCTTAACATGGCTCTACACATCTTCTACAGGACAGCGCTTCGTTGCTGACCCTGTAACAGAAGGCGGAATGGGCTTCATACCTGTGTACAAGGGCTTCAAGGTTCAGCCAGCTACAAGCATGTCTCGTGATATCGCGAAGTATGTTGATGGTGGCAAGACACTTGATTGGATCAACACCTACTACCCAGCAGGCCTCCAAGAGACAGTTGGAAAGGTATCTATGCAGCAGTACTTCACCGACAAGATCAGTTCCGCTGACCTTGCAAAGGCGATTCAAGATGCATGGAAAGATTCAGTAAAGACTTGGCGTGGAGCAGCGAAGTAATTTCGCACAACCATTTTCAGGTTAATAAAAAATAGATAAAATCATCCTGAGGCGGGTCTCCTCGCCTCAGGATGATTTTTCTTAAGAATTAGGGGAACTGAGTGAAATCAGCGCGAGCTATGAAGAAATTCATTAAATTTGCTGGCATCCCACTCGCTATTTTTTCCGTTGTTCTAGTAGTTCCTTTTGTAAATGGTGCCTATTATACCTTTACGGATTGGGATGGATTTGAAACTACAAAATTAGTTGGATTCAGTAACTATACAAAGTCATTTCAAGACCCAACTTTTTGGTCAACCCTTAGATTTACCGCCCTCTTTGTGGTTGTCTCTTTGATTTTAGTCAATGCGGTTGCATTTGGTCTCGCATTAATAGTCACATCTCAATTACGAAGCAAAAACTTTCTTCGAACCTTTTTCTTTGTGCCGAATTTAGTCGGCGGCGTCGTCCTCGGTGTGATTTGGCAGTTTATTTTTAATAGCGCACTGGTTGCACTTGCAAATAAATATGATTGGGAACTCTTCAAGCAGTCTTGGTTACAGGACACGAATAAGGCTTTCTGGGCACTCATCATCGTCACGGTTTGGCAATCATCTGGCTACATGATGATTGTTTACATAACGGGGCTAGTTTCGATCGAAACTGATGTCCTTGAGGCTTCGCAAATTGATGGCGCCTCACCACTTCGAACCCTATTTACAATCAAAATTCCATTGATGGCCCAGGCCTTTACTATTGCGCTCTTTTTAACGCTGCGAGGTGGCTTTATGGCTTATGACGTCAACGTGGCGCTAACCGGTGGGGGACCTTTCCGTACTACCGAGCTGATTTCCCTGCACATCTTCCAAGATGCTTTCGCTAATGGAAACTTCGGCACTGGTCAATCTAAGGCGGTCGTAATGTTCTTAATTGTGGCACTTGCCGCTCTTGTTCAAGTTTCCGTATCAAAGAGATACGAAGTGCAGCGATGAAAACACGTGCACGGTGGGGCAAGCGCGCCACCTTTATTGTTGGCTTTACCTTGGCTTTTGCCTATGTCTTCCCGTTTTTCTTAGTCTTTGTAAATTCGCTCAAGCTTAAATATGACATTCTGGAAAACCCACTCGCTATACCTGTTCAGATAACTTGGGAAAATTTTCAACAAGCGTATACCAAGATGAATTTCTTTAGATCTTTGACAAATTCAATCATTATTACATTCTTTAGCGTTTCACTACTGATCATCTTTTCTTCAATGTTGGCATATTACTTGGCGCGCACAAAAACAAAACTTTCTAAATATATTTTCTTGATACTTGTTGCTTCGATGATTGTGCCATTCCAGGCTTTGATGATTCCATTTATGGCCCGATTTGCTCAATTTGTCTCTTGGAACAATCGTGGTGCGCTGATCTTTTTCTATATTGGCTTCGGTGTTGCCCTGTCCACATTCCTTTATCACGGCTTTATTTCCAATATCCCGACCGAGATTGATGAGGCGGCTTCAATCGATGGAGCCTCCGATATGGTCGCATTTTGGCGAATTATTTTTCCGATGATGCGTCCAGTTACGGCAACAGTCGCGATTATCAATGCGCTCTGGATTTGGAATGACTTCTTATTGCCACGCCTAGTACTTACTAATGAGAGTCAGACTCTGCCGCTTTCAACCTATCTCTTCTATGGTCAGTACTCGATTGAATATGGACAGGCGATGGCTGGGCTAGTTCTTGCCGTAATTCCAATTGTGATTTTCTACTTGATTTTGCAGAAGCAATTTATTTCTGGCATCTCAGCCGGTGCGGTTAAGTAGTCTGGCAACCGGCCATTTACTCAGTCCGCCTAGGAGGAGTCACGCTGCCCTTCCAGGAACTCCAGAACTTCACGATGCTCGATACCGAGAAATCCATTTTGGGGAATCGCAGCTAGCAGGCTCGAGTTCAATTTAGGTGTTGGCCTAATCATTCCGCCCCACTTATCTTCAAGTTCGGCCGGTGCGTGCCTGCAGCATGAAGGATCAGGACAGCTTGATTTGTAGCGAGTAGTTGAAGCTCTGCCTCTAAAGTATTTAACGGTTTCAAATTTTGTGCCAACGCTAACCGAGAATTGACCTTGATCGCTATTTTCAATTCTCGAGGTGCACCAGTAGGTACCAACGGGCTTATCGGTGTACTGGTAGTAAGGCGTAAATCGATCTTCAATCGTAAACACCCGGCGCGCACTCCAGTTGCGACAGACTATTTGGCCTTCAACAGAGCCAAATACATCGGAAGGAAAGGTTACATTGTCGTTCTCGTATGCCTTAGAAATTGCGCCACTTTCGTGGACTTTTAAGAAGTGAACGGGCAGATCGAGATGGACCGTAGCTAAATTTGTAAATCTGTGAGCTGCAGTTTCATAACTGACACCAAAGTGATCACGTAAGTCTTCAACAGATAGCTCACATTTAGTTTTAGCGGCTTGGAGAAAAGCAACAGCACTTGATTCTGGCATCAACAAGGCACCTGCCAAATAGTTGGTTAGAACGCGTTGTGACAAGTAGTCACCGTAATCCTGTGGTGCTTCATGTTTAAGCACATGGCCAGCCAAAGCTTGTAACAGAATAGTTCGTGCATCTCGGCCTTCGCGGCGCATTGGTAAATATATGCGACCATGCTTTTCATCAGTAATTACTCTGGTAGATGCCGGTAAATCTTGCGTGTAGTGCAGAGTAAAACCTAATTCATTAGCTAGCTCTGCTGTGAGGCGCTCAGAAAGCGGCCCCGAAGTGTGATCAATCTTTGCCAAGAGATTGCGCGCTTCTTCTTCTAGGTCTGGGAAGTAATTATTGATTCTGCGCATCTCTTTGCGCAGTTCTAAGTTTGCGCGACGCGCTTCTTCAGGTGTTGCAGATCTTTGTAGATGCAATCTTTCAACTTCGCGCTGTAAGCCAAGAATGATGTCTAAAATATTGTTACTAACAGTTTTACCAATGTAGGCATCTGGTAAACCAAGTGAAGCGTAAAGACCGCTACGTTGCGCACGTTCAATCTCTAGTTCATTTGCAGAACGCTCGCTCAATTTCTCGGCACTTAACAAATGATTCAAAGTAACGCCAAGTGCATTTGCGATTTTCTGCAACTGCTGAATTTGTGGGGCACGTTTTCCATTCTCAATTGCCGACACTTGTGAAGGAGCACGCTCTATGGCGCGGGCAAGTACCTCAAGGTTCATTCCTTTTTTTGTACGAAGTTCTCGAATCCTGCGTCCAACAACTAGCGGGTCGAATTCCTCTTCTAGAGTGCTCATAAATAATGCTCTCACGGGCAGCAGAATTACGGAAGTTCTAATAAATAGAAATATTGAATTTATTCTGTCAAAGAACCCGTGCAAACCTAGATTCAGTACCCAATACTCAGTCCTACAGAGCAAAAGGCACAAAAACCCTTGCTTTTTCAGACCTACTAGGGAGTTGTTTATGAAAAGCCGTATCGGAAGTAATACCCAGACCGCAGAAGAACTGCAAAAAGAGTGGGATACCAACCCTCGCTGGGCAGGCATTAAGCGTGATTACACCGCCGAAGATGTGGTGCGCTTAAGGGGCTCAATTACTGAAGATTCGACCCTGGCCAAGCGTGGGGCTGAAAACCTCTGGGATCTCCTTCATACCGAAAAGTGGGTTCCCGCCCTTGGCGCGCTAACCGGCAATCAGGCAGTTCAGCAAGTTAAAGCCGGCCTAAAGGCGATCTATCTTTCCGGTTGGCAAGTAGCTGGCGATGCCAACCTTTCTGGTCAGACTTACCCAGACCAAAGCTTGTATCCCGTTAACTCGGTACCTGCAGTTGTGCGTCGCATTAACAACGCACTTATGCGCGCCGATCAAGTAGAACGTGTTGAAGGTGCGGCCAGCATTGATTGGCTAGCCCCAATCGTTGCTGATGCTGAAGCTGGTTTTGGTGGCCCACTAAATGCCTACGAACTTATGAAATCAATGATTCAAGCTGGAGCTGCCGGCGTGCACTGGGAAGATCAACTTGCTTCGGAAAAGAAGTGTGGTCACCTAGGTGGGAAAGTTTTGATTCCAACTCAACAACATGTTAGAACGCTAAATGCTGCGCGACTGGCAGCCGATGTTGCTGGAGTTGACACGATAATTATTGCGCGCACCGATGCGTTGGCTGCTGACTTAATTACCTCTGATATCGACTCACGCGATGCACAATATGCAACAGGAGAGCGCACTAGTGAAGGTTTCTATCGCGTAAAGCCAGGCTTGCATGCCGTAATAACTCGAGGTCTAGCTTTTGCCGAGTATGCCGACTTGATTTGGGTTGAAACTGGCGAACCAGACTTAGCGTTAGCGCGAGAATTCGCAGCTGCACTACATGCAAAGTTTCCTGGCAAAATGCTGGCCTACAATTGCTCACCATCATTTAATTGGAAGCGTCACCTAAACGATGCCCAGATTGCAACTTTCCAAGCTGATTTAGCTGCTCTTGGTTACAAGTTCCAATTCATAACACTTGCTGGCTTCCATGCCCTTAATCACTCCATGTTTAATTTGGCAAAGGGATATAAGTCTCGCGGCATGAGCGCATACGTTGAGTTACAAGAAGCTGAATTTGCGAGCGAAGCAGATGGTTACACCGCAACTAAACATCAGCGTGAAGTAGGCACCGGTTACTTTGATGCCATTTCTACCGCGCTAAATCCACTCAGTGCCACCTTGGCCTTAGCCGGATCAACTGAGAACGAACAGTTTCACTAAATTTTAAAACTAATTCAAAGGAGAATTAAATGTCACATATAGCAATTGCGGGCAAGATGCACCCACGCTTTAACGAAATTCTGACAACCGATGCATTGGCATTTGTAACCGAACTTCATGAACTATTTGCCGGTACTCGAAGTGATTTATTGGCACATAGATTGGTCAACCGCAACCACTTTACAAACGGTCGCCGCCCAACATTTCTTAAATCAACCGCTCACATCCGCGAGGATGAAGGCTGGCATGTGGCAGGACCTGGCCCAGGACTCGAGGATCGTCGGGTTGAAATCACTGGCCCAACTGATCCGAAGATGACATGTAATGCCATGAACTCTGGTGCCAAAGTTTGGCTAGCAGATTTAGAAGATGCCACTAGCCCAACTTGGGAAAACATTATCGGGGGACAGATTTCGCTCTACGATGCAATTCGCAGACAACTCACTTTTGATTCAGGCGACAAGGTTTATTCAATCACAGCCGAAAATCCGCCCACAATTGTTATGCGCCCACGCGGTTGGCACTTAGTTGAAAAGCACTTGCTATTTGTAGATCAAGAAGATCGCCCGCGTCCAACAGTTGGTGGACTAGTTGACTTCGGTCTCTACTTCTTCCACAACGCAAAAGAGCTAATCGCTCGTGGAGCGGGGCCATATTTCTATCTGGCCAAAATTGAATCACATGCCGAGGCGCAATTGTGGAACAACATTTTCACTTATGCCGAAGAGCGGCTAGAAATTCCATTTGGCACTATTCGCGCAACTGTCCTAATTGAAACAATTCCAGCTGCCTTTGAGATGGAAGAAATTCTTTGGGAACTTCGTGATCACTGTGCTGGTCTAAATGCCGGTCGCTGGGATTACATCTTCTCAATCATTAAAAACTTTGCTGGCTCTGGCCGCCAGTTCATTACGCCTGATCGGGCTCAGATAACAATGACGGTGCCATTTATGCGGGCATATACCGAGCTGTTGGTATCCACTTGTCATAAGCGAAAGGCACATGCCATTGGCGGCATGAGTGCATTTATCCCTAATCGCCGAGATCAAGAAGTTACCGAGCGAGCCCTTGAAGCGGTTAAAGCCGATAAAGCTCGCGAAGCTGCAGATGGCTTCGATGGAACTTGGGTTGCTCACCCTGATCTGATTCCAGTTGCGCAAGCCGAATTCGACGCAGTTCTAGGGGCCAAACCAAATCAAGTAGATCGTCTGCGTGATGATGTTCAAGTTACGCCTGATCAACTGCTAGATATTAAATCATTTGGTGGAGATGTCACCGATGCAGGACTGCGCACAAATGTGGCAGTGGGGCTTCGCTACATTGAATCTTGGCTACGCGGTACTGGCGCAGTTGCGATTGACAACCTAATGGAAGATGTGGCGACAGCTGAAATTAGCCGATCACAGATTTGGCAATGGATTCGCTATGAAGTTATTACTCGCGAAGGAACGCACATCACTCATGGGCTCGTCGAGCAACTTATCTTTGACATCTTGAATGGGCTTGAGCGCCATGCAGATGATCGTTTTGATGACGCTGTGACTATCTTCCGCCAAATTTGTTTGGACGAAGATCACTTCCCAACCTTCTTAACGCTTTCTGCATACTCGCAATACTTAGTAACCCCAACAGCTTAAAAGTTGATCAAACAAGGTTTTAAGCGCCGGTGTAGTACTTAGCGATCTCAGTCAAAGAGTTATCCAAAATCTCAAGACCTAGTTGGGCATCCTCAACTGAGATATTGCATGGTGGGCATAGATGTATTCGGTTGAAGTTATTAAATGGCATTAGACCATTTTTCTTACATGCCGCGACTAACTCATTCATCGCCGGGCTCGAAGCGCCATATGGTGCAAGTGGTTCGTGGGTTGCGCGATCACTAACTAGGTCGACGCCCCAGAAAACTCCAGCGCCACGAATATCACCAATAACCTTATGTTTCTTAGCTAATTCGAGTAACCCTGGCCCCAAGACTTTCTCGCCAATCATGGTGGCGTTTTCTAACATTTTTTCTTCCTTCATAACATCGATCGTTGCTACCGCAGTAGCGCACGCTAATGGGTGGCCCATATATGTGAGGCCACCAGCAAATACTCGCTCATCAAATGTTTTTGAAACGGGCTCACTAATTACCACACCACCGAGTTGGATATAGCCCGAGGTAACACCTTTAGCAAAAGTAATTAGATCTGGCACAGCTTGACTGTGCTGGTAGGCAAACCATTTTCCAGTTCGACCAAAGCCGGACATAACTTCATCGGCAATCCATAAAATATTGTATTTGTCGCAGAGCGCACGAACACCTTCGAGATATCCCTTTGGTGGCATTAAGACACCTGCGGTACCTGGTACTGATTCGAGCAAAACTGCCGCGATGGTATTTGGACCTTCAAAGATAATAGTTTGCTCTAGATGCTCTAGTGCGCGCCTACACTCCTCGGCTTCGTCTTTAGCCCAAAATGCTGTGCGATAAAGATATGGACCCCAGAAATGCACGTGACCAAAAGCAAACTCATTTGGAAATCTACGTGGATCGCCTGTTGCATTTATCGCAGCTCCGGTATTTCCATGATAAGAACGATAAGTCGAAAGTACTTTGTGCTTATGGGTGTGCATACGTGCCATGCGAATCGCATTTTCAATGGCATCAGCACCCGCATTAGTAAAGAAAACTTTGGCGAAGTTAGAGCCAGCTAGCTCGACTATGCGCTGTGCCGCTTCGTTACGAGCATCATTGGCATGTTGTGGCGCAATAGTTGTTAAGACTTCAGCCTGTTCTTGGATTGCCTTAATGACTTTTGGGTGTTGATGACCAATATTCGTAAAGACCAATTGAGATGAAAAATCTAAATAAACCTTGCCGGCATGATCCCAAAACCGAGAACCTGAACCACTAGCAATTGGCATCGGAGCAATTGCGCCTTGGGCCGACCACGAATGAAAGACATATTTGCGATCTGCCGCACTTACCGAAGCTTGCTTATCTGGATCATTAATCGGAGTCGTCATTAAAGTGGCCTTTTAGTTAGTAGGTAGCGCCATCTTAATGCTCTGAAGTAGATTGTGACTATGAATCAGATTACGCATTGGATTAATGGCGCTCTAGACACTTCTAAGCCAGAGCGAAGTGGCGATGTCTATAACCCGGCCATTGGCAAAATCTCAAAGACCGTTGCATTTGGTAACGCCGCAACTGTTGATTCTGCCGTAGCTGCTGCAACTAGCGCCTTCGCCGAATGGCGCCACAGTTCATTGACCAAGCGCACCCAAGTTTTATTCGCTTTCCGCGAGTTAGTTCTACAAAATAAAGAAAAAATTGCCGCCCTGATTACTGACGAACATGGCAAAGTCTTAAGTGATGCTGCAGGTGAAGTAACCCGTGGCCTGGAAGTTGTGGAATTTGCCTGCGGAATTCCGCACCTATTAAAAGGTGGTTTTTCGGAAGAGGTTTCAACTGGCGTCGATGTCTACTCAATTCGTCAGGCAGTTGGCCCAGTTGCAATTATTTCACCTTTTAATTTTCCGGCGATGGTGCCAATGTGGTTCTTCCCATTAGCAATTGCTTGTGGCAATACCGTAATTGTAAAACCTTCTGAAAAAGACCCCAGTGCTGCAATGTTTATGGCCCAGCTTTGGAAAGAAGCAGGGCTACCTGATGGTGTCTTTAACGTTGTACATGGCGATAAAGAAGTGGTTGACGCGCTTCTAGTTCACAAAGGGATTAAATCAATTTCATTTGTGGGCTCAACGCCAATCGCACGCTATGTGTATGAAACCGGCACAAAATCGGGCAAGCGTGTTCAAGCTTTGGGTGGCGCAAAAAATCATATGGTTGTTTTGCCGGATGCCGATTTAGAGTTAGCAGCCGATGCTGCAATTAATGCGGGCTTTGGTTCCGCTGGTGAACGCTGCATGGCAATCTCAGCAATAGTTGCCGTTGAACCAATTGCGAGTGCACTCGTGGCCTTAATTAAATCTCGGATGGCAAACATCAAAACTGGTGATGGCACCCAAGGCTCTGACATGGGCCCACTTGTTAGCGCAGTCCACCGCGACAAAGTTGCTTCATACATTGAAGCGGGCGCAAAGGCTGGTGCAACAGTTGTTGTAGATGGCCGTGATCTAAAGGTCGACGGTGATGGTTTCTTCCTTGGGCCAACTCTGCTTGATAATGTAAAGCCCGAGATGTCGGTCTATACCGATGAAATCTTTGGCCCAGTGTTAAGCATTATGCGCGTAAATACTTATGATGAAGCACTAGCGCTTGTGAATAGCCACGAGTATGGCAATGGCACTGCAATTTTCACTAACGATGGCGGCGCAGCTCGCCGATTCCAGAACGAAGTTGAAGTTGGCATGGTTGGCATCAATGTGCCGATCCCAGTTCCAATGGCTTACTACTCATTTGGTGGTTGGAAGAACTCTCTATTTGGTGACTCACATGCTCATGGCACCGAAGGTGTTCATTTCTTTACTCGTGGCAAAGTCATTACTAGTCGCTGGCTAGACCCCAGCCATGGCGGAATCAACTTAGGGTTCCCGCAAAACGATTAAGCGCTTAACAATTCCTTAAATCAAATAGCTGGGGTCAGCTTCCTCAGCTATCTTCTTTAAATTGTTTGAACCTTCGTCTCATCACGGTGCTTGCGTAGATAAGTCATAAATGGGGTGCCACCGGTACCGACTGCAGATGGATTGCCGGGGGTTGCTTGTGCCTGAGCATGAATATATGTACCGGCATACTCAAGGTGCATGGCTCTGAATTTTGCAACTAACTCGACAGATTCGTTAAATACATTTGTCAGGCTAGAGCGCTTAGCTGAAACGGCGAAATTACGAACAGATGGGCCAGCCTCGACAGCTTCGATAAATGCCACATGCTTTGGTGGCATATATGTCCGCATCTCCATCAAATATTCACGAAGTTCATCGCGCTCATGTTCAATTCCTAAAATGCCATCCATCGCTGGAATGATTGCACTTTGAGCACCTGTTTCACCGCGGAAATTTTGTCCGACACCTTTGTATTCATCGACACCTTCGTAAATAACGCCATCTGGCAGAGATGGGTTATTACGCCAGCCGAAAATATATGGGCGGACACGATGGAAGTAGATATACGGGTCACATCTTTCTGGCATACGGCCTAGAACTTCATACATAGCAGCTAAGGCATTACGCAATTTTATAAGTGCCGCTTCGACTCTCTCGGCATCATTTTCAAGGACCGCATGCTGGGCATCTTCAATTGCCTTTAACGCTTTGCCAGCCTTCTTCTCAATTTCGATATGAATTAAAATAAACCACTCTTCATCTTGGCCACCAAGGAAACATTGCAGTAAACCGATATTGCCACACGCAATATCGCCATCCTTATCAAAGCGTCGCCAGTTATCAGAGGCGTAACTTTGATAAGACAGGATTGGTGGGCGGCCAACTAATTTTCCAACTTCATACCAAGGCAAAGCTAAGTTCGCAGGCATTATATGAGCGGCAGTGTTCTCACTCCATTGGTAAGCCTGTCCGATATAGCTCAAAATCAACATGGCCCGCTGCACTTCAGCCTCACCAGATAACTTCTCAATATTAAATTTAGGTAGTGCCTTGACTCTGGATCGAAAGTTTGTTCCCATAAGTAATTTAGGAAGATCTTTTCCGAATTGGTCCCACTCTTCATTGCCAGCCGATAATGATTGGGCTGGATCATAAGTTGGCAAGTAGCCAAACTCTTCAGTGATCCCAAAATCCGCTATTTTTGCTGGCTTCATATTGCTCCTTGGGTATAACTAGGCATTAAAGTATTAAAGCATTTGAGCTAAAGATATGGAATAGCGGCAAAGTCATTACTAGTCGCTGGCTAGACCCCAGCCATGGCGGAATCAACTTAGGGTTCCTGCAAAACGACTAAGTCAGATGGCAGATATAACTAACCGCCTGTACCGTTTTGCCATGAAGAAGCTACTGGCGCTGGTTACCGCGATTGTTTTTCTGGGTTCAGGTGTTGCTGTTGCTCATCAACCAGTTGTACTTCTTAACTCAGATACCACAGCTGCAAAAGGCCCATTACTAGTTGATGGCACGGTGTCATTTGCGATTCGAGCCGCGTTTAACAAGGCAGGTGAGAAGAAGGCATTTCGTGCGCAGTTTAAAGAGGGCGATGCTCTCGAGGTTCAATATTTAATTGTTGATAAGAAGCCGGAAAATTCTTTAAATAGCACACGACTGCCTAAGGTAGTTATTACTGGCCCTGGCGGATTTAGGACGACGATGAAGATTAATGAGCGAACTGATTTCTACGAGCCTTATGGCGGTACAAACTACTTTTATTTAGCCCGCTTTAGTGATGTGGCGCAAGCTGGTATCTATAACTTTGTAATCACTGCTCGGGCAAAATCTTCCATAACTCTTGCGGTAGGCGAGAGGGAGGTAAAAGGTGAGGTCCTACGTTGACCGGTAGCCCGTCGGTCATTTAGAGAATTAGTAATAGCGCTCAATTTCAATTCCTTTAGAAGATAAGCTCTTTAAAATCTCGCTATATCTCGCGTCGAACTTTTTCGGATCATTAACTTGTTTTACCCAAGAGCCCTTAGACATTTTTGCTGGCGCCAATTTCTCGTCGAAATAGGTTCTTAGTTCGTTGCTTTCCCTAAGATTCAAAAAATTAAGAATCTTCTGGTAGTTCTCTTCGCGCTCTCTTTCAACTAAGTTCTCTAGACGTAAAGTTAGCGAATTATTCTCAGGAATATCCCTAAGGCCGCGGAATGACTTTTCAATTCGTGCTTTCCACCAATCCAGCGCTTCTTCTGGAGAATTTGGCCCCCATCTCTCCTTCGAGACTGATAACGCCACATCTCGGCCGTCTCGCACCATATTAATAAATAGCGATTCTGGCAATAATCTTGAAATGCGATTGGCATTTTGCATATTCAAAGGAGTCGAGTCGACAAAATACTTAACTGAATCCTTCTTTATTTGTGCGCTGCATAACTCAAAGAAAAGATTACGCGATGCCGCAATCGAATTGCTCTCATGATCTAATTCAAAGCGATTTAGCGCTTCATCAAATTGATCTCTCGTGATACCTTGAATTAGCCCTCTTGGTTTTCCACTCTTTCCTAATTCGTGCCACCATCGCCGATAAATCTGTTTCCTAAACATGTTTTCACGGGTGTCTTTGCCTGTGAAAACGCGAAAAGCAAGATTAAATCTTGTGACAAATTCACGCCGTTTAGTCTCGTAACTTAGCGGTCTTCCAAAGTTTAGATCCAGCAACCCACGACGATCAGTTAAATATCGAATCTCACGAGGCGAGCTAGTGTGAATATTTGGATGTCGATGCAGCAAATTCGCAATAATTGTGGTTCCGCTTCGACCCGTCCCACCAGTGAATACCGGGATAAAGTCATCGTTCATTAGCAAAGAATATTGATAGTTTTAATCTCAGGGTTGAATTTTCAATTTTCTCGTCAAATTCACCGTGAATTCACAAAGCCCGATCCAGAGAGATTTACTACTGAAAACTATTGCTGGCAGCCATTTAGGCTCACGAGTGGGCTTGAAAGTCTCGAACCTTCGATTTGGATAACCTAGTTTCACACTCACCAGGTAGCAATAGGCGCTGGCGATTAGGCCACGGTCGCTATTATTGGGCAGAAAGTTAGCAGGGTCTTACGAGGCGTATTGATCTATTTCTAACTTCAGGCTTGAAGGGAATTACTTTGAACGAGCAGATTATAAATATCAAAGGCATGACATGTGGCCATTGTGAAGGCCGTGTGACCAAAGAGCTCCTCGCAATTTCTGGCGTCAGCGCAGTCACAGCGAGTGCTGAAAAAGGGAGTGCTCAAATAACCTTCAACAGTGAAATTACTGCGGATCAAATTGACCTGGCCGTTCGCGCAGCAGGCTATTCTGTAATTCGTTAACCGGAGGCTTGAAATTCCTAGCTGCGGGCTCTTTTAGTTCGTTACCTTTTTCTGCGAAATAACCTTCGACGAAGATAGTGCAGGCGTACGACTATTTTTGATTTGAATGAAGCCTTGGCATCACCGCTAAGAATCGTTCTCTCAATAAAGGGTCGAGAATTCTTCACAACTTTATGGAAGTTTTCAATATTTAGATCATCAACTAGTGACTCAGATTTTGTGTAGGAATTAAACTCTGCTATCTGCGAACCACCACAAAATGGACAGCTGGAGCTGCTATCGGAGACCTTTTTTTGACATTTCGGATTTAAACATAGCGCCACAAAGCGATGCTAATGAATTTGCCCCACAAAGTCTTCATTCAGATTAGATGTTGTCCTGCTGGATTCGACCCAATTCTTTCATCTCTGTTCATTTCTTGTTCACCGCTTTTCAAAAACAGTGGAATACCCTTCTCCTCATCTAGTGGATAGAGAGCTCACGTGACTCAAGAACACCTTCAAGGCTTCTCGGTAATGGACGATATCCGAGGGCAGCTGCTAAAAGTCTCAGAGAAACTTCAGTATCTTTATAAAGGGAAGCTCTCACTTGAAACTGTTGAGCGCTACGTATTCGAGTCATACGAACTTTTAGATGCCAAGAGCGAAGTGAAGGTCTACCTACTGCCCCTGGCAGAACGCTTTTCACGTGATCGCTTGAATGCTCTTATGAAATCAGAGAACCCATCTTCGTCAGGCATGGTTGATGTTCTCTTTGTCTGTGTCCACAACTCTGGTCGCTCACAGATGGCTGCTGGATTCATGTCAAAACTGGGTGGAGATCGAGTCGTCGTTAGATCGGCGGGATCTGCACCAAAAGAGTCGATCTCCCTCGTTGTCATCGAAGCTATGGCAGAAGTAGGTATCGACATTACTCAGGAGTTCCCTAAGCCGCTCACGGATGAAGTTGTTCGAGCATCCGATGCCGTGATAACAATGGGTTGTGGAGACTCTTGCCCCGTTTATCCAGGCAAGCGTTACGAAGACTGGGTTCTCGATGATCCAGCCGGACAAGGAATTGACCCTGTTCGAGCCATCCGTGATGAGATCAAGGTTCGAGTCGAAAACCTTATCGCAGAACTCTTGCCAAATAATTAGCTCTTAACTAGCTACAAAACTGCGGGTTAAGAGTTTTTTGAAACTAGCCCTTAATGCAATCGAGATTAGAAATAAGCGCTTTCAAATCCAAGTGGGTTGTGAGGGACTCGAACCCCCGACCCGGTGATTAAGAGTCACCTGCTCTACCAACTGAGCTAACAACCCGAGAAAGGGCAAACCCTTTAACGATTGGCAGACCCTATCAGCGAAATGGTCTGCCTTGGAAATCCACCAAGAGTGGCGAATTACCGCTTAATTGAACTCTAAAGTGCGTCTTTACCTGTCTCGCCAGTGCGCACGCGAACTACAGATTCAACGCTAGTTACCCAGACTTTTCCATCACCGATTGTGCCAGTGTTAGCGGTCTTAACGATTAGATCAAGAATGCTTACGTAACTCTCATCATCTGTGAGCACTTCAATACGGGCTTTGGCATTGAAATCAACGGTGTATTCAGCGCCACGATAGATCTCTTTATGGCCCTTTTGACGGCCAAAGCCACGCACTTCAGAGACTGTCATGCCATGGACACCTGCTTCATGCAAAGCATCTTTTATGTCATCGACTTTAGTGGGCTTAACGATTGCGGTAATCAGTTTCATTTCTTACTTTCTCTTCTCGTCGTTGAGATGGAAAAAATTAGTCTTCGAGTTCTAAATATCTTTTCCGCGAACGTTCTATTTCAGCATGGGCTTCAGCGTTATTAACCCAGTTTCCGCCAGAGACACTTTTGCCAGGTTCTAGCGCTTTATAAACTTCAAAGAAATGTTGAATTTCGGAAAGTTCGTATTCAGGCACATCGGAAATATCTTGTAATGAAGATTTGCGAATATCGCCAGCTGCTACACATAACAACTTATCGTCGCCACCTGCTTCATCAGTCATATTAAACATTCCGATTGCGCGAACCGAAACAACGCAGCCTGGAAATGTTGGTTCATCAAGCATTACAAGTGCATCTAGTGGATCGCCATCAAGTGACAAAGTGTTCTTAACGAAACCGTAGTCATATGGATAACGAGTTGATGTGAAGAGCATGCGATCTAAGCGAATTTCACCAGTTACATGATCGACTTCGTACTTGTTGCGACTACCTGCCGGAATTTCAATAATGACGTCGAAGATCATTTTGTAACCCAGCTTTCTCTAGTCGATTGAGCCCAACAGTTGAGGGTTCTCAACCGCCAAGGAAATAGTGGGGTGAGCGACGGGGCTCGAACCCGCGACATCTCGGACCACAA
This sequence comes from Bifidobacterium breve, assembly GCA_945885625.1. Lineage (GTDB taxonomy): Bacteria > Actinomycetota > Actinomycetes > Nanopelagicales > Nanopelagicaceae > Planktophila. The sequence continues at coordinate 281,147 of CAMCYS010000001.1, read as the reverse complement.
CCGAGTGCTCTACCAGCTGAGCTACGCCCACCATGTGGAGGAAATTCTACCTGTTAATTACTTGTACTTGCTTCGCTATCTTGAGCCTGATTTGTAGGAAACGGTGCGCCGGCAATGAGGAAATTTGCGCGATAGTGGACAAGTTCGGCGATCGAATCTTGAATATCGCCAAGGGCGCGATGGTTGCCAGTTTTAGCAGGCGAGTTGAAATAGACCTTTGGATTCCAACGGCGAGCAAGTTCTTTAACTGATGAAACATCTATGGTGCGATAGTGCAGGTAGGCATTAAGGCGCGGCATATCGCGAGCAAAAAAGGATCGATCAACGCTGACTGAATTGCCCGCCAGGGGAGACTTACCTGGGACAGTGTTGGCTGACTCGAGATATTTGATAATCAAGTCTTCGGCGGCCGAAACTGAGATGCCTGTTGGGATCTCGGTTATTAGGCCAGAGTTGGTGTGCATCTGAGTTACGAATTCGTTCATGCCTGCTAGTTGCTCGGGCGTCGCCGCAATGACCAGATCGATGCCTTCTCCGATTAGATTGAGTTCGGAGTCGGTGACTAAGACCGCGATCTCGACCAGGACATCTCTTTCGAGGTCCAGACCGGTCATTTCGCAGTCGATCCAGATCAGATTTGGTTGCTCGTTGGCCATTGGGCAACCTTAAAGCAGAGCAGTGGGCAAGCGGTAATTTCATCTCTCGTTCATATTGTGTTTACCTTCGATCTGCCTCAATTCACCTCATTGATAGCAAGATTCGCCACATGACATTGCTGGAAAATCAGTCTGCTGCGATTCCTGCTCCTAGGGAGATCACCACAAAACCTCGATTGTCCGACCAGATTTTCCGAGCCATTGTAACTCTGGGCGGAATGGCATCCCTGGTAATACTTGGATTAATTGCCTTGTTTCTCTCCCTAAAAGGTTTCCATATCCTGACGGAAGAGAAATTTAGTTTCATTACAGAATCTCGCTGGGAGGTAATCACAGGTGATACTGGAAACATTGAAGAAAGCAATCTTGGAATTGGAGCGATGCTTGTCGGAACTTTTTTATCTGCATTGATCGCAATATCTGTAGGGGTACCAATCGCTGTGTTGAGTGCTCTCTATCTAACTTTTTACGCCCGCGGGTCCGCCAAGAAAATCCTGATATCTCTAATTGACTTGATGGCTGCGTTTCCATCGTTACTTTACGGTTTTTGGGGATTCTTTGTATTCATGGCAAGTGCCGAATACTGGGCAAAACTTCTAAATAAGTATTTGGGTTTCGTACCATTCTTTGATGTCCCAGCTCCAATTTTTGAGAGATCACCATTTATTGCTGGTTTGGTGTTAGCCATCATGATTATTCCGATTACAACTTCTATTTCTAGAGAGATATTTGATCAAACTCCTCTCGATAGGGTTCAAGCTGCGTACGCGTTGGGTGCTTCGAAACTTTCAATGATTCGCGCTGTCGTAATCCCCTACGGCCGCGGAGGAGTTATCGGTGGTGCGATGTTGGGGCTTGGCCGCGCAATGGGAGAAACAGTAGCGGTTTACACAGTTTTGAATATCGTCTATCAAATCAACTGGCAAGTTTTGTTTGGTGCGGGTGGAAACGTTGCGTCTCTGATTCTCTTGAAGTTTGGTGAGGCAGGTCCATATGAGGTTGATGCTCTGATGGCCGCTGGCTTAATTCTCTTCATTTTGACACTACTTGTAAATGCGCTCGCAGATGTACTAATTAACAGATTTGGGAAAAAAGGCCGATGACAGTTCAGACTATTCCGCAACCAGGTAAGCCTTGGGAGGTCACTGTCAAGCAGCGAACTGCGACTGGGTCCTTGATAGCTTTAGCATTTATATTGGCAGCAGCCACGGTAAAGTTTTCTGGACTCAGTGGGAAACTTGGTTTTGCGGTTTCTTTTTTCTTCCTAGCAACGTTTTTAATATTTGTCCAACAATTAAAGCTTCGCGACAGTCAAGCTGCGAAAGATGCGGTCTTGGGCAGTTTTGCAATGTTGGGGATCGTATTAACTTTAATTCCAATTGTGAGTATCGTTTCTACAGTCGTAATAAAGGGCTATAAGGGAATTCATCCGAATTTACTATTTAAAGATATGGCGCTTAATTCGGTAAATGATCCCATCGAGCAAGGTGGCTTACTCCACGCTTTGGTCGGGACGTCCCTAATGGTTGCAGGTGCTTTGGTTATTTCTTTTCCAATAGGTGTGTTGACGGCGCTTTATCTAACAGAGATTCGTGGAAAGTTCGCCCGCCCAATTAAGTTTCTAGTGCAAGCAATGAGTGGTGTTCCTTCTATCGTTGCTGGATTGTTTATTTTATCAAGTTTGGTTTATCCAGTTACTAAGGAACTTTCCGGAATTATGGGTTCACTTGCACTAACGATTCTGATGATCCCAACAATTGCTCGTACAGCCGAGGAAATGCTCTTGCTCATCCCAAATGATCTTCGCGAAGCGGGGGTAGCCCTGGGAGCTACTCAGTGGCGAACAGTTTCCGGAGTAGTTGTTCCTGCAGCAAAGAGTGGTTTGGTTACGGCGATTATTTTGGGAATTGCTCGAATTATTGGTGAGACCGCACCTCTTCTTCTGGTTTCAGGTGGTGGAGACGCACTTAACTTAAATCCAACTTCTGGTGCAATGGGCTCTCTTCCCTACTATATCTGGAAGGCGTTCTTAACAGGTGGAACTGAAGAAGCTCTCGCACGAGCATGGGGTGGCATGCTAATACTGCTCGCCTTTATCTTTATCTTGTTTGGACTTGCCCGCTATCTAGGCGGAAGAAAGGTTGCGTAAGATGGCCACTACGGAGAATTCATCCAACAAAAACAACATGGAGAGAAAAATGCAAACAACAACACCGTCATCTCTTGCCTCTGTTGCAAACAATCGTGATCAACGTGTGCCTGGTACAAATTTGCTAGGTACAGGGCTTGAAACGCGTGGTGTGCATGCATGGTTTGGTAAGAAGCACGTGCTCTCTGATGTTTCGCTTGACTTTGCCGCAGGCACGGTAACCGCTCTAATCGGTCCATCAGGTTGCGGAAAATCAACGTATTTGCGCACTCTCAATCGAATGCACGAGTTCATTCCTACAGCTGCCCTGGCTGGCGAAGTGTTGCTTGATGGTCAAGATATTTATGCGCCAGGCACAGATGTAACAAAGATTCGTCTTAAAGTTGGAATGGTCTTCCAAAAGCCAAATCCATTCCCATCAATGACAATAGGTGAGAATGTTTTATCTGGATTGAAGCTGGCACAGCTAAAGAAGAGCAATACGGATGATCTCCTTGAGTCATGCTTGATGCGTGCCGGCTTGTGGAGTGAGGTTAAAGACCGTCTTGGCGAACATGGTGGTTCTCTATCTGGTGGACAGCAACAGCGTCTCTGTATAGCGCGTGCTCTAGCTGTGCAGCCGCAGGTGCTTTTGATGGACGAACCATGTTCAGCCCTAGATCCAGGTTCAACCTTTAGAATTGAAGAGACGATTTCTGAATTGGCAAAGTCTATGACAATCGTCATCGTGACCCACAACATGCAACAGGCAGCACGTGTTTCGGATTACACCGCCTTCTTCTTGTCTGACGGGGGCCCTGGCGTAATGGTTGAGACAGCACCTACCAGCAGAATTTTCTCTGCCCCGGTTGATAAGCGCACCGAAGATTATGTAACAGGGCGGTTTGGTTAACACCAAGAGTTCACCTAAGGCTTGGGTTTTGTTCACCTATCCCTTGCTTCGATGTAATCACTCCTTACTATTTTTTGCCCTGAAAAGGTTTTACCCTCCTACGAAAGGTTGTTCATGAAGTTTTCAAAGAAGGCAAAGGCGTTAGTTCTTGCCGCAGTAGTCGCACTTTCTGGCGCTACGCCAGCTCACGCCGTTGATCTTGCAGGATCAGGTGCGTCATTTGTTGATCCTCTTCTACAGGCTTGCAAAGCAGGTTTTGCTAAGAAGACAGGGCACTCTTACGTTTACACATCAACAGGTTCCGGTACTGGAAAAAAGAACTCCGATGCCAACATTGGTAATTTCTGGTTCTCAGACTCCGCGCACACTGCCACGACAAAGCGATCAACAGTATTTCACGCGCCAATTGTTGCGGCACCAATTGCTGTTCTAGTAAACCTTCCTGCGAAGAAAGACATCTATCTTTCTGCAACAACTGTTGCGAAAATCTTTGCTGGTGAAATCACACAGTGGAATGATCCACTTATCGCTGCCGATAACAACCGCACCGTAAAAACAGTTGTTTATCGCAAGGATGCCAATGGAAACGTGCAGTTGGATGCAAAGGGAGAGCCAAGAATCCTTCGCACAGGCTCAAAGAAAATTATTTACACACTGCCAAAGAAGCCAATCAAGGTTATCTTCCGTGCCGATGGTTCAGGCACTTCAAACAACTTCACAAGTTGGTTGAACGGTGTAGCTCCTTCAATTTGGACAAAGAAGGGTAATGACGCCTTTACAACAGCCTTCCCAGGCAACATCAATGATCCAAAGAACATCGGACGTATCGTTGGTGCGGGTCAGTCCCAAGGAATTGCGACTCTAGCTGCGAAGACACCTTACTCAATCACATATGCGGAGAAAAATTGGGGCGATGCTTATGGTCTGCGCGCTGCATACGTCAGCAATGCTTCAGGGAATTTCACTTATCCAGACTCAGCTGCAACCTCAGCATTCTTGGGTGAAGCAAGTCAGGCTGCAGATGGAATTGTGACTTACGATTACAGCACAAAGGTCGCAGGTGCGTACACTCTAGGAATTGTTAGCTACATGCTAATTGAAACCTCCTACGCTGATAAGTCAAAGGGAGCTGCTGTGAAAGAACTCGCTGAGTACATTTTGTCATCAGAGTGTTCTGGATTGGATCCGAAACTTGGATTCATCGTTGTTGACGGCCAGTTCCTTAAGAAGGCTAACGAGTTAATTGCTCGTATGAACAAGTAATCTAGTTACTAAATAGTTAAGCAAAGAACCCAGGGCCACGTAGGTAGCCCTGGGTTCTTTTCTGCCACAAAATCTCAAATAAAGAAAACAGTTGCGCGCCTGGCAGGAATCGAACCTGCGACAACCCGCTTAGAAGGCGGGTGCTCTATCCGACTGAGCTACAGGCGCATTTAATCTCACTTATTACCTGTCAGAGTCTACCGAAGTTAAACGGTAGGGTTTCGTCTTATGGCTGAGTTCATTTACACGATGAAAAAGGCGCGTAAAGCGCATGGCGAGAAGGTAATTCTCGACGACGTTACCTTGATGTTTTATCCAGGTGCCAAGATTGGCGTGGTAGGTCCTAACGGTGCTGGTAAGTCAACCGTCCTTCAAATCATGGCCGGCCTACAGCAGCCTTCTAACGGCGAGGCATACCTAACTCCAGGTTTTACAGTGGGCATCTTGCTACAAGAGCCAATTCTTGATGAAACCAAAAATGTTATTGATAATGTTAAAGAAGGCGTAGCCGAGACTGTTGCGATGCTGAAGCGATTTGATGAAATATCTGAAGAGATGGCCAGCCCTGATGCTGACTATGACAAGTTGTTGGCCGAGATGGGCGATCTACAGGAAAAGTTAGATCACCGCAATGCCTGGGAACTTGATTCACAATTAGAGCAAGCAATGGATGCCCTTCGTTGCCCACCTGCAGATGCTGATGTCTCTGTGTTATCTGGTGGTGAAAAGCGTCGCGTGGCACTTTGTAAGTTGTTATTGCAAGCACCTGATTTATTGCTCCTTGATGAACCTACGAACCATTTAGATGCTGAATCAGTGCTTTGGTTAGAACAACATTTAAATAAGTATCCCGGCGCAGTTGTTGCCATTACGCACGATAGATATTTCCTCGACAATGTGGCGCAGTGGATTCTTGAACTTGACCGTGGTCGCGCATATCCATACGAAGGCAACTACTCAACTTACTTAGAAACTAAATCAACCCGTTTAAAGATTGAAGGCCAGAAAGATGCCAAGCGCGCAAAGCGTTTGACGGAAGAACTCGAATGGGTTCGCATGAATGCCAAGGGCCGCCAGACCAAGTCAAAGGCTCGTTTAGCGCGCTATGAAGAGATGGCAGCTGAAGCTGACAAGATGCGTAAGTTGGACTTTGAAGAAATTCAGATTCCACCTGGGCCGCGTTTAGGTAATGTGGTTATTGAAGTTAATAATTTATCTAAAGGCTTTGGTGATCGTCTGTTGATTGATGACTTGTCATTTACGTTGCCGCGTAACGGCATCGTCGGAATCATCGGCCCTAACGGTGCTGGTAAGACCACGTTATTTAAGACTTTAATCGGCATGGAACAACCAGATTCTGGTTCAGTAAAAGTGGGTGAAACTGTAAAGATTTCTTACGTTGATCAGTCTCGTGGCGGCATTGACCCTAAGAAATCACTTTGGGAAGTTGTCTCTGACGGTCTTGATTACATCAAGGTCGGCAATGTTGAAATGCCTTCTCGCGCCTATGTCTCTGCCTTTGGTTTTAAAGGCCCAGATCAACAGAAGCCAGCTGGCGTTTTATCAGGTGGCGAACGCAACCGTTTGAACTTAGCGCTAACACTTAAGGCTGGCGGAAACTTACTGTTACTTGATGAGCCAACGAATGATTTAGATGTTGAAACACTTGGTTCACTGGAAAACGCGCTTCTTGAATTTCCAGGTTGCGCTGTGGTTATTTCGCATGATCGCTGGTTCCTTGACCGCGTAGCAACGCACATCTTGGCTTACGAAGGAGAATCAAAGTGGTTCTGGTTTGAAGGAAACTTCGAGTCGTATGAAGAAAACAAAATCTCTCGCCTAGGTGCTGATGCTTCACGCCCACACCGTGCGACTTATAGAAAGTTAACTCGATAATGCGCCACCTAACTAAAGCGCATGTGCGCTGGGATGATCTTGATGGTTTTGGTCATGTTAACAATGCATCTTATTTAACTTATATCCAAGAGGCTCGCGCTAACTTCACTTGGTATTCGCGTAAAGAAGCTGGGCTAGAACCAGTTTTTTCTGACATGGTCGTTGGTCGCGCTGAAGTTGATTTCATTGTGCCAATTTACGAAGGTGGTTTTGATTTAGATGTAGCAATTTGGGTAGCCAAGATTGGCAACTCATCATTTGATTTAGTTTATGAATTAAGCAGCCCACATGGTTTGCATGCTCGCGGTCGCACGGTTCAGGTAGCTGTCTCTATGGAGACTAAAAAATCGCGCCCACTTACAGATGATGAACGTAAATTTCTGACCGGATATTTAGAGGCTTAACTCATGCAACTTGCGCCAAGATCAACTCGCCTTTGGTGGCGCGATGCGGTTACTTATCAAATTTATATTCGTTCCTTCGCCGATAGCAATGGCGATGGCATTGGTGATATCAATGGAATTCGCTCGCGGTTGCCTTACCTAAAAGAACTGGGCATAGATGCAATCTGGGTTACACCTTGGTTTCCTTCTCCGCAAAAAGACCATGGTTACGATGTTGCCAACTATTTCGATATCGAGCCTGATTACGGCAACTTAAGTGATGCTAAAGCGCTCATCGCCGAGGCTCACGAAATCGGAATCCGTATCTTGCTCGACATTGTTCCAAATCACTGCAGCGATCAACATGAATGGTTTCAGGCCGCGTTAAAGGCAGCACCTGGCAGTATTGAGCGCGAGCGTTTTCATTTCCGAGATGGCAAAGGCAAGAACGGTGAACTGCCACCAAATAATTGGCCATCAGTTTTTGGCGGCGACGCTTGGCAGCGTGTTATTGAAGCTGACGGCAAGCCAGGGCAGTGGTACTTACATTTATTTGCTACCGAACAACCAGATTTCAATTGGGAGAACCGCGATGTACGTGAGCACTTCGAAAAGATTCTAAAATTCTGGCTAGACCTTGGTGTCGATGGATTCCGTATTGATGTTGCGCACGCCATGATTAAAGCCGAAGGCCTGCCCGACATTGTTGAACCGGAAAAAGGCAACGAGATGCTCTCGGCAACTCAACATCCATTCTGGGATCAAGAAGGTGTTCACGAGATTCATCGTTCATGGCGCAAGATTCTGGATTCCTATCCAGGTGACCGCATGGCAGTTGCTGAAGCCTGGGTAAGTCCGGCAACGCGCATTGCGCGTTATTTACGCCCTGATGAACTTGCTAACTCGTTTAACTTTGATTTCCTAATTTCACTTTGGGAAGCTGCTTTCCTTAAAGAGCGCATCGTCACTTCGATGGCAGCAATGGCTGAAGTTGGGGCACCATCATCTTGGGTCTTTAACAACCACGATTTAGTTCGCTCAGTTGATCGTTTTGATTTAGGTTTACTAAACGTTGATAAATCAACGCTTCACCGCCAAGGCGACCCAACGAAATTTAATTTAGAACGCGGAACTCGTCGCGCACGAGCCGGGGCACTTTTGATGTTAGCGCTACCAGGGGGTGCATACGTTTATCAAGGTGAAGAGCTAGCGCTGCCTGAAGTTCGCGATATCCCCGAAGATCGTTTAACAGACCCACGTTGGGTAATGAGCGGCAAAGTCGATCGTGGCCGCGATGGTTGTCGAGTTCCGTTGCCATGGCACCACGAACCAGCCGGGGCCTTTGGTTTTTCGGCAAATATAAGTTTAAAGCCAGTTGAAGCTTGGTTGCCGCAGAGTCCTTGGTGGGGCAAATTCGCTGCCACCGTTCAAGATGGTCTCGAAAGTTCAACGCTAACGATGTATCGCAAAGCACTAGCCATTCGTAAGGGCGAAGCTGGTTTAGGTGATGGCCCAATGACTTGGCTTGATGTAAATGACGAGGTGCTGGCATTTACGCGACCAGGAAATTTTGCTTGCTATGTGAACTTTGGGGCTGAGCTTGAGTTGCCAGCAGATTCAGAAGTTTTACTTTCAAGTGGCCCACTGGTTGGAAATAAGTTGCCCACCGATACCGCAGTTTGGTTGCGAGTGAAGTGACTTTCTACGAAGAAGTTGGCGGCGAAGTATTTTTTGCCGATTTAGTTTCGCAGTTCTATGCCCACGTTGCGACAGATCCAATTTTGCGACCTATGTATCCAGATTCGGATATGAAAGGCGCCGCCGAGAGATTACAAATGTTCTTAGAACAGTATTGGGGCGGGCCGAGTACTTACTCGGAAGAACGTGGGCACCCACGGTTGCGAATGCGTCATGCTGGATTTCAGATTGATCGCGCCGCCCACGACGCCTGGATCAACGCGATGCGCAAAGCAGTAGATGGTGTTGAAATTGATGCTGCCCACAAAGAAACTTTATGGGGATATCTACAAATGGCAGCTGCCGGTTTAGTTAATCAAGCAGATTGACTTGAGTTTCCAACTTTAAGAATTTCACCATTACGTAGGTACCAAAGCGTGCCGTTGCTATCGCGCACAGTGGTAATTCGCAGGCCAACTTTTTCGACCACACCTTTGATCTCCAAAACTTCAACGGTATCGCCAACACCATATTGATCTTCGACCAACATAAAGATTCCAGAGAGAACGTCACGCACAATTGTTTGAGCACCAAGACCAAGGGCCACACCAATAACACCGGCCGAGGCGATAAAAGGACCTAAGTTAAATCCAAACTCACCCAACACTGTGGCAAAGGCGATTAGCCAGATTGCTGAATTCAAGGTGCTGCTCAGAACCGTGCCAGTTGTCTTAGCTCGCTCTTTTTGCCGGGCGCCAACGCCTCTTAAGCCAGGGCGTAAATCGGCGGTAGCCAGCCGGTTCATGGCGCGAGTAATGGCTCGCTTACCAAAGTACTGGGTCGCGCTAGCAATGAGCAGAACCAACAGGATGCGCAGTGGCGCACCGCTGAACCAATCGATCGCTTCTCTCACATTGAAGTTCATAGCGATGCCGACTCTAACGAATTCTTAACCCAAAAGGCGCTAGAAATCCGCTCTTTCACAGAACTTTTACGGCAGGATATGGCAATCGGCGCGAGCCACGCGCTTCGATCGGGGAGCGATTATGTCGCGAACACTAATACTAAACGCCACCTACGAACCGCTAGGTGTTGTGTCAGACCGACGTGCCCTTATTTTAGTGCTCAATCATCGAGCAACTATGGTCGAAGATTCCGGCGTGGTACTTCATTACGCGACTGGGCAAGTTTCATTGCCTTCAGTAATTAGATTAAATAAATTTGTCCGAATCCCATATCGTCACGCAGTTCCACTTTCTCGGCGTGCGATTTTTGCTCGCGATGGTGGCCGGTGCGTTTATTGTGGCAATGCCGCAACTTCCATTGATCACGTAATTCCGCGCTCTCGCGGTGGCGGACATAATTGGGAAAATGTGGTTGCTGCCTGCCATCGCTGCAATCACGCCAAGGCTGATAAAGGGCTGAAAGAATTAGGTTGGCGACTTAGATCACTTCCGCGCGAACCAGTTGGTGCTGCTTGGCGAATTCTGGGAACTGGTAGAACTGAAAATCGTTGGCTGCCATATCTAGAACCATTTGGGGCGTCTGCAGCGACTGCTTAAGTCAATTACACTTATTCCCATGATGCATCACCTTATTCAAACTGCGACCCACATCAAGATGAACCAAGAAGATGGTGCTATGCCAGGTGAATCTCTGAGCGCAGCACAGACCGCCCTTTATTTTGTCGGAGCTCCACTAGGAATTTTTCTCTTAATTTCAGTAATTGTTTATGCGCTAACTGGTGAGCGCAAAGCAAAGACCGAGCCAAAAGACTCGGTCTTAACTCATATCGAATAGATATTACTTATCGGCAGCGCGTGCTTTCAGTGCCCGAGTCATTGCATCTCGTCCTTCAGCAACCGTGCGGCGCATTGCGTGAGATGCATCCTTACCGGTTACCTGTAGCCAATGTTCAGCCTTCTTTACAGTTTCTTCGCTAATTACCCAACGTGGGAACAACAATGTCGCAGTAGTTTCAGCAATTTCATAACCCTTGGTCTCCCAAACTTCCAGAATTGATTCGAAGTACTTATCAACGAATGGCACCAATAGTTCGCGATGAATTGCTAAGTTAAAGCCACGGCAGGTGTAGGCGTGGATTGTGTTCGACAAGTTTTCGGTAGTAACTGATTTAAAGGCTGCAGCTTTAGCGTCTGCGCTCGGAAGAGCAGCATGAGCCTGGGCTGCATATTGCATTCCGTGTGCTGTCTTATCCTTCGCAGCCTCTGCATCGATATCGGCCGCGTTAAAAATGCCGCGTTTTACGCCACAGGTAAATATGAACCAGCGCAGATCAGCATCAACAGTTAGTCCATTGATTGACCCATTCAGAATCGCTTTGATTTTTTCATGTTGTGCTGGGGTGTAAGCAAAGTCAGCAAATGATTTGGCATATTGCAGTTGATGATCGCTACCAGGTGCGGCGCTTTCTAGGAACTTTTCAAATGCGTTAGCTGCTTGTTCGCGCAATTTCTCACGATTAGCATCTGAGGCATATGACCAAATAGCACCATCGATCTGCATAACAGTCATGGTCACTGTTGCAATGTCAGTTTCGCCTTCCAGCGCATTAAGAGCGATAGTTACATAATCACTAGTTGCTAGCTCGCCATCGCGAGTTGAATCCCAAAGCGATGCCCAAATTAATCCGCGTGAAAGTGAATCATCTAGCTTTCCCAGGTGAGATTTCATAGTTGCTATGCTGCGTTCATCGAAGCGCAACTTGGCATATGTCTGATCGCCATCGTTGATTAGAACTAGGTCGGCCGTTTTCTCGCCGACTAATTCAGCAACTTCGGTAAGTGCGCCAGCAACATCTAACTCAACGTTTTTGCGGCGTGAAAGCTTGTCGCCCTTGATGTCATAAAGACCAACCTTTAGGCGGTGCGGGCGAAGTTCAGTAGACCCAACTGGCATGGTTGGTACGAGTTGCTTAACTTTGACCGACTTGTAAACATCGCCTTCGATTTCAAGCACCGGGCTTAATGTGTTAACGCCTGCTGTGCGCAACCAAGTGCGAACCCACTCAGTTAAGTCGCGACCACTGGCAGCTTCAAGCTGAACAATTAGATCGCTAAGAGTGGTGTTTTGATAGGCATGCTTAGCAAAGTACTTACGAAGAGCTGCGATGAAATTATCGCGACCAATGTGAGCAACTAACTGTTGTAGAACAGATGCACCTTTAGCATAGGAGATACCGTCGAAATTGGTGCGCACTGCATCGAGATCTTCCATCTCAACTGCAATTGGGTGGGTAGATGAAAGCTGATCTTGAAGGTAAGCCCAGTTTTTGCGGCTTGAATTAAATTCAGTCCAAGCATGAGTCCACTTAGTTGATTCGCTTACGGCCATATATGAAGCCCATTCAGCAAATGATTCGTTAAGCCATAGATCTTCCCACCAAGCCATTGTGACTAGATCGCCAAACCACATGTGCGCCATTTCGTGATGGATGGTTGAAGCACGGCTTACGTAGTTGCGTTCAGTTACCTTGCTGCGGAAAATAAGCACATCTTCGTGGAAAGTTACGCAACCAACGTTTTCCATAGCGCCCCAGTTGTATTCGGCAACTGCGATCTGGTCATACTTACCGAATGGGTAAGCCAGACCGAAAGTCTCTTCGAAGTAGGCAAAACCTTGCTTGGTAACTTCGAAGATGTTTTCCGCATCAACGTGCTTAAAGAAAGATTTACGAGCATAGATACCAAGCGGAATAGTTTTCTCACCTTTATATTCATCATGAATGCTCTGGTAAGCACCGGCGACAATGGCAGTTACATAAGTCGCAATAACTTGAGATTCAGCAAATTGAATAAACTTCTTATCGCCATCGAGACCTTTGGTTGATTCGATACCGTAGTTAGATATAACTTCCCAATGCTTAGGGGTAATGGTGCTGATTTTAAAAGTAGCTTTTTGATCTGGTTGATCAAAGCAGGCATACATACGACGAGCATCGCCAGTTTCGAACTGGGTATATAGGTAAACCTCGTCGTCAGCTGGGTCAACGAAGCGGTGTAAGCCTTCGCCAGAATTTGAATAAACGCCGTCGTGTTCGATCTCAAGCAGATTCTCGGCAGCGATTGCGGGCAGATAAACAGTTTCGCCATCGAACTTCGGATCAAACTCAACGCCATTTAGTTTGGCGGAGTAAACCTTGGCACCAACACAGTCGATGAAAGTTGTGGCGCCCGGCTTTAGGCCCGCGAACTTAACTGTGGTTTTTACCCGAAAATTCTCGGCTCCAGTAGTTAGGTCTAGGTCGATCACGTAACTTGCGACCTTCAAGATGGCAGAACGTTCAGCGGCTTCAATTTGGGTGATATTCGTACCTGGCACGAGGACTCCTTGTTAAATTGCCAAAGCTGCAAAACTTTGGCGCCCGATTGGGGTTCGTAATCTAAGCATGAAAGAGTGCTCTAGTGGAAAGCCGAGCAGTCAGGTCATACAAGTTACGCGGACGCCGCATTACCGAGGGCCAGCAAGAGGCTTGGGATCGCCTGTGGCCGGTTTTCGGTATTGAATTTTCCGCTCAAAAAATCAACCTGGCAGAGTTATTTCCAGATTCCAAACGAATTGTTATGGAGATTGGCTTCGGCATGGGCGAGGCCACCGCACAGATTGCACTTAGCGATCCAACTACTGGTTATTTAGCAGTCGAAGTTCACCGCCCTGGAATCGGCAAATTACTTTCGCGCATTGAAGAGTTCGAACTAAAAAATGTGCGCACAATTGAAGGTGATGTTTTTCAAGTTTTCGAAGAGATGATCGTTAATAATTCACTCGATGGCGTGCACTTATTTTTCCCAGACCCTTGGCCAAAAGCGCGACACTTCAAACGCCGCATTGTTAATCAAGAATTTATCGCAAGCGTTGCTTCAAAATTAAAGCCTACGGCGTTCTTACACATCGCAACTGATTGGCCACCATATGCACAATGGATTGCTGAGGAATTTACCAAACAAAGTTTCTTTACTGGCGGAGAAGTTAAGCGCCCAGAGTGGCGACCGCTAACTCGCTTTGAAGATCAAGGGATTAACAAAGAACACCCGGTTGCCGATTTTAGATTTATAAAGAAGTAATTACTTAATCTCGCCAGTTGTTTCGAAGTTGCTCATCTGATTGATGCGACGGATATGTCGTTCATCGCCACTAAATGGTGTCGCCAAGAACGCATCGAGAAATGATTGGCAATCTTCAATCGAATGCAGGCGACCACCAACAGAGATCACATTTGCGTTGTTATGTTCGCGAGCAAGCTTGGCTGTTTCTAAACTCCAAACTAGAGCAGCGCGAACACCTTTGACTTTATTGGCCGCCATTTGCTCGCCATTTCCAGAACCGCCGATAACAATGCCAAAGGAGCCTGGCTCAGCAGCTGTTGCTTGGGCTGCTGGAATACAAAAGACTGGGTAATCATCTAATGCGTCGTATTCAAATGGGCCGTGGTCTTTAACTTCGTGCCCCTTCTTAGTTAAGTAAGTAGATAAAGCGTTCTTTAACTCAAGGCCAGCATGGTCACTACCAATATGAATGCGCATGAGTGAATCTAATCATGAGAAAACCCGCCACCGATGTTTCTGGTGACGGGTTTCCTGCCCTTCGGAAGGAGGTTAATGCTTTATATCAGCCCTACTTAACTAATTAAGCCTTATAGGAAGTTGGTGCAACTGGTGTAGTTCCGGCTGGCGGAGTCATTCCACCTTTTGGTCCATGTCCACCTTTAAAACCCTTAAAGCCTTTATGACCTTTATGACCACCCATTCCTGGGCCGCCCTTTTTTCCATCATTCGGTCCGCGTACTGAATCAACTCGCGCTGTTACATGAGCAACTAGGCCAGCTTTCATAACTGATGCTTGGGCAGCAGTTAACTTCCCAGCTGTTACAGCAGCATCAATGCGCTTTGTGTGATCAGCAACTAGAACTGCGATCAACGCATCTCGTTTTGTTCCCGCAATTGCACCCAATGATTCACCAGCAGCTAAACGAGTTTTGATTACAGATGCATCAAGACCAATCGTGCTAGCTACTAGCGCATCATGTGCTGCGCGTTCAGCTTCAAGTGCTGCCTTAAGCTCTTGACGTTTCGCATCGACGGTAGTTCGTGCAGCCGCAATAGCTGCATTCAATGCATCGACTTGCGATTGGGTAAGAGTTCCCTTCTTCACTAGGTCACTCAAAATGCCAGCAAGTTTATCCTTTTGTGCATCAGGAACTTTCATTCCCTTATTTATCGATACTTTCACTGAACTTTTTGTGGAGGCATTAGTAACACCAATGCTGCCAACAGTGAGAGCCATAGATGTAATTGCTATCGCAACTACTTTCTTCTTTGAAACCATTTTATGGTCCTCTCGATTACTTACTTTCTCTTGCCAATAACCCCACGTTATCGACTACCCGAAATAAACTACCCGAGGTTTAGAAAATTAGCCCATTTTCCTGTGAACGCGGTTAGAGTTTTTAAGCGTGCACCTAGGGCAATAGTCATGAAATGCCAGCCAGCCAGCAGGGCATCCCGTATATCTGAGGCGATTTGTCCGTTTCAAACTGGGATTCCCCAACCCGACAGGAGTTCTCGTCAATGGATATTAAAGCAAGAGAAATACTAATAAAGATAATTTCAATTGCAATCATCTTATGTATCCCTATGTCGAGCACTAATGCGGTAACTAAACCAAAAGCTGCCGGAAGAACTGCTGCGTCGATACCAAACACCGTATTAAGTGGACTTAAAGCACCCTCTAATTCAATCGGTATAGATGGTGATTTCTATATAGATATTAAAAACTTAAATATTTATGGGCCAAAGATGAAGAAGAAGTGGCCTAAAGCGGTTAGCTTAAAAGGAACTAATGGATCAAACGGTACAGATGGAAAAAGTGGTAGCGATGGAAAAAGCGGTACTGACGGAAAGACAATTACAAATGCATCAACTGTCGCTGGACCAATTGGTAATCAAGGAACTCAGGGAATAGCTGGCGATACTGGTTTAAAAGGCGATCAAGGATTACGTGGTGAAGTTGGGGCAACTGGTGCGCAAGGAATCGTTGGCCCAATTGGCGTACAAGGTCCAATCGGTTTAACTGGTGCAGCAGGTTCGCAAGGACCAGCAGGTTCTGGTTCGCAAGGAGCACCCGGTGCAACAGGTGCGACTGGATCGCAAGGTCCAAGTGGCGCAACAGGTTCACAAGGTCCTGCCGGAAGTGGAGCAACTGGTGCACAAGGACCTGCGGGACCATCAGGTAGCACTGGTGCAAATGGAAGCGCTGGAGCAACAGGTTCAACTGGACCCGAAGGCCCAGCAGGTCCAACCGGTTTAACCGGATCACAAGGAACTTCTGGAGTAGCAGGTGCGACAGGGTTGTCCATTGGGTTAGTTGGAAATATTATTTTCGCAAATCCTCTTGTTGGTGGACCTAGTTCAAGTACTAGTTCAGCAACCTTCTTGGTTCTCGAAGCAGGGAAGAGCTATGTGTTGAGAGTGCAAGTTCACTTTCGCTCAACATCAAATCCATTGGATACAATTGATCAAACTCTAGGTATTTCGTTTACCGCCACGGGAGCCACACCAGTTATAACCGCTAAGTATTTTTATGCATCAGGTACTTTCTACAAGGATTCGGCAAGAGTTTTTGAAGTGACACTTTATGCAGACGTTGTCATTAATGGCGCATCTACGTTGGCAAATTCAGACCTTGTGGTGAACGTGTTCACGCCAGATTCTGTATCGGTATCGCTCACGCCAAGCGGCTCATTCGTCGGAGTTATGGTTGGCGCTATCGCATAAAAGTGGAATAAATAAGCGAGGGGAGCCTTAATATTTTGAGCAGAAATGCTTGGAGCGGGTGACCGGGATCGAACCGGCATGGCCAGCTTGGAAGGCTGGGGCTCTACCATTGAGCTACACCCGCATGCGGTGAGACCGCTAGCGTAAGGGTTAAGGGTATCGGCTCGGTAATCAGAGCACAAAAATTCCTCTAGACTTCCGACTTACGCCTCGGGGCGTAGCGTAGTGGCTAGCGCGCCTGCTTTGGGAGCAGGAGATCGGGAGTTCGAATCTCCCCGCCCCGACCAGAAGTACTTAAGTTACTGGTCATCAATATCTATAAGGAGCAATCTGTGAAGAGCTCGGTCGAGACACTTTCACCTACCCGAGTACGACTAGATGTTGAAGTCGAGTTCGCAGAGTTAAAAGAGCATGTTGATGCTGCTTATAAGAAGGTTGCAACACAAGTAAACATTCCTGGCTTCCGTAAAGGAAAAGTTCCAGCAGCAATGATCGATCAACGTGTTGGTCGTGGCACTGTTCTTGATGAAGCAATCAACACTGCTCTGCCAGAGTTCTATGGCAAAGCAGCGCGCGAACACAAAGTTTTAGTTGTCGGTCGCCCAGAAGTTGATATTAAAGAATTTGTTGATCACGAGAAATTACATTTCACTGTTGAAGTAGATGTGCGTCCAGAAGTAACTCTTCCTGATTTCTCAAAGATTACAATTGAAGTCCCTGATGCAATTGTGACTGATTCAGATATTCAAGAGCAGATCGATGAACTAGCAAAGCGTTTCGGAACTCTAACTACAGTTGAGCGCGCAGCTAAAGATGGCGACTTTGTAACAATTGATTTAATGGCAAAGATTAATGGCGAAGAAATTGATGGCGGAAAAGCATCTGACATTTCTTATGAAGTAGGTTCAAATCGCATGATCGATGGCCTTGATGCCACACTTGTTGGTTTATCAGCCGGCGATACCAAGACATTTAATACTCAACTAGTTGGTCAAGCTGAAGGCGAAACTGGCGACGTTGATGTTGCGGTTAAGGTTGTTAAAGAGCGCATCTTGCCTACTATTGATGATGCTTTCGCAAAGCTTGCAAGTGAGTTCGATACTTTGGCTGAGCTAAAGGCCGACACCGCGACTCGCCTTGATCGCTTAAAGAAGATGGAACAAGGCGCACAAGCCCGCGACTTACTTCTTGAGAAGTTAATTACCGATCTTGATATTCCAGTTCCAGACAAATTAGTTGAAGATGAAGTAAATGCTCATCTTGAGCCAGAGGGTCGCCTTGAAGATGCAGCCCACCGCGCCGAGGTAGATCTAGAAGTTCGCACCTCAATTAAGTCTGATTTCTTGCTTGATTCAATCGTTAAGGCTGAGGCAGTTGAAGTTAATGAGATGGAACTAACCGAATATTTGGTTCGCCAATCACAGCGTTACGGAATGGCTCCAGAGCAATTTGCCCAAGAACTACAGAAGCAGGGTCAGATCGCCACTTTGGTTGCCGAAGTTGCTCGCTCGAAGGCACTTGCTGGCGTTCTTGGTCGCATCATAATCAAGGATGCATCTGGCAACACCATCGATCTCGAAGCTCTTCGTCCGCAGGCTGGCGAAGCGATTTCTGAAGAGGCTGCTGAATAAACGATCTGCTGTGAGCGAACACGGGCAATCTACGCGTGATTTACCCGAATTAGGGAAGCATTTCGCGTCTGACATTGTTAAGGTCAATACACGCAATAAACAGGAGGCTGTCAGTGGATTTACAAAACCCGCAAACTAGCGAGATAACCGCTCGCTCTTCGCACGCAAGTCCAGGTGCGCTAGACGATCAGGTTTACGCCCGCTTACTACGCGAACGAATTATTTTCTTAACCGGCGAAGTTCGCGACGAGATGGCCAATGCAATTTGTGCGCAGATTTTATTACTTGCTGCCGAAGATGCTGAAAAAGATATTTACCTTTACATCAACTCACCTGGTGGTTCAGTAACTGCCGGTATGGCGATCTACGACACTATGCAGTATGTAAAGAATGACATTGCAACAGTTGGTATGGGAATGGCTGCATCTATGGGTCAGTTCTTGTTAACAGCAGGTGCACCGGGCAAGCGTTACGCGTTGCCACACTCACGCATCTTGATGCACCAACCACTCGGTGGCATCGGCGGTACTGCCACAGATATTCGTATTCAAGCTGAACAAATGGCTGCAACCAAAAAGATCATGGCTGAGATTATTGCTCAGCACACTGGTCAGACTGTCGAGAAAATCACTCTTGACTCTGATCGTGACAATTGGTTTACCGCAGAAGAAGCTAAGGAATACGGCTTCGTTGATCAGGTTGTTCGATCAGCCGGTCAAGTTTCAGGTAGCGGAGGAACAGCATGAACAACAACTTCAATACCAACAAGGTAAACGAGATCACTAGCCGCTACGTTCTTCCAACAATCGAAGAAAAGACTGCTTACGGTTACAAGCGCTTAGATCCTTATACGAAGCTATTCGAAGAGCGCATCATTTTCTTAGGTCAGCCAATTGATGACACTGTGGCAAACGATGTAATGGCTCAGTTGCTAACGCTTGAGTCAATGGATCCAGACCGCGACATCATGATTTACATCAACTCACCTGGTGGTTCATTCACTGCGCTAACAGCAATTTATGACACCATGCAATTCGTTCGCCCAGATGTAATGACAATTTGTTTAGGTCAAGCATCTTCAGCAGCTGCCGTGATTTTGGCTGCTGGCGCTAAAGGCAAGCGTTATGCACTTGAGCACTCACGTATCTTGATTCATCAGCCATTTGCACAAGGCGATTACGCACAAGCATCTGATATCGAAATTCAAGCTGCTGAAATTATGCGAATTCGTTTGATGCAAGAAGAGTTAATTTCACGTCACTCAAATAAGACTGTTGCTGAAGTGACAGCCGATGTTGAACGTGACAAGATTCTGACTGCAGCTGAAGCTGTTGAATACGGTCTAATTGATCAAGTTCTTGAAAGCCGTAAGGCCAAGCCTCAAGCGTAAGCAAATAGGTTTATTGCAAGACTATGTAATAAGTTAGGCGCTGTGTTTACAGGTATAAAAAGCAAGCTTGAAAATCTAACTGAGGCGGGATCCCTTTGGTCATATCCGGGATACCGTCTCTTTTGGGTTTCTACGACGATCTTTGTTTTGGGCGCCTCAGCTTTTCCAATTGCGCTCGCAGTTACCGTTATTGATCAAGGTGGTAGCGCAACAACTCTTGGTTTGATTTTAGGGTCACGCATCTTGGCATCGGTAATCGGTGCCCCATTTGCTGGTGTCTGGACAGATCGATTACCTCGCAAACAAGTAATGATTGCTAGCGATTTAGCACGAGCAGTAATTGTTTTCTCGATGGTCTTCTTATCTGGCCCAGCTACACCACATGTTTTCCTAGGCCTTGCAGTATTTCTAGTAGGCGTTGGCGATGCCTTTGGTGCGGCAGCAGCTGGTGCGATTATGCCTAGTTTGGTGCCAGATGAAAAATTGCCAGCCGCAAATGTTGCTCGCAATATCGTAGTTCGTACATCAACAATTATTGGCCCTGGCATTGGAGGCGTATCGGTTTATCTCATTGGTGGGCGCTTAACTTTCTTATTTACAGCGTTCGCTTTTGCGCTCGGTACTTACTTTCTGAATAAAATTAAAGAAGAGATTAAGAGTGAGCCAAAAGAGCGTGAAACATTCCTAACTGAAATGCGCGAAGGGCTTCGTACCGTTATTCAAATTCCCTGGATCGGGGCCATGATCTTTATGGTTTCATTTCAGTTGATGGTGGTACTTGCTGCCGAAGTTGTTTTATTGCCAATCATCACTAAGCGCGAATTTGCTTCGAATACTCCTTTTGCTTTATCGGCTGCAGCATTTTCGCTGGGAAGTATTATTTCGGCGATTATCTGCGTGAAGGTAAAGGTCAAACACGAAGGCCATGTTTCGATTCTGGTCTGGATGCTGGTAATTGTGGCGCCTCTAGCCTTGGCATTTCCGATCTCTGGCACCTTCATTGTTATTGCCTACCTAATTGCAGGGCTTTCAGTCGGGCCATGGGAAGCTTGGTGGTCCACGGCTATACAACGCGAAGTTCCACCACATTTACAGGGGCGAGTTTTCTCAATTGATCACATGGGATCAACTGCGCTAATGCCACTTGGCATGGCCTTGGTTGGCCCAGCCGCTAATTACTTTGGCGAGCGAAATTTGTTAATCGGCGCTTCAATCTTTCATGTTTTGATGGGGCTATCGATTATGCGGATTCCTGGGGTACGCGACATGAAGATGCCGCCCAAGACAATTATCTCTGAGAGCGAACAAGATTAAGCGCGAAAAGTCGGGCGCAAAGTACCGTCAGAAATTAGTATTCACTCGTAAGCAAGGGGAATTCCCCGCCCCTGCTAGAGGAGAATCATGACTCGCATTGGCGAAACCAGCGATTTACTGAAGTGTTCTTTCTGCGGAAAGACTCAGAAGCAAGTGAAGAAATTGATCGCCGGCCCAGGTGTTTATATCTGCGACGAGTGTATTGATCTTTGTAATGAGATCATTGTTGAAGAGCTTTCTGAAAGTGCGGCTCTTGGATTAACTGAACTTCCAAAACCTCAAGAGATATTTGATTTTCTAGATCAATACGTAATTGGCCAAGATCGTGCCAAGAAATCTTTATCAGTAGCCGTTTACAACCACTATAAGCGCGTTCAGTCAGGGGATTCAAAGCGCGAAGATGGCATCGAATTAGCCAAGAGCAATATTTTATTGCTTGGCCCAACCGGATGCGGCAAGACGCTTATGGCGCAAACTTTAGCTCGCATGCTCAATGTGCCGTTTGCCATAGCCGATGCCACTGCGTTAACTGAAGCTGGTTACGTGGGCGAAGATGTTGAGAACATTCTGCTTAAACTTCTACAAGCAGCTGATTACGATGTTAAGAAAGCTGAAACCGGAATTATCTACATCGATGAAATCGATAAAGTCGCTCGCAAATCTGAAAACCCATCGATTACTCGCGATGTATCAGGCGAAGGTGTGCAGCAAGCACTTCTAAAGATTCTCGAAGGAACTGTTGCTTCCGTGCCGCCGCAAGGTGGTCGCAAGCACCCACATCAAGAATTTATTCAAATTGATACGACTAATGTGCTTTTCATTGTTGGTGGCGCATTTGCTGGCCTTGATAAAATTATTGAAGCTCGTGCAGGTAAAGCTGGCGTAGGTTTTAACGCAACACTTCAAACTGCTGAAGATAAGAATCGTAAAGATATTTTTGCCGATGTTATGCCCGAAGATCTTTTGAAGTTTGGCATGATTCCTGAGTTCATCGGTCGCTTACCTGTACTAACAAGCGTTGAGAATCTTGACAAAGAAGCGCTAATGCAGATTCTGACCGAGCCAAAAAACGCTTTGGTTAAGCAATACGCAAAGCTTTTCGAACTAGATTCAGTTGAGCTTGAATTCACCTCAGAATCACTAGATGCGATCGCTGATCTCGCTCTGCTTCGTGGCACAGGTGCCCGTGGTCTTCGTGCAATCATGGAAAGCGTGCTTCTAGCTGTCATGTATGAAGTTCCTAGCCGTAGCGATATCGCCAAAGTAATTGTTACTGCTGAATCAATCACTGATGGCGCTACCCCGACATTTGTGCAGCGCACTGGAGATATTCCAAAGCGGGCCGCTAGAGGCGAAAAGCGTTCAGAAGAGAAGAGCGCATAATCTAGACTGATCCCCATGAGCCAGCGCGGAAAAGAATTAGCTTCAACCTTTTCGCCTGCCGAAATTGAGGCGCCACTTTACGAAAAATGGATCTCGGCCGGCTATTTCACAGCTGATGCCAACTCAACTAAAGAACCTTTCTCGATTGTTCTGCCACCTCCAAATGTGACCGGTGTTCTACATATTGGCCACGCGTTAGATCAAACCCTGCAAGATTGTTTAGCACGCATTAAGCGAATGAAGGGCTATGAAGTTTTGTGGCTACCCGGCATGGATCATGCGGGTATCGCTACCCAAAACGTAGTTGAAAAACAATTAGCAGCTCAGGGTATGTCACGCCATGATTTAGGCCGCGAAGAATTTGTGAAAAAGGTTTGGCAATGGAAAGCTGAATCGGGCGGTGCGATTCTTGATCAGATGCGCCGTTTAGGTGATTCAGTTGATTGGTCGCGTGAGCGTTTCACAATGGATGAAGGCATGTCTAGTGCCGTGGTAACTATTTTTAAGAAAATGTACGACGCTGAGTTAATTTATCGTGCGGAACGAATCATTAACTGGTGTACTCGTTGTTTAACCGCACTTTCAGATATCGAAGTTGACCACCAAGATGATGCTGGCGAGTTTGTTCAAGTGCGTTACGGCGATGGCGAGCAAAGCATTGTTGTTGCCACAACGCGCGCCGAAACCATGATGGGCGATGGCGCAGTTGCGGTACACCCCGATGATCCTCGCTACCAGCACATGATTGGCACAGAAGTTTTGTTGCCTCTAGTAAATCGCATGATTCCGATCATTGCTGATGAACTTGTTGACCCTGAATTCGGAACTGGCGCAGTGAAAGTTACTGCAGCACATGATCCAAACGACTTTGAAATGGCGATGCGCCACAATGTGCCGTTTGTAGTAATCATGAACGAGCACGGCATCATGGAAGGCTCTGGCACAGAGTTTGATGGTATGGATCGCTTCGATGCTCGAGTTGCTGTAGTTGCCAAGCTAAAAGAACTCGGTCGCATTGTTGCTGAGAAGCGTCCATATATTCACGCAGTTGGTCATTGCTCACGTTGCGATACAACTGTTGAGCCACGATTATCAAAGCAGTGGTTTGTTAAGGTGGCACCTCTGGCCAAAGCTTCAGCAGATGCGGTTCGCAGTGGTGCGGTAAAGATTGAGCCCGAAGAGCTTGCCCCACGCTACTTTGATTGGGTCGACAACATGCACGACTGGTGCATCTCTCGCCAACTTTGGTGGGGTCATCGAATTCCAGTTTGGTATGGCCCGAATGGTGAAATGGTTGTTGTCGGTCCGGGCGAAAGCGCGCCTGAAGGTTATGTTCAGGATGCTGATGTTTTGGATACTTGGTTCTCTTCAGGGCAGTGGGCATTTTCAACCTTTGGTTGGCCTGAGAAAAGTAATGATTTAGCAAAGTTCTATCCAACTTCAGTGTTGGTAACTGGCTATGACATTTTGTTCTTCTGGGTTGTGCGCATGATGATGATGAGCACGTTTGCCATGGATGGCATGCCACCATTTAAAACAATCATGCTGCACGGTTTAGTGCGCGATCAATTTGGCAAGAAAATGTCGAAGAGTCGTGGCAATGTAGTAGACCCACTCGAATTTATGGATAAATACGGCGCCGATGCTTTGCGCTTTACTTTAGCGCGCGGTGCAAACCCTGGTACCGATCAGGCTCTTGCCGAAGAATGGGTAGGCGGGTCACGTAACTTTGCTACCAAACTCTGGAACGCAACTCGTTTTGCCATGATGAATGGTGCAACAGTTGAAGGATCAATGCCCGAGACTTCCTCACTAAATGCAATTGATAAGTGGATTCTGAGCCGTTTAACCGAAACTATTCGTGATGCCGATTCGCTCTTTGAAAAATTCGAATTTGCTAAAGCAAGTGAGCTGATCTATCACTTTGCTTGGGACGATCTTTGCGATTGGTATCTCGAACTAGCTAAGGAATCTTTCGCAACTGGTAACGCTGCCAATAGTCAGCGCGTGCTGGGTCACGTGCTCGATCAGCTCATGCGCCTGCTTCATCCGCTAATGCCATTTATTACGGAAGAGCTTTGGGTTTCACTAACTGGGGGAGAGTCCCTAGTAATCGCTAAGTGGCCAGAGGCTGATTTGAGTTACCTTGATCAAACGGCTGAGAACTTGGTAACCCAGATGCAGGCCGTAATTACTGAGATACGTCGTTTCCGTAATGATCAAGGTGTTAAAGCAACTGCCAAGATTCCGGGTCGACTAACGACTAAGGGCGAGTTAGCAAATTACGCCAGTGCGATGGGCTTTGTGTTAAAACTTGAAGCTAAAGAATTCACCCCGACAGCCAGCTTTGAAATTGGTTCAGTTAAGTGCGAACTAGATTTGTCCGGAACTGTTGATGTCGTGGCCGAACGTGCTCGCCTAACTAAAGATTTAGCGACAGTTCAGAAAGATCAACAGACTGCCCAAGTTAAATTAGGTAACGAAGGATTCATGGCGAAAGCGCCACTTGAAGTTGTAACTGAAATTAAAGAACGTCTAGTTAAGACGCAATCTGAAATCGAACGAATTACCGCCGCTCTTGCTGCCCTGCCATCTGCATGAGCATGACACCTGAAGAGAAGGCTCGCATTGATGCGATCGAAGCAGCGTTGCTTGCGCGCTGGCCAGAAACTCGAATTGCGCCAACGTTAGAAAGAATTTCAGCGCTGACCGATATTCTCGGTTCGCCACAATTAACGTATCCAACAGTTCATGTTGGTGGCACAAACGGCAAGACCAGTACTTCGCGAATGATTGATTCATTGTTATTCGAGATGGGTCTACGTACCGGTCGCTTTACTAGCCCCCATCTAGAGAGCTATTTAGAGCGAATCAGCATTAACGGTGAGCCAATTAATGCAGCCGAACTAATTTTCTCCTACAACGACATTTCACCATATCTGGAATTGATGGATAGCAAGTTTGAGAATCCGATTTCATTCTTTGAAGCAATTACTGCGCTTGCCTTCACGGCATTTGCCGAACATCCAATTGATGTTGGTGTAATCGAAGTGGGTATGGGTGGCGAATGGGATGCCACCAATGTGGTTCAAGCTGGCGTTTCAGTAATTACGCCAATTGGGCTCGATCACATGGAATATCTTGGAAATACCCTCACCGAGATTGCAAAAACTAAGGGCGGAATCTTAAAACCAGGTGGGTTTGGCGTGCTTGCTCAGCAAGAGCCTGAAGCGGCAATTGAACTCCTGCGCAGGGCTGCTGAAGTTGGCATCGAGGTGGCTCGCGAAGGCGTCGAATACTCATTAACTAGCCGAGCAGTCGCTGTTGGTGGTCAATTAATCTCAGTAAGCGGTCTAAATGAGCCATTCGATGACATTTTCTTGCCACTCCACGGGAAACATCAGGCAGCTAATGCCGCAACGGCGCTAGTAGCAGTTGAGGCATTCTTTGGCGATACAGCGCTAGATCATGATGCAGTTCGCGCTGGGTTTGCCGCCGTTACTTCACCTGGACGTTGCGAAGTAGTACATCGCGACCCCACGATTCTGCTTGATGCAGCGCATAATCCGCATGGCGCAAAAGCTTTGGCAGAGACAATTTCAAATGAGTTTACTTTCGATGAAGTAATTGGTGTGGTGGCTTCATTTGGCGATAAAGATGTTCGTGGAATTTTGCTTGAACTAGAACCAATTATGAATGAAATTATTGTTACTACTAATTCATCACCACGTGCGATGAAGCTCTCTGCCTTAGAAAAATTAGCCAATGAGATATTCGGCAAGGATCGAGTCACTGCGATCGAATCTTTAAGCGCCGCAATTGATCAAGCAATTAAAGATGCTAAGCGGCCACTTAGTGATGAGTCAGTTGGTGTCTTGATAACTGGTTCAGTAATAACTGTTGGCGAATCACGCGCCATCATTAACGGAAAGTATAAAAAATAATGCGCGTATTGGCTTCGGCAGTTTTGGTTATGGAATCTTTTTCAATCGGGTTTGCGCTTTTAATCGCCATGAAAGAAGTAAGTGGGGCTCCGATCATTTACGGAGCTGTAGTTGCGATTTGCCTACTTTTGGCCCCAGGATTACTCAAGCGCAGAGTTGGCTGGGTACTCGGCTGGGTTCTGCAGGCAGCCATGCTCGGATTTGGCTTAGTGGTCAATTCCTTCCTGATAATTGGCCTGATTTTTGCGGGGTTATGGATTGCGGCGATTTTGGTCGGCCGTAAGGGCGAAGCGGCCCGGGCTGCTTTGCTGGCTTCGCGAGCTCCAGATGCCTAATAGACTCACCCCGTGAGCATCGAAAAAACTCTGATCCTGGTCAAGCCCGACGGTGTACGTCGCGCCTTAGTTGGCGAGGTAATTTCGCGCATCGAAGCTAAGGGCTATCAAATTACTGCGCTAAAAATGTTGCAAGCAGATCGCGCACTTCTTGAAGCGCACTATGCCGAACATCAAGGGAAACCATTTTTTGAACCACTTCTTGAATTTATGTTATCTGGTCCAATCGTTGCAATGGTTGCCGAAGGTAATCGCGTCATCGAAGGTTTCCGTTCACTTGCTGGTGTAACTGATCCAACAGTTGCTGCACCCGGAACAATTCGCGGTGACTTAGCGCGCGATGCCGGAACAAAAGTTGTCCAAAATATTGTGCACGGATCTGATTCACCTGAATCAGCTGCGCGCGAAATTAATATTTTCTTTGGTAACGGGGGGAAGTAAAGATGGCTAATCGAATGTCGTTTATCGGTCGCGATATGGCAGTTGACCTAGGTACTGCAAATACCTTGGTGTATGTGCGTGGGCGCGGTATTGTGCTTAATGAGCCAAGTGTGGTTGCAGTTAACCAAGATACTGGTGGAATTTTAGCGGTTGGTCTTGAAGCCAAGAAGATGATTGGTCGTACCCCTAGCAATATCGTGGCAATCCGTCCACTAAAAGATGGTGTCATCGCTGACTTTGACACAACCGAACGCATGTTGCGTTACTTCATTCAAAAAGTTCACCGTCGTCGTTTCTTAGCTAAGCCGCGTATCGTGGTTTGCGTGCCATCAGGCATTACTGGTGTTGAACAACGCGCAGTTAAAGATGCTGGTTACGCAGCCGGTGCGCGCAAGGTTTACATCATTGAAGAACCAATGGCTGCAGCAATCGGTGCAGGTCTGCCAATTCACGAACCAACCGGAAACATGGTTGTCGATATTGGTGGCGGAACTACTGAGGTGGCCGTTATTTCTCTCGGTGGCATCGTGGTTGCCCTATCTATCCGCGTAGGTGGCGACGAGCTAGATCAAGCCATTATTACTTGGGTTAAGAAGGAATTTTCACTCTTGCTAGGCGAGCGCACAGCTGAAGAAATCAAAATGGCAATTGGTTCTGCTTACCCACTTCCAGGTGAGCCAGATGCTGAAATTCGTGGTCGCGATTTAGCAACTGGTCTACCAAAGACAATTGTGGTTTCAGCTGCTGAAATACGTAAAGCACTTGAAGAGCCAGTAAATGCAATCGTTAACGCAGTTAAGAGCACACTTGATAAGTGTCCGCCTGAACTTTCAAGTGACTTGATGGATCGTGGCATTGTGCTTACTGGTGGCGGCGCGTTACTGAAGGGGCTCGATGAGCGTTTGCGCAAAGAGACTGGCATGCCAATTCATATTGCCGAGCGTCCACTTGATGCAGTTGCTGAAGGTTCTGGAAAGTGCATCGAAGAGTTTGAGGCCCTAGAAAAGGTCTTGATCTCCGAGCCACGTCGATAGGAATCTTTAGATGCGTAACGGCGGCGAGAACCGCGGTCGTCTGCTCTTAGTAATTCTGATTGTCTCTTCGCTATTTCTTATCACCCTAGATCTGCGTGGCGTGAATGTACTTGATGGGCTACGCAGTGGGACACAAACGGTGCTGTCACCATTTCAGCGCGCCGGAAACGTAGTACTTACACCAGTGAAGAATTTTGTAAATGACATCACGAATCTTGGGCGAACTCGAAACCAAATTGAAGATTTGCGCAAACAGAATCAAAAATTGCGCGAGCAATTAATTTTACGCAAGAACCAAGATGGCGAGATTGAGCAACTCAAATCAATTCTTGATCTAGCCGGTACTGCGGGATTCAAAATTGTCAGCGCAAAAGTTATTGCGCAAGGTTCGAGTTTGGCTTTTACCCGCACCATCACAATAGATGCTGGAAGTCGTAACGGAATCAAGAAGAATATGACCGTTATTTCTGGCGATGGTTTAGTCGGTGTTGTCAAAGAAGTATTGGCGAATTCCGCGATCGTGATGCTTGCCACCGACCCAGCTTTTAAAGTCGGTGTCCGTATAGCCGGTTCGCAACAGATCGGAATTTTGGCTGGATTAGGCTCAATCACCGCGAATTTGCAGCTATTGGACAATCAAACGACAATCAAAGTTGGCGATATTTTGCTCGCCCGCGGCAGCGTTAATGCCCAACCATTCGTGCCTGGCGTTCCAGTTGGCCGAGTTACCTCAGTTTCAAATGCAGCGGGTGCAGTAACGCAAAGCGCAACTGTTAAATACTTTGCGAACTTCGGTTCACTTGGCGTGGTTTCAGTTGTTGTTAGAGCGCCAAAAACTGATCCGCGTGATGCATTAACACCTATCAAGCCAGTTCCGACGCCGATTCCTACGGTAACTGTATTTGTAACACCATCACCTTCTGCCTCTCCTTCAGGTAATTGATTTAAAATGTTGTTAAGACGATTTGGATTAACGGGAACGATCTTTACATTTTTCTTTATCATCCAAGAAGCTGTAGTTAGTCAGTTGAATTTTCCGGCTGGTGGGTTCTCAATCTTT
The DNA here is from genome assembly GCA_945885625.1 of Bifidobacterium breve. Taxonomy (GTDB): domain Bacteria; phylum Actinomycetota; class Actinomycetes; order Nanopelagicales; family Nanopelagicaceae; genus Planktophila. The sequence goes on along the minus strand of CAMCYS010000001.1, from coordinate 251,906 downwards.
TTGATTCTCACCTTACTTTGGGCCGCTCTGAGTACGCCTGAAGTCGCTGCAGCTGTTGGATTCGGCGCAGGCATCTTGCTTGATTTATCTCCAAGTACTAGTGGGCCACTAGGACACTGGACATTGATTTTAGTGTTGATGAGTTATGCAATTGCTTTCTTCTCTTATGGTGATGAGAATTTGCGAGGCAATCCATTAAGTGTAATTCTGATAGTAACCCTGGCTCAAGTAATTGTTTTAGTTTCATATTTAATTACCGGGTTTTTGCTAGGCAATAGTGCTACTAGTTTTGCACAATCAGCAATCACGATAGTTGGCAGCGGTTTCTGGACGCTAGTGGTTACGCCATTAATGTTGCCATCGGTGGCTTGGTTACACGATCTAGCTTTTGATAGTCGGATGCGGATATGAATCAACGCACTCGCCTTAGCATGCTCGTAATACAAATTTTGATAGTCTCTTTATTGATGGCGTTATTCGGTCGTCTTTTCTATCTACAGGTTGCAGCTGGGCCAAAATACCGCGATGCAGCACTTAGTATTCAGAGTCGTGACACGGTATATCCGGCAACTCGTGGATTGATCGTTGATTCATCTGGTGTGCCATTAGCCCTTAACCGCACTGGTTTGGCGGTAACTATTGATCGTTTGGCTCTCGATAAGCAGCCGGACAAAGGTCAGGCAGTTCTCAAAAAATTGGCAAAGCTTTTAAAGTTGCAGTACGAAGATGTTTATCGCAAAACTAGATTATGTGGTGAACTAGAAGTTGGTAGTCGTTCTGGTTGCTGGACAGGCACTCGTTATCAACCGATTCCAATTACTAAAGAGGCGAGCACCAATGTTGCGCTTCAAGTTGTCGAGCGACCTGATGAATTTCCAGGAGTTGGTGCGACGCCAATTGCCATCCGAAATTACCCAGGCACTGTTGGTGTAAATGCTGCACATATTTTAGGTTATTTGGGGCCGTTAACTGATGCAGATTTGGCTGGCGTAAATGGTAAGACCTATTATCGAAGTGAATCGATTGGCAAGAGCGGCTTAGAGATTCAATACGACTCCTATTTACGTGGCATTCCTGGAATTAGAACAGTCATTGTTGACCGTAAAGAAGCAATTACCAGTGAAGGGCAGAATACAAATTCCATTCCTGGTGATCATTTAGTAACTAGCCTTGATGTTCGAGTGCAGGCGGCGGCAGAGAGTGCACTAGCTGATGCAGTTGCTCGCTCTCGAGCCAGCGGATATCGCGCCGATTCTGGCGCAGCTGTTGTCATGGATGTTAAAACGGGTCGCGTTATCGCTATGGCTTCATATCCAACTTATAACCCAAATATGTGGGAAAAAGGATTAACAGTTAAGCAAGCAGAAGCGCTCTTTAGTGAAGAAAATGGTGTGCCAGCTCTGTCTAGACCAACTCAAGGTCGTTTTGCGCCAGCTTCCACGTTTAAGGTAGTTTCTATAATCGCAGCAGCCAATGCTGGCTATGACTTAAAAAAATCTTATGCTTGCCCAGCTAATGTAAAAGTAGGAACTCGCACATTTAATAACTTCGAGAGTAAAGCCCAAGGCACTGCGTCAATTAAGCAATTGATGGCAGTCTCTTGTGACACCGTTTGGTACCAAATCTCATTTGATGAATGGCTACGCGATGGTGGCTTATCTCCGATCAAAAACCCGAAAGATTACTTCTTTAAGGCCGCCGCGGGTTTTCAAATCAATACTAAAACTGGCATAGATCTGCCTTCTGAAGCAGCTGGCCGGTTACCGGATAGAGAGTGGAAGAAAAATTGGCATGAGGCCAATAAAGATTTTTACTGTAACTATCGCGAGAAAGCCGCCAAGTCACAACAGACTCAATTCTTATTATTACTAGCCAAAGAGAATTGCCTTGATGGCGACAAAGTACGTGCGGGCGATGCCGTTAACTTTTCCATCGGCCAAGGCGACACTTTAGTTACTCCACTTAAATTGACGCAGATGTATGCCGCAATTGCTAACGGTGGAACACTATGGAAACCAACTGTTGGACGCGCAATTGTAAAAACTGATGGTACCGTAATAAAGACAATCGATCCGGTTAAGACTGGAACCATTGCGGCAGATAGAAAGACTATCAAGTTCCTAAAAGAATCACTTCGTGAAGTAATACTTACCGGTACTGGCGCTCGTACTTTTGCCGGATTCCCAGTACCGGTTAGTGGGAAGACTGGCACCGGTGAAGTATTCGGACGAAATCCAGATGGCTCCCTGAAGGACAACACCTCTTGGTTTGCTTCCTATGCACCAAGTAACAATCCACAATACGCAGTAGTGATGATGTTGAGTCAAGGTGGTTTTGGTTCACCTAACTCTGGAGTGGGTGTTCGTAAGATCTATGAAACTATTTTCGGAGTAGTAAATAATAAAATTGTCCCAGAAAATGTGCTCTTTCCAGATGGTTTACCAACAACTTTGCCTAAGATTTCACCTGCTACCAAAGTTAAAACGAATGGAGGCAAGTAATGAGTCTGGTTACTCCACGTTTTAATTATTATAAGAATCGCTCATTTTTTGCTGGTTTTGACCCAATTCTTACGGCCGCTGTGGCTGCCCTTTTATTTATCGGAACGCTCTTGGTATATGCCGCAACGCGTGATTGGTATGCCTCAAATGGGCTAGATCCAGAGTATTACTTAAAACGCCACGTAATTAATATTGCAATTGGTTGCGCACTGGCTTGGGGTACGACCCTAATTGACTATCGATTGCTGCGTGCCTATACGCCAATATTTTGGGTGCTAGGTGTTTTAGGCCTGGGCTTTGTCTTGATTCCGGGCCTGGGTTCAGAAGTAAATGGCGCACAGGCCTGGATCGCACTTCCTGGTGGGTTTCAAATTCAGCCCGCCGAATTAGCCAAAATTTCAATCATCGTCGGTATGTCCATGATTCTTTCCGAGCGCGGTCACGATAGTGATATTCCTACTAATAAAAATGTAATTCAATCTCTGATTGTTGCTGCTATTCCAGTCTCATTAATTTTACTGCAGCCGGATATGGGAACTGTTTTTATTATTAGCTGCTCAGTTGTCACAATAATTGCGGCCTCTGGCGCTTCTGGCCGCTGGGTGGTTGCCTTGATACTAGTTGCCATCATCGGAGTTTTCGGTGCGGTGCAGTCTGGCGTAATTAATGAGTATCAAGTTAAGCGTCTGCAGTCCTTTGTAAATCCAAATGCTGATACTCAAGGTAGTGGATACCAATTGCGACAAGCTCGAATTACCGTTGGTTCAGGCGGATTAATAGGTACCGGTTTATTTAATGGCCCACAAACAAATGGTCGATTTGTGCCCGAACAACAGACCGACTTTATTTTCACGGTAGCTGGTGAACAGCTAGGCTTCCTTGGCAGCAGCGTTATTATTTTGCTCTACTTAACTTTATTAATGCGCGCATTCGGAATCGCACGACGAGCAATCGACCCTTACGGGCGACTCGTCTGCACCGGGGTAACAGCCTGGTTTGCCTTCCAGACATTTGAAAATATTGGCATGACTCTGGGGCTTATGCCGATGACCGGTGTGCCGCTGCCATTTATGTCATATGGCGGTTCGAGTATGTTCGCGACCTTGATCGGATTTGGGTTGCTGCAGAACGTTCACGCTCGCCAGCGCGGCTAATTCACGCTTAATTTGGATTTCGGCCCCCATCTGCCATACTTAGGCAACAGTTCAGCGCGCACCCGCGATCAGGTATCGCGAAAAAGAGTGTCAAGTGCGAACTACCAGAGATTTGCTTAAAGGTTTTCTACGACTACGCAACCGCGTACTGAGATTGATTTTTAAGCCAGGCCCGCACTCAATGAGTGCATTTAGGATTTGAACACATGGCAATTGCGCCAAAAAACCCGCGTAAGCGCGCGGCTAAAAAGACTCCAAAGGTTAAAAGTGAAACAAGCGTAGAAACTACCCCGGTTGCACCAACTATTGAGGCGGTAGTTGCTGAAGCCGGTGAAAAGAAGACCAAACCGGTCAAAAAAGCCGCCGCGATCCCAGTAGCAATCTTCCAAGCCGCACCCATTGTAGATAAAAATGGTGTCGAGAAAGCTCCAGCAAAAAAGGCGACGGCAAAGAAATCAGCTCCAGATAAGTCAAGCGCCGCGAAGAGTGATGAACCAATTATTGAAAGCGCTGTGGCAGGCGAGAGCGATTCAGATAGCGAAGATAGTTCACGTGGTCGCCGCCGCCGTCGTGGTGGCCGTGGTCGTCGCAAGCCAGGCTCAGCAAATACTGACGAGGGCACAAGTAATGACGAAAATTCTGAAAATGGCGAGACTGAAGATGACGGTACCGGTACTCACCGCCGCCGCCGCCGCCGTCGTGCTGCCGGAGATGGTGTAGTTGCGGGCGAAGTAGTTGAAGAAGATGGCGTTGTCACAGTTGTAAAGGTGCGCGAAACAAAAGAGCGTCCAACTCGTAATGATCCAAAGCGCAATCGCCGCGAACGAAATGATCGCCCAAGTTCACGCAGTGATCGCGAATACCGCTCAGATTATCGCGAGCCATATCGTCGTCGCGGCACCATCATTACTGATACTGATTTATTAGCACGTCGCGAGAACGTTGACCGCGAGATGTTGGTTCGCCAAATTGCTGATCGTACCCAGATCGCAGTTATCGAAGATAACGTCATGGTTGAACACTATGTAAACCGAAATACCAATCTTTCCTACGTTGGTAATATCTATCTTGGTCGCGTGCAAAACGTATTGCCAGGTATGGAAGCTGCCTTCGTTGATATTGGAAAAGGTCGTAACGCAGTTCTTTACGCCGGTGAAGTTAACTGGGATTCCGCTGGAATTTCAGATTCTGAGCCACGCAAAATTGAAACAGTTTTAAAGTCTGGCCAGTCAGTTCTAGTTCAAGTAACTAAAGATCCAATTGGCCAAAAAGGCGCTCGCTTAACTAGCCAAGTTTCCTTGCCTGGTCGCTATGTGGTCTATGTGCCTGGCGGCGGTATGAGCGGTATATCTAAGCGTTTACCCGAGCCAGAACGTAATCGCTTAAAGGCGATCTTAAAGAACTTAATTCCAGAAACTGCTGGCGTAATTGTGCGTACTGCAGCTGAAGGAGTTTCGGAAGAAGATTTAACTAATGATGTCGCCCGCCTAAAAGCGCAATGGGAAGATATCTATCAGAAGTCAATTAATCCTAACTTCCATGCCCCTGCTGCGATTTATGTCGAACCAGATTTAGCAGTTCGTGTTATCCGCGACATCTTCAATGAAGATTTTCGCAAGCTAACGGTGCAGGGCAGTGGTGCTTGGGACGAGATCAATAATTATCTTGGTTTCATCGCACCTGAATTAGTTTCTAAGATTGAGAAATATACTGGCGTCGGTGATTTATTTGCAGACTTCCGTGTTGAAGAACAATTAGCTAAAGCATTTGATCGTAAGGTTTATTTGCCTTCAGGTGGCTCACTAGTTATCGATCGCACTGAAGCAATGATCGTGATCGACGTTAACACCGGTAAATTTATTGGCAAGGGTGGATCTCTCGAAGAGACCGTTACCAAGAACAACCTTGAAGCAGCTGAAGAAATCGCTCGTCAACTTCGCTTACGCGACTTAGGTGGCATCATCGTCATTGACTTCATCGATATGGTTCTAGAATCTAATCGCGAGCAAGTTCTGCGTCGTCTGGTCGAATGCTTAGGTCGCGATCGCACCAAGCATCAAGTTGCTGAAGTTACTTCGCTTGGTCTAGTTCAGATGACTCGCAAGCGAGTTGGCCAAGGGTTAATCGAAGCTTTCTCAACAACTTGCGATAGTTGCGCTGGTCGCGGAATCCATATTCATATGGAACCAATCAAAATTAAGGCCACACCGGTTCCGGTTGCGAAAGAGTTAGAAGCTGAGTCAGGCATCGACTCAAATGCGGACTCAGATACTGAAGCCTTTGAAAATCAGGAACCTGCCGAAAGCCCTGCCGAGCCTGCCCCATCAGGCGCTCGCAAAAAGCGTCGTCGGGCCGCTAGTTCAGGGATTATTACCCCCGGAAGCAGCCCAACCTCATAATTACTCAGTTTGACCCAAGGTGCGGGCAATCCGTATCCTTAACCCCTGCTCGCGCCCATCGGGTGCGCTGCCTAATTTAGAACTGGAGCTCCACTGTGTATGCAATCGTGAAGGCTGGCGGCCGCCAAGAGAAAGTCGAAGTTGGCGAGACCATCGTTGTCGATCGCATCGATAGTGCGACAGGCGCAACCGTTTCTTTCCCTGCCGTACTCGTAGTTGACGGTGCGAGCATTACCTCAGACCCAAAAGTTCTAGCTGGCGTAAAAGTAACTGGCGAAGTTCTAGAAGAGCTAAAGGGACCAAAGATTGACATCCTGCGCTACAAGAACAAGACCGGTCACCGCCGTCGTCAAGGTTTCCGCGCACAGTTAACTAAAGTAAAAATTACCGCCATCAACGGCGTGAAGTAAGGGAGCGCAGAAATGGCAAGTAAGAAGGGTGTCTCCTCGACACGTAACGGTCGCGATTCAAATCCACAGTACCTTGGCATCAAGCGTTTTGGTGGCCAACTTGTAAACAGTGGTGAAATTCTTGTTCGTCAACGCGGTACTCACTTTCACCCAGGCAAGAACGTTGGCCGCGGTAAAGATGACACCCTGTTCGCTCTAGCTGCCGGTGCAGTTGAGTTCGGCAAAGCTCGTGGTCGTCGCGTTGTAAACGTGGTTCCTGTAGCTTAATTTTCGGTTCTCAAAAAAGAGCGAGCCGCACGTATGCGTGGCTCGCTTTTTTAATTCCATTAAGTAATTAGCAATACAGATATAAGGAGGAGCAATGACAACATTTGTTGATCGGGTAACTCTTTATGCTGCTGCCGGAAAAGGTGGCGATGGTTGCGTCTCTGTTAAGCGCGAAAAATTTAAGCCACTCGGTGGGCCAGATGGCGGTAACGGTGGACGCGGCGGCGATGTAATTCTGGTCGTTGATCCAGATGTAACCACGCTGCTTGATTTTCACCACTCACCACATCGTCGTGCAACTTCTGGACATCAAGGTTATGGCGATCGCAAAGATGGTGTTTACGGAACAGATTTAATTCTTGGCGTACCAAATGGCACAGTTGTATATGACGATCGCGGAAATCAGTTAGCTGATTTAGTTGGGACTGGTACTACTTTTATTGCCGCTCAAGGTGGTTTTGGTGGGCTGGGAAACTTAGCGCTTTCATCTTCTAAGCGTCGCGCACCAGGTTTCGCTCTTCTTGGCGAGCCAGGCGAAGAACGCACCCTTCAGCTAGAACTAAAGAGCGTCGCTGACATCGCACTCGTTGGTTATCCAAGTGCTGGTAAATCTTCATTGATTGCGGCTATCTCGGCAGCGCGTCCGAAGATTGCTGAATATCCATTTACAACTTTGGTACCAAACCTGGGCGTGGTAAATGCTGGCGATACACGTTTCACGGTAGCTGATGTTCCAGGTTTAATTCCAGGTGCTAGCAAAGGAAAAGGTTTAGGGCTTGAGTTCTTGCGTCACGTTGAACGTTGCGTTGCTCTTGTTCACGTTCTTGATTGCGGAACACTTGAAACCGATCGCAATCCGATTCAAGATCTTGAAGTTATCGAAGCTGAGTTGGCTGAATATGGTGGTCTTGAAGATCGCCCACGCATCATTGCGCTAAATAAAATTGATATTCCTGATGGCGCAGCAATGTCCGACATGGTTGCCGATACTTTGCGCGAAAAAGGTTACGAGGTTTATCCAGTCTCAGCGGCCAGCCGTGAAGGTCTAACGAATTTAACTTATGCCATGGCGCGATTGATCCAAGCATCACGTGCATCTATGGCGAAAGAAGAACGCACTCGCATTATCTTGCGCCCAACTGCAGTAGATGATTCTGGGTTTACTGTCAAAGCGAATGAAGATGGTTCATTTACTGTGCGCGGTGCCAAAGTTGTGCGCTGGGTTCGCCAAACAAACTTTAAGAATGCCGAAGCAATTGGTTACTTAGCTGATCGCTTGGCCCAACTTGGTGTTGAAAAAGAACTTTACAAAAAAGGCGCTGTTGCTGGCAGTGAAGTTCGTATTGGTTCCGGCGAAAATGAAGTCGTCTTTGATTGGGAGCCAACGATCGAAGCTGGTGCTGAACAATTAGCTGGCCACCTACATCGTCGTGGTGAAGATTCCCGTCTAGAAACAACCTGGAAACCAGTTAATCGCACCGATGATCTGCTCAGCGAAGATGAAATCGCCAAGCAGTGGGAGTACAACGTTTCTGACCCGCACACACCTAAAATTGCTGATGTCGTAGATGTCGAACTAGCTAAATTGGATGGAGATGATGAGTGATGACCCGAAACTCAATCGCCAGCGCCAAACGCATTGTTATCAAGATTGGTTCTTCTTCACTAACCGGTAACGCTGGTTCGGCGCTAGATCCAGCCGCCGTTGAAAATATTGTGGCAATTGTCGCTGCTGCTAAATTGCGTGGCGCCGATGTTCTAGTTGTTTCATCTGGCGCTATTGCGGCGGGGTTAGCTCCACTTGGGCTAACTACTCGCCCTAAAGATCTAGCAACTCAACAAGCTGCAGCTTCAGTAGGCCAAGGGCTGCTCATCCATCGCTATACCGAAAGTTTTGCCCAGCACTCGATTACTGCTTCGCAGGTACTAATCACCACCGAAGATATTGTGCGCCGCGTTCATTATCAGAATGTTCAACGTACGCTATTTAAATTGCTGCAACTAGGCGTTGTGCCAATCATTAACGAAAATGACTCGGTCGGTACGCAAGAGATTCGCTTTGGCGACAATGATCGGTTAGCTGCACTAGTTGCTCTTCTCATTGATGCAGACTTACTAGTTCTAGTTTCAGATATCAATGCTCTTTATGACGCACCGCCAACCCAAGCCGGTGCCAAAGCAATTCTTGATGTTACGGACTTCGCTGATATCGCAGCAATTGAAATTGGCGGTGCTGGCTCTGCCGGCGTTGGTAGCGGCGGAATGGTTACCAAGATTGAAGCTGCTCGCATCGCAACTGGTGCTGGTATTTCCATGTTACTGACTTCGCTTGATCAAGCATCGCAATCAATTGCTGGTGCTGAACTCGGTACCTATTTCCACGGCCAAGAACGCAAAACAACTTCGCGTTTACTTTGGTTAGCTCATGCTTCGACTCCACAAGGAAAGTTAATTCTCGATGCTGGCGCGGTCAAAGCAATCTGTGAGCGCGGCACATCGCTTTTGCCTGCTGGCGTTACTGCCGTGGAAGGAACTTTCATCGCTGGCGATACCGTTGAATTAGTTGGGCCAGATGGAAAAGTAATTGCGCGCGGGTTAGTCGCATTTGATGCAGTTGAACTTCCAATAATGCTGGGCCGTTCGACGAAAGAGTTAGCTGCAGCGTTAGGGCCAGAGTATGAACGCGAATTGGTACATCGCGACGACCTGGTACTTCTGTAGGGTTTAACCATGAGTGCAACTACAACTGTCGCTGCGTTAGCAGATCTTGCTCGCACTGCTGCGCGCACGTTGAACACGGCATCGGGTGCTGAACGAGCTGCTGCGCTAAATGCGATTGCCGATGAGATTGAATCGCACAGCGCTGAGATTCTGGCAGCTAACAAAATGGATATTGATCATGGGATTGCCGAAGGTATGCATCCACAACTACAAGATCGTTTATTGCTGACCGCCGAACGAATTAAAGGTATTGCCAATGGTGCGCGCCAAGTCGCAGCCCTGGAAGATCCGTTAGGCAATGTTTTGCGTGAGCGCACTTTGCCTAATGGCCTGCATCTAAAACAGATTTCAGTTCCGTTTGGCGTTATCGGAATGGTTTATGAAGCTCGCCCAAATGTGACGGTAGATGCCGCAGTTATTTTGTTAATGTCTGGCAATGCTGCTTTGTTAAGAGGTTCATCAACGGCTGCCAATAGCAACGCGATTCTGCTTGAGGTAATGCGCAGCGCGCTTGCTAAGACCAAGATTTCGCCAGATGTTTTGCAACTTGTGCCATCTGATGATCGCGAAACAGTTAAAGCGCTTTTAAATGCGCGAGGAAAAGTTGATCTAGTTATTCCACGGGGGAGTGCGGCGCTAATTCGCATGGTGGTTGATGAATCATCTGTGCCAACTATTGAAACTGGTGCTGGCGTTTGTCATGTCTATGTTGACAAATCTGCTGACCTGGCTAAAGCACTTCCAATTTTAATTAACTCGAAATGTCATCGCCCAAGTGTTTGCAACGCGGCTGAAACGCTCTTGGTTCATGAAGCAGTTGCTGCTAAATTCTTGCCAACGGCGCTGCCAGCACTTCATGATGCTGGCGTTAAGCTAAATGTTGATGCGCAGACCTTGGTGATTGCTAATGAGTTAAAGATTCCGGCGACTCTGGCAACTGATCAAAACTGGTCAACTGAGTATGGCATTCTCGAAATGAATGTTGGGATAGTAGCCAGCGTTGATGCTGCTGCTGATCACATTGCTAAATACGGCACCCAGCACACCGAATCAATCGTTTCCGAATCAGATGCAGCTGTACAGCGATTTATCGCACTCTCAGATTGCGCCGCAGTCATGATCAATACCAGCACACGTTTTACCGATGGCGAACAGATGGGCTTTGGCGCTGAAATCGGAATTAGCAATCAGAAACTTCACGCACGCGGCCCAATGGGTCTTGAAGCTATGACTACAACCACCTGGATCGTCACTGGCGACGGTCAAATCCGCCAGTAATAGCCCATTAAGATTGGCCACATGAGTTCGTTATCTCGCGATGATGTCGCAAAACTTGCCGGCTTAGCCCGCATTGAAATGAGTGAAGCAGAGCTTGTCGCTCTATCCAATGAGTTCACCGTAATTCTCGATGCCGTCGCTCGCGTGCAAGAAGTTGCTGGCGCCGATGTCGAGGCCACTTCGCACCCGCTGCCACTTCGCAATGTCTTTCGCGCAGATGTAGTTGTGCCAAGTCTGACGCCAGAAGAAGCGCTATCGGGTGCACCTGCGCAGGAAGAGCAACGTTTCCGCGTGCCACAAATTTTGGGTGAAGAATGATTCGCTTATCTGCCGCCGAAATGGCCGCCAAGTTATCTGCTGGTGAAACAACTTCGGTTGCGCTAACTCAAGCTCATCTAGATCGAATCGCAAGTGTTGACGCTGACGTTCATGCTTTCTTATATGTCGATATCGAAGGCGCACTTGCTCAAGCAGCCGCCATCGATGCCAAGCGCGCAAAGGGCGAAAAACTTTCACCACTTGCTGGTGTCCCTCTTGCGCTGAAAGATGTCATGGCACAAAAAGGAATTCCCACAACTTGTGGGTCAAAGATTCTGGAAGGTTGGCGTCCACCATATGACTCAACCGTGGTTTCAAACTTAAAGAAGAACGACATTGTTATCTTGGGTAAGACCAACATGGATGAATTCGCTATGGGCTCATCTACTGAAAATTCGGCTTACGGCCCAACGCATAATCCATGGGATCTAACGCGTATTCCAGGCGGATCTGGTGGCGGTTCATCTGCTGCGCTAGCTGCTTTTGAAGCACCACTAGCAATTGGTACTGATACGGGCGGCTCGATTCGCCAACCCGCAGCAGTTACTGGCACCGTCGGCGTTAAGCCAACTTACGGAGGCGTTTCTCGTTTCGGTCTAGTTGCTTTCTCATCTTCACTTGATCAAGCCGGCCCATGCGCGCGCACAGTGCTAGATGCGGCTCTACTTCATGAAGCAATTGCTGGCCATGATCCAAAAGATTCCACCAGTATTAATGCACCAGTGCCGCAAGTTGTTGCCGCTGCAAAGTCTGGCGATGTAAAGGGTATGAAGATTGGTGTTGTTAAAGAGTTAAATGGCGATGGTTATCAAGCCGGCGTTCGTGCTCGCTTTGAAGAGTCCCTTGAGCTACTTGCTAAAACTGGCGCTGAAATTGTTGAAGTGTCAGCACCGAACTTTGAATACGCTCTTGCTGCTTATTACTTGATCGCACCATCTGAGTGTTCCTCAAACCTGGCTCGCTTTGACGCCATGCGTTACGGCCTACGTGTTGGTGATGTTGATGGCGCATCAGCTGAGTCAGTTATGAACTTAACTCGCGAAGTTGGTTTCGGAAAAGAAGTTAAGCGCCGCATCATCTTGGGTACTTATGCTCTTTCATCTGGTTATTACGATGCCTATTACGGTAGCGCGCAAAAAGTTCGCACCTTGATTACCCAAGATTTCACGAATGCATTTACTAAGGCTGATGTATTAGTTTCGCCAACCTGCCCAACTACGGCATTTAAAATCGGCGAGAAAGCCAATGATCCACTGGCGATGTACCTAAATGACATTGCTACTATTCCAGTAAACATGGCAGGTATCGGCGGCATGTCACTACCTTCCGGCCTAGCTGATGAAGATGGTTTACCAGTTGGTTTTCAAATCATGTCACCAGTTATGAAAGATGAGCGCATGTACTCAGTTGGCGCAGCTCTTGAAGCAGCGCTACTTTCGAAGTGGGGCGCACCATTGCTCGATAAAGCACCAATCATGGGAGGTGCCAAGTGAGCCTTACCTACGATGATGTAGTGGCAAAGTACGAACCAGTACTTGGCCTCGAAGTTCACGTTGAACTAAATACAAATTCCAAGATGTTCTGCGGCTGCAGCACCATCTTCGGAGCTGAACCAAATACCCAAACTTGCCCAGTTTGCTTAGCACTGCCAGGTGCACTGCCAACGGTTAACGAGAAGGCGATCGAATCTACAATCAAGATTGGCCTTGCGCTGAACTGTTCAATCGCACCGTTTAGTCGCTTTGCTCGTAAGAACTATTTCTATCCAGATATGCCAAAGAACTTCCAGATTTCACAGTACGACGAGCCCATCTGCGTCGATGGCTATGTTGATGTTGAGATCCAAACTGATGAAGGCCCAAAGCAATTCCGCGTTGAGGTCGAGCGCGTGCACATGGAGGAAGACACCGGTAAATCACTTCACGTAGGTGGCGCAACTGGTCGGATCCATGGTGCTGATTACTCATTACTTGATTACAACCGCGCTGGTATTCCATTAGTTGAAATCGTTACCAAGATTGTTCCGGGCACAGGCAAGTACGCACCAGAAGTTGCTAAAGCTTATGTCAGCGAACTACGCGATATTTTGCGTGGCCTGGGCGTATCTGATGTGAAGATGGAGCAAGGTTCACTTCGTTGTGATGCCAACGTTTCATTGCGGCTAATTGGCTCAGATGTTTTGGGTACTCGCTCTGAAACTAAGAACGTTAACTCACTTCGCTCAGTAGAGCGCGCGGTACGTGGCGAAATGATTCGACATGCTGAGCTATTAAATAAGGGCGAGCGAGTAGTTCAAGAGACTCGTCACTTCCAAGAAGATACTGGTTTAACGCGCTCGGGCCGTTCGAAAGAACAAGCCGAGGATTACCGTTATTTCCCAGAACCAGATTTAGTTCCAGTTGCACCTGATGCGGCCTGGATCGAAGAACTGCGTGCGGGTATTCCAGAGCGTCCATCTCTGCACCGTAAGCGTTTACAAGAAGCTTGGAACGTGCCGGCTAAAGAGATGGAAGCCATGATTAATGCCGATGTACTTGGCATTGTCGAAGCAACTGTGGCACTTGGCGCAGATCCAACTAAGGCCCGTTCATGGTGGCTCGGTGAAATTTCCCGACTGGCTAATGAACGCGATACTGCAATTGCAGAGCTTACGATTACACCAAGCGATGTTGCTGCGATAGTGGCCCTGGTTGAAAAAGGCGAACTGACCGACAAGCTTGCCCGCCAAGTGGTCGAAGGCGTTATCGCTGGCGAAGGAACACCTGCTGAAGTTGTGGCAAAACGTGGCATCAAAGTTGTTAATGACGATGGCGCACTAATGGCAGCAATTGAAAAGGTTTGCGCTGAACAATCTGAAACTGCTGAGAAAGTTCGCAGTGGACACTTGCCTGCAGCCGGCGCTCTCATTGGCGCAGTTATGAAAGAGACAAAAGGCCAAGCAGATGCTGCTCGCGTGAGAGAACTTCTACTCGCTCACCTAGGTCAAGCTTAAACTTCGCTAGTTATTTACTAATTTCAGGTTAGAATTCCAATATGTCTAATATGAAACCTCGCTCTGGACTCGTAACTGATGGATTAGAGCGAGCTCCTGCGCGCGGAATGTTGCGAGCAGTCGGAATGGGCGATGCTGATTGGGTAAAGCCGCAGATCGGTATTGCCTCATCTTGGAATGAAATCACACCATGCAACCTTTCCCTTGATCGTTTGGCAAAAGCATCTAAGCAAGGTGTCATTGATGCTGGTGGCTTCCCAATGCAGTTCGGAACTATTTCAGTCTCTGATGGAATCTCGATGGGCCACGAAGGAATGCATTTCTCGCTAGTCTCTCGCGAAGTAATTGCTGACTCAGTTGAAACAGTTATGCAGGCAGAGCGCCTTGATGGCATGGTTACTTTTGCTGGCTGCGATAAATCGCTACCTGGAATGATGATGGCAGCTGCACGAATAAATGTGGCATCAGTATTTGTTTATGCAGGTTCTACTTTGCCGGGCCAAGTAGATGGCAAAGATGTAACGATCATTGATGCTTTCGAAGCAGTTGGTGCGTGTGCGCGTGGTTTGATTTCCCAAGATCAAGTTGATCGGATTGAACGCGCAATCTGTCCGGGCGAAGGTGCTTGCGGCGGCATGTATACCGCAAACACCATGGCTTCAATTGGTGAAGCAATCGGCTTATCTCTACCAGGATCGGCTGCGCCACCTGCAGTTGATCGTCGACGTGATGCATTCGCAGTTAAATCAGGCGCCGCAGTTGTTGAATTAATTCGTCAAGGAATCACCACGCGAGACATTTTGAGTAAGAAAGCATTTGAAAATGCGATCACGATGTTGATGGCACTTGGTGGCTCTACCAACGCTGTACTTCACTTACTTGCGATCGCTCACGAAGCCGATGTTGATTTAGAAATAGATGACTTCCATCGCATTGGTTCTAAGGTGCCACTACTTGGTGATCTAAAACCATTCGGTCGTTTTGTTATGTCAGATATGGATAAAGTCGGAGGCGTCCCAGTTGTTCTCAAAGCGCTTCTTGATGCTGGCTTACTACATGGCGATGCGCTAACTGTTACTGGAAAAACTATGGCTGAGAACTTAGCTGAGATTTCACCACCAGATCCAGATGGTGAAATTCTGCGCGCAACTTCCAAACCCATGTCACTTGGTGGCGGCATTACAATTCTTAAAGGCTCACTCGCTCCAGATGGCGCAGTTTGTAAAACTGCTGGTGTTGGCATCGAAGAATTTGAAGGACCAGCACGGGTATTCGAACGCGAACAAGCTGCAATGGATGCACTTGAAGATGGCACGATTCAAGCTGGCGATGTAGTTGTGATTCGTTACGAAGGGCCAAAGGGTGGTCCGGGAATGCGCGAAATGTTAATGATCACTGGTGCTATTAAAGGCGCTGGACTTGGTAAATCAACTCTGCTCTTAACTGATGGACGCTTCTCTGGTGGATCAACTGGTTTATGTGTTGGTCACGTTGCACCTGAAGCGGTAGATGGCGGACCAATTGCTTTCATTAAAGATGGTGACCGGGTTCGCATCAATACGGTAACTCGCCAACTAGATCTTTTGGTTGACGAAGCCGTTTTGGCCGAACGTCGCAAGGGCTTTAAGCCAGTGCCACATAAATACACCCGCGGCGTCTTGGCTAAATATGCCAAGTTGGTGGGCTCTGCTTCTAAAGGCGCAGTCTGCGACTAGAAATGTGACCCAGCAGACCCTCTCATAATTTGAGATGGTGATCTCAGGGGTTGACTCACACGCTCGACCATTGGAGAATACAGACATGCGTTCATCAGTGGTGATCCGAAAGCGTGCGATCTAGCAACATCGATCGCGCGCTACCCTCAGTTGAAACTGAGGGTTTTTTCATTTAACCGTTTAGCGCAAATAGAAGTAGTCGACAAACGAAAGGAGTAACGAAGATGAGTCAAGTAACTGGAGCCCAGAGCCTAGTCAGTAGCTTGGAAGCAGCTGGCGTAGATGTCATGTTCGGTATTCCAGGTGGTGCAATCTTGCCGGCTTACGATCCGATCTTTGATTCCAAAATTCGTCACATCTTGGTTCGCCACGAACAAGGTGCTGGTCACGCTGCAACTGGTTATGCCCAAGTTACTGGTCGCGTTGGTGTTTGTATTGCCACCTCAGGCCCAGGTGCGACCAACTTAGTTACTCCTCTAGCCGATGCCGCGATGGATTCAGTTCCGATGGTTGCGATCACTGGCCAAGTTCCATCTCTTGCGATCGGCACCGATGCCTTTCAAGAAGCTGATATTCGTGGCATCACGATGCCATTTGCTAAACATAATTATTTGATTACTGACCCAGCTGACATTCCACGCGCGATTGCTGAGGCGTTTCATATCGCAAGCACTGGCCGACCTGGCCCAGTTCTAGTTGATATTGCTAAAGATGCGCTGCAGAAGATGACTGAATTTAATTATCCAACTTCAGTTAACTTAAAAGGTTATCAACCAAGACTTGAACCAAATGCGCAAGCAATTGCCGATGCTGCTGCGTTAATCACCCAATCAAGTAAGCCAGTTTTCTATGTTGGTGGTGGCGTAATCAAAGCTGATGCGAATCGCGAATTACTTGAGATTGCTAATTTACTTGGCGCACCAGTTGTCACAACTCTGATGGCTCGCGGTGCTTTCCCAGATAGTCACCCGCTGCATTTAGGTATGCCTGGCATGCACGGCACCGTGGCCGCGGTTACTGCGCTACAAAAGGCGGATCTACTAATCACACTAGGTGCCCGTTTTGACGATCGTGTGACGGGCAAGCTTTCGACTTTTGCGACGAATGCCAAAGTAATTCACTGTGATATTGATCCAGCTGAAATCCATAAGAATCGCTTTGCTGATGTACCTGTTATTGGCGATCTTAAGCACACGCTACAAGCGCTGATTCCAGCGCTCAAGGCAGCACTGGCCAAGAACAAACCAGATTTAACCGCTTGGCTGCGTCAGATGAATTCGCTTAAGAGTACATATCCTCTTGGTTATGGTCAGCCATCTGATGGTTCGCTTTCACCACAGTATGTAATCGAGCGCTTAGGAAAAATTTCTGGGCCAGATACGATTTTTACTTCAGGTGTTGGTCAGCATCAAATGTGGGCTGCGCAATTTATTAATTATGAAAATCCACGTACTTGGCTTAACTCTGGTGGCTTAGGCACGATGGGTTACGCAGTTCCAGCTGCCATGGGTGCCAAAGTCGGCGCACCTGATACAACCGTGTGGGCAATCGATGGCGATGGTTGTTTCCAAATGACTAATCAAGAGCTAGTGACTTGTGCGCTAAATGATATTCCAGTGAAAATCGCCATCATCAACAACGAAAGCCTAGGCATGGTTCGTCAGTGGCAGACCTTGTTCTATGAAGGCCGTTATTCAAATACCAGCCTCGAATCAAAGCGCGTACCAAACTTTCCAATGTTGGCTGAGGCAATGGGTTGCGTTGGTTTAAGTTGTGAGCGCCCAGAAGATGTTGATGCCACAATTGAAAAAGCCATGAACATTAATGATCAACCGGTAGTGGTTGATTTCCGGGTTCACCGCGATGCAATGGTGTGGCCAATGGTTGCAGCTGGTACCTCAAATGATGACATTATGATCGCGCGCGAAACTGCGCCTGACTGGGATTCACAGGAGTTATAAAAATGGCCCAACATACTCTCGAAGTTTTAGTTGAAAACTCACCTGGTGTTCTTGCACGTGTATCTGGTCTTTTCGCACGTCGTGCTTACAACATCGAACGCCTAACTGTTGGCCCAACTGCCAACCCCGAAGTTTCCCAGATGGATATCGTCGTTAGCGTTGAGGGCCACGCCCTTGAACAAGTTATCGCCCAGCTCGATAAGTTAATTAACGTCATAGCAATCAAGGAAATCAAGCCTGAATCAGCCCCGGAAGTACACGATACCCAACCTGATTACCAGAATTAACTACCCAACTAACCGACAAATAACCAAAAATAAGGAGCACGACCAAATGGCAACTATGTATCACGAGGAAGATGCCGATCTATCGATTATTCAAGGACGCAAAGTTGCGATCATTGGTTATGGTTCGCAAGGACACGCGCACGCACTTAACTTGCGCGATAGCGGTGTCGATGTTCGAGTTGGCCTAAAGGAAGGCTCACCATCACGCGCTAAGGCAGAACAAGAAGGCCTTCGCGTCACCAGCGTTGCCGAAGCAGTTAAAGAAGCAACGGTCATCATGATCTTGGCGCCTGATCACTTACAGCGCCACATCTACACCGATTCAATCTTGCCTAACTTAAAAGATGGCGATGCATTGTTCTTCGGTCATGGTTTCAATATTCGTTTTGGTTACATCAAGCCATCAGCAGCAGTTGATGTTTGTATGGTTGCACCAAAGGGCCCAGGTCACCTCGTACGTCGTGAGTACGCAGCTGGTCGTGGTGTTCCGGTAATTGTGGCAGTTGAACAAGATGCAACAGGTAGCGCATGGCCTCTAACGCTTTCATATGCCAAGGCAATCGGTGGACTTCGCGCCGGCGGTATCTTGACTACATTTACTGAAGAAACCGAAACAGATCTATTCGGTGAGCAATCAGTTCTCTGTGGCGGCGCATCACAACTAGTTATGTATGGTTTTGAAGTGCTTACTGAAGCTGGTTACCAGCCAGAAGTTGCTTACTTTGAATGTCTACACGAGTTAAAGCTAATCGTTGACTTGATGTACGAAGGTGGAATTGCAAAGCAGCGCTGGTCAGTCTCTGACACTGCTGAATTCGGTGACTATGTTTCAGGCCCACGTGTGATTGATCCAAGCGTTAAGGCAAATATGCAGGCAGTTCTAGCTGATATCCAGAGTGGTGTCTTTGCTAAGCGCTTCATAGATGATCAAGAAGCTGGCGCCCCTGAATTTAAGGCACTTCGCACCAAGGGCGAGACCCACCCAATCGAGGCCGTTGGTCGCGAACTGCGCAAGATGTTTAGCTGGATGAAGCAATCTGGCAACGATGATTACAAAGAAGGCAGCGCATCCCGTGGCTAAACCTGTTGTTTTAATTGCTGAAGAGTTAAGCCCGGCAACACTTGAAGCACTGGGCCCAGATTTTGAAGTTCGTCATTGCGATGGCGCAAATCGAGCCGAGCTACTTTCGGCACTAGCTGCTGGGGTAGATGCGGTTTTGATTCGCTCTGCAACCAAAATGGATGCTGAAGCAATTGCTGCTGCTAAAGGTTTGAAAGTTATTGCACGCGCAGGTGTTGGTCTCGATAACGTAGATATTCCGGCTTCAACTGCGGCAGGCGTCATGGTGGTTAACGCGCCAACTTCAAATATCGTCTCTGCCGCTGAGCTAGCAATTGCGTTAATTTTGGCATCTGCGCGGTTCGTATCTCCTGCACACGCAGCACTTCGCAATGGCAAGTGGGCGCGTTCTAAATACACCGGCGCTGAGTTATTTGAAAAAACTCTGGGCATCGTTGGCTTTGGTCGCATTGGTCAACTAGTAGCTCACCGCATGCAAGCATTTGGTATGAACGTGGTTGCTTATGATCCATATTTGCAACCAGCTCGTGCCGCCCAGCTTGGCGTAACACTTATGGAACTCGACGATCTTTTAGCAGCTAGTGATTTCATCACGATTCACTTACCTAAGACTAAAGAGACAGCTAACTTAATCGGCGTCGAAGCGCTGAAGAAAGTTAAGCCATCAGTTCGCATCATCAACGCCGCTCGTGGTGGCGTTCTTGATGAAGCTGCGCTATTTGATGCAATCACTGAAGGTCGTGTCGCTGGTGCTGGCCTTGATGTTTTCGCAACTGAGCCGTGCACCGATTCACCACTATTTACCCTTGATCAAGTAGTTGCCACGCCTCACTTAGGTGCATCAACTGATGAAGCTCAAGAGCGTGCCGGTATCGCAGTAGCTGTTTCAGTGCGTAAAGCACTGGCCGGCGAGCTGGTTCCTGATGCGGTAAACGTAAAGGGTGGCGCTATCCACGAAGAGATTCGACCATCGCTGCCGCTAGTAGAAAAGATGGCGCAGATCGCTACTGGCCTCGCCGGCGAACTTCCAGTTTCTATGGAGATTGCAGTTCGTGGCGATATCTCTGGCCATGATTCATCAGTCTTGGCAATAAGCGCACTTAAGGGTGCACTAACTGCAATCGGTTCTGAAGATGTCACTTATGTAAACGCACCTGGTATCGCTGCCGAGCGTGGCATTACCTCTTCAGTTTCTACCGATGCTGAAAGCCCTGAATACCGCAGCATGATTTCGTTGCATTGTTCACTAAGCAACGGCAAGTCAGTAAAGGTTGATGGAACTTTGATGGGTATTCGTAAAGTTGAAAAGATTATTGCAGTCGATCAATTCGACCTTGATCTACCGCCAACTGAAAATATGTTATTCCTTCGCTACTCAGATCGCCCAGGCATCGTTGGCGCTGTTGGAAACATTCTCGGCACCGCCAAAATCAATATCGCAGGTATGCAGGTCTCTCGTGATTCAGCTGGGGGAGAAGCGCTAATGGCAATTACCGTTGATTCATCAGTTAGCGATGAGCTAATTGCAGCCGTTGCCAAAGAGACTGGTGCTGGTTCAGTTCGTTCTGTGACGTTGGTAAATTAATGGCGCAATTCAACTTAGCAGTTATCGCTGGCGATGGCATTGGACCAGAAGTAGTTGCCCAAGGTTTGCGAGTTTTAGATTGTGTTGCCGCTAAACATGGCGCAACCTTTACTAAAACTTCTTACGATATGGGCGCTGCTTACTGGCATCGCACCGGCGAAGTCTTGCCTGATGCGACTTTGGCCGAGCTCGCAAAGTCCGATGTAATTTTGCTTGGCGCAGTTGGCGACCCAACAGTTCCAAGTGGTGTCCTAGAGCGCGGACTTCTGCTAAAACTACGTTTTGCTTTCGATCACTACATTAATTTGCGTCCAGCTAAGTTGATGCCAGGTGTAACTGGCCCACTTGCGACCAAGGCCCCAATAGATTTCATTGTGGTTCGCGAAGGCACCGAAGGCCCGTATGTTGGCGCTGGCGGCGTACTTGCCGAAGGTACTGAAAACGAGATCGCAACTGAAGAATCGCTAAATACTCGTCGTGGTGCTGAGCGCGTTATCCGCGATGCTTTCGCTCGCGCAAGCAAGCGCGACCGTAAGAAGTTAGCGCTGATCCATAAGAACAATGTGCTTACTCGCGCCGGCGGTCTGTGGACCCGTACTTTCAACGAAGTTGCTAAAGAATTTCCAGAAATCACCACTGAGTATCTACATGTAGATGCGGCATCAATGTTCTTTGTAACTAATCCAGAACGCTTCGATGTTGTAGTAACAGATAACCTTTTTGGTGACATCTTGACTGATATCGCCGCGGCTATTTGTGGCGGCATTGGTTTGGCTGCTTCAGGCAACATCAACCCAACTGGCAAGTTCCCCTCAATGTTCGAACCAGTTCATGGTTCAGCTCCGGACATTGCGGGCAAGAATTTAGCTGATCCAACTGCCACAGTTATGTCAGTTGCAATGTTGCTCGATCACATGGGACTTAACGAAGCCGCACGTGAAGTTGAGCACGCAGTTGCGCAAGATCTACTTAATCGTGGCGACAAGAAACGTTCGACAACTGAAGTTGGCGATGCACTGCTTGCATTGCTAACCGCTTAGGCCAAGAAGGGAATTCGCAATGAAGTACCGTCTTTCAACTACTGCTGTAACGGAAACTGATCGTGCCGAAAAGATTGCGAACCCAGGTTTTGGTAAGTACTACACCGACCACATGGTTATCTGTGAGTGGAATGAAGCAATTGGTTGGGCTGAGCCCGAGCTAATTCCATATGGCCCGCTTTCACTAGATCCAGCAACTGCCGTATTTCATTACGGCCAAGAGATATTCGAAGGCATGAAGGCTTATCGCCAACCCGATGGCGGCATTTCACTCTTTCGCCCAGATGCCAACGCACTTCGTTTTGCCCGCAGCGCTAATCGTTTAGCTCTGCCAGAAATGCCAATTGAACTATTTATTCAGACCGTTGAAGAGCTAGTAAAGACTGATGCGGGCTGGGTTCCGGGCAAGATCGGTGAAGCGCTCTATATTCGTCCATTTATGATCGCAACTGAAGTTGGTTTAGGTGTGCGCCCAACAAATAAGGCAACTTACTTACTTATCGCAACCCCTGTTGGTGCTTACTTTGATCCGTCAAAGGCCGTTAGCGTCTGGATCTCAACTGAATATGTTCGCGCAGCACTCGGCGGAACCGGCGAAGCTAAATGTGGCGGAAATTATGCAGCCTCTCTCGTTGCCCAAAAGGCTGCCGCTGCTCAAGGTTGCGATCAAGTTGTCTGGATCGATGCCGTTGAACGTAAATGGGTTGAAGAAATGGGTGGCATGAATCTTTACTTCGTGCGAGGTAAAGGCGCAGATGCAACTGTTGTAACCCCAAAATTAACTGGCACTTTATTGCCGGGCATTACCCGTGACTCAATTCTTAGCGTTGCTAAAGACCTTGGCTATAAAACTTCGGAAGAGATGATCAGCATCGATGATTGGCGCGATGGCGTTGCTAGCGGTGAGATCACTGAAATCTTTGCTTGCGGAACTGCCGCTGTCGTCTCTCCAGTTGGGCAAGCGAAAAGCAACATGGGAACTTGGGTAACTGGCGATGGTCAACCAGGTGTTATCACCATGCAAATTCGCAACACACTACTTGGAATTCAACACGGCACAATCGCAGATACCCATAACTGGGTTCATAAGGTTCTCTAAGAATTTAACATGACAATCAACGACGCCTTCCATATCTATGACACCACTCTGCGCGATGGCGCACAGCAAGAAGGTCTTAACCTTTCGGTGCACGATAAGTTAGCGATCGCTCGTCACTTAGATGATTTAGGTGTTGGTTTTATCGAAGGCGGTTGGCCTGGCGCTAATCCAAAAGATACCGAGTTCTTTGCGCGCGCTAAGAAAGAGTTGCAACTAAAGAACGCAACCTTCGTAGCTTTCGGCGCAACTCGTCGCCCTAGCGTGAAAGCCGCCGATGACGCCCTATTAGGTGCACTTCGCGATAGCGGGGCACCGGCCGTGACTTTGGTGGCAAAGTCTTACGATCGCCACGTTGATTTAGCCCTGAAAACTACCCTCGATGAAAACCTCGCCATGATTCGCGATTCAATCACCCATCTTCGCGCCGAAGGCCAACGGGTATTTCTAGATGCCGAACATTTCTTCGATGGCTATCGTTCAAATCGTGCCTACGCACTCGAAGTTGTTCGCGTCGCTGCCGAATCTGGCGCTGATGTAATCGCCCTTTGCGATACCAACGGCGGCATGTTGCCTGATGAACTTTCCCAAGTTGTCCATGATGTGCTGCAAGCAAGTAACGCTCGCCTTGGAATCCATTGCCACAACGACACCGGGTGCGCAGTGGCTAACTCAATGGCCGCCGTTGCAGCTGGTGCGACTCACGTACAAGGCACCTTAAATGGTTATGGCGAGCGCACTGGTAATGCTGACCTAGTTACGATCATTGCTAACTTAGAACTTAAGAAAGAGCAGTTAGTTCTGCCAGCAAATGCGCTTCGCGAATCATTCCGGATTTCACATGCCATCGCCGAAATTACCAATATCAATCCAAGTGCTCGCCAACCCTACGTTGGCGTTTCCGCATTTGCACATAAGGCCGGCCTACACGCCAGCGCAATTAAAATTGATCCCTCGCTCTACCAACATGAAGATCCGGAATCTGTCGGAAACGATATGCGCATGTTGGTCTCTGATATGGCAGGGCGTGCTTCAATTGAAATGAAATCAACCGAACTCGGAGTTGATCTCGGGGGCGACCGCGAACTTGTTGGTCGCATTGTCGATCGCGTTAAAGAGATGGAAGCTCGCGGCTTCACTTTCGAGGCCGCCGATGCCTCTTTCGAACTATTGCTACACGAAGAGATCAATGGTTCTCGTGCTTCATTCTTTACTATTGATCATTGGCTAACTTCGGTTGAACGCAACGAAGATGGCAGCATCATCACTAAAGCCGAAGTAACCGTTACAGCCCAGGGTAAGCAGATCGTTTGTTCAGGTGCCGGAAACGGCCCAGTTAACGCCTTTGATAACGCCCTTCGCAGTGGTTTACAGCAGCTTTATCCTGAGCTAGCGGTACTTGAATTAACCGATTACAAAGTTCGTATCCTTGAGGGCCGCTTAGGAACTGGCGCGGTTACTCGCGTATTAGTTGAAACTAGTGATGGCAAAGGTGAATGGAACACGGTTGGTGTTCACGAAAACGTTATTGCTGCCTCTGCCATGGCACTTGAAGATGCCGTTACTTATGGCTTACTAAGGCAGGGTCGCAAACCCGAGTAACCTTGGCTCTTATGAGCGCTGATTTTCAATCATTAGTAAATGATTTCCAGCGCCATTTAGAAACCGAACGAAATCTCTCAGTTCATACCGTTCGCGCATACGCTGGCGATCTGCAGTCTCTGATTAGCCATCTAGAAACAATGGGCAAGAGCGATATCGCAACACTTGATATTGCGCAGATTCGATCATGGTTAGCCAATCAACAAGTTAAAGGCGGAGCTCGCACCACGATGTCGCGTCGCGCGGTATCGATTCGGTTATTTACTAAGTGGGCTTTTAAGAATGGCTATATCCCAAGCGATGTTGGTGCGAATTTAGCAACACCAAAAGCACACCGCACGTTGCCCGAAGTTCTAGATGCCGCAAGTACTGGTATTGCGATGGATGCTCTCGCCGCTCGAGTCGATGAAGGTGAAGGTCCGATAGCTCTGCGAGATCGCGCAATGGTCGAAGTTTTGTATGCAAGTGGGGCGCGCGTGGCCGAACTTTGTGGATTAGATTTACAAGATATTGATTACGAGCGACAAACAATTCGAGTCTTCGGTAAAGGCAGTAAAGAGCGCACCATTCCAATTGGTAATCCGGCAATGCGCGCACTTAAAGCTTGGTTGGCTGATGGTCGCCCGCTACTGATGAAAGAACAATCTGAGAAGTGTGTATTTATTGGGGCTCGCGGAAAACGAATTGATCAAAGGGCGGTGCGCACCGTGGTTTATAACGCGCTATCGGCACTTGAGGGTTTTGAACGAATGGGGCCGCATGCTTTGCGCCATTCGGCAGCAACGCACTTGCTTGAAGGTGGCGCTGATCTGCGTACAGTTCAGGAGATACTTGGGCATGCCTCGCTTGCGACAACTCAGATCTACACGCATGTTTCAACTGAGCGTCTGCAAGCCGCTTTCAAACAAGCACACCCCAGGGCTTAAGTAATGAAGGTTGAACTAACTCGGGCATTTACCGAACTAGAAGAGCACATTAAGGCGCCGAATTTCGTGCGCGCAGTTTTATCGGGTCGCCGCCGTAATTTAACGCCATCAGCTGAACGCATTGATATCAAGCCAGTTCTGATTAAGGGCGAAGAGAAGTTGCAGATTCAATCGACCGATGGCCGCCAAGTAACGACCAAAAATTTAAGCGCTAATGATGTAGATTTCGCAGAATTTCTGGGTCAAGGCTTTGCAAACTTGTTAGCCGAAAGCACAAGTGAGAGTTATTCAGTGCGCATCAGCAAGAAAGATGAAGCGCTAGTAACTATTGGCCGAGTAAAGCTAGAACGCGATTTAACGCATGACCGCCAGAAGCAGCGCTTGTTGCCTGAAGATAATCGCATTTTTGCCTTGCTTGGAATGCACGATGGATACAAGCGAATCAAGCCATCGAAAATGGATAAGTATCGCCAAGTCGAAGAATTCTTAAGACTGCTAAAGCCAACTCTGGATAATGAAGTTGGCGCACAAACTGAAATCTCAATTGTTGATCTTGGCTGTGGTCATGCCTACCTAACTTTTGCCGTGCAAGAATATTTAAATAGCGCTACTCAAAAAGTTAAGATCTTGGGCGTTGATGAACGCGAAGAGTCAAAGCGTCATAATGATCAGATCGCGAATTCACTTGGTGCTGATGCACAGTTCCTAGTTGCGAAAATCGCCGATACGCCAGCACAACCCGTCGATATCGCAATCGCACTTCATGCCTGCGATACCGCAACCGATGATTCAATTGCTTGGGCGGTTAAGAATTCGGCTAAAGTAATTATGTTGGCACCTTGCTGTCACCATGATTTACAGGCTCAAGTTGATCTAGTTCCTGAACCTTGGTCTCTATTAACTCGGCATGGCGTAGTTAGCGAGCGGTTAATTGATTTGATGACTGATTCGTTGCGCGCGCAGATTCTTAAACTTTTGGGTTATCGCGTTGATATCGTCGAATTTATTGGGGGAGAACACACCCCTCGAAACATCATGATTCGTGCGGTCAAAACTGGGGTCAAAGTCGACCCAGCCGAGGTCGATCGATATCAGGCGATGTTGGCTGATTGGAAGATCACCCCGCACCTGGCCGAACTGCTCAAGAGCGAGCTTTCCGCGCGTATCTAGCTCGTACATAAGAGGTACAAAGCACTCCGCACGCTCAGGTAAGATTTGCCCTGCACCTGATATGAGGCATCCGCTAATTAATAGGTGACATCTCAGCACTCACCGGTTTAGACCGGCAAAGTCATCTCGGTCCAAGTAATTGGTCGATGAATTCGAGTGCGACGGGTGAATCAAATTGATTCACCATAAACCGAGTCAGGTTTATTCGTTGCCGCGTGCGCGAAAAACCGAAGAAGGAGCGTGCCGTCATGGCCGTAGTAACAATGCGAGAACTTCTCGACAGTGGAGTCCACTTCGGACACCAAACACGTCGATGGAATCCAAAGATGAAGCGCTTTATTTTTGCTGAGCGCAATGGCATCTACATCATCGACATCCAGCAATCACTTGCACTTATCGATAGCGCATATGAATTCGTAAAGGATGTTGTAGCAAAGGGTGGCCACATTCTTTATGTTGGCACCAAGAAGCAAGCACACGAACCAATCATCCAGCAATCAGCTCGCGTAGGAATGCCTTACGTTACTGAGCGTTGGTTAGGTGGAATGCTTACAAACTTCCCAACTGTATACAAGCGTATTCAGCGTCTTAAGGAACTTGAGAAGCTAGAAAATGCAAATGATCAGTTGCTAACAAAGAAAGAACTTCTAGTTCTTCGTCGCGAGCGCGAGAAGCTACAGAAGAACCTAAACGGTATTCGTGACATGACCAAGTTGCCTAGCGCAATCTGGGTTATCGACACCAAGAAAGAGCACTTAGCAGTACAAGAAGCTAAGAAGCTAGGAATTCCAGTTATTGCTGTTCTAGATACTAACTGCGATCCCGACGAAGTTGATTTCAAGATTCCTGGTAACGACGATGCAATCCGTTCAATCGGTTTGTTAACTCGCGTTATCACCGATGCTGTTGTAGCTGGTCTTGCTGCACGTGGCGCAACTGCTGCTGCTGAAGCAAAGCCTGCCGAAGCAGCTGTAGCGGACGCGGCTGTTGCTGCTGAATTACTAGAGAGCGCTGCAACACCTGCAGCCGAAACAACTCCGGAGGCATAAGTGGCTTACACAGCTGAAGATGTAAAGAAGCTGCGCGAAGCAACTGCAGCCGGAATGCTTGATTGCAAGAAAGCACTTGATGAAGCCAATGGTGATTACGACAAGGCTGTCGAAATCATTCGGGTTAAAGGTCAAAAGGGTGTTACTAAGCGCGAAGGACGTCTGACTTCAAATGGTCTAGTTACTTCACGCGTTAGTGGCGACCTTGGTGTGATTCTTGAACTTAACTGCGAAACAGATTTCGTAGCAAAGGGCGAGCGTTTCCAAGAGCTAGCTGAGGAGCTAGTTGCTCACCTTGAGTCAGCCAAGATTTCAGATGTTGATGCATTCCTTGCTTCAACAATGGCTTCTGGTAAAACTGTGCAGACCACAGTTGACGAAGGCAATGCAACTCTCGGCGAGAAGATTGAAATTCGTCGCATTGGCGTTTTAGCTGGTTCACCAGTTGGCGTTTACATGCACCGCACTAGCCCAGATCTACCACCACAAGTTGGCGTTCTTGTTCAGTTGACCAAGGAAGCTGGCGAAGTTGGTAAGGATGTTGCTCAGCACATCGCAGCTTTTGCACCCCTTTATGTGAAGCGCGAAGATGTTCCAGCCGATGCAATAGAAAATGAGCGTCGCCTGGCTGAAGAAACTGCGGTTAACGAAGGCAAGACTGAGCCAGCGCTTTCTAAGATTGTTGAAGGCCGCGTGACTGGTTTCGTTAAGGAAGTTTCCTTGATCGAGCAGTCATTTGCTAAGGATGCCAAGAAGAGCGTCAAGCAGATTCTGGATGAAGCGGGCACTGATGTGACTGCATTCTTCCGTTTCCGCGTGGGTCAATAACGGGTAAGTATTCGCCTAATAGACTCTCTACAGATTAGCTAGAAGTAAAGATCTAGAGGATAAGGAGCACTCATGCCGGGTACGCGAGGTACATACGCGAGAGTGCTCCTTAAACTTTCTGGTGAAGTTTTCGGTGGCGAAAAAGGCATCGGTGTTGATCCCGATGTTGTGCAAGATGTTGCCCGCCAAATTGCCGACGTAGTTCGCACTGGCGTTCAAGTAGCAGTTGTTGTCGGTGGCGGTAATTATTTCCGCGGCGCCGAACTTCAACAGCGCGGCATGGATCGCTCTCGAGCTGACTACATGGGCATGCTCGGCACAGTTATGAACTGTTTAGCACTGCAAGATTTCCTCGAAAAAGAAGGCATCGCAACTCGGGTACAAACGGCTATCACAATGGGTCAAGTTGCCGAACCGTATATTCCGCTTCGCGCCATTCGTCACTTAGAAAAAGGTCGGGTAGTTATTTTTGGTGCAGGTGCCGGAATGCCATTCTTCACAACCGATACAGTTTCGGCGCAACGCGCACTTGAAATTGGCGCCGAAGCGCTATTGCTGGCAAAGAGTGGCGTCGATGGCGTTTACTCAGCTGATCCCAAGAAAGATTCAACGGCCACCAAGTACGACTCGATTTCTTACGATGAAGTGTTGAGCAAGTCACTTGCGGTGGCCGATGCTGCAGCGTTTGCGCTCTGTCGTGAAAATAAGTTGCCGATTGTGATCTTCGATTTAATGACAAATGGAAATATTGCTCGCGCCGTTCGTGGCGAATCGATTGGCACGATCGTCGCATAAGCGGCGATCACTAAGTTAGGCGGGAAACCAAATGGCAGATGTAGCAGCAACGCTAAGCGATGCGAATAGCAAGATGGATAAAGCGGTAACTGTCGCGAAGGAAGACTTCGCAAGTATTCGCACCGGTCGCGCTAACCCTGCCTTGTTTAACAAAATCATGGTTGATTACTACGGCACCTACACTGCGCTTTCGCAATTAGCTTCGATTCAAGTTCCGGAGGCGCGCATGGCAATCGTTTCGCCCTTTGATAAGGGCGCCATGGCCAGCATTGAAAAGGCGATCCGTGATTCAGATTTAGGCGTTAACCCAGGCAATGATGGCGTGGTTATCCGCGTTAACTTCCCGCAGCTAACCGAAGAGCGTCGCAAGGAATATGTAAAGGTTGTTAAAACCAAGGGCGAAGATGCCAAGATTTCGATTCGCAATATTCGTCGCGCAGCTAAAGAAGCTTTAGAAAAGGCGGAAAAAGATGGCGATATTGGTAAAGATGATTTAACTCGCGCCGAAAAAGAGCTCGAGAAAATGACTGGCGATCACACCACCATGATTGATGAGTTGTTAAAGCACAAGGAGGCCGAACTCCTCGAAGTCTAAGGAGTTTGCAAACCCATGGACGATCTCCATTCGATTAACGATGCCATTAATCGTCGCGCTGGGCGCAAGCTGGGTCCTTCGATTTTGGTTTCTCTTTCGTTGGTCGCAATTGTCTGGGCGTCGCTAGCTTTCGAACCTATCTTTTTTGCCGCCCTGGTTACTTTGGCGGTTTGTTTAGGTATTCGCGAAATTGTGCGTGCATTTGCGCAAGTAGAAACAAAAATTTCAAGTAGTGCGCTGATTGCGGCAACAATTGGTTTATCAGCCGCAACTTGGCAAGGGGGAGTCGCTGGTTTAGCAGTAGCAACTGCGGTAGCTCTACCGATCTTGCTAATTAGTTTGTTACGCAATGGCCCTGAAGGTTTTGTCGCGCGTGCTACTGCAACAACTCTAGTTTTGGTTTACCTGCCATTCTTGGCAGGCTTTTTGATTTTACTCGGCAATGAATCAAATGGCTTGGCCCAAGTTATGACCTTTGTAATCCTGGTTGGCTGCAATGACACCTTCGGATATTTAGTCGGCGTATTGATTGGCAAGCACCCAATGGCGCCAAAAATTAGCCCGAAGAAATCCTGGGAGGGCTTAGTTGGCTCCATCGTCTTTACAACTTTAGGTGGCAGCCTGATGTTCCATTACGTCTTAGATATCAAGTGGTACGTCGGGGTTCTAGTTGGTCTATTAATTGTCTTCACCGCAACTAGTGGCGATTTAATTGAAAGCGCCATGAAACGCGATCTACAGTTAAAGGATATGGGCTCGCTATTGCCCGGCCATGGTGGAATCCTCGATCGCCTAGATTCAGTTCTACTTTCGGCGCCTGCGCTCTGGTTGACGCTCGAATTAGTACAGCGGTACCTATAAATGACTGAGATTAAGTTAGTTTTCGATGAACCGGTTCAGCGCAAGAAAGCGCCTAAACATTTAGCCGATTTAGCACCGGCCGATCGCAAAGCTTGGGCAACTGAACTTGGTTTTCCTGGCTACCGCGCAAATCAAGTAGCAACTCATTACTTCTCGCACTTAGCTCATGACCCAAGCACCTGGAGTGATATTCCAGCTGATTCGCGACAAACTCTGGCAGATGCGCTAACTCCATCGCTGATCTCATTGGTGCGCACAGTTTCTTGCGATAACGGAATGACCCGTAAAGATCTCTGGAAATTACACGATGGCGTTTTAGTTGAATCAGTTTTAATGCGCTACACAGATCGCACCACAGTTTGTATTTCTTCCCAAGCAGGTTGTGGCATGAACTGTCCGTTCTGCGCCACTGGTCAAGCTGGTTTAACTCGCAACTTATCTGCTGGTGAAATCACTGAGCAAATTGTGGCCGCTGCGCGCACTTGCGCTAATGGCGAACTACCAGGTGGGCCAACTCGACTTTCAAATATTGTGTTCATGGGTATGGGTGAACCACTTGCTAACTACAACGCAGTTTCGCGCACGCTTCGAAATATCACCGATGAGAATCCAAATGGCCTCGGTATCAGTGCTCGCTCGGTAACTGTTTCGACGGTTGGTTTAGTAAATGGAATTGAAAAGTTAATGGCCGAAGATTTAAATGTAACGCTGGCAATTTCGCTACACACGCCTGATGATGAACTGCGAGATTCCTTAGTGCCAATTAACTCGCGCTACAAGGTGCGTGAAGTTTTGGCCGCAGCCGATGATTATGAGAAGAAGACTGGCCGCCGATATTCGATAGAATACGCGCTAATTCGCGATATTAACGATCAAGCTTGGCGAGCAGATCTGCTCGGCCGCTTACTTAAGAACCGTAATGCCCATGTAAATTTAATTCCGCTCAACCCAACCCCTGGTTCTAAATGGACCGCATCGCGCCATGAGGATGAACTCGAGTTTGTCCGAGTTTTAGAAAGCTATGGCGTGCCAACAACAGTTCGCGATACTCGCGGCCGTGAAATTGACGGTGCCTGCGGCCAATTAGCCGCTGCCGAACTAGCCAAATAAAAGGCAAAAGTCGTAGGCTAGGCGGCATGGAACAACTACAAAATTTCATCAACGGCAAATCAGTCCCTGGCTCATCTGGCGAGGTCACCCAATTAATTAATCCGGCAACTGGCGAAGTTTATGCAACTGCGCCGAAATCAAAC
Source organism: Bifidobacterium breve (assembly GCA_945885625.1). GTDB lineage: Bacteria > Actinomycetota > Actinomycetes > Nanopelagicales > Nanopelagicaceae > Planktophila. Next base: position 220,022 of record CAMCYS010000001.1, on the reverse strand, counting down.
GCTGCCGATGTTGATGCCGCGATGAAAGCTGCATCCGCTGCTTTCGTATTGTGGCGTGATTCGACCCCGTCAGAGCGTCAACGTGCACTTCTGAAAATTGCCGACGCGCTGGAATCGCGCGCTGAGGAAATTATTGCAATTGAATGCCGCAACACAGGTAAGCCAATTGCCATAACAACTTCTGAAGAAGTTCCGCCGATGATTGATCAAATACGTTTCTTTGCTGGTGCGGCTAGAAATCTTGAAGGCAAGTCAGCCGGCGAATATATGCGCGGTATGACTTCTTATATTCGACGCGAGCCAATTGGGGTTTGTGCCCAAGTAACTCCCTGGAACTATCCCATGATGATGGCAGTCTGGAAATGGGCACCGGCAATTGCGGCTGGAAACACTGTGGTGCTAAAGCCAAGTGATACAACGCCAGCATCAACTTTATTTATGGCACAAGTGATGAGCGAATTCTTACCAGCTGGTGTCTTTAACGTAATTTGCGGTGAACGTGAAACTGGAAAACTTCTAGTCGATCACGCAACCCCAGTCATGGTTTCAATTACTGGTTCAGTTCGTGCCGGCACCGAAGTTGCCGCAGCCGCGGCTTCACAATTAAAGCGCGTGCACCTTGAACTCGGTGGCAAAGCTCCAGTTGTGGTCTTCGACGATGCCGACCTTGATGCAGCTGCTGAAGGAATTGCGGTTGCTGGCTTCTTTAACTCTGGTCAAGACTGCACAGCAGCAACTCGCGTATTGGTTCAAGCCGGCGTCTATGACGCGATGGTTGCCAAGTTGGCAGATCAAGCCACCAACAACATTGCCGTCGGCATGCCTGATAGCGATGCCTTGGTTGGTCCGCTAAATAACGCCAATCAGCTAGCTCGCGTTAAGGGCTTTGTAGATCGCACACCTGCCCACGCCAAGATCGTCGCTGGTGGCAAGCAGTTAGAACAACCGGGCTACTTCTTTGCCCCAACCGTGATTGCCGATCTCAAGCAAGATGACGAGATGATTCAGAACGAAATCTTTGGCCCGGTCATTACAATCCAGAAGTTTGCCACCGAAGAAGAGGCGATTTCCTTAGCCAATGGCGTCGATTACGGCCTGGCCTCGAGCATCTGGACTAAGGATCATGGCCGTGCGATGCGCCTTTCTCGCGCCTTTGATTTCGGCTGCGTCTGGATCAATACCCATATTCCGATTGTGGCCGAAATGCCTCACGGCGGCTTTAAGCGCTCTGGCTATGGCAAGGATCTATCCAGCTACGGTTTTGAAGATTACACGCGAATTAAGCATGTAATGTCGAATCTAGGCGCGTAATAGTCCATAATTACGCTCGTTGAACTCACTGTCCACCCACTAACAAGAAGAAGGCCTGATAACCCCAAACTTGAACGACCTGCGAAGGAGTAAGTAAATGTCAAAGAAGGTTTCTAAAAAAGATCTCTCACCCGAGGCTCGCGCGATAATTAATTCGCAAGTTACTCGTCGTGGACTAATCGCAGGTACTGGCGCAGTTGGTGCAGCCGGTTTATTGGCAGCATGTGGTTCTTCAGGTGACGGCGGTGGTGGTGGCGATGCCAGCACAGTTCGTTGGGGCAACTGGCCGTTGTATTTAGATTACGACGAAGACACCAAGAAGTATCCAACGCTTGAAGCATTTAGCGCCGAAAGCGGCATTGCGGCAAAGTATTTTGAAGATTACAACGATAACGATGAGTTCTACGGAAAAGTGCAAGCACAGTTAAAGCTCAATGAAGATATTGGTTATGACGTCGTAACGCCAACAGACTGGATGGCAGCTCGTTGGATCCGTTTGGGTTACGCGCAGAAGTTTGATCTCGACAACATTCCAAATCGAGTAAATATTCTTGATTCACTTTCATCACCTTCCTTTGATCCAAATCGCGAATCAACTCTTACTTGGCAAGGCATCATGGGCGGTTTTGGTTGGAACACTAAAACTAATCCAAAGGGAGTTCGCACAATTGATGACTTGTTTGCGCCACAAAATAAGGGAAAGATTGTGGTTCTCTCTGAAATGCGCGACACCATCGGAATCATTCTGCTTTCCCAAGGCGTTGATCTACAGAGCGTTACTGAAGATCAATTTATGAATGCAGTTGATTTCATGGAAGGCAAGATTGCCGATGGCTGGATTCGTGGAGTTAAGGGCAATGAATACGCTGAAGATTTAACTTCAGGCGATGCCACTGCTGTAATTGGCTGGTCTGGCGATATGTTCATCTTGGCATCTGAAAACGAAGGCAAGTTTGATTTCGCAATTCCAGAATCAGGTGGAACTATCTCAGGTGATAACTTCATTATTCCAACTCCAGTTGGCGCAGATGCAAAAGCCAATGCTGAGAAGTTGATTAACTACTATTACGATCCAGCAGTGGCAGCTGAAGTAGCGGCCTATGTTAATTATGTTTGCCCAGTTAAGGGCGCTCAGGCTGAGATGGAAATGATCGCACCTGAACTGGCGAACAGTCCATACATCTTCCCTGATGATGCGATGTCAGCCAAGCTAAATGTCTTCCGTTCGCTTACTCCAGCAGAAGAATCTGATTGGTCTGAAGCTTTCCAGCAAGCGCAAGGCAACTAAGGCTAATAGGTGACCAAGGAATCAATTACAGCTAAAGGTGATCTTCGCTTAACCAGACTTACCAAGAGTTATGGTGACTTCACTGCCGTCGATGACCTTTCGCTGGTGATTCCCGAAGGTTCATTTTTTGCGCTGCTGGGGCCATCAGGTTGTGGCAAAACTACGACTCTGCGTATGATCGCAGGACTCGAAGAACCAACTGTTGGCAGTATTCATTTGGGCGCTACCGATATCACCACAACTAAGCCTTGTCAGCGTCCCATCAATACGGTCTTTCAGAACTACGCGCTATTTCCGCATTTAACAATCTATGAAAATATCGCATTCGGTTTGCGCCGGCGCGGAATTAAAGATGTTGAAGCGGCGGTAGATAAGGTTCTGGCACTTGTTGAATTGCCACACTTGGCGCAACGCAAGCCAACGCAGCTATCTGGTGGTCAGCAGCAGCGCATTGCACTTGCCCGCGCCATTGTTAACCGCCCAGCTCTACTTTTGCTCGATGAACCACTTGGCGCGCTTGATCTAAAACTTCGTCGCCAGATGCAGATTGAACTCAAGTGGATTCAAAAAGAAGTTGGCTTAACTTTCGTTCACGTAACGCACGACCAAGAAGAGGCCATGACTATGGCTGACACGATCGCCGTTATGAATGAGGGCCAGATTGAGCAGATGGGCTCACCAGCTGACCTTTATGACAATCCGAAGACGGCATTTGTGGCTAACTTCTTGGGTCAATCGAACTTAATTAAAGGAACTATCAGTGGCAACGATGGCGATTCACATATTGTTGATGTATTTGGTCAGAAGATTTCGCTGCCGAAGAATCGTTCGCACGCCATTGATAATTCAATTTATGCCGGTATTCGCCCAGAGAAGTTCCGGATCTCGCGTTTAGGTACGCCAACTTCTGGAAATATTTTAACTGGCGGGCATATTGAAGATGTTTCCTACATCGGCGTATCAACTCAGTATCAAGTTGAAATGCCGTGGGGACAAGAGCTCATGGTCTTTGAACAAAACGACGATGGCGTGGCTCCATTTAGTAAAGATGAAGAAGTAAATATCTCGTGGGAGCCAATCTTTACTTTCGGTCTACGCGGTGATGAAGATGCAACTGCTGGTTCTGAAGTTAATCCTGAAGAACTAGACGAAGAGTAAAAAAGCAATGCGCAAGATCCGTACTCCGTACCTTCTACTCTTGCCGGGTTTTGCATTCCTCTTTACTTTCTTTATTTTGCCGATTATGAATTTGGCTCAAACTTCAACCCAAACGCCAGTTGGCGGGGGAGATACTGGTGAATTTGAGCAGACCCTGCGTTTTTCAAATTACCTTGACGCTTTCTTAGAAAATAGAGAACAATTTGGTCGCTCCTTTGTTTACGCGACAATCGCAACACTTTTAGCACTGGCAATTGCTTATCCACTGGCATATGCCATTGCACTCAAAGGCGGCAAGCTCAAGAACTTTATGTTGATTCTGGTGATCGCACCGTTCTTTACCTCTTTCTTGCTTCGCACTGTGGCCTGGAAACAGATACTTGGCGAAGAAGGCTTTGTAGTTCCAACGCTGCGAACCATTGGCATCATAAGTGAGAACACAACTCTAACTTCAACTTCTTTTGCAGTTGTAATGGGTATGACCTATAACTTCCTGCCGTTTATGACGTTGCCACTCTATGCTTCGATTGATCGCATTGATCCACGCACCCTTGAGGCTTCTGGCGATCTATATGCCAATGGCTTTACCACATTCCGCAGAGTTACTTTGCCGCTCTCAATGCCAGGCGTGGTCGCAGGCACGTTGCTTACTTTTATTCCGGCAGCCGGGGATTATGTAAACGCTGAAATTTTGGGCAGCCCAAATACCAAGATGATCGGCAACGTGATTGAGTCGCGTTATCTTACAATTGTTGATTACCCAACGGCTGCTGCTCTTTCATTTACTTTGATGGTCGTTATCTTGATTCTGGTAACTCTTTATATCCGCAAAGCCGGAACCGAGGAGTTGGTATGAACCATAAAGTTAAAGATGCCACGATTCCTCATATTCCAACTGGTGCTCGTATTTCGCGCTGGATTGGCCGCAACTTAATTCGCATTTATGCCGTATTCGCTTTCACCTATCTCTTCATTCCAGTTGCCTACACATTTGCCTTCTCCTTTAATGATTCAGGCAAGAGCAACTTGATCTGGAAAGGCTTTACTCTCGATAACTGGCAGAATCCATGTGGCGCTCCTGAAGTTTGTACAGCGCTAGTTAACTCAGTCAAGATTGGTTTCTTAGCAACGCTCTTTTCGACAATTCTGGGCACCATGATTGCTTTTGCAATCGGTCGATATAGTTTTAAGGGTCGCTCAACTTCTAACTTAATGATTTTCTTGCCAATGGCAACTCCCGAAATTGTCCTAGGCGCTTCGCTACTTTCACTTTTTCTAGTATTTCAAATTAACCCTGGCTTCTGGCCAACCGTAATGGCGCATGTGGTTTTCTGTATCTCATTTGTGGTGGTTACCGTGAAAGCCCGAATAGCCAGCTTAGATCCGCGGCTTGAACAAGCGGCCATGGATCTTTATGCCAACGAACGCGAAACTTTCCGCCGGGTAACTCTGCCGCTGGTCGCACCAGGAATCGCGGCTGCGGCGTTATTAGCATTTAGCTTATCTTTTGATGATTACATCATCACCAACTTCAATTCGGGCACGTTAAAAACATTTCCAGAGTTTGTTTATGCCTCGGCGGCACGTGGAATTCCGGCACAAGCCAACGTAATTGGTTCAGCGATGTTTTTCTTAGCGCTGGCAATCGTGATAACTGGGCAGATTGTGGGTCGTAAGCGTAAAGTGAGCGCATGACCAATTACGGCAATCTGTACGGCCCCAGCTTTACCTTCTTAGGCATTCCAGCCTGTGACCTTGAGGTGCCAGCAAGTTATGCCGATGCCGATGTAATTATTCTGGGCGCTCCGATTGATTCCGGAACTTCACATCGATCTGGTGCCAAGTTTGGTCCGCAAGCAATTCGTGGTGGCGATTATTTACCGCACGATGGCGAACGTCCACATTTAGCTCTGCGCACTGATGGTTTAAAAGATCTAAAAGTTTATGATGCTGGTGATTTGTTAATGCCTGGTGGCGATCTAGTTGCATCCCTTGAAGTTCTGGCAAAAGCGACCGAACAAATCTCGCGCGCTGGCATAATTCCAGTAATTCTTGGCGGCGATCACTCAGTTGCATCTGCCGATGTTGCCGGAATTGCTAAACATCGCGGCTTAGGTAAAATTTCAATGATTCACTTTGACGCACATGCCGATACTGGCGCTGATCAAATGGGTGCACTAGTTGGTCATGGAACCCCAATGCGCAGATTAATAGATGGTGGTTTTGTGCGCGGCGATCGATTCTTGCAATTAGGTCTACGTGGTTACTGGCCAGATAACGAAACTTTAAATTGGATGCGCGATCAAGGCATGCGTAGTTACGAAATGACCGAGATTCATCATCGGGGTCTGGGCCCAGTGCTTGATGAATCCTTTGCCACGCTAACTAATGAATGCGACGGCGTTTTCTTATCCGTTGATATCGATGTAGTTGACCCTGGAATGGCGCCAGGTACTGGCACTCCAGAACCTGGCGGAATGACTAGCCGTGAACTGCTCGAAGCAGTACGTCGAATTTGTTTAGAGCTGCCGGTAGTTGGTATCGATGTGGTTGAAGTTGCACCCGCATTTGACAGCGCGGACATCACAGCAATCTTGGCTAACCGCGTGGTGTTAGAAGCGCTAAGTGCAATTGCTAAGCGTCGCAACGGCACGCCTTATTCACCAACTCAGAATCTGCTTGATCGATAGTAAATGCGCGATTTAGTAATTCTCGGTTCAACCGGGTCAATCGGTGTGCAGGCGCTAGAAATAGTGGCCGCTAACCCAGGGGCTTTTAACGTGGTCGCGATAAGCGCTTACGGCACTGATCCAGTCGCAATTATTGAGCAAGCCCGCACCTACAAAGTACAAGTAATTGGTGTGGTTATAAATGCCGAAATCATTCGCGAAGCCCTGCCTAACGTCACGGTGATTGATGGCCCAAATGCGGCCAGTGAAATTGCGGCAATTACTTGCGAAGTAGTTCTAAATGGCATCACTGGTTCAATTGGCTTAGGGCCAACTTTGGCAGCGCTAGAAGTTGGTAACAAGTTAGCGCTAGCTAATAAAGAATCGCTAGTTGCTGCTGGTGAATTAGTAATGTCGCGGGCTGCGGAAAACCAATTGATTCCAGTTGATTCTGAACACAGTGCGATTTGGCAAAGTGCTATGGCTGGTAAGAAGTCCGAAATCGCTAAGTTAGTTTTAACCGCAAGTGGTGGGCCATTTAGAAATCGGCGTGACTTAAGTGATGTCACTATTGCCGAGGCGCTTGCGCATCCAACTTGGGCGATGGGTCAAGTTGTCACTATTAACTCGGCAACACTAATGAATAAGTCCCTGGAAATTATTGAAGCGCATTACTTATTTGATCTGCCATATCGCCAAATCGAAGCAGTGATTCATCCGCAATCGATAGTGCACTCAATGGTCGAATATGTCGATGGTTCAACGCTTGCACAACTAAGTCCGCCCAATATGAAAGGCCCAATCGCCTACGCCATAAATTGGCCAGTGCGATTGCCAGCTGCCACAAAAGCTGTGGATTGGTCACAACAGCAGACCCTTGAATTTGAACCAATTGATAATGAGCGATTCCCAGTTCTTGATCTTGCTCGCAGATGTGGTGAGCTAGGCGGGGGATTGCCCGCAATTTTCAATGCGGCAAATGAAGTTGCTGTCGCTGCGTTCTTAGCTGGCCAGATTTCCTTTACCTCAATCATCGAAATTGTTGATTTAACGGTACAGAAGTTAGGTTCGGCTGTGAATCCAATCAGAGATCTAGTCGATGTCAGTGCCATCGAGAATGATGCCCGTAAAGTAGCGGGCGAGATCCTTGAGAAGGCGGCAAAGTAATGGAATTTATCGGCGTAGTGGCATTTGTGGCAGCACTTCTATTCTCGGTTATGGTACATGAATTTGGCCACTACATAACTGCGCGTAAATTTGGCATGAAAGTCACCGAATTCTTCCTTGGTTTCGGAAAGCGAATTTGGTCCACCCAGCGGGGCGAAACTGAGTTTGGCATCAAAGCGATTCCTGCCGGTGGCTATTGCCGCATCTCAGGAATGACTCCTCGTGATGAGATGGAGCTTGGCGAAGAAGATCGCGCATTTATCAAGGCTTCATCTGGACGCAAATTGATCGTGCTTGGTGCTGGTTCATTTTTGCACTTTGTTTTAGGTTTCGTAATTTTACTTATTCTCTTTATCGGAATCGGCACTAATCGAATTACCCCGCAAGTAGCCCAAGTATCAGATTGCATTCCAATTAGCACCGAAGCTTGCACTAGTTCATCAGCTCCATCGCCGGCTAAGGCGGCCGGTTTTAAAGCTGGCGATTACATAATGGCGATTAACAATAAGCCAGTTGAGAATTGGGTTGACGATGTTCAGTTAATCCGTGACTCAGCTGGCAAAGAGCTAACCTTTTCGATCTATCGCGATGGCGAAAAGATCACGATTCAGGCAACTCCAGTTAGGCGCGTAGTCAATGGTGAAGTGCGCGGCGTACTCGGAATCATAAATAATGTGGCCAATGTACGAAGTGATCCGATTAAAGCTACTAAAGATTCAATTTCACTTAGCCAAGAATTCTTACTTTCAAGTGTTAAATCTTTACTTTCGCTACCAGCAAAAATCCCAGCGCTCTGGGGCCAAACTTTCCAAGGCGAAGAACGTGATATCGATGGCTTAGTGGGTATCGTCGGTGTTGCCGCCGTTTCTGGCCAAGTGACTGCCTCTGATCAAATGAATTGGGCGGAACGAATCGGGGCCTTCTTGCTAATTGTGGCCAGCCTTAATTTCTTTGTCGGTGTTTTTAATTTGTTGCCAATCTTGCCGCTCGATGGTGGCCATATGGCGGTCGCAATTGCCGATGAAATCAGGGCGTTTTTGGCTCGCTTACGTGGCAAGCCAAGACCAGCCCCAATCGATGTAACAGTATTAACGCCAGTAACGATGGCGGTCTTTGTTTTATTGGCAGTTCTAACCGTGATGCTGCTTGTGGCAGACATTATTAATCCAGTAATTCTAAATCTTTAGCGCAGCGGGCTGCTTTAGGGCAGAATAGCGACATGGTTGATCTTGGAATTCCGGCAGCACCTCCTGCCGCTTTAGCCCCTCGCCGTAAAACCCGTCAGCTTCAAGTTGGCAAAGTTGGGGTAGGCAGTGACTCACCGGTCAGCGTTCAGTCAATGTGCACCACTTTGACCTCTGATGTAAATGCCACTTTGCAGCAGATCGCCGAGCTAACTGCCTCTGGTTGCCAAATTGTGCGCGTAGCTGTTCCGAGCCAAGATGATGCCGATGCGTTGGCGCAGATTGCTAAGAAGTCACAGATTCCAGTTATCGCAGATATTCACTTTCAACCAAAATATATTTTTGCAGCGATTGATGCCGGGTGCGCAGCGGTGCGGGTTAACCCAGGAAACATTAAGCAGTTTGATGACAAAGTTAAAGAAGTTGCTAAGGCTGCCGGTGATGCTGGAATTCCAATTCGCATCGGCGTAAATGCTGGTTCATTAGATCCACGTTTATTGGCCAAGTACGGCAAGGCAACTCCGGAGGCACTTGTTGAATCTGCGCTCTGGGAAGCTTCCCTCTTTGAAGAGCACGGTTTTTCAGATATCAAAATTTCGGTAAAACACCATGATCCAGTAATTATGGTTAAGGCTTATCGCTTGCTTGCAGCGCAATCCACTTATCCATTGCACTTAGGTGTTACTGAAGCTGGCCCACTTTTCCAAGGAACAATTAAATCCGCCACGGCATTTGGAATTTTATTAGCTGAAGGAATCGGCGACACCATTCGCGTCTCGCTTTCCGCGCCACCAGTTGAAGAAGTTAAAGTCGGTATCTCGATTCTAGAATCGCTAAATTTGCGCCAACGTAAGCTAGAGATTGTTTCTTGCCCATCATGTGGCCGTGCCCAAGTTGATGTTTACACTTTGGCCGAACAAGTACAGGCTGGCCTAGAAGGAATGACCGTGCCGCTACGTGTGGCAGTTATGGGCTGTGTTGTTAACGGGCCAGGCGAAGCACGCGAAGCCGATCTCGGTGTTGCATCGGGTAACGGCAAAGGCCAGATTTTTGTTAAGGGTGAAGTAATCAAGACGGTGCCTGAGTCAATGATTGTGCAAACTTTAATCGAAGAAGCAATGCGCTTAGCTGAAGAGATGGAGGCTGCCGGCGTTGCCTCAGGTGAGCCAGTTGTGAGCACTTCCTGATGCTTAAGATGTCGACGCTTTTTCTGCGCACCCTTCGTGATGATCCAGCCGATGCTGAGGTTGCCAGCCACAAACTATTAGTTCGCGCTGGGTATATTCGCCGAATTGCGGCCGGAATTTATTCTTGGTTGCCACTTGGCGTAATCACGCTTCGCAACATTGAACGAGTGATCCGCGAGGAAATGGATGCCGCTGGTTTTCAAGAAGTTAATTTCCCATCACTTTTGCCACGCGATGCCTACGAAGCTACTAATCGCTGGGAAGAATATGGCCCAGCCCTCTTTCGCTTACAAGACCGTAAAGGTGGCGATTACTTACTAGGCCCAACCCATGAGGAAATGTTTACCTTGATGGTTAAAGGTGAATACTCTTCCTATAAAGATCTGCCACTTAGCATTTATCAGATTCAAACTAAGTTCCGCGATGAAGCTAGACCACGCAGCGGAATTATTAGGGGCCGCGAATTTGTCATGAAAGATTCTTACTCATTCGATGTTGATGATGCGGGTCTCGAAGTTTCCTACCAGAACCATCGCCAGGCATATATCAAGACCTTTGATCGCTTAGGTATGCAGTACAACATTGTTAAGGCCGTCTCTGGCGCAATGGGTGGCTCAAAGTCCGAGGAATTCTTAGCCCCTTGTTCAACTGGTGAAGATACATACGTGCTCTGCCCTAAGTGTGGCTTTGCCGCAAATGTCGAAGCGATGGTTACTAAAGTTGCTAGCGTTGACTCTTCAGCAACTCCTGCTGCCGAAGCTTTTGATTCACCCAACACGCCAACCATCGATACTTTGGTAGAACTAATTAACACTAAGTTCGGTGGCGGATTCACTGGCGCGGACACTTTAAAGAATGTCATGCTGATGGCAGATAAGAAAGCAATCTGCGTATTAGTTCCGGGCGATCGCGAAGTAGATCTAAAGCGCTTCCAAGAAAATATTGGTGGCATCCATGATCTGCGGGTATTTGAAGATGCTGACTTCGCTAACTTCCCAGCCCTAGTTAAGGGTTACATCGGGCCACAAGATGCCAAGAAATCTGGAATTACGGTTTATGCCGACCCAAGAGTTGCACCAGGCACCTCATGGGTAACTGGTGCGAATCAAAAAGATCGCCATGCTCGTAACGTGGTTAATGGTCGCGATTTCACGCCAGATGCTTACGTTGAAGCGGCTGAAGTTCGCGCTGGTGATGCTTGCCCAGAGTGTGCAACACCTGTAGTAATTGATCGCGCAATTGAGATCGGCCATATCTTCCAACTAGGTCGCAAATATGCCGAAAGCTTAAACCTAACCGTGCTTGATCAAAATGGTAAATCTCAGATTGTCACAATGGGTTCTTATGGCATCGGCGTATCACGCGCAGTTGCCGCCATAGCTGAACAAACCCACGATGAAATCGGGCTTAATTGGCCTGTTGATTTAGCGCCTGCGAAAGTACATATCGTGGCAACTGGAAAAGAAGATGCCATCTTTGCTGCTGCTCTTGATCTTGGCACCAAACTCGAGGCAATCGGAGTTACCGTGATGCTTGATGATCGTCGCGATCCAAGTGCTGGCGTTAAGTTTAAAGATGCCGAGCTAATTGGTAACCCAATTATTGTGGTGGTTGGAAAAGCCTTGGCCAATGGCAACGTTGAAGTTCGAGTTCGCAAGAGCGGCGAGAAGTCTGAAGTTGCAGTTGGTGAAGCGGTCAACGCAATCACTTCGCTATTGGCTGCAATCAAGTAATTAATGCTCTCCGATCTCTCGCTCTACACACTGCTCTTTCTCTTTATCGCAGCATTCGGCGCTGGCTTAATTGATGCCATAGCTGGTGGCGGCGGCTTAATCCAGTTACCAGCGCTACTAATTGGGCTAAGTGATTTCAAAACAGTTGAAGTTCTAGGCACAAACAAATCAATTTCGATTTTCGGCACAACCGCATCGGCTCGGCTTTATCGCAAAAGCGTTAAGAGTGACCCAAAGTTTTTACTTGCGCTAGTTATTCCAGCGCTTCTAGGCTCAATCGGGGGAGCCTCGCTAGCTTCACGGCTACCGACAGAGTATTTCCGCCCAGTTGTTTTAGTGCTGCTAATTGCAGTTGCGATCTATACCTTTACCAAACCCGAACTTGGCCAAATCGAGACCATGAAGCATTCGACTAAGCACCGCACAGTGCTAGGTATCTCGATTGCGGCAGTTATTGGTTTTTACGACGGCATCTTTGGGCCAGGTACTGGTTCTTTCTTGGTGTTGGCAATGGTTGGTCTTGGCTTTGCTTTCTTAAGTGCCTCCGCTATAGCCAAAGTAGTAAATGTCTCAACGAACCTTGGCGCAATAATTATCTTTGGTTTAAATGGGGTGATCTTGTGGCAGATCGGTTTAACCCTGGCAATTGCCAATGTGGCAGGTGCAATCATTGGCGCCAAGCTAGCCATTCGCGGTGGCTCAACTTTGGTGCGAAGAGTTTTCTTGGTTGTAACAGTTGCTCTGATAATTAAGGTCGCAATAGATACGTTCAAAACCTTCTAATTCATAGGTTAGAATTAGCCTCACAACTTAATTAACAATTTAATAGTTAGGAACTTTATATGGCCCTGAAAGAAGAGATTAGCGATTTAGTAAGACCAGCAGTCGTAGGGGCCGGTTTCTATCTAGAAGATGTTGAAATATTAAATGCCGGCAGATCAAGAGTTATTACTTGCATCGTCGATGGCGATATTCCGTTAAACCTTGATCAAGTAACTGTCGTTACCAAAGCAATCTCAGCGCTGCTCGATGAAGCGCCTTTCCTTGATGAAACTGCCTTTACCCTCGAAGTTTCCTCACCTGGCGTTGAACGCCCGCTAACTTTGCCCCGCCACTGGCGTAAAAATCATGACCGTCTGATCAAGATAGTCCTAACTAATGGTGAGGTTGTCGAAGGTCGCATCGCAGCAAGTGATGAAGTAGCAGTTACCGTGACTAGCGCAAAAGCCGAAGCACAGGTTGCCTTTGCTGACATTAAGCGCGCAACTGTTGAGATTGAATTTAACCGCAAAGTAGATAAGTAATGAATGTTGATTTCGAAGCGCTAATTACGCTTACTACCGAGAAGTCGATTCCGGTGCTAAGCATTATTGAAGGTATCGAACAAGAAGTTATTTCGCTTTATCGCGAACTTCCTGAAGCCAGGCCACATGCTCGCGTTCGGGTTGATCGCGAAACTGGCGAGATTCATATTTGGGTTCCTACTTTTAATGAAGAAGGCGTACGCGAGAGCGAAGAAATTCATGAGCCCGAGGGCTTTGATAAAGTCGCGATGGCAACTATTCGAAAAGTGATTCGCTTGAAGATGCGCGAAACTAATGATGCCGAGATCGTGGGCGAGTTCAGTGCTTCAGTGGGCGATGTGGTTTCTGGCATTGTGCAGCAGGGCCGCGATCCTAAAATGATTCACGTAAATTTAGGTCGCGTTGAAGGTCGCGTTCCACCACAAGAACAAGTACCTGGCGAGGTTTATGTTCATGGCGATCGCATCAAATGTTTCGTAGTTGAAGTTAAGCAAGGGCTAAAAGGCCCCGAGATTATGTTGTCTCGTTCTCACCCAGCACTTGTCAAACAACTCTTCGCACTTGAAGTTCCAGAAATTACTGATCGCATTGTCGAGATCATGGCAGTTGCTCGCGAAGCGGGTTATCGCACCAAGATTGCAGTTCGTTCACATCGCGCCGGTGTTAGTTCCAAGGGTTCGCTAATTGGCCCAATGGGTTCGCGTTCGCAAGCCGTGATGAATGAGTTAAATGGCGAGAAAATCGATATCGTCGATTGGTCTGAAGACCCAGCAACATTCGTGGCAAACGCGCTAGCCCCCGCTAAAGTCAGCAGCGTTACGGTTGTCGATGAATTTACGCGTTCGGCCAAGGTAGTTGTGCCTGATTACCAACTCTCGCTAGCGATCGGCAAAGATGGGCAAAATGCCCGTTTGGCCGCACGTTTAACCGGCTGGCGCATCGATATTCATCCAGATAATCCCGTGTAGACTGCGCGTAGTAATCAGGCTCACAGGTCTAGAGATTGAGACTTTTGATATGAATCCGATTCGGAGTTGTATCGGTTGTCGCAAGACTGGCTCACCTACTAGCTTGATGCGAATGGTCCTAGTTGATGGAAAAGTAATTTTTGATCAGCAGCAAATTGCCCCCGGGCGAGGTGCATGGGTTCATCGCAAATGTTTAGAGTTAGCAATTGATCGAAAAGCTTTTAAGTGGGCCTTCAAACTCACTGAGATGCCAGAGATCTCGAACGAAGTAACTGAACTACTTACCGAAATGGATGCGAAAGATATGAAACTTAAATGAGCTCGTCAGAATTATGAGGTCGTACAACTAAGGCTCGCATCGCATCAGGCGCGTGGGCCAAGACAGGAGAACTGTGGCAAAGGTCCGCGTACACGAATTAGCAAAACAGTTAGGCATGGAGAGCAAGGAAGTACTTGCAAAGCTTCAAGAATTGGGCGAGTTCGTCCGATCTGCATCATCAACAGTTGAAGCGCCGGTAGTGCGCAAACTGGTTGCGTTGTATCCAGATGCCAAACCAAAAGAAGAAGCCAAGCCAGTTAAGAAAGCTGCCGCAAAGAAGAGCGCTGCTAAAAAAGGCGAAGCAAATCCAGAGTTAGCTGCAGAATTAGCTGCCGAACTTGGCGTTGATTTAGCTGCGCTAAAGGCTGCGCAAGAGCGCGCGATTGCCGAAAGCAATATTGAGCGACCAGCTGCTGCTGAAAGCGATTCAGTTGCTCCCGTTGCCGAAACTCCAGCAGCGCCAAAGCCAGCAACACCAGCGCCGCGTCCAGGAAACAATCCATTCTCTTCCGGTGGCGCAGTTCCACGTCCACCGCGCCCAGGAAATAATCCATTCTCTTCCGGTGGCGCAGGTCCGCGTCCACCTGCCCGACCAGCTGGTGCAACTGGTGCGCCGCGACCTGGCATGTCAGGTCCGCGTCCAGGTTCAGTTCGACCAGGTTTTGCAGCTCGTCCAAATTCACCACGTCCAGCAGGTACTGGTACCGGAAACTTCCCACCTCGCACAGGTGCTGCTGGTGGCTCAACCGCTGCAGGTCCATATCGTTCTAACGGTCCTTCCGGTGTTGGCGCACCAGCTGCTGGTGGTCCAGGTCGTCCAGGTGGCGGTCGTCCACCACAACGTGGCGGAGCCGGTGGTGCATTTGGAAAAAATGCCAGCAAGAGTTCTAAACGAAAGCCAAAGAGTCGTAAAGCACTTCGCGATGAATTCGACAATATGCAGGCACCAAAACTTGGTGGTGCAGTTGTCCCGCACGGTGATGGATCAACTCCAGTACGTATGCGTCGCGGTGCATCATTGGCCGACTTCGCCGACAAAATTGGTGCAGATCCGGCAGCGTTAGTAGCAGCGCTATTTCACTTAGGTGAAATGGTTACTGCAACTCAATCTGTTGATGCTGATACTTTTGAAATTCTTGGTGCGCAACTTGGTTACGACATCCAAATTGTTAGCCCCGAAGATGAAGATCGCGAATTGCTACAAGGTTTCGATATTGATTTAGGTGCAGAACTTGCCGATCTAGATGCGGACCTTCTTGTTGCACGCCCGCCAGTTGTAACTGTTATGGGTCACGTCGATCACGGTAAAACTAGTTTGCTTGATGCGATTCGCAAGTCTGAAGTTCTAAAAACTGAAGCGGGCGGAATCACGCAGCACATTGGTGCATACCAAATTCATCATGATCACGACGGTATTAATCGCGCAATTACTTTCATTGATACACCTGGTCACGAAGCGTTCACCGCTATGCGTGCTCGTGGCGCTAAGGTGACAGATATCGCGGTCCTGGTAGTTGCAGCCGACGATGGCATCATGCCGCAGACAATTGAAGCGTTAAACCATGCTCAAGCTGCCGATGTGCCAATCGTGGTTGCAGTTAACAAGATTGATAAAGAAGGCGCGAACCCAGATAAGGTCCGCCAGCAATTAACTGAGTACAACTTGATCGCTGAAGAATACGGCGGGGATACCTTATTCGTAGATGTTTCAGCTAAGGGCGGGCTCGGAATCGATCAATTGATCGAATCAATCTTGCTTACAGCTGATGCCGCGATTGATTTGCGCGCAGTAGCCAAAGATGATGCTCGTGGTGTTGCGATTGAAGCTCACCTCGATCGTGGTCGCGGCCCAGTTGCTACAGTTTTGATCCAACGCGGAACCTTGAAGATCGGCGATGCAATTGTTGCGGGTGGTTCATTCGGTCGCGTTCGTGCGATGCTTGATGAAGATGGGAACGCAGTAACTGAAGCTGGTCCATCGCGTCCAGTTCAGGTTCTTGGTTTCACTTCCGTGCCAAGTGCTGGCGATACTTTCTTAGTTGCTGACGAAGACCGTACTGCTCGCCAGATTGCCGAAAAGCGTCAAGCCGCAGAACGTAACGCTCAACTTGCTAAGGCTCGTAAGAAAGTCTCACTTGAAGACTTCATGGAGCAATCCAAGATCTCCACACTTAATCTCATTCTTAAGGGTGACGTTAGTGGTTCGGTTGAAGCCCTCGAAGATGCACTTATGCAACTCGATGTCGGAGCCGAAGTTGATCTACGTGTTATTCACCGTGGCGTTGGCGCAATCACCAAGAGCGACATCACATTGGCATCAGCATCAACTGCTGTGGTTATTGGCTTTAACGTTAAGCCAGAACCACAAACTGCAATCTTTGCTGATCAAGAAGGCGTCGAAGTTCGCTTCTACTCAGTTATTTATAACGCAATTGAAGAGATCGAACTTTCACTCAAGGGCTTGTTAAAGCCAGAGTACGAAGAGATCATTCTTGGTAACGCTGAAGTTCGCGAAATCTTTAAGTCATCTAAGGCTGGAAATATCGCTGGTTCAATTGTCAAGGATGGCACTATCCGTCGTAACGCAAAGGCACGTATTTTGCGTGACGGTGAAGTTCTAGTCGATGACTTAACTATTGATTCCTTGAAGCGCTTTAAGGACGATGCAACCGAAGTTAAGGAAGGCTTCGAGTGCGGTATCGGACTTGGCAATATGAAGGAAATTGCAGTTGGCGACATGATTCAGGTCTTTGAGATGCGCGAGAAGAAGCGCGCGTAATCATGGGCCAATCACATCGCAGTCAAAAGGTAGCCGATCGCATCAAAGTGGTTGTGGCACAGTTACTTGAATCCAAGGTTAAAGACCCTCGGTTAGGTTTCGTCACAATTACTGATGCGCGGGTTACCGGTGACCTGCAAAGCGCATCTGTTTTCTACACCGTTCTTGGCGATGAAGACCAACGCGCAGCAACCGCGGCAGCTCTAGAAAGTGCCAAAGGAATGATTCGCTCAGCTGTCGGACATGAACTTCAGACTCGCATCACCCCGAGCCTGGAGTTTCACTTAGATAGTTTGCCGGAAAGCGCACTAGAAATGGATTCCTTGCTCGATAAAGTTCGTGCGCAAGATGCCCAGGTTGCGGTGCTACGAGCACAAGCGACTTATGCAGCTGGCGAAGATGCGTACAAGCAACCCAAAATTATTGCTGATAAACCTAAAATTGAAGCAGAAGAGTTGTGATTGCGCACGGATTTTTAGTAGTCGATAAAGATCCGGCAATGACTAGCCACGATGTTGTGGCGATAGGCAGACGCGCACTTAATACCCGCAAAGTAGGCCATGCCGGCACTCTTGATCCGATGGCAACTGGCGTATTGGTTTTAGGTTTCGGAAACGGCACCCGATTACTTCAATATGTAACTAATGGCGATAAGTCTTACTTAGCAACGGTGGTTCTAGGTACGGCAACTATTACTGATGATCATGAAGGTGAAATAACTTCAACTGCTGATGTTTCTGGTATTACTGATGCGGCAATTGAGAGTGAATTAGCCAAGATGCGCGGCACAATTGCGCAACGACCAAGTTCAATTTCTGCAGTTAAAGTCGATGGCGAGCGAGCCCATGCCCGAGTTCGCGCTGGTGAAGTATTCGAGCTACCTGCGCGTGAAGTGACAATTTCTAATTTAGAAATTCTAGAAATTCGCCACACAGAAGACCACATTGAAGTAGATATTGATGTCACTTGTTCAGCTGGCACATTTATTCGGGCAATTGCGCGTGATTGCGGCGTAGCCCTTGGCGTTGGGGGACACCTAAACAAGTTGCGGCGCACCCGTGTTGCCGGCTTTGGTCTTGATCGCACAGTTTCAATTGCCGCCCTTAAAGCTCAAGAATTCACAACGCTTTCAATGGCCGATGTAGCACGTGCAACCTTTGCGGTTCGTACAGTTAGCGCAGATGAGGCAACCGAGCTTTCCTTTGGTCGCGCACTTATAGCTAATGAGAACGACGAGGTCACCGCGGCTTTTTCAACGACCGATGAAGTTTTAGCTCTATTACAGAATAAGGAGGGCAAGGCACTTCCGATTGCAGTTTTTGCTGCAGTTAACTGAAGTGCCATAATTCGCACAATGAGCAACGTAGTCGTAATCGGAGTCTTTGATGGCGTGCATAAAGGCCACCAGAGCATTCTCGATCGCGCGAAAAAAATTGCCGATGGCCGCAAAATTATTGCCTTAACTTTTGATCCTCACCCAACGACTGTCTTTGCGCCAGATTGTGCCCCAACTTTGCTAACGACTTTGGCTGATCGCGTTGTTCTATTAAAGATTCACGGCGCTGATCAGGTCGCAGTTATGAAGTTTGATGAAAAGTTTGCCGCCATGTCACCGGAAGATTTTGTAAATCACATTTTGATTAAACAGCTTGAAACTGGCGAGGTAATTGTCGGTGAGAACTTTACCTACGGCCATAAGGCGGCTGGAAATATCGAGACCTTAAGAGCTCACACAGAATTTAATGTGCATGTTCTTGACTTACATTCCGATGACACCGAACCAGTTTCTTCAACCCGGATTCGTACCGCAATTACAAAGGGCGATGTTGAGACTGCTCGCCTCCTTCTTTCCAGGCCACATCGTCTTGATGGCGTGGTAGTTCATGGCGAAGCACGCGGTCGCGAAATCGGATATCCAACAGCAAATCTAGGAAATCTTGATGGCCAAACTATTCCGGCTGATGGTGTTTATGCCGGTTGGTTAACAGTTGGAATTAATCGATGGTCGGCGGCAATTTCAATCGGCACAAATCCAACTTTTGCTGGTGCTCGCAGTCGCCAAGTTGAGGCATATGCCATCGATCAAGTTGGGTTAGATCTATATGACCTAGAAGCCACGATTGAATTCGGTTGGCATTTACGTGAGACCTTAAAATTCGATGGCCTGGAGCCACTTCTTGAACAGATGAAGAGAGATTGTGATCTGGCTCGAAAACTGGCTGAAGCTTGAGCGGGGATTAGCCCCGATTTCGCCCCTCACGCTCACGCTGGTAACCTTTGCCCTGTCCAACGAGAAGTAGAGCCTCCGTGTATCAAACCGGAAGCCATCGTGGCGGTAACTAATAAGGAGAGTCATTAAATGGCACTAACACCAGAAGTAAAGAAAGAAATCGTTGCTAAGTACGGCTCTTCAGCTACCGACACCGGAAGCCCAGAAGCGCAGGTCGCTTTGCTTTCTAAGCGTATCGAGGACATCACAACTCACCTCAAGACCAACCCTCATGATCACCACAACCGTCGTGGTCTACTACTTTTGGTTGGTCAGCGTCGTCGTATCTTGCAGTACCTTGCAAAGACAGATATTGCGCGTTACAGAGCGATTATCGAAAAACTCGGTATTCGCCGTTAATTTAGCCTGACTCCACCGAGGGAAATGGTCCTCGGTAGTGGTTTCCGCAGATCCTGCGTGAACTTCGATCGAAGATTCATTACTCCCTTGATGCGTGTAGTCAAGAACAGGAGCGACCCATGGAGGGTCAAGACGTAACATCAGCCGTTGCCGTAATCGACAATGGAAAGTTTGGAAAGAAAGAGATCCGTTTCGAAACCGGGCGACTAGCTCGTCAAGCAGCAGGAGCTGCAGCGGTTTACATGAACGACGAAACCATGATCTTCTCAGCAACTACAGCTTCAAAGTCACCGAAGGATCAATTTGATTTCTTCCCTTTGACGGTAGATGTTGAAGAAAAAATGTATGCAGTTGGTCGTATTCCAGGATCATTCTTCCGTCGTGAAGGACGTCCATCAGAAGATGCGATTCTTACTTGCCGTTTGATCGATCGCCCATTGCGTCCATCATTTGTCAAAGGACTTCGTAATGAAGTTCAGATCGTTATTACTGTCATGGCACTTGATCCTGATCATATGTATGACGTACTTGCGATCAACGCAGCATCAATGTCAACACAACTAGCTGGTCTGCCATTTTCAGGCCCAATTGGTGGCGTTCGCGTTGCTTTAATTGAAGGCCAATGGGTTGCTTTCCCTAATCATTCAGAGGTAGCTGACGCTGTCTTTGACATGGTTGTTGCTGGTCGCGTAATTGGTGACGATGTCGCAATCATGATGGTTGAAGCCGAAGCTACTTCTAAGACCATTGAATTAGTAAAGGCCGGACAAGGCGCACCAACTGAAGAAATCGTTAGCCAGGGTTTAGAGGCGGCAAAGCCATTCATCAAGCTGCTTTGCGATGCTCAGCTAAAGGTTGCAGCTAAGGCTGCCAAGCCAACTGCTGAATTCCCAGTATTCCTTGATTATCAATCAGATGTATTCGAAGCAGTTTCTGCTCACGCATCAGCTGATCTTGCGAAGGCACTTACTGTCGCTGGTAAGCAAGAGCGCGAAACCGCAATCGATGCAATTTCAGCTGCTACCAAAGAAACTGTTAGCGCAGCTTTCGAAGGACGCGAAAAAGAAGTACCTGCAGCTTTCAAGTCACTAACTAAGAAGCTGGTTCGTCAGCGCGTATTGCGTGACAAGATCCGTATCGATGGTCGCGGTCTTCGCGATATCCGTGCGCTATCTGCTGAGGTTGAAGTTATTCCTCGCGTTCATGGTTCGGCTATCTTCGAACGTGGCGAGACTCAGATCTTGGGTATCACTACTTTGAATATGTTGAAGATGGAACAACAGCTAGATACTTTGAATCCAGAAAATCACAAGCGTTATATGCACAACTACAACTTCCCACCATATTCAACTGGTGAGACCGGTCGTGTTGGAACACCTAAGCGTCGCGAAATCGGCCACGGTGCTCTAGCTGAGCGCGCATTAATTCCAGTTCTTCCAACTCGCGAAGAATTCCCATACGCAATTCGTCAGGTATCTGAAGCACTTGGTTCAAACGGTTCAACTTCAATGGGTTCTGTTTGTGCATCAACACTTGCAATGCTTAACGCTGGTGTGCCACTAAAGGCGCCAGTAGCTGGTATCGCAATGGGTCTGATCTCAGATGATGTTGATGGAAAAGTTGAGTACGTTGCTTTGACCGATATCTTGGGTGCAGAAGATGCCTTCGGCGATATGGACTTCAAAGTTGCTGGTACTAAAGATTTCATCACCGCACTTCAATTAGATACCAAGCTCGACGGTATTCCTGCTTCAGTTCTAGCTGGCGCACTTCTTCAAGCTAAGGAAGCGCGTCTTGCGATTCTTGATGTTATGAATGAAGCAATCGATGCCCCAGATGAGATGAGCCAATACGCTCCTCGTATCATCTCGGTCAAGATTCCAGTTGATCAAATTGGCGCAGTTATCGGGCCTAAGGGCAAGATCATTAACCAGATTCAAGATGAAACTGGCGCTGAGATCTCAATCGAAGATGACGGCACAATTTATATCGGTGCGACTAACGGGCCAGCTGCTGAAGCTGCTCGCGCACAGATCAATGCAATTGCTAACCCACAGATGCCAGAAGTTGGCGAGCGTTACTTAGGTACGATCGTAAAGCTGGCAGCATTTGGTGCTTTTGTATCTTTGATGCCAGGCAAAGATGGTTTGCTACACGTATCGCAGATTCGCAAAATGCATGGCGGAAAGCGCATCGAAAACCTTGAAGAAGTTATGAAGGTTGGCGACAAGATTCAAGTTGAGATTGGTGAGATTGACCCTAAGGGCAAGCTTTCATTGGTTCCAGTACTTGAAGACGGAAGCGTTCCAAGCGCCGAATAATGTCTGTACGTAGAACAGTTCTACCTAGCGGTCTGCGTATCGTTACTGAAGAAGTATCTTCGGTACGCAGTGCCGCGGTTGGAATCTGGATCAACATAGGCTCACGTGATGAAACCCCGGCTACTGCTGGGGCTTCTCACTTTCTAGAGCATTTACTTTTCAAAGGCACTTCATCACGAACTGCAATGGAAATTTCATCTTCTATTGAAGCAGTTGGTGGCGAGATGAATGCCTTTACTAGCAAGGAATACACCTGCTTCTACGCACGCGTTATCGATAACGATCTACCTATGGCAATTGAAGTTCTTGCCGATTTGATTACTTCCTCCCTGGTAACAGCTGCCGATGTTGATGCTGAGCGCAAAGTGGTTCTCGAAGAAATTGCAATGCGCGATGATGATCCGAGCGACTTGGTTCATGATTTGTTTAGCGATACTTATTACGGTGATATCCCAGTGGGCCGACCAATTCTAGGAACCGTTGAATCAATCAAGGGCATGAGCCGGAATACGGTTTTTAACTATTACAAGAAGAAGTATTTGCCCGAGAACTTAGTTGTGGCAGTTGCCGGAAACATTAAGCACAAGAAAGTTGTTGCAGCGATTGAAAAAGCGCTTTCTCGCGATGGTTATCTTGATAATCACGCCGCTCCGGTGCTACGCGAAAATACTTTAGTTAAACCACGCAATCAGCAGGCAGTCGGCAGTATTTATCGCAAGACTGAGCAATCCCATATGTTCTATGGTCTTGAAGGTGTCGCACGCAGCGACGAACGTCGATTTGCAATGGGCGTTATGTCTTCAGCTCTAGGTGGCGGAATGTCATCTCGTTTGTTCCAAGAGATTCGCGAGAAACGCGGGCTGGCCTATTCGGTTTATGCCTATGCCCAACAATTTGCGGGCACTGGTGTTCTGGGTTTCTATGCTGGTTGTAATCCAGCCAAGTCGGTTGAAGTAATTGAGATCATTCAAGAAGTTCTGGCCGATGTTGTTGCTAACGGTCTTACTCACGAGGAAATTGATCGCGCTAAAGGCGCTGTACGTGGGTCACTAGTCTTAAGCCAAGAAGATTCGGGCTCACGCATGAGTCGAATCGGTAAGAGCGAGATCGTTTACGGCCAAATTATGAGTTTTGATGAGATTTTGAAATCAATTGCCCGCGTAACGCCTGAGGAAGTGCGGGCTGTTGCCAGCGAGTTCCTCATTAAATCGCCTACGCTTGCCGTAGTGGGTCCACATAAGGATCTACGTAAATTTGAAAAAGTACTTCGCAACGGGGGATCGAAATGATCAAAGTAGGTGTTCTAGGCGCTAAAGGTCGCATGGGCGCCGAAGTCGCGCGCGCTGTAAATGAGGCCGATGGTCTTGAGTTAGTTGCCGCACTTGATCTGGGTGATTCACTTGATGAACTAGTTAAACATGGCGCCGAAGTAGTCGTTGATTTCACTACGCCAGATTCAGTAATGGCTAATTTAGATTTCTTAATTGCTAATAATATTAACGCGGTTGTTGGAACTACCGGTTTTGACGATAACAAGATTGCCAAATTAGCAGCCGACCTAAAAGCACATCCAAAAGTTGGCGTGTTGATCGCACCTAACTTTGCCATCGGTGCAATTCTTATGATGGAGTTTGCGGCCAAAGCCGCGCGCTACTTTGAATCGGCCGAAATTGTTGAGCTACATCACCCCGCAAAAGTAGATGCGCCAAGTGGTACCGCAGCGCGCACGGCTGCGTTAATGAGTGAAGCTCGCAAAGAGGCCGGCTTAGCTGCGATGCCAGATGCAACTCATACCGCACTAGATGGTTCGCGTGGCGCGATGGTTGGAGATGTGCCAGTGCATTCGGTACGAGTGCGTGGCTTAGTTGCGCATCAAGAAGTAATTTTGGGCGGTTTAGGTGAAACCCTAACAATCCGCCATGATTCACTTGATCGCGCTGGCTTCATGCCGGGTGTTTTACTTGGCGTTC
The DNA here is from genome assembly GCA_945885625.1 of Bifidobacterium breve. GTDB lineage: Bacteria > Actinomycetota > Actinomycetes > Nanopelagicales > Nanopelagicaceae > Planktophila. The sequence goes on along the minus strand of CAMCYS010000001.1, from coordinate 196,035 downwards.
GCAGTGTGGTTAAAGTTCCAGGCCTAACTCATGGCCTAGATAAGTTCATGTGAGGGGATACCCAAGTGTCTAAAGATCAGATTGTTATGTATGGCGCCGACTGGTGCGGTGATTGCCGTCGCTCTGAACGTTTACTAAATGAACTTGGCGTTGAATGGACCAAGATTGATGTCGAAGCTGATTTAACCGCAGCTGACAAAGTCATTGAAATCAATTGTGGCGCTAAGTCAATTCCGGTAATTGTTTTCCAAGATGGCACACATTTAACTGAGCCATCGGATATCGCACTTACTGAGAAGTTAAAGTCACTCTCAATTATTTAAGTTATACAGTAACGCTGAGCTTGCAGCGGCTGAGATAACAACTACCGGGAACGGTGCCTTTAGTAATAGCGCAATGATCGCCACAGATAGACCCAGCAAGCGGTGATCAATCATTAACTTACTTTTCTCCGTGAAAGTTTGCGCCGCAACTAAAGCGCTCAAAAGTGCAATTGGAATAAGAGTATTTATTCTCTGAATCTTCGGATGCGCTAGCCACTTCTCGGGCACAGAGTGGCCGCTGTATTTCAAAGCAAATGCAATTGCGCTGGTTCCAATTACGGCGATCCAATATTGATTCACTTGCGTAACCCAATTGCGATTGCAATAAATGCAGTTACGATTATTGGCAAGCCTGCTGGCAAGATCGGAGTCATAGCTACGGCAAATACAGCGCAACCAATTGCTAGCGCTCGGTCACTATTTGTTTTAAGTCTGGGCCAAACTAAACCTAAGAAAGCGGCCGGAACTGCTGCATCTAAACCCCAGGCGCGAATATCGCCCATGGCTTGCGCGCCAAGTGCGCCAGCTAAAGTGAAGAGATTCCAAAAGATAAATACCCCAAAACCAGTTAACCAAAAGCCTTGGCGCATGGCTTCAGGGCTGCGTACTTCTTGACCGAGTGCGACACCAGTTGATTCATCGATGGTTACTTGCGCGGCAACAATTCGTTTAAAACCTTTAACTTTTAACCGTGGCGCCATGATCACACCATATAAACCATTGCGAATACCCAGTAGGGAAGCGGTCGCAATTCCACTCAGTGCAGTGCCACCAGCACCTAATACTCCAACTACTGCAAATTGTGATGCACCCGAGAAAGTGAGTAGCGAGAGTAAGCAACTTTGCAGAACGGTAAAGCCATTTGCCACGGCGGCAGCACCAAAAGCCACGCCATATGCACCAACGGTCAACGAAACACTTAATGAATCGCGAAGGGTGGCACTATTAATCTTGGACACGCGGACATTCTGCCGTAGAAATCCACAACCGCGCGCAGGTGGCTAGATAGGGTCGCCTCATGAGCACCGAATCAACGCGTACCAGCGAGATCATCTTCCGAAGCGACATGACTGTTGAACTGGTCAAAGCCAGCGCCAGTGATGCCGATGTAATTTGGGCAGCGCGCGTATCTACTGCTGGCGAGCAATCACTTGAAGAGATCGGCGAAGACCCAGCGCGTTCGGCCGGGCTAATTAATTATTTAGCGCGCGAACGTCATGGTTCACCTTTCGAACACACTTCCATGACCTTCTTCATCTCAGCGCCAATTTTTGTATTCCGCGAATTCATGCGCCACCGCATTGCTTCATATAACGAAGAGAGTGGTCGCTATCGCGAATTGTCACCAGTTTTTTACATTCCAGATGCTGATCGCAAGTTGATTCAAATTGGTAAAGCTGGCGCGTACACATTTATTGATGGCACTAAAGAGCAACTCGAAATTACCGAAGCGGCCATGAAAGAGGCTTACACCTTGGCTTACAAGCAATACCAAGTGATGCTTGATGCTGGAATTGCTCGCGAAGTTGCGCGCGCAGTTTTGCCAGTCGGGCTATATTCATCAATGTATGTAACTATGAATGCTCGCGCTTTAATGAATTTCCTTTCACTTCGTACCGCCCGCGAAGGGTCACATTTCCCAAGCTACCCACAGCGCGAAATTGAGATGGTGGCCGAGAAAATGGAAGTCGAATTTGCCCGATTAATGCCATTAACCCATGCTGCTTTCGAGAAATCAGGCCGAGTTACTCCTTAAAAACGGGTAAGGTTACGCGTATGGCAATTGAAGCTCCATTCGGCCGCATGATCACGGCAATGGTGACCCCATTTAATAAAGATGGCTCAGTCAACTGGGATGGCGTAGCAAAGTTGGCGCAACATTTAGTTGATAACGGCCATGATGCGATTGCGGTTAATGGCACAACTGGTGAAGCGCCAACCACTAAGTCTTCCGAAAAAATTGAGATTATTAAGGTTGTTAAATCAACCGTGGGCTCAAAAATCAAAGTTATCTCTGGTGCTGGCGATAACGAAACTGAATATTCAATCAATCAAGCTAAGCGCACTGCAGAAGCTGGCGCCGATGGATTGCTAGTTGTAACTCCTTATTACAACAAGCCACCACAGGCCGGAATCGAAGCCCACTTCAGAGCAGTAGCTGATGCAACTGATCTGCCTTTGATGATTTATGACATTCCAGGACGTACTGGGGTTGAAATTGAATCTGACACTATTGTGCGGCTATTTGAACATAAAAATATTGTGGCGCTCAAAGATGCCAAAGGAAATGTAGCCGCAACTTCTTGGGTTATCAAGCGTTGCGGGATTCCAGTTTATTCTGGCGATGACATTTTGAATTTGCCATTCTTAGCTGTTGGCGCAGTTGGTTTCGTTTCAGTCTGCGGCCACACAGTTGGTAGAGATCTCAAAGCAATGCTTGATGCTTGGTTTGCTGGCGACGCAGGGCGCGCCCTTGAAATTCATCAGAAGTTATTGCCAGTATTTACTGGCACTTTCCGCACGCAAGGTGCGATCCTCACTAAAGCCGCCCTTAACCTAATGGGACTTCCTGGCGGCACCACTCGACTTCCATTAGTAGATGCAACCGAAGCTCAGATTGCGCAATTGCGCGAAGATCTGCGTGCCGGTGGCGTCGCCGTTTAATCTATGATTCATCCGCATCCCGGTTTAGGTACACCTAGCAAGTTAGTTGCTGGGGGACTACGCATTGTCGCACTGGGCGGTTTAGCTGAGATCGGTCGCAACATGACCGTCTTTGAGACTAACGGAAAACTATTAATTGTTGACTGCGGCGTGCTTTTTCCGGAAGAGAACCAACCCGGTATCGATTTAATTTTGCCGGACTTTTCTTACATCCGCGAACGACTAAATGATGTAATTGGCATTGTTTTAACGCACGGACACGAAGATCATATTGGGGCAGTTCCATACCTGTTGCGCGAGCGCGGAGATATTGCAATTTACGGCTCAGCGTTAACGATCGCTTTGATCTCAGCTAAGTTAAAAGAACATCGTATTTCACCGCTTACACGCGAAGTTAAAGAAGGCGATATTGAGGATATCGGTCCCTTCTCAGTTGAGTTCATCGCGGTTAACCATTCGATCCCTGATGCGCTCGCAGTAGCGATTCACACGAAAGCTGGCACAGTTCTGCACACTGGCGATTTTAAAATGGATCAATTACCACTTGATGGTCGCGTTACAGATTTACCGGCTTTTGCTCGATTGGGCGAAGCTGGCGTAGATCTATTCTTAGTGGATTCAACTAATGCTGATGTGCCTGGGTTTATGCCATCAGAGCGCGAGATTATGCCCGCACTTGATCGAGTATTTCGCACCACTAAGCGCCGCGTTATAACCGCCACATTCTCATCACACATACACCGCGTGCAGCAGATTATTGATACTGCGCACGAACATAAACGAAAAGTTGCCTTCATTGGTCGCTCAATGGTGCGCAATATGAAGATTGCCCAAGAAATGGGTTTTCTAAATGTGCCAGATGGCATTGTCTTTGATGCGAAAGATCTCGATGCATACGACGACAATGTCGTACTGATTTGTACTGGTTCGCAAGGCGAACCACTTGCAGCGCTTTCACGAATGGCAAATGGCGATCATCAAATTAGAGTGGGCGAAGGCGATACTGTAATTTTGGCTTCTTCGCTAATTCCCGGCAACGAAAATTCAGTTTTTAGAATCATTAACGAACTAACTCGCTTCGGTGCCAAAGTAGTTCACAAAGCAAATGCGATGGTGCACGTATCTGGCCACGCAGCGGCAGGCGAGCTGACCTATTGCTACAACATCGTGAAACCAAAGTATGTGATGCCGGTTCATGGCGAATGGCGCCACTTACGTGCTAACGCAGAACTAGCAATTGCAACTGGTGTTCCACGCAAAAATACTATTGTGATAGAAAATGGCATCGTGGTTGATCTAATTGATCACGAAGCTCAAGTTGTTGGTAGCGTGCCATGTGGCTTTGTTTACGTCGATGGTCAAAGCATTGGTGATATAACTGAAGATTCGTTAAAGGATCGACGTATTCTGGGCGAAGAAGGTTTCATTTCCGTGGTAGTTGTTATCGATGCGCAAAGCGGAAAAATTGTGGCTGGCCCCGATATTCATGCGCGTGGCTTTAATGAAGATGAATCACTATTTGATGGCGTGAAGTTAGAGATTGAAAAAGCTTTGATGCGGGCAGTTGCTGATGGCATTAATGGCACCCATCAACTTTCCCAAGTTGTTCGTCGCACCATTGGCAGTTGGGTGGGTGGCAAACATCGTCGTCGCCCAATGATCGTTCCGGTGGTCATCGAGGTTTAGTGCGGCGCGCCTGACCTATCGGGTTTTACTAAACCTTTAGGCTTACGTAGTTATGGCAAAGAAGAAAACACGCACAAAAAGTGGCGGCATCGGCAGTTCAATCATGCGCGGGCTAGCTGCGATTTGGCGAGGGTTGGCTAAATTTTTAGGTAAGTCGATTCGATTAGTTGCCAAAGGCGCTAAGGATTTAGATCCAGCACATCAACGTGATGGCTTAGCTTTCTTGCTATTAATTTTTGCACTAATGGCCGCGGCTGGAACTTGGTTTGATGGCGGCAACGTAGTGGGTCGCGCCCTAGCAAGTTTCTTCTATGGTGGCTTCGGTCGCATGGGCGTCTTTACTCCGATAGTCCTGGGCTACTTCGCTTTCCGGCTATTTCATTCACCGGATAAAAAAAGAGCAACCGGCCGAATCATGGTCGGCACTATTGCGCTATTGCTCAGCACTACCGGTATTGCTCATCTGTTAAATGCAGCACCTGGCACTGGCACCACAGCGATGCACGAAGGTGGCGGCTGGTTAGGTTACGGAATCTCGCAACCGCTAGTTGCCTTAATGACTGATGTATTAGCTTACCCAGTATTGATTCTGCTTTTTTGCTTTGGTTTATTGGTAACAACGGCGACACCAGTTTCTTCAGTTATCACTCGCATTAAAAATACTGTGACCTGGCTAAATTCTAAGCGCCCTGATCGCAGCGAAGAAGAGTTTGAGATTACTGATACCCCACCATTTGAAACTCCCGTAGTTGCGGAATGGAATAAGCAGCAAGAAGATGAAGAGTTAGATGAAGAGAGTTTTGACGAAGAATTTACCGTCGAAGTTCCAGTAGCCACAATAATTCCACCGAGTGCTGTCCCAGTTCCGGCCAGCACCGCTAGACCTGAACAACTTATGCTCTCAAGTGATGCCATATATGAACTTCCGTCACAGGATCTTCTGCGCACTGGGCCAGCAGCCAAAGCTAAGAGCAAAGCTAATGAAATCGTGGTCGCTGCCCTTACTGAAGTTTTCTCACAATTTGAAATTGACGCCCAAGTGACTGGGTTTATGCGTGGGCCAACTGTTACTCGCTATGAAGTTGAACTAGGAAATGCCGTAAAAGTCGAACGCATTACTGCGCTCTCAAAGAATATTTCATACGCAGTTGCCAGTAGCGATGTGCGAATTCTCTCGCCAATTCCAGGTAAGTCAGCCGTTGGTATTGAAATTCCAAATGCAGATCGCGAAATCGTGGCACTCGGCGATGTAATGCGTTCAAGTGTGGCTGGCCAAGATCACCACCCAATGTTGGTTGCGCTCGGTAAAGATGTTGAAGGCAACTTTGTTTGCGCAAACCTAGCCAAGATGCCGCACTTATTAGTTGCCGGCGCAACTGGTGCGGGTAAGTCTTCAATGATTAATGCCATGATTGTTTCAATCTTGATGCGCTCAACTCCCGATGAGGTGCGACTGGTTCTGATTGATCCAAAGCGCGTTGAACTCACTGCCTATGAAAACATTCCACACTTGATTACACCGATTATCACCAACCCGAAGAAAGCAGCTGATGCTCTTACTTGGGTAGTTCGCGAAATGGATCTGCGTTACGAAGATTTAGCCACATTTGGATTCCGCCATATTGATGATTTCAATAAAGCAGTACGCGCTGGCAAAGTGGTACTGCCGCCAGGCAGTGATCGCAAGATTGAGCCCTACCCATACTTACTCGTAATCATCGACGAACTTGCCGACCTCATGATGGTTGCTGCGCGTGAAGTTGAAGAGTCAGTTGTTCGCATTACGCAACTAGCGCGCTCGGCTGGTATTCACTTAGTACTCGCAACGCAGCGCCCATCGGTCGATGTTGTTACTGGTTTGATTAAAGCTAACGTGCCATCGCGGTTATCTTTCGCAACAAGTTCATTAGCTGATAGTCGAGTAATTCTTGATACGCCCGGCGCTGAAAAGTTAGTTGGTCAAGGTGATGGACTCTTTATTCCAATGGGTGCTAGCCGGGCGATTCGAATTCAAGGCGCTTATGTTTCAGAGCGCGAGATCGAAGCCGTAACGGGGCATGTTAAAAAGCAATTAGCACCTCGTTATCGCTCAGATGTAACTGCGGTTCCTGTTGCGACCAAGATGGTAGATAAAGAAATCGGCGATGACTTAGATATCTTGTTACAAGCTATCGAATTAGTGGTTGGCACCCAATTTGGTTCAACTTCAATGTTGCAGCGCAAACTACGCGTGGGCTTTGCTAAAGCTGGGCGCTTAATGGACCTTATGGAATCACGCGGAATTGTGGGCCCATCAGAAGGCTCTAAGGCGCGCACGGTTCTAGTAAAGCCAGATGAACTAGATTCGGTATTGGCCACCATCCGCGATTACTAAGATTCAAGTAGCCCCTAAGTTTTGCCAGCATGGGGTGAGAGGTAGGGCTATCTCTGGAAAAATTCACCCTATGGCTACCCAATTGCCATTAGATGGGGCTAGCCTTATCTTTCTTCGTTTTTTCGGCTAACTTAAAGAGGATTAAATTATGTCCCTTGGTGCGTTGATTGCTAAATCACGCACTGACGCGCGCCTAACGGTTGAAGAACTTTCCAAGCTCACAAATATTCCCACAACCCTGCTGCGCGATATGGAAAATAATAATTTCGCAAAGTGTGGCGGCGAAACATATGCCCGTGGTCATCTACGCAATATTGCGGCCAAAGTCGGAGTTGATGAACGAATCTTTTTAGATTTATTTGAGAGTGAAGTTACTGCCCCATCCAAGCCGATTCGCGACCTCTTAATTGAGAATAACGTGACAATGCCCTATCAAGAACCGAAGCGAATCTCTTGGAAAATTCTCGCAGCGGGTTCAGCAGCTGCTCTAATTCTCTTCGCAGCTGCTCAAATTTTTTTTTTAAGTTCTGAAAACGGTGCCGAGTTAGAGGTAATTACAGCCACATCGGCAACTCCTTCTAAATCAGCGACAGAATCTGTTGCACCAAGCACTGCTGCCTCACCGGAGATTACGGAGGGAGTAAAAGTTGAGTTAGTCGCAAGTAGGGGAACCACTTGGCTTTATGCCACGAGTGGTGATGGCGAAGTTTTATTCTCGGGACAAATTCGCAAGGGGAATAGCAAAATCTTTATCCAGCCAGAACAAGTTAATTTACGAATTGGTAATGCAGGCGGCGTGGATATCTCGGTAAATGGTGAGAATGTTGGCTCAATCGGTGTAAATGGTGAAGTAGTAAACCTGACATACAACGCTGACTAGCTAAATAAAGTAAGATCAGCGCAATGAAGCGCACGGTAGCAGTCGTAACTTTGGGGTGTACCCGCAACGAAGTCGACTCCGAAGAATTAGCTGGCCGCCTGTTAGCCGATGGCTGGACCCTAGTCGATGATGTGGAATCTGCTGAAGTCGCTCTCGTAAATACCTGTGGCTTTATTGAATCGGCAAAAAAAGATTCAGTTGATGCCTTGCTTGAGGCCAATTCACTTAAAGGTCACGGAGTCACTCGCGCTGTAGTTGCCGTTGGATGTATGGCCGAGCGATATGGCGCCGAACTTGCTGCAGCGCTACCTGAAGCTGATGCCATTTTAGGTTTTGATGACTATCAAGATATTTCAGCTCGCCTGCAATCCATCGTGGCTGGCAATTCTCATACTTCGCACACTCCACGCGATCGTCGTGCGTTGCTACCAATTTCACCAGTTGACCGTGCTGCGCAACGTGATGAGACTTTAGAGATTGCACCACGCAAACGATTAACCGATACCCCTTGGGCACCACTAAAGATTGCAACTGGTTGTGATCGTCGCTGTTCTTTCTGCGCAATTCCATATTTCCGCGGCGCATTTGTTTCACGTCGCCCAACTGAAGTTATCGATGAGGGCCATTGGTTAGCTGAAAGTGGCGCAACCGAACTTTTCTTAGTCAGTGAAAATACGACTTCTTACGGCAAAGATCTGGGTGATTTAACTTTGATGGAAAAAGTGTTACCAGAGCTGGTCGCAATTCCCGGAGTACAACGGGTTCGCTTGTCTTACCTGCAGCCTGCTGAGATGCGCCCATCATTGCTACAAGCCATGATCGCTACCGATAAAGTTTCGCATTACTTCGATTTAAGTTTCCAGCACAGTAGCGCCACCGTTCTTCGTCGTATGCGTCGCTTCGGAGATAACGAAAAATTCTTACATTTGATTTCCCAAATTCGTGCGCTTTCACCAACTGCCGGAATTCGTTCCAACTTTATTGTGGGCTTTCCTGGTGAAACTGACGCGGATTTCAATGAGTTAGTTGAGTTCTTAAGTAAAGCCAAGCTCGATGCCATTGGTGTTTTCGGATATAGCGATGAAGACAATACCGAAGCCCTTAATTTGGCAGATAAGTTGCCCGAAGAAATAATCAAAGAACGCGTTGAAACTCTTTCATCTCTAGCTGATAACTGGGTATCTGATCGGGCAGCTGCGCGCATTGGCGAAGAAGTCACCGTATTGATTGAAGATGCCGAACTACAAGAAGGTCGCGCAGATCATCAAGGCCCCGACGTCGATGGCACGACTTCATTTATTGGAACCTCATTTAAAGTCGGCCAATATGTTAAGGGCGTGGTGGTTGATTCATTAGGCGCTGATCTAGTCGCACAGGCCATTGGTTAATCAGATGGTGAAAGAATTGAATCTGCCTAACTCGCTAACTATTGCGCGTATCGCATTCTTGCCGCTTGGGGCTTATGCGATCTTTAAAAATGGTGGCGATGATCCAACTTGGCAATGGATTGCTTGGGTCATCTTCTTTCTAATTGGCATGACCGATGTGTTAGATGGCAAGTTAGCGCGTAGTCGTAACTCAGTGACTGAACTGGGTAAGTTCCTAGATCCAGTTGCCGATAAGGCGATGATTGCCACAGCGATGATTTCGCTCTCGATTTTAGATCGAATGCCTTGGTGGATCACCATCGTAATTCTTGCTCGCGAACTCTTTATTACTTTTTTCCGATTAGCCGTGATCAAGCGAGGCGTGATCCCAGCAAACCGGGGCGGAAAACTAAAAGCGATGTTCCAAGGTTTCGGTGTTGGCTTCTATGTCATGCCGCTTTCCTCGTCGCTCTACTGGTTCCGCGATGGCTTTATGTATATCGCGATCGCCCTAACAATTGGAACCGGCATTTACTATGTGCGATCGGCGCTAAAGTGAAAGAAGAATTCGCGGGCCTTGCTGATATTTTGGAAATTCTTACCCAACGCGGTGAGACCATTTGCGTTGCCGAATCACTAACTGGTGGGGGATTGGCACAAGCTCTGACTTCGCTGCCTGGTTCATCACAAATTTTTCGCGGCTCGGTAACTGCCTATCAAGTAGAGATAAAAAATTCAGTTCTGAAAGTCCCACTTGAGTTGATTTCCGAAATGGGCACTGTAAGCGAGGAAGTAGCGGTTTCAATGGCCGCTGGGGTACAGGAGTTAATGGGCTCAACTTGGTCGATTTCAACCACTGGAGTGGCCGGTCCTGGCCCAGCAGATGGCGTTCCCGCTGGCACGGTATGGGTTGCTATCGAAGGCCCAATTTCGCAAACTCTGCAGTTAGAACTATCGGGTACGCGTGAAATTGTTCGAAACGCAACAATTGCGGGTGCGATTGCGGCATTTGCCCGTATCCTTAAGACACTGTAAACGAAAGCGAAAGGGGTATCACATGGTCGTTCTACTACGTACCAGCGTTGGTCAATCCCTTCGTGCTGCTCGCACAATGCAGGGTCGCACTCTTCGCGATGTTGCTCGCGATGCTCGAGTTTCACTTGGTTACTTATCTGAAGTTGAACGTGGTCAGAAAGAAGCGTCATCAGAACTTCTAAATGCAATCTGCACCGCACTTGGCCTAACTCTTTCGAGTGTTATCTCCGATGTTTCCCGCGATATCTCATCACGCGAAGCTATCAAGTTGACCGTCGTTGACGCCGCTTAGTAACGCCCCTAAATATCAACGACAGGGCGCAATTCATAGTCGTACTGAATCAGCGATTTTAGAAACCCTTAAAACTTTAATTGCGCAAAAAGGTTTAACTGCAACAACCATGATTGATATTTCGGTCGAGTCACAAGTTTCGCGGGCAACTTTATATAACCATTACCGTGATAAAGGTGCCGTAGTTTTAGCGCTCCTAACCAGTGAATTACAACGGCTACGTGAATTGATACAATCAATTGGCACGCCGGCTGCAGTACTTGAAAAACTCTCGTTAGAAATTTCTGGTTCGGAAGCGCTAGCAATGATGCGATTAAGCGATCCAACTGCATTGGCATTTGCGCTAACCGATAGTCAGCATCCGCTCTGGCTTGAATTTCACACCGCTATTCTGGAAGTCACCAAACTCGAGATCTGTACTTCGTTGGCCGTGGCTTGGCTTAAGTCGCAAGTTCTGGCACCGATTACCCCTCAACAATCAGCCGATGAAGCTGCCTTGTTAGTCGAGCGCACGCTCTTTTAAAATGCGCATCTCTGACTTGCGCGAGCGAATTGAACTCTCCTTTGGCACCGAGTGGGCACCATCTTTTAGTAAAGATATAGCGATCTCTGAACTAGGTTCACGCTCAGTCGATGAGGCTCTGCGAGATGGCTATGAGCCCCACGAGATCTGGAAAGCGCTCTGCCGCGCTCACCCTAAAGAAACAGCTAAGCAGCAGTAATTTGGCGCTCTGCCGGCCGCGTAAACCCTGCGACACGCGAAGGCCAATGTCAGCCCATTAAAGTATCTTTCGAACAGATGTTCGGATATTATTTCCCTGCACAGCCAGAGCGGTTCCACTCTCCGCACACAAGCGCCTTATAGGCGTTCTGTGGCCGTCAGTGGGTCTCCGTACCTTCTGGGACAGACCTCAACGTCTAGTAATAAAGAACTAGCGTTCAACCGAAAGGAAAGTAAGTGGCTAAAGAAACTCCTGCTGAAAAAGCAGTCGATAAAGCTAATAGCGATCGCTCCAAAGCGCTCGACACCGCCCTCGCTCAGATTGAACGTCAGTTTGGTAAAGGTGCTGTCATGAAGATGTCCGAGCGCCAAGCGCAGGTCATCGAAGTAATTCCAACTGGTTCCATCGCACTTGATATCGCACTCGGTATCGGTGGTTTGCCACGCGGTCGTATCGTAGAAATCTACGGCCCTGAATCTTCCGGTAAGACAACTCTTACTCTGCACGCAATTGCTAATGCTCAAAAAGCTGGTGGAATTTGTGCCTTCATCGATGCTGAACACGCATTTGATTCTGAGTATGCCAAGAAGCTTGGCGTTGATATTGATGCGCTCCTTGTTTCACAACCAGATACTGGCGAGCAAGCACTTGAGATCATGGATATGTTAATTCGCTCAGGTGCACTTGATCTAGTTGTGGTTGACTCAGTTGCGGCCCTGGTTCCTCGCGCAGAAATCGAAGGCGAGATGGGCGATTCACACATGGGTCTTCAAGCTCGTTTGATGTCGCAAGCACTTCGTAAAATTACTGGCGCATTACATCAATCAAAGACAACTGCAATCTTTATTAACCAGTTGCGCGAAAAGATTGGTGTCTTCTTCGGTTCACCTGAAACCACAACTGGTGGCAAGGCGCTTAAGTTCTACGCATCAGTTCGCTTAGATATCCGTCGCATTGAAACTCTTAAAGATGGCCAAGATGCAGTCGGTAACCGTACTCGCGTTAAGGTCGTTAAGAACAAGATGGCACCACCATTTAAGCAAGCCGAGTTCGACATTATTTATGGCACTGGTATTTCACGCGAAGGTTCACTCATCGACATGGGTGTTGAAATTGGCGTGGTTAAGAAAGCCGGCGCTTGGTATACCTACGAAGCAGATCAACTTGGTCAAGGTAAAGAGAATGCCCGTACTTTCTTACTTGATAATCCTGATCTGGCTAATGAAATCGAAAGCAAGATTCGCGCACACTTTGTGCCAGTTGAAGTTGATCCAGAGCTAGTAGCTGCGATCGATGAAGCTGCCGCCGACGTTGATTTCTAAGGGATAACCAACTTCCCAATGCTCGACTATGTAAAAGTTGATCACGAGGCCGACCCTTACTCTGTTGCCTACACAATTGCGCTCAATGCGTTAGTTGCTCGGGCAAAGAGTAAGGGCGAGCTCGTGGCTCACCTTAAAAAGCGCGGAATTGAAGATGAGGTAGCTGCGGCAACTATCTTTCGCTTACAAGAAGCCGGCCTCATAAACGATGAGGAATTTGCTCGCGCTTGGACCCAATCTCGACATAATTCCAAGAAGTTATCAAAGCGAATTATTGCCGGCGAACTTCGCACTCGTGGGGTTGATCAAAATTCAATCGATAACGCTCTCGATGAAATCGATGATGAAGCTGAATACCAAATGGCTTTTGAACTTGCGATGAAGAAATACAACACGATGTCACGGCAAGCGCCAGATGTTCAAGTACGCCGAATCCAAAGTTTGCTGCAACGTAAAGGTTTTAGTTTTGGAGTTATTGGGCGAGTTTTGCGCGAACTAGGTATTGAAGTTAAATATTAATTGCTTTTTTCAAGGTGCTCAGTTAATCGAGCGGCAGTAGCAACAACAGCAGCAGCATGAACGCGGCCAGGTTGACGACCAAGGCGTTCAATAGGTCCACTGATACTTACCGCAGCAATAACTTTTCCATTTGGTCCACGTACTGGGGCTGAAACAGATGCCACGCCAACTTCGCGTTCACCAACCGATTGCGCCCAACCACGACGTCGATCTGCTGATAAGTGCGCTGCAGTAAAGCGAGCACCCTTTAAACCACGACTAATGCGTTCAGAATCTTCCCAAGCTAATAAAATTTGAGCAGCAGAACCTGCCTGCATAGTTAAGTTCGAACCAACTGGCACTGAATCACGCAAACCAGATAAACGTTCAGCAACAGCAACACAGATGCGCACATCGCCTTGGCGGCGATAAAGCTGCGCACTTTCTCCGGTTGCATCTCGCAGGGCGGCAAGCGCTGGGGCAGCAGCAGCCAAAAGGCGATCTTCGCCGGCTGCGGCCGCTAATTCGGCACTCCGTGGCCCCAAAATAAAGCGACCAGTTAAATCTCGAGTTACTAAGCGGTGGTGCTCAAGGGCTACCGCTAAACGGTGCGCCGTAGGGCGCGCGATTCCTGTTGCTGCGACAAGTTCAGCTAGTGAATGCGGGCCAGATTCTAGGCAAGCCATAATTCCTACGGCTTTATCTAAGACGCCGACTCCGCTATTCTTCTTGTCCACGAACTGATATTAGCATCCCATCTGATGAGATGCCAGTTTTTAGGATATTTAGGAGTTGTTATGGGAAAGACGCTAGCCGAGAAGATCTGGCAAGAACATGTGGTGCGCGCGAAAGAGGGCGAGCCCGACCTGATCTATATCGACCTACATTTAATTCATGAGGTAACTAGCCCACAGGCTTTCGATGGTTTGCGTTTAAGCAATCGCAAAGTTCGCCGACCTGATCTAACTATCGCAACTGAGGACCATAACGTTCCGACTCAAAACATTAATTTGCCGATTGCTGACCCAGTATCAAAGCTACAAGTTGATACCTTGCGAGCTAACTGCGCTGAATTTGGCGTTCGCATTCACTCGTTGGGCGATGCCGAACAAGGAATTGTGCACGTGGTTGGCCCACAATTAGGTTTAACTCAACCTGGGTTAACTATTGTTTGCGGTGATTCACATACTTCAACGCATGGTGCTTTTGGCGCACTTGCTTTCGGAATTGGTACCAGCGAAGTAGAACATGTACTTGCTACCCAAACTTTGCCATTACAGCGTCCTAAGACCATGGCGATTAATGTCAACGGGAAGTTAAAGCCTGGCGTAACCAGCAAAGACATCATCTTGGCCATCATCGCCAAGATCGGTACCGGTGGCGGTCAAGGTTATGTAATTGAATATCGCGGCCAAGCTATCCGTGAACTTTCAATGGAAGCTCGCATGACCGTTTGTAATATGTCGATCGAAGCTGGTGCTCGTGCTGGGCTGATCGCACCAGATGAAACAACTTTTGCATATATCAAGGGCAAACCACATGCGCCTGAAGATTTTGATGCCGCGGTTTCGTATTGGAAAACTCTATATACCGATGCTGATGCTAAGTACGATGTTGAAGTTGATCTAGATGCAGATGAGCTGGAACCATTTGTAACTTGGGGAACTAACCCGGGTCAAGGAATCTTCCTAAATGGCAGCGTTCCAAACCCAGCTGAGATTGCAGATGCTGAAGAACGTGGAGCAGCAGAACGAGCCCTGGTTTATATGGGTTTAACGGCAGGTCAACCAATGAAGAGCGTGGCTATCGATACGGTTTTCTTGGGCTCTTGCACTAATGGTCGCATTGAAGATCTGCGTGCAGCTGCTGAAATTCTCAAAGGTAAAAAGATTTCAACTTCACTTCGTATGCTTGTTGTGCCAGGAAGTGCGCGCGTGCGTCTGCAAGCAGAAGCTGAAGGGCTAGATAAAGTCTTTATTGACTCCGGAGCTGAATGGCGTAACGCTGGTTGCTCTATGTGTCTGGGCATGAATCCAGATCAATTAAAACCTGAAGAGCGTTCAGCATCTACTTCAAACCGTAACTTTGAAGGCCGCCAAGGCAAGGGTGGTCGTACTCACTTGGTTAGTCCATTAGTTGCAGCAGCTACCGCACTTCGCGGAACTCTTTCATCGCCTGCGGATCTGTAAGGAGAAATACTGTGGAAAAATTTGTAACTCACGTTGGAACCGGTGTTCCACTACGTCGCAGCAATGTTGATACCGATCAAATCATTCCGGCCGTTTACTTAAAGCGGGTTACTCGTAGTGGTTTCGAAGATGGTCTATTTGCCGCTTGGCGCAGTGATCCTGATTTTGTATTGAATCAACCAGAGTTTAAGAACGGCACCGTTTTAGTCGCTGGTGCTGACTTCGGTACTGGTTCATCTCGCGAGCATGCCGTGTGGGCACTGCAGAACTATGGCTTTAAAGTTGTTATCTCTTCACGCTTTGCCGATATTTTCCGAGGTAACTCACAAAAAGGTGGCCTGTTGACAATTCTGCTTAGCCAGAGCGAAGTAGAAGATCTTTGGGTGGCAATCGAGGCTAATCCAGCCTTGGCAATCACAGTTAACTTAGCGGCCAAGACGGTGTCCTACGCTGATCAAAGCATCGCATTTGAGATCGATGATTATGTGCGCTGGCGCTTAATGGAGGGTCTCGATGACATCGGTTTAACGCTGGAAAATAGCGATTCCATCGATGCTTTTGAGGCTAAGCGTTCTGCTCACAAACCAAAGACTTTGCCAATTCGCGCCTAAAAGGGGCTAATTACGCTGGTTTTAACGCTCAAATCGCTGCGGGTGAGCGAGATCTTTCAAAACTCTAAAGTTCTAATACAGAGTTTTTTACGCATAATTAATGGGTTTTTCGCCCTTTATTAGCGAAATTATTTTCGCGACACGCCTCATTGATGTTGGACTCACCCCATTGTTCTGCGTAACTTTGCGAGTGCGTTAGGCAATTGCTTAACTTTTAGCGTAAATAAGGGGATTTTAAATGAATAAGGCACAATTCATTGCCGCGTTGGCCCCACACTTCAACGGCAGCAAGAAAGAAGCTTCACACGCAGTAGACATTATTTTTGACACAATCGTTCGCAACATGGTTGCTGGCGAAGATGTCATGATCAATGACTTCGGCAAGTTCAAGAAGGTTGATCGCAAGGCACGTATGGGTCGTAACCCATTTACTGGCGAGACAATCAAGATCAAAGCAATGAAGAAGCCTCGCTTCTTACCTGCAAAGGGTCTTAAGGATGCAATCTCAGGCGAGCGCAAGCTAGGACCAGCTCCAAAGCCAGTCGTAGTTGTAGCAAAGCCAGTTGCTAAGCCAGCAGCAAAGAAGGCTGTTAAGAAGGCACCTGCAAAGAAGAAGGCTGCAGCTAAGAAGCCAGCAGCTAAGAAGAAGGTTGCCAAGAAGGCACCTGCAAAGAAGAAGCCAGCAGCAAAGAAGAAGAAGAAGTAATTTAGAAATAAATTAGCGGGGCTGCCTTTCGAGGTAGCCCCGTTTTTTATTCTCTTTTAAACTAAGATAACTCTATGGATAGTGCGCCACTAAATATTTCTTACGCGCCTCCAAAAGGTAATCTACTTGGGAATAACGCATCTTTTGCAATTGCAAGTCGCCTGGTAATTCCGCTTATGAATTTGATTTCAAAACACAATTGGCAAGGCGCGCACAATATTCCCAAAACTGGTCCGGTGATCGTTTGCTGCAATCACATCTCGTATTTCGACCCCTTAGTTTTTGCACACTTCCTCTATAAAAACGGTCGCGCGCCAAGATTCCTAGGTAAAGCATCTGTCTTTAGAGTTCCGATCGTTGGTTTTGTTTTACGTAAAGCCGGCCAAGTGCCAGTTGAGCGCGAAACTAAAGATGCAGGGGCAGCGCTAGTTCATGCCCGAGCATTCTTAAAGGCAGGTCATATGCTCGGTGTTTATCCCGAAGGCACACTTACCCGTGATCCTAATTATTGGCCGATGGTTGCCAAGACTGGTTTAGCTCGATTAGCGGTTATGACCAAAGTACCGGTAATCCCCGTAGCCCAATGGGGGGCGCAAGAAGTACTGCCGGCCTACAGCAAGAAAATTAAAATTTTTCCACGCACAAAGTTGCAGGTAAAGGCTGGCGCACCACTAGATTTTAGTAAGTGGTATGGCAAAGAAGGAGACCCCGAAGCGATGGCTGAAGCAACTGCATATGCAATGGCGGCTATTACTTCGATTCTAGAAGAGCTCCGCGGTGAAAAACGTCCGATCGAAATTTTTGATCCACACAACTCGACGCTGCCACGCACCGGAAACTACAAGAAGAGTAAGTAATGGCGAAGATAACCGTTCTTGGTGCAGGCGCATGGGGAAGCACGATGGCCCAGGTGTTAGCTGACGGCGCTAATGACGTTTTACTTTGGGGGCGTCGCGAAGAAGTTGTCGCCGAGATCAATACTGTGCACACGAATACCAAATATTTGGGTGGCCAAGTTTTGCCAGAGTCACTTAAGGCAACTAGCGACATCAACGAAGCATTTGCCCACTCAAAATATATTGTGTTGGCGATTCCAGCCCAGAGTTTGCGTGAGAAATTAACCGAGCTAAAGCCCTTGTTTAAAGGCGATGAAATAATTATAAGTACTTTAAAAGGTATTGAAATTTCAACTCAGATGCGCATGAGTGAGATTATCGAAGAGATCTTGCCTAATCGCAAAATTGCAGTTATTACCGGACCTAACTTGGCTGATGAGCTGATCTTGCGACAACCGGCAGCAGCGGTGGTTGCCTCGCAATCACTTGATTTAGCAAAAGAGCTTCAAGAGATATTTAAGGCCAAGTACTATCGGGTCTATACCTCAACCGATGTGATGGGTTGCGAGTTAGCGGGTGCGGTAAAAAATGTAATTGCCTTAGCAGTTGGTATCGCAATTGGGCTAGATCTTGGTGAAAATACCCAAGCCATGATCATTACCCGAGGCCTAAATGAGGTTGCTCGTCTATGTGCTGCGCATGGCTCTGACCCGCTAACTGCAGCTGGTTTAGCGGGAATGGGTGACTTAGTTGCAACTTGTGGTTCACCACTTTCACGAAATCGCACCTTTGGCGAAGCAATTGGTCGTGGCGGTAGTTATGAAAATGCCCGCCAGCATTTTTCTCGCACGGTTGAAGGTGTTGCTTCTGCGAGCGCGGTAATTGAAGTCGCACACCGGGTAGGCGTTGAAGTTCCAATCATTGAAGCAGTAGCCGATTTGATTAAAGGCCTATTAACTCCACAACAGGCGCTAGATCGCTTGATGAAGATAAGCACCGAGTCAGAAAACTTCATTAAATGAGTAAAGAGAAGATAGCTATTGTCTTTGGTGGCCGAAGTTCTGAGCATGAGATCTCCTGTCTATCTGCCGGGGGAGTTTTAAGTGCTATTGACCGCAGTAAGTATGAAGTTGTGCCGTTAGGCATTACGAAGAGTGGCAACTGGGTACTGGTTCCAGAAACTCATCAGTTAAGCATCGTCGATGGAAAGCTGCCTGAAGTTCCAAATGATGCGCCAGCCGTTGTCGCAGATGTGGCTGGGTTTAGCGTTGGCGGTAAATCTCTTAGCGTTGATCTGATTTTCCCAACTCTTCATGGGCCATATGGGGAAGATGGTTCTATCCAAGGCTTCTTTGAGATTGCTGATCTGCCTTATGTCGGAAGCGGGGTACTGGCTTCAGCCGTTGCCATGGATAAATCTTTTGCTAAACCGATTTTTGCCAGCCACGGACTAAAAGTTGTAGATGGCTTTACTGTTACCGCAACGCAATGGAGTTCAAATAAATTAGATATTCAGAAAAAAGCTGATGCCCTGGGTTATCCGCTTTTTGTTAAACCTGCGCGTGGTGGTTCAAGCCGAGGCACCACAAAAGTCAAAAGTGCTGATCGATTAGCAAGCGCGATTGCAGAGGCGCATAGATTTGATCCGAAAGCCATGGTTGAAAGCGCAGTGGTTGGGCTAGAAATTGAATGTGCTGTTTTGGAAGTTGATGGAACTGCGCAAGCATCGCAAGTTGGCCAAATTAAGATTGATTCGAAGTTTGAGTTCTACAATTTTGAAGCAAAGTATTTAGATGGCGCTACCGACATAGTGATTCCAGCTGATATTCCAGCTAGCGCGAGCGATGCTATTCGCGCCGCATCTCTTGATGCATTTAAATCACTAGGCTGTAGCGGATTAGCTAGAGTGGATTTCTTCTTTACCAATGATGGCGAAATTGTGATTAATGAAATTAACACTATGCCTGGATTTACCGCGACATCAGTTTTTCCTAAGATGTGGGCAGCTACCGGGAAGAGTTACGAGCAGATTGTGCAGGCTTTAATTGACACAGCAAAGCGCCGCACAAATGGCGTTCTTGGTAATTAGGCAGATTCGATTTAATAAGAAGTAACAGGGCAAGTCAGCGTGCGAGTGATACCTGCCACGCCTTGAACTTTGGAAAGAATCATGCGACCAAAATCTTCCATGCTTGGCGCTTCAGCGCGCATGATGACATCGTAAGGACCAGTTACGCCTTCAGCCAGAGTTACGCCAGCGATCGCCGAAACAGATTTAGCAACACTGTCTGCTTTGCCTACTTCGGTCTGAATCAAGATGTATGCCTGTACTGACATTTTGGTCTCCTTCTTGCGTTCCGATAAGTGGTAAAGGTAGCGCATAGGGGCGTTAATTCTCTAGTGGATATCGGCAGGGGAATAGAATCACCGCATGGCATTTACCGAAAGCGAAGTAATAGCGCTGTTGGCGCAAGTTTTCGCAAGCAGTAATCCAAATCTCGAAGTAGGTATTGGCGATGACGCGGCCGTTGTTCGAACTTCCAATCGTACGGTTATCACAACAGATATGGCGGTCGAAGGGGTTCATTTTCGACAGGAATGGTCGAGTGCATTTGAGATTGGTCGCAAAGTTACCGCGGCCAACTTGGCCGATCTCTTTAGCATGGGTGCCAAGCCAACCTTCTTAGTAGTGGCAGTATCACTGACCGGAAGTGAAGATCTGGAATGGATTAAGAACTTAGCTAAGGGAATTGCCTTCGAAGCAAACTTGGTCGGCGCAGCTGTGGTTGGGGGAGATCTCGCTAAAGGCGCTGCCGTAACAATTGCGATTACCGCACTTGGTGAGGTTGAAACCGCAATATTGCGTAGCGGAGCACAAGTTGGTAACCAGATATACATTTCTAATTTGCCAGGTTGGTCACGCGCAGGTTTAGCAATTTTGGAAAAAAGTTTGCCGATTGAAACCAAGGCAGCCAAGCGCGCAGTTGCCGCGTTTCGGGCCCCATCACTTAATTACGCATACGCTGCGAATCTAGCTAAAGCTACTGCCATGTGTGATGTCAGTGATTCACTTATGACGCAAGCAGAACAAATGGCAGTAGCCTCAAAGGTAAAATTCAATCTTGATTTCGATTTGTTTCAAGCATCAGCTGATTTCGCAGAACTGCGTACTTTAAGTGAAGAACTAAACATTTCTATCACCGACTTAATTTTGGGCGGCGGCGAAGACCATGTATTTTTAGCAACTGGGCAAGATTTACCGGGATTGCAGATCGGCAGCGTAAGTGCGGGCAGTGGTTTAAATCTTCTGGGAAATGAAAAAGCGCCAGATACCTGGCGCCATTTCGAGTAAAAAGTTAAGTACGCGTTAGCGAGTTACTTTGCCGGCCTTTAGGCAAGAAGTACAAACGTTCTGACGCTTAGTTGCACCAGCAACAAGGGTGCGCACGCGTTGGATATTTGGATTCCAGCGACGACGAGTCTTTACCTGTGAGTGAGACACTTTGTTTCCAAAGCTGGGGCCTTTGCCACAGATGTCGCAGTTTGATGCCATCGTCGTGCTCCTTATTAACTAATTAAATTGAAAGTAATGCGCCAAGGCAGCTTTGCTACTTCAGGCAGGAGCAAAGGTTACCTTGCCACCCCCTCTAAAGGCGAATCACGCTCAGAACAGGCTAGTCACGGCGAAAAAGCGAGAGAATACGGCCGTGGCCGGACTAGAGAACAAAGCGCGAGATGTGATCGGTGATCGCACCGCAAAAGTCCTGACCGATAATTTTGGAATCGTAAGTATCGATGAGCTATTGAGGCACTATCCGCGCCGCTATGTGGTCCGCGGGGAACTAACCGATATCGCACTATTAGGCGAGGGCGATGAAGTCACGATTTTGGCTGAAGTTTTATCGGCCAGCAATCGGCCAATGCGAGGACGCAAAGGTGGGATTCTTGAAGTAATTGTTACCGATGGCAGCGCCAAACTATCGCTAACTTTCTTTAATCAAGCATGGCGAGAGAAAGAGTTAAAACCAGGTCGACAAGGTTTATTTGCCGGCAAGATCGGTATTTTCAACGGCAAGCGCCAGCTAACGCATCCGGATTACGAGATGGTGCCAGATGGCAGCGATGTTGATGATGCAGTTGCGCAATTCGCGGGAAAGTTTCTGCCTATTTACTCGGCGACTGCGAAGTTACCTTCCTGGAAAATTGCTAAGTGCATTGAGTTGGCTATCGATTCACTTGATGAAGTACCAGATCCATTACCTAACTACCTGCGCGAACGTATGGGTTATCCAACGCTGCGCGAAGCGCTAATAAACCTGCACAAGCCAACTGACTTAGATCTTGCTGATTTAGCGCGCGAACGCTTAACTTTTGATGAAGCATTCTTGCTGCAGTTATTACTGGTTAAACGACGTGCAGCTGCTCGAGCACTTACTGCAACTGCGCGACCAATTCGTAGCGGTGGCCTACTTGAAGTTTTCGATAAGTCGCTGCCATTCAAATTAACTGGTGGGCAGTTGGCAGTTGCCAAAGAGATTGAAGCAGACTTAGCTGCTGATCATCCAATGCATCGATTACTTCAGGGTGAAGTTGGCTCAGGTAAAACCATTGTCGCGCTAAGAGCCATGCTCGCAGTAGTTGATAGCGGGGGACAAGCAGCCCTACTCGCGCCAACTGAAGTATTAGCGGCACAACATTTGAGAACAATTGAAAAGTTATTAGGCCCGTTAGCTCTTGGCGGCCAATTAGGAAGCGCCGAAAATGCCACGCAAATAACTTTAATAACTGGCTCGCAGAGTGCCACAGCGCGCAAAGATGCACTGGCACTTGCATCATCAGGTGAGGCCGGCATAGTTATTGGCACACATGCCCTGTTAAGTAAGACAGTTCAGTTCAACGATCTTGGTTTAATTGTGGTGGATGAGCAACATCGTTTTGGTGTTGAGCAACGCGATGCTCTCAAGACAAAAGCTAAACTGCCGCCACACCTTTTGGTCATGACGGCAACTCCAATTCCGCGAACAGTGGCGATGACTGTCTTCGGCGACTTAGATGTTTCCACGCTGCGCGAATTACCTTTGGGTAGATCACCAATATCGACTCACGTGATTCCAGTTCTAGAGAAACCAACACACTTAGAGCGCGCTTGGTCTCGCATCAAAGAAGATGTAGCGAACGGTCACCAGGCTTACATAGTTGCTCCCCGAATTAGTGCGGGCACGCCAGAGGATGCAGACCTTGATTTTCTATATGGTGAAGAGAGCAAGAGCATGGCTAGCGTTGAAGAGTTAGCACCCGAGCTTCATGCTGGCGCTCTCAAAGGTCTGAAATTAGCCCCGTTACATGGTCGTCAAAGCAGTGAACTCAAAGATGCCACTATGAAAGCTTTTGCAGCCGGTGAGATAGATGTCTTGGTTTCAACAACGGTGATAGAAGTGGGCGTGGATGTACCAAATGCCACGATCATGGTGATTATGGATGCTGATCGATTTGGTGTTTCGCAATTACATCAATTACGTGGTCGCATCGGCCGCGGAAGCGCACCGGGTTTATGTCTATTGGTAACTGGTGCTGAACCAGAAACTCCAGCACGTGTGCGTTTAGAAGCAGTTGCAGCGACACAAGATGGTTTCGAGCTCTCACGTATCGATCTTGAACAACGTCGCGAAGGCGATGTAATGGGAGCTTCACAATCTGGCGCAAAATCAAAGTTGCGGTTGCTTAGAGTTCTCCGCGATGAAGCGATGATTGAAAGTGCCCGCGACGAAGCAGCCGCTCTAATTGAACAAGACCCAGCTTTGAGCTATGAAAGTGAATTAGCTAAAGCACTCGCTCAATTAGAATCAGATACTGCTAGTGAATTCATTGATCGGGGATAGTTAGTCATGCGAATTATTGCCGGCGTTGCCAAAGGGCGACCATTAGCAAGTGTTGCAGATGCGACGCGACCAACTTCGGACCGGGCTCGCGAAGCAATTTTTTCATCTCTTACTTCTGAGTTTGGTGAATTTGTGGGGCTGAATTTTCTGGATCTATTTGCGGGCAGTGGCGCAATTGGCCTAGAGGCACAATCGCGAGGCGCATCAATAGTGCACGCAGTCGAAAAAGACTTTGGCGCGCAACGAACAATAAATGCGAATATTGAAATCGTGGCTGCCGCAAAGCCAGCGGGAAAGTTTCAGCTATTTGCCATGAACGCTGAAGCGTTTGTGAAAGCACCGGCAAAAATTAAATATGAAATTGTTTATATTGACCCGCCATATGATTATTCAAATAGTGATCTAGAAGAAGTGCTAATCAATTTACATCTGGGAGATTTTTTAAGTGAAGATGCACTAATTGCGATTGAGCGAACTAGTCGATCAAAAGAGCCAATCTGGCCGAGCGGATTTGAACTGGCAAGAAGTAAGAATTACGGCCAAGCCACGATTTACTATTTAAATCACGCCTAAATCTACGCTGGGAAATGGCTTACTTAGCAATACCTTGCTAGCGTTTACCTTATGAAACGTGCTATCTGCCCCGGATCATTTGATCCCATCACGTATGGGCATCTCGATATTATCGGACGTGCCAGTTCACAATTTGATGAAGTTATTGTTGCAGTTGGAAATAATCGCTCCAAAGAAGGCTATTTCTCAGTTGAAGAGCGTATGAATATGATTGCTGAAACAACAGCCAAGTTTGGAAATGTGAAGGTAGATTCCTGGAAAGGCTTACTGGGCGATTACTGCAAAGCAAATAATATTGATGTGATTATCAAGGGCTTACGTGCAATGTCTGATTTTGATTATGAGTTACAAATGGCTCAAGTTAATCTTCAAGGATCTGGCGTCGAGTCAATGTTTATGGCAACGTCGCCGGCTCATTCATTCTTATCATCATCGTTAATAAGAGAATTAGCTCATTACGAGGGAGATGTTTCGAGCATGGTGCCACCAGCTGTGATTGCGGCCTTAAAAGCCCGGAAAGTAGGAAAGTAACTATGGAGTCTCTAGAGAATTTAAATGCTGCAATCCAACAAGTCGAAGATGCTCGCGGAGTTCCGCTATCTGCCTCCTTTGTACTTCATCGTGGCGAGTTTCTTGAATTACTTGATTTAATCAAGGATGGCTTGCCTAAAGATTTAGAATATGCGCAGCAAATAATCGCTCAACGAGATCAGATCATTGAAGAAGGTCACCAAAATGCTGAATCGCTAATTGTTAGCGCTCGCGAAGAAGTGGCACAGATGATTGAGCAAACAGCAATTGTGAAAGCAGCGCGCGAGGAATCGAAGCGGATTTTGGCACAAGGTCGCGAAGCTGCTGAAGATGAACGAGCCGAAGTTGAGAAATATATTGACTCTCGACTTGCAACGCTTGAAGTTATTTTGAATAAGACCATGGATGCTGTGGCTCGTGGTCGTGAAAAACTTGCTGGCGCCGATGAACGTGATGTACTTTCACAACTTGCTGACGACAAATAATCAAGGCCGATTAACGAAGTCATGTCACGTCCAGAACGCGTTTATGAGTTAAACACTTATGAGCTGCCGCGACGTGCTGGCGAAATGAAAGAATACACACTTGATCTAGAAATTCTTGAGCGCGTTGGCGTTGAATTAATGGCAGTTCCAGTCGGCGAAGTAATTGAAGTTGATTTGCGTCTTGAGTCAGTCACTGAAGGAATTCTTGCCACTGGACAGATTTATGCAGTTGCCAAAGGTGAATGTATTCGCTGCTTAGATCCAATTGAAATTGAGTTAAATCGCACTATGCAGGAGCTCTATCGATACGAACCGACTAACGATCGTGGTGGACGCAAGAAAAAGCGCGATGATGACGAAGATTTAGATCTTGATGAAGAGTTCATGATGGAAGGCGACATACTGAATCTAGAGACTCCGATTCGTGATGCCTTAGTTCTGGCCTTGCCAGTTAACCCACTTTGCGATCTCGAATGCTTGGGCCTCTGCCCTGAATGCGGGGAGAAGTGGGCGACGCTGCCAGAGGATCACGCCCACGAAGCCATTGATCCGCGCTGGAAGGCCCTGGGCGGGCTGGATTTCCCGATTGAGCCTAAATAGGGAATACTTGCCCACCTACCGCGCCCATCCAGGTGCGGTTCTATAGATATTGATTTTGTGAAGGAAGTGCATCGTGCCAGTACCAAAGCGAAAGATGTCGCGTTCAAAGACGCGTTCACGTCGAAGCATGTGGAAAACAACAGCAGCTGCGCTAGCGGCGTGCCCACAGTGCCAACAGCCAAAGCTTCAGCACACAGCATGCCCAACTTGCGGTACATATAACCGTCGTCAGGTACTTGAGGTCTGATCTGTATTCAGCGCTAACTAAGCAGATCGGATTTGAAGTAGATCCAGTTCTGCTTGAATTAGCGTTTACGCATCGCTCTTTTGCTTATGAAAACGGTGCGAAAGAAACAAATGAACGCCTCGAATTCTTGGGCGATTCAGTGCTCGGACTAATCGTTACCGAAGAACTTTATTTAAAGTATCCCGATCTAGACGAATCACGTTTATCGCCATTACGTTCGGGTATCGTAAATATGCGCGCACTTGCCGACATCGCTCGTACCCTGCAATTAGGAAAGTACATTCGCTTAGGCCGTGGTGAAGAAACCACTGGTGGGCGTGACAAGAATTCACTTTTAGCAGATGCCTTAGAGGCGTTAATTGGTGCCGTCTATCTAGATTTAGGTTTTGAAAAGAGTACAGAACTAGTTCGCTCGCTGATTGCTGACACATTGGAAAACGCTATTGCTAAAGGCGCCGGCCTTGATGGCAAAACCGCACTACAAGAATTTGCTGCCGCTAACGGCAAAGGGGTTCCTGAGTATTCAGTAACCGAAGATGGTCCAGACCACGACAAGAGTTTCATAGCAGTGGTAGCACTTGGTGGGGTAGTAGTTGGTCAAGGTGAAGGCAAGAGCAAGCGCGAAGCTGAACAATATGCTGCACGCGGTGCTTATGAGTTACTTAAAGCCGAAAACTTTTTAAAAGATGCCGGAACTCCCCGAAGTTGAAACAGTCCGACGCGGTTTAGAGCGTTGGGTAATCGGCAAAAAGTTAAGAAATATTCAAAAGTTGCATCCACGCGTAGAACGTGCCGATTCTTGGGCGCCAATCACATCCCTGGAAGGCGCCAAAGTCACTGGCATAAAACGTCGTGGTAAGTTCTTATGGTTTGAGTTAGATCGCCCGCAAGTTCTCATGGCACACCTTGGAATGAGCGGTCAATTCTTAGTTCAGCCAATCGGCAAAGTTGATGAACGTCATGTGCGAGCAAGATTTACCTTGGCCGGCGGAATGGCGAAAAACCGGGAACTTCGTTTTATCGACCAACGTACTTTCGGCTGGCTGGCTGTCGATAACTTAACCGATGGAATTCCATCGATGGCCGCTCACATCGCACCAGATTTATTTGACTCCAAATTTGATCAAGCTGCCGTGGTAACAAATCTGCGTACTCGCAAGAGCAAAATAAAAAGTGCAATTTTAGATCAGCAAATTTTGAGCGGAATTGGAAACATTTATGCCGATGAATCACTTTGGGCGGCGAAAATTCACCCAGAACGCATCTGTAGCGATCTTTCAGCCAAGAAAATTAACTTATTAATTGATAGCGCTCGCGAAATCATGGCTCGCGCTTTGGAATCTGGCGGCACCTCATTTGATGATCTATATATAAATGTAAATGGCGAGAGTGGTTACTTTGAGGTTCAACTAGAGGTTTATGGTTGTGAAGGTGAACCATGTTCGAGATGTTCTCGATTGATAAAGAGAATCTCTTTTGCAAATCGTTCCTCTCATTTCTGCCCGTACTGTCAGAAGTAGAGCCTGTGGCAAGGTAGGTTTGCCGCGTGTATTTGAAGAGCATTACGCTCAAGGGCTTTAAGTCCTTTGCGTCATCGACGACCCTGCGCCTCGAGCCAGGCATCACCTGCGTGGTGGGTCCGAATGGCTCAGGAAAGTCCAATGTGGTCGATGCCCTCACTTGGGTTATGGGCGAGCAAGGCGCAAAGTCTCTGCGCGGCGGCAAAATGGAAGATGTTATCTTCGCTGGCACCAGCGGTCGCTCACCGCTTGGACGCGCTGAAGTCTCCGTAACTATTGATAATTCAGATGGCGCATTACCGATTGATTATGCCGAAGTTACTATTTCTAGAATTCTCTTTCGTAGCGGTCAAAGTGAATATCAAATCAACGGTGAAGCTTCGCGTTTATTAGATATTCAAGAGTTGCTCAGCGACTCGGGCATCGGTCGCGAAATGCACGTCATTGTTGGTCAAGGCCAACTCGATGCAATCCTGATGGCTACTCCTGAAGAACGTCGTGGCTTTATTGAAGAAGCGGCCGGAGTACTTAAACATCGCAAGCGCAAAGAGAAAGCGCTGCGCAAGTTAGATTCAATGCAGACCAATATGGCACGGGTGCAAGATCTAACTGTTGAACTTCGGCGCCAACTAAAACCACTAGGCCGCCAAGCAGAAGTTGCCAAGAAAGCAGCAACTATTCAAGCTGATCTGCGCGATGCCAAGTTACGTTTGCTAGCCGATGATTACATCGCACTTTCAAAAACTCTTACGGCAGAAGTTGCTGACGAAACCGCTCTACGCGAAAAACGTTCACTGGTTGAAGCTGAACTCGATGGGGTTCGTCGTCGCGAAGAAGCGCTAGATTCAGACGCAGCAGTCGATAGTCCGCGCTTAGTGCAAGCCCAAGAGACTTTCTACCAATTAAATTCGTTGCGCGAGAAGTTTCGCGGAACCCAGAGCCTGGCACAAGAACGCTCTCGCTTCTTAGCTGAAGAAGCTGAAGAAGCACGCACCGCTGGCCGTGACCCCGAAGCGCTTGAAGCAGAGGCACAGAATCTGCGTGGCGAAGAGTCTCAACTTCAAACAGTCGTACAACTGTCTCGCAATAATTTAGCCCAAGCATCACAAGCGCTATCAGCTGCCGAAGCGGCCCTAGTAGCCGAAGAGAATCGAATTGCTGCAGCGCTTCGGGCAATCGCTGATCAACGCGAAGGCACTGCTCGTCAAGAAGGACACATCAAGTCATTAGCAGCGCGGCTTGATGCCATCTCCGAAGAAATTGCTCGCTTAACCAAAGCGCGCGATGAAGCCGCTAATCGACGTGATCTTGCACAACGTGAATATGCCACACATGAATTAGAAATTGCGAGTGCTGATTCGGGCGAACTTGGTCTGGATGCCGCATTTGAAAGTGCTAAGTCAGCCCTTGCTACCTCGCGCGATGAACATCAGAAGCTAGTTGATGCTGAACGCATTGCTGACCGCTCTCGTAACGCCCTTGAATCAAAACTAGAGGCCTTAGAACTTTCTGCGCAATCCCGAAATGGCGCCGCTGCCCTGCTACGCGAACCTCGTGGCCTTGCCACTCTTGGCTCGCTTGCCTCATTAATTGAAATTGATGCGGGTTGGGAAAATGCTGTAGCCGCCGCTCTTGGCCAGTTAGCAGATGCCATTGTGGTGCAAGATATTTCCGCGGCAATAACTGCGCTAAGCACTCTGCGCAGCGAAGATCTCGGCCAAGCAGATGTTTTGGTACATCACAACCAAGGCGCTAACTCGGTTGCATTAGCTGGCGGCTTAACGTCGATCACCGCACATATTCGCTCCAATTCAGTTTCTGACTTAATTTCAGATCTACTTGGAAAGACAGTTGTTAGCGAAACGGCAGCCGAAGCTGCCGATATTTTGCGTAACCACCCAGAGCTAACCGTAGTAACTCGCGATGGCGATTTCTTTACTAAGTCCCGCGCTCGCGGTGGTTCCAAAAACACCAATTCACTCATTGAGGTTAAAGCTCTAATTGAGAAGCTGCGCAGTGAACTGCAGATCATTACGAATGAATGCGACCGACTTAAGTTTGCGATCAGTTCAGCAGCACAGGAGATCGAAAGTAAGCAATCCGCCTTCGATGTAGCACTTTCAAAGTTAAATGAATCAGATGCTCGAATTGCGGCAATTACTGAGCAACTGGCAGTGGCTGGCCAGCACATGAAGTCAGCAACAGCTGAGGTCGAGCGATTGAATTCGGCAATTGCTGAGACTACAACTGCAAAGAGCCGTGATGAGCGCGAACTTCAGTCAGCGCAAAGCCAATTAACTCAATCTGGCGAAATTGCTAATCCAGATCATGCTCAAGCAGATGCGTTGCGCGAGAACGTCTCTGGTTTTCGAACAGCCGAAGTTGAAGCACGTCTTGCGGTTCGAACAAGTGAGGAACGTTTAGATTCGTTGGCAGCTCGCATCAAGGCACTTGAAGAAGCCGCCATCACTGAGCGCGAAGCATCAGAACGTGCGATCTCTCGCCGTGGGGCACGTGCGCGAGGCGCTGTAATCTCACAAGCTATTGCCGAAGCCGCTTATGAAGCTTTAATTCATATTGAACGATCAATTGCTAAGGCTGCCACGCAGCGCGCTGCGCTAGAAGAAGCGCGTTCGATCCGCGAAGGCGAAACGCTATCTGCGCGAGCACGCAACCGCGAACTAACGGCCGAACTAGAAGTCCTTACCTCTAGTGTTCATAAAGATGAGATTGCCCGCGCTGAGCAACGTATGCGTATTGAGCAACTTGAATCGAAGGCAGTTGAAGAACTGGGCATTGATACCGAGACGTTGGTTAATGAATATGGGCCAGATAATGATGTGCCAACCTTTATTGAAAATGAAGCTGGCGAAATCATAACCACCGAACTAATTCCATATCGTCGTGACCAACAAGAGAAGCGGTTGGCCGCAACAGAACGTTCTCTCACATTGCTCGGCAAGATCAATCCGCTAGCGCTAGAGGAGTACACCTCACTTGAAGAGCGCTTGAAATTCTTAGCTGAGCAACTCGAAGACTTGAAGAACACTCGCAGAGATCTCTTGGATATTGTCAAAGAAGTTGATGATCGAGTCCAGCAGATCTTCATGGAAGCTTTCGAAGCTACTGCCGAACACTTTGAGACAATCTTCGCTCGACTATTCCCAGGTGGCGATGGTCGCTTGATCCTGACAAACCCAGATGACTTATTAAATAGTGGCGTCGATGTTGAAGCTCGACCACCCGGAAAACGCATCAAGCGTCTTTCTCTGCTCTCTGGTGGCGAAAAGTCCTTAACTGCAGTAGCCATGTTAATTGCGATCTTTAAGGCACGCCCAAGTCCGTTTTATGTGCTGGATGAAGTCGAAGCAGCCCTAGATGATGCCAACTTAGGGCGTTTATTGGGCGTGCTTGAAGAACTGCGCGAAACATCGCAGCTAATAATCATTACTCACCAAAAGCGCACAATGGAAATTGCTGATGCTCTTTATGGCGTGACCATGCGTGGTGACGGTGTAACTGAGGTCATCTCGCAACGTCTACGCGAATCAAATAACGAATAAGTAGAGATGTTTAGGCGACGTTAGCCATGGGATTTTTTAAGAAGTTTCTATCCAAAGTCACCCGAACGTCTGCGGTATCGGCTGCCGATTGGGATGAACTTTATAGCGAATTGATTTCATCAGATCTTGGTGCTTCCTTAACCGATGTGATTGTGGCAACTGCTAAGAAAAGTAAATCCGAAGAACCGATTGAAGCAATTCGTGAAGCGTTAACTACGTTACTTACTTCGAAGCCCCGCACCCTGGCGCTTTCAGAGACTGGTTTAACAACGATCTTAGTAATTGGTGTTAACGGCACTGGTAAGACCACATCTGTGGCCAAG
Source organism: Bifidobacterium breve (assembly GCA_945885625.1). Classification (GTDB taxonomy): domain Bacteria; phylum Actinomycetota; class Actinomycetes; order Nanopelagicales; family Nanopelagicaceae; genus Planktophila. Next base: position 164,809 of record CAMCYS010000001.1, on the reverse strand, counting down.
CTTGCAGCAAATATTTCAAACGCTGGCAACCGAGTTTTGTTAGGCGCTGCCGATACTTTTCGCGCAGCAGCGGTTGAACAATTACAAACTTGGGCAAATCGCATAGGGCTAAATGTCATTACTGGAAAACCAAATGGCGAACCAGCAGCTGTTGCATTCGATAGTGCCACAAAAGCAATTACTGATGGCTATCAATATTTAGTAATTGATACAGCAGGTAGATTGCAGAATAAGTCAGATTTGATGGCTGAACTTGGCAAAATCAAACGAGTGATTGAAAAAGTTACACCAGTAAATGAAGTTTTATTAGTTGTAGATGCAACGACTGGCCAGAATGGCTTAAGCCAAGCTAAGTTATTTTCTGAGGCAGTCAAAGTTACTGGAATCGTCTTGACTAAGTTAGATGGCAGCGCTCGAGGCGGTATTGCCCTTGCGATTGAGCATGAACTTGATCTACCAATTAAATGGATAGGCACGGGGGAGGCCATAGGCGACCTGACCCCCTTTGACCCAGAAGTTTACATAACTGGCATTTTGGATGCTCAATAAGCTGATCTTTTAACGCCCACGTAACATTTCGGGTGAATTCCTGTAATCCAGATAAGAGAGATTACCGCCATCTCAAAGGCGAGAATCGCGAAACTCTTAGAAAGTGATTATTCATGGATATCAGTACCGGTGATACCGCTTGGATGTTGGCAAGTTCTGCGTTGGTCTTGTTAATGACTCCTGGCTTAGCATTTTTTTATGGTGGCATGGTTCGTACCAAAAGCGTTCTAAATATGATGATGATGTCGATGGCAACAATTGGCATCGTAAGTATTATCTGGGTTATTTATGGTTTTGAGTTAGCTTTTGGCATTGATGGTAAATCCCCTTGGTATGGCGCAATCAAGATTTCTGATCTAGGAAATCAAGTTGGCGCGGTAGCAAACAACGGTGGCGAGTATCCAATTCCACTACTAGTTTTCGCAGCTTTCCAATTAATGTTCGCGATTATTACACCCGCTCTTATTTCAGGTGCAATAGCTGATCGTGCGAAGTTTGTTCCGTGGACAATCTTCGTTGCGATCTGGTCAACTCTGGTCTACTTGCCTGTAGCGCACTGGGTATTCGCCTTTGGAAACAAGGTAGGTGATGTTGTAACTGGTGCCGGCTATCTCGCGGCAAAAGGGGTGCAGGATTTTGCGGGTGGTACGGCAGTTCACGTTAACGCCGGCGCTGCTGGCTTGGCACTGGCTATCGTTTTAGGAAAGCGCATTGGCTGGCGTAAAGAATCAATGCGTCCACATTCATTGCCATTGGTAATGCTTGGTGCTGGCCTACTTTGGTTTGGTTGGTTCGGATTTAATGCTGGTTCAGCGCTTGGAGCAAATGGCATTGCTGGTCTAGCTTTCTTAAACACTCAAGTAGCGGCAGCGGCAGCTTTGATCGGTTGGATAGTGGTTGAAAAAGTTCGCAATGGTCACGCCACAACTCTTGGCGCAGCCTCCGGCGCGGTTTCTGGATTAGTAGCGATTACTCCAGCATGCGCCTTCGTTGCTCCTTGGGCGGCAGTTGTGATTGGCTTTTTGGCCGGAGTTATCTGTTCTGTCGCAGTGGGCTTGAAGTATCTATTTAACTTCGATGATTCCTTAGACGTTGTAGGCGTGCACTTAGTCGGTGGAATCTGGGGATCAATATCAATCGGGCTCTTCGGCTCAAGTGCGGTTAACAGCGTTGGACTAGATGGCTTGTTCTTCGGGGGCGGAACCGCACTCCTTGGTAAACAAGCACTTGCTGTTGCCATGGTTGCCGGCTATTCATTCCTAGCCACTTTGATAATCGGCTATGCCATTGAAAAGACAATTGGATTCCGTGTTACTAAGGATTCCGAATTAGAAGGTGTCGACTTCAATGAACATGCCGAATCTGCCTATGAAATGTCCGGTTCGACTCGTGGAGGTTCCTTAATATGAAACTAATTACCGCAATCTTGAAGCCACATAAGTTGGAAGAAGTAAAGGATGCACTGGAAGCTTTTGGCGTAAAGGGCATCACAGTTTCACAAGCAAGTGGTTTTGGTCGCCAGCGCGGTCATACCGAGGTTTACCGCGGTGCCGAGTACAAGGTTGACCTAATCGCAAAGGTAAGAGTTGAAGTTTTAGTTGATGATTCAGACTCTGATTCCGTGGTCGGAGTAATCGTCAAGGCAGCTTCAACTGGCTCGATTGGTGATGGCAAGGTATGGACAACGCCCGTTGAAGATGTAGTTCGGGTGCGTACCGGCGAGCATGGATCGGATGCAATTTAGCCGCTAGATGATTTAGCTAGTGGGGTCGCAATTAGTAGGATGAGGCTATGTTCGAGTCTCTTGGTAATCGGTTTAGCAATGCATTCGCATCGCTAAGATCTCGGGGGAAGTTATCGACCTCCGACGTCGCAAATGTTTGCCAAGAGATTCGACAAGCTTTACTAGATGCTGACGTAGCCTTATCTGTAGTTGAAGATTTCGTTAGCAAGATTGAAGTTGAAGCCAAAGCAGCTTTAATTGATCTACAAGCGGGCGCCAATCAAGCCCAAGTGATTTTTGAAATTGTTAATCAAGCCCTCGTTGACTTACTGGGTAGCCAAGCTCGTCGCGTCCGTTTAGCAAAAGTAGCGCCAACGGTAATCATGTTGGCTGGTTTGCAAGGTGCTGGTAAAACAACTCTGGCCGGAAAACTCGCGAAATATTTTGCCGACCTTGGCGATACCCCGATTTTAGTTGCCTCCGATCTACAGCGTCCTAACGCGGTAACTCAATTACAAGTTGTGGGACAGAACGCCGGGATTCCAGTATTCGCACCGGAGCCTGGTAATGGAGTTGGCAATCCAGTTGAAGTTGCTCGCGCAGGTATTGCTTTTGCAAAAGCCAAATTACATAACATCGTAATTGTTGACACTGCTGGTCGCTTGGGTGTTGATGTAGAGCTAATGCAGGAAGCAAAAAATATTCGCGATGCGATTTCACCCGATGAAATTCTCTTTGTGGTAGATGCCATGACCGGCCAAGATGCTGTGCGCACTGCGCAAGCATTCCAAGATGGGGTTGGTTTTGATGGAGTCGTGCTAACTAAGTTAGATGGTGATGCTCGAGGCGGTGCTGCACTCTCAATCGTTACGCAAACTGGAAAGCCAATTATGTTTGCGTCTACCGGTGAAAAATTAGCGGACTTTGATTTATTCCATCCGGATCGCATGGCCTCGCGAATCTTGGGCATGGGCGATGTGGCAACGTTGGCCGAGCAAGCTAAGAAAGCATTCAGTGGCGAAGGCGCTGCGAAGATGGAAGAAAAGTTTGCTCGTGGCGATGACTTCACCTTAGAAGACTTCCTTGAACAAATTGCTGCCATGTCGAAAATGGGTTCAATGGGCAAAATCTTGGGCATGTTGCCTGGCGCGGGCGCGATGAAGAAGCAGATTGAAAACTTCGATGAGTCCGAGATCATTCGTACCAAAGCAATCGTGCAATCGATGACACCAACAGAGCGCCGAGATCCCAAAGTTCTAAATGGTTCACGCCGTGCTCGAATTGCAGCTGGCAGTGGCCGCCAAGTTTCTGAAGTGAATTCATTGGTTGAGCGATTTACTCAGGCTCAGAAAATGATGAAGCAGATGCGTAATGGCAAAGTTCCTGCGGGCATGCCCGCCGGAATGGGCTTGCCGCCAGGAGCTGCGATACCGGGTATGAGCGCGCCAAAGAAGGGCAATCAGCCGCCTAAGAAGAAATCCCGCTCGGGTAATCCGGCTAAACGCGCAGCGGAGGAGCAGGGCTAAACTCCCGCTCGATTTCGTATCTGAGCCTGAAACTGGCAAGATTAGCCCCCTGTGACAGGGCCCTCTATCCCTGGAACTACTTAAGTCCAAAGCGCGTTCTTAATTAGCTTCGCACCCCGCTGAAGCGAAATTAGGTACGACATACATTTACAGGAGTAATACTTACTTGGCTACAAAAATTCGTTTAATGCGCATGGGCAAAATCCGTACCCCATTTTTCCGTATCGTTGTCACAGATGCTCGTAAAGCTCGCAATGGTCTTTCAATCGAAGAAATTGGTCGCTACGTCCCAGGACAAGAACCATCTTTAATTCAGGTTAACTCAGAGCGCGCTCTTTACTGGTTAGGTGTTGGCGCACAGCCATCAGCTGCAGTTGAAGCGCTTCTAAAGGTGACTGGCGATTGGCAGAAGCACAAGGGACTTCCAGGAACCGAAGGAACACTTCGCGTTGCAGCCCCTAAGCCAGCTAAGAGCGTTGCTTACGAAGCCGCTGTTAAGCAAGCTATGGATGAACCAAAGGAAGGCGCCACAACTTTAAAGAAGAAGGCGCAAGAGAAGCTTGCTGCAAAAGCAAACCCGGTCGTGTCCGAATCAACAGAGGATAATGCTGTGTCCGAGGTGTCCGAGCCAGTAGCAGAGATTGCTGTGTCCGAGGTTCCAGAGGAAGTTACAACAACAGAAGTTGTGTCTGAAACTACAGAAGCGGCTGCTGAATAAAAATGATTGATGAAGCCCTAGAACATTTAGTTAAGGGAATCGTTGATTCACCCGAAGATGTAGTCGTTAAGGAAAAAACTCACCGACGTGGAACCACACTTGAGGTTCGAGTTAATCCCGAAGATATCGGCAAGGTAATTGGTCGCAATGGCCGTACCGCAAAGGCGCTTCGTACCGTCGTCAGCGCGCTCGCAGGTCGCACAATTCGTGTTGATCTGGTTGAAGCTGACGAGGTTCGTTAACCCTTAATTTAAGCCGCTAACCGTGCGTTTACTCGTGGGCCGGATAGGTAAGGCGCACGGAATTCTGGGCGAAGCCACAATCGAAGTTCGTACCGATGATGCGGCAACCCGTTTTGCAATGGGCGCAGTGGTTGAGACAGATAGCGGCAAGTCACTAACAGTTGATTCGGTGCGAGTGCACAATGGCATTCTCTTGCTGGGGTTTGAGGGAATTTCAGATCGCAATGGCATAGAGGCACTTCGAGACACCTTGCTATATGCCGATGTTGATATTGATGCACCTGGCGAAGATGACGATGATTATCACGTGCTGCAGTTAATTGGCTGCGTCGCAAATCTACAAGATGGCAGCAAGTTTGGTGAAGTAAGCGACGTGCTAAACCTTCCTGGCCAAGATGTGCTGGCAATAAAAACCGAACACGGCGAAGTCTTAGTTCCTTTTGTTCGCCAACTAGTTCCAACTGTTGATATCAAGGCCAAGATCGTGGTGGTTATCCCACCAATTATTTCGGGGGAGATGAAATGAAAGTTGATGTCATCTCAATTTTTCCAGAATATTTAGCGCCACTTGAACTCTCACTTTTAGGTAAAGCCCAAGAAAAAGGCTTAGTCGAAATCAACGTACATGATCTACGTTCACATACCAGCGACAATCACCATAGCGTTGATGACACCCCTTACGGCGGTGGTGCCGGAATGGTTATGAAAGCGCAAATTTGGGGTGATGCGCTAGATAGTTTGATCACCGATGGGTGCGATCTAATTATTCTCACCCCGGGTGGTAAACGATTTAACCAACGATTAGCCGAAGAACTTTCTACTCGCTCACATCTACTTTTTGCCTGCGGTCGTTACGAAGGCATTGATGATCGGGTCCGCCAACACTATTCAACTTCTGCCTATAGCGATCGCGGTATCCGAGTTCATGAAATTTCCATTGGTGACTACGTACTCGGTGGTGGTGAAGTTGCTTCAATGGTGATTATTGAAGCGGTAACCCGCTTAATCCCTGGGGTTTTAGGTAACCCCGAATCAATCGTTGAGGAATCTCATATGTCTGAGGGATTTGTGGAATATCCATCATTTACTAAGCCAGCTAATTGGCGCGACCTTGAAGTACCCGATGTATTGCTCTCAGGTAACCACGCAGCAATTGCCAAGTGGCGCAGTGAGGCAGCACACAAGCGCGCTCAAGATAATCTCTAATTCACTCAACACTTCGCTTTCTAACTCGCGAGTAAGTTTTAAGCAACGTAACGTTGTCGTATGACGAGTCTTGACCCAGCAATTCAGATGCGGCTAATTCGTGATCTCGAACCAGTTGTGGCAGAAGAACTTGATCGACATTTAAAGATTCAAAAAGAGTGGTACCCACACGACTATGTCCCATGGTCGGAAGGCCGCAACTTTGCCGGTCCCTTAAATGGCGATGCTTGGGAAGCAAAAGATTCGAAGCTCTCACCAATTGCGCAAGATTCATTGGTTTTGAATCTATTGACCGAAGATAACTTGCCTAGCTATCACACCGAAATTGCAATTGCCATGGGTCGTGATGGCGCGTGGGGTACCTGGATCGAACGTTGGACGGCTGAAGAAAACCGTCATGGCATCGTTATGCGCGATTACTTAATGGCAACCCGAGGCGTTGATCCATATGAGCTGGAAGATCTACGTATGGCGCATATGTCAGTTGGCTACCAAAAGCCATATGAGAATGACATGTTGCACACGGTTGCTTATGTTTCTTTCCAAGAGTTAGCCACCAGAATCTCGCATCGCAATACTGGTCTAATTTCTGATGACCCAATCTGCGAAGGCATGCTGCAGCGCGTTGCTCTAGATGAAAACTTACATATGATTTTTTATCGCAATCTTCTTGGTGCTGCCCTTGACTTAGAGCCAAATGCAGCAATGCGAGCAATTACTGATGTGGTAACTAATTTTGATATGCCCGGTGCTGGCATGCCAGGTTTCGCTCGTAAATCTGTCGGAATTGCCTTGGCTGGCATCTATGACATGCAACAACATTTGGAAGATGTAATTGCGCCAGTGTTGCGCGCCTGGAATGTTTTTGGCCGCGAGGATCTTTCGGGTGACGGCCAAGCGGCTCGTAACGAACTAAGCGAATTCCTGGCAGCGGCGACTGCCGACTCTGATCGCTTTAATGAAAAGCGAGAAGCTCACTTCGAGCGCTTGATTGCACGTGGTCAAGAACCGATTCGGCTAACTAAAGCCAAGTAAAGCGGGTAAAGTCGGCAATTATGTGCCGACTGTTAGCGTATGCCGCAAGTTCTGAAACTACCTTTGCTGAGATCGTAGGCGAAGGCTTTGAAAACTTTGTCGCGATGTCAGATGAACATAAAGATGGTTGGGGCATTACCTCAGTTGCTAGAAGTGGTGAGATAACTCGCACTGTTGATTTAGAGCGCGCTGTTGCAAGTTCTACTTTTGAGAGCGTGAAAGATCGCGCAGCTGACTCAGGGCTGCTACATCTTCGGCTTGCCTCTAAAGGTTTATCGATTGATATCAAGAACAACCATCCTTTTGTAGATGGCACCTATAGCTTTATGCATAACGGCACGATTCGCCCGGCTGCATCAGTTGAAGCATTTATTGATCCTGAGTTTGCTAATCGGGCACAAGGCAGCACCGATAGCGAGCGATATTTCTATGCGATTCTTAGCGAAATTAAGCGGCATGGTTTAGTTGATGGGTTTCGTAGCGCTGTTACCAAGATCAGCGACAATTGTGATTTCTCAAGTATCAACTGCATGCTCTTAACCCCGGATTATTTGATCGCAGCCTGCGAATTCAATGTTGATGAACAGAGCGAATGGACTGTTGAGTCGCATTATGAACTGCGCTTTCGCAGCGACGAAAGCGGCGTGGTGATCTCATCTACTGGTTGGGGCCACGATGATTGGTCTGTTTTGGCCAACCATCAAGTCCTTATCATTGATCGCAGGAGCCTGAATACCGAGATTTTGCCGCTGCCATTACGCTTCGGGGTATGACGCGCACATATCTGGTCGAGACTTACGGCTGTCAGATGAATGTGCACGATTCTGAACGGATTGCTGGGCTACTTGAAGCCGATGGCTATGTGCCGGTCGAGCAGGGCAAGCAAGCTGACTTAGTGGTCTTTAATACCTGCGCAGTTCGCGAAAATGCTGATAACAAGCTCTACGGAAATTTAAGTTTCCTAGCGCCGGTTAAGAAGGCTAACCCAACTATGCAGATTGCAGTTGGTGGCTGCTTGGCTCAGAAAGATCAAGCCATAATCCTTAAGAAAGCACCATATGTTGATGTAGTTTTCGGAACCCATAATGTTGGTTCGCTGCCAGTTTTACTAGAGCGTGCACGTATTGAAGAAGAGTCCCAGATCGAAATTCTCGAAGCGCTAGAGCATTTCCCCTCAACGCTGCCCGCTAAGCGCTTCAGTGACTTTACGGCTTGGGTTTCAGTTTCAGTGGGCTGTAATAACACCTGCACTTTCTGCATTGTGCCTACGCTGCGCGGAATCGAAAAAGATCGACCAGCCAGCGATATTTTGCGGGAGATAAATACCCTAGTTGATTCAGGCGTTATTGAAATTACTTTACTTGGGCAGAATGTAAACGCTTACGGAGTTGAATTTGGCGATCGTGCCGCCTTTGCTAATTTACTTAAAGAGTGCGGCAAGATAGCCGGGCTAGAGCGAGTTCGATTTATGTCACCACACCCAAGAGATTTCACCGATGATGTAATTGAAGCAATGGCCAGTACGCCAAATGTTATGCCACATCTACATATGCCGCTGCAGTCAGGGTCAAACCGAATTCTGCAAGAGATGCGTCGGTCCTATCGAACTGATCGTTATCTAGGAATTCTCGATCGAGTGCGTAAAGCCATGCCTGATTCACAAGTAACAACCGACATAATTGTGGGCTTTCCAGGAGAGACTGAAGAAGATTTCCAAGCCACCTTAGATCTATGTACCCAAGCCAGATTCTCTGCTGCCTACACCTATCAATATTCAATTCGACCAGGAACTCCGGCTGCGGTAATGCCGAATCAAGTTCCCGCTGAAGTTGTGGGCGAGCGATATACCCGCTTACACGCGCATCAAGAGGCAATCTCAGCATCAGTAAATTCTGAAGCGATTGGCCGCACCATGAAAGTTTTAGTGGCTGAAGTATCTGGTCGCCGCAATGGCGATAACGATCGCATGACTGGGCGAAGCGAAGACTTTAGATTAGTTCACTTCAATTCTATGGTTGAGCAGCCCTTGCCCGGTGATTTAATTACCGTCGATATCACCGAGAGTTCGTCACACTATCTAATTGGCAACGGCGGCAAGGTAGAACGCAGAGCTAAGCGCGAAGCCAAAGGCACCATGTTAGGTATCCCGGTTATTCGCGCATGAAGTTAATTGTTATTTGTGGCGCAACAGCTACCGGCAAAAGTGATCTAGCAGTTTCTCTTGCTCAGAAAATTGATGCTGAGATAATTAATTCAGACTCAATGCAACTCTACCAAGGTATGGATATTGGCACCGCTAAGTTAAACATTGAAGAACGTCAGGGGATTCCGCATCATCTGCTCGATGTTCTTGAAGTAACCGAAGATGCCAATGTGGCTTGGTATCAGAGTCAAGCTAGGGCAAAGATTGCCGAGATTCATAATCGCGGTAAATCAGTTGTAATAGTTGGTGGTACTGGGCTCTATATCAAAGCCATTCTGGATGAATTGAATTTTCCAGATACCGATCCAGCAGTTCGGGAGGCGTTAGAGAAAGAGGCTGCCGAACTAGGTGCACATGTTTTATTTGAACGACTAGAAAAACTTGATCCTGCAGCTGCACTTGCGATTGATCGCGCAAATACTCGCCGCATAGTTCGAGCACTTGAAGTTATTGAAATTACCGGAAAACCATTTACGGCGAACTTGCCTCGCAAAGATTCCGAACTTTATCCAGCTGCTCGGCAATTCGGTCTAGTCATGGATCGGGAGTCTCTCGGTCAGCGAATTAGTGATCGTGTTGATCGTATGTATGACGCTGGCTTAGTCGCCGAAGTTGATCGCTGCATTGCAGCTGGAATAACTTCGGCACGTACGGCCCAGTTAGCACTCGGCTATGCCCAAGTGATCGCAATGCGTCGAGGTGACTTAACCCTTGATGGTGCGATTGAAGAAACTAAGCGGGCAACCAGGCAGTACGCCAGACGGCAAGAAACTTGGTTCTCGCGGGATGCTCGAATTAAATGGATTTCCCCGATCCAGCCTCGGCTAGAAATAATCTTGCAGGAAATAGAATAGTTAAACAATGATTGCAACCTATGGGCACGGCACCGAGAATGACTTTGTTCTAGTTTTTGACCCCGAAAATGAGGTTTCAATTACTACAGCGCAGACTGCTGCAATTTGTAATCGTGAAACTGGAATAGGTGCCGATGGCTTTATTCGAATTGGCAAGAGGAATGAACGCTGGTTTATGGATTACCGCAATGCTGATGGCTCGCTTGCCGAAATGTGCGGAAATGGAATTCGGGTAACGGCTAAGTATTTAGTTGAACGCGGCCATCAACCTGAAGGAATTTTCGCCATTGATACCCGAGATGGCGTTAAGCATCTGCGCGTCCCGGCAACTGGTGATATCTCGGTAAATATGGGGCAAGTAACCGATGAAGATGAAGAGATTTCCGCGGCCACAAATGGCAAAGTTTGGAACGGTTATCACATCAGCGTTGGAAATCCGCATGCCGTAGTTTTCGTAGAAAATTTGAGTGAAGTTGGCGCACTCGCTGATGCGCCAGTTGTCCGCCCTAAAGGCGCTTATCCAGAAGGGGTTAATGTCGAATTCGTTGAGATCACTGGAGAGCGCGAAGTAAAGATGCGTGTCTATGAACGAGGTAGTCGCGAAACTAGATCTTGTGGTACCGGTGTATGCGCAGTTGCACTAGCTGCAACACTTCATACTAAGGCGAAGCTACCTGCTAGATGGATCGTTAATCCACCTGGTGGTCGGTTAGAGGTTGATATCGATGGGCATAGCAATGCAACTCTTATTGGGCCAGCGGTATTAATTGCAGATCACGACATCAGTAAGTATTTAGTAGCTGATTAAGATAATGAGTCACTTCTTTTTGATCGCCAGCCCACAGAATAGGCAGTTTTGCCCTCATTACTCTATTGTTTAATGGTGAGTGATCAACCAGAGAGTATCGATGATTTTGAGGCACTACTTGCCGAAAGCGCGCGAGTAGCAGCTGAATTCGATGCTGCTGATAGCGATGATTACGCCGAAAGCATTCAGCCTGATTTGGTTGAACGTAATGCGCTGCGTCGCGTTAAAGGTTTCTCAACTCAGCTACAAGATATTTCCGAAGCTGAGTACCGTGAGTTACAACTAGAAAAAGTTGTTTTAGTTGGCGTCTGGACTGAAGGCAATTCAACGATGGCTGAGAATTCTCTCGCCGAATTAAAAGCACTCGCCGAAACCGCAGGTTCAGAAGTAATGGAAGGTCTAATTCAACGCCGCGATAAACCAGATCCAGCGACTTACATTGGTTCCGGAAAAGTGGTTGAACTCAGACAAGTAGTAGTGGCTACCGGGGCAGATACGGTTATTTGCGACGGCGAACTTTCCCCTTCGCAACTTCGCCAATTAGAAGAGAAAGTTAAAGTTAAGGTAATTGATCGCACCGCTTTGATTCTTGATATTTTTGCTCAGCATGCCAAAAGCAAAGAGGGTAAGGCGCAAGTAGAACTCGCTCAGATTTCTTATCTATTGCCGCGATTGCGTGGTTGGGGTGAATCTCTCTCGCGCCAGGTTGGTGGTCGTGCCGCTGGTGGTGCCGGTATTGGCGGGCGTGGCCCAGGTGAAACTAAAATTGAAACCGATCGTCGCCGAATCCGCGACAAGATGGCAAAGCTTCGTCGCGAGATCGCCGAGATGAAAGTAGCGCGCGATACGAAGAGACAAGAACGTCGTCGCAATAACATTCCAGCAGTTGCTATCGCTGGCTATACCAATGCGGGCAAGTCATCACTATTGAATAAGCTGACCAATGCTGGAGTTCTAGTCGAGAACGCACTTTTCGCAACTCTTGATCCAACGGTACGTAAATCTCAAACTGAAGATGGTCGTATTTACACGCTCTCTGACACAGTTGGTTTTGTTCGACACTTGCCACATCAATTGATTGATGCCTTTAAATCGACGCTCGAAGAAGTATCGGGCGCAGATTTGATTGTCCATGTTGTCGATGGTTCACACTCTGATCCGTTCGAGCAGATTAGGGCAGTTCGTGAAGTAATCACTGAAATCGGTGGCGCTGAGATTCCAGAGATTATTGCGATCAACAAAGTTGATATTGCCGACCCCGATATGGTGATGCAGATCCTGCGTGCTGAGCCAAATAGTTATGCCTTCTCAGTTCGCACCGGCTTTGGGATTGAAGGCCTACTTCACGCAATTGAAATTTCGTTGCCAAGGCCAAAAATTGAAATTAATACTGTGATCCCTTATGACCGGGGCGATTTGGTCAGCGCCATTCACGAACGAGGCGAGATTTTGCGCGAAGAGTATTTGCCCGAAGGAACCTCACTGCATGCACGCGTCGATGGGGGATTAGCTAAAGAGATCGAAGAGATCGTTCGTTAAATACTCAGATAGCACTCATGTGACGGGAATATTTACGACACGCCGAGGGTTCAATTAGTTAAACCAGGCAGTAATGCGCCACTATGCGCCCGCTGGGTATTTCCAGCAGCGCTTGCCAGCGAAATCTGGCTTCGACTTAGCTTAGAGAGAAGGTGAGAGCAATGGCAACCGATTATGACACCCCCAGAAAAACCGATGAAGAGTTACATGAAGAATCGCTTGAGGAGTTAAAGGCGCAACGCGTCGATGCTCAATCCGGTCAGATTGATGTCGATGAAGCCGAAGCTGCTGAAAGTCTTGAGCTACCAGGTGCTGATTTATCTGGTGAAGAACTTTCAGTTCGCGTAGTACCTAAGCAAGTTGATGAATTCACTTGTTCGCGTTGTTTCTTGGTGCATCACAGCACTCAGTTGGCAAAAGGCGAAGGCGCAACCGCAGTTTGTAAGGAATGCTCCTAACTATTTGCCGTTAAGAATTTCGGCAAGTTCGGTATTTCGCTTTGAGGTTATCAACCAATACGGTGTTTGATCGCGGGGATCGTTGAGTTCAACTTTCACACCAGTTGATCGCCAAAATCTAAAGATTAAAAAAGAAGCTGGGTCGGCATCGCGAGTGCGAAGCTGGCCCATTTCCTTGCTATCGAGCGATGTTGCCTGACCTATATATTTGAGTTCAATATGAGCGGGGCCTGCGCGCAATTCACTTTCGTCGACTGTTATTGTGAGAGCGCTTTTCTGCACAATCAAAAGAAGGAGAAAAGTACTAGCCACCCAGGTAATTAGTGCGGGTTGATTTCCAATTGCCGCCCATACGGCGATGACCAAGGATAAAAAGAGAAAATAGATAAAGGCAATGAGCCAAAATGGAGTGCGAATCACTTCTCTAAATCTCATAAGACCACGCTATCGTGAAATAAATAAAGTAGCCTTATGACATGAGTCGCGTTCCCAGCACCACACCACCTGCAGGAGCTGTAATTCCTGAGCGTCACCCACTTGCCCCTGAGACTGGTACGAAAGTCCCATCTCATTACGGTCATTGTTTTGGTTGCGGCGAGCTACACCCTACGGGTCTTCATCTAGTTGCTCATGTAGGCGAGGGTGCAACGATTACAGCAGAATTTACAGTAACTGAAAATCATCAAGGAGCTCCGGGTCTTGCGCATGGTGGGTTGCTCTCATTAGCTTTCGATGAAGCGCTCGGGAAGTTGATGTGGTTGTTACGTTCACCGGCTGTAACTGCTCGCTTAGAGACTGATTTTATTCGGCCAGTTCCGCTTGGAACGACTCTTTTTATTACCGCTGAAATTACTGGCCAAGTAAACCGCAAAGTTTATTCAGCGGCTGTTGGCCGGATTGGTTCGCACGATGGCGAGATTGCTGTTCGTGCAGCTGCCTTATTTGTAATTGTGCCGATGTCGCACTTCTTAACTAAGGCGCCAGAAGGTTTTCTAAAGGAAGTTGCAAAGAACCCTGAACTTTTGGCCTTCGTTGATCCAGAGTTTGAAATTAATCCATGAGTGATCTGCAAGTATTAATCAAGCGCCTCGATCCGGGTGTGCCGCTACCTAAATATTCCAAAGGTGGCGATGCTGGCGCCGATATCGTGACTCGAATTGATTTAACTTTAGAACCAGGTGAGCGCGCTCTTGCCCCAACCGGAATCGCAATCGCACTGCCTAATGGCTACGCCGCTTTCGCTCATCCGCGATCTGGCCTGGCAATTAAGCACGGGGTTTCAATGGTTAATACCCCAGGCACTATTGATGCTGGTTTTCGCGGCGAATTACAGGTCATTCTGATTAATCTTGATCCGCGCGAAACTATCTCATTTAAAAGGGGAGATCGAATTGCACAATTAGTTTTTCAAAAAGTTGAGCATGCTGATTTTGTAGAAGTCGAAGAACTGCCTGGCTCAGGTCGCTCTGATGGTGGCTTCGGCTCGACTGGATTGGCTTAGTTATGAGTGATCAAAAGAAAGTAATTGACGCACTCGGCGGCAAGAAAGGTTTATTAGATTCCGGCCTGCCTTCCTTGGTATTCCTAGTTGCTTTTAATTTCACTAAAGATCTGCAGAACGCCGCCACTGCCGCCATTGTCACCGCACTAGTCCTAGCAATCCTGCGGTTAGCTAAGAAAGACACCCTGCAACATGTGGTCACGGGATTGATCGGCGTCGTTTTCTGTGCGTTTTTGGCCCGCAAGACCGGCTCAGCGGTTGATTACTATTTGCCGGGTTTGATCATCAATATTGTTTACGGCTCTGTCTACTTAATCGCTAACTTAATTGGCTTTCCGATTTTAGGGCTAGTTCTCGGCCCGATTTTGGGTGAAAATTTACATTGGCGTAAAGTTGCCGAGCGTAAACGTGCCTATGTAAAAGCGAGCTGGCTCTGGGTTGGACTATTTCTTTCTCGGTTAATTGTGCAATACCCACTTTATAAAACGGGGAATTTAAACGCTCTTGGTACCGCGCGGCTTGCCATGGGGTATCCACTTTTTGCAGCGGTAGCTTGGGGATCTTGGCTAATAATTAAAAAAGTGCCAGCCGCAATTCCGCCCGAGAAGAGTAAAGATTAGTTAGCGATAAAACATTGCTTGAGCAAGTCTTCTGCTTCAGCTGTTGCGACAAATAGCAGTTCATCTCCAGCAGTAAATACTTCATGTAGCTTTGGAGTAATAACTCGACCATCGCGAACAATTGCAGCCAGCGCTGAATTCTCGGGCAAAGCAATTTCTTCAACAGTCAGACCTAAACAAGATGAGTTATCAGGAAGTGTTAACTCAACCAAACTAGCTTGACCTTGTCGGAACGAGAATAAGCGAACTACATCGCCAACAGTTACGGCTTCTTCAACTAGAGCTGAGATAATTCTTGGTGTCGACACGGCGACATCTACACCCCAAGATGAGTCAAACATCCATTCATTCTTTGGGTGATTAATACGAGCAACTACGCGAGGCACACCATATTCAGTCTTGCCCAATAGGGAAGCTACTAAATTAACTTTGTCATCACCAGTTGCTGCAACCAATACTTGGCAGGTATCTAATTTTGCTTTATCAAGAGAGGTAATTTCACAGGCATCGGCTAGTAGCCATTCGGCATCTGGCACGCTATCCATCTTGAGTGACTTTGGATCACGATCAATCAAAAGTACTTGGTGGCCATTATCAAGGAGTTCTCGCGCAATAGCGCGTCCCACATTGCCGGCTCCGGCGATTGCGATTCTCACGTTATGACTCCTCGGGGGATTTAGCCAGAGCAGCTTCGACGGCTGCGAGTTTGCCTTCTTCGACAATTACATGAACTAAATCGCCTTCTTGCAGAACTGTGTGCTCATCAGGAATCAAGCCTTCGCCTAAGCGAGTAATGAAAGCAACTCGAGCAGGCGTGGCGTTTTCAATATGTAGAACAGGTGCGCCATACCAATCAGCAGCTGGATGCACCTCACTCAAACTAATGGTGCCAGTTGCATCGCGCCATTCCGAACGAGTTCCTTCGGGCATTAAGCGACGAGATATCTGGTCTGTTGCCCAAAGTACGGTGGCAACTGTTGGAATTCCTAGACGTTGGTAAATTTCAGCGCGACCAGAATCGTAGATTCGAGCAACCACATTGGAAACTCCGAAAACTTCGCGAGCTACCCGAGCGGCAATAATGTTTGAGTTGTCGCCATTACTTACTGCGGCGAAAGCGGACGCGGTTTCAATTCCAGCTTCAACCAAAGTGTCGCGATCAAAACCAACGCCGGTGACGGTACGACCCTTAAAGTCAGGGCCCAGTCTGCGAAAAGCCTCGCGAGATTGATCAATTATTGCAACAGAATGGCCAGCGGCCTCAAGTTCGGCTGCTAAGGAAGATCCGACTCGACCGCAACCCATAATTACTACATGCACAAGGATCAACCTATCACCCTTAGGCTTATCAATTATGGAAACTGAGCGCACTGAGCCAAAAAAGAGAGCGTTTAGAGTGGGTGAAAAGTTCACTGCCACAATTGAGAAAGTGGCTCATGGTGGCCATTTCATCGCTCGACATGAGGGCGCAGTCTTCTTCGTTCGCCACGGAATTCCAGGCGAGCAGGTAATTATTGAAGTCACTAGCACCGGCAAGTCATTTAATCGTGGCGATGTTCTAGAGGTAATTGAACCCTCGCCCGATCGAGTTAAAGCCCCTTGTAGTTACGCTCATCGACTCGGTTGTGGTGGGTGCGATTTCCAACATATTGCAATTGCGCGTCAACGTGAATTAAAGAGCGAGGTAATTACCGAGCAATTCGCTCGGATAGCAAAAATGGATTTAAAGGTAGTCGTCGAAGAAGTTTCTGATCCGCTGTATTGGCGAACTCGAGCAATTCTAAATATCGATGGTTCTGGCAAAGCGGGCTTCTTTGGGTCACGTAGCCATAATTCAATTCAAATCGATAACTGTATAACTTGTGTGCCGGAATTAAAGTTAAGCGAGATTACATCGCGCACGTGGCAACCAAATACAAAGTTGGAAATTAGTACCAATAAATCTGGTGATCGAATAGTTGCAGGTAGCGAAGTTTTCGAAGGCCCGAAAAAACTGATCGAATCAGTGGGTGAGAATAAATTCCAGGTAAGCCACTCATCGTTTTGGCAGAGCCATAAATCAGCCCCTGCTGTGTTGACGGAAGCTGTTATGCAGTATGCCGAATTACAAAGTGGTGATCAAGTATTAGATCTCTATGGGGGGGTTGGTTTATTTACTGCAGCAGCTTTATCGGCAGTAGGTGAAACTGGTCGAGTTCATTTAGTTGAAGCTAGCTCGAGTGCAGTTGGCGATGCGAAAATCAATTTTGAAAATGTTCCGAATGTAAATATTTATCTTGGTGATGTGGCAAAAATAATGCCCAGAATTGGATCTGCCGATGTAGTAATTCTTGATCCACCCCGAGATGGTGCCGGACAATTAGTTCTGCAGCAGATCTCGGCGCTAGATCCAAAGCGAATTGTTTATGTTGCGTGCGACCCAGCAGCGCTGGCACGCGACTGTGCTTTTGCTAACGATCTTGGTTGGAAATTAACTAAAGTGCGCGCATTTGATTTATTTCCAATGACTCACCACATCGAGATGGTTGCGTTGTTTACCCGCTCTGCGATAGATTAGGAAAGTATCTCGACATCAAGATACTTTTTTAGGAGGCGCAAGTGAGCAAGAATTCCTTCCAGGCCCAGACTTCACTCGAAGTAGCCGGCCAGAGCTATCAGATCTTCGACATTACGAAGTTACCTGAAGCAGCATCGCTGCCATTTAGCTTAAAGGTATTGCTCGAAAACTTGCTGCGCACTGAAGATGGCGCAAATATCACAGCTGAACAGATTAAGTCATTAGCCAACTGGGATCCTGCGGTTGAGCCAGATACTGAAATTCAATTCACGCCAGCCCGCGTTGTAATGCAGGACTTCACTGGCGTTCCGTGCATTGTGGACTTAGCAACAATGCGCGAAGCGATCGTCGAATTAGGTGGCGACCCAGCAAAAGTAAATCCACTGGCACCCGCTGAGTTAGTTATTGACCACTCGGTAATTGCTGATTTATTTGGAACTAAAGATTCCTTTACCCAGAATACTGACATTGAATACCAACGCAACCAAGAGCGTTATCGTTTCTTGCGTTGGGGCCAAGGCGCTTTTGACGAGTTTAAAGTTGTGCCACCTGGAACTGGAATTGTGCACCAAGTAAATATTGAATTCCTAGCTCGCGTAGTAATGACTCGCAAAGTTGAGGGCGTACTTCGTGCCTATCCAGATACGGTAGTTGGTACTGACTCTCACACAACCATGGTTAATGGTTTAGGTGTTCTAGGTTGGGGCGTTGGCGGAATCGAAGCCGAAGCAGCGCTCTTGGGCCAACCAGTTTCAATGTTGATTCCACGCGTAGTCGGATTTAAATTAAATGGTTCGCTGCCAGTTGGTACAACAGCCACAGACTTAGCGCTAACCATTACCGAAATCTTGCGTAAGCATGGGGTAGTAGGAAAGTTTGTTGAGTTCTATGGTCCAGGCGTTGTCGCAGTACCAATGGCTAACCGCGCGACTATCGGCAATATGAGTCCAGAATATGGTTCAACAGTTGCGATCTTCCCAATCGATGATGAGACTTTAAAATACTTGCGCCTCACTGGTCGTAGTGATGATCAAATCGCTTTGGTTGAAAGTTATGCGAAGAAGCAAGGTTTGTGGCATGACCCATCTGCGGCTCCTCGATTCTCTGAACATATCGAGTTAGATCTATCTACTGTCGTGCCTTCGATTGCTGGCCCGAAGCGCCCACAAGATCGCATTGCCCTAAGTGATTCAAAGGCAGCACTTGCTAAGGCACTACCGGGCTATTTAAGTGATAAAACAAGTACGAACCCGATAGCAGTCAAAGTTGGTGCAACAGATACCAAGATTACAAATGGCGATGTCGTGATCGCTTCAATTACCTCTTGTACTAACACTTCTAATCCATCGGTCATGATTGGTGCAGCATTGTTAGCTAAGAAGGCAGTGGAGAAAGGCTTGAAGTCAAAGCCATGGGTTAAAACCACGTTAGCACCAGGCTCAAAGGTAGTAACTGATTACTATGACAAAGCTGGCCTTACCAAATACATGGAAGATCTAGGTTTCCATCTAGTTGGTTATGGCTGCGTAACCTGTATCGGTAACTCTGGGCCGCTTCCAGTTGAAATCAGTAAAGCAGTTAACGAGCACGATCTAGCCGTTACCGCCGTGCTCTCTGGAAACCGAAACTTTGAAGGTCGCATTAGCCCTGATGTGAAGATGAACTACTTAGCTTCACCTCCGTTAGTAGTTGCCTACGCCATCGCAGGAACCATGAATCATGATTTCGAGAAGGATTCGCTAGGCAAAGATCAAGCCGGTAACGATGTTTTCTTACGTGATATCTGGCCATCTCAAGAAGAGATCGCCGCTGTTGTCGAAGCTTCTATTTCATCTGAGATGTTTAAGAAGGATTACGCCAGTGTCTTTGAAGGCGATCATCGCTGGAAGTCCCTGGCCACGCCAACTGGAAAGACCTTTGAATGGGATATAAATTCAACTTATGTCCGCAAGGCACCATATTTCGATGGCATGCCAGCGCAACCAAAACCAGTAACTAATATCTCTGGCGCTCGAGTTATGGCGATCTTGGGTGACTCCGTTACTACTGATCACATTTCTCCAGCAGGAAATATCAAAGCTGATTCACCAGCTGGAAAATATTTAGCTGAGCACGGAATCGAACGAGTTGATTTTAACTCGTATGGTTCTCGCCGTGGTAATCACGAAGTAATGATTCGCGGAACCTTTGCCAACATTCGTTTAAAGAATATGTTGCTCGATGGCGTCGAAGGTGGATTCACTCGCAACTTCCTCGATGGCGGCGTGCAATCAACAATTTACGATGCTTCGATGGCCTATCAAGCAGCTGGCATTCCGTTAGTTATTCTGGCTGGTAAAGAGTATGGCTCTGGTTCATCACGTGACTGGGCGGCAAAAGGCACAGCGCTTCTTGGGGTTCGCGCAGTTATCGCTGAATCATTTGAACGTATTCACCGTTCGAACTTAATCGGTATGGGCGTTCTTCCATTGCAATTCCTTGACGGTCAAACTGCCGCAACTCTTGGTTTAACTGGCGAGGAAACTTTTGAAATTACTGGAATCGATGCGTTAAATAGCGGCCCATCACCGAAGGAGTTAACCGTTAAGGCGGGCGATAAAACCTTCCAGGCTAAATTGCGTATCGATACGCCAGGTGAAGCTGATTACTACCGACACGGCGGCATCATGCAATATGTACTGCGTTCATTACTAGCGAGCTAGTAGTCAATCGCAGGACAATTGAGCTTGGAAACCTTAGACTGTAGCCATGATTGAGCAGATTAAATCTCCCAAAGATTTAGCTGCCCTCTCGCCTGCCGAATTGAGCGCCTTGGCAGCTGAGATTCGCACCTTCTTAATTGATAAGGTCACTAAGACTGGTGGGCACTTAGGGCCAAACCTCGGGGTAGTTGAGCTAACAATTGCCATCCATCGCACTTTTGATTCGCCGAAAGATGTAGTTTTATTTGATACTGGCCATCAAAGTTATGTGCATAAGATTTTAACTGGCCGCAGCGAGGGTTTTGATCGCTTGCGTCAAAAGAGCGGACTATCAGGTTACCCAAGTCGCGCCGAGAGCGAACATGATGTTATTGAAAACTCACATGCTTCAACTGCGCTTTCCTGGGGCGATGGAATTTCCCGTGGCTTCTCGCTAACTGGCCAAAACGATCGCCATGTTGTTGTAGTCGTCGGCGATGGCGCGCTAACTGGTGGCATGTCGTGGGAAGCGTTAAATAACATTGCAACTGCTGAGTCTCGTAATTTAGTAATTGTGGTTAACGATAATGAACGCAGTTACTCACCAACTATCGGTGGCATGGCAACTTATCTTTCAACTTTGCGAGTCACTCGTGGCTATGAGAAATTCCTCGACTGGGGCAAAGATGTGCTGCAGCGTACGCCAGTAGTTGGTGGGCCAATTTATGACACTTTGCATGGTATGAAAAAAGGCATCAAAGACATTATTGCGCCACAAGGAATGTTTGAAGATTTGGGTCTTAAATACATGGGGCCAGTTGATGGCCACGATATTGCAGCTATGGAAAAGGCACTGTTAAGGGCTAAGGCTTTTGGTGCGCCTGTAATTCTCCATGCAATTACTGAGAAGGGTCGTGGTTACGCTCCCGCTCTTGAAGATGAGGCTGAGAAGTTTCATGCCGTGGGCATCGTCGACCCAGAAACTGGATTACCGCTGGCAAAAGGTGTCACTACCTGGACTAGCGTCTTTGCCGATGAGTTAGTTAAACAAGGCGAGGCACATAAAGATTTAGTTGCCATAACTGCTGCGATGCTGGGGCCAACTGGCCTAGATAAGTTTGCTGATAAGTTTCCAGATCGCACCATTGACGTAGGTATCGCCGAACAGCATGCAGTAACTAGTGCAGCTGGCCTAGCTTTTGCCGGCATGCACCCAGTAGTTGCGGTGTACTCAACATTTCTAAATCGTGCATTCGATCAAGTTTTATTAGATGTTGCGCTGCATAAGGCTGGGGTTACTTTCGTTCTAGATCGAGCTGGCATAACTGGCGATGATGGCGCTTCACACAATGGTATTTGGGATCTCGCTCTAACCGGAATTATTCCAACGATGCATGTTGCAGCCCCGCGCGATGGTGCTCGATTACGCGAAGTATTAGCTGAATCAATTCAGATTACTGATGCGCCATCAATGTTGCGATTTCCAAAGGGTGAAGTGATTGCTGACATTCCAGCATTTGAGCGTCGGGACGGTATTGATGTGCTTTATCGCGGCGAGAGCGCCGATGTGCTTTTGGTTAGCGTTGGCGCAATGGCAGCAATGGCAGTTGAAGCTGCCTCACAGGCTTACCGCGAAGGAGTCGGCGTAACTGTAATTGATCCACGTTGGGTTAAGCCGTTGCCACAATCATTAGTAACCATGGCAACTCGCTACAAGAGTGTGGTTGTACTAGAAGATGGAATTCGCCATGGTGGAATAGCTAGCACCATTAGCGAAATGTTCCGCGATGCTGGCCTGCAAGTACCAATTCATTCAATTGGTGCGCCATTAACCTTTTTAGAACATGCTAAGCGCGGACAAATCTTGAGCGAGTTAGGCATAACTGCTCAACAGATCTCTTTAAGCATTGTCGAATGGAGCGCTTCGCTTAAAGATGGCTTCCTAACGCCTATGCCAGAAGTAGCTAGGACAGAGATGCAACGCCCGCTGGATGAAAACGCTGACCCGAGACGGCTTCGCTAATTCCTTCGCGATCTAGGTAAGGCAAAATTCCCCCGAGCAGCATTGGCCAACCAGCACCAAGTAACATGCAGATATCTATTTCTGCCGGAGTGCTTACTACGCCTTCATCAAGCATCATGCGAGCTTCCTCAGCCAAGGCCTTTAGCGCGCGCAAGCGAACTTCTTCGCCAGTAGATGGTTTATCACCCTTTTCCATGAGTGCAACTGCAGCTGGGTTAGGAACTAGCTTGCCGCTGTCATCTTTGATGTAGAAAGTGCGAACACCCTCTTTTACTAGTCGCTGCATCGTAGGGGAGATGCGGTAACGCGGACCAAGATTCTTATTTAGAGTCTCAGCCACGTGTAGCGCAACACCTGGGCCAACTAAGCCAACCAGCTCGAATGGTGACATTGGGAAACCAACGCTACGAAGTGCGTTATCTGCAACCTCTGCTGGGGTTCCTTCATCCATCGCGTCGGTAATTTCTCCCATGAAACGTGTTAGCAAACGGTTAACCACAAAGCCAGGTGCATCTTTAGTAATCACCATGGTCTTCTTAAGTTCCTTGCCAATATTTACAGCTGTTGCTGTAGTTGCATCATCAGTCTTTGAGGTACGAGCAACTTCAAGCAGCGGCATGATTGCAACTGGATTAAAGAAGTGGAAACCAATTACCCGCTCAGGATTCTTCATGCCCTCAGACATTGCTTCAACTGAAAGTGACGAAGTATTTGTGGCAATAACACATTCTGGTGAAACAATGTTCTCTAGCTTCTTAAATAGATCTTGTTTAAGGGCGAGCTCTTCAAAGATTGCTTCAATCACAAAATCACAGCCAGCAAATACATGTTGATCTGCTGAGCCGCTAATTAGCAAGCTCAAACGACGAGCTGCTTCTTCGCTCATGCGCTTCTTTTCAACTAACTTAGCTAGCTCATTACGAACCCAAGCCACACCCTTATCGGCACGTTCTTGATCAATATCAGTCATCACAATTGGGGTCTTCAAATTACGTAGTAATAGCAGGGCTAATTGTGAGGCCATCAAACCGGCCCCAACTACGCCTACGCGAGCCACTTTGCGACCCAGCACTGGCTTTGGCGCGCCTTCAACTTTCTTGCGCTTCTTCTGAATTAAATTAAAAGCGTAAAGCGAAGCACGAAGTGGATCGGCCATAGTCAGATCAGCAAGTGCTTGATCTTCAGCATCGAAACCTTCGCCGAGTGAATTACTTTTTGCAGCAGCAATCAATTTAAGGGCGGCGTTTGGCGCATCAATTTCGGCACCGCCATATTTCTTAAGCGCGGCGGCTTTGCCAGTGGCAAGAGCACTTTCCCAAGCTGGATCGTTACTGTAATCAGCACGTTCAATCTTGGTAGTACCAGCTACAACGCCTGCTGCGAACTGCACAGACTTCTCAAGGAAATCTGCTGGCTCGTAAACCGCGTCAACCACGCCGAGCTTTAGCGCATCTTTTGATTTAAGCATGGTGTTATTCGCAAGAGCGTTTAACATTATTACTTGAACTGCGCGTTCTGGCCCAATTAACTTAGGTAAAATTGTGGCACCGCCCCAACCTGGAACCAAGCCAAGGAAAACTTCAGGTAATCCAGTTAACGCAGTTGAAGCCAACGTACGGTAATTACAATGCAGGCCAACTTCAAGGCCGCCACCAAGTGCTAAACCATTGATGAAGGCAAAAGTTGGTTTTCCAAGTGCTCCGAGGCGACGGAAAACATCGTGGCCTAACTTTCCTATGGCCACAGATTGTTCGCGCTGCGTTAAAAATGAAAGTGCGGATAGATCAGCACCCGCAGCAAAGATAAAAGGTTTACCAGTTATTGCTACCGCAACGACGTCACGGCTTGCAGCATCGGTAATAGCGGCATCCAGGGCCATAAGTGATTTAGGACCGAAGGTATTCGGGCGATTGTGATCATGCCCGTTATCAAGTGTGATTAGCGCCAATTTTCCGTTGGCGCCAAATGGCGTTAAATCAATTTCACGAACGAGAGCGTTGGTGATTACTTCTTCAGGAGCACCTTCAGGCATAATGATTTCAGTAGCCATTCTTATTTACCTCCCTTGAAGTTTGGGTTTTCCCAAATGATGGTGCCGCCCATACCTAAACCAATACACATTGTGGTGATGCCATAACGCACCTCTGGGTGGGCTTCAAAGCCACGTGCCAAGTTAAGAATTAATCGAACGCCAGAGGAAGCAAGTGGGTGACCAACTGCAATTGCGCCTCCAACTGGATTAACGCGAGGGTCATCATCTGCGATTCCGAAGTGCTCAAGGAAGCTAAGAACTTGAACCGCGAAGGCTTCGTTAATTTCGAATAAACCAATATCTTCAATCGAGAGTCCGGCTTTTGCTAGCGCCTTAATTGTTGAAGGGACTGGTCCGTAGCCCATAATTTCTGGCTCGACGCCAGCGAAGGCGAAAGTGACCATGCGGGCTTTGATGGTTAAGCCAAGTTCGATTGCCTTATCTTCAGCCATAACGAGGGCGGCAGTTGCGCCATCATTTAAACCAGCAGCATTTCCAGGAGTTACGCGACCGCCTGGACGAAATGGCGTTTTCAAAGCAGCAAGTGCTTCCATTGTTGTGCCCGGACGTGGTGGCTCATCAACAGTTGCAACGCTCCAACCCAATTCTGGATTACGCGCAGCAGTCGGAATTAAATCTTTCTGGATGATGCCTGCTTCATAAGCGGCAGCAGTTTTCAATTGCGAGTTCAGTGCGTAGCGATCAGCGCGTTCCTTGGTGATAGTGGGGAAGCGGTCATGCAAATTCTCGGCAGTATTTCCCATTGCTAGCGCATCAGTTGAAACAATTTTCTCAGCTAAGTAGCGAGGATTTGGATCTACGCCTTCGCCCATTGGGTGGTTACCCATATGTTCAACTCCGCCCGCAATTGCAACATCGTAAGCGCCCATAGCAATTGAGCCAGCAACAGTTGTAACAGCAGTTAGCGCACCCGCGCACCAACGATCGATTGAATAACCAGGAACGCTATTCGGTAGCCCGGATAGCAGAGCCGCACTACGACCAATGTTCATACCTTGATCACCGCTTTGGGTTGCAGCAGCAATGGCAACATCATCGATTGTCTTTGGATCAAGTTTTGGATTGCGCTCTAGTAAGCCACGGATAGCGCGAACAATTAAATCGTCGGCGCGAGTGCCGGCATACAAACTGCCAGCTTTTCCAAATGGAGTTCGAACTGCATCAACTATGACAACTGAGCGCGACATTGCGGGAGCCCTTCGGTAAGTGTTACCAAAGGTTACTGGTCAGTAAGGTTAAGCAGCAACTACGCCGCTAGTTACTTGCGCTACAAAGAAAATAGATCATTCTGGCTCAGTAGCCGCCTCTGGGGCCTCAGGAAATAGTAAAGGTTCACGTTCTAGCAAGGCAGCGCTGACTAATTCGGCGATCTCGGCGACCTGCCAAGGGCGAGCTCCAAGTTCGAGGGCATCTCTGGCTACATCGGTTGAGAGTTTCCAAACCAATTTTCTTATCACATCAGGTGAAATCAAATTCTCCACTGGAATGTTTAATTCGGCAGCTCGCAGTTCAACTGCCGCCCGAGCATGCGTAAATGGTGCGTACTTCTCTGGAAAACGTTCCTTCCAAATTTTAGTTGGTGGCATTGAATCACCGGCAGCACGCATCTCTGGATAATCACTTTCCGGAAGCGCAACTGCTGAGGCAATTGCAGCCAACCAGATATTCAAATTCTCTTTCCAGCGGGGACGCAAACCAATAGGCCGCAAAACTTTATCGAACTCACGTTTATTAGTTGGCGGGTTCATGGCAAGTTCAACAATTGCACTGTCATTTAATAATTTGCCTGGTGAAACATCGAGTGATTCAGCAATCTGATTTCTGACATTCCAAAGCTCACGAATTATGGCTAGTTGGTTTCGTTTTCTAATTTTGTGCATTCCTGAAGTCCGCCGCCATGGATCGACTCGCGGCGGGCTAGGTGGAGCAGCCAGTATTGCGGCGAACTCTGCTTCTGCCCATGGCAATTTCTTCGCTTCTTCAAGCAATTGCGCAATTATATTTCGTAGTTCAATCAATAATTCGACATCTAGAGCCGCGTAATTTAGCCAATCAAGCGGAAGTGGGCGTACCGACCAATCAACTGCGGAATGTTCTTTAGCAAGCAACACGCCAAGGTGTGCTTCAAGAAGTGGCCCGAGACCAACTCGTGGCAAACCAGCAATGCGCCCGCCAAGTTCAGTATCAAACAATACTTTCGGATTGATTCCAAGTTCCCGCAAACAAGGTAAATCTTGTGTGCTGGCATGCAAAATAACTTCGTCAGTGTTGAGTAATTCGTTTAATTCAAGAAAGAAGTGATGACCAGGTCCAAATGGAATCGGATCAATTAAATGCAGCCCACCCCCGGAGCGTTTAATCTGAATAAGGTAGGCACGAGAACTGTATTTATATCCAGAGGCACGTTCGGCATCGACTGCAAATGGCCCAGATCCTTCTGCCAGTATGGCTAAGGCAGATCTAAAAGCAGCTTCAGTTTCAATTACAGCAGGCGTTCCGGCAGCGGGTACCAGTAACGGCGTGGCTTTTTTTACTTCATCTTCGGTCATCTAGTTAAGTTAACTTGTGCGTCGTTTACGCGACGGGGAAATTACTGACACCCCATCTGGAATTGGTGGCAATCCAGCCACCGTGGCTAGCAGATCGCACCAAGCAGTTACATGACTAAATAATTCATCGGCAGATTTAATTATTGGTGACCAAGATGCGCGGATCTCGATTTCAGCTTCATTATTGCGGCCGGTTAATTTCCCAAATGAAGCGCTAGTCACGCGAGTGACTGTTCCACTTGGCGCGCTGTATTCACAGCCAGCATCGGATAGAGAGTCTAGAAACCAAGACCAGCCAACTTCGGCCAGCATCGGATCTTCATGCATATCGGCTTCAACATCGGCGCTCATAAAAGTTACACAACGAAAATCTGATTCCCAAGTTTCTTGCCCACCTGGTTCGTGAAGTAAGACAAAACGGCCGGAGCCAACGCCATCTTCAGCATCGCCAGTTAGCCCATTACTAACATCGGCTGAAAAAGCGAAGGAGTATTTGGCCAGCTTTTGGGGCGCTGGGACCTCTTCGAGAATAATTTCTGAACGGGTTTCTACAGTCCGAAGTTGATCAGTCAAACGATCAAAGGCTGCGGCATCCACTACCTAAGTCTAAAGATGGTGGTAGCGAATTCAGGGGAGGCAGGGCGGTAGCCTACGCAAATGGCTTTCGCACTAGCACTCTTGTCTAGCGCCCTTTGGGGTAGCGCTGATTTTCAAGCAGGGCGAATGAGCAAGAAGTACAAAGCTTTAGCTGTACTCGGAATGACCCAGTTAATTGGTTTGGCCTTTGGAATTTTCTTAATTTTCGCTACTGGCGAGCGCGACGCTGTCGCTTTCGGAAACGATGGTTTTTTCTCTGGATTTTTCTGGCCAGGCGTATTTGCTGGCGTACTTGGTTACACTGGGTTGATCTGTTTATATGTTGGCCTTAGTACTGGTCGCATGGGCGTTGTCTCACCAATTAGCTCGCTTGGCGCCGTTGTCCCAGTTATGTTTGCAGTAATCGGCGGTGAACAACTTTCACGTGGACGTTGGATTGGTGTTGTTATCGCACTGGCTGGAGCTTTTTGCGCAAGTGGCCCTGAGATTTCGCAAGGGTTTCCATTAAAACCAGTTGCCTTAGCATTTGGAGCAGCCTTTGGTTTTGGTACTGCACTAACCCTGATAGGTATTGGCTCTGATTCAAGTGCACTGATGACCATGGTTACTATGCGAGCTACAACTGCGTTATTTACTATTTTTCTCGCAATCAAATTTCGTACAACAGGCGGTTTCAGTCGTGCCGATGCGCCCTCATTGATTTTTATTGGTGTTGCTGACTTTCTCGCCAATTTCACTTTGGGCCTAGCGACCCAAGAAGGGCTAGTTTCTCTGGTGATGGTTCTCGGCTCACTATATCCAGTATTCACCGTTTTGCTTGCCTTCAAGTTTTTGCATGAGCGACTACATAAAGTTCAATACGTCGGAGTTTTTCTAGCTGTCGCCGGAGTTGCAATTCTTTCGGCGTTTTAAAAACTAATTACTTGCTGTGTAAAAAGTTGTTTCATCTTCTACTCGCTGCGTTACGTTCGTAAATTTTTTTAACAATTTTTGGTAATCAACTTGGTCTTCGCCACCAGTAACTGAAGTGACACTTAACTCAAGGCGATCTATCTTCTTTGCTGTGATCAATTCCTCGATTATCGAAATTCCCGATTCGACCACAATGGTCTCGCCAAATAACCGCTGGGCGCGTGATAACGCCTCAACTGGGTCGCAATTCCACCAATGGGCCAGCCGGTTATTCGAAAGTGGATTTAGCATTGATTTAGAGACGATCACAACTGGAACTGGCGTTTTTTGGTAAGGCTCATTGCGAGCAGTATTGCCACCGATTAGTAGCGCATCTGCATTACGTCGACGAGCCAAGAAAGCTCGACGATCTGCGGCACTGGATACGCCAGCTGAGCGGCCTGCTTTGCTGGTAGATCCATCGGAACCAACGACTAGTGAGGCGATAACAGGCACGGAGAAAAGGTAGAGGGTTGGCCTTGATTTATCGCGCAGATTTTTTCAGTGTCTGGACTCAATTTTTAAAGTCAACTAAAGGGCGATGTCAGTGGTGGCCTTTACTCTTTAAAGCATGATCATTGACTGCGACTCTTGTTCCCTACGAGATTTGGCTTGTAAAGATTGTGTAGTTTCATTCTTTCTAAACAAATCTGAAGACTGCGTTGATTTAAGTAATCAAACTGCTGATGCTCTTGTACTTCTCTCATCTCGAGGGATTGTGCCGCCGCTAAGATTTCTCGCGTGATCAGCCAAATTTTCCTGAGAATTCACTGATTTCTAGTGGAATTCTGCGCCTAAGGCGCGGTTTGAGGTTGAGCGACGTATCTACCCACCGATAGCCTCTTCTCTATGTCTAGCACCTGGATACGAAGCGCGCTCGCAGTTAGCGCAGCTATAGCTATTACCGTTGGGCTATTTCCATCGGTTGCTAACGCGGCTCCTACCTTGGCCCAAATTCAGGCCCAAGTTCGCCAACTACAAGAAGATGCTGCATCTGCGGCCGAAGGCGCGCAGGGAGCGAAAGTCCAATTAGCAACTTTGACCAAAACACTTAACGGAATTAAGCAAGAGGCAGCAGCACAAGGTGAAACTGTTGATGCGCTAAAGAAATCGTTAAACACAATTGCCATTGAGCAGTATAAAGCTGGGGGTTTAAGTCAAGGTTTAGAGCTTCTCTTCTCAGCAAACCCAGAACTTTATCTAAGTTCGGCTGGTTCACTGGAATCAATTACTCGAGCTAAGAGCTCTCAGTTGCGAAAGTTTGAAGCGGCGGAACAACGGCTCAAAGCAACGACTTTGACCGTTAATGACAAGCTGGCTTTAGTAAAAGCTGCCGAGAAGAGATTCGCGCAGAAGTCAGCCCAAGCGAAAGCAAAGCTAGTTAGCGCCGAGAAAATTTTGGCGAAATTGAAGAAATCAGATCGAGCCAGGTTGGCCGCCCTTGCAGCAGCCGAGGATGATGCTTATCAAGCATCCTCCAAGGCATACGCAAGTAGCACAGGAAAAATTTCTGGCCGTGCCGGAATTGCAATTAAATATGCTCTTGCGCAAATCGGTGACCGATATGTCTTTGGTGGTGCCGGTACGACTATTTGGGACTGTTCAGGGCTAACAATGCGCGCCTATCGAGGAGCTGGCGTCTCCTTGCCGCACTATTCGGCAGCTCAGGCGCAATATGGCAAAAGAGTTTCTTACAGCTCGGCCAGAGCAGGAGATTTGCTCTTCTATGCTTTCCCTGGCCAACGTATTTCACACGTCTCCATTTATTTAGGTGGCGGCAAAATGGTTCACGCACCCCGTCCGGGAGCTCGAGTGCGAGTGGAATCTAACGCGGCCACAGCGATGGGTCGTAAGAAGCTAGTTGCCGTTCGTCGGTTCTAGTGATGGCGGCGACCACACTTTTTATCACCAATGACTTTGGCCCTAGAGCCGGTGGAATTGAAACTTTTGTGCATGGCCTAATTGAACGCTTACCGAAAGGTTCGGTTATTGTCTACACAAGCGCTCAATCAAATACGTCGGAATTTGATGCTAATTGGTTACAGGAATACGGCGTTGAAGTCATTCGTGACCGAAGCCAGATACTTTTGCCAACGCCGCGAGTGCTAAAAATTTGTCAGCGAATTATTAGAGAACGCAAGCTATCTAGAGTGGCCTTTGGGGCCGCTGCACCGTTAGGCGTTATGGCGAGAGCAATGCGTAAGGCGGGTGCGCAAAAGATTGTCGCCCTCACTCATGGCCATGAAGTTTGGTGGGCAAAAGTGCCGCCATTTTCTTTTGCCATTAGATACATGAGCAAAGAAATTGATGCGATTACCTACTTAGGTAATTACACCAAGGGCGAAATAAGTAAAGCGCTAAGCAAGAGTGATACAAATAAGTTGGTTCAGATCGCACCTGGCATAGATGTAGATCATTTCGTTCCGACTGACTCTAGTCAATTGCGGGCCCAATTAGGACTAACCGATAAATCGGTGATAATTAGCGTGGGACGATTAGTTCATCGCAAGGGCCAAGACAAACTGATCTTGGCACTTCCGCAAATCAAAGCCGCAACACCTAGCGTTCATTTGGTTTTGGTCGGAGTCGGGCCGCATCAAAAGTACTTGGAAAAGTTAGCAGCTAAGTTAGAAGTTGCCGATTGCATAACATTTATCGGGCGCATTAACTATGCCGACCTTCCTAACTACATCTGTCTCGGGGATATCTTTGCTATGCCTTCGCGTTCACGATTCTTTGGTCTAGAAGTAGAGGGTCTTGGCATTGTTTATCTCGAAGCTAGTTCCTGCGGATTACCGGTAGTCGGCGGAAAATCTGGCGGTGCGCCAGATGCTGTACTAGTCGGGGAGACTGGTGTTGTAGTTGACGGCACAAATACTTTTGAAATTGCCGAGTCTTGTATCGAGTTACTCAATAACCCGGAACTTTGCGCGGTTATGGGCGCTAATGGCAGAGCTTGGATTATTGAGAATTGGCGCTGGGAAATTTGGGCAGGTAAGTACGCTGCGTTACTCGCCTAACCAAGAATTTTCACGAGCAACCGCAACAGCTGAGATCCGATTATTCACTTCAAGTTTGCGATAGATATTCGTTAAATGCGTTTTGATAGTTGGTTCGCCTAAATACATTTGTCTAGCAATCTCTTTAGTGCTTTTGCCGGTAGCCAAAACATTTAGAACTTCTAACTCCCTTGAACTTAAACTTGGCAAACGTTCCTTTGCTTTGAGCGCTCTCTGCAATCCAGCCGCCGTGAAACTAAGGGGAGTGATCAGGGCGCGTTCAAGCGTTGCAATGACCTCTGAAATTGGCGCACTCTTTAAAACAAATCCACTTACTTGGGCAGCGAGAGCTGCTAGCAATATTTCTGGGGCGTCATTGAGAGTGAGAATTACGATGCCAATCTCATCGGATATTCCTCTAGCCCAGTTGGCAACTTCAAAGCCACTGCCATCGGGAAGATTTAGGTCAAGCAAGATCAGGTTTGGATTCGTTCGTGCAATTTGCGCGACCGCTTCATTCTTACTGGCGGCCATAGCGCAGATGGTGAAATTTGCTTTAAGTAGGGCTTGCTCTAGCCCAGCGCGAACGATCGGATGATCATCAACAATTAAAACCCGGCGATTCAACTTGGAATCGAAACTCGAATCACGAGACCGGGCGTGAGATTTACAAATTCAATTCGTCCAGAGAGCTCAGCTATAGCCTCGGTAATACCAACTAGACCAAATCGATCAGCTTTCATTTCAACACCACCAATCCCGTTATCGCTTATTTCGATAACAGTGGAAGCCTGCTCTTGATAACTCCGCAGATTAATCACGCTAGCCCCAGAGTGCTCGGCGGCATTGCGCAACAGTTCGACAACTATGGGGTTAAGTGATTGATCAATGGGGGTCGCTAACTCAAATACTCCGAGACGATCGCCGCAGATTGCGATAGCTAGCTCACGTAAATCAGGCGAAATGTTTCGCAGATTTAGAATTTCGCGTCGAACTTTCTCAATTAGATCAGTTACCGCAAATCTAAGCGTACGTAGTTCAGCCCGAGTTGAAGCTGGTAACTCAGGCGCTCCTAAAGATTGATCAAGTGAGTACCCCAGAGCAACCAGATCTTGCGCAATTCCATCGTGGATTTGGCGCGCAATCTGGTTGGTGCCTCGGGCATTCAATTATTCTTTTTCGTAGAGCGCCTCTATTTCAGATGCGAACTCTTGCGCGATCACGTGACGCTTGACTGAAAGCTTGGCAGTTAACTGTCCACCCGCGATTGTGAAATCGGTTGTCAGAATTCTGAATTTACGAATTGACTCGGCTTTACTTACAGCTTTGTTAGCTTCATCAACTGCGGTTTGGATAACACTTAAGAGTTGCGAGTCAACTGCTAAATCTGCCATTGAAGCGCCTTCCTTTTTATTTGCAGCAATCCACAATTTCAGTGAATCTTGATCAATGGTGATCAAGGCGCCAATAAATGGGCGGGCATCGCCAACTACGACACATTGACTGACCAGTGGGTGTGAGCGCAAGCGATCTTCTAGAACAGCAGGGGCAACGTTCTTACCGCCAGCGGTAACAATTAGTTCTTTCTTACGGCCCACGATAAAGAGGAATCCCTCTTCATCTAGTTTGCCCAGGTCGCCGGTCTTAAACCATCGATCGGCATCAAAAACTTCTGCATTGGCGGCATCGTTCTGCCAATATCCACGCATCACAATTGGACCGCGGATTAGAACCTCGCCATCTTCTGCGATTTTGATTGAGGTGCCCGGAATTGGTTTGCCCACTGAGCCAACTCGTAGCGCGGAAGTTAAGTTCAGGGTCGCGCCCGCTGTCGTTTCAGTTAAACCATAACCTTCCAGAACGGTTATTCCAGCACCACGATAGAAATGACCCAATCGTGCGCCTAGGGGAGCGCCGCCAGAAATTGCGGCTTCAACGCGACCACCAACTGCGGTACGAATTTTAGAAAAGACCAGTTTGTCGAAGAGTTTGTGCTTTAGGCGAAGTGATAGCGAGATCTTTCCACTATCTATGCCCTCGCTATATGCAATCGCCACAGCTGCGGCTTTACGGAAGATGTCACCTTTGCCGGCAGCATCTGCTTTTGCTTCAGCACCGTTATAAATCTTTTCAAAGATGCGTGGAACAGCAAGCACGAAAGTTGGCTTGAAAGATGCCAAGTCGGCCGATAGTCGACCAACTGGATCGCTGCAGTGAGCAAGGTGTAAACCGGCTCTGACTGCGCCGATCTGAACCATGCGACCGAACACGTGCGCAACAGGCAAGAAAAGCAAAGTTGATCCATCTGGCTTCATGAAAAGATCTTTAGCACCTTCTACGACGTTGCCACACTCAGCCAGGAAGTTGCCGTGAGTTAGCGAAACGCCTTTTGGCTTTCCAGTTGTTCCAGATGTGTAAATCAAGGTTGCCAAAGTGTCTGGCACAAGTGAATTGCGTCGACGATCAATTTCGTCATCACTAATGTGGGCACCTGAGGCAGTCAGAATATCTAAGACGCCATCGGTCATTGTCCAAACATGTTGGGTATGAGACGGTCTAACAGTTTCAACTAGTTCGCGAAGAGTTGGTGTTTCGACAATGATGCCAACAGCACCAGAGTCGTTAAGAATCCAATCAATTTGCTCAGCTGATGAAGTGTCATAAACCGGTACAACTACACCACCGGCATACCAAATTGCGAAATCTAAAATCGTCCACTCGTAGCGAGTGCGTGACATGATCGCAACACGATCACCAATTTGAATACCAGCCGCAATCAAACCTTTTGCGGCAGTGCGAACTTCAGTTTCAAATTCGCGAGCAGTTACTGGTTGCCATCCTTCGCCAAGTGGGCGAGAGAGCATTATGCGTTCTGGCTCAAACCAGGCGCGCTCAGCGACTAGGTTGGTGAGATTCCCTTCGGTAGCCGAAGGGACAAGGGCAGGTATTGTTATTTCGTTCATGGGATAACGCTAGCGTGGCAACTATTAGAAATGGAAGGGGGTACCCTTTGCGCCATGAGCGAATTAAGCAGCGGAAATATCACCATAGATGCCCCAATCAGTGAGGTACAGGCAGCCCTTTTTGAGGTAGCCAAGTACCCCGAGTGGTCTAGCGCCATTAAATCAGTCGAAGTTCTGGCTACCGATGAGCAAGGTCGCTTAACGACAGGTAAGTTCCTAATTGACGCGGGCATGATGAAAGATAAAGTCACCCTTGACTACGACTGGTCAGAAACTCCCAACAAACTTTCATTTTCCTTCAATGATGCCGATTTGCTAACTGGCATGGAAGGTTCTTACTCAATTAAGAAGATTGATGAGGACACCACCCAGGTCACGTATGAAATGGGTGTTGAAATATCAATGCCAATTCCAGCAATGATGCGCAAAAAGGCTGAGCAAGCCACTATTGATCAAGCCTTGCAGCAATTGAAATCGCATTTAGAGGGATGAAGGTTTAGTGTCATTAACTGTTGGCGTAGATGTCGGTGGCACCAAAGTTCTTGGTGGCGTTGTTGATGCTTCTGGAAAAGTTTTAGCAACTTCAAGGCGGGATACGCCACGCGAAGGTGGCAGTGAACTAACTAAAACAATTGCCGCAGTTGCTCTTGAATTGATGCGAGAACATTCGATTACCGCAGTTGGTGTCTCGGCAGCGGGTTTTGTCTCATCAGACCGCAAAACTATGTTAGCTACCCCAAACATTGCCGATTGGAACGGCGTTCAACTCGATCTTGAGCTAACTAAGTTAATTGGTTTGCCGGTTGTGATTGAGAATGATGCCAATGCGGCAGCTTGGGGTGAAGCAAAATTTGGCGCTGGTCGTAATCAAGCACACATGATGATGTTAACTATCGGCACCGGAGTTGGTGGTGGCATCGTGATTAATGACGAGCTCTACCGCGGTGCTTTTGGGGTCGCGGCCGAGTTTGGTCATTTGCGTGTTGTACCTGAAGGCCATTTATGTGGGTGCGGTGCTCGTGGTTGTTTTGAACAGTATGCATCAGGCAGCGCACTCCTTCGCCATGCTCACGAAGCAATCAGTGCATCGCCAGATTTGGCCCGTAATTTGCTGGCTCGCGGCGATGGCACAATCGATGGTTTGACTGGGCAAGCAATTACAGATGCTGCTCGCGAAGGAGATGCGGTTGCTCTTGCTGCTTTTCAAACAACTGCGCAATATCTCGGTGCTGGTATTGCATCCCTGGCAGCTCTCCTTGATCCGTCTTGCGTTGTAGTCGGTGGAGGAGTTATAGATGCCGGCGAAATTTTGTTAGCGCCAACGCGCGAGGCCATGAAACGTTATATGCCATTTGCGGGTAAACATCCGTACCCAGAAATTGTGGCTGCCGAACTCGGAAATGAAGCTGGCTTGGTGGGCGTTGCTGATCTAGCTCGAAGCTAATTCTCGAACGGGTATCGCAAACCAATCTGATTTCTTATCTCATCAAGTGAGTGCATGATTTCAATCGTCATTTTATGAGTTAGCAAAGGCGATTCAATTTCACCATTGCGGACCATTCGCTCTAGTTCAGCAGCTTGTTCGCGCAGCCCATGGCCCTTATAGGTATTTGGATATTCCGTCGTTGTGCCATCGCGCAAGATCAATCGCATATTTGCTGGGTTGTAGAAAGTGCGATCAATTTCGATTCGCCCTAACGTACCTGCAATCGTGGCTCTACAAGGAGTTCCAGTAATTAACGTAGTTGTGATTACTGCTTGTGCTCCATTGTCGTAATCCAAGATTGCCGAAGTCTGGCTATCAACGCCTTTCTCGGTAAGGATGCCAGTTGCCGTGATACGTGCAGGTGTGCCTAAAACTAAATGAGCGAATGAAACCGGATAAATTCCTAAATCAAGTAGAGCGCCGCCGGCAAGAGATGGCTCTGTCAATCTTGGATTTTCACTATCAATTAAATATTGGCCGTGATCAGCTTCAACATTTACCACTTCTCCGATAACGCCACTACTTAAGAGTTCGCGCAACTGAGCAATGTGTGGCAAGAAGCGAGTCCACATGGCTTCAAGGAGAGCAACGCCATTTTCGTGAGAGGCTGTGACCATGGCTTGGGCTTGAATCGCATTGACGGCAAATGGTTTCTCGCATAAAACTGATTTGCCAGCGTTAAGTGCCAAAATCGTATTTGCCACATGTTGCGGGTGTGGTGTTGCGACATAAACGGCATCAATCATGGGATCGGCAACTAATTCTTCGTAACTTCCATATGAGGTGCAGCCCGGGAACTCAAGTGCGAAGTCGCTAGCTTTTTCTAACGAACGAGAACCAACTGCTTGGACAATGTGGCTATTGAAGTAGGAGAGATCGCGCGCAAAAGCCTTTGCAATTCCACCAGTTCCAATGATTCCCCATCTGAACTCGGGTTTGGTGAATTCAGCGTTAGATGTGCGCGCCATCTTCGCCTTCTTCCCTAGTTAGATTCCATCGATACAAAAGCGTAGCGAGTCCACCAGTGGTTGCTAATAGTCCGGGCCAAGGTTCAAGACCAAATGGATCAAAGCCGATTACTGCTGCCGTAACAATCCAAATGGGCCCCACAATCAAGGCTAAAACTGCAATTCGATTTACCTTATCTTTTATTCTAGGCAATTCTGGATTAGGAGCAATAAATCGTTCGGAATCTTCAATCTCATCCAGTTGATCAAGGTAAGTAGTCTGGCTTGATTCATCAAGGGATAAAGTAGATACGATCGACTCAAACTCAGCATTTACCAAATCCGAATCATCTTCACTTCTTAAGTCATGAATATTTCTGCCAATTATTTTGTACTCATTAATGAGTAGTGGAACTTTGAAATCATCATCTTCAGAACTGGCATGTGTGACAATTACAGTGTGACCTTGCCCTTGAAAACTGGCGCAAAGATCAATGGCATCTTCAACTGGTTGGTCGATGCCAAGGATGATCAGAACAGCAGATTCAGCCCTTGCGCCAGTTCCTTTAAGAATCAGATCTGGGGGAGTTGAATCTTGGCTCACGAGTGACATAATCGCATAATAATTCGCTGAAAAGGAACGGATTTAGCGTTAAATTGGGAAGTGCGTAGGATTACCCATCCACGCCCGAGCGAGAATAAGGAGTTACCGAATGGGAAAAGCTGATGATCTCCCTTATGGCCTGCTGCGCTCCTTCCTAACTCCTTTTTTAATGTTGGCATTTAGACCTAAGGTAAAAGGGTTGCGGAACGTGCCGATTAAAGGCCCCGTCATCATGGCTTCCAATCATCTCTCATTTAGCGACTCGATCTTCATGCCCTTGGTTGTCCCGCGAAAAGTGACCTTCTTGGCCAAGAGTGAGTACTTCACCTCGCCAGGACCAAAGGGGCTACTTAAGAAGTTAACTTTTATCGCACTTGGCCAGGTTTCGGTAGATAGATCTGGTGGGCGCCGAAGTGAAGCCGCTTTGCTAACGGGTTTGAGTGTTCTTGCGCAAGGAAAATGTCTAGGAATATATCCTGAAGGAACTCGTTCACCTGATGGTCGTCTCTACAAAGGTCGTACCGGAATTGCGCGGCTGGCAATTGACTCAGGTGCTCCGATTATCCCGATCGCCATGTTTAACACTGAAAAGATTCAACCAACCGGTACTGTGATTCCCAAAGTAATGCGCGTTGAAATGATTTTTGGTGAACCAATGTATTTCGAGGGTGACTCAAGTGATCTAAATTATCTGCGTGAAGTCACCGATCAAATTATGAAAAAAATTCAAGAACTTTCAGGCCAAGAGTATGTTGATATTTATGCAACTAAGCGCAAAGCCCAAATGGCTGGCGACGACGAAGAAGAAGAGTAGTTTTTACTCCAGCCCTAAACGTTGCGTTAAGTAATTACAGGTACCACAACCGGAACCTGAATCCGGAAAATCGCCATCGATTACCGTAATTAATTCTTCGATTACTTTAAAGAATGTCTCTGGTTCACGCTGCACCGCGACGTACTTCTGTTCAACGCCGAAACCATAATTACTCGCGCTATCGCCAAGCACCGATACGGGTTTCCAGACCAACAAACCCATTGTGGCTACTTCGCGAGCTTTGCCGGCAGCTGGATTCTCTAAAGCGAATGCGTATGACTCTAGCTGTGGTGCATAAAACTGACCATTATCGCGTTCTGAATCAGAAACTTTACAATCAATTAAACCAAGCGTTCCATCCTCATTTTCAGCCAAAACATCATATATGCCAAGGATTCGCCAAGGTGTCTTGGCGCCGTTGATGGTGATGTAATCACTCTTAACCCATTCGCCCCATTTAGTTATCTTGCCCGGACGCAGTGAAGGGTCAAGGTCAGGCATACTAGCGCCACGGAACTGAGCTTCTTGCAGTTTAGATAAAGTGCCAACTATTGGGAATTGCCCAGGCAGCGTTACTTTGAACCAATACTTAATCCAGATACAACGCTTACATGTGTTTAATCCAAAAGTTAAATCACTCGGTGCGATTGTGTCGCGCGCTGGTTTTGCCGGCTTCTTAATCATAGGAGGCCAGTTGCAGTTGAAAGAATTACCGACGCACCTAAAAGAATCATCACACAACCTCCGGTAGCTCTTAGTTTTTCCAGTCTACTCGCGTCCCCTGCTAACCATGCACGTGCAGTTCCGGCGAGCAAGCCCCAGCTGCCATCGCTGAAGAAAGCAAGAACTGAGAACAAAGCGCCAAGAAAAAGTAATTGCCCAGTGACGTTGCCTCGATCGCGATCTATAAATTGTGGCAAGACGGCTGCGTAGAAAACTAAACCTTTAGGATTTAGGACTCCGACCATAAAGCCATCACGAATAGATTGAAAAACTCTAGGTTCAATCGGACCTTGATTAGTCATATCTGCCGCGTGCATCTTTCGCTTACGTATCGCATCAATGCCAAGGTAGATCAGATATAGGCCGCCGCCCCATTGAACAGCAGCGAATGCTAAATCAGAACGCTGCAGAATTGGACCTAAACCGAATGCCACTAACGACGAGAGAACGAATGCACCAGTAACGTTCCCGGCCACAGTTACAACAGCAACTTTGCGGCCCCATGCGATAGCTCGTGCTATGACAAAGAGGACACTGGGGCCTGGAGCCAGGATAATTATCATGGCGGCGATGATGTATTCAGTCAGTCGCGATGGAATTACCATTACGTGATTCTAGTAAGTCGCATGGGTCACACGGCGAGCTCTCAGAAATCTCGAAACCCCCAAATTGAGCGTGTTCAGGTTGCGCTCAGGCGTAAAATCGGTTTAACTATCGCATCGATATATCGCATAGATATATAAAATGGATATATACATTAGATATATCAGTTGAACTGGGAGGGGAAGTCGTGCGCTCACGTAGTGAATCACTCGAATTCGCCCTCCTCGGGCTTCTTTCGCAGAACAGCCTGCATGGCTATGAACTGCGTAAGCGCCTAACAGCGATCTATGGGCCCTTTCGGGCGCTCTCATTCTCAGTGCTCTACCCACAATTAAAGCGAATGATGCTCGCCGGTTTGATTGAGGAATCTACCGAGGCAGCAGCCCCACGGCGTTCGCGAATTGTTTATGGGCTTACTGAAAAAGGGCGAGAACGTTTTGAAAAGCTAACCGACACCGTTGGCCCGGACACTTGGGAAGATGAAGGATTTGAAGTTCGCTTCGCATTCTTTAGCCCAACTTCAACAACTAACCGAGTTCGAATTTTGGAAGGACGTCACCGACGTCTTAAAGAGAAGGCCGAGATTTTGCGAGGCGAGCTAGAGAAGTCGCCAATCGGAATCGATAAATACCTAGAGGAGTGGCGACGTCACTCTCTTGAATCAGCAGAACGAGAAATTGTTTGGCTGGAAGACATGATCAAAACCGAGAGGAAATAACGTGAATATCACAACCGGTAAAGGCGATATCCGAGTAGCAATCGTAGGTGTAGGAAACTGCGCTAACTCATTGGT
This sequence comes from Bifidobacterium breve, assembly GCA_945885625.1. Classification (GTDB taxonomy): domain Bacteria; phylum Actinomycetota; class Actinomycetes; order Nanopelagicales; family Nanopelagicaceae; genus Planktophila. The sequence goes on along the minus strand of CAMCYS010000001.1, from coordinate 124,484 downwards.
GCAAGGCGTGACCTACTACAAAGATGCAGCCCTTGATCAGGAAATTCCTGGCCTAATGCATGCAACCATTGGCAACTATCACATCAGCAACGTTAAATTCGTTGCAGCATTTGATGTTGATGCTAAAAAAGTCGGCCTAGATTTAGCTGATGCCATTTGGGCAAGTGAGAACAACACCATCAAATTTAGTGAGGTAGCTAAGACTGGTGTCCCAGTTCTTCGCGGCGTTACAAACGACGGTCTTGGCAAGTATTACCGCGAAACGATTCAAGAGTCAGATGCGCCAGCAGTTGATGTCGTAGCAGTCCTTAAGGAAGAACAAGTTGATGTGCTAATTTGTTACCTACCTGTAGGTTCTGAAACAGCTGCCAAGTACTACGCGCAATGCGCAATTGATGCTGGATGTGCCTTTGTTAACGCACTTCCGGTCTTCATCGCATCAGACCCTGTCTGGGCTAAGAAATTCGAAGATGCCGGTCTTCCAATTGTTGGCGATGACATCAAGAGCCAAGTTGGCGCGACAATTACGCACCGCATCATGGCTAAGTTGTTCCAGGATCGTGGCGTTCACCTAGATCGCACCTATCAATTAAACGTTGGTGGAAACATGGACTTTAAAAACATGTTAGAGCGCGATCGTTTAGAGTCTAAGAAGATTTCAAAGACCAACTCAGTTACCTCACAACTCGATCACGACATGGGCGAGAAGAACGTTCACATCGGACCTTCGGATTACATTCCATGGCTAGATGATCGCAAGTGGGCCTATGTTCGCCTCGAAGGTCGCGCATTCGGCGATGTTCCATTAAATCTTGAGTACAAGCTAGAAGTTTGGGATTCACCAAACTCAGCTGGTGTAATCATTGATGCGCTTCGTTGCGCAAAGATCGGGCTTGATCGCAAGATTGGTGGCCCTTTGTTGTCACCTTCTAGCTACTTCATGAAGACGCCACCAGAGCAATACACTGATGAGCAAGCTCATGTTAAGACCGAAGATTTCATTAACGGAAAGATTGAGCGCTAAATTAATAAGATTTAGTAAGAAAATACCCCCTAGGCCTTACGGCTTAGGGGGTATTTTCACTAAATTTGTTAGAAGAATTCACAAAGTCTTTAAAGTAGGTTGACCTCTCCGTCAATGTCAGGGTGCTCCAAAATACTGGCAAGTAACCCTATGCTTATGCTCATGATGGATGTGATCTCGACCAAAAGTGCCGATGGAGTACTGACGCTTTGCTTAAATAGGCCGGCCAAGATGAATGCTATAACCCGTGAGATGTATGGCGCTTTGGCCAATGGGTTAAATGAAGCTGCCGGTGATTTCAGTATCCGCGCCGTAATCATTACCAGCGAAGGAGATCACTTCACCGCTGGTAATGACATTAAAGATTTTATGGAAAACCCACCAACTGGCGATGACACCGAGGTAGCAAAGTTTCTTGGCTCGCTTCTGAATTTTCCGAAACCACTTCTTGCGGCGGTTAAAGGAAATGCGGTTGGCGTTGGAACCACGATGCTGCTTCATTGTGATGTGGTCTTAGCATCACCTACTGCAAATTTTTCCATGCCTTTTACTTCACTGGGCCTAGTCCCAGAGGCCGGTTCAAGTTATCTCTTTCCAGCTTTAGTTGGCTATCAACGCGCAGCTCGTATTTTCTTGACTGGTGAATCCTTCACAGCGGCCGATGCGAAAGAGATGGGCCTGGTTACCACGATTGCCGCTGATGTATACGAACACGCACAATTAGTTGCAACCCAAATTGCAGCTCAGCCGCCACAAGCTGTAATCAATACCAAGGCGCTTTTGAAAGCTAGTAAGCATGATGCAGTCGAAGCAGTTATGAAAGCAGAATTTCAGTTATTTTCGATGGCGCTTCAATCCGAAGAAGCCATGATGGCCTTTATGAACTTCATGAGTAAGAAAGGTAAATAATGTCACTTGCCGGAAAGAGAATCTTTGTAACTGGTGGGTCCCGCGGAATCGGTTTAGCCATAGCTCTGAGAGCGGCCCGCGATGGCGCATCAGTTGCGATCGCCGCCAAGACTGCCGAAGTAAATCCAAAATTGCCGGGCACTATTTATTCTGCTGCGGCAGAGATCGAGGCCGCCGGGGGAGTCGCACTTCCAATTCAATGCGATCTTCGCGACGAGGCTCAGATTGAAGCGGCAATTGCTCAAGCTGCTGCAGAGTTTGGTGGTATTGATATTTTGATTAATAACGCGAGTGCGATTAATTTAACTAAGACTGAGGCAACACCAGCTAAGCGCTTTGACTTAATGTTTGATGTCAATGTGCGCGGGACTTTTTTAACTTCGCAGGCCGCTATTCCTCACTTACGTGAATCAGCTAAAGCTGGTCGAAACCCACACATTTTGACGCTATCACCGCCGCTTTCCATGAAAGCTAAGTGGTTCCAACACCATGTCGCCTACACAATGGCTAAGTACGGTATGAGCATGTGTGTCCTAGGAATGTCCGAAGAATTTCGCAAAGAAGGCATTGCCGTAAATGCGCTATGGCCACGTACTGCAATTGATACCGCAGCTCTTCAAATGATTCCGGGTGTTGATACCGCGGCTTGCCGAACTCCAGAAATTCTGGCAGATGCGGCTTACTTTATTTTAAATCGTGAATCTAAGGGTTGTACTGGTAACTTCTTCGTAGATGATGAACTTTTGGCCTCTGAAGGAATCACAGATCTTGAGAAGTATTCGGTAGTTCCGGGCACTAAAGATTTTCTGCTTGATTTCTTCTTAGATTGATGCGCAAACTAAAAGTCCTGCTGCTTGCAGTAGGACTCGTGTTAAGCGGAACCCAGAGCGCTGTAGCTCATGCTGAATTAGTGAAGAGCTTTCCGGTCGCCAATTCAACTTTAACCAAAGCGCCAAAGTATGTGCAGTTGGAATTTGGTGAAGCGATAATTACCCTAAAGAGTAAGAACGCTAATTCAATTGTCATCCTAGATTCAAAAGCGAAGAAAGTTAAGACCTCTAGAATCGTAATTAAAAAAGCTGTAGCACGAGTTGAATTCATTGGAACTCTTAAACCAGGTAAATATCTAGTGAAATACCGGATCGCATCAGCAGACGGCCATATTCTGAGTGCGCAGTTCAAGTTCAAAATTAGGTAGAATTCCGGTATGAAACCAGAGTTAAATGACATTAATTTCATCGGCGAATCTGAGCGCCGCGGAAAAGCTAGTGATCTTTTCTGGCCATGGGCAGGGGCCAATGTTTCGTTGCTGGCTCTGTCTTACGGAGCGTTCTTTCTAGGTTTCGGAATCTCTTTCTGGCAAGCAACTATTGCTGCTGTCATTGGCACGGTTGGTTCGTTCGCTTTAGTTGGGTTTAGTTCCCTTGCGGGCAAGCGTTCTAACGCACCAACAATGACACTTTCACGCGCGGCCTTTGGTGTAAAAGGCAATATCGTGCCAGGTTTGCTGTCTTACCTAGTGCTCGTTGGCTGGGAAACTGTTTTAGTATCCCTTGCCACGTTAGCCACCGGAACAGTTTTAGAGCGAGCTACCTCACTCGATCGAAATGTTGCCTTAGTTATTGGTTTCGTGATTGCTGCAACTCTGACAATTTTTGGTGGCGTATTGGGTCATGCCATCATTATGAAGTTACAGCGATGGATCACTGGAATTACAGTTTTGGCAACGATCACATATCTGGTTCTGACAATTGATGAGGTTAATTGGCAATCGGTTTTTGCGATTGAAGCCGGAAATGCGGCCGGGTTTGTTGGGGCAATAATCTTTGCGATTACGGGCATCGGCTTAGGTTGGGTTAATTGCGCAGCCGACTATTCTCGCTATCTGCCTCGCGATGTTTCCGGCAAAGCAGTATTCGGTTGGACTGTCTTTGGCGCATCTATAGTTCCAATTGTTTTGGTGGTTTATGGGAGTGCTCTTTCGGGCAGCAGCAAAGAGCTAAGCGATGCTATTGCCATGGATCCCATCGGGGCTCTCACGCAGTTACTACCCACTTGGTTCTTGATCCCATTTGCCCTCGCCGCAATTCTTGGTTTAGTTGGCGGAGCGATCCTAGATTTATATTCATCTGGCTTAACCCTGATCTCGATTGGAGTTAAGGTAAAGCGCCCAGTTGCTGCCGCTATTGATGGCACTATCATGTTATTTGGAACCATCTATATTGTCTGGTTTGCCCCTGATTTCTTTGGGCCTTTCCAAGGATTCCTGATAACACTTGGCGTACCAGTTGCCGTTTGGTCAGCGATATTTGTGGCCGATGTAGTTTTGCGTAAGCGGGATTATGTAGAAGCTGATTTATTCTCTGAAACTGGTCGCTATGGTCGCGTCAATCCCGTTGCTATTGCTCTAGTTGCGATGGGCTCAATTGTTGGATGGGGATTTGTTACAAATACTTTCGCAAGTTGGCTGAGTTGGCAGGGCTACTTTATGGGCGCTATTGGCGGCAAAGAGGGTCAGTGGGCATACGCCAATGTTGGCGTCATCTTTGCTTTGCTGATTGGTTTTTTTGGCTATTTGTTATTGGGCCGCAAAAGAATCCAGAAACAAGAACTGATTTAGAAGTAGAAAAATAGTATATATGGGTAAACCATCGCGATGCTTACCGCTGTCACGATGATTCCATATTTAGCAAATTTCCAGAACGAAATGTGATGGCCTGCTTTAGCTGCTAGACCAATCGCAACTACATTCGCACTTGCTCCGATTATTGTGGCATTTCCACCAAAATCAGCACCAAAGGCCAGACTCCACCAGAGCACATGTTCTTGGCGACCGACGAGTCCAACGCTTAAATCTGCGACAACAGGTGACATAGAGGCGACATAAGGAATATTGTCGATCAACCCAGATAGCAGCGCAGATATTCCGATGATTGAGGCAGCGGCCAACCGAGTGTCTCCATCAAAGAGTTCTTTGAGATATTCGGAGAACTCTGCCAAGGCCCCCACGTTTACTAGCGCACCAACCATGATGAAAAGTCCTGCGAAGAAAATCAATGTGGACCATTCTACATCTTGTACATAATCTCGAGGTTTTAATCCACTAATCATTACCAAAATGCCCGCACCAAAGAGTGCGATCACAGATGGTTCAATGTGAATGAATGTATGAGCCACGAAAGCCACCATGACCAGGCCAAGCACAGTTACGCTCTTTTTTAGTAGAACGAGATCCTTCAGGAATGAGTGAGCATCGAGCTTCATAATTGACGCACGATCTGCCGCGCTGTTGATTAGCTCAGTGCGGAATAAGTAAATGATCAATGGAATTATCACCATCAGAACGACGATGACCAATGGTGCCATGTGAATTAGGAATGAGTTAAAGGAAAGACCAGCTTTACTGGCAATAATAATATTTGGCGGATCCCCAACTAAAGTTGCAGCCCCACCGATATTGGAGACAAAGACCTGAGCCAGAATGAATGGGATCGGGGAAACATTTAGATGCTTAGTGACGATTAAGGTCATTGGTACTGCTAAAAGGATTGTTGTGACATTATCAAGAATTGCAGAGGCTACCGATGTCAAGATCATCAGATAGACGAGAGCAACCTTTGGACTTCCCTTAGACTTTTTGATTGCTGTCACTGCTAGAAACTCAAACAAGCCTGTCTTGTGAATGACTCCAACTATTATCATCATACCTAGGAGAAGGAATATTACGTTCCAATCGATTCCAGTTTCGTGGCTATAGAAAGCTTTATCAGCATCAGTAGCGCCAATAATCACCATCGCCGCAGCGCCAGCCAAGGCAATAGCTATTCGGCTGATTTTTTCCGAAGCAATGAAAACATAGGCGAGCGCGAACACCACAATAGCTAAAGTCATTTGCATGGCTTGAGGATAACCTAAGGAGTTGTGAACGGGCTCGAAATTTTTGGGAGTTGACCCAGTTAACTCTCAGCAGTCACTGGTATTTCAACTGACCACGGAAACTCTATCCAGAGATCCGTGTGACGCCAGGCATAATCTGGCTTTTCGATACTGTGCGATTTCTCGTAGAGAACTGCGCTGCGAACTTCAGCTACATAATCTCCGCAGAACTCTCGAACAAGTTTTAAGGTTTTACCAGTATCAGCAACATCATCGGCAACTAGAACTTTAAGACCAGTCAAATCAATCTTGTTTGGAACTGGGGGGAGTACAACTGGCATCGCTAGACGTTCATTCACACCGGTATAGAACTCGACACTCATGGTGAAGGTGTTCTTTACGTCAAGGGCGTAACCAAGAGCGCCACCAAGTAAAAGACCACCACGAGCAATCGAAAGGACAATATCTGGCTGATAGCCGCTATCGGCGATCGATTGAGCGAGTTCGCGCACGGCAATTCCAAATGTTTCGTAACTTAACTTTTCGCGCTCTTGGCTCATTGGCTTAACTTAGTGGCAGATATACGTTTCGAGAAAATAAAAACCCCGCCATTTCTGACGGGGTTTCTATAATTATCTCGATTTAGATATCGAAGTAAAGTTCGAACTCAGCTGGATGCGGACGCAAGCGAACATAATCAACTTCACTCTTGCGCTTGAAATCAATCCAAGTTTCGATTAGGTCTTCGGCAAATACGCCACCCTTTGTCAGGAACTCATGATCCGCTTCTAGGCTATCTAGAACTTCACCGAGTGAACCTGGAACCTGCGGGATTGCAGCTGCTTCGGCACCTTCTAGTTCGTAGAGGTCCTTATCAACTGGAGCAGGTGGTTCGATCTTATTTAGAATTCCATCGAGACCGGCCATCAACATCGCCGCGAATGCTAGATATGGATTCGATGAAGGATCTGGGCAACGGAACTCAATGCGCTTTGCCTTTGGATTCGAACCAGTAATTGGAATACGAATACAAGCAGAACGGTTACGCGCTGAGTAAACCAAGTTAACTGGTGCTTCATAACCTGGAACTAAGCGTCGGTAAGAGTTAACAGTTGGGTTGGTGAACGCAAGTAGTGATGGTGCATGCTTTAGCAAGCCACCGATATACCAACGCGCCATATCTGAAAGATCGCCGTAGCCATCGCCGAAGAACAGTGGTTTGCCATCTTTCCAGAGTGATTGGTGAACGTGCATACCTGAACCATTGTCACCGAATAGCGGCTTTGGCATGAAGGTTGCTGTCTTGCCACCTTCCCAAGCTACGTTACGAATAATGTACTTGAACTTCATCACATCGTCACCAGCAGTCAGGATGTCACTGAAGCGATAATTAATTTCCATTTGTCCAGCGGTACCAACTTCGTGGTGTGAACGCTCAACCAGAAGACCAGCGCGACCTAACTCCATAACCATTTCATCGCGAAGATCTGCGAATTGATCTGTTGGGGAAACCGGGAAATAACCACCTTTTATGCGAGTGCGGTAACCGCGGTTAGGTGTGCCATCAGCATCGTATTCAACGCCGGTATTCCAAGCGCCTTCGTAAGATTGAATCTCGTGATAAGCCTCGTTGATACCGGTCTTGAAACGCACGCTATCGAAAACATAGAACTCAGCTTCTGGCGCAAAGAAGGCAGTATCTGCGAAACCAAGTGAGCGCATGTACTCAACTGCCTTAGCAACGACACCACGAGGGTCGCGTGAATAAGCTGAATTATCAACTGGATTATGAACTGAGAAGATAATTACTAAAGTCTTGTGATCACGGAATGGATCAATGAATGCTGAACTTGGAACTGGCAGCAACTTCATATCTGATTCGTGAATTGACTGGAAACCACGGATTGAAGAACCATCGAACATCAGACCATCAGTGAAAACTGCTTCGTCAAATGATTCAACTGGAACGTTGAAGTGGTGTTGGATACCTGGCAAATCAGTGAAGCGAACGTCAATGAACTTAACGTCTTCTTTCTTGATGTATGCAAAGATTTCTGCAGAATTCTTAAACATATTTCTCCTGTTTTCAGATGATGGCTGCTTGTATTCAACCGATCGGTGTCCTCGCCATTGAGGCCTTACTTATGGGTGGAAATCTATGCCCCATCGGTCAAAAGTTCATAACTGTTGTGTTACATCGATGTTAAAAAATGCTGGGTTTGGCGGGGGAGATACCACTGGCGAGCGTATAAAGAGGCTCCTGTGCCCTAAATCATCTAGGCTCGCGCCATGACTCACCCTGAAGGAGCAACACTTGGCCGCCGATTAGCCGCCATCACAATCGACTGGCTTGCCTCTTATGCGATCGCTTTCGCATTCTTTGCCGGTGGGGGCAATTTTTCCGAACGTATCGAGGGGACTCGCTTCATAACACCTCTGATATTTGTCGCTGAATATGCAATCTTAATCGCTCTTACCGGCGCATCTTTTGGGCACAGGTTACTGAGAATGAAGGTAATCGATTTCAATAATGGGGGACTACCAAGCATTCGACAGGCCCTGATCCGCACCGGGTTGATGGCGTTAGTTATTACCGCAATTACATATGACGAAGATGGACGTGGAATCCACGAAAGACTTAGTCAGACGAAGTTAACTCGAGCCTAACGAATCTTCATTCCACGAGTGGGCATTGGCCCCTTTGGAATTGGCATAGCCAATCCGCCGACAGCTTTTAGGCGAGCACGTACTTCGCGCATTTGATTAGCAGTTAGCTTCTTAGGGAACTTCTTCATGCGCTTCTGTAACTTGCGAAGTGCAACTTGACCTTCTTGATCGCCAACAATTAATTCATAAATTGGCACACCAGGTGCGTATCGCTCTGTTTTACGTTTTTCATCTTGAAGTAATTGACGAACCGAGTTACTGCCTTCGCCAGTTAGAACAATGCCAGCTCGACCAACTGAGCGGTGGACCATATCTTGATTACGCGAGACTGCTACGGCTGGAGTTGTTGACCAACCTTTACGAATCGACATCAAAACGCTGGCACCAGCGCCAATTTGTCCTTCAATTGATGCATATGCTGCCGAGCCTGCTTGGCGGGTGAAAATAAAGAATGCTAGAAGCGCAGCAAATGGTGCGGAAACAAAACCTAAATAAACCGGATGGCCGATTGCAAAACCAATTGCGATTCCAACTGCCCAGGTGGCTACAAAAATTCCAGCCATTGCCGCACCAATCCAAGGCTTGGCGGTTTTGGTTATCTTGTAGGCATCACGAATCTCTTTGAATCGAGGTGCCTTAGGCGCGCTGGACTTATTCTTCTTTCGTTTAAACATGTCAGGAGTTTAGTGGAGCAGGCGCGGTACCACCAAGACGCACAGGCGCCCAACGTTGCCCCACATGGCTATCCGGATATCGGCTCTGGACTTCATGCAGAATCTCGATCATGGTCGCGCGTAGAAGAGCCTCGCCAGCTTTGACATCGGCATCTTTGGCAAAGTGCAGCGGCTCGCCAAAAGTTACGAAAATCGGAAACTTATTTCGCTTGAGATCCCGTTTAACGCCTTTAGTCCAAATCCGTTGGCTACCCCAAACAATTGTGGGGATGACAGGAACTCCAGCGCCCATAGCTAAGCGAATGACACCAGACTTCAATTCTTTAATCTCAAAACTCTTGGAGATTGTGGCTTCCGGAAAAATTCCGATGATCTCACCACCTCGAAGAGCACGCAGCGCTGCTACAAATGAGGCCGAACCGTTGGCTCGATCTACCGAAATATGATGCATGCCGCGCATTAGCGGCCCAGCCAATTTATTATCAAAGATTTCCTTTTTTGCCATAAATCGCACATAACGATTTACGGGTAGCGCGCCAGTGCCGGCTAAGGCAAAATCTAAATAGCCAACATGATTGATTGCCAAAATAGCGCCACCATTGCGCGGGATATTTACATCACCGGTAAAGGTAAATTTCAAGCCTAGATATTTCCAAACAGTTTTCAGAAGAACAATAACTGGGGGATAGACTCGATCAGCCATGTACTGCGGCTCCATTGATAGCAGCTTTGGCATCTTGCGCTTGTTTGTATAGACGACCAGCGCGATAACTTGATCGAACTAGTGGTCCGCTCATCACCCCTGAGAAACCAATTTCTTTCGCCTCAGCCGCGAGTTCAACGAATTCTTCGGGTTTTACCCAGCGAATTACTGGGTGATGCTTATTGGTGGGGCGCAAATATTGAGTGATAGTAATTAAGTCACAGCCCGCTGTCTGTAGATCAACAAGTGCTTGCGAAACTTCTTCGCGGGTTTCGCCTAAACCAAGAATCAAATTGGATTTAGTGATCAGGCCGTAATCGCGCGCCATCGTGATCACAGATAGCGACTTGTTATACGTGAAAGCTGGTCGGATCTCTTTAAAGATCCGGGGAACCGTCTCGAGGTTATGCGCGAGGACCTCGGGGCGGGTTTCAAAAATTTGGTTTAGCAACTCAGGATTAGCGTTGAAATCTGGCGCCAACATTTCTACACCAGTACCTGGATTTAGCTCATGAACTTTGCGAATAGTCTCGGCGTACAACCAAGCACCTTCATCAGGTAGATCATCGCGAGTAACACCGGTAATAGTTGCGTAGTTCAACTGCATCTTTTTGATTGATTCAGCCACCTTGGTTGGTTCATTTCGATCAATTGGTAGCGGTTTACCAGTATCAATATTGCAAAAGTCGCAGCGTCTAGTGCAGCGATCGCCGCCAATTAGAAATGTGGCTTCGCGATCTTCCCAACACTCGAAAATGTTAGGACATGCTGCTTCCTGACAAACGGTGTGTAAACCTTCGCTCTTAACTAGTGAACGCAATTGCGTATATTCCGGACCCATATTTGCCCGAGTTTTAATCCACTCGGGTTTGCGCTCAATTGGAGTTTCGGCATTACGCGCTTCGATACGCAACATCTTGCGGCCATCAGGAGCAATTGTCATGCGCTTACCTTAGTCAACACTTCGAAGAGCTCGCGCTCTAAAATCGGCGAAACTTCATTAATGATGACTTCACGACTTAATTCTTTGCTCATTGAAGTTACTTCGGCATCGGAAATTCCACAGGGTACAATTTGATTGAAGCCAGCTAGATCTGGATTAACGTTGAGCGCAAAACCATGCATGGTGACGCCTTGAGCAACCCGGATGCCAATTGCGGCGATCTTGCGATCACCTTTCTCATCGCGTAACCAAACGCCAGATCGCTCGGGGTATCGCACAGCAGCTAAACCGAATTGCACGCAGGTATTAATAAGGGCAGTTTCCAATTGACGAACAAAACCGACTACATCTAAGCGGTTAGCTAACTTCACAATTGGGTAGCCAACGAGTTGGCCAGGCCCATGCCAAGTGATTTTGCCCCCACGATCAACATCTATAACCGGAGTGTCATCAGTTGGCCGATCTGTGATCGCAGTTCTGCGACCGGCAGTATAAACAGAAGGGTGCTCGAGCAAGATCAAAGTATTAGGTCGCTCATCGGCCACAATTTCGGCATGGAAATTGCGTTGAATTTTCAGCGCACTCTCATAATCGACTAGGCCACTGCGAGCTACGGCAATTTGACCGGATGTCAGAGCAGCGTGAATGGGCATAGCCAATAGCCTAAAGGTAGACTCACGCTCATTACCAATCGAGGCGTGTGAGTTACAGATTCTGCGCAAAAGGGGCAAGCAAAATGTCAGTTTCACCAATAGGTAGCAGCACCATGCGTTCAAAGCGCAAGCCGATCGCGATCGCGATCTTGGTAGTCATCGCATGGTTTGGCGTTACTGGTTTCTTCGGCCCGCTCTTTGGAAAGTTGACAAGTGTTCAAGAGAATGACAACTCTGCATTTTTGCCCGATAGCGCTGAGTCAACTAAGGCCGTTAAGTTACTAGAAAGTTTTGCAGCAGGTGAATCCACTGCTTTCCCAACTTTGGTATTGCTCGAGGGAAGTGTCTCAACTGAGGTTCTACAACAAATTAATGCGCATTTGGAAACTGTGCCTGATCTAAAATTAGGTGGCACTGATATTCCACTCTCAAATTACTTATTGCCGGGTAGCCAAATTACCGCCTTCCCAGCTGCAGATGGCGAGGCTGTTTTGGCTTCCATTCTCTTAGATGGCTCCGCAATAGCTGAAGCGCTACCGAATGAGGAACCAGTTCTTCCGGCAATAGTTGAAGCACTTCGCGAAGACTTCACCCCATTTGCTAAAGATCTTGGCTTTGAGTCATATGTAACGGGTGCTGGTGGCCTAATTGGCGATCTATTCGGTGCGTTTGGAGATATAGATTCAACGCTGTTGTTAACAACCCTAAGTGTTGTGGCATTCATTTTGATCATTGTTTATCGCTCGCCAATCTTGTGGGTGCTGCCGTTGTTATCGGCAGTTTTTGCCCTCTCCGCCGCGGGTGGAATCATCTATTTATTAGCCAAAAATGATGTCATAGATGTAAATGGCCAATCGCAAGGAATTCTCTCGGTGCTGGTGTTAGGTGCCGGCACAGATTATGCCTTGCTGCTAATTTCTAGATATCGCGAGGAACTGCACCATCATTCAACGCCAGTTGCTGCGATGCGTGCTGCTTATAAGGGCACCTTCGAGCCGATCGTGGCATCAGGTGCAACTGTTGCGATAGGCCTATTAGTTTTATTGCTAAGTGATTTATCGGGCAACCGTGGTCTTGGCCCAATTGGTGCGATCGGTGTGGTCGTTGCGGTAATTACCATGGTTACTTTATTGCCAGCATTTTTAGTCTTATTTGGGCGCTGGATTTTCTGGCCTAGAATTCCTCGTTTCGATGATGTTGATAATCAGTTAACTGGAACTTGGGCGAAGGTAGGAAATTTAGTCGAACGTAGACCTCGTAGAGCATGGGTTATTACTGGGCTAATGCTAGTTCTATTGGCTGGATTCTCTACAACGCTAAAGACAGATGGATTATCTACCTCAGAAAGTTTCACCGGAAATCCAGAGTCAGTCGTTGGCCAGAAATTACTGTTAAATCATTTTCCTGGCGGCGAAGGCGACCCAACTAAAGTAATTTTAAAGAATGAACTGATCCCCGCTGCTTCAGCTAAATTGCTTGGTTTAGATGGCGTAACAGCAGTTACTCCCGAAGTTAATGCCGGTGGTGTAGTTGTGAAGAATGGCCTTTCGATTTTAAATGTCACGCTATCTACTGCGCCAGATTCACGCGAATCCCGTGATCGAATCCCAGCTATTCGCGAGGCTATGAAAAGTATTGATCAATCAATCTTGGTCGGTGGCACAACAGCTGTCTTCTTCGACACCGATGTTGCTGCTCGTCATGACAATCGAACTGTGATCCCAGTAGTTCTACTTTTAATCACTCTAATCTTGGGGCTACTACTGCGAAGCATCATTAGCGCAGTGCTGTTACTTGGCACCGTAGTGCTTTCGTACTTTGCCACTCTGGGAGTCTGTGCGCTTGTGTTTAACCACGTCTTTGGCTTTGCTGGAGGTGATGCATCATTCCCACTCTTTGCCTTCATCTTCTTAGTTGCCCTTGGCATCGATTACAACATCTTCTTAATGACTCGCGTGCGTGAGGAATCAGGCAAGTTAGGTACTAGAAAAGGTGTTATCAAGGGCTTAACTGTCACTGGTTCAGTAATCACTTCTGCGGGCATTGTGCTGGCAGCAACATTCGGCGTACTAGGTATTTTGCCGCTGGTATTCCTTGCCCAACTTGGCTTCGCAGTTGCCTTTGGTGTATTACTAGACACCATTATCGTTCGCTCGATTTTGGTGCCAGCGCTAGTACATGAAATTGGGCCCAAGGTATGGTGGCCATCTAAGTTATCTAAATCAGCTAACTAGTAAAAAGCTCGGAGTTATATGTCGCTGCGAGTTGGCCTAGCTGGTTATGGTTTAGCTGGCCGATACTTTCATGCTCCGTTGCTTAAGGGCTGCGGATTTGAACTAGTTGCAGTCCTTACCTCAAATCCGGAACGCGTCGCACATGTTAATTCTGATTATCCAAATGCGATTGTGGTTTCCAATATGCGAGAGCTATTGGCACATGATCTGGATCTAGTCATTGTGGCATCGATTAATTCGGTTCATTTAGAACAAGCGGTAGCGGCTTTACATGCAGGCGTGCCGACTGTGGTTGATAAGCCGTTGGGCCGTAATTTAACCGAGACGTTAGCGATTTTAAAAGCCTCAGATGAAACCGGAGTTCCGGTCACTGCGTTTTATAACCGCCTCTTTGATTCGGATTCATTGACCATTAAACGAGTCATTCGAGATAATGAAATCGGTAAAGTTTTTCGGATTGATTCACGCTTTGAACGTTATCGACCTGATCTTGCTGCGCAATCTTGGCGTGAGCAGAGCAGTGCCGAAGAAGGTGGCGGCTTACTTCTAGATCTGCAATCTCACTTAGTTTCAACTGCGCTCGATTGGTTTGGCCCAGCTGAATTAGTCTCAGCAAGTGTCCGCAATATCCGTGGTGCTTCTGATGATGATGTGGTCTTAGTTTTAAGGCACGAGAGTGGCGTTGATTCATATTTATCCGCAAGTGCCATAGCTGGTGCACCAGGGCCAAGGATTCGAATGTTGGGTGATAACGGGGCGCTGGTAATTGGCGAGCTAGATCCACAAGAGGCGCTGTTGCGAGCTGGCAAAGTCCCGCATGAAGGTAAATGGGATGTCTCAACTAAATCTGAAGCGCGCATTATTCGTGGTGACGTGGTGAGCGATTTACAAGTAGCAGATGGCAACTATGCGCGATTCTACGAGTTAGTTGCCGGTGCAATTGCGGGCAAGAATAATTGGCCAGTTAGCAAGCCCGAAATTATTGCAGTAGCCACGATCATTGATAAAGCTCGAGAATTAAACTTTCGTGAGTAAACCAGTTGTAGTAATTGGCGCCGGCTTGGCTGGCATGAACGCGGCGTTGCATCTTCAAAAAGCTGGTCACGAAGTAGTTGTCTTGGAGGCCGCCGATCGCGCTGGTGGGCGAGTGCAGTCAGATTTGATTGATGGGTTTACTTGCGATCGTGGTTTTCAGTTAATAAATGCCAGATACCCCGAGCTAGCTGCTCTAAATATATTGGACGAGATTGATTTTCGTTTTGCCGATCGAGCGATCAATGTTTCAGTTGATGATCAACTGCACCGACTAGGGGATCCAAGGAAGTATCCGTTTTCAGTTTTTGATTCAGCTACTGGGTCTCTGCTTGAGAAAGCAGCGCTGCTTAGAGCTCTGGCCGGAAAACCTAAGCCCGAACTTTCGATTACGGAATTCTTAGTAGCGAGTAGGTTAGGTAAAACTTATGAACGAGTTTTGCGACCATTCCTGCGTGGCGTTTATTTAACTGAACTAACTAACATCTCAGCTCCAGCTGGATTAGAGATCATCAAGACTTTTGTTACTGGAAAGCCCGGCTTGCCAAGAAGTGGTGCTGGAGCGCTTTCGGAGGCCATGGCTAACCGGGTTCATGATCTGCGTTTAGGCATAACGGTTAACGCGGTTAAAGCGGGCGTAGTAACAACTTCGAGCGGTGAAATTCAAGCTAGCCAGATTATTATCGCAACAGATAGCACTACCGCAGCACAACTGTTAGATCTAGGTTCAGTGCCAAAGCTGGCTGGCTGCACTACTTGGTACCACAGCGCAACATCAGCGCCGGCAGCGAACGGTCAGTTAATCGTGGATGGTCAAAATCGTGGAGCAGCAATCAATACTTTAGTTATTTCAAAATTCATTCCAGAGTATGCGCCAAGTGGCAAGAACTTGATCTCTTCGACCACAGATATCGGGGTTACCGAATCAGAAGTTCGCCGCCATTTAGCAACGTTATACAATTGCGATAATCGCGATTGGGAGCTTATTGCTAAGTATGAAATTCCAGCAGCGCTTCCAATTAGAGCTAATGGCATCACCCAACCTATTCAAAGTTGTGTTCGCGAAGGAGTCTTCTTGGCTGGCGACGGTCAAGTAACTCCGTCGCAGAACGGCGCTCTCAAATCCGGGCGTCTAGCCGCGATGGCAGCGTTAGCTAATTAGTCAACTAACTTTTCTAGAGCTGAAGAAATGTGCGGGTAATCAAAATTAAAGCCTGCTTCAGTTAGCGTCTGTGGCATAACTTTCTTGGAACCAAGAACTTCAGATGAGAAACCACCAAGTACGATTTTTAGCGCAAGCGCTGGAACTGGAAAGAGCGCTGGTCGGTGCAGGGCGCGAGCGAGACCGGCAGTGAACTCAGAATTTGTAACCGGGTTAGGCGAAGTTAAGTTAACTGGGCCAGAAACTTTGCTCTCTAATAGAAATGCAATTGCCCGGATTTGGTCGTGCAGCGTAATCCAGGACCACCATTGCTTGCCGTTACTTAACTTTCCACCTAAACCAAAGCGGAATATGGGCAACATCTTGCCTAGTGCGCCACCAGTTGGATCTAGAACAATACCGGTTCGAAGTTTTACTGTGCGCACATCGCCGGCAAGATCGGCAGCAGATTCCCATTCGCGACAAACGGCAGCTAAGAAATCATCGCCAACACGATCACTTTCAACTACAGCGCGATTTCCACTCTCGCCATACCAGCCGATAGCACTCGCTGAGATAAAAACTTGTGGCTTAACAATTGCGACAGCCTTAGCAATAGTGGTTGTTCCAAGTAATCTTGAATTCAAAATTTCGCTTTTATATTTTTTTGTCCAGCGCTTATCACCAACACCAGCACCTGCTAAGTGGATGACCGCATCGACTCCGGCGAGGGCGTCCATATCTACAGTTCCGGCAATAGGATCCCAGGTAATCTCTTCACTAGATACCGCAGCCCTGCGAACTAAGCGCTGGACAGTGTGACCTTGTGACTTGAGATAACCAACTAGAGCGGTGCCGATAAGTCCAGATGCGCCAGTTACGGCGATGCGTTGTGGCGGCAGCAAACTAGAGTCCTAAATCTGACTCGAAAGCGCCGCCTTCTAGACGTTCTTTCAAAGTGACTAGGAATCGAGCAGCATCTGCGCCATCGACTACTCGGTGATCATAAGAAAGACCCAAGTAGACCATTGAGCGAATCGCAATTGTTTCGCCGCCATCTTCGCCACGTACCACCATTGGTCGCTTAACAATTGCGCCAAGACCCAAAATAGCCACCTGTGGTTGATTAATAATTGGCGTATCGAAAAGCGCACCACGGCTTCCGGTGTTGGTAAGTGTGAATGTGCCACCACCTAGTTCATCAGGAGTCACCTTATTGTCGCGAGTACGCGCAGCAAGATCGGAAATCTTGCGAGCAATTCCACCCATATTTAGATCGCCAGCATTGGAAATCACTGGAACCAATAAGCCGCGTTCGGTATCAACTGCGATGCCTAAGTGTTCAGCGCCGTGATAAGTGATTTGGTCACCTTCGACAGATGAGTTAAGAACCGGATGTTGCTTTAGCGCTTCGCAAGTTGCTACTGCGAAGAATGGTAAGAATGAAAGCTTGACACCTTCGCGAGCCTCGAAACTTGCTTTTGACTTATCGCGTAGGCGAGCAATCTTGGTTACATCAACTTCGATGACAGTTGTTAATTGCGCACTTACTTGAAGAGACTCGACCATGCGAGCGGCGATAACTTTGCGTAAACGCGACATCGTTACAGTAGTTCCACGTAGTGGGGATACCGCGATAGTTGGAGCCGAAGTGCGAACGGCTGTTGCCGTTGCTGCTGCAGCAACTGGAGCTGCCGAGACTGCAACTACTGGCGCAGGTGCTGCTTGTTCAACATCTTCGCGACGAATACGTCCGCCAATCCCAGTGCCCTTCACATTTGCCAGGTTCACGCCGAGTTCAGAGGCAAGCTTGCGTACAAGTGGCGTTACATAAGCATCTGCCGGTTGCGCAATAGGAGTCGAAACTGCAGCAGGCGCTGCAACAACTGGCGCTGCAACAACTGGTGCTGCGGGTGGGGGAGTTACAACAGGAGCCGCTACAACTGGAGCCGCCGGAGCAACGGCTGCTGCAACTGGGACAGAACCGGATGCACCGATTAAACCTAAACGCGCACCAACTGCAACAGTGGTGTCAATTGGAACATCAATTGCCAGCAAGATGCCCGCAACTGGGGAGGGAATTTCGGTATCAACTTTGTCAGTAGAAACTTCTAGTAGCGCTTCATCAACTGCAACTGAGTCACCAACATTTTTGAGCCAACGTGTGACTGTGCCTTCAGAAACTGATTCACCGAGAGCTGGCATTGAGATCACAGTTCCAGCGCCACTTGCTGCTGGAGCGACGGGTGCTGCGACAACGGGTGCTGCGACAACGGGTGCTGGAGGTGCCGGAGTTTGAGCAACTGGAGCTGGTGTTGCTGCGACTGGCGCCGCAGCGGCTGCGCCATTAGCGATGATCGCTAATTCAGCACCAACTGCAACAGTTTGATCAATCCCAACCACAATCTTTTGAAGAGTTCCAGCAACTGGTGAAGGAATCTCGGTATCAACTTTGTCGGTTGATACTTCAAGGAGCGGCTCGTCGATTGCGATTTGGTCGCCTTCATTTTTGAGCCAACGTGTGACCGTACCTTCGGTAACGCTCTCGCCAAGTGCTGGCATTGTTAATGAGAAGGTCATCTCTTTATCTCCTTGGTTTCCTGATTGAATTTCTTAATTATCCGTGGGCATGTAATGGTTTGCCGGCAAGTGCCATATGTGCTTCACCCATAGCTTCGGAAAGTGTTGGGTGTGCATGAATCAGAGGCGCAACGTCATCAGCGGTTGCTTCCCAATTAAAGATTAATTGTGCTTCAGCGAGAAGTTCACCTACGCGTGCACCAACCATATGGATTCCGAGTACTGGACCATTCTTCTGGGAAACCAATTTAATTGAGCCCGCTGTGCGCAAGATCTGGGCTTTTCCGTTACCGGCTAAGTCGTAATTTAATTCGACGACATCGTGACCACGCTCTTTTGCTTGCGCAGTTGTTAAACCAACGGATGCTACTTCTGGTTCAGAATAAGTTACGCGTGGAACACCATCGTAATTAATCGGACGTGGGTTTAAGCCACAGATTTCTTCGGCAACTAAAATTCCTTCGCCGAAACCAACGTGGGCTAACTGCAGAGTTGGGATTAAATCACCAACAGCCCAGATTCCTGGAACGTTGGTACGACATTTATCATCGACTATTACATAGCCGCGGTCCATGGTGATGCCTTGCTCTTCATAACCAAGATTTGCCGATACTGGGCCACGACCAACTGCGACAAGAAGTACATCGGCTGAGAAAGTTTTGCCATCTTCAAGTTCGACAGTAACGCCATCGGCAGTAACGGTATGAGACTTAAAGCGAACACCTAGTTCGAAGTTGATACCGCGCTTGCGATATGCCCGCTCTAATTGTTTGCTGCTCGACTCATCTTCTAGAGCCACTAAGTGAGACAGTCCTTCAATAATTGTGACTTCGGCACCAAAAGATTTCCAGACCGATGCGAATTCGCAGCCAATCACTCCGCCACCAAGAACGATGACAGATTTTGGAACGTAGTTCAGATTAGTGGCGTGATCTGATGTCATCACTCGAACGCCATCTATTTCAAGACCAGGCAAAGACTTTGCGTAAGAACCAGTTGCTAAAACAACATTAGTTCCGGTGTATCGCTCACCATTTACATCGACGGTGTCCTTGGCAACTAACCGGCCATGTCCTTCGACAAAAGTAATGTTTCGAGACTTAACTAGACCCTGCAGTCCTTTATGAAGTTTATTAATCACGCCATCCTTGTAAGCATTAACTGCGACCATATCCATTGAAAGGAACTGGGCGTTAACGCCAAAGGTGCTTGCTTCGCGAGCACTATCGGCAATCTCGCCCGAATGAAGAAGGGCTTTGGTAGGAATGCACCCGCGGTGCAGGCAAGTTCCGCCTAGTTTTCCATATTCGATCAGCGCGACAGTCTTGCCTAGCTGCGCTGCGCGAAGGGCACAGGCGTAACCACCGCTGCCACCACCAAGAATTACCAAGTCGAATTGAGCCACGATCAACCTTTCAGTCGTAAGCGTTCTATAGCCCTATCTTGCCAGCCTTCGGGCGATCTAACTAACTGGTGGCTATTTTTCGCTAGTGATCTCGGCCAAGCGGATTAGCGAGCGGAAAGCGATTCCGGTGCCACCGATTGGGGTGTAGCCATGCGGTTTGGCCTCGTTATAGGCCGGCCCCGCAATATCTAGATGGAGCCAAGGCAGCTCGGCCGGAATGAACTCTTTGAGGAAGATACCCGCAACCAACATACCGCCCATGCGGTCACCGATATTTGCCATATCGGCAACGGTTGAATCAAGGGATGCGCGAAGTTCTTCAGGTAGTGGCATTGGCCAGAAATCTTCACCGGCCTGATCTGCTGCCGCTAAGAACTGTGCGCGGAATTCGTCGTTATTTGTCATGACCGCACTGGTGCGAGTTCCGAGAGCAACAACTTGTGCACCGGTAAGTGTGGCGACATCAATGATGCCATCTAGTTTCATTTTTGATTCTTGAGCTTTAACAAGTGCATCGGCCATTACTAATCGACCTTCAGCATCAGGATTTAGAACTTCAATTGTTTTTCCGCCATACATCGTGTGAATATCACTTGGGCGAGTGGCGTTATCAGAGATCATATTCTCAGCCATCGCTGCCCAGGCATCAATTGCGATTGGTAATTTAAGAGCCGCAATCGCCAAGATTGCAGCACTTACTGCAGCAGCGCCACTCATATCTGATTTCATGGCTTCCATGCCAGCAGCTGGCTTTAACGCATAGCCACCAGTATCAAAAGTAATTCCCTTGCCAACGAAGGCCAACTTCTTCTTAGCCTTTGGTGGGTTATAAGCAATATGTAATAGACGTGGTGGATTGGCGGAACCTTGACCTACGCCATAGATGCCACCATAACCACCGTCACGCAATTGCTTCTCATTTAAAATTGTAACTTTCAGGTGTGCTGCTGAACCGCCAAGAGTTTTTACCGCCGCCGCAAAACGTTTGGTAAATGAATCTGGCGTTAAGTGACTTGGGGGAGTGTTGATTAAGTCGCGAACCAGTTTTGTGTATTCACCAATGACTACAGCGCGCTTAACAGCGGCTTTTGCTTCAGCGGAATTTGCCATTTTGGTGTGAACAGTGGCGCCAGCTAATGGAGCCTTGCGCTCTGCTTTAGAAGATCCCCGAAATTCGTCGAATGCGTAGGCTCCGAGAGTCATGCCTTCGGCGACGGCGGCAACTTGTTCAATCGAAGTTGTCGGCAGAGCTACAGCGGCGCTCTTCTCACCTGCCAAGGCGCGGGCGGCAGCACCAGCTGCGCGACGCAAGATTTCATGGGCGTAATCTTTCTTAACTTCACCTAGTCCCGTGAAAACTAGCAATCGGGTAGTGGACCCTGGCAGCTTAGTAATCTCATTAGCTGCCCCTGTCGCCCCTAAGTCTGTTAGAGCAGAAAGCAACGACTTTTCATCAAGTGAAACTGAACCAGATTCAATCTTTAAGGTATCCGCTTTAGCGCCCTTAGCTAAACCAACAACTAAAATGTCATCGGAAACTAACGCATCGGATAGACGGATCGATTTCATGGCTCTCCTAAGATCATTGTTCGCTTTAGCTTGGCTGAGTCTAAAGCAGGAATACCAGAATATGTAGCGATAGATTGTGTGCCATGAAGCAATCTCCACTACATAAGCGCCATCTCGCCCGAAATGCCAAGATGGCCGATTTTGGCGGGTGGCTAATGCCGATTGAGTATCCCGGCGCTGGCGTACTTGCTGAACATGCTGCGGTGCGTGAGCGGGTTGGGCTCTTTGACGTTTCACACCTTGGAAAAGCATCAGTTATTGGTAAAGGTGCGCTCGATTTTTTAAATTCAATGTTGACAAATGATTTAACTAAAATTCCAGATGGCGCTGCTCAATACTCAATGCTGTGCAATAACGATGGTGGCGTAATCGATGACTTAATCGTCTATCGAAATTCAGATACTGATTTCTTTATTGTCCCTAATGCTTCTAACACCAGCGCAGTGGTTGCAAATCTGCAGAAAAGCGCCCCAACTGGCATCACAGTTACGAACCTTCACAACGAATACGGCGTAATCGCACTTCAAGGTCCGTTTGCCACAAAAGTTTTAGCGCACTTTGGAGTACAGATCGAGATTGATTACATGGCGTTTACCAATGTTGTGATAGCTGGCTGCGATGTGATTGTTTGTCGTACGGGGTATACCGGTGAATCCGGTTTTGAAGTTTTGCCTAAGTGGAACCAAGCGTTAACTGTTTGGGATGCATTAGTTGAGCAAGTCGAAGCTGCTAACGGCTTAGTTTGTGGACTTGGCGCACGAGACACTCTTAGAACTGAAATGGGATACCCGCTTCATGGGCATGAACTTTCGCTGGAAATCTCACCAGTAATGGCTAGCGCGAGCTGGGCGGTTGGCTGGGACAAGGCGAGATTCCAGGGATCTGAAGTTCTCAAAGCGCAGAAAGAAAACGGTGTCGCGCGACGACTGGTTGCACTAAAGTCTTTAGACCGCGGAATCCCGCGTGCTGATATGCAAGTACTCCACGATGGCACTGAAGTTGGCATCGTAACCAGCGGAACTTTTTCGCCAAGTTTAAAGGTCGGGATAGCGTTGGCGTTAGTGGAGACCGAATTTAAGGTTGGGCAGCAACTCAGCCTTGATGTACGAGGTCGCACCTCTATTGTTGAGATAGTTAAGTTACCGTTTGTGCCATCGCACGTTCGCTAAGGAACCAGGGGAGAAAAAATGGAATATCGCCGCTTAGGTAATACCGGAATGTATGTTTCCGAGATTGCATACGGAAACTGGATTACCCATGGCAACCAAGTTGAGGCTACTGCCGCAAACGCCTGCGTTAAAGCTGCCTTCGAAGCGGGCATCACGACCTTTGATACCGCCGATGTCTATGCTGGCACAAAGGCAGAAGTCATTTTGGGCAAAGCGCTTAAAGGAATAAAGCGTGAGTCTTACGAGTTATTTACCAAAGTCTATTTTCCAACTGGCACCGGAAAAAATGATCGGGGTCTATCTCGTAAACACATAATTGAATCCTGCAATGCATCCCTAAAACGCTTACAAACTGATCACATTGATCTCTATCAGGCGCATCGCTTTGACTATGAAACTCCACTGGAAGAAACCTTGAGCGCTTTTGATGACTTAATCCGGCAAGGAAAAGTCCATTACATCGGCGTATCCAATTGGAAACACACCGAGATTCAAGATGCCCTGAAAATTCAAGATGAGAAGGGTTATAACCGGATTGTTTCGAACCAGCCTTCCTACTCGGCAATTTATCGAGTTATTGAAGCCAAGATTATGCCGCTCTGTGAACGCGAAGGCATCAGCCAGATTGTTTATTCGCCTCTGGCCCAAGGCGTTCTAACTGGTAAGTATCTACCTGGCAAAAAAGTTCCGACGGATTCACGTGGTGCAAACAAAAATAACAACGGTCAATTCATGCAGGGCATGATGAACGATGATTTCTTAAGTCACGTGGCGAAATTACAACCAATTGCAGATGCCCATGGAATCACTATGTCGCAGTTGGCCTTGGCTTGGATTCTTAGTAACCCAAATGTGGCAAGTGCCATTATGGGAGCTACCAAACCCAAGCAGGTCACTGAGAATGCTAAGGGCAGCGGGATTAAACTCGAAGCATCTGTAATCAAGGAAATTAATGCAGCGCTGAAACCAATTACTAAAACCGACCCAAACTTGATGGGTAGCCCAAATCCTCGCGCTTAGCTAATTCTTTTTTTGATAAGACCCAGTTGGCTTAGGTGCGCGCAGGCGTCGCATCTGAGTTGAACGTAACCAGCCATACATTCCAAGACCCTTGGTATTGGCATCTGGAAATTTTTCCTTTATCTGCTTCTTAAGTTTGCGACTCAAAAAGAAACCGTCGATAACAGCAAATAGAAGAACTGTGTACATCAAAACAATCGCAATAACGTTTACGGTCATATTTGGTACTACTGAGAAAAGTAGAACTACGAAAATAATTGGCAGGAAGAACTCACCAATAGAACGGCGACCATCAACTTCGTCACGGACAAATCGGCGTACTGGGCCACGGTCGCGAAGTGGAAGAGCGTTTTCATCGCCACGCAGGTAGGCCTCACGCGCAGCAACTCGACGTTCGCGAGCAACCGCTTTGTCACGCTTCTTCGCATCCTTGCCAACAGCTGGCGCGAGTGTTGAGACTTTGCGCTTTGATTCAGCTTCTTTTCGAGATGGTGTGGGACGACCCTTTTTTGCGGCTTCTTCAGTCATGGGCGAAACTATAGAGCCAGCATGCGTTCTAGGGCGAGTTTGGAGTACTTGCGGACCTCTTCCGGAACGATGATTTGATTCACTATCTGGCCTTGAACCAGGGATTCCATCGCCCAAACTAGATGCGGTAGGTCGATCCGGTTCATGGTTGAGCAATAACAGACTGTCTTATCTAGGAAGAGAATTTCCTTATCCGGCATTGTGCGCGACAAGCGCTGAACCAGATTTAGCTCAGTACCAATGGCCCACTTAGAACCGGCTGGAGATTTGGCGACAGTCTGAATAATCTTCTCGGTTGAACCAACCACATCTGCAATTGAAACTACTTCGTGTTGGCACTCTGGGTGAACTAATACTTTGACACCTGGAACTCGCTCTCGGACATCAGCCACATTTTGCGCAGTAAAGCGACCGTGAACTGAACAGTGGCCACGCCACAAAATAACTTTCGCGTCGCGCAGTTCGGTCTCAGTTAAACCGCCCATGGGTTTCCAGGGATTCCAAACCACGCAATCACTTAGTGATAGACCCATCGCAAGAACTGCAGTATTTCTACCTAGATGCTGGTCGGGCAAGAAGAGAATTTTCTCACCTTGGGTAAATGCCCAGTCCATTGCACTCTTAGCATTTGAGGAAGTACAAATCGTGCCACCATTTTTTCCGGTAAAACTTTTTATCGCAGCAGATGAATTCATATAGGTGACCGGAATGGTTCTTTGGGCAATTCCCAGTTCGCTCAGTTGTTTCCAACAATCATCTACTTGATTGGCTGAAGCCATATCTGCCATAGAACAACCAGCAGCCAGATCGGGCAAGATTACTTTTTGATTATCAGCGGTCAGAACATCAGCACTTTCGGCCATAAAGTGAACACCACAGAAAATCACATACTCAGCTTGTGGATTCTCTGCTGCGGCTTGCGCCAACTTAAAAGAGTCTCCTGTAATGTCCGCGAATTCGATAACTTCATCGCGCTGGTAGTGGTGTCCGAGAATCATCACTTTGGAACCTAGGGCCGCACGCGCAGCTCTTGCTCGTTGCACTAAATCTGGGTCACTGGCAGCCGGCAATTCACCAGCGCAAGAGACTCCGCGTTCGCTGGATAGATCACGTTCGCGCCCCATTAGTAACAGGTCAGTTAATGCCATGGTTACATTCTCTCGAATTTTGGCTCTCTTGTCGCATTTGAAGTGCGCGATTGCCGCTCTCATGGCTACTATTAAGCCCTGTTCGTAAATCTTTTAGGGAGAGCAATGACTACCGAAGCTGTAGATGTCAAGATGACCAGTATCGCTTTATCCGATGTGGCAGCTGCCAAAGTTGCCGCTCTGTTGGCGCAAGAAGGTCGCGATGATTTATGCCTACGAGTTGCAGTTCAACCTGGTGGCTGTTCAGGACTGAAATATCAGCTTTATTTCGATGATCGCAATCAAGATGGTGACATCGTGCGCGAATTCGGCACAGTTAAAGTTGTTATCGACAAGATGAGCGACCCCTACCTGATGGGTGCAACTATTGATTTCGTTGACACCATTGAGAAGCAAGGTTTTACGATTGATAACCCGAATGCTTCAGGCTCATGCGCCTGTGGCGATTCTTTTAACTAATCCGTAACGACTCGTTCCTCTATGAAAATTGGTGTTGCAGGCTCTGTCGGCCTGGACCATTTAATGACCTTTCCAGGAAAATTTACTGATTCCTTGGTCGCCGGGTCACTTGAGAAAGTTTCGTTATCTTTTTTAGTTGATGGTCTTGAAGTTCGCAGAGGTGGCTGTGCGGCAAACATTGCTTATGGAATGGGCGTTCTCGGATTAAATCCAGTTTTAATCGCAGCAGTGGGTAAAGATTGGGCCGATTACGATGCCTGGTTAATTAGACATGGAGTTGACACTTCACATGTTTTAATCTCAACGACACAGTTCACTGCACACTTTATGGTCACTACCGACACTGAGTTAAATCAGATTGCTTCCTTCTTCCCAGGGGCAATGTCTGAAGCTCGAAACATTGAACTTGCTCCGATCATGGGTAAAACTGGTCGCTTCGATATTGTGGTTATTTCGCCAGATGACCCTGAAGCTATGCTGCGTCACTCTGAGGTTTGCCGCCAAGAAGGAGTAGCTTTTGCGGCAGATCCATCACAACAGATGGCTCGTATGAGTGGCGAAGAAATCCGGCAGTTAATTACTGGCGCTAAGTATCTATTTCTAAATGAATATGAGTTAGCTCTTGCGATGCAGAAGACCGGTTGGAGTGATGCTGAAATTCTCGATTTAGTTGAATTTCGCGTAGTCACGCTTGGATCCAAGGGCGCAAAAGTTGAATCGAGAAATGGTGAATTTGTTCAAGTCGGTGTTCCTCAGGAGAGAGCAAAGATCGATCCAACTGGCGTTGGTGATTCTTTTAGATCAGGTTTTATCGCTGGCTTGGCGTGGGGGCTTAGTCACGAGCGATGCGCGCAACTCGGTTCGATGATTGCAACTTATGTAATTGAAACTACTGGCACTCAGGAATATCGCTTTACTGCCGATGAGTTCGTGGGGCGTTTTGCCGAAGCATATGGCGATATTGCGGCTAGCGAGATCGCTCTACAACTGAAGTAATTGCGGCAATAAGTTCGTGCACTTCAGTCTCTGTGACACCATGATGCAGCGTAATCCGCAAGTTTCCTTCGCTCTTCATACCCAGCGCCATCAGTACATGACTTGGTTGCATCTGAGCTGCTGTACAGGCAGAGCCAGAATCCAGCACAAAGTTGATTTCATTAAGCTGTCTAACTAAGTCTTCGCCAACGCAACCGTCGGCAACCAGAGCAATAGTTTGTCCGGTGCTTTCCAGATGATCACCAGCGAAAGTCACACCGATGTTTGCAGCAGTCAGCGATTTCCTAATCAGCAGATTTAAGTTCTTTAGCCGGATTGACTCGGTTACGTCTTCCTTTAACCAGTGATCGAGAGCAACAGCGCTCGCCAGAAGAAGTGGTAGCGATGATGATTCTGGTGTTCTACGGATACCCAAATTTGGGAGTGGATTTTTCCAAGCGATTGAGTTTCGGATCGCCAAGATTCCGATACCGGCTGGACCTTGCCAACTGGTGCCATCAAAAATCGCACTGTCCCAGCGGGTAGGCAAAGCCAGGTTTGGGCAGGCCGAGTAATCAAGAGCCACAAATGTTGGATCTATTGCGGCGACTACTGAATCAACATCTTGGGTAATTCCAGTTTCAATATTCGCCCCTTGCAAAGCCAGAACACTTCGCCCTTGAATTTGAGTTAAATCACAAACTCTTCCATTCGATCCAACGTTCAACACTTGAGTTTTTCCACCGGTTTGTTCATGTGCCGCCGCGACAGCGAAAATGCTGCGGCGATCTACCGATGAATGGACCAATGTGAGATCGGCATTTAGTAGCCCAGAAATTGCTAAGTGTTGGCCGAGACGTGGCTCACCAAGTACTTCAATCTCACTTGGTTGCAGAGCTAAGTTTTGCGCGATTGATTCGATAGCTTCATTGCGCAGGATTGCGGTTCTGGCTGAGTGATCACCAATTTTCGCAGGATCCGCCCAGCCTTGGCCAAAAGCATCGGTTAAAAGGGCGATTGCGGCAGGGTGGAGTGGCGATTGACTTGTGAAATTTCCTGTGACCCGAACCACGCATCGAAGGCTACTCCTGACTGAAGCGAACGTCTAAATGGGCGACTATCCTTAAGGTATGAAATTCAATACCACTCAGCGCCGGTTATTTGTTATCGCGCCGGCCCTGTTGGCCCTTACTGGCTGCGCAACAGATGCAGATTCGGGTTTTAGCGGCGATGCTTCGAGCATAAATGAAATTACGCATTCACTCTGGACTTATTCGTGGTTGGCAGCCGCTGTTGTTGGCGTTTTCACCGCGATCTTGATTGTATGGCCGGCTATTTTTCATCGTGCCCCAAAAAATGGTCCAGAGTTTCCTAAGCAGACTCAGTACAACGTTCCTGTTGAAATTGCCTACACCTTAATCCCATTCTTCATCGTGGCTGGTTTGTTTTACTTCACCATAGTCAAGCAGAACGAGATTGTGACTCCGCAAGAAAACGTTAAGCATGAAATAGTGGTTAACGGATTTCAATGGTCATGGCAATTTACCTATCTTGATGCGGGTGAAGATATAACGGTAACCGGAACTCCAGCTAAGCCTCCGGTTCTGGTTGTGCCACAAGGCGAACGAGTTCGTTACACCATCGTCTCAAATGATGTAGTACATGGATTCTGGATTCCTGAATTTATGATTCAGATGCAGAACTTACCTGGCGTAACTAATCGGCTCGAGTTCACGGCGAATAAACTCGGTGATTTTCCGGGTCGATGCAACATTCTTTGTGGCCGCAACCATGCGCAAATGCTTTTCACCGTGCGAGTTGTTACTCCAGCTGAATATGAAACCTATATTTCGAATCTGAAACCTGAAGTAGAGAAGGCGAGCCTGACATGACCACATACGCTCAACGCGAAGCCGAAGAGGTCATAAAGCTGCCGCCAACCTCAAAAGGGCGCCATTTCGTACGCTTTATAACTTCAACCGATCACAAGACGATCGGTTATCTATATTTGATGACAACTTTTGCTTGGTTCTTAATTGGTGGTGTTTTGGCACTGATTTTGCGCGCCGAGTTGACTCGCCCAGGTATGCAGTTCATCAGTAACGAGCAATACAACCAAGTTTTCACAATGCATGGAACCATCATGTTGTTGATGTTCGCAACGCCATTGTTTGTTGGCTTTGCCAATGTAATTATGCCGCTACAAATTGGTGCCGCAGATGTGGCGTTCCCGCGATTGAATATGTTGTCTTACTGGATTTATTTATTCGGTGGCATCATGGCATTTGCTGGCTTCTTAGCCCCTGGTGGTGCAGCTTCATTTGGTTGGACAGCTTACGCGCCACTATCTAATTCGCAATATTCACCCGGCATCGGGGGCGATCTCTGGATCGTTGGACTAGCCATTGGTGGTATCGGCACTATTCTCGGCGGAGTTAACTTCATTACAACAATCTTCACAATGCGTGCACCAGGTATGACTATGTTCCGGATGTCAATCTTTAGCTGGAACGTCCTGTTAACTTCAATTCTAGTATTACTGGCATTCCCACCACTTGCTGCAGCGCTGCTCGCACTTGAATCAGATCGATTATTTGGCTCACATATTTTCGACCCTGCTAATGGTGGTGCGATGCTTTGGCAGCATCTCTTCTGGTTCTTTGGGCACCCCGAAGTTTATATTTTGGCGCTACCGTTCTTCGGTATCGCAACTGAGATCTTGCCCGTCTTTAGTCGAAAGCCAATTTTTGGATACAAAGGTTTGATCGCTGCAACGATTGCAATCTCAGCTCTTTCAGTTTCAGTCTGGGCTCACCACATGTTTGCCAGCGGACAAGTTCTCTTACCGTTCTTCTCATTCATGACTTTCTTAATTGGTATTCCTACCGGTGTTAAGTTCTTTAACTGGATCGGAACTATGTGGCGTGGCCACGTTACTTTTGAGACACCAATGCTCTGGGTAATGGGATTCTTGATTACCTTCTTATTCGGTGGAATTACCGGAATTATTCTGGCTTCACCGCCCCTAGATTTCGCAGTTTCCGCCTCATACTTCGTAGTTGCACACTTCCACTATGTGCTCTTTGGTACCGTGGTCTTTGCGATGTTTGCCGGCTTCTACTTCTGGTGGCCAAAGATGACTGGACGTATGCTCAATGAGCGTCTTGGAAAAATCCATTTCTGGACGCTTTTCTTCGGTTTCCACACCACGTTTCTGATTCAGCACTGGTTAGGCATTAAGGGTTTCCCTCGTCGCTACGCTGACTATCTAGCTACTGATGGATTCACCACGATGAACATGATCTCAACTGTAGGATCAATCTTGCTCGCATTGTCTATGATTCCGTTTGCTATTAACGTCTGGATAACACGTAAGTCACCGTTGGTTAACTGCGATGACCCTTGGGGATACGGTTCCTCATTGGAATGGGCGACATCTTGCCCGCCTCCTCGTCACAACTTCTTAACGATGCCGCGCATCCGTTCAGAACGTCCAGCCTTTGATTTACACCACCCGCACATTAAGACCGAGGGGCACTAATTACATGAAAACTAATTACCGCCTTTTTGTCGGCTTAGCGGTTTTCTATGCAATCACGACAATTGTTTATTACTACGTGGGTGGCGAACCTCTTGGAATTTCATGTTTGCTTCTAAGCTCCCTGCTTGCGGCCATGGTTGGCTACTACGTTTGGTTTACTGATCGTCGCATTGGCGTAACGCTGCCAGAAGATAATCTGCAAGGCGAAATTGCTGACTCAGCTGGCGAACTTGGTTTCTATAGCCCGCATTCCTGGTGGCCATTGCCACTGGCCGCGAGCATGTTTGTTGTTGGCCTTGGCCTGATTATTGGTTGGTGGTTAACACTTCTTGGTGTCGGTGCACTTGTGATTAGCATCATTGGGTTTGTGACCGAGTACGAGAAGCCAAGCAAAGACGCAATTCATCATTAGTTAGCTCAGTTTTGCT
Organism: Bifidobacterium breve; assembly: GCA_945885625.1. Lineage (GTDB taxonomy): Bacteria > Actinomycetota > Actinomycetes > Nanopelagicales > Nanopelagicaceae > Planktophila. Next base: position 93,806 of record CAMCYS010000001.1, on the reverse strand, counting down.
TAATAAACTTGCGCCAGGGCTCTTTGTCCTTCTCTGGAGCACTGGCTTCATAGGCGCTAAATACGGTATTCCTTACGCGCCACCTTTCTACTTTCTGGCTATTCGAATGACAATCGCATCGCTACTGCTTTTCATCGCCATCTCCTTTTTACGTAAGAGTCAACCCATCACTCGATCAATCATTTGGCCTTCTACAATGATTGGCTTAACCCTCCATGGCGCTTACTTAGGCGGCTGTTTCTTTGCCGTCAGCCGAGGAATGCCAGCTGGTGTGGCGGCACTGATTGTAAGTTTGCAACCGGTTTTGGTAAGTCTCTTCGCGGCCAAGTTTCTAAACGAACCGTTGAGAGCCCGAGCTGCTTTCGGATTAATTCTGGGGTTAATAGGTTTATTTGTTGTAGTTTTACCAAGAATAAATATGACTGGTGCAGATGCGATTTCAGGTATTGCGGTTGTTGCGAGTGTCATCGGATTGTTAGGAGGCACTTTTGGCACCATACTGCAGAAGAAGTACGGGGGAGCGATACCGACCCTGGCCGGCACTTCGATTCAATATGCAGGAACCGCTGTTGTGCTTTTGATCTTTGCGTTGCTATTTGAGGAACCTGATATTCAATGGACTGGTAACTTCATTGGGGCCTTGGCATGGTTGGTATTTGCCTTATCTTTCGGAGCTATTTTGCTGTTATTTTTCTTACTTAAAGCGGGAAGCGCAGCGAGTGTTTCTTCGCTCTATTACTTAGTCCCTGCAGCAACGGCTTTCGAGGCTTACCTTATCTTTGATGAACAGATCTCACCAATCTCAATGTTGGGAACTTTAATAACAGTTGTTGGGGTCTGGCTTGTTGTAAGCAAGCAAAAAGAAACCCCGATCACCAGTTAGCAATCGGGGTTCTCTCAGAGCGAATCAGTGATGTTCGATCTCTTTTAAATCGTTAACTGTTGGTTTAGCAATACTTTCAGCATTCGCCTCACTCATGCGCTTACGTAGCTTGTTCTTCAAGCCACCCGCACGGCGAACGCCACGAGCATCGACATCTTCTAGGGCCAGCGCTGGAGCTTGCTCATGTGCTGTCAATTTCCAAGCTAGTTCTGGGGATATCGGCTCATGAACTTCAACGAACTCACCGTGTGGCAGCATCAGCAAACGGCCAGTCTCGCGACCATGAAGCACGAGCTCGCGATCAGCCCGTTGTAGCGAGAGACAGATTCGCTTAGTGATTACGAATGCAATAGGCGGCAATACAAATATTGCGATTCGGCTAAACCACATAACTTGATTGATACTCAATTCAAAAGTGGTAGCGATAATGTCGTTACCGCCGTTGATAAGCGCAACTAACATAAATGTTAAGGACATAACGCCAAGAGCGGTGCGATTGGGCACGTTTCGTGGACGATCAAGGAGATGGTGTTCACGCTTATCGCCAGTTATCCAACTTTCAATAAATGGATAGAGCGCCATACCAGTGAAAAGAATTCCAGGCACAATTAAGCCTGGAATCAAAATGTTCCAGGAAATTGTGTAGCCAAACCAGTAAGTTTCTATTGGCGGCGACATCCGCACTAAGCCATCGAGCCATCCCATATACCAGTCAGGTTGTGAACCGGCAGATACTTGTCCGGGGTTATATGGGCCGTAAAGCCAGACGGGGTTAATGGAAGCAACTGCACCTAAAAACGCTGTAACACCAAAAACAATAAAGAAGAAGCCACCAGCTTTAGCCATGTAAGCAGGCATTAGCGGATAACCAACTACATTCTTTTCAGTTCGGCCAGGACCAGGCCACTGCGTGTGCTTCTGGTACCAAACCAACATTAAGTGCACCGTTATTAGCGCTAAAAAGATTCCTGGCAGCAACAACACATGAACGGTATAGATACGTGGAATAAATGCTTCGCCAGGGAAGGCTCCGCCAAAGGCGAAGTACGACAAGTATGAACCCACTACAGGTATCGCTTGAATAATCGCCTCGGCAATACGGATACCTGTTCCTGAAAGCAGATCGTCAGGCAATGAGTAACCGAGGAAACCTTCGACGATTCCCAGTGTTAGTAAGCCAATACCAATGATCCAGTTGAACTCGCGAGGCTTACGAAAAGCGCCAGTGAAGTAGACCCGCATCAGGTGCACGACGATTGCAGCCATAAAAATAAGTGCTGACCAGTGGTGAATCTGGCGCATCAATAAACCACCACGAACTTCAAAGGAGATATGCAAGGTCGATTCATAAGCAGCCGACATATGTAAACCTTGTAGTGGTGCATAGCTACCGTCGTAAATGACTTCACGTGCCGACGGATCAAACCAGAAAGTTAAGAAAGTGCCCGAAAGCAACAAAATGATGAAAGAATACAAGGCAATTTCGCCTAGCAAGAAAGACCAATGATCGGGGAATACTTTGGTTAGGTTTTTCTTAACCCATTTTGCCGCACCAGTGCGCTCGTCAACATAGTTGGCTACTGTGCCAGCAACTCTCTCGCGTGCCGTCATGATAAACGCCCCCAGAAACTAGGTCCTACCGGTTCAGTAAATGGTCTTTGCGCGATTAGATACCCTTCGGCATCAATTGTAATCGCTAGCTGGGGTAGCGCGCGCGCTGAGGGGCCAAAGATAACTTTTGCTGCGCGAGGCACATCGAAAGTGGATTGATGACATGGGCAAAGTAAGTGTTTTGTGGTTTGTTCGTATAGCGCTACAGCACAACCCATATGTGAACAAATCTTGCTAAATGCGATTATGCCGTCGTAAGTCCAAGATAAACGCTCTGGACTCAACTGGAACTCTTCTGGACGAAGGCGAATTAAGAGAACCGCATCCTTCGCAATATCGTCTAAATGACGCTTCTCTTTGCCGCGTAGTTCTGGCAATACTTGCGCAACAGCACCCACCTCTAGATCCGCAGGTCGGATTGGGCGATCACCTGGATCTGTAACCAATCTAGTTCCAGCTTTCCAACTGGTTTTTGATAAATCATCGCCTGGAAGTGGGCCTAAATCACGCAATAGGACTATCGGAGATAGGCCAATTAAGCCGAGCGAAAGCCCCATGGAACGCTTAATCAGAGAACGGCGCCCAAGGCCAGCCGCTCCTGCACGTTCTTTCACGGTTGAGACAAGCGCATCACGATCCTCATCATCAGAACGCATGGTGTGACGCATTGCGATTACTTCTTCATCGGGCATCAATGTTTTAGCCCAGTGAATCGCAGCTGCGCCAATAAAGAAAAGTGCCATCGCTAGCCCAAGACCCAAGAAGAGTTGATGTGCATTGGTGTTTCCTAAAACTGGAAAGAAGAAAAAAACATCTTCAGGAATGAAGTAATAGGCAAATATAAATAATAAAGTGCCAAGGGCGGAGATCAAAAAGAGAATTGCTACTTGTCGCTCTGCGCGCTTTTCCGCAACTGGATCACTATCAGCCTTGCGATGGACGTGTGCTGGTAGACCAGGATCTTTGATTGCTTCGATTTCGTTGGACATTTATTTATCTCGCCTTCGTCGCTAACCAAACCGCCACACCTATTAGCAGTCCGAGTCCTAGTGTCCATACCAATAAACCTTCAGTCACAGGACCAACTCTTCCAAGAGCAGCCCCACCCAACTGTGGCTCATTTTCTGCCGCTTTGATCCATTTGATGATGGAGAGTTTTTCAGCAGGAGTGATTGTCTTATCCGCAAAAACTGGCATAGCTTGTGGGCCAGTAATCATGGCTTCATAAATATGTTTAGGTTCTACGCCCATAACAGATGGTGCGTATTTTCCTTGGGTTAATGCTCCACCTTGACCAGCAAAGTTGTGGCACATTGCGCAGTTTGTGCGGAATAAAGTTCCGCCTTCGGCAGTGTTGCCATCACGTTCGAAATTAAGCATGGCTTCGGTTGGAATTTCTGGGCCTGGTGCCGTTGAAGCCACATAGGCGGCAAGAGCGGCGGTTTGCGCTTCGTTATATATCGGCTCTTTACGGGCAATTTGCTGGCTTAAGTCAGCTACCGGCATGCGGCCAGTGCCAACTTGGAAATCTACTGAAGCTGCGCCGACACCAATTAGAGAGGGAGCGATAGCAGCTCCTTCAAGATTTAAGCCGTGACAAGACGAACAACCCTTTAGAAAGATTTGTTTACCTTCAGCGATCTGAGCTGAACGTTGTGCAACTGTTAGTTCCGCCTTATCGGTGGCGCTTGCTACTGAGAAGGTAGTGCCGATCGCAAATAGTGCAACCACCAAAAGCAGAGGCGAGGCGAAAGCACTGCGACGAAGTATGGATATCTTTTTCATATTTCTTCTCTACTTAATTAGGTAAATCGCAGCAAAGAGCGCGATCCAGACGACGTCGACGAAGTGCCAGTAATAAGAGACCACAATTGCAGTTGTTGCTTGGTTGTGATTAAAGCGACGGGCTTTCGCTACGCGAATCATCACAATCAGGAACGCAATCAGGCCGCCGGTTACGTGTAATCCATGGAAACCAGTAGCAAGATAAAAAACCGAACCATAAGCAACTGAAGATAGCGTTAAACCTTCTGAAACTAATACCGCGTACTCATAAACTTGACCGCCGATAAAGAAAGAACCCATTAAGAAAGTAAGCGAGAACCATTCGCGCATTCCCCACTTATTAAGCTGCCAAATTGAACCTGTTCGGCGTTCTTGAAAACGCTCCGCGGCAAAAACACCGAACTGACAAGTTACGGAAGATAAAACCAAAACCGTGGTGTTGAGAGCAGCAAATGGAATGCTCAGAAGTTCCGTCGAACTGAGCCAAATCGCGGGGCCTTGAACTGCGCGAGTTGTGAAATACATTGCGAAGAGAGCAGCGAAAAACATCAACTCACTTGAAAGCCAGACAATAGTTCCGACAGCAACTAAGTTCGGGCGGGTGGGCTTATGCATTCCAACAGTTGTGCTCGACATGCTGCGTATTATTCCCGAAATCACGCCACATCGCGCCCAGAAGAGGCTCTTTGAGCGAGTGATATTGGTCTGAAAGCATGAGTCAGGTCACAGGGGTTTTGGGCTTCAATTTGATTAGAATTGCCAGCATGAGCAGCTCAGAAACTTCAAAGATCCGTGTGGTCGTTTACTCACATGATTCCGCAGTTAGATCTGCCGTTATTTCGGCCTTAGGCCGCAAAATTGCCGCCGATCTTCCGGCACATGAAATTCTTGAGTTCGCGACAGCGCCAGCTTTGCGAGTATTTGTGGATCGCCCAGATTTAGCTGGAAATTTCAAAGCTGATCTATTCATCCTTGATGGGGAGGCGGTGCCTGAAGGTGGCATGGGAGTAGCTCGCCAATTAAAGGATGAAGTATTCAATTGCCCGCCAGTACTGCTGATCATCGGTCGCAAAGAAGATGCCTGGCTAGCGGCGTGGTCGCGGGCTGAATCTGTGGTTACCCACCCAATCGATCCCTTTACATTGGCGCAGTCAGCTGCTGATTTGTTGCGCAAACAAAATCTCGCAACGACGAATGTCTAACTCCAATACTTGGCCACAATTATTAGAGACGCTAACTAATCGGTTAGATCTCAATACAACTTCGGCCCAGTGGGCGATGAATGAAATCCTGCAGGGCAACGCCGATATCGCAGAGATAAAAGAATTTCTACTGGCCCTGAAAGCAAAAGGCGAAACTGCCGAAGAAGTTAATGCTTTTATAAGTGTGATGTATCAGCACAGTTCGCCGATAAGTATCCTGGAGCGAGCAGTAGATACTGTCGGCACAGGTGGCGATGGCTATAACACGATCAATATCTCAACTACAGCTGCGATCGTTGCTGCGGCAGCTGGGGCGAAAGTTGTCAAGCACGGCAATCGAGCAGCCTCTTCTAAATCTGGTTCTGCTGACCTACTCGAAGCCCTTGGGGTCAACATTGACTTAATCGGCGACGGCGTTGAAACGGTATTTCGCGAGGTCGGAATTGGTTTTTGCTTTGCGCCAAAGTTTCATCCGGCGATGCGATTTGCAGCCCCAGCTCGAAAAGAATTGGGCGTCCCAACGATCTTCAACATTCTTGGGCCACTGGCTAATCCAGCACAGCCGAAGGCAGCGGCCATAGGTGTCGCCAATGATCGGATGCACTTTCTAATGGCGCAAGTACTTGCGGTAAAAGGGGTAGATGGCTTTGTCTTTCGCGGCGATGATGGTCTTGATGAAATCTCTCTTGCGACCACCACTTCTGTTTTAACAATCGGACAAGGTGAAATCTCAGCGGGTTCACTTGATCCAATTGAATTTAGCATTTCAAGAGCTCCGCTATCTGAGTTAGTTGGGGGAGATGCCGAATTCAACGCACAAGTTTCAAGAGCCATATTCAATGGTGAAAAAGGTGCACCACGCGATGCAGTCGCACTAAATGCCGCAGCAGCAATTGCGGCTTATAAAGGTGAGTTCACAAAATCTTTGGCAGAGCGAATGCAGGCTGGTTATTCGGAAGCAATCACCGCAATAGATTCAGGTGCTGCAAAAGATTTATTAGCTAACTGGATCACTGTTAGTCAGCGGCTAGCTAACAGGTAAATTGCACTCAAAGTCACGGTGAGAGCAACTCCTCTTTCTTGCGAATAGCTGACCTACCTGAACTGAACTTCTTTAACTCTTCTAAAGTGGAAATTCCAAAACCAGCAGCCCGGCCAATTAATGCGTGTAGAACATCAACTGTAGCTAGCGCATCGTCGAGTGCCCGGTGACTTGGACTTACTTCCGTATTGAAGAATTCAGCGAGAGTGCCTAGCCGGCAGTTGATTACTTCGTCACGAGTCAGGATACGTCGAGCAAGTTTGGCGGTATCAATTACTGGATATTTGGGCCAGATCTGTTCATAGCTTTGCGCAGCTGCTTTTAGAAAACTCAAGTCAAATGGCGCGTTATGCGCGACAAATACGGTTTCATCGGGTGGTCCTAGGAATTCAAGAAGGGTCGGGAAGATTTCAGCAATACTTGGCGAGGAGGAAACCATCTCATCAGTGATTCCGGTTAGATCAGTTATGAATGGTGGGATAGAAGTTCCTGGATTTATGAAAGTTTGAAATTTTCCCAAAACTTCACCACCACAAACCTTTACAGCGCCAATTTCAGTAATTCCTGCTCCGGCTTTTGGCGAACCACCTGAGGTTTCGAGGTCGAGGACAACGAAGGTCGTGAGCCTCAGTGGGCGACCCAGATCTTCAATAGTTGCTTGCCAAGAATTCATAATGAATAGATCCTAAATCCTCTCGCTGACAGTGGGAAGCCGAGGTAGATTTCGCAGATGAGTTTTATTGGTGCCCCAGCTGGATTGCTTCAGGACTTTCAAGCCCTGGGTGACAAGAAGAATGGTCATATCGGTGTTGTACTTGTTCACGGATTTACCGGCTCTCCCGCGGCAATGCGACCATGGGCTGAATATCTAAATGCGCACGGTTATAGCGTTCGAGTGCCGCTGCTACCAGGTCATGGAACTAAACCATCAGACTTAAATGAAATTGAGTGGCCAGAGTGGCCAGCAAAGGTCAAAGCGGAGATAGCGGAACTACAGAAGCGCTGCACACAAGTATTCGTGGCCGGACTATCTATGGGCGGCGGCACAACGTTGCATGTGGCTGCCGAAGTGGGCGATCAGTTAAGTGGAATCATCTTGGTCAACCCAATGATTCATATACGTGGTATTTCGCCATCGTTAGCTTTCGTGATTTCTCGCGCAGTTAAGTTTGGTAAGAGCGTAGGTAATGACATTAAGCGTGCCGGAGTCACTGAATATGGCTACGACAAAATGCCATATCGAGGCATTCACCAATTGCTAACCATGTTGAAGTTAACTCGTGCTGCTTTGCCCTCAGTCAAGGTACCAATGCAGCTTTTTCATAGCGTCGATGATCACACTCTGCCGGTTTCAAATACCGAAATAGTGATGCGTGAAATTGGTTCAATCAATAAGTCTCGAATTGAACTGCTAAATAGTTTCCACGTTGCAACTCTGGATCATGACAGTGATTTAATTTTCGCAAACTCATTGACCTTCATTGAGAGTCTGAGTAAATAATTACCGTTTCAGCAGATTTGGCTACCTCTGCAGAGAGTGAAATCCTCTTTGATTTATGGCAGTTGTATATGCGAGATCTTGCTGAGTTTCGCAATCTGGAAGTTCAGAGAGATGGCCGATTTCGTGATGATCGACTGCGCACCTACCTCGCCTACGAAGATCATTGGCCACTAGTTATCAGGGACGCGTCCCCTGGCGTAGAACCACTACAAAGTTGGGGTACCAGGTTACTGAGATTGAGTTGCCAGTTATGGGACAGCCAGAGCTACCGCATGACGTTTGGCTAAGTTTCACGCGCACCTGTTGATAGCCTTAAGGCATGCTGACCGAAGTCCAGAGGCGCGCTCGTTTAGCTGTAACGGCCACATTTATTACCAATGGATTAGTAGTCGGAGCATTCGTCGCAAGAATTCCTGATATTAAAAATACTCTTGAGATATCGAACTCAACCTTGAGTCTCTGCTTGCTGGCAAGTGCACTAGGGGTCTTCGCAGCTTTGCCCTTTGCCGGAAAACTCTGCGCCAAATACGGGAGTTCGCCAATCGCGTTTTACGGAACGCTAGCAATGGTTGCTGCGTGGACACTTCAGAGTTTTTCACTTTTTGCGGTTTGGGCTTTTGCCTTAACTGCTTTTTTAGCTGGTTACTTTTTGGCAACTCAGGATGTAGCCATGAATTCACACGCCGTGACTTTAGAACATCAAAGCTCGCTTCGACTCATGAGTGTTTTCCATGGCATGTTCTCATTGGGTGGCTTAAGTGGCGGGCTAATCGGCGGCCTCGCCGCTCAATTTGAAATTAGTTACAGTATTCAAACACTCTTGATTTGCATTGGCATAACTCTCGTGGCATTTGCGGTACGAAAACTTTGGTTGCCAGGTGCGGTTGATATTCACGTGATTGAACCAGGAACCAAAGTGCATCGACCTGCGATTATTTGGCTATTCGGATTCTTTGGTCTCTGTTCAACAATTGGCGAAGGCGCTGTTGGCGATTGGGGTGGTGTGCTAACTCGCGAAACCTATGGAGCATCTCCGTTTGTTAGCGCTATTCCATACATTCTCTTCTCGGCAACCATGATTATCGGTAGATTTTCCGGGGATTACTTAGCTACCAAGTTTGGAGCGGCCAGAGTCTTAGCAAGCGGGGGATTGATCGCTTCTATCGGAATGGGTACCGGTTTACTACTTAACTCAACAGCTGGTGCAATCTTTGGTTGGTTCTGGATGGGTGCTGGTCTTTCAGTTGCAATCCCGCTTTTATTTAGCGCGGCTGGCGCGATGGCTAACACCCGCTTTGCCGATCAAATGGCGCCAGCACAAGCAGTTGCAATGGTCTCCGGAATTTCATACTTTGGCTTTATTGTCGGACCACCATTTATTGGTTTTATTTCAGATGCCACAACTCTTCGAACTGCCCTATTTATCCCGGCGGTACTAGCACTTGCAATAGTTGCAAGTGCCAAGTTTGCCAAGAGTGCCTAGCTAAAACTACTTGTTAGCTAGGCGAGCTTCGCGGCGAATGCGTTGTTCGGCTGGGTTTGGCACCGGAACCGCACTAATCAATCGTTTGGTGTAATCCTCTCGTGGGCTCTTCAAGATCTGATCTCTTTGGCCAACTTCTACCAATCGACCATTCTGCATTACTGCAATTCGATGAGCCAAGATGTCAACCACAGCTAAATCGTGGGAGATAAATAGACAGGCAAATTTTAGTTTGTCTTGTAGTTCTTGAAGAAGGTCAAGGAAGCGAGCCTGTACAGATACATCGAGAGCAGATGTAGGTTCATCAGCAATTAATAAACTTGGGGTTAAGGCAAGTGCACGAGCGATACCCACGCGTTGGCGCTGTCCGCCAGAGAGTTCATGTGGGTAGCGATTTCGATATGTCTTTGGAAGTTCAACGCTCTCCAATAAATCCTCTACCCGACGATTTAGTTCCTCACCTTTGGCATCGCCTGACAGTAATAGTGGTTCACCGATACTTTCACCAATAGGCAGGCGAGGATTTAATGAACTACCCGGATCTTGAAAAACGATGCCAGTAAATTTTCTAATCTCACGAAGTTCTTTAGCGGTTGGCTTTGTGATATCTCGACCAACAATTTCAATTCGGCCTTCAACAGCTGGAAGTAGTCCAATTGATGCGCGACCAACAGTTGTCTTTCCCGAGCCTGATTCGCCTACTAAACCAACAATTTCACCGGGGTAGATCTCTAGACTGAAATCCGTCACTGCGCGAAAAGCAGGAACTCGACCCTTCTTTGGGTATTCGATCGAAACTTTATCCAACTTCAGAACTGGTGGTAAGCCAACGAGCTCTGGCTGAAGCTGACGAACCGCTACGGAACCAAGTTTTGGAACCGCGCCAAGAAGCTCTTTTGTGTAGGGATGTTGGGGATGGTTAAAGATTTGATCAGCAGTTCCGTGCTCTACTGTATTTCCATCCTTCATCACAAGAATCTCATCGGCAAGGTCGGCTACGACACCCATATCGTGAGTAATCAGAAGAATTGCGGAGTTAAGTTTATCGCGAAGATTTCGAATCAGGTCGAGGATTTCAGCTTGAACCGTTACGTCAAGGGCAGTGGTTGGCTCATCAGCAACAAGCAGCCCTGGATCGCAAGCAAGTGACTGCGCAATCATGGCGCGTTGACGTTGACCACCAGAAAGTTGATGAGGGTACTTATCGAAAGAGGCTTCAGGGTTTGGAATCTCAACCATCGAAATTAACTCGATCGCTCGCACCTTGGCTTCATTGGGACTTAAATCGAAGTGGGTACGAAGAGTTTCTACAATCTGGAAGCCGATAGTGTAAACAGGGTTTAGCGCAGTCATCGGCTCTTGGAAAATATAGGCTACCTCGCGACCACGGGTTCTGCGTAGGAGGGTCTTTTTTGCACCGACCATCTCCTGGCCATTAACTTTTACACTACCTTCAATTCGAGCATTCGATGCCAAAAGGTCCATGAGACCCATCGCAGTGGTCGATTTTCCAGAGCCGGACTCGCCTACGATGGCAAGGACTTTTCCAGCCTGTACCTCAAAGTTCATATTGATTGCAGCTGGATACCAGATGCCTTCCACCCAGAAGTCAACGCTGTAGTTGGCAACCTTGAGAACTGTCTGGTTCGCTTTGCTCATTTTGTTTCTCCTGCGATACTTAGAAAATGAATGAAACTTTTCGCCCCCGAAGCAACTTTATCTGGGCCGGTGTGTCGCTGGTATTGATCCTGCTCTTCATGATCAATAGTCTGGTTGTCGCCACTAGCACTCGACAGAACATCTCTGACTTTACGATCTCTTTTATTTTGGCGGTGACTGCCTATCTGATCTGGATAAGACCAAAAATGGTTCTGCGGGGAGACCATATCGAAGTTGTAAATCCGTTGAAAAGTGTTGTCATACCTTATGGCGATGTAATTGAACTTAACACCAAGTGGTCGCTGACGATCACTCATAGCAGAGGTAAGACCAAGGTATGGGTTGCTCCAGCGGGTGGAAAACAGCGATGGGTTGCCGACAAGAAATTTGGTTGGCTCAGTAGCGAGATGCCGTTTTCGCAATCCCGAGAGATTGAAATGGAGTCGATGAGCGCTAGCCTTCATAGTTTTAGTGGGCAAGCTGCCTACATGATCCAAGAGCGGATTAAGAGAATTCACTAACTCTGCATCCCTTTCATCTCCTTGGCTCGCTTGCGGTCCTTAGCGGAGATGTGTCTGCGCTGGCGTGGGTCAAAGGCGTCACGAAGTCCATCGCCAATAAAGTTCACGCAGAGTGCGATCGCAACGATTAGAGCGCCAGGCCACCAAAATAACCAAGGGCTAATACTGAAGGTTCCCTGGTACTCACTGATCAATAGACCTAGAGATACATCAGGTGGTCTAACACCAAAGCCGAGATAACTCAATGAAGTTTCAATGAGTATCGCGCTAGACATTAGAAGTGTTCCAACAACAATGATAATTCCCATCGCATTTGGAAGAATGTGTTTGAAGATAATTCTTCGATTTGAGGCACCTGCTACTCGAGCAGCATCGACAAACTCTCGCTCACGCAAAGTGAGAAACTCAGTACGGACAAAACGAGCTAGCCCCATCCAGGCAAAGAAGCCAAGCATGAGAGCAAGCGGAATTACACCCAGGTTACCGAATCTAAATCCAATCACAGCTCCGATAACAATGACTGGAGTAACCAAGAACATATCGGTAAGGCGCATCAAAATTGCATCAACAATGCCACCGAAGAATCCAGCGATCGCACCGACAATAGTTCCGATAACAATTCCTAAGAAACTTACAATGACCATAACCATGAGTGACTGTTGGGCACCGCGGGCCACCAAAGCAAAGTAATCGGTGCCGATAATGTCGGTACCGAATGGGTGATCGCCAATTTGAACACCATCACCATCTAAAAATGATGGAGCTAAATCAAGTGTCGGACATCCAGTAACTCCACCATTACATGTGGCGGCGACCGCACCATAAGGGTCAATATCGGTAATGGAGAATTGCCACCAGCCTGGGATAGTAAATCCAAAGCTGCCAAATCCAACCCGAATACCCGTAGCAGTAAAGACAGTGACAACTATGCCGATTAAGGTAAAGAGCGAAGCCATTGCAGCTTTATGACTTATAAAACGCTTGATGACGATCTGTCGCTGGCTTAGCCCGGCTGTTTGTCTGTTGGCGATTTCATTTTCATCTTTTTCAAGAACTACCTCAGACTTTGGTTTCATTTTGCTCATGGCAACCTACTTCCTGATTCGAATTCTTGGATCAACAACACCGTACAAGAGATCAGCCACTAAGTTGGCAAGAACCGTAAGCGTGGCCGAGAGAATAAAGACACCCATAAATAGATTCATGTCATAGCCTCTTAACGCATCGTTAAAGAGTTGTCCCATGCCTTTCCAGGCAAAGACTCCTTCAGTAATAATCGCGCCACCGAGAAGTCCGGCAAAGTCGTTAACCAAAATCGTGGTTAACGGAAGCATCGCATTACGCATTCCGTGACGAACAATCACGGTGCGCTCAGTAAGTCCTTTAGCGCGTGCAGTTCTAATGTAATCCATGTTCAGTACTTCAAGGAGGCTGCCTCGTGAGAATCTCACATAACCCGCAAATGAAATCAAGGTTAAGGCAATTGTTGGTAGAACTAAGTGAATAGCAGTATCTAGCCCTGAGATCCAGAAGTTCTCTAATTGTTCTGGTGTCAGCATGTCATTATTTTGACCCAAGGTAGGAACTGGCCTGTTATTGATCGCATCTGAGTTCATGTAGTTCGGAAATTCCTTCATAAATCGATCAAGAATTATTGGGAACGTTGAAATTAAGGCGGTGAAGAGGCCGATGCGAATATAAACTCGGCGATCGATCTTACTAATTGAGTAGCCGATAGCTATTCCGACAGAAATAGTAACTGCAAAAATTGCCAGCACATTTAAGAACGATGCATCTTCAGTCATTAATGATTGAAGTGGGTAGTAAAGCGCAGCGATCGCAACTGCGGTTCCGAAGCCTGCTTGTCGCCCCTTCTTGCTATCAAGGCCAGATATTAATTGGATGACGATAGCGGCGTTAGAAAGGGCAAGGAACGAGATTCCAAAAATTCCAAGGGCTGGCTCAAGGAACCAGTTAGATCCGCTCATGAAAGTTAAGATGGCTGCAGAAAATATGGCGCCTCCTGCCACTATCGCAAAAAACTGAGCTCTGGTTCCGCCGGCAAAGCCGGCAAAGATGAAGCCAATAGTCAGGGAGAAAATGGCAATTGTTATCGGTGGAATCTTTGGGTCGGCTAGAAAATCATTAAATTGAATTGCCATGAACTCTTTTAGTAACACCGCAACCCAAAAAATTGGTAGCGAGTAGAGAAGAAAAGAGATGAAGGTCATTACATAATCAAAGCGACTGTACTGACGTATCGCGGTGATCATTCCGACGGAGATTCCAAGAATGATGGCAAGAAATGTTGCAGTGATAACAAGTTTTACCGTTACTGGAATTGCTTGGCCGAGAAGTTCAATAACCGGAATATCGTTACGACTTAAGCCCATATCGAAATCTCCCCAAAGGCCCCCAACTATGCCGCGAAGCCAAGAGAAGTACCGAATCGGTGGAGGGACATCGAGCTGAAGATCCCTAATCATTTTGGCGATCAGAAAGTTCTTATTTTGTTCAGTACTTTCAGTGAAGACTGAAAGCGGGTTAGATGAGTAGGCCTGCAGGTTATAGGCCAAGAAACTGGCGCCAAAGACAACGACAAACATCATACCTAGACGTCTAAACACATACTGTAACAAAGCTTCACCCTGACCGCGGCATAACCGCAACTCTTTTAGACACCAGAAGGTGCGACGAATGTGAACAAGTCTAGCATCGAAGCAAAAGAAACTGGGATGCCCAGAAGGACATCCCAGTTTCTTTTGCTATTACTTAATCTAGATAGTCTTTAATAAGACCACTCGAAGAAGTTCCAAGTGATGTTATTACCAACTGGTGCTGGCTTGACGTTCTTCAGGTCTTTGTTGAATGCAGTAATCGTTGGATTTGCATACAACGCGAGACCCCAGTAGTTCTTCATGATGATCTTGTCAGCAGCCAAACGCTTGGCTGTAACTTGAGCCGGAGTGAGGATCTCACTCTGAAGGCTTGTCATGAGAGCGTCAAGGGCTGAATCGTTCCAACCCCAGTTGTTGTTTCCACCATCTGACTTGAAGATTTCAGTTCCGTTTGACTGGCTGATGCTATTCAAACCGAAGCCGTACATTGTTACATCGTACTTGGCATATGAAATGTCATCGAAGAATGTATCAGTCAAAGCAACATCTTCAACATCAAATCCAGCCTTCTTCCATTCAGCTGAGAAGAGCTTAGCGATGTTGTTACGTACGGTGGTGTTGTAGTGGAGGAACTTGAATTTAGCCAATGGGTTTGATTCAGATGCCTCTGGGTAGTACTTCTTAACAAGTGCCAAAGCTTCAGCTGTACGCTCAGCTTGTGGCTTGCTATAGATAGCTACGCCCGATCCCTTGGTAAGTGTGTTGTATTCAGGTGTTCCCTGGAATGCAAACTGTGTATCCAAAGGTGTTGCATCTTCCTTTACAGGCTTGATCAATACATCTACTGCTTGATCACGAGGTGTAGCTAGCAACAAGGCCTTACGAAGATCCTTGGCGCGTGTTCCGTTACCAGCAAAGATTCCTGAGTAGGTATCGGTAAGACCCTGCTTTGCATCTACACGAATGTGCATATGAGAGTAGTTTCCACCGGTTCTAGTCAGTGTCGTGACATTAGGCATTGCTGATAGAGAGATTTTGTCATTTCCAGTTGGAAGTGTGTTGTAGTAAATATCGATATCACCATTTCGAAGCGCCTGCACTGATGCAGTGTTGTCCTTGATGATCTTGATTACGACTGTCTTGATTGGGTTCTTCTTAGCCATTGCAGGACCAGAGTTGTACTTGGGATTACGAACCAAGACCATTGAGTCACCGAATGTGAACTTAGAAACAATAAAGCCACCGTTTGAGATAAGCAGGAGCTTGTTAGTTGATGAGTCAACGCTAGTTACGTTGTAACCAGTAGTCCAGACAGTTCCCATTTTCTTAAGTTGTGCAGTGTTCTTGCTTGTGAATGCCTTAAGGAACTTGGCTTTTGCTGCTGCGTTAACTGCAGCAGACTGTAGACCCTTCTTGCCATCTGCCATCAATGAAAGAGCATGTACTGGGCTTGGTCCTGGGGCCAATAGCTCCCAGTCTGGTAGCGGATTCTTGAACTTAACTGTAAGCGTCATCTTGTCGCTGCCAACTTTTGGAAGACCAACAACGTTTGTTCCGTAGGTTCCGCCGTAGCCAACGCTATCGAAAGCTGGTGCACCGTCGCCGGCTGGATCACCAAGACCAGCATCCTTTGAATACTGATCAGAAGAGATAACGTGTGAAAGGAGTAGATCGACAGCATCAATTGGTGTGCCGTCTGACCATGTTTGTCCCTTTGCCACTGTGTACTGAATCTGGAAATCCTTAGGTGTCTGCTTTACAACCTTCATTGATCCAAACTTGGTATTCATAACCAACTTGGCATCTGAGTTGTAATATGTGAAACCCATTCCAGTCAAAGAACCTGACAATGCGTTGTACGAAGTATTTCCGTTGCTTGTGCTTGAGTTCAATGATGAAATGTCTGCAGTTGAGAGCAGAGTTACTGTCGATTTTGTTGCAGCTTGCGCTGAAGTCAGCGCACCCGCAGAAAAGGCTCCGGCAAGGAGGGCAGTTGATGCCGCCGTTGCCAAGGCACGAATTGCCAAGTTTCTTCTCATGCTTATTTGTCTCCTTTTAGTTTGGACCACGACGGACTACACCGGCTTCAACGAGTGAAATAGAGATGTATTAATCGGGCCTTTGTGGGGAAGAATAGGTGAATTTTTCCGCTTTGGCTACCCCCAAATGAGGCACTTTGGTGGCATTTCCACTCGTGGAAAAGGGCTGGGACCTCAAGGAGCGATCAGGTTATTAGCCAACGACAAGCGTGTCTCGGCTATCAGGAAAAAAGCGGGGGTAAGTCAAGGTGCTAGGTTTACCAAGAGCGCCGAGCCTGAAAATTGCCCTAAAAGGCCGAGAAATCTCGATAGGGGAGAGAAACCGATGAGTACAAACCCGTTCCTTTTGAAATCCACGCTGGAATATGAGTTACCTCCCTTTGCTCTGATCACTGAAGCTCACTACCTCGAAGCGTTTTATGCGGGGACCGAGGAACAGTTAGCGGAGATTGCTGAGATTTTGGCCCAAGTCGAGGTTACTTTTGAAAACACCATTGAAGCGCTAGAGCGCAGCGGCGCGACCCTAAATCGCGTCCTCTACGTTTTTTATAACAAGTCATCAAGTGACACCAATGATCGAATCGATGCCATTGAGGCCGAGATTGCCCCTAAGCTCGCAGCTCACTCAGATGCGATTCGACTCAATCCGCAGCTCTTTTCACGCATCAAGCACCTAAGTGAGAACGCGTCGAATCTAACTGAAGAACAAGCTTGGTTAGTTGAACGCTACTTCCGAGATTTCGCTCATGCTGGCGCTGAATTAAGCGAAGCAAGTCGCGATCGGGTAAAGCAGATAAACGAAGAACTCTCTTCGCTACAGACTCAATTTGGCAAGAAGTTACTTGCCGATACAAATGATCTTGCAGTTGTCGTCGAAGACTTGAGCGAACTTGATGGATTGACCGAGAATCAGATTGCGGCCTGCAGAGCTGCTGCTGAGTCGCGCGGCTTGAAAGATAAATGGTTGATCACAGCAATGAATTTCACTGGGCACCCCTTGCTGAGTTCGTTGAAGAACCGTGCGCTTCGTGAAAAAGTTATGAAGAATTCTCTTCTCAAAGGAGATCGAAATAACGAGAATGACACAAAAGAAGTTCTGCTCAACACGGTCAAGCTAAGAGCTGAGAGAGCAAAATTGTTTGGCCTAAAAACACACGCCGAGTTTGTCCTTCAGGAACAAACTGCTGCGAACCCAGCCAATGTGCACGCAATGTTGCGCAAGTTAGCTCCGGCTGCAGTGAAGAACGCGCAACGCGAAGGTCAAGATATCCAAGAAATCATTTCGCGAGCTGAGTCTTATGACTTAGCGAGCTGGGATTGGGATTTCTACACCGAAAAAGTAAGAGCTGAGAAATACTCCCTAGATACCGCTGCGATGAAGCCATACTTTGAGTTAGAGAGCGTGCTCGTAAATGGTGTTTTCTTTGCCGCAGAAAAACTATATGGGTTAACTTTTAAAGAGCGTCCAGACTTAGTTGGCTATCATCCTGAGGCAAGAGTCTTTGAAGTATTCAATGAAGATGGATCTGCTGTAGGTCTATACATTGGTGATTTCTACACTCGAGATTCCAAGCGTGGTGGAGCCTGGATGAACTCACTAGTTCGACAGAGCAGACTGCTTGATCAGAAGCCCGTTGTGGTAAACAATATGAATATCTCAAAGCCACCTAAGGGTGAACCAACTCTGCTTTCTTATTCCGAGACGACAACGCTCTTCCATGAATTCGGACACGCAATCCATGGCCTACTTTCAAACGTTACCTATCCACGGGTTTCAGGCACCGCGGTGCAGAGAGACTTCGTTGAATTTCCATCGCAAGTAAATGAAATGTGGATTTTGTGGCCAGAAGTGCTAGATAACTATGCCATTCACTATCAGACAGGGGAGCGACTCCCGCAAGAATGGGTGGAAAAGTTAAATGAATCTTCGACATTTAATGAAGGTCACGCAACTACAAGTTATTTAGCAGCAGCAATTCTCGATCTAGCTTGGCACTCACTTGAAGATATCTCGAAGGTGACTAGCGTTTCAGAGTTTGAGGATCAAGCAATCCGCGATTATGGGTTGGACTATGCACCGGTACCAACTAGATACCGATCCTCCTACTTTTCCCATATTTTCGCAGGCGGATACTCAGCCGGTTACTACGGCTATATCTGGAGTGAAGTATTAGATGCCGATACGGTCGAATGGTTTAAGGAAAACGGTGGTTTATCGCGCAAAAACGGTGACCATTTCCGCAACACGCTAATGAGTCGTGGTGGGTCAGTTGACTCAATGCAGATGTTCCGGAATTTCCGAGGCCGAGATGCGCAAATTGAACCTCTGCTAAGACGTAGAGGCTTGACTCAGCAAGCCTGATGCGGTCCTGAAAACTCAATCGAAACCAGTAAAGGTTTTAATCAACCATGAGCTATACAGAAGCAGATTTGCTCGCAATAGCGAACAGAGCGCTCGGGTCTTACCCACTCGAAATCAAGGAAGTGGCTTTGATCAATAATGAGTACAACGCGACCTTCAAAGTTGTGACGAAGGACGGGACTCATTACGCACTTAGAGTCAATATAAATTCACCAAGATCCATCGGGAATCTCAAGGCCGAAATTGCGTGGGTTAATTTCCTGAGTGATGACGCAAGAGTTAAGGTGCCCCGGCCAATCTCAAATACTAAGGGTGAATACTTTTCGATAATTGCTAACGCTTTGGGAAGTAGTGAGTTTAAATGTGTTCTCTATTCTTGGTTAGAGGGCGAAGAACTTGGCGATGAACCGACTCCTGAGCAGATCCGTTCGCTAGGCGCAGCGATGGCGACTCTGCACTTGAGTTCAAAGGATTTTAAGCTTCCAACAGGCGCGGAGCTGCCCTCTTTTAAAGACCCAATGTGGGAGACCGAAGATTTCCTGCTAAGTGAGAAAAGCGTGCTTGATCCTGAAGCAAAGTCATTGATAGCACAGGCATTAGAAGTTATAAAGTCAGAAATCATTGAGCTTTATCGTCAGAACTCACCGCAGATCATTCATGCTGATCTCCACGGGTGGAATGTCATGTGGCGCGAAGGCCAGATAGCGGTTTTCGATTTTGATGATTGCGGTATCGGGTTGCCGATTCAAGACTTGGCAACAGCTATCTATTACCTCGATACCCCAGAGCAGGATGCCGCGCTCAAGGAAGGCTACTCCTCTGTTGCTCCGTTGCCCGAGTATTCCGAAAGCCAGATGCAGATGTTTATGATACAAAGACGAATTATCTTGCTTAACTATTTGTATGAAACTTCAAATGAAGAACATCGCGCCATGATTCCGGAGTACCTCGAAGAATCTTTACGCCGAATTCAAAAGTTCCTGCAACTTTAACTAGAGCGTGGACGATACTGGGATCGAACCAGTGACCCCTTCCATGTCAAGGAAGTGCGCTACCGCTGCGCCAATCGTCCGTGGGTGTGCCGAATATTACCCCACATAGCTAGATCCTCGAAATGTCTAAAATTTAAGCGGCTAAAGCGATATGGCTGCAATAAATAATGGTTCAACGACCGTAGTCATCTTCCACGCGTTCTATATCGTCTTCGCCAAAATAAGTTCCGGTCTGAACTTCGACGAAGATCACATCGATCGCACCCGGATTAGCGATTCTATGAAGGACTCCGATCGGGAACTGCACTGAATCGCCTGGACCTATATTTTTGATTACGCCATCAATGGTGACTTCCGGATTGCCTGCCACGATGAACCAATGTTCAGCTCGCTTGGCATGACGTTGATAACTAAGGCGACAGCCAGGCTTTACGCAGATTGTTTTAACCTTGTAGTCAGCAAACTCGCCCAGAACTTCATAACTACCCCAGGGACGATCAGACTTTTCGAGAGACATATATACCTTCCTAGTTCGCTAATGATTTCATTTTATAAAACTCCAAGAGCAGCACCGATTAAACCCGCATCGGTCGTTAATTTTGCTGGTGAAACTTTCAGTTTTTTTAGGAAGCTAAAGAATTCAGTTTCGGCATGGATATGTTTCATTAGTGGGGCCCAGAACACCTCGCCCGCTTGGGCGACACCGCCACCAATAACAATGTGGCCAATATCTAGACTGCTAGCAAAATTCACCAGACCGACTGCGAGCGCTCTAGTGCCACTATCAATAGCGGCTATCGCAATACCGTCGCCCAGACGAGCAGCTTCGGCTAAGCCAATGAAAGAGTTTTCTTCACTTCGCCAACCAAGTTGTTTTGCCTCTGCGACCATACTCGGACCACTGGCATAAGCC
Source organism: Bifidobacterium breve (assembly GCA_945885625.1). GTDB lineage: Bacteria > Actinomycetota > Actinomycetes > Nanopelagicales > Nanopelagicaceae > Planktophila. The sequence continues at coordinate 73,195 of CAMCYS010000001.1, read as the reverse complement.
TCTACGCATCCGAGTCGGCCACATACGCATTGTACGCCACTGTAATCAATAGAACTATGCCCGAAAAAACTAGTATTCCCGGTCTCGCCTTCAAAAAGTTTATTATCTAGTACTAGGCCACCACCGATTCCGGTTGAAACTACAATTCCAAACATGTTGCGTGAGCCAACTCCAGATCCAACTTTATGTTCGGCATGAGCGAGAGCCATTGCATCACCGTGGAGTGTTATTCGTTCAACTTTGGAAATTTGTTGAAACTTTTCAACTATTGGAAATTCTCGCCAAATCGGAATGTTGACTGGACTGATAGTTCCAGCGTTTAAGTCAATCGGACCAGCTGAACCAATTCCAATACCGACAACTTCGCCTTGCGTCTTTTGAAGAATCATATTTGTGGCATTTGCGATCCGTTCCCAAAGTTCAGATCCAGTCGACGCGTGACTAGGAATAGTCTTCTTTTCAGTTATCTGTAATTCGTCATCGACGAGAGCAATCGCAATTTTTGTTCCGCCAACGTCGACTGCTAACGCATATTGATTACCCATGTAAAACCGGGGCTTTCATTTGTGGTCGCTCTTTATTAAGCGAGTTGACTATTGACATAGACGCACAGTAATCAAATGTGCACAGTAAAGGTATAAACAAAACGAATGAGTCCGCGCAAACTTACGCAAAAGACGAGTCCATTAATTTGCTACAGCAAAAATAGAATCTGCCGTTGACCAAAATAGAACTGGAGGTGGAAACGGGATTTGAACCCGTGTAGAGGGATTTGCAGTCCCTTGCCTCGCCTCTCGGCCATTCCACCATGAAAATACGGCCCCCTGTGAAAGGCAGGTGGCCGTATATCCGAGCGGACGACGGGGTTCGAACCCGCGACCTGAACCTTGGCAAGGTTCCGCGCTACCAGCTGCGCTACGTCCGCATTTATTGCTTTTTCGTGCCTGACCAGAAATGAAAGCCAGGCAGAGGGCGAAATCTATCCTAATTCAGGCGTAACTGCCAAAGGGGTCATACGGTTAGCGCGTGAACGAAAGCGCCGAGCCAGTCCAGCCCCAATTTTGGATGGGTGGGGTACTTGCGCGTGATCTGGTTGAGATAAGTCGCGATCCGAGTTGTTTATCTGATGGCGGTTTCTGGGCGGTTAGCACGACTTATGAAGGTGAGTTCCGAGCATTTAAGTTTGCCTCGATTACTGATGCCCCCTTTTCGGCGGTTACAACCAGTGCTGAGATTTCTGGAAAATGGGAGAGCAGTGTTTCAGAATCGGAATACCTCTCATATGTGGAGAAGATCCGTACCGAAATCGCAAACGGTGGGGTTTATCAAGTAAATGCTTGTCGCAAGTTGAGTATCAAGTCTTCCTCAACTTTGGATCTCGCCTTTATCAATATCTTGAAATCGAATCCAGCGCCGTTTGCTAGCTACATGCGGTTTGAAGAGTTAGAGATTGCTTCAGCTTCTCCTGAACTTTTTCTAACGCGTGATGGTGATCGAATAAAGACCTCACCGATCAAAGGAACTAAGCGATCGATGACTGAAAAATTCGGCAGTAAGGATCGAGCCGAGAATGTAATGATCGTTGATTTAATGCGGAATGATTTAGGCCAGATATGTATTCCTGGCAGCATCGCAGTTCCGGATTTATTGCGCGATGAAAACCATCCGGGATTGAGTCATTTAGTCTCAGATGTGACTGGAACGCTTCGACCTGAAATTACTTGGACCGAGATTTTCAAAGCGTTGTTGCCGGCAGGATCAATAAGTGGAGCACCAAAAAGTGCCGCCAAGCGGATTATTTCCGAGCTCGAACCAACACCGCGAAGTACATACTGTGGTGTTCTGGGTTGGGTTCATGGTGATCGCGCTGTGCTCTCGGTCGCCATTAGAACTTTCTGGCGTGAAGGTGAGTTTATTAATTTTGGTACCGGTGCCGGAATTACATGGAGCAGTAATGCTCAATCAGAATGGGATGAAACTCAACTAAAAGCCGAGCGACTAATTTCAATTGTGGGGGGCGAGCTATGAGTCAGATAGCTTGGCTTGATTCTAAGTTATTGAATTATGAAGAGGCTGGGCTCGATTTAGCTGGTTGGCCAAATGGCGTTGGTAGCTTTGAAACTATAAAAACTGTAGCTGGTTTTCCTTGGGCGCTATCGCGGCATATGAGACGAGCGTTGAATACGGCTCGACGCAATGATTTGCCGTTTCCGAATGAAGAATTAATTAGGCGCGCAGTTACCGAAGTAATCGCCGCAAATCCGTTTGCCATTGGCCGACTGCGAATCCTCTTCGGTGACAACGGTGGTTTGTGCGCTACACATCAGGAATATTTAGAAATAACCAAGCCAGCTATGTTGTCAGTTCGCCATCATGAGCACGTTGGGATGGGAGTAGTTGAGAAGCGCTATCCCTACACCGAGAATTTAAAGTTGCTAGCGCAGGCACAAAGTTTAGGCTTCGATGATTTTTTGCTGATTAATAAACATGGTCTGGTGACCGAGACAGCGATTGCGAACTTGGTATTAAAAGTAGATAACCAATGGGTTACGCCACCACTTAGTGATGGGGTTTTGCCCGGCATCATGCGCGCATTACTAATTGAAAAAGCTGGAGTTTTAGTTCGACAGATTCATGCTGGTCAAGTGTCAATTACAGATAGTGGATTCATAGTTTCTAGCCTGAAAATCGCGCAGCCAATAGCTCAAATCGATGGCCGGAATCTGCAGATTTCGCCAGAGAGTGAGCAAATGCGGTCTCTATTTGCGGCAACTGCGTTGGCGACTTCGGTAGGCTAGCGTCATGTCTGAACTTAGAGTCACTGTAGATGGCGTGGCAACTGTGATTGCAGCCGATCAGCGACCAACCCAAATTTTCGCCGATCGCAAAGAGGTTGTGGTCTGTCGTATTAATGGTGAACTACGTGATCTCTGGACCGACCTGGCAGATGGTGATGCCATTGAATCTGTCACCATTGATTCAGAGGATGGTCTAAAAGTTCTTCGTCACTCAACGGCTCACGTAATGGCCCAAGCTGTTCAACAAATTTATCCCGAAGCGAAGTTAGGTATCGGCCCACCGATTACCGATGGTTTTTACTATGACTTCGATCCGCAAGATCCATTTACTCCAGAGTCGCTAGAAAAGATTGAGAGCGCAATGCGCAAGATCGTGAAAGACGGTCAGCGATTCAAACGTCGCGTCACGAATGAATCCGAAGCGTTAATTGAGTTGGCCAAAGAGCCATACAAGTGCGAATTAATTGGCATAAAAGGTGGCTCAAGTGATGAGAGTTCAGTTGAGGTTGGCGGTGCCGAGTTAACTATCTACGATAATTTGGGTCGAGATGGGCAGCCAATCTGGTCTGATCTTTGCCGTGGTCCGCATCTGCCGTCCACGAAACATATTCCAGCCTTTAAGTTAATGCGAAGTGCGGGTGCCTATTGGCGGGGTTCGGAAAAGAATCCGATGTTGCAACGTATTTATGGCACCGCTTGGCCAAGTGTTGATGCCTTAAACGCTTACCTGGAACTGTTACTGGAAGCCGAAAAACGTGATCATCGCCGTTTAGGTGCTGAGCTAGATCTTTTTAGTTTCCCGGAGGAAATCGGTTCTGGGTTAGCAGTCTTTCATCCTAAAGGCGGAATTATTCGGCGAGCGATGGAAGATTATTCGCGAATTCGCCATGAAGATGAGGGTTATGAGTTTGTATATTCACCGCACATAACTAAATCAGCGCTCTTTGAAACATCTGGTCACCTTGATTGGTATGCCGATGGCATGTATCCACCGATGATCATGGATGAAGAACTCCATGCTGACGGCACCATTAAGCGGCCAGGGCAGAAGTACTACATGAAGCCAATGAACTGTCCGTTCCATAATCTGATTTACAAGTCTCGCCAGCGTTCCTATCGTGAATTGCCGCTACGTTTATTTGAATTTGGAACTGTTTACCGTTACGAGAAATCTGGTGTTCTGCACGGAATTACCCGAGCACGCGGCTTCACGCAAGATGATGCACATATTTATTGCACCCCAGAGCAGATGCCTGCTGAACTAGATTCACTTTTAACATTCGTACTTAACTTATTGCGTGACTATGGCTTAAATGATTTCTACCTCGAGCTATCAACTCGCAATCCGGAAAAATCTGTTGGCGAGGATGCCGAATGGGTCGCAGCAACCGAAGCACTTCGACAGGCCGCAACTCTGCAGGGTCTCGAACTTGTACTTGATGAAGGTGGAGCTGCGTTCTACGGGCCAAAGATTTCAGTGCAAGCAAAAGATGCGATTGGTCGTACTTGGCAGATGTCGACTATTCAAGTGGATTTCCAACTGCCACAGCGATTCGAGTTGGAATATGCCAACAGTGATGGATCTCGATCTCGCCCAGTAATGATTCACCGCGCTTTGTTTGGTTCGATTGAACGATTCTTCGGAGTTCTCACCGAACATTACGCAGGCGCATTCCCGCCCTGGTTAGCGCCAGTACAAGCTATCGGAATTCCGGTTGCTGAAGCATTTACTCCTTACCTTTCTGAGGTGATCAGCCAAATGCGCAAAGCCGGTCTGCGCGTTGAACTAGATGCATCCGATGATCGTATGCAGAAGAAAGTTCGTAATGCGCAGATGGCGAAAATTCCAGTTATGGTTATCGCGGGCGAAGAAGATCAAAACGCTGGCGCAGTATCGTTCCGCTATCGCAACGGCGAGCAGAAGAACGGAATTCCAGTAGCAGATGCGATCTCTGAAATTAAGAAAATCGTGGCCGAACGCACTCAGGTCTAGACATGTCTGATCTAGTTGGGGGAGCCGGAATTCCTGATGCATGGCAACGGTTATGGGCACCGCACCGAATGGAGTATTTAACCGGTGATAATCGGCCACTTCCAGGTAATGAGATTGAGTGTCCGTTCTGTCGAATCCCAACGCTAAGTGATCAGGCAGGTTTAGTCGTTGCGCGCGGTAAAGCGGCCTATGTGGTCATGAATCTTTATCCATATAACGCCGGCCACTTATTGGTATGTGCTTATCGGCATGTCGCAGATTTAACAGATTTAACAGATTCAGAACGAAATGAAATCACAGAACTGTCCGCCCACGCCATGACTACGTTGCGCAAAGTTAGTGCGCCAACGGGATTTAACTTGGGGATGAATCAAGGAGCTATTTCAGGTGCTGGCGTCGCAGCGCATATTCATCAACATATTGTGCCGCGGTGGTCGGGGGATGCGAATTTCATGCCAATCATTGGCCAAACCAAAGTGTTGCCTCAATTGTTAAGTCAGTCCCGTGATCTCATTGCCGCTGCGTGGTAATTAAAGCTGCTTTAAATATTCCTTAATTTCTTTAATTCCCATTCCGGTTCTGAAGTCAAGTGGGATGGCTGGGAACAACAGTCCGGCTGCAAAAGCATCAGGGCCCATCTGATCGATTGCGATCAAATACTCATCTCGAAATTCGCTCACTAAAGTTTTATGCTCGTCCGCGCTATCAATCTCAATCGATGAGCCATCTTGATAGTTTGTGATTTTTAAATCAGTTAATGAAATTAGCGCACATGGCGTTCCGGCATCATCATGTAGAACTAAAAATGGAGTCACGCACTGTTCGAAAACCCGGTTTGCCAACATCACGGCATCATCGAAGTCGCCATCATTTCCAGTTAGACCAGTAACTACGATTAGCCGAGGCATCAGGTAATCATCAAGGGATTCCCAGATCGCTATGGATTCTGGCGAAATGCCGGTATTTGGGTTGACCGCAAAGATCGCCAAATCTGATTCGACCACAGCCTGAGTGCTAACACTTCCTCCGAACTCAGCGGCCACTTCACTTAAAAAGGCGCTCTCGTGACCATATATATGGACGCGTAAGTTAGATGAACTCATCTCTACAGCCTACGATGGGCCACGATGATTAGTGAAATTTTTAAGCCCGCGGTGGTGCGCATAATCTCACCAACTGCGCGAGGCATGCTGCGCATCGGATTGACTCCGAATGCGGTAACAACTCTAGGTGCCATAGGCGTTATCGCAACAGCGTTGATTGCCTATCCCAATGGACATTTGTTTGGCGGCACAGTTGCGATCTGCGCATTCGCCCTAAGTGATCTCTTCGATGGCACGATGGCTCGGTTATCCGCTAAAGGTCCGAGTAAGTGGGGCGGTTTCCTTGATTCTACGATTGATCGGGTTACTGATTCGGCTATCGCCATGGGGTTACTTATCTATTTGGCAAAAATTGCTGATCCGCTCTCATATGTTCTATTCGTTTCAATGGTTTCGGGATTTTTGGTTTCCTATATTCGAGCAAAGGCCGAAAGTTTGCAGATTGAATGCAAAGGTGGCTTTGCCGAAAGAACTGAACGCCTAGTAATTTTACTAACCGCAATTGGCTTTACTGGTTTGGGTGTTGATTACATTTTAACGGTTGGTGTTTGGGCTTTAGCGTTGGCAAGTGTCTTTACTGTTCTACAACGTTTGCGAATCGTTTGGAAAGCAACCAAGTAATGAAAGTTGAGGATTTCACAGCCACGGCTTACTTTGCTGGCTGGCGCATTGTTCGCTGGTTACCAGAAAAACGGGCCTACCGACTCTTCGAAATTATCGCCGATCGAGCCACCGCGAAGAATGGAAAAAGCTTTCAACGGTTAGAAAATAATTTGAAAAGAGTCAAGCCTGAACTCACCGCGAGCGAACTACAAAGTTTGGCCAAGGCCGGAATGCGCTCCTATTTGCGTTATTGGTGTGACACCTTTAGATCAGCGGATTGGAGTACCAATCGGATTCAGTCAACAGTTACAGTCAATGATCCCGAGCTACTTCTTGAACCAGTGCGCAATAAGCGTGGTGTAGTAGTTGCCTTACCCCATGCGGGTAATTGGGACCATGCGGGCTCGTACTTCTGCAGCCTAGGTATTCCGCTGGTTACGGTAGTTGAGCGCTTGAAACCTGAGAAGTTGTTCCAGAAATTTCTCGAGTATCGACAAGCAATAGGTATGGAAGCGTTGCCTCTAGATGGTCGCGTTATGGGAACGTTGGCCAGCAGATTACGGGAAGGAAAATTAGTTGCCTTGATTGCCGATCGCGATCTCTCGCGCAGCGGAATCGATGTCAAATTCTTCGACGGTACGGCCCGAATGCCAGCTGGTCCAGCCCTATTAGCAATTCGAACTGGAGCGGATTTAATCTCCGCATACGTTTCATATACCAAAACTGGGATTCATATTGATTTTCGAAAAGTGATAATTGCGTCGGGTGAGACTGAAAGTGAGCAAGTTGCTAGGACGGTTCAACTATGTGCGGATAATTTTGCCGCTGGCATCTCAGAACATCCGCAAGATTGGCACATGTTGCAACGAATTTGGGTTGATGGTGATTTTGTGGAGCGTTCATGATTGATCGTAAATTAAGAATTGGAATTGTTTGTCCCTATAGCTGGGACTTTCCTGGCGGGGTACAAAACCATATTCGTGATTTAGCTGAGTTTCTTATTAATAATGGTCACTACGTTGAGGTGTTGGCGCCAGCTACCGAGAGCGATGAGCTGCCAGATTACGTAATTAGCGCTGGACGCGCCGTTTCTATTCCGTACAACGGTGCAGTGGCTCGTATTTTATTCGGCGTTGTAGCAAATAGTCGGGTGCGTAGTTGGATTAATGACGGGAACTTTGATCTGCTGCACTTACATGAACCAGCGATTCCGTCGCTCTCTCTGCTTGCCTGTTGGGCTGGCGACGGGGCGATGGTCGGAACTTTTCACGCAGCGGCAAAGTATCAGAGAGCCATTGTGGCAATTGGCCCCATTCTGGAACCAGTTATTGAAAAGCTATCTGCCCGCATCGCCGTTAGTGAGTCAGCTCGCTTGACTTTAACTGCGCACTTAGAAACAGATGCCATAGTTATTCCAAACGGGATCTATGCCGAGAACTATCGCGATGGGTCCGCACAGCCAAAGTGGCAAGGAAACACCATTGGATTTCTAGGAAGATTCGAAGAAGATCGCAAAGGTTTACCTGTTTTGCTCGATGCTTTACCGATCATTTCACGTTTTATCCCCGATCTCCGCGTTCTGATTGCAGGTCCTGGTGACAGCGATGAAGTGTTAGAAAAGGTTGACCCACAACTTCAAGATCGAATTGAATTTCTAGGCAAGATCAGCGAAGCAGAGAAAGCGGATTTCCTCGCAAGCATCTCGCTCTACATCGCACCAAACACTGGTGGCGAATCATTTGGAATTATTCTTGCCGAAGCGATGGCCGGGGGAGCCACGGTAGTTGCCAGCAACATTCCAGCGTTTGCTGATGTCTTAGGCGATGGTCAATTCGGCGCGCTCTTTGAGTCTGAGAATTCGGAAAGTCTTGCAAAAATCGTGATTGATCTACTGCGCGATCAAGAGAAACGAAAAGAATTAGCATCGGCTGGTGCAACTCATGCCCAGAGATTTGATTGGAGCCAAGTTGGTGAGGAGATCTTCGAAGTATACGAACTAGCAATGGTTAGTGGGCAAAAGGTATCCTTATCATCGGAGAATCGTTCCTGGACCAGATTGTTGGGTAGAGATTAAAGATGAAAAATATTATTCTCTACGTCGGAATAGCAGTTCTATTTTTTTGGTATTTGAGCTTCTCGGCAAGTCGATTAGATCGCTTGCATCATCGCGTCGAAACAAGTTGGGCTACCTTGGATTCATTACTACAACGTCGCGCGGCAATTGCACTCGAGATTGCCCGGAGCACGATTACAGATCCAGCTACTTCACTGCTTCTTACGGCTAGCGCTTATCAAGCCCGAAGCGCCGATATGGAAGATCGCTCAAGTTCCGAAAGCGTGTTATCAGGGGCACTCGGCATGATGATTGCAGAGCGCGAAAGTATTGTGGCGAAATCAGATCAGGCCTTGTTATATGAATTAGAGCAACTCACTGACAAGATTAGAGTAGCGATATCGATTCATGTTGAGTCAGTGACTCGTACGCAATTGATTCGTCACAAGTTGGTCTTTAGACTCTTTCGATTGGCCGGAACAGCGCCGCTACCAGTTACTTTCGAGTTTGAAGCCGATGCGATTTAAACTCACCCTAGCCTTGGTGGTTTCTGCACTCGTACTTTCAGGATGCGCGGAAAACCAAGAATTGACCAAGCCGAAAGTAGCGAAAACTTATAACTCCATAAGTGGTCGCGAAGGGGTTGATGGGCCGATACTTGCGGTAAAAATTGACGACACTCGCTTAGCGCGGCCTCAGATTGGGGTAGACGATGCAGATTTGGTTTACATCGAACAAGTTGAAGGCGGCCTAACTCGATTAGCCGCAATTTTCTCCTCCGTTATTCCGCAGAATATCGGACCAGTTCGCAGCGCTCGAATTTCCGATATTGATATCTTGGCTCAGTACGGCAAAGTGATTTTTGCTTACAGCGGTGCGCAACGAACCATGCTGACGGTCATCGCTAATTCAAATCTCTGGGACTACGGCGCACAACGTCAGTCACCAACAATTTATACTCGTGATGACGCAAGACCAGGGCCGTATGACATGGTCTTGCGAGCTGACTTACTACTGGAGAAAGTAAAGAACGATCAGCGCGAAGTGGCACTTTCCAAATCAGCAGGTTGGAGTTTTGGGAAATCACCAAAAGGGGGCGTCGAAGTAGATTCGGCCCTCGTTCAATGGCCAGCTTCAAAGTACGAAGTAACTTGGTCAAAATCTGAAAAGCGCTGGCTATTGAGCAACAGCGGTGTTCCTAATTTTGCGGCAAGCGGGAAACAACTTGGTGCCACGACCTTTGTGATTCAAAATGTAGAGATCTCAAATTCGATCTTTCGCAGTTCTGATGGTGGGTATACGCCGTTGTCAGAAACTGTTGGAACTGGCACTGGCTACATTTTGCGCAACGGGCAATCTTTCAAAGCCAACTGGAATAGAGCTAGCGCCGAATCTGGAACAACTTGGACTGGGGAAGATGGCAGTGAGATTAGATTCGCGCCTGGTTCCATCTGGGTGGCACTGACCGATCGTGAGCCTATTTTTACGCTCACCGCGCCAACTTCACCTGATTCAAAGTAGAGTTAGAGTCCTGACCGCGAGCTAACTACTCGCCAAGAGAATAAAACTAGGAGCATCGGCATGAGCCAGAATGTAGGAACAGCACGAGTAAAGCGCGGCATGGCAGAAATGCTAAAAGGTGGCGTCATTATGGACGTCGTCAATGTCGAGCAAGCCAAGATTGCTGAAGCAGCAGGAGCTGTTGCAGTTATGGCACTTGAGCGAGTACCTGCAGATATTCGTGCCCAAGGTGGCGTTGCTCGGATGTCCGATCCTGACATGATTGAAAAAATCAAGGCTGCTGTATCAATTCCAGTGATGGCAAAGGCGCGCATCGGTCATTTTGTTGAGGCGCAAATCCTGCAGAGCTTAGGCGTTGACTATATTGATGAATCTGAAGTTCTAACTCCGACAGATATGGAAAACCATATTGATAAATGGAATTTCACTATTCCTTTTGTCTGTGGTGCTACCAACTTAGGCGAAGCACTTCGTCGCATTAATGAAGGCGCCGCCATGATTCGCTCTAAGGGCGAGGCTGGTACGGGGGATGTTTCAAACGCTATGACCCATATGCGTTCGATTGGTGGCGACATTCGACGTCTGTCGGCCCTTCGCGAAGACGAGCTTTACGTAGCGGCTAAGAACATGCAGGCTCCTTACGACTTAGTTAAGGAAGTTGCACAAACGGGAAAGTTGCCAGTAGTCCTTTTCACTGCTGGTGGAATTGCAACCCCAGCCGATGCTGCGTTAATGATGCAGATGGGTGCCGATGGCGTATTCATCGGTTCTGGAATTTTCAAATCAGGCGATCCAGCTTCACGTGCTGCAGCTTGCGTTAAAGCTACAACTTTCTATGATGATCCAAAAGTATTGGCAGATGTTTCGCGTGGCTTAGGTGAAGCAATGGTTGGCATTAATGTTGCCGATCTTCCAGTTGCACATCGCTTAGCTGAACGCGGTTGGTAATTTAAGGTTCTGTAAAAATGCGTGTCGGTGTTCTAGCGCTACAAGGCGATTTCCGCGAACACCTATTAGCGCTCGAAGAGTGTGGTGTTCTTGCCAGCACCGTCCGCAGACCAAGTGAATTGGCCGCAGTAGATGCCTTAGTTCTACCTGGTGGTGAATCAACGGCCATTGCTAATCTAGCGCGTAGTTTCGATATCTTCGAGCCACTAAAAGCACGGATTGCTAGTGGTATGCCAGTTTATGGCTCATGCGCGGGCATGATCTTGCTGGCAGATCGCGTTTTGGATGCAGCTGTTGGCCAAGAAACATTTGGTGGTCTCGACATTACAGTTCGGCGCAATGCTTTCGGACGTCAAGTTGATTCCTTTGAAACCGACTTAGAATTTGCCGGCATTACAAATCCGCCAGTAAGAGCAGTTTTCATCCGCGCACCATGGGTCGAGTCAGTTGGTGCAACAGTTGAAGTATTGGCCACTTATGAACACGCAGTAGCGGTTCGAAAAGGTGAGCTGTTAGCTACCAGCTTTCATCCCGAGTTAACGGGGGATAATCGAATTCATCGTTTCTTTATTGAGTCGGTAGCGCGTCCAGCTTTGGAAAGAGCTGCGGTAAAGTAGGTTCATAACTTTCATCGGTAGGTGCGGTGAAATTTCTAGGGGGTAGATCATGTCCGGCCATTCCAAATGGGCAACGACAAAGCATAAGAAGGCAATCATTGATAGCCGCCGCGCGAAAAATTTTGCAAAGTTGATCAAAGCTATCGAAGTCGCCTCACGTAATGGCGGCCCTGATGTTGATGGCAATCCAACTTTGTTTGACGCGATCGCTAAGGCCAAGAAGAATTCAATGCCGGCAGATAATATTGAACGCGCCGTAAAACGCGGAGCAGGTCTTGAATCAGGTGGCGCTGATTGGCAAACAATTATGTATGAAGGTTATGGCCCTAATGGTGTTGCGATTATGATCGAATGTTTATCTGATAATCGTAACCGCGCAGCTTCTGAAGTTCGTGTTGCAGTCACTCGTAACGGAGGCAGTATGGCTGATCCTGGGTCAGTTTCCTATTTGTTTAATCGCAAGGGTGTAATTATTGTCAATAAGATTGGCGGACTCACAGAAGATTCGATACTCGAAGCAGTTCTTGAGGCCGGAGCCGAAGAAGTAAATGACTTAGGCGAATCTTTTGAGGTAGTCTGCGAAGCCAGCGATCTAGTTGCCGTGCGAACTGCGCTACAAGGAGCAGGCATTGACTATGAATCAGCTGATTCCTCCTTCTTGCCATCAATGACAATTCCGCTAGATGCCGAAGGTGCCACTAAAGTTTTTGAGTTAATTGATGCCATCGAAGAATTAGATGATGTACAGAACGTCTTTAGTAACTTCGATGTTTCTGATGAAGTAATGGCGAGCCTCGCTTAACTATCTTCCACCCCTATCTAGGCTTAGCAAATGAGAGTTCTAGGTATTGATCCTGGTCTGACGCGCTGCGGAATCGGCGTCGTAGATGGGTCTATTGGAACTCCACTTCAAATGGTCTCGGTCGGGGTAATTTTGACTTCATCGGAAGATCCGACTGAATCTCGACTATTGCAACTCGAACGTGAAATTCAACTTTGGATTACCGAGTTCAAGCCAGATGTAATCGCAATTGAGCGGGTTTTTTCACAACATAACCTACGTACCGTTATGGGCACGGCTCAAGCTGCCGGTATCGCACTTCTTTTGGCGGCGCGCAACCAGATAAAAGTAGTAATGCATACGCCAAGTGAAGTGAAAGCGGCAGTGACTGGCTCGGGCCGAGCTAACAAAGCCCAGGTAGGTAAGATGGTGCTTAATATCTTGAAACTAGATGAAGCTCCTAAGCCAGCTGATAGTGCTGACGCTTTAGCGTTAGCGATCTGTCATATTTGGCGCGGTAGTGGAAATACCAAAATTGCAGATGCTTTAGCTAAAGAGAAGAAACGCCTAGCACTGTTGAAGAAGACGGGATCTATCAAGAAATGATTGCCACGCTTACCGGTGAAATCAAAACTATCTCGTTAGATCGTGCTGTCGTTGAAGTCGGGGGCGTTGGTCTCTCGGTAAATCTAACTCAAAATTCAGCTGCGCATTTAAATTTGGGCACCGTAGTAACTTTTCATACTTCTCTAGTGGTTCGAGAAGATTCCTTAACTCTCTACGGCTTTCTCACCGCCGAATCAAAACAATTATTTGAACAAGTTCAAACCGTAAGTGGTATCGGCCCTAAGGTGGCGTTGGCTATTCTGGGTTCGTTATCGCCAGAAGAATTAGCGACGGCAATTGCGAGCGAGAATATTGCTGCCATTGAACGCGTTCCAGGCATTGGCCGTAAGGGGGCACAACGCTTGATTCTTGAGTTAAAGGGTAAGTTATCTGACCTATCCGACGGGGCGCGAGTTTCAAGCCACCAACCAATTTGGCGTGAACAACTAACTAATGCTCTGATTTCGCTAGGTTTTGCGCCAAAAGATTCTGATCGAGCTATCACGACGGTGATAAACGAACTTCAGGGCGAAGGTATTGAGCCAGGTGAGCTCGAGATGAGCGAGCTCTTAAAAAGGGCACTACAAAGTGGCGGTCGTAAATGATGGAGAACGAAGATCGTTTAATTTCACCTGTTGCAGCGTTAGATGAATCTGCGGCCGAAGGCGCACTGCGGCCGAAGGATTTACAAGAATTTATTGGACAAGAGCGTGTACGTCAACAAATTGATGTTCTGTTAACTGCGGCCAAACATCGCGGAACAAGTGCGGATCACATTTTACTAAGTGGTCCACCAGGTCTTGGTAAAACAACCTTGGCGCTTATCCTTGCTGCCGAGATGCAGGCACCAATCCGCATTTCATCTGGGCCGGCGATTACTCACGCCGGCGATCTAGCCTCAATTCTTTCTTCCTTAGTCGAAGGCGAAATTCTTTTCATTGACGAGATTCATCGTTTGCCGCGACCGGCTGAAGAACTTCTCTATTTAGCAATGGAAGATTTTCGAGTAGATGTTGTTGTTGGTAAAGGTCCTGGCGCTACTGCGATTCCATTAGAGTTGCCCAGATTTACCCTAGTTGGCGCAACAACTCGGGCTGGGTTATTGCCGAGCCCCTTACGCGATCGATTTGGATTTACTGCGCAGTTAGATTTCTATGCTGAGTCCGAACTTGCCTTAGTTATTTCCAGATCGGCAGCGCTACTTGGTTTAGTGATTGAAGCCAAAGCCATCGAGCAAATTGCTAGTCGCTCGCGTGGAACTCCGCGGATAGCTAATCGGTTACTTCGAAGAGTTCGCGATTATGCCCAAGTGAAAGGTTCCAAAAAACTCTCACTCGATCACGCAAATGATGCCCTTGAAATGTATGAAGTCGATGCCGCCGGCCTTGACCGACTCGACCGGTCTGTTCTTACGGCCTTGATCGAAAGGTTTGGCGGGGGACCAGTAGGCCTTTCGACGCTCGCCATTGCCGTAGGCGAGGAAACTGAAACAGTCGAGTCGGTAGCGGAGCCATTTCTGGTTCGAAATGGATTTATGGCCCGCACCCCGCGCGGTCGAGTGGCCACCGCTTTAGGCTGGTCGCATTTGGGCAAAGTCCCGCCTGCAGCTGCTGCTTCGCTTTTCGACACACCGCTAAATGACGCCTAGACTCACCTCTTATGTCAACACCTACAAAACCTGTAAAAACCTCTAGTCGACCAGGTCGCACATTAGCGATCTTGGCTGGCGCCTTTGCCCTATTGACTGCCGCTGTCTTTATTCAAGGCGCAACGTCGGTTCGGTTAGGCCTAGACCTGCGTGGTGGAACCAGCGTTACTCTGCAACCACGAATTGGTGCAGGCGAGACCGGCAAAGTTACTTCTGAGGCAATTGATCAAGCTGTGTCAATCATTAGACAACGTGTTAATTCACTTGGTGTTGCCGAAAGTGAGGTTGCCTCGCAAGGTACCGGCACTAATCGCCAGATAGTTATTTCAGTCCCTGGTGAAAGCGGTCGTCGGGTTATCGAATTAGTTGGTCAAACAGCTGAACTCCGCTTCCGTCAAGTACTCGCCGAGAGCTCAGGAGTGCAGTCAACAGCAACTGATGCAGCTGCAACGCCACCCGCTGGAATCAGTGCAGATTTAAACGCGCGTTACGCAGCTCTTGATTGCACGCTTCCAGAAAACCGCCAAGGAACTGGTACTGATGTCGCAACTGATGTAATTATTGCTTGCTCGACAGATGGTGGCGCAAAGTACATTTTGGCCGGTGCTGAAGTTCTAGGTCGGCAGGTTTCTAAGGCAACTGCTGGCGTTGATACCACAACGGGCGGAAACTGGTTTGTATCTTTAACCTTTAATGGTGAAGGAACAAAGGCCTTTGGTGATCAAACAGCTCGGGTAGTTTCTTTAACGGCGCCTCAGAACCAAGTTGCGATTGTTCTTGATGGTCTAGTCGTATCAGCACCAAGAATTAATGAAGCTATCCGTGGCGGCAGTGCGCAGATCACTGGCAACTTCACACAGTTAGAGGCTCAAGACTTAGCAAATGTTCTAAAGTACGGTTCATTGCCACTTGCCTTTGATCGCGGCGAAGTGCAGCAAGTTTCACCAACCCTTGGCTCTGATCAACTTGCTGCCGGCCTACTAGCAGGAGGTCTTGGTCTAGGTCTGGTACTTCTTTTCTCAGTTCTTTACTACCGTGGGCTTGGTTTTGTCACAGTTGGTTCTCTCACCATCGCTGCTGGCTTTATCTACCTGCTAATTTTACTTTTGGGAGAATGGATCGGATTTACTCTCACCTTGGCCGGTATCGCCGGAATTATTGTGGCAATTGGTATCACGGCCGACTCGTTCATCGTCTATTTCGAACGTATTCGAGACGAATTACGTGAAGGCAAGTCGCTTCGGACATCCGTTGAATCAGGTTGGTTAAGGGCTCGCCGAACAATCCTAGTAGCTGACTTTGTGTCGCTAATAGCCGCGGTACTGCTCTACTTCATAGCAGTAGGCGGAGTTCGTGGATTTGCGTTCACGCTTGGTTTAACTACGTTGATAGATCTGTTGGTGATCTTCGCCTTTACTAAGCCAATGATGACAATTCTTTCTAAGTTCAAATTCTTTGCCAATGGACATCCGTTATCTGGATTATCCAAGAAGAGTTCGGGCATTGAAGAGGTTCAAAATGTTCAAGTATCAACGACAGGCTTGGGGGCATAAAGAATGGCACATGGAACAACGCTTGGTGCGCGTCTTTACAGTGGTGAGACTTCATTTGATTTCATCGCCTCGCGCAAACGTTGGTACACGCTATCAACTCTTCTCTTAGTGATCTCTATCGGCACAATTGTTATCCAGGGCTTGAACTTGGGTATTGAGTTCAAGGGTGGCTCTAGTTACACGATTACTAAAGCTAGCGCCACTGTTGAAGAAGCTCGATCGGCAGTTGAATCTGCCGGCGTATCCTCC
Source organism: Bifidobacterium breve (assembly GCA_945885625.1). GTDB lineage: Bacteria > Actinomycetota > Actinomycetes > Nanopelagicales > Nanopelagicaceae > Planktophila. Next base: position 56,722 of record CAMCYS010000001.1, on the reverse strand, counting down.
GAAGTGATCGTACAAAGCGTCGGCAATGACAAGATTCGAATCCAAACTGGCTCTCTTTCTACTACGCAGTCAAATGCAGTTCAGGATTCATTAGCAGCCAAATTTGCCATTAGCGCCGAGAGTATCGATACTCAAATCATCGGACCATCTTGGGGTGAAGAGATCACCAAGAAGGCGCTCTATGGACTATTCGGGTTCTTGTTCGCGGTGATGCTCTATTTGGCCATGGCATTTGAACCTAAGATGGCGATTGCAGCAATTGTTGCCGTTATTCACGATGTGGTCATCACCGTTGGTATTTACGCACTGGTTGGCTTCGATGTAACGCCTGCGACGGTCATTGGATTCCTAACCATTTTAGGTTACTCCCTCTATGACACAGTTATTGTCTTTGATAAAGTTCGAGAGAATACGCGGAGCATTACGACGACTGGAAAGTCAACTTTCTCGCAGGCAACAAACTTGGCTGTCAATCAGACAATTGTTCGATCATTGAACACCACAATCATTGCCTTGCTGCCAGTAGGGTCAATCCTCTTCGTCGGGGCCGGACTACTTGGTGCTGGTACTTTGAAAGACCTCTCGCTAGCTCTCTTCATTGGCCTAGCAATCGGTACTTATTCATCACTATTCATTGCACCACAAGTTCTCACTGCTCTTCGCGAGCGTGAACCTGCGATGATCGCCCTCACTAAGCGAGTTAACGCACGCAGTGGAGCGTCAACACCAGTAGTTGCGACTGAAGTAGGTTCGCAAGAAAGTCAGAAGCGCGGGCCTCGTAATCAACCAAAACGTAAAGTTAAAAAGAAGTAAACGATAGCCTCAAGTAACTAACCACCGTGTTGTTAACTAGAATCCAGCCATGGACACTCTGTTAGCGCCGGTGGTTAGTGCTTTAACCGAGCATCATCCGAGCGATAAATTAGAGAATCTACAGCGCGCGTTCTTGGTAGCTAAAGAGGCACATCATGGTCAACTTCGTAAATCCGGTGAAGATTACATAACTCATCCGGTAGCGGTTGCTGCAATCTTGGCCGAATTTGGTTTAAACGAAGCAGTTGTAATTGCCGCGTTGCTACATGACACAGTTGAAGATACAAGTTATTCATTGACCCAATTGCGTAAAGACTTTGGCGAAGAGATTGCACTTCTGGTTGATGGTGTCACAAAGCTAGATAAGTTAACTTACGGGCCGACCGCAGAAGCTGAAACAGTTCGAAAAATGATTGTTGCGATGTCTCGAGATATTCGAGTCCTATTAATCAAGTTGGCTGACCGGCTTCACAATGCCCGTACCTGGAAGTTTGTTTCACCCGAATCCGCCGAGCGAAAAGCGCGCGAGACTCTCGATATCTACGCCCCCCTTGCGCACAGATTAGGCATGAACGCTATTAAGTGGGAGCTAGAAGATTTGAGCTTCGAGGTACTTGAACCGAAGAAGTTTTTAGAGATTTCGCGGCTAGTAGCTGAGCGAAATCCAGCCCGAGTCACCTTAACTAATGAAGTTATAGAAGCTGTAAAATCAGATCTTCTAGTCGATGGCGTTAAGTGCACAGTTACCGGGCGACAGAAACACTTTTATAGTGTCTATCAAAAAATGGTGGTCCGTGGTCGCGACTTCAATGACATTTACGATCTAGTTGGCATTCGGGTATTAGTCGAAGATGTCCGTGATTGCTATGCAGTTCTTGGCGCGATCCACGCTCGTTGGTCACCAGTGCCTGGTCGGTTCAAGGATTACATTGCGATGCCAAAGTTCAACCTTTATCAATCACTTCATACCACTGTGATTGGTCCGAGCGGTAAAGCAATTGAGATTCAGATCCGTACCTACGACATGCATTCGCGTGCTGAGTTCGGTATCGCTGCGCATTGGAAATATAAGCAAGGTAGCGAAGCCAACTCCTCGTCACCTGAGATGCTCTGGTTACGTCAATTACACGAATGGCAGAAGGAGACTGAAGATCCATCTGAGTTTTTAGATTCACTACGTTTTGATTTGGGCTCACCAGAAGTTTTCGTCTTCACACCTAAAGGAAGTGTCATCGCGCTTCCGGGTGGATCAACGCCCGTGGACTTCGCCTACTCGGTGCATACCGATGTGGGCAATCGTTGCGCTGGCGCAAAAGTGAATGGCCGTCTGGTTCCACTGGAGTCAAAGTTGAACAATGGTGATGTTGTCGAAGTGGTTATCAATAAGGGTGAACATGCTGCACCAAGTCGTGATTGGCTGAATTTTGTAAAGAGTCCACGGGCTCGCTCGAAGATCAAAGCGTGGTTCAGCAAAGAACGTCGCGAGGAAGCGATTGAAGCTGGTCGAGAATCAATTGCTCGTCAGATGCGCAAGGCTGGCTTACCGCTACAGAAGATTTTTGCCGGGCACGCATTGTTAGAGCTCTCTCACGAACTGCATTACCCCGATATCTCTGCTTTATACAGCGCCGTTGGAGATGGACATGTCTCATCAGCATCGATTATCGAGAAATTGATCGCTTCAATGGGGGAGGAAGATTCACACCCCGAAGCTACTGTTCCAACCTTTCCAACCGGAGTTCAAACCACCAGACGTTCAAGTAGTTCGATCGAAGTTGCTGGAATTGGCGATGTTTATGTCAAGCTGGCGCGTTGTTGTACACCCGTTCCGGGCGATGTGATTATGGGCTTTATAACTAAAGGCAATGGAGTTTCAGTTCACCGTGGCGATTGCATCAATGCTGGCGACCTTAAGACACATCAGAGCGAACGTGTTGTCGGGGTTAAATGGTTAGCTGGAGCAGCGAGTGTATTTCTAGTTAATATCCAAGTCGAGGCGCTTGATCGAGCCAGACTACTTGCAGATGTCACTCGCACATTATCAGAGCAGCACGTGAATATTTTGAGCGCATCAGTTACAACGTCAAGAGATCGCACTGCAATTTCTAGATTCACCTTCGAAATGGCTGATGCTACGCATCTAGACGCCGTACTCAGTGCGGTACGAAATATTGAAGGTGTTTACGACGTGTATCGCACCTTTAATAATTAGGTGGTTTGGTTTAGCTAAATTCTGCCAGATTTTTTTCAGCTTCAGCCAGCCAAACTCTACGAGCAACTGCTGAGTCAGTAGCCTCTTGTGCCTTCTTCAAATTGCCGGCCGCAGTTGCCTTAGCAGCAACTTTTTCGTAATTGGCGATTGCCTCGGACAGCTGACGAACTACATCGGCTGCACGTGCTTTGGCAGCTGGATCAGATTTGCGCCAAATCGTGGCTTCGGCCTCTTTATAGGCCGCTTCAACAACTTCCAAACGGGCATCAAGGGCGGCACGCTTATCACGAGCAGTCATGCCGATCTTGCTCCATTGGTTCTGCAATTCGCGAAGCACTTTTTTCTGCTCGGCTAAATCGGTAATTGGAAGCAACTTCTCGATCTCACTAATCAGTGCATTACGCTTTTCGAGGTTTGCACTCATGGTGACTTCGCGCTTTTCGAGGTCGGCATTCTTGGCGGCAAAGAAAGTATCTTGTGATGCTTTAAAGCGGGCCCAGAGTTTCGTGTCATCACTCATCTTTCCGCGACCAGCAGCTTTCCAAGCATCCATTAAAGATTTAAAGCGACGAGCTGTCGCAACCCAATCAGTCGAAGTTGCCAGGCTTTCAGCTTCGGCCACCAGTTTCTTTTTGGCTTCGGATACCACAGCAGTTACTTCTTCAAGGGATGCGAAGTGGGTACGGCGACGCTTATCAAACTTATTCCGAGATGAGGAGAACCGCTTCCAGAGATCAGTATCAGTTTTCTTATCTAAACGTGGGGCTGACTTCCATTCATCAAGAAGTGCTTTGAGGCGATCACCAGTTACTTTCCAACTAGTTGATTCGGCAAGTGATTCAGCTTCAGCAACAATCTTTTCCTTCTCAATTAATACTTGCGCCAATCGCTCAGCTTTCACAATCTCTTCAGCAGCTTTCTTAGCTTCATAAGCACCACGATGATCTTCAATGAGCGGAGAAAGTTGTTCAACGGCCACAGCTAGTGCAGCTAGATCACCAACACCATTTAACTCACGAACTTGTTCACGCAATTTGATTACGGCAGCAGTCGCATCGCCAGGAACCATTGCTCCTGACTTTATACGCGCTGATAAGAGTGCGACTTCAGATGCAATCGCTTCAAATTTACGGACAAAGTAAGCCAGTGCTTCTTCGTTACTCTTGCCAGGGTATGAGCCAACTGGCTTATCGCCATCTGGCGTAATCACATAGACCGTGCCATCTTCGCCCACGCGACCGAAACGAGCCGGGTCCCCAATAAGCGCTGAAGCCGCTGATACAACTGCAGGGGATTGGGTAGGAGTTACTGGATTCTCGGTCATGGTGGATCCTTTCAGCGCGGTAGCTCTTGAGAAGTTCTCGGTAGAGCCTTCGCTATTGGGTTAATTGTTAGATGGCGAAACATTTGGGTGACGATGTACAAAAATGATCGAAATCATCGCCGCACTACGTCGTTGGTTGGAAAGGTAAAGGTACCCTGTCCGCCTAGGGTATTTCCAATGGCCAATTGGCAGGTAGCGAAATTGAGCGTGGAAGGGTGTGGTGGCGATGCTAGTTGCTGGCTTTCCAGCTCAAATGTATGCCACTAACTGTTGGGTATTGGCCACAGGCGAGGGCGCTGAATGCATAGTAATTGACCCAGGCATGCCTGATGTATCCATGGAGTTAGCTGAGTTATTAGGTAAGCATCGGTTAAAGCCAGTCGCCACGCTTTTAACGCACGGGCACTTAGACCATACCTTCTCTATCGTTCCAGTTTGCGATGGTTACGGTATCCCGGCGTATATCCATAGTGAAGATCGAAATCTTTTACTAAATCCCGCAGCTGCTGTCAGCCCTGAGTTTGGTTCAACGTTAGCAGGCATGAGTTTTAGTGAACCTCGCGAAGTAAAAGAGTTAAAGAGTGGTGAAGAATTTGAATTAGTTGGTTTGAAAATTAAGGCTATTCATAGTCCCGGGCATACTCGAGGTTCACTGATGTTTTTAGTCGATGACCAAACTTTACTAAGTGGTGATGTTTTATTCGCTGGCTCAATCGGGCGAACCGATCTGCCAACCGGATCAAGTGCGGATATGCAAAGAACTTTGACTAAGAAGGTGCTTACTCTGAGCGATGAGATAAGGGTGCTCCCCGGTCACGGACCAGAAACTAAGATTGGTGATGAACGAAAGAGCAATCCATATTTAATTGAGGCTGCGAGAGCGAGCAGATGATGAAGTTTCAAGCACCTAAAGGCGTAAGTGAATATGTTCCACCGCGCAGCAACTTATTCGCTTGGGTGCGTTCAACTTTAGAGGACACAATTCGTGCTGCAGGTTATCAATTACTTGAATTGCCAATTTTTGAAGATACCGAATTGTTTACGCGCATGGGTGCTTCGACTGATGTGGTTTCTAAAGAGATGTACTCATTTGAAGATCGCGGTGGACGCTCAATAACCCTGCGCCCTGAGGGAACAGTTGGTGCGTTACGTGCAATTAATGAACATGGGTTAGACCGTGGCTCGTTACCGGCAAAGATTTACTACTGTGGCCCCTTCTTCCGCGCGGAACGCCCGCAGAAAGGTCGCTATCGTCAATTTTATTCAATCGGGATTGAAGCGATTGGGACGCATGATGCAGCCCTTGATGCAGAAATTATTTCGATTGCAGATGCCGGCTTTAAAAAGTTAGGTTTAACCAAATATCGTCTAGAAATGACCTCGCTTGGTGATGGCGAATCGCGAGCTGCTCATAGAGTTGATCTAGTTGCGTTCATCAACAAGCTTGACCTAGATGAAGAAACCAAGGAACGAGCTCGATTAAGTCCGTTGCGATTATTTGATGACAAGCGTGATGAAGTTCGCGATTTGATGGCTCAAGCTCCGATTTTGCTAGATTATCTATCATCGGAATCAGCGGCAAATTTTGCTGAAGTGCAACGCCACTTAACTTCGATGGGAATCGCCTTCACCATCAACCCTAGAATGGTTCGAGGTCTGGATTATTACACTGGCACAACTTTCGAATTCGTGCACGAATTGCTAGGAGCACAATCAGGTATCGGTGGTGGTGGGCGTTACGACGGTTTAATGGGAGAGATTGGTGGTCAAGATATAACTGGAATCGGATTTGGCCTCGGGTTAGATCGCGCACTTCTGGCCGTAGAAGCCGAAGGTGTAGTTATTCCAGATACGTTTGCCAGTGATCTATTTATTATTCCGATGGGCGAATCAGCTAAATCTGCCGCTCTTAAATGCGCAGCCGATTTACGAGTAAATGGATTCAAAGTCGAGTTGGCCTTTGGCGATCGCGCTCTAAAAACAGCAATGAAGGCAGCTGATAAGAGTGGTGCTCGCTTTTCATTGGTGATTGGCGATGAAGAGATGGCTAGCGGGGTAGTTGAAGTAAAAGAGATGAGCAGCGGAACTGCCACCTCGGTTAGACTTGACTCCTTAGCAAGCGCTTTGAGATAAGCGCCGGACCAGATTTGCGATTCGAAATAACTAAAGGAAAGCTAGGTAGCTAAATTGATCCGTACGCACGGGGCAGGCACTATCCGCAAGAGCCAGGTTGGTCAAACCATCACACTGGCTGGCTGGGTTGCACGTCGCCGCGATCATGGTGGAGTTGCTTTTATCGATTTTCGTGATGCTACTGGATGGGTTCAAGTAGTTATCCGCGATGAAGCTATCGCAAACATGTTGCGCGCTGAATGGTGTCTCAAGATCACAGGTGTTGTTTCTGAACGTCCAGCCGGTAATGAAAATTCCAATGTCGCGACTGGTGAAATCGAGATCATGGCCGATGAAGTTATCGTGCTTAGCGAAGCCGCTGCTCTACCGTTTCCAGTTGATAGTGGCGATGAAGCGAATATTTCGGAAGAAGTAAGGCTGAAGTATCGATATCTAGATTTGCGTCGCGAGAAACCAGCAGCAAACTTACGGATGCGGTCAAAAGTTACCGCTGCGATTCGCCGAGTAATGGACTCCGAAGAGTTTCTTGATATTGAAACACCTTACTTAACTCGTTCTACTCCAGAAGGTGCGCGTGACTTCCTGGTTCCAGTTCGCTTGCAACCAGGTTCTTGGTACGCCTTGCCGCAATCTCCGCAGTTGTTCAAACAACTCTTGATGGTCGCCGGCATGGAGAAGTACTACCAAATTGCCCGTTGTTTCCGCGACGAAGATTTCCGTGCAGATCGGCAACCAGAATTTACGCAGCTCGATATTGAAATGTCATTTATTGATCAAGAAGATATTTTGGCTATTGCCGAGAAGATCGTTTCGACAGTCTGGCGCGAAACGGTCAACTATGAGATTCCACTGCCGCTGAAACGGATGACGTATGCCGATGCCATGGCCGATTATGGTTCAGATAAACCAGATCTGCGTTTCGGACAAAAGTTAATTGAGCTAACTGATTTCTTTAGTCAAACTCCGTTCCGAGTGTTTCAAGCGCCTTATGTTGGAGCCGTTGTTATGCCTGGGGGAGCAGACTCACCACGACGCGAACTAGATGCTTGGCAAGACTGGGCGAAAGCTCGTGGCGCTAAAGGACTTGCCTATATTTTAGTAAATGCCGATGGCACGCTTGGTGGACCAGTTGCTAAGAATCTTTCCGAGTCAGAGTTAGCTGGAATAGTTTCTGCAGCCGGTGCCGCTAATGGCGACGCGATTTTCTTTGCCGCCGGTGAACGTACCGCGTCTCAAAATTTGTTGGGTGCTGTCCGTAATGAAATTGGTAAGCGTTGCAACCTAATTAATGAGGGCGCTTGGGAATTTCTCTGGGTAGTAGATGCGCCAATGTTTGAACCAACCGATGGTGGTGGCTGGACTGCAGTACATCATCCGTTTACGGGACCTAAGCCAGAATTTGCAGCGACTTTTAAGAGTGACCCGGCATCGGCTCTTGCTTATGCCTATGACATTGTTTTGAACGGTACTGAATTAGGTGGCGGATCGATTCGTATTCATGATCGCAATATGCAGAAGCAAGTCTTTGAAGTTATCGGATTAACAGATGAAGAAGCTAATAGTAAATTTGGCTTCTTGCTTGATGCCTTCAATTATGGACCACCTCCTCATGGCGGAATCGCTCTTGGCCTAGATCGCGTATGCGCACTCTTAAGTTTCTCTGATTCAATCCGTGAAGTCATCGCTTTTCCGAAGACCGCCTCTGGTGGCGACCCGTTAACTGGTGCACCAACTCCAATTACTCCCGCTCAACGCAAGGAAGCGGCAATTGACTGGGTTCCAGAAGTGGCTGAAAAGAAGTAGTTCTACGCCTACGCGGTAGGATTTAGTTAAGAGTTAACGGAAAGGGAAGTTATGAGCGCAGGCGGAATTGCCTTAATTATTTGTGCGGTATCGCTTTTTGCGATCGCCGTGGCAGTTGCCTACGCCGTGATTCGTTTCGGGCGCTTGATAGATGAAGCAAAAGTTTCGCTTAAGTCTCTAACCGACGAGACCGTTCCGTTACTAGATAACGTCACTCAGACCGTGAACCTCGTAAACGGTCCACTTGAGAGCTTCAACAAGATCACTAAGAATGTTGAGAACATCTCAACTAAAGCATCTGAGGCAACTTCTAGTTTCGTTGATAAAGGTGGGCCTGCCTTAAAGATTGCAGGCGCCCTCATGACTGCTGCCGGCGCGTCAAAGAAGCGCAAAGCTAAAAAAACAAAGGCAGAGTGATCAGTTCTAGTGGAATCTGCCGAGATACGTTCACGCTGGCTGCGCTTTTTCGAATCTGAGAACTCTCAGGGCTTAAGTCATACTGTTGTTCCTTCTGCTTCATTAATTGCCGATGACCCAAACCTGCTTTTAGTAAATGCCGGCATGGTTCCATTTAAACCATTTTTCTTAGGTGAAGTAACACCACCTTATGCACGCGCTACTTCAGTTCAAAAATGTGTTCGTACTTTAGATATTGACGAAGTTGGCAAGACAACCCGCCACGCATCATTTTTTCAGATGTGTGGCAACTTCTCATTTGGTGATTACTTCAAAGAGGGCGCAATTGCCTTGGCGTGGGAGCTATTAACGAAGCCAATTGCCCAAGGTGGCTATGGTTTTCCAGAAGATAAATTATGGGTAACAGTTTTCCATACTGATGATGAAGCCGCAGATATTTGGCATCACAAAGTAGGTGTACCAAAAGAACGAATTCAGCGTCGCGGTATGGCTGATAATTTCTGGTCTATGGGCGTACCTGGTCCATGTGGTCCATGTTCGGAAATTTATTATGATCGCGGGTCGGCATATGGCGCCGAAGGCGGACCGATAGCTGATGAGAATCGCTATTTGGAGATCTGGAACTTAGTGTTCATGCAGAATGAACGTGGCGCAGGCACTAGTAAAGATGATTATCCAATCTTGGGCGAACTGCCAGCAAAAAGTATTGATACTGGCTTAGGTTTAGAACGCACCGCAGCTCTGTTACAAGGTGTTGAGAATATTTATGAAATCGATACCACGATGCAGATTCTTAATGTGGCTAGCTCGCTTACCGGTATCCAATACGGCAAAGCTGAAAAATCTGATATTTCGCTTCGGGTTATTGCCGATCATGCCCGCACTTCAGCGATGCTAATTGGCGATGGCGTAACACCTGGAAATGAAGGACGTGGCTATGTATTGCGTCGCATGATGCGTCGGACCATTCGCAATATGCGTTTACTCGGTTCACACGATCCAGTTATCTCTGAGCTAACTAGAGTAGCTATCGGTGCGATGGGGCCGCAATATCCAGAACTAGTTACAGCGCAAGACCGAATTTTGGCAGTTTCAGTTGCCGAAGAAGAGAGTTTCTTGCAGACCCTTAAGAGTGGCACTCAGATTTTTGATTTAGCTGCGACAGCTTTAAAGGCTAAGAAGGTATCGACTTTGGCTGGCGAAGAAGTATTTAAATTGCACGATACTTACGGTTTTCCATACGACTTGACCCTTGAGATGGCGCAAGAAGTTGGCTTGCAAATTGATACCGACGGTTTCCACCGTCTTATGAAAGAGCAGAAAGATCGAGCCAAGGCGGATGCTCGCGTAAAGAAATCTGGTCATACCGATTTATCACAGTACAAACAGATCGCTCATGGGTCCGGTTTATCCACTTTTCTTGGCTATACGCACACTGAAGCTGAAGGAAAAATCAACGGCCTTCTAGTAGACGGTGTGATTGCGCAAAGCGCCAAGAGTGGCGATGAAGTAGAAGTTGTACTTGATCGCACGCCGTTCTATGCCGAAGGCGGCGGGCAGTTGGCTGATGCGGGTTTAATCAAGCTGGCAAATGGCGCGCTTATTGAAATCGATGACGTGCAAGCACCAGTAAATGGTCTATCAGTTCACCGTGGCCGTGTACTCAGCGGCGAGGTTGAAGTTGGTCAAAGTGCTCTTTCGACAATTGATCAAGAACGGCGTGATGCCATTTCGCGTGCGCACACAGCTACGCACATGGTGCACAAAGCTTTTCGCGAAGTTCTAGGCGAAACGGCTACCCAAGCTGGTTCTGAAAACTCGCCAGGTCGCTTCCGCTTTGATTTTCCAGCAACTGGCGCAGTCTCTGATTCAGCACTTGATGAAGTTGAGTCACGAGTTAACACCTTGCTACTTGATAACCTCGAAGTAACCGCACAGAGCATGTCACAGTCTGAGGCAAAAGCGATTGGTGCGATGGCGTTGTTTGGTGAAAAGTATGGTGACACTGTTCGCGTAGTGAGCGTAGGTGATTGGGCTCGCGAACTTTGTGGCGGCACACACGTATCGCGTTCGGGTCAACTAGGTGTGGTAAAACTTTTAAGTGAGTCTTCAATTGGCGCTGGCGTTCGACGCGTTGAGGCTTTGGTTGGTGTCGATGCTTACAAGTTCCTAGCGCGCGAACATCTGCTGCTTAATTCGTTAACTCAAATCATCAAGGGCGCTCGAGTTGAAGAGCTGCCAGAACGAATCAATGATTTGTTGGAGAAGATTAAAGAGATCGAAAAAGAGTTAGCTGCGGTTCGATCGGCTCAAGCACTAAGTACGGTCTCCTCGATTGCGGAATCAGTAACTAAAGTAGGTCAGATCGATTTGATTACTGCGGTATTGCCTGATGGTATTTCAGGTGATGATTTGCGGACTATCTCACTTGATCTTCGCAATCGTTTTACGACCTCGGTTATTGCGCTCATAAGTTCGGCCGCTGGTAAGTCGGTCCTGGTGGTTGCCGCATCAGATTCGGCGCGAGCGCTTGGGGCTAAATCAGGTTCGTTGGTAAAAATTGGTTCAGCAGTTCTTGGCGGCGGCGGCGGCGGAAAAGATGACTTTGCGCAAGGCGGCGGAACCGATGCCAGCAAGTCAGTCGATGCGCTAGCCGCAATTACAGCTGCAGTGGCAGCGCTATAACGCAGATGTTACGAGGTCGCCGGATCGCTTTTGATTATGGTGATGTGCGAATAGGTGTGGCCATTTCCGATCCAGATTCAATTTTGGCATCGCCACTAACCACGCTTTCCAGCGGGGATCCTAAACTCTTTACGGAAATAGCAGAATTAATGGTTGAACATGAACCGGTTGGCATTTATGTGGGTAACCCGATGAATCTTTCGGGCAAGTCCAGCAATTCCGCGGAGAAAGCGGCGATTTTTGCCGAGAAATTACGCGCTGAGTTCAAGGTACCAGTCGCTTTGATTGATGAGCGCCTATCAACAGTGTCAGCCACCAACTCGATGCGACAGAGCGGGATCAGCGCCAAGGATGCTAGAGGCAGAATAGATATGGCAGCTGCGGTTGCAATTCTTGAGCAAGCTTTAGCTATTGAGAAGAACCAGAATGTTTAATTTCCAATCCCTCAAACGTTTAAGCGTTGCAGGCATTGTGATCCTTGCGTTTACATTTGGGCTACGGGAAATCAATCAATCAGGTGGGGGATACGCGAACTTTCCAGACCGGGTCATTTCAGAGAGCGAAAAGAGTGTTTCGATCTCGATTCCAACTGGAGCTACTGGAGCTGAGATAGCGGAAATTCTGCAGGCGGCTGGGGTAGTAGCATCGGCTGAAAGTTTTTTTAGAGCTGCAGTCGCCAATCCAAAGTCAACTGCGATTGCTCCTGGAACCCATTCGCTCTCACTTAAGATAAGTGGAGTTACAGCGTTAGAACAGCTGTTAGACCCGAGCCGTATAACTAACCTAATTAAGATTGGCGAAGGCGCTTGGAACTCGGAGATTTTCAAACAGATGGCTGCGACCAAGATTTGGAATGAGGAACCTGCTGAGTCGGCCAGTAAAGTTGTATTACCGAAGGGAATTAACAAACTAGAGGGTGTTCTTTTTCCAGCTCAATATAGTTTCGCCGAAGGAATGAGCCAGGTCAATGCCCTACAAAGCATGGTGCAAAGATTTAGCCAAGTGATTTCAAGAATTGATTTTAATGATCCAACAGGTACCTTCAACACTCAAGAGTTAGTGACTTTAGCCTCTTTGATTCAGGCCGAAGGTAGACCAGAAGATTTCGCACAGATTTCTCGAGTCATTAGAAATCGGTTGACCTTAGGCATGCCGCTGCAGTTTGATTCAACGGTGCATTATCTGCAAAAAATTCGAGGCCAGATTTTTTTAAGCCGTCAATCAACGACGCTTAAGTCGCCATATAACACGTATCAGAGTTACGGCTTGCCTCCTGGGCCGATCGGTAATCCTGGTTTAGCGGCCCTTAAGGCTGCGATCGCACCAGCTAAAGGCGATTGGCTATTCTTCATCACGGTCGCACCAGGTGATACTCGTTTTACCAACTCGTTTGCAGAATTCAGCGAATGGAAGCTGCTTTATCAAAAGAACCGTAGGGCGGGTGCATTCGGATGAGGACTTTTAATGGCGCAGTTCTTGGCTCACCTATTTCACACTCGCTATCACCAGTAATACATCAAGTTGCCTATGAATGTTTAGAGATCTCCGCGAAGTACACCGCAGTTGAAGTTAAGGGCGGCAGCCTGGCTAAGTATTTAGAATCTACGCCACCAGAATTGAATAGTTTTTCGCTCACTATGCCACTGAAGGAAGAGTTGATTGATTTAGGTTTTCCCACTTCTGAGTTAGTAAAACGCATTAGAAGCGCTAACACCTTGATTAAAGTTGGCGACTCTTGGAAAGTTGAAAGTACCGATGTAGTTGGTTTTCAACAAAGTGTTGCCGCTAAAACGAACGCAACTTTCCAAAATGTTTTGATTTTAGGTGGGGGAGCAACCGCTCGAGCAGCGATTGCCGCTTTCGATAGCGTTGGAGTTTCAATCGATGTCGCCAGTCGAAGCGAGCATCGCAGTGAGAGTTTGATTAAGTCAGCCCTTTTTGCGCCAGTTTCTGTGATTGGCTTCGATCATCAGATTAATTGGTCTAAATATGATTTGATCATAAACACTTCACCAGCTGGGGCGGCTGACGAACTAGTAGGGAAGATCGCGGGGGCTAGTGCGCTTCTCTTTGAATCTCTTTACCATCCATGGCCCACCGCGTTGATGGGTTTCTGGCGAAACGTGGGTCTTGAAAGTATTGATGGTTTAGATCTCTTAGTTCATCAAGCTATTTCACAGATCGCAATCTTTGCGGGTACCTCAGTTAAGCGTTCACAATTAGCGCCGCTAATGCGTGAGGCTGCCCTGAAGCGGCTGTAACAGAGTTCTACACAGCAAGCCAGCTCTAAATAATTAGGCGAAAGCAACTGAGTAAATTATCCGGTATGTATTTTGAGTTTCTTGCACTAGGCACTTGCATCTTGTGGGCGATGGTTATTGCTCATAGAGATTTACTCACATATCGAATAAGTAATCCCTCACTTCTGATGGGCCTGGCTCTGGTATGGCCATCGCTATTACTGCTTGGTCAAAAATTTCAATTCACATCAGGGGTCTTCGTTACTGCAGTCGCTGCTTTGGTAGCTGGAATGACCTCTTCGGTAGGAATGGGCGATGTGAAATTGATACTTTTTTTGGCTCCTTGGTTGAAGTACGAGAACATGAGCGAGATCCTATTTATTCTGATAGGAGTTTCTTGGCTGCAGCTGGTCGTGATTTCACTAAAGCATCGTGTCTTTCCAAAACGGATAGCTTTCGCGCCAGCCATCTTGCTTGCGGCAGCACTTAATATGGCGACATAAAAGCCAATCATCTGCGAGAATTACCCCATGCGTTGGTTAACTGCGGGTGAGTCTCATGGTCCAGCTCTCAGTGCGATCATTGAGGGAATCCCGGCTTCAGTTCAAATTACTACTGCCGATATCGACTATCACCTTGCGCGCCGCCGTTTAGGCGTTGGTCGTGGAGCGCGACAGAATTTCGAGGCCGATAAAGTCACCATTCTTGGTGGAATTCGGTTGGGTTTAACTCAAGGCGGTCCGATTTCAATTCAAGTCGCAAACTCTGAGTGGCCCAAATGGGAAAAAGTTATGTCGGCTGACCCAGTTCCGGAAGAAGAGATTAAAGATTTAGGTCGAAATGCTCCGCTTAGTCGTCCGCGACCTGGGCATGCGGATTTAGTTGGAATGCAAAAGTATGATTTCGATGATGCGCGGGCAATTTTAGAACGTGCCAGTGCTCGTGAAACTGCTGCGCGCGTAGCTCTCGGTGCTGTCGCTCGAGCGTTCTTAGCACAGACATGCGGCATAACGGTTTTGAGCCATGTGTTATCAATTGGTTCAGTTCGAGTGCCGGAAAACACCCAGTTGCCAAGTGCAGGTGACATGAAACGAATTGATGAAGATCCAGTCCGGTGCGCTGATTCCAAGACGAGTGCGGCGATGATCACTGAGATTGAGTCTGCTCATTCAGATGGTGACACGCTTGGTGGTGTCGCCGAAGTGTTGGCATACAACTTGCCACCAGGGCTAGGTTCACATGTGCACTGGGATCGTCGACTTGATGCTCGCTTAGCAGCCGCGATGATGGGTATTCAAGCAATAAAAGGTGTTGAAGTCGGTGATGGTTTTACCACTGCCACTCGTCGTGGTTCAGTCGCGCATGATGAGATTGAACGCGGGCCAGACGGATCAATTCGTCGACGTACCGATCGTGCCGGCGGTACTGAAGGCGGAATGTCCAACGGTGAAATATTGCGCGTGCGCGCTGCGATGAAACCGATTTCCACAGTACCAAAAGCGTTAGATACCATCGATGTTAAAACTGGTGAGGCTGCCAAAGCAATTAATCAACGTTCTGATGTATGCGCTGTGCCTGCAGCTGGAGTAGTTGCTGAAGCGATGGTTGCTTTGGTGCTAGCTGAGGCTGTGTTAGAAAAGTTTGGTGGCGATAGTGTTGGTGAAACGAAGCGCAATTTCGAAAGCTACATCGCGCACCTATCGATAAAATGAGCACTCGGATTATTCTGATCGGTCCGCCCGGAGCTGGAAAAAGCACCATCGGACATTCCTTGGCAAAAAAACTACAGGTTAAGTTTGCCGACACTGATGCCTTAATCGAGGCTAAATTGAATAAAAAAATCTCTGACATATTTGTAGATCTAGGCGAACCGGTGTTCCGTAAAGAAGAGTTGATCGTACTCGCCGAAGTTTTGCAGTCAGATAATGGCGTCATTTCCCTTGGGGGAGGCGCACCCATCTCGTCGCAAGCACAGGATTTGTTACGCAATAGTGGCGCTACCGTGATCTTTCTAGATATTTCACTCGGCAAGGCTGCCGCTCGAGTAGGTTTTAATCGGGATCGTCCACTTTTACTAGGTAATCCACGCGCGCAATGGAACGAACTAATGAACTCCCGTAGACCAATTTACGAGAGCTTGGCCACTGCGGTTATTCCAGTTGATGATCGCTCTGTAAATGAAATTTGTGCAGATATCTTGGCGGTGGCGTAATGGAGAGAATTTCGGTTTCTGCTGATCGCGACTATGAAATTCTCATCGAGATCAATTGGCAGAAATCTATTGAGCCATATTTGAATAACCGTGGCCAAGTCGCCGTTATAGTCTCTGAAACGATGCGTGAGCGCATTACTGATTTGCCGCAGACGGATGCGCAAATTCATATTTTCACAGTTCCAGATTCTGAGGCGGGTAAATCTTTTGCGACTTACCAGAAATTGCTCGACTGGTTAGGTGCGGCTGGATTCACGCGCAACGACTTAGTTATCGCCGTCGGCGGTGGCGCCGTTACTGATCTCTCTGGCTTCGTAGCTAGTACCTGGTTACGAGGGATTGACTGGATAGCCGTGCCAACAACGCTTGCCGCCATGGTTGATGCTGCAGTCGGCGGAAAGACTGGGATTAATAGTGAATACGGTAAGAATCTGATTGGGTCGTTCTATTCGCCTATTTCGGTACTAGTGGATCTTTCTTGGTTAGACACGCTGAGTGATCGAGACTTCGCTGCTGGTCTCGCTGAAGTATTAAAAAGTGGGTTTATCGCAGATGGGCAAATAGTTGAATTACTTAAGGCAAAGACACTTTCGGAAGTACGCACCAATCAAGCCTTAACTCTGGAATTAATCTCTCGCACTGTAACGGTAAAAGCCAAGGTAGTGAGCGGTGATTTCAAAGAGAGTTTTGATCGTGAGATTCTCAATTACGGTCACACTCTTGGGCACGCGATTGAGCTGCATAGTAAATATATGTTGCGACATGGCGAGTGCGTTTCAATCGGTTTGGTTTTTGCTGCCAACCTAGCCAATCAAGTTGGAATCCTTTCCGATGAAATTACAACCCTTCATGTCAGCATCTTGGAAAGACTTGGTTTGCCAGTTTCTTATGAAAGCCGACATTGGCCAGAGTTGCGAGCTAACATGGCAATTGATAAGAAATCGCGATCCGGGACATTGCGATTCGTCGCGATCAGTGAGATAGGCAAGACGTTACGAATTGAAGCGCCTGTTGAAAGCGACTTGCTCGCGGCATATGAGAGGCTTTGCTCATGAAGATCTTGGTAATAAATGGGCCCAACTTAGCTCGTTTAGATATTCGCGACTCGAGTATCTATGGAGATTTCAATTATCCGCAACTGAAATCATTTATAGAAGAGTCCGCTAAGAAACATGGTTACGAGGCAGATGTACGGCAGAGCGATGACGAAGCAACCATTATTTCCTGGTTACATGAAGCTGCCGATAATTCAACACCAGTAATTATTAATCCCGCTGCATTTACTCATTACTCATATGCCATTCGCGATGCGGCCGAGCTTGTGAAGTCACCATTAATTGAAGTACATCTCTCTAACCCGCTAGCACGGGAGGAATTTCGTCACACGTCGGTTATTTCCGGGGTCGCGAACGGCACTATTGGTGGTTTTGGTCCTAATTCATACGTTCTAGCCATTTCAGCGCTTAAGGGCCTAACTAAGTAATACATAGACCACCGATTTAAGTTTTCATACAACTATTCGGTATCCTAAGCATCTATTCGAGCCCACCGATCTGCGGTGGCTAAAAGTTAGCGCCTTATTGCGCATCTAGGAGAGTTTCAAAGTGGCAACCACAAGTGATCTTAAAAATGGCATGTGTCTCGATATTGAAGGTTCGCTTTGGACGGTAATCGAATTTCAGCATGTAAAGCCTGGCAAGGGCCCCGCTTTTGTGCGCACAAAGATGCGCCAAGTTTTAACTGGCAAAGTGGTTGAAAAGACTCTTAATGCAGGCGTAAAAATTGATATTGCAATTCTGGAGAAGCGCGAAATGCAGTTCCTCTACAAAGAAGGAGAAGATTTCGTATTCATGGATAACAAAACGTATGACCAGATGAATATTTCTGCTGCAACTGTGGGCGATGCCGCTAACTACATGTTAGAAAATACCGAGGCAATTGTTGCGATACATGAAAGTAATCCGCTTTACATTGAATTACCAGCATCCGTTCAATTAACCGTTACCTACACGGAACCAGGTCTACAAGGAGATCGCTCTTCTGGTGGCACCAAGCCGGCAACGGTTGAGACCGGAATCCAAATTCAGGTTCCACTCTTCATCAAGCAAGATGAGAAAATTATGGTTGATACTAGAGACGGATCGTATCAAGGTCGCGCTAACTAGTGTCAGCACGTAGCAAAGCTCGAAAACACAGTCTGGATATTCTCTACGAGGCCGACATCCGGAAAAGTGATCCGTTAGCGATCATTGAAACTCGGCTCAATGTCAGTGAAGAGGCAGAGTTACCGCCAGTACGTGATTACACCAAAGATTTAGTCTCAGGCGTTACCGACCATAAACGTAAGATTGATGAATTAATAGCTACCTATATTCAAGGCTGGGACTTAGATCGGTTAGCTGCAGTTGATCGAAACATTCTTCGCATCGCAATATTTGAGATCCTCTGGGCCAACGAGATACCTGATGCGGTGGCCATTGATGAAGCCTTGATTCTCGCAAAAGACCTCTCCACTGAGGAGTCTGCGGGATACATTCACGGCGTCTTAGCGAAAATTGCTTCAATCAAGAGTGATTTATCGCTTTAATTAGATAGTTCTCAACGTTAAGCCATTGTAATAGTTCAACTTGTTCAATTCCCATCGCAAAACTCAAATTGACTAGATCAGAGTCCCTGATCGATAAAACTTCACCATTCCAATCATTTCGCTTTTTAACAATCCCGGCGCAGTAATTCACTAATAGTTCTAACCGAGCCGGGGTGGCGAAGTTTGGTCGGCTAATTGCTCGTAAATCTAGTGTTAAATCCTGGGGCAACTTCTGCTGATTCGGTTGCTGCCCGAGTAGGTAAATGACATCGACCCCTAAGATTCGCGCGATTTCACCGAGGCGCGAGATCGGCATGTTCCGTGACCCGCGTTCATAAGATCCAATTACGACCGCCTTGATCCCTCCGGCTTCGGCCATCTCGGCGATGGTCCAACCTCGCTTGCGACGGGCAGCACGCATGCGGCGACCAATTTCAATGTTGGTCGGAAATGGGCGAGCGAAGGTATCCGGCTCTAAATCTGTGGTCATGAGCGCAAAGTTACTCTGATCAGAACGAGCGTGATTTAGCCAATCCACAGGTTTGGCCTTCCTCCTGCTATTCTTCGGCTGCATCCTTTAAGACCCATCCTGCGAGGTGGGGAAGGAGATTCATATGAAAACAGTTCTGCCTGCGCCCGATATCTCGCGCGCAATAGTGCGCATAGCTCACGAAATTTTAGAGCGCTATGACGGCGCTGACACAATCACTCTCTTAGGAATTCCCACTCGCGGGGCTCATTTGGC
Organism: Bifidobacterium breve; assembly: GCA_945885625.1. Taxonomy (GTDB): domain Bacteria; phylum Actinomycetota; class Actinomycetes; order Nanopelagicales; family Nanopelagicaceae; genus Planktophila. The sequence goes on along the minus strand of CAMCYS010000001.1, from coordinate 37,551 downwards.
AACTCGAATCGCAGCCGCTATCAACGCTATCGAGGGCGGAGAAGTCGCAGTCGGAACCTTAGATACCACAATGCATCGCGATGATCTGCGCACCCGTTCTCCCAAAGCTCTGCTACCGACATTGATTCCAGCAGCTGGCGTTGAAGGTCGACACGTTGTCTTAGTTGATGACGTTCTCTACTCGGGCCGTACCATTCGCGCCGCACTCGACGCACTCGGTCAAATAGGCCGCCCCACCAGCGTCTCGCTAGCAGTCCTAGTAGATCGCGGACATCGTGAGTTACCAATCAAGGCAGATTTCGTGGGCAAGAACATTCCTACTTCACGCTCTGAGATTATCAAAGTCAATTTGGTTGAGGTCGATGGAGTTGATGGAGTAACCATCGCCGAAGGGGGAGTCAAGTGAAACATTTATTGAGTATTAGTGATCTCTCTCGCGAAGATGCAATCTTAATTCTTGATACTGCCGCTGAGTTAGCTCGCATCTCTGATGGCCCGATGAAAAAGTTGCCCACACTTCGTGGTCGCACCATTGTAAATTTGTTCGCCGAAGACTCCACCCGAACCAGAATTTCATTTGAAGCTGCTGCCAAACGACTCTCGGCGGATGTAATCAATTTCTCGGCTAAGGGATCAAGTCTGAGCAAGGGAGAGTCACTAAAAGATACAGCCTTAACTCTGCAGGCCATGGGTGCTGATGCTGTGGTTATTCGCCATCCAGCCTCTGGCGCACCGTTTCGATTAGCAGATAATCAATGGATGAGTGGTGCGGTAATAAATGCTGGTGATGGCACTCATGAGCATCCGAGCCAAGCTTTACTGGATGCTTTCACGATTCGTAAACATCTTGGTAAAGGTGCTAATGATTTAGCTGGTCTGCGAATCGCAATAGTTGGTGACATTCTGCATTCTCGAGTGGCACGTTCAAATGTTTTATTGTTAGCCAAACTAGGTGCTCACGTAACTCTTGTTGCGCCACCGACTTTGTTGCCGTTTGGGGTAGAGAGTTGGCCAGTCACAGTCTCATATGATTTCGATTCCGTTATTCCACAAATTGACGCAATCATGATGTTACGCATTCAACAAGAACGAATGCAGGAGATTTTCTTTCCGAGTGCTCGTGAATATTCTCGCTATTACGGCTTGAATCGCGATCGCATGAAAGCTCTTAATCCAAACGCGATAATCCTGCATCCAGGTCCAATGAACCGAGGGCTCGAGATTACGGCGGAGGCTGCCGATAGTGCTAGATCAGTCATTGTCGAACAAGTAAGTAATGGCGTGAGTGTGCGAATGGCAATTCTTTATCTGCTACTAGGTGGGGCACCAATCGAAGGCGGGATCAACTAATGAGTTATCTATTGAAGAACGCAACTATGCCAAATGGCAGTAAAGCGGACTTAGCGATTCATGACGGTCATTTAGTCGCAACTAGTTCACTATCGAGAGATCATCAAATTATTGACTTAGCTGGCAAGCAAGTGCTACCGGGTTTAGTGGATCTACACACACATCTACGTGAGCCAGGATTTGAAGAATCTGAAACTGTCGCAACAGGTTCACTCTCTGCGGTTCGTGGTGGTTTCACCGCAATTAGCGCGATGGCTAACACCTCTCCGGTTGCCGATACCGCAGGTGTTGTTGAACAGGTTTATCGACTTGGTCAAGCCGCAGGGCTATGCGATGTATTTCCAATCGGTGCTGTAACTCAAGGACTAAACGGTCAGGCGCTTTCTGAAATCGGCGCAATGGCAGATTCGGCCGCCCGAGTTCGAGTATTTAGTGATGATGGTAAATGTGTCTTTGATCCCCTCATCATGCGTCGCGCTTTGGAGTATGTAAAGAAATTCGATGGTGTCATTGCGCAACATGCGCAAGAACCTGCTTTAACCCAAGACGCGCAGATGAACGAAGGCGAAGTGTCAGCGCAGCTAGGGCTCAAAGGGTGGCCAGCTGTAGCTGAGGAAGCAATTATCGCTCGCGATGTTTTACTTGCTGAGCATACCAAGTCCCGTTTACACATTTGCCATCTAACAACTGCCGGCGGGGTAGAGATAATCCGTTGGGCGAAGGCACGCGGTATCCAGGTAACCGCTGAAGTAACACCGCATCATTTATTACTAACTGATGATTACGCAAAAACCTATGATCCAATCTTCAAAGTCAATCCGCCATTGCGGTTAGAGAGCGATGTCCTAGCGCTTCGTGCGGGATTGGCAGATGGCACCATCGATATCGTGGCAACTGATCACGCGCCGCACAGTTCGGAAAGTAAGGATTGCGAATGGTCAATTGCTAGTTTCGGAATGGTCGGGTTAGAAACTGCACTATCGATCGTGATTAAGACTATGGTCGAAACCGGTTTAATGAACTATGAACATGTTGCGCAACGACTTTCGATCGCGCCTGCTCGCATTGCTCGTTACGAGAACCATGGACAGGACTTAGTGATCGGTAACCCAGCGAATCTAATCGTGGTCGATACCTTGGCTAAATGGGTCGTTGATCGCGACTTAATGTCCACTAGATCTAAGAACACACCGTTCCATGGTTTTGAACTACCAGGCGTTGTAACGCATACCTTCTATAACGGAAAGTTGGTCTTCGGTGGGTAAGGCTCTTTTGGTTTTAGAAGATGGTCGAATTTTTACTGGAAGATCCTGGGCAGCCGTTGGAACAACTTTTGGTGAAGCAGTTTTTTCAACTGGTATGACCGGTTATCAAGAGACGTTAACTGACCCGAGTTATCACAAGCAAGTAGTAATTATGACCGCGCCTCATATTGGCAATACGGGCATGAATATATCTGATGAAGAATCTTCAAAAATTTGGGTCAGTGGGTTCGTAGTTCGAAATCCATCGGCAATCGTTAGTAACTGGCGAAGTGAACGTTCCCTTGAAGATGATCTGATTGCCCAAGGTGTAGTTGGAATTCGTGGCGTAGATACCAGGGCGCTAACCAGACATTTACGTGATCGCGGTGCTATGAAGGTCGGAATTTTTTCCGGTACAGAGTTCTCAATCGAAGAAATGGTTAGCCAAGTTAGAGCAAGTAGTGCGATGTCAGGTGCGTACTTAACCCAAGATGTATCTACTCCGAAACCTTATGTAGTGCCGGCAGTTGGTGAAAAGAGATATACAGTTGCCGCTTTGGACCTGGGTATAAAAGCAGCAACTCCTCGTTCGATGGCGGCTCGTGGAATCGAAGTCCACGTGTTGCCAGCCACTACTAGCTTCAGTCAAATCCTTGCGCTGAAACCAGACGGGGTCTTTATTTCTAATGGGCCCGGAGACCCGGCTACTATGAATGAGACCGTTGAGTTAGTTAGAGAGGTGCTACACGCAAAAATTCCGATCTTTGGCATCTGTTTTGGACATCAAATTCTGGGTCGAGCTCTTGGTTTTGAATCCTACAAACTGACTTTTGGTCACCGCGGAATCAATCAGCCAGTCATTGATAAAGTGAGTGAGAAAGTTGAAATCACAGCTCACAATCATGGGTTTGCTATCAACGCACCAACAACAGGTACTTTCACAACAGTCTTTGGACCTGGACAGGTCACACATGTGAATTTGAATGACGATGTAGTCGAGGGCTTGGCCTTACTTGAGCAACCTGCCTTTAGTGTGCAATACCACCCAGAGGCCGCAGCCGGGCCACACGATGCGAGTTATCTATTCGATCGTTTTGTTGACTTAATGGCTGCCAACCCAGTCGGAGTAGTAAGTGCCTAGAGATAATTCAATTAAAAGTGTTCTAGTAATTGGCAGCGGCCCGATCGTAATTGGGCAAGCTTGCGAATTTGATTATTCCGGCACTCAAGCTTGTCGCGTACTACGCGCCGAAGGTATTCGCGTAATTTTGGTCAACTCAAATCCGGCCACGATCATGACTGACCCAGAATTTGCCGATGCGACTTATATCGAGCCGATCACTGCTGAGTACATCGAGAAAATTATTGAAATCGAACGCCCAGATGCAATCTTGGCAACTCTTGGTGGCCAAACCGCTCTTAATGCAGCGATCGCTTTAAGTGAACGAGGCACATTGGCGAAATTCAATGTTAAGTTAATCGGGGCAGATATTCCGGCTATTAATCGGGGCGAGAACCGCGAACTCTTCAGAGCTATTGTCGAGAAAGTTGGCGGAAAATCTTCCAAGTCAATCATCTGTCACACGATTGATGAAGTCTTGGCTGCCGCAGCAGTTTTGAATTATCCAGTTGTTGTGCGTCCATCTTTTACAATGGGTGGCCTTGGTTCTGGTATTGCCTTTGATGAATCAACTTTACGACAGATAGCCGGAGCTGGCCTGACTCACAGTCCAACAACTGAAGTTCTGATTGAAGAGTCAATTATCGGTTGGAAAGAGTACGAACTCGAGGTCATGCGCGATCATAAAGATAATGTGGTGATTGTATGTACCATTGAAAATGTTGACCCAATGGGTGTACATACTGGAGATTCGATAACTGTAGCTCCTGCAATGACGTTGACTGATGTTGAATATCAACGTCTGCGAGATCTTTCAATTGATATTATTCGTGAAGTTGGCGTGGCCACTGGTGGTTGCAATATCCAGTTTGCGGTAAATCCAGTTGATGGTCGCATAATTGTAATTGAGATGAACCCGAGAGTTTCGCGCTCAAGTGCGCTTGCCTCAAAAGCAACTGGTTTTCCGATCGCCAAGATTGCAACCAAGTTAGCAATTGGCTACTCACTAGATGAAATTCAAAACGACATTACTAAAGTCACTCCTGCTTCATTCGAGCCAACTCTGGACTACGTAGTGGTTAAAGCGCCACGTTTTGCTTTTGAAAAGTTTGCCGATGCAGATCCACGACTTACCACCACTATGAAGTCAGTTGGTGAGGCGATGGCGATTGGCCGTTCCTTTGCCGAAGCTCTGCAGAAGGCGCTACGTTCGTTAGAACGAAAAGAAGCGCCTTTCGCTTGGCCAGTAGCACCTAAGTCCGGCGAGTTAGAGGCGCTGCTTAAAGCGATTGAAATTCCAACTGAATATCGCTTACAGCAGGTGCAACGAGCCCTTTGGTGGGGCGCTTCAATCGCTGACGTCTTCAGCGCCTGCAAGATTGATCCGTGGTTTCTAAACCAAATTGCCGAGTTGAATGAAGCTGCGAGAGTTATCGCGATTCCAGGTGAATTAACCGACGAGCTCTTGCGTAATGCAAAACAACTTGGTTTCTCTGATAAACAGATTGCGGATTTGCGAGGGTTATCTGAAGCAGATGTTCGTGCCGCACGAGCAAATTTTAATGTTCATGCTGTCTATAAAACCGTCGATACTTGTGCGGCCGAGTTTGAGGCCTTTACTCCCTATCATTACTCAAGTTATGAGGAAGAAACAGAGGTTAAGTCACGAACTAAGCCCGCAGTAATAATCTTGGGATCTGGCCCAAATCGCATTGGTCAAGGTATCGAATTTGATTACTCCTGCGTCCATGCCTCGTTTACCTTGCGAGAATCCAACTTCGAAACAGTAATGATCAACTGCAACCCCGAGACAGTTTCTACTGATTACGACACCAGTGATCGACTCTATTTCGAACCCTTGACCCTGGAAGATGTATTAGAGATTGTGCGCGCTGAAGAGTTGGCAGGTCCGGTGCTAGGTGTTATTACTCAACTTGGTGGCCAAACCCCACTTGGTTTGGCAGCAGGCTTAAAGGCCGCTGGCGTAAACATCCTAGGTACCTCACCAGAGGCCATCAATTTGGCCGAGGATCGTGGTGAATTTGGCGAAGTCTTAGCTCAACAAAATCTAATTGCACCGAAATTTGGGATGGCAGCTTCGCAGTTAGAAGCGCTAAAGATTGCTCATGAAATTGGTTACCCAGTTCTGGTTCGCCCAAGTTTTGTACTCGGCGGTCGGGGCATGGAAATTGTTTATGATGATGAATCACTCGCGGGGTTTATCACAAGAGCTACTGACATAACTCCATATCGCCCAGTCTTAGTAGATCGATTCTTAGATAGCGCTATTGAAATTGATGTTGATGCTCTTTTCGATGGCGAAGAGCTATTTCTGGGTGGCGTGATGGAGCACATTGAGGAGGCTGGTATCCACTCAGGCGATAGCGCCTGCGTACTACCAGCCATGACTGTGACACCTGCGATGGCCGCTGAAATATCGGTTGCGACTGAAAAGATTGCGCGTGGTGTTGGTGTCCGTGGCTTGATAAATATTCAATTCGCCATCGCAGATCAGCAGTTATACGTTCTGGAAGCTAACCCACGAGCCTCTCGAACCGTTCCGTTCGTCAGCAAAGCAACTGGCGTTCCGCTAGCAAAAGCTGCTGCGCGTATTTCAGTGGGAGCCACAATTGCGCAGCTGCGTAGCGAAGCAATGCTGCCAGCCGGAAATGGTGAAGCAAAAGGTATTTCAGTTAAGGAAGCTGTTCTGCCTTGGAATCGTTTTCGACGCGTTGATGGTCGCGGTGTTGATTCAGTACTTGGTCCGGAGATGCGTTCAACTGGCGAAGTCATGGGCATCGCCGCCACCTTTGGTGAAAGTTATGCCAAGAGTCAAATTTCTTCCTTCGGCCCACTTCCTAAGGCCGGAAAAGTTTTTGTGTCGTTAGCTGATAAAGATAAGAACCACGGAATTGGGCCAGCTAAGTCGCTAATCGATTTAGGTTTTTTGATTTTGGCAACGACCGGAACTGCTGCCCACTTACGTGAAGCAGGGATTTCGGTGACCGAAGTACGTAAGTACTCTGAAGGTCAAGGTGCTATGGGAGAACGCACAATTGTTGATCTTCTACACGCAGGCGAAATCGATCTAGTAATCAACACTCCGGTCGGTCGTGGCACCCGAGCCGATGGCTGGATGATTCGAACCGCAGCAATCCAGCGCTCTATTCCTTGTATTACTACTACGGCTGGTTTTGCCGCGGCGGTTGCAGGGATTGCGGCACTTCAACAAGGCGAGATGAGCGTTAAATCTATCCAGAAATGGTTGGCTTAGCCATGGCTGGAATTAACCGAAGCGCTGCTCAACTACTCGCCACCATTGTTGGCAACAAGAAAGTTGGCCAGTACCACCAAATTTTGATCAGTGTTGGTGAACTAGTTTCACAGTGCAAGCCCGGCAACTTCGTCGCAATAAGTGTCGGTGGTCCCAATTCTAAGATGGTTCTGCGACGCGCATTTGCAATCTCGCGCACAACTACCTCACCACAGTTTGGTGGTGCTATTGAATTAATTGTTGCGCCCCATGGAAATGGTTCCACTTGGCTCTGTGGTCTAGCTGAAGGTGAGCAGATAGATATCACGCTACCGCTCGGAACCGCTTTTGGAATTCCTACCACAAATGTAAATGCACTCCTAGTTGGTGGAGGTTATGGTTCGGCGCCACTCTTTGGTTTGGCTGAAGTCTTGAAGGAGCGAGGTTGTCGCGTTGATATGTTGCTTGGAGCAAGTACGGCTGCCAAAATTTATGCACCTCTTGAAGGCAAGCGCAGTGTTAATTCGCTTCGAATTTTCACTGAAGATGGATCAATGGGTGAAACTGGCCGCATCACAGCACCGATTCCGCAGTTAGTTTCCGAACTTCAGATTGATGTTATTTACTCCTGTGGTCCAATGGCGATGTTAAAAGCTATCTCTGAAATACTGAGTGGGGGAGATGTAGTCCATCAATGTGCGGTTGAAGAAGCAATGGCTTGTGGTATCGGTATCTGTATGACCTGTGTTCTTCCGGTTAAGGATCCGTCCGGGAAAATCAGTAACTTACGTTCTTGTATTGATGGCCCAGTAATGGATGGCGCGAGTATTCAATGGGATCTCGTAGGTAAGACCGTGGTGCTTTGATGTCACAACTAGATTTCTCTACAACTCTGGGTAACGCGTGGTTTCCCACTCCGATCTTTACTGCCAGCGGATGTGCTAGTTCGGGAAAAGAGTTGGCACAATTCTTCGACTTACGCGATATGGGTGCGATTGTTACAAAATCCATTATGAGTAAACCACGCGCTGGTCGAGCAACTCCGCGCATGGCTGAGACTCCTAGTGGAATGCTCAACTCCATTGGGTTACAGGGTCCAGGAATAGATGCCTTCTTAGCAAATGATTTGGCTTGGTTGGTTGAACAGAAGGCACGCATAATCGTCTCAATTGCCGGTGAAACTGCCGAAGAATTCGCATCGCTGGCTCGCCGACTTCGTGGTGTAGCTGGAATTTCGGCTCTGGAAGTCAATATCTCTTGTCCCAATGTAGAAAATCGAGGAATGGTGTTCGCTTGCCATCTCGAATCAGCTCAAAACGTTATTGAAGGCGTACGTCGAACCATCGGTGGAGATTTACCAATCATTGCCAAACTTTCACCCGATGTAACAGATATTGTTTCGATTGCTCGTGGCGTTGTTGATGCGGGAGCCGACGGCCTTGCTCTTATTAATACGGTTCTGGGCATGGTAATTAATCCAAATACTATGCGACCTCATTTAGGCGGTCGTACTGGTGGTTTATCTGGTCCAGCTATACGACCGATTGCAGTTCGAGCAATTTTCCAGGTACATGAAGCGCTACCGAAAGTCCCGATCTTGGGAATGGGTGGGGTTTCATCTGGCGCCGACGCTTTTGAATTAATTATGGCCGGCGCAAGTGGAGTGTCGGTGGGGACCGCCTCGTTTGGAAATCCCACTGCGATTGTAAAAATTCAAAACGAACTCCGCCAGATTCTCAAAGATAAGGGTTTTACTTCGCTTCGCGAAGCGATTGGTTTCGCACATCGACCGGAGAGTAGCGTACGATGAAAGCACCCATCATTTTAGCTACTGATACCTCAGATCTCGAGATCGCAAAGAGTTGGGCGAAATTAGTTGCTCCGCACATATCTGGGATTAAGTTGGGTCTCGAATTCTTTCTTAATTTTGGAGCTGAAGGTGTTCGCGAAGTTGTCGCCGATCATGAGCTAGACCTTTTTCTTGATCTAAAATTGCATGACATTCCTAATACGGTAGCGCAAGCAGCAGCTACAGTTGCGCAACTAAGACCTAGATTTTTAACGGTACATGCATCTGGTGGCCAAGCGATGATCGCTGCAGCCGCCCAACAACTCCCGAGCACAGAGGTCACTGCAGTAACTATTTTGACGAGTTTAGCTGATTCAGATTTGGTCGAAATCGGTTATCGCAGCAACGCGCTAGATAGCGCTGTCGGACTCGCAAAATTGGCAATTCAGGCCGGCGCTAGCGCAATTGTTTGCTCTCCAATGGAGGTCTCGGCAATACGTGCTGCGATCGGTGTTGCGCCAGCAATCATTACCCCAGGCGTTCGTCCAGTTGATCCAAGTGCACCAATTGATGATCAAGTTCGCACTATGACGCCATTAGCCGCGATTCAAGCCGGAGCCAGTTACGTTGTTATTGGTCGTCCATTGACCCGATTTTGGAGTCAAGGCGAAACCGCCTTCAGCACCAACTTGCTAGAGATTTGTGAACCGCTCTTAGCCCGATAGATTTAGCCCATGCAGCCTCCGCAACTATCGCCCGAAGATCGCGCGTTAGCTCTTGCCAAAGCTGGCGCTGCTAGAAAGCGAAGAGCAGAAGTAAAAGCGCTGATTAAAAGTGGAAAGTATTCGCTAGGCCAAGTTTTCGAGTTAAGTAAAAGTGATGAAGCGGTAGCTAAGATGAGAGTGTTCGAGCTCTTAGAATCAATTTCGGGTGTTGGAAAAGTTAGAGCGCGATCAGTCATGGAGAGATTGAATATCTCACCGACTCGACGAATTCAAGGACTAGGCACTAAACAATTGCCGGCATTGATGGCCGAGTTTGTTGCTCCGACACTGGTCGAGCGGGGAAAATTGCTAGTTCTTTCGGGGCCTGGCGGAGTTGGCAAAAGTACCGTTGCGAAAGAACTTCGCAAAGAGGCGAACTTTTATGTGTCAATAAGTGCTACGACTAGATCTCCGCGTCATAACGAATCAGATGGGGTTGATTATTTCTTTATTTCTGATGCCGAGTTTGAAGCGCGTAAGTCCGCCGGTGATTTTTTGGAATGGGCTGAATTTGCTGGCGCGAAGTACGCGACGCCAAAGTCACAAGTTGAAGCTGCCCTAGCGCGTGGGAAGAATGTGCTGTTGGAGATTGATATAGCTGGCGCCGAACAAGTACGAAAAGTTAGCGCCGAAGCAATTTTGGTATTTTTAGAGCCACCATCATGGGAAGAGTTGGTTACTCGACTTGAGGCTCGCGGCACAGATTCGCCAGAGCGAAGGGCGCACCGGCTGGCATTGGCGCAGGAAGAACTCGCTCATGCCCCCAATTTTGACCGTCGCATCGTAAATCACTCGGTAACCCAGGTTCTAAGCGAACTGGTATCCTTTGCCTCTTGATCAGCCCAGATTTTTCCCAATTTTTTTGGTTTAACGCTTGCTACTGGAGGACATATGGACGGCATTACAAATCCACCTATCGACGAACTGCTCGATAAGGCCGGTTCTAAGTACAGCTTGGTTCTCTACGCTGCAAAGCGCGCACGCCAGATCAACGCGTATTACTCACAACTTGGCGAAGGTTTACTTGAATATGTTGGCCCACTAGTCGAGACGCATGTCCACGAGAAGCCACTTTCAATAGCACTTCGTGAAATCAATGAAGGTTTGCTAACTATCGAGAATCTCGAACCAACCGCTTAATTTTTGCCAGTAGGCGAGGTGGTCTAAGTGCCAAAGCGAATCAATAAAGTAATTCTTGGCGTTGGTGGCGGGATTGCTGCCTATAAATCCTGTGATCTATTGCGTCGACTGCAAGAACGCAACTACGAAGTTACCGTGGTTCCAACCCCGTCAGCTCTCAATTTCGTTGGAACCGCTACCTGGGAAGCGCTGTCTGGCAAAAAAGTTACTACCCAAGTTTGGGAATCAGTAGATGAAGTCAGACATGTCAAGCTAGCTGCTGACAATGACTTAATCTTAATCTCACCGGCAACTGCTGATCTGATTGCTCGCCTAGCCATGGGTCGAGCCGATGATTTGTTAACAAATGTAGTTCTTGCCAGCAACGCCACTAAGATTTTGATTCCGGCGATGCATCCAAATATGTGGAATAACCCGGCAACCGTTGCCAACATTGCGCTGCTGCAAGAACGTGGTTTTCAGGTAATGCGACCGGCAATCGGCCGACTAACTGGTATAGATATTGGCATAGGTAGATTGCCAGAGACTTCAGAGATTCTCTCCTATTTAGCTTCTGTTATTTCAGATACTCAGAACCTACTTGGTAAACGGGTTCTAGTTACAGCAGGTGGAACTCGCGAAGCAATTGATCCGGTTCGATTCATCGGTAATCGATCATCTGGAAAACAGGGCTATGCAGTCGCCCAAGCAGCACTCGATCGTGGCGCAGAAGTAACTATTTTAAGTGCAAATGTAAGTTTGCCAGATCCAGTAGGAGCCACAATTGTTCGAGTCGAGAGCACAAAAGATTTGGAAATTGCCCTTGGTACTTATTTTCATACTACCGATTTACTGGTGATGGCGGCAGCTGTCGCCGATGCTCGACCAAGTCAGGTTGGTGCTGAAAAACTAAAGAAAGACTCTTATCGTGAAATCACTTTGATGGAGAATCCAGACTTGGTAGGCCGAATTTCAGAACAAAAGGGTAAGCAGGTAATTGTCGGTTTTGCGGCAGAGACATCTTTGAATATTGCTGAAGCAAACCGCAAATTACTAGCAAAAGGCTTAGATCTTATCTATTTGAATGATGTATCAACTGGCGAGATATTCGGAAGTGATTCTACACAAGGTGTTTTCATTAAATCCGATGGTGATGAGATACCTGTTACCAAGAGCAATAAGGCGACACTGGCTAACCAATTACTCGATCTGGTCCTAGATAAGTTAAATTAGCCCAATGTCAAAGCGCTTATTTACCTCTGAATCTGTAACCGAAGGCCATCCAGATAAGATTGCAGATCAGATATCGGATGCGATTCTTGATTCTCTACTTAGTCAAGATTCTAAATCCCGAGTCGCAGTTGAAACTTTGATTACAACTGGTCAGGTGCATGTAGCTGGCGAAGTGACAACGAATGGCTACGCAGATGTCATGACAATTGTTCGCGATACTGTTTTGAATATCGGGTATGACTCCTCCGATAAAGGCTTTGATGGAAATTCTTGTGGCGTTTCGCTCTCTATTGGTCAGCAATCGCAAGATATCGCTCAGGGCGTTGATGATGCTTATGAGAAGCGTTTGGATTCTTCAGTCGATCCGCTAGATCTACAAGGTGCCGGTGATCAAGGTTTAATGTTTGGTTACGCTTGTGAAGATACGAAAGAGCTCATGCCACTGCCAATCTCATTAGCCCATAAATTGGCGCAACAATTATCGAAAGTTCGTAAGTCCGGCGAGCTAGCTTATTTACGTCCTGACGGAAAGACCCAGGTAACAATTGAGTACGATGGTGACAGAGCAATCGCACTAAATACAATTGTGATTTCTTCACAACACAGCGCTGATGTTGATGTTGCTAAAAAGTTAAGCCCAGAAATAATTGATCTGGTAATCAATCCAGTTCTAGCTGATGTGGATTTACCTAAAACAGATTTTCGCACTTTGATTAATCCAACGGGTCGATTCGTAATCGGCGGCCCGATGGGAGATGCTGGTTTAACGGGCCGGAAAATCATTGTTGATACTTATGGCGGCATGGCTCGACATGGTGGTGGTGCATTTAGCGGAAAAGATCCATCGAAAGTCGACCGCTCTGCGGCTTATGCGATGCGTTGGGTCGCTAAAAATATTGTGGCAGCTGGGCTCGCGTCACGCTGCGAAGTTCAAGTTGCCTATGCCATTGGCAAAGCGCAACCAGTTGGTCTTTTCATAGAAACCTTTGGAACTGAAAAGGTGCCAGTTTCTAGAATTCAAGATGCGGTTCTCTCGGTATTTGATCTACGTCCAGCCGCGATTATTCGTGATCTTGATCTATTGCGGCCGATCTATTCGCTAACAAGTGCATACGGACATTTTGGTCGCGAGCTGGCTGAATTCTCTTGGGAGAAGAGCGATCGCGCTGCTGCTCTCCAAGCCGCAATCAAGTAGACGCCTTCAAAAAGCAACCTCGCAAAATACATCTCGTAGACTGGGTTCATGCTGCGCCCGTTAAAACTTAGAATTCAACGCGCTCCGCAATCTGCTGGGCCAACCGCTAGCGATTTACCGGTCGCATCTGTTTGGGTTGATTCGGGTATCGCAACTTTAACTGATCCCTTTTCCTATTTGATCCCAGAAAAATTAAGTTCGCAAATCAAGATTGGGTCACGGGTTCAGGTTCCATTTAAAGATAAGCAGCTAGAGGGTATCGTTATTGATCGAACTCCCTTGCTGACGGATTCTAGAGAAATGAAATCAATTTATAAATTACTTGGCGATTTTCCGGTAGCAACCCAAGAGACAATTGAACTGATTTCCGTAACTGCGAATTTCTGGGGTGGTTCACCTTACGATGTTCTTCGAAGTGCAATTCCACCGCGGGTTGCCAGTGCGGAGAAAGGTCTCGCTTTTCTAGCTGGGCAAAAGCGATCCAATTCCGAGGCAGTCTCGACTTTTCACTTGTTACCACCAAAAGTAGATTCGGTGGCAGCGTTGAGTCACTTGATTGCAACTCAAAAGTCAGCTGGGGCTCGGCTCGTGATTGTTCCTACAGTTCGTGATCTGAATCGTCTAGCAGCCGTTCTAGTTCAAGCTGGTATTGCTTTCACATCGCTCGACTCAAATTTGCCTCGCGCTGACCGTTATCGAAATTTTCTATCAGTCTCACTTGGTGGGCCCAAACTAGTCATCGGCATGCGTGGCGCAATTTTCGCTCCAATTCCAAATTTAACCGATATTTTCTTACATCAAGAGGGCAGCGAGCACTATTTTGAGCGCCGATCTCCTTATTGGAATGCTCGTGAAGTCGCTTGGATGCGTTCGAAACTTTCAAGAGTAAATATTCATTTGACTGGCTATGTTCCTAGCCTTGATGTTGCGATAGATATCGATGCTAAAGACGTCAAATATCGGGCAATTCGCCAGAAAATTCCGGTGCTCGCGCAACCAAGTTCTAACGGCGAACTAATCCCGAGCAAGATTTATCAACTGGTTCGAAAAGCGCTATTAGTTGGCCCGGTTTTATTTCTGGTTCCGACTAAAGGCTATGCCACAGCAATTAGTTGTGCCAAATGTCGTAACATCGCAATGTGTGAATGTGGCGGAAAACTTTCAAAGAGCAGTGCTAAGAGCGAACCGATCTGTGTTCTCTGCAGCAAGAAGTACCCAAACTGGAGATGCGGTTGGTGTGGTGAAGCCAGAGTATTCTTAACAAGTCGCGGTATTGAGCGTTTTGCGGAAGAAATAGGGCGATCATTTCCAAATCAAGTTGTTATTCAATCAACCGCGAGCGATCCACGCGATTCTGTCGGCGATGAACCCGCCTTAGTGGTCTCAACTCCGGGTGTTGAACCAATTGCCGACAGCGGTTACTCAGCTGTAGTCATTCTGCAAGTAGATCGGTTCTTAAGTACTAGTGCTTCAAATGGTGTTGAACGCGCTTATGCCAGCTTCTTTGCTGCCAGTGCTCTACTCAGTGATTCCGGGACTATCGCTTTAGTACATGATGATGGAGCACCAATCATTAGCGCGTTGACGACTTGGAATCCAGCAACAATCTCAAAGCGAGAGATCGAACAACGGATCTCGTTGCAGCTACCACCGATTACGAACGCTGTTTTGGTGTTAGCCGATTCATCCGAACTGACACGCCTCAAAAGTGCACTGCTGAGCGCCCAAGAAGAGAATAGAGCGCCAAGTTCGCTGCGAGTTTACGGACCTTCTGCCTATGGCAGTGATGGCGCGAAACTCACACTCCTAGTAAATCCATCGGATCTGTTAGAACTGGTTGCTTTGCTGCGTGAAATCAATAACCGGCGCGCAATCTCAAAGAAGCCAATGCTGAACTATCGGGTAAATCCATACTCACTCGATTGAGTCCATCGAGTTGGTAGCATTGCCCTTATGTCGATTCAACCAATCCGTCTTTTCGGAGATCCAGTACTGGTCACTCCAGCTGCCCCTGTTATCGACTTCGACAAAGAACTTCGAAATCTAGTGGCCGACTTAACGGACACGATGATTCAAGCGCCAGGTGCCGGTTTAGCTGCTCCGCAGATTGGAGTATCACTCCGGGTTTTCGTCTGGGATGTCGATGACGAACTCGGACACCTGATTAACCCAACCCTTGACCTTAGTGATGAGATACAAGAAGGTGAAGAAGGCTGCTTGAGTTTTCCGGATTTACGTTATCCAACACCACGGTCAATGCGCGTAGTTGCTAAAGGCTTTAATATGTACGGCGATCCAATAATAGTTGAAGGAAGTGAACTTCTGGCTCGCGCTATCCAGCACGAAACTGATCATCTAGATGGAATTGTTTTCATTGATCGATTGGCAACGGCTGATCGTAAGCTTGCCATGAA
Source organism: Bifidobacterium breve (assembly GCA_945885625.1). Lineage (GTDB taxonomy): Bacteria > Actinomycetota > Actinomycetes > Nanopelagicales > Nanopelagicaceae > Planktophila. Next base: position 22,070 of record CAMCYS010000001.1, on the reverse strand, counting down.
AGAGATCCGCGAGTCAGAATGGTTTGGCTCAGTGACTGCAAATGGTGCTTCGCCAATAATTAAGCTCTCACCTCATTTCACTAACGGTTTAGGAAACTAGTGAAGCTTGCGGTCGCTGCGTCACCGCAAGTTGCTATTCCGACCCTGGAATATCTGCTTGGCTCCCAACATGATCTCGCACTGGTTATCTCACGACCCGACAGCCAAGTGGGTAGAGGGCAGGAGCTTACTCCGACCGAGGTTTCCAATTGGGCAATGGCTAATAAAATTGAGCTTTACCGCCCAGCGAAAGCTGTCGACTTTGATGATCGACTTAGAGATTTTGATCTGGTAATCACGATTGGTTACGGACTGTTGTTACCAGAATTTATTTTGAACCAACCAAAGTATGGCTTCATTAACCTTCATTTCTCGCTTCTTCCAAAATTGCGTGGCGCAGCTCCGGCTCAACGGGCGATTATTGAGGGGCTAAGCGAAACAGGCATTACAGTTTTCCAGCTGGATGCCGGCATGGATACTGGCCCGATCCATCTACAGAGAAAGTGGACAATCAAACCGAACACTACGGCTGGCGACCTACTCAATGAATTATCACTTTTGGGGCCTAGCGCTATCGGTGAAACCCTGAAAGCAATTGAGAACGGTGTCTCACCGATACCACAAGACCACTTGCAAGCAACCAGCGCTGCCAAGTTATCTAAAATCGAAGCGCAGATTGAGTGGTCTCATGAGGCTAAGAAGATCGTGAATAAGATTTTAGGTTTTGCACCTAATCCTGGCGCTACTGCAAAGTTTCGCGGCGAAGTTTTGCGTATTACAAAGGCACGATTGTCCGACCACACCATGCCGGTAAGTGAGATTTCATTTTTCGGTGGATCGGTTTTTGTGGGTACTGGTACAACTGCAGTGGAACTTCTTGAAGTGACTCCGGCGGGAAAGAAACCTATGAGGGCTTCGGCTTGGGCTAATGGAGCTCGATTTACGACTGGCGAAACCATTGAATAATCCGGTTCCACGCACCTACAAGCGCGCCAATCCAGATGCAACTCGACTCTTAGTCTTTGATTTACTAACTGAGGTAAATCGTAGCGATGGATACTCGAATCTTCTGCTGCCACAGGCGCTTACTGCAAGTAATCTCGACGATCGGGATAAAGCATTTGCGACCGAGTTGCTTTACGGAACTCTGCGTATGCAGGGTCGTCATGATTGGATTTTGGCGCAAGTCTCTAATCGGCCTTGGGCGGAAATAGATGCAGGTGTAATCGACGTGGGCCGCATGGCGCTCCACCAGATTCATGAGATGCGGGTACCAGATCATGCCGCAGTTTCGGCATCCGTTGATATTGCTCGCAAAAGGCTAGGTGAGGGGCAAGGCTCGTTTCTAAACGCTTTACTCCGAGCAGTTTTGAAGAAATCGCTAGAGGAATGGTTGGCACCACTGTCCGAAATCAAAGATCCGATCGAGCGCCTTTCGATTCAATATTCGCATCCGCAATGGATAGTTTCGGCATATTTTGATTTGTTAAAAAACGAAGCTGATGTAACAGCGGCCTTGATTGCCAATAACATTCCGGCGCAACCAACCTTAGTTTCTTGGCCTGGTCGATCTACTCAAGCTGAGTTAGTCGAACTGGGGGGAGTGCCCACTCAATATTCGCCATACGGCGTGCGACTATCTGGTTCACCAGGTGCAATTTCGGCGATCAGAGATCGACGAGCTGGAGTACAAGACGAAGGTTCGCAGTTAGTTGCCGAGATTTTCGCTGCAGTTAGTAGGAACGCTCACGATTGGCTTGATCTTTGTGCTGGTCCCGGTGGCAAAGCAGCTTTAATTTCAAGTATCGCAGCCCTGGGAGATCACACCTTTACCGCGAATGAAATCTCAGAACCACGAGCAAACTTGGTTTCACAAGTAGTTGAGTTCGGCCAGGTAATTGTGGGTGATGGTCGCGAGATCGCAAAGAGTGGCCGGACTTTTGATGCGATCTTGGCCGATGTTCCATGCACTGGTTTAGGGGCTCTGCGGCGTCGCCCAGAGGTTCGCTGGCGGCGCACACTTGCCGATCTTCGTACTCTGACCGATCTGCAGATTGAGTTAAGCAATGCGGCTATTGCAGTGTTAAACCCAAATGGTTTCTTCGCCTACGTTACTTGTTCACCACATTTGGCTGAGACTAAATTCCAAGTATCGGCTATTCTCAAAAATCATCCGGAACTTGTGAAAGTAGATCTCCGGCCGTACTTCCCAGTCGGTTTGGTAAGTAGCAATGATGATGGTTCTCTTCTGCTTTGGCCACAGATACATAACACGGATGCAATGTTCATGACCATCTTCCAGAAGTCGGGTTAGGCTTTCGTTATGGCTCATCAGATTCGAATCACCCCCAGTATTTTGAATGCGGATTTTAATAATCTGGGTGCAGAGATAGATCGTATTTCGGTAACTTCGGATTTAGTTCATCTAGATGTCATGGATAATATTTTTGTTCCAAACTTTACTTTTGATTTTGCCCGAGCTGCGGAGATTATTTCAGTTAGCAAGTTGCCAGTTGATGCTCATTTAATGGTTGCCGAAGTAGATCAGATTGCGCCGAAGTATGCCGAAGTCGGATGTGCCAGCGTGACGATTCATGCCGAGGCCACCTTCGATATTCGAAGCACGCTAAGGGCGATTCGCAGTAATGGAGCGCGCGCAGCTTTAGCACTTAAACCCAAAACACCTCTTGAGCCATATCTGGAATTCTTAGGAGAACTCGATATGTTGCTTATCATGACGGTCGAGCCGGGTTTTGGTGGCCAGAAGTTTATGGTTGATCAACTACCCAAAGTTGCCCAGGCCCGCAAAGAGATCGGGGCGAGAGCAATTTGGCTACAAGTCGATGGTGGCATCTCGCTGGAAACTATCGAAGCCGCGGCGATAGCCGGGGCCGATACTTTTGTAGCTGGAAGCGCTGTGTTTAACAGCCCAGATCCTGCGCAAATGGTCACTATTCTTCGCGAAAAAGCCCAAATCAGTTCTAGCCTACTTTGATTTAATTGATGACTCACGATCTATTCACGTCAAGTAAACTCTCCGCATGAAGTCATTTGAATCTCTCTTCGCTGAACTAGCCGAAAAGGTAACAGCCCAATCACCAGACTCAGCCACCGTTTATGCGGTAAATGCTGGAGTTCATTCAATTGGCAAGAAAGTTCTCGAAGAAGCGGGCGAAGTTTGGTTAGCGGCTGAGCACGAAGGTGATGAGGCGCTAGCTGAGGAAATTAGTCAGTTGCTCTATCACCTGCAAGTTCTCATGTTAGCGCGCCAGATCTCAATTGCCGATGTTTACCGATACTTGTAGGAGTAGAGAATGATTCGAATAGCTGTTCCGAACAAGGGCTCACTTGCTGATGCATCGATCGCAATTCTTAGAGAGGCGGGTTATCGGCAACGAATTGATTCTCGCGATTTAGTTTTGTTAGATCCAGAGAACGGAGTCGAATTTTATTATTTACGACCTCGCGACATTGCCATTTACGTTGGTTCAGGTGAGCTTGAAGCTGGCATCACGGGGCGAGATCTGTTGATTGATTCAGGTGCGCCAGCTAAAGAGATTCTTAGTTTAGGTTTCGGCTGGTCAACTTTCAGATTCGCAGGTAGCTCAGATCGCGAGTGGCAGATAGCTGATTTAAACGGTAAGCGAATTGCGACTGCCTATCCTGGTCTGGTAACTGCGCACTTGAAAGAGTTAAAGATTTCGGCCGAGGTGGTTAGGTTAGATGGTGCAGTTGAAAGTAGCGTGCGGCTCGGTGTCGCAGATGTAATCGCCGATGTGGTCAGCACTGGAAACACACTTCGACAAGCAGGTCTCAAGATTTTTGGTGAGCCAATTCTTAACAGCGAAGCGGTGTTGATTAAAAATACTAGCCAAGCTGATGGCCTGGAAATTCTGATGCGACGACTACAAGGTGTTGTTACGGCCAGGCAATATGTTCTGCTTGATTACGACATTCCTAGAAGCGCTCTTGATCGAGCTTGCGAACTTACCCCCGGGTTGGAATCACCGACTATTTCACCTTTACAGAAAGCTGATTGGGTAGCCGTGCGCGCAATGGTTCCGCGTCAGGACACTAATTCTGTAATGGATGACCTTTGGATGATAGGCGCTCGTGGCATCTTGGTTACAGATATCCACGCCTGTCGTTTATAAGTTAAATATTTGCGGCTTCTACATCTTCGCGGGTGATACCCAACAAGTAAAGAACTGAATCTAGGTACGGGGCAGATAGCGAACTATCAGCAGCGGCACGAACCGCGGGTTTTGCGTTAAATGCGATGCCTAGACCGGCGGCGGCAATCATGTCGAGATCATTCGCACCATCGCCGATCGCAATAGTTTGTTCGATAGTGACCCCAACTTTTGCCGCAAAGTCGCGTAGCGCTTGAGCTTTCGCTGCGCGGTCAATTACCGGAGGCATAATTTGACCAGTTAACTTCCCGCTGGCAATCTCAAGATTATTCGCACGGTAGTTTGTAATTCCTAGTTCGTTGAGCAACGGTTCGATCACGCAAGTGAAACCTCCCGAAACAACGGCCACCTCGTGGCCAAGTTTCTGCAGAGTTTTGACTAACGTTCTCGCGCCAGGAGTGAGTTTGATTTCATCACGAACTTGCGCGATTATTTCCTCAGGTGCTCCAGCTAAGAGCGCGACCCGAGCGCGTAATGAGCTTTCAAAATCCAGTTCGCCAGCCATGGCGGCCTTTGTTATCTCGATAACTTCTTTTTCTGCGCCTACTTTTGCAGCAAGTAGTTCAATAACTTCTTGCTGAATCAGAGTCGAGTCAACATCCATAACTACCAATTTCTTGGCCAATCTGGCTAGACCGCCTGGGGAGACGGCGATATCTATTCCAGCATCTCGAGCAACTAGTGCTAAAGAGGTACGCAATTGATCAACACTTGTTGCTGATACTTGAAACTCAACGGCGGTAACGGGGTATGAAGCGGTCCGGAAAATTCTCTCGATATTTCCACCTTGGGCGCTAATCGCAGTTGCAATCTGAGTAATAGCGCTAGGTTGGAGTTTTTGAGAGAGGGCAACAACATGCAATAAGCCTTGCTTGGCTTGAATAGAACTGATTGTGGAATCTGAAAATAAGGTCGCAATGTCTACATCCAACTTCGCGGCACATTCGTTTAAATCGGCCTCGATTGCGCTGCTGTGGGCTGGGCTTAAACCAATGAGAACTGTCAGAATCAGGCGATCACTGATTACCACCTGTTCGATATCTAGAACCGTGATCGCAAATGGTTCTAGGGTGGCGAAAAGCGCTTGTGTGATGCCGGGGGCATCAACGCCTGTTAAAAGGATCAGGCCAGTGTGTTGCGCATCGCTGCTCATATGCGCAGATTACCGTGAAATCACGCTATCTTTTCGCTCTATGGCAAGCGATACCGTTTTAACTCTCGATGAAGTAACTGTTCGTCGTGGCGCCTCAACTATCTTGGGGCCACTTTCACTGACCTTACATACAGGTCAACGATGGGTGATATTGGGTCCCAACGGTGCCGGTAAATCTACCCTGCTGCAATTGATCGCGACTCGGATTTTCCCATCTACTGGCTCGGCTCAAATCCTAGATAAAGCAATGGGCAAGGTTGATCTTTTTGAACTGCGTACTCGAATCGGATTAGTTTCGGCAAATAGTACGACTGGAATTCCAGATGATGAACTGGTTCGAGATGTCGTACTTACAGCAGCTTATGGAATTAGCGGTCGATGGAATGAGAGCTACGACCTTTGGGATGAATCGCGCGCCATTGCGTTGCTAACCACTTTCGGTGTTCGTAATTTAGGAGATCGAACTTATGGCACCTTGAGTGAGGGCGAGCGTAAACGAGTAGCTATTGCTCGCGCACTTATGGTTGATCCAGAATTAATCTTGCTTGACGAACCAACATCAGGTCTTGATCTCCCCGGTCGCGAGGATTTACTAACCCGATTCGCGGCATTTTCCAGCGATCCTTCTTCGCCCGCTTCAATCATTGTCACGCACCATCTGGAAGAAATTCCAGTTGGAACCACGCATGCGCTGCTAATTAAGAATGGCCAGATTACTTTCGCAGGCGAGATCGATGAAGTCTTAACAACCGCCAATGTTTCTGAGGTCTTTAATTATCCGTTGACTGTTACTAGAGAAGGCGCTCGATTCTTTGCTCACGCAAATCGATAAAAGTTGGCACTCATTATTTGCCGAGCATAAAGAAGAGCTAACCGAGATCCAGAAGATAATTACCTCTCAGCGAATCACGCCTGCTCAAGAGAACGTTTTTCGACTCTACACCTATCCAGTAGACCATTACCGAGTCGTAATTGTGGGCCAAGATCCTTATCCAACGCCCGGCTATGCAACTGGGTTAGCGTTTAGCGTTGGCCCCGAGATAACTAGATTACCGGCTTCGCTTAAAAATATTTTCACCGAGTATGTGTCAGATACTGGCTTTAGTTATCCGAAAAGTGGTGACTTGTCGAGCTGGGCCAGTAACGGCGTAGCGCTGCTAAACAGTTCGCTAACTTTGAATCTTGACGACAAAACTGAGCACTTGAAGATTGGTTGGCAACGCATCACCAGCGCAACACTTAATTTCCTGGCTGAACATGGTTGCGTGGCAATTCTTTGGGGGAGCCATGCGCAGAAAGTAGGTTCTACTTTCTCGGAGTCGCACAAGGTTGAGTCGGTTCATCCCAGCCCACTTTCTGCTTACCGTGGCTTCTTGGGTAGCAAGCCGTTTTCTAGATGTAATCAATTGCTTGTGGCTTCTGGCCAATTACCAATCGATTGGCGTTTACCGTAAAAAGAAAACGGGCCACGATTGCTCGTGGCCCGTTCCTGTTAACGCTCTGCTGGACTTATGCGGTCCAGCTATTAATTGGAGAAGCCAGGAAGTAGATCATAAATAGCCCGGCAACCAATAGAAGAAGTGGATGCACTTCCTTGCGACGGCCTTGTACGACGCGAATGACCACGTGAGTTACGAAGCCAGCTCCGATACCAACTGAGATGTTGTATGAGAATGGCATCAAGATAATTGTAAGGAATGCTGGAATACCAATTCCTAAATCATCCCATTCAATATTCTTTATCTGACTCATCATTAGGAAACCAACGATGAGCAATGAAGGAGTCGCTGCTTCGTACGGAATGATCGCTACCAGCGGGGCCAGGAATGTAGTCAGCAAGAACGCTATACCAGTAACAATAGATGAGAGCCCGGTACGCGCACCTTCGCCAACACCGGTAGCTGATTCGATATAGCTGGTATTTGAAGAAACGCCAGCTGCGCCACCTGCGGCGGCAGCTATTGAGTCAACTATCAGGATTCGATTAGCGCCTTGAATGTTTCCATCACGATCAACGAGACCTGCCTGATTACCAATTGCGGTCATTGTTCCCATGGTGTCGAAGAAGTCTGCCAAGAGAAGTGTGAATACTAGGAGCAGAGCAGCGAGCAATCCAGTCTTTGCATTTGTGAATGCTCCAAAAATATCTTGGAACCCGATTCCAAGAGTGTCAAAACGGGGAGCATCTGCGAGATTGAGGTTACCGCTGGCATCTTTCGGAAGCGCTGGATTATTAAGCGCCCAACCACGAGGATTTGATTCAGTAGGGCTGAGGAAACTGTTGCCTACTTTGAATTGCGCCTCAATAAAGATTGCCAGAAGTGTTGAGGAAACAATTCCGATCAGAATCGCACCCTTTATCTTCTTAATCATAAGAATAATGGTTAGGAAGAGACCGAATGCGAAGATAACAATTGGCCAACCTACGAGTTGCCCACCATCACCAAGTTCTAGCGGTACCGCCGAAGGCTTTGAATTAGTGCTTCCCCAAACCACGTTAGGAGTTCTTCTAACGAAGCCCGCATCAACGAGACCGATGAGCGCGATGAATAATCCGATACCTACCGAGATCGCAATTTTCAGTGAGGTCGGAATTGCCTTAAAGACTGCGATCCGGAATCCAGTTAGAACAAGAACGAGGATTAATACACCCTCGATCAAAACCAGTCCCATAGCTTGTTCCCAAGTTGAATTCTTAGCAATTGATACGGCCACAAATGTATTTAGACCTAGGCCAGTTGCAAGCGCCAACGGAAAGTTTGCGACGGCACCCATCAGTATCGTAAGAATACCGGCGACTAGCGCAGTACCAGCGGCAACAATTATGATCGCATTGGTTCTATCGCCACCACCTATGAACTGACCAGCTCCATCTGTAGTCGCCAGAATTAACGGATTCAGCGCCACGATGTACGCCATGGTGAAGAAAGTTACGAGTCCGCCTCGAATTTCTTGCGCTACCGAGGAACCTCTCTCTGAGATTTTGAAATAAGAATCCAGCATGAGTTTTACCTTTCTGATTTTGTTAACGGAGGTGTTTGCGACTCCGAGCCGAAGAACGTTCGGCCAGCGCAGGGAACTTAAGGACAAACTTAGGGCTTACTGAGAAGTATTTAAGGTAAGCCGAGCCACGATCCCTAAGAAAATTGCGATCGATTGTCCGATTAAGAGGGCAAATAGGGCAGTTCCCACGCCTAACTGTCCACCTAGCAGAGCGCCAAGAAGTAAAACTGTTCCTTCAATGGCTAAGCGCACCCGCCCAACTCGGATGCCCGTTTTCTGGTGTAGCGCTGTCATCAGGCCATCACGAGGTCCCGCCCCTAGACCACAAGTTATGTAGAGCGATGAACCAGCGCCAACTAATGCGATTCCCGAAAATATGTAGACCATGCCCCAGATCGTGTTGTCTGCCGGTGGAATGTAATCAACACCAAGTTGAATCGCAGCGGCAATGATCACGATATTAGCTACTGTTCCGAAACCAGGTTTTTCTTTTAGCGGTAGCCAAAGTAATAAAACTATGGCACTAATTATGAAAGTCAGCAAACCAATTTCAGAATTGAAAGTCTTAGCCAGACCTTGCGCAAGCACTGACCACGGGGCATTACCCAAGTTTGACTGGATTAGAAGCGCGTCCCCAATACCAAAAATAAAGAGACCGAAGCAGAGAATAGCCACTCGCGAGAGAGATAGATCCCAACGATTCTGCGCTCGCCATGGAGTTACTGGAATCGTCTTATGGGGCCGAAGAAAATTCATTACTCGTGCAGTCAGTGACATTCGCCGAGGATAGCCCACTTAACATCGGCGCGAGATAGCATTGCGTCCTAATGGAATTTCCAGGCCTCGGTACTCTGATCAATACTGTCACCATCATTGGCGGGGCAGCGCTCGGAGTTCTAGTCGGTTCACGTGTTCGAGAGCAGCTTAGAAACTTAGTTACCGATATTCTCGGGTTAGTTACGCTTTTAGCAGCTGCTAGCGCCTTGATTCCACTTTGGTCTGCCGACTATGTAACAGCAATGCCTAAAGGCTGGACGCTGCTCTGCGTTCTAGCTTCACTATTAATTGGTGCTTTGATCGGTAGCGCACTTCGTCTGGAAGAGAAACTTGAAGTGATCGGCGAGAATTTACGAAAGCGTTTCCGTGCTTCTAAAGAGAGTCCCTTTATTGAAGGTTTCGTAAGTGCTTCGCTGCTCTTCGCGATTGGACCACTTGCGATTCTGGGGTCGATTAGTGATGGCATGGGAACCGGCATTGATCAATTAATCTTGAAATCCACTCTCGACTTTTTTGCCGCCATGGCCTTTGCCACCTCACTCGGTTGGGGTGTGGCAGCCTCTGCGATTCCCGTGGGAATTTATCAAGGAGGTTGGACCCTGGTAGGCCTTGGATTAGGTTCGATTTTGAGTAGTTATCAGATCGCCGCAATGACAATCGTTGGTGGACTCATGTTGCTTTGTATCGCGCTGCGCTTGTTAAAGATTAAAGAGGTCGCAGTTGCGAACTTGTTGCCGGCTCTGGCTATCGCGCCAATACTTGCACTAGTAGTACATCAATTCGTTTAGATGGTTGCGATATCAATAACAAAGCGAAAGCGAACGTCGCTTTTAACTGTTCGTTCGTAAGCCTTATTCACGTAATCTGCAGAGATTAATTCAATCTCGCTAACTATCTCCTTCTCACCACAGAAATCAAGCATCTCCTGAGTTTCCGCAATTCCGCCAATCATTGATCCAGCCATTGATCTACGGCCAGAAAGCAATGAACCAGCGTGAAGAGCAAATGGCACACCCGGTAGTCCAATAACCACCAAAGTTCCATCGGTTGCCAAAAGTGATAAGTACTCATTGATATCGTGTTCGGCACTGACCGTATCTAGAATCAAATCAAATTTTCGTTTCACTGTCTTCAATTGATCTGGATCGGTTGTCACTACGAAGTGATCCGCGCCTAGATTTCGCGCGTCAGATTCCTTTACGGGGGAGTGTGACAGCACAGTTACTTCTGCTCCAAGAGCGTGAGCAAATTTAACCCCCATGTGTCCTAAGCCGCCGAGGCCCATGATCGCAACTTTCTTTCCTGGCCCAGTGCGCCAATGCTTTAGCGGTGAGTACAAAGTAATACCGGCGCACAGAAGGGGTGCAACAGCTGCCAGATCTAAGTTTCTTGGAATTCGGACTGCGTAATTCTCATCGACCACATACCCATCGCTGTAACCACCCATTGTCGGTGTGACGCCATCTCGTTCAAATCCGTTGTAAGTCGGGGTCATTCCATTTTCACAATACTGTTCAAGACCGTTGGCGCAGTTCGCGCAATCGCGACAGGAATCGATGAATACGCCCACACCAGCCAAATCACCAACTGCAAATTTGGTTACAGCGCTACCTACTGCGCTTACCACGCCAGATATTTCATGTCCGGGGACCATGGGAAAGAGCGCGCCACCCCACTCCTCTTTAACTTGATGTATATCGGAGTGGCAGATGCCCGCAAATTTTATTTCAAGTGCAATATCGTTTGGCCGCAACTCTCGGCGCGTGAATGTATAAGGAGTTAAGGGTCCGTTTTTACTTAGCGCAGCTAATCCACGTACATTCATGAATTAAAGGGTAATGGTTCACTCGAGGTATGTCCTGCTCTTGAAACCCGAGCGGTTAATTGACGCATATGATGACGACGACAAAGCACCTCATACGCAACTTCATCTGCCTTATTAGTATCACCAACAACCACTTGCTCTCCTTCGGTAACCATGATTCCGTTAATGGTTCGAGCATTGTGAGTGGCACGCTGGCCACACCAACATAGCGCTTCAACTTGAAGAGTATTTACGCGATCCGCTAACTCGACTAACCGAGCAGAACCAGGGAAAAGTTTGGTGCGAAAGTCAGCCAGAATTCCGAAGGCGTATACATCAATTCCTAAACCATCAACAATTCGTGCCAGCTGATCAATTTGTATGGGCTCATAAAATTGGGCTTCATCACAAATGATGTAGTCAACACGAGATCCAATTGATAATTGATCCACCACAAAGCGATGGATATCTAATTCCGGATCAACCTCTATTGCCGCACTTTGAAGACCGAGTCTCGATGAGATCACTCCGACTCCGGCGCGATCTTGATTCGTAAAAATTAAACCCGTACGGCCGCGACTTTGATGGTTGTGTGCGGTCTGTAAGGCTAGCGTTGATTTACCGCTATCCATCGTGCCGCAGTAATAGGTCAATTCAGCCATGACCGCAATCCTGCCACACTAAAGCGAAAATCCCTTAAGAACTAAGGCCGTCCAAAGTGAATCCGATAACTCCAAAGCGGTTGCGACGCTAATATGCGAGGAATCGCGATAGGCAACATTTCCACGGACTATTCCCCGGCAGAGTTCATCGCAAAGCCACTCAGAAGGATCGACAATTTCGAATTTGGCTACTTGTGGCAAGCCATGCCTTTTACTCGCTAGGCATTTATCTTCGCTAGTGCTTGCTAGACAATCCGGAATATTACGTTTTGGCAATGGCGTATCCTGAATATAAATGATCTGCGGTGTCAATGAGGAAAGAGTTTCATACGTTTGCAGGGATCCATCGCCCCACCATTGATTGACGCTCTCAATGTTTCCTGGTGGCGCATAATGTTCAAAGGATGAGAGCAGAATCAAATCTGGTTTGGCTGACACGATTCGTGCTATCGCGTTCGCACGCCATTCTGCGCAGTTCCTCATGTTGAATGCATCAACACTTTCGCGAACGACCGCAATTGATGGACACGCTGATTTGGTCAGAGAGACTAGCTTGAAACCTTTCTCTCGGGCCAACTTCTCTAATGCTGGAAACCACTGAACGGCATGGGAATCTCCATACAGTACAACAGTTATATTGCTATTTAACTCTCCATATTCGCAAAGCGGTGGTAGAGATTGGAGGTAATTTAGATGACATCCATCGCTATAAGGTGCTGGACGGGTTTCAATGCTGGCTATTGTGACTTGTTTGCCATCGATCAGAATGGAGGAGGTTGTTGATTGAGAAATACCAAAACCAACTAGGGTTGCGATTGCCATTGCACCGACTGTTGATAGAACAACACGTCTAGGGAAGAAACTTTTTACGCGGAGAGGTTCCTCTACATATCGATTGGTTATATCCGCGAGAATTACCGTGACTAATAGCGCGGCCAGGCGCTCGCCAAGATCCAGATCACGAGAGAGAATCGCAATTGGAAGAACCAAGGCTGGCCAGTGCCATAAATAAAGCGGGTAGGAAATCTTTCCCAACCAAATTGATAGACGATTAGTCGCGAGAGCTTTCAGAGGCTTTGGCCATGCCCCGATAGTTGATAGCAATGCCCCCGTACCCAGGACTGGTACCAAAGCGTAGAAACCTGGGAAGGCGGTGTTTTCGTTAAACCAAAAAGCAGAAACTGCCAGTGATGCTAATCCAGTGAGCGCTATCAAAGGACTTTTTCGCCTTAATGAAGGCACCAATGCGATCAAGGCCCCAACACTTAACTCCCAAGCTCGCGTCGGCAGCGAATAAAAAGCCCATATTGGCGCGACAATCGTGAGCCACACTCCGAGCGCGAAAGATGTAATGGTTACCAATGAGAAGCCGACTAGGAATTTTCTCGCGCTCTTTAACTTAGTTAGCGCTATAAGTATAAGTGGCCAGAGAATATAGAACTGTTCTTCGACTGCTAGCGACCAATAGTGAATAAACGGGGAAGGTGTGGCGTTAAGATTTTGATAATCGTTCTCCCACCAAGCAAAAAGGTAATTCGAGATATAGAAAGTGGTGGCAATTAAGTCACGTCCAATCGAACCTCGTGCATTTGGTGGTAGCAGAAGCCAAGCGAACAGAGCCGTTACGAAAAGCACTAAGAACGCAGCCGGCAGGAGTCGCTTGCTTCGACGCAAATAGAAAGCCTTGACGGATATTCGGCCCGTCGTGCTCAGTTCTTTAAGCAGTAACCCAGTAATCAAGAATCCTGAAATCACATAGAAAATATCAACGCCAATGAATCCGCCAGGAATAAACTTCGCGTGAAATGCGAGTACTAAGAATACAGCGAGAGCACGCAACCCTTGGATCTCAAGAATCTTATTGTTACTCGGTTTCAAATCTGTACCAGAGCTCGAATCTTTAGGTCTTGGAATGTGTCCAGAATTCGAGCTCGACCACCCAGAGCACAAATCTCCAATAAGACAGCGACCTCACAAATCTCACCAACGAGATCCGAGATGAGTTCAAGCGCAGCAATAATCGTTCCGCCGGTCGCTAGCACGTCATCAATGAGTAGGACTTTTGGATTTAACACATGGGAGAGCGCATCAACCTGCATTTCGAGACTGTCACTGCCATATTCCAAGCCGTAATCGCGCTTGATTACAGCGCCTGGCAATTTGCCAGCTTTGCGGATCGGAACGAAACCAACTTGGCTATCTATTGCTATCGCACTAGCTAGAATGAAACCACGGGATTCAATGCCTGCAACCAAGTTAAAAGGTGAATGCGTCTTGGCAAATTCTTTGGTAACCAATTCAAAAGCGTTTTGATTCGCGATTAATGGAGCAATGTCTTGGAAGAGGATGCCCGGAACTGGAAAATCAGGAATCGGCCGAATCAGCGCGAGCGCTTCGGCAATCTTCATACGCTCTACCTTTCTGGCGGAACTCTTTTTCCATTAAATGTGTCCGGGAGGGGACTTGAACCCCTAAGCCCTTGCGGGCACTAACACCTCAAGCTAGCGCGTCTGCCAATTCCGCCACCCGGACGAATGGTTTTCCTGCGAAGGATACCAACTTAGGTGACAACACAGCAAAAGGTGTTATCGCTCAACATTTCGACTTAAACAGTGAAATAGTGGCCCCATGAATCAAGACCGACTGGCGTTAGAAGAAGAAACGATACGTATTTGCCAAGAGCTAATTCGGATTCCGAGTGTGAACTACGGCGAAGGTAAAGGTGACGAGAAAGCTGTCGCCGACTATGTTGTTAAGTCACTTGCCGAAGTTGGCATCGCTGCGACCACTTATGAGTCAGCGCCTAATCGGGTTAATGTGGTTGCGAAAATAGCAGGAAGCGATTCGAGCAGATCGGGCTTGGTCGTGCATGGACATATCGATGTGGTTCCTGCAGAGGCAAAAGATTGGTCGGTTGATCCATTCAGCGGTGAGATTAAAGATGGTTTTATTTGGGGACGCGGAGCTGTTGATATGAAAAATGTCGACGCTATGATTTTGGCGATCGTGCGCAAGTGGGCACGTGAAGGATATCTACCACCTCGCGACATCGTCTTAGCCTTCTTTGCTGACGAAGAAGCTGGCAGTGAATATGGTTCTCGTTACATGACTGCGAATCACCCGGAAGTTTTCGCTGGTTGCTCCGAAGCTGTTTCTGAGGTGGGTGGATTCTCTATCGAACTCAAAAATGGTAAACGCATGTACATTATCGAGACTGCGCAAAAAGGAATCCATTGGTTCAAGTTAACTGCTAAGGGAACCGCAGGACACGGTTCCATGATCAATAAAGATAACGCGCTAACTGCTCTCGGTGCAGCTGTTTCGAAACTGGGTAGCCACGTTTGGCCTCAGCGTTACACCGCAACGGTAAAGTCACTTTTTTCTAACGTTGCAAAATTATCTGGCAATAAGTACGACGAAGCAGACTTTCGCCCACTTCTCGAAGAGTTCGGCCCGGCCGCCAAGATGTTTGGTGCGACGCTGCAAAATACAGCTAACCCCACGATGTTGTCATCTGGCTATAAAGCAAATGTCATTCCCCAAACGGCCTCTGCGGTTGTCGATGGCCGTTTCTTACCGGGTTACGAGGATGAGTTCAATCAAACTATTCGTGAAATTGTCGGACCAGATATTGAAATCGAAACGCTTACTCGTGACATCTCGCTAGAAGCCGACTTCAGTGGCGATCTAGTCGAAGCGATGGTGCAAGCTTTGATGGCTGAAGATCCTGACGCAATTGCGGTCCCATACATGATGAGTGGTGGTACGGACAATAAAGCGCTTTCCGAGTTGGGAATAATCGGTTACGGATTTGGCCCGTTAAAGTTGCCGCCAGGGCTAGATTTCTTCTCGCTATTTCACGGCGTTGACGAGCGAGTCCCGATTGATGGTTTGAAAGCTGGTGTACACATGATGGAACGCTTCTTAAAGAACTGCTGATACTTCGCTAAGTGCTTCGCGAACGACTTCAGGTAAACTAATTTGTTCCGAAGTTAAAATCCCGCGAAGTTGAGCCCCGGTGCGAGCGCCAACAATCGCACTTGTTACGCCTGGTGCATCTCGTACCCAAGCCAATGAAACTTCAAGTGGTGAGAACCCAAGTCCATCGGCTGCCACACAGACAGCTTCGACAATGCGTGAAGAACGAGCATCTAAATAAGGTTCCACGAAACCAGCAAAGTGAGCGCTTGCGCCGCGCGAGTCACTTGGTAATCCGTTGCGATATTTCCCAGTCAGTACGCCACGTCCGAGGGGTGACCAGGGGAGGAACCCAAAACCTAAAGCTTGCGCTGCCGGGATAATTTCGCGTTCGACTTCACGATTTAAAAGTGAATACTCCGATTGAATCGATGCGATCGGGGCTTTGCCACCTTGATTACTTTGCCGAGTAACGCAATGCGCGGTTTGCCAGCCTGAAAAGTTTGAAATTCCAACGTATCGCGCACGACCTGTGTTGTAAGCCCAATCCAAAGCGGAGAGCGCGTCTGCGATGGGATTTTCACTGTCCCAAGTGTGAACCTGCCACAAATCAACATAGTCAGTGCCTAGTCGAGCCAGCGAACTATCGAGCTCGGCCATTAGGGAAGACCGTGAGTTGTTTACTGTACGGACCCCTCCCGGAAAAGTGATTCCGGCCTTGGTTGCCAAAACAATTTCTTCGCGTTTAAAGAGTGAGCCAGCTAAGCCACCAATCACACGTTCGCTATCACCATCACCGTAGACCGCTGCGGTATCGATGAAATTTCCACCTGCATCGAGATAGGCGCGCATCTGATCTGCGGCTTCATGTTCATCGGTATCTCGACCCCAGGTCATAGTTCCCAGACCTAATCGAGTTAGTGATAAACCGCTTTCGCCGGCACGCCTTATTTCCATGGCGCAAACCTAGCAAGACGAGGGTCCAATTACTGCGATAACCTTTCAGGGTGCCGAAAATTGTTTTGATCAGACATGCCCACTCAACAGCTAATGCGGCTGGAGTTCTCTCTGGTCAACTGCCGAATGTGCACCTTTCTAAATCAGGGAAAGAACAAGCCATACGGTTAGCCGAACGGCTGGGGCCACTAACTATTGCGCAAGTTCAAGTGAGCCCGATGGATCGTTGTCTGGAAACTTTAACGCCTTGGTTGGAAAAATATGGCGAGAACGTTGTGGTCAATGCGGAAAGAGACTTAGTAGAAGTTGATTACGGTAGATGGTCTGGTCGGAAGTTGGCAACTCTTTCTCGCGCAAAGTTATGGCGAAAAGTGCAGGCACAGCCGAGCGCAGTAACCTTCCCCGAGGGCGAAAGTATTGCTCAAATGCAAGTCAGGGCAATGCAGCCAGTCCATGCTTTCTTTGCTTCCAACTTAGAACTAACCATCATGGTTTCACATGGCGATGTAATCAAAGCGATTGTGGCTAGTTCGCTCGGAATGCACCTAGATGATTTTCAGAGAATCGTGATTGATCCAGCTTCAATTTCGATTCTTGAATCAAATGGTGGCGCGATCAGAATTACTCGTCTTAACGATTCGGATTCCTCAGTTCGTGAAATTCTGCAGAGTAAAAGTAAACGCGGACACTTACTTGGCGGGGGAAAAGGTCTTACCAAGTGAGCCGGATTGTTTACGATTTCAATCCAGTTGAACGGTTTGTCTGCGGCACAGTCGGTGAGCCAGGAGAACGTGCTTTCTTTATCCAAGCGCGATCAGGCTCAAGGATCACCTCAGTTGGGCTAGAGAAAATACAGGCTGCCGCTTTGGCAGATCGAGTTGGTGCGATTCTCAAAGAAATTAAGCGAGGTAATCCACTGATTGCCTATCCAAAATTGCTTACCGACACCGAACCGTTAGAGCAGCCAATCTTTGAAGAGTTTCGTGTCGGTGTAATCGGCCTTTCATTCTTAACTGATTCCGAAATTGTCCTAGTGGAATTGCAGCGCGCTACTCCATCAGATTCAGATGAAGAAGAGTTGGCCGATGATGATGAAGAAGATGCTCCGGATTTGCTCCGCGTCTCATTAACTTTGGCCCAAGCCGATGCCTTTGCAAAAAGAACTGCCGCTGTGGTTGGTGCGGGTCGCTTGCCTTGCCCGTTCTGCGGAATTCCAATCGATCCCACAGGTCACCTGTGTCCGAGGGCAAATGGTTACCGCAGATAATCGCGATGAGATTCTCGCAGCACTTAGCTACGGCGATCTAAAAGTTACTGGGCGATTGGTTGACGCATCCAATGCTACGCTCTTTGGTGAGATCACAGTTGGCGAGAATTCATTCAACTGTATCTATAAACCCGTAACCGGAGAACGACCATTATGGGATTTCCCTGACGGCACTCTGGCTAATCGGGAATACGCCGCTTATTTAATCAGCGAGGCGATGCACTTTGACTGTGTCCCACCAACACTTTTGCGCGAAGGACCGTTTGGTTTTGGCATGGTGCAGCTCTGGATCGACATCGATGATGATGTTGACTTGGCTGAGTTGTACCGTAAAGACGTCCCTGGATTGAGGAAGATCGCGCTATTAGATGTAGTGATAAATAATACTGATCGCAAAATTGGTCATCTATTGCCGACATTAGATGGTCATATTTACGGCTGTGATCACGGGGTGACTTTTCACACCGAAGATAAACTGCGTACAGTGCTCTGGCAGTGGGAGCAGCAAACTTTAAGCCCATCAGAAATCGCCACGCTTAGTCTTCTGCAGAGTAAGCTCGAAAATGAAACCGGCGAAGCAATCAGTCAATTGATTACTGCCGAAGAGTTCAACGCTTTGAAAGCAAGAGTTTCACGTCTACAGACCACTAAAGTCTTCCCTTCGCCCAGCCCAGATTGGCCGGCGGTTCCGTGGCCGCCGTTCTAGGATAAGCAAATGCGTTCTTGGCCTACAGTTGCAATTCCTCCGGTAGATCCGAAATTTTCCCTGCCGAAACTCACATTAAAAGATACGCTCTCCGGTACCAAGAAAGCTCTTCCAACCAAGAACCTTTATCGCATGTATGTCTGCGGAATTACCCCATACGATGCAACTCACTTAGGCCACGCTGCCACTTACTTAACTTTTGATTTGATTAATCGATATCTGAGAGCGACCGGAGCAGAGGTTCGCTACGTACAGAACATAACTGATATCGATGACCCACTTCTTGAACGTGCAACGCGTGATGGTATTAATTGGGAAGATTTGGCGCATTCCCAAATTGAGCTGTTCCGGGGAGATATGGTCAATCTGCATGTTCTGCCCCCAGAAAGTTATATCGGAGCTGTCGAAGCTATTCCGCTAGTTACTGAGGCAATCGAAGTTCTGCAAGCGAAAAATACTGTTTATCCAGTAGAGAGTGATCTTTACTTCTCTGTCCGAAGTGACTCTGAATTCGGTACGCGTTCACACTATTCCCAAGTTGAGATGAGCGAGATTTTTTCGGAACGCGGGGGAGATCCAGATCGAGTCGGCAAAAAGGATGTCCTCGACTGTTTAGTCTGGTTAGCGGCGCGTCCAGGTGAACCATCATGGCCATCACCTTTCGGCGCTGGCCGACCAGGTTGGCACATTGAATGCAGCGCAATCGCACTGGCGTATTTGAAGCCTGATCCTGAGGAAGATTTCGCCATTGATATTCAGGGTGGCGGCAGTGATTTGATTTTTCCGCATCACGAGATGGGTGCCTCACAAGTAGCGATCATGACTGGAAAGCCATATGCGCGCACTTACGTTCATGCCGGAATGGTGGGACTCGACGGCGAAAAGATGAGCAAAAGTAAAGGCAATTTAATTTTTGTCAGTAATTTGATTGTAACGGGTGTTGAACCAATGGCTATTCGATTAGCACTTCTCAGTGCAGCTTATGGTAAAGATCGTATGTGGACTGATGCAGTGTTAGAGGAGGCGAAGGCGCGGTTGCATCGACTGCAAAGCGCTCTTAGCCGCAATGAAGTTGCACCTACCCAAGAATGCGTGGCATTGATCATCGCAAGTCTGGCCGATAACTTAGACACAGTTCGAGCGATCAAGGCGATAGATGCTTGGATCGAGCAAACCGAAAGCGGTCTAACTGGTGGCAGTAGCGGTGAGTTGAGTAGAGCCATCGATACCTTCTTGGGTATCGCGATCTAATCGCCAAAATCTATCTACTGGTAACCTTGGCCCAATGAGCCTCGTGAAAACGCCTTCTTTGCTTCGCCAAGCGTTAGCCGAGCGCATCGTAATTGCAGATGGCGCTATGGGCACAATGTTGCAGGCTGCCGATCCTTCGATGGAGGATTTTCAAAATCATGAAGGCTGTAATGAGATTCTTAATATTTCGCGTCCCGATATTGTTGCCACTGTTCACAATGAATATTTAGCAGTCGGCGTCGATGCGATTGAGACAAATACCTTTGGTGCAAACTGGGCTAATCTCGCTGAATACGGCATCGAAGATCGAATCTACGAATTGGCCTTTGCGGGTGCCAAAATAGCTCGCAAGTGCGCAGACAAATTTTCAACTCCGGAAAAACCACGATTTGTTTTAGGTTCACTCGGGCCCGGTACTAAGTTACCTACTTTGGGACATACAACTTATGAGTTTCTACGTAACGCCTATGAAACAGCTGCGCAAGGTTTACTAGATGGCGGGTCCGATGCACTTCTAATTGAAACGACACAAGATTTACTGCAAGCTAAAGCTGCAGTCAATGGGTCTCGCGCAGCAATGGCCAAGGTAGATCGCGACATAGTTTTGATTGCCCAGGTTACCGTTGAACAGACAGGAACTATGCTGCTTGGTTCTGAAATTGGTGCCGCGTTAAATGCATTAGCCCCACTAGAGATTGATTTAATCGGGCTCAACTGCGCGACTGGACCAGCCGAAATGTCCGAACACCTGCGCTATTTAGCGCAAAATTCTCAGGTAGCGCTTTCGGTTATGCCAAATGCGGGTCTACCAATTCTCGGTAAAAAAGGCGCCGAATATCCACTTGGTCCGGATGAACTAGCAACCGCCCTCGATACTTTCGTGGCTGATTACGGTATTTCGCTATTGGGTGGCTGTTGCGGCACCACACCTGCGCATTTAGCTGCAGTTGTTGAAAAATTTAAAGGTCACCAGATCAAAGATCGCAGCCCAGTTACCGAACGTGGCGCTTCTTCACTCTATCAATTTGTTCCATTCCGCCAGGATAAGACTTACTTAGCAATTGGTGAGCGCACTAATGCCAACGGTTCTAGGGCGTTTCGAGATGCGCTAGTTGCTGAAGATTGGCAAACCTGCGTCGAAATCGCTCGCGATCAGATTCGCGAAGGTGCGCACATGCTCGATCTTTCGGTTGATTATGTTGGACGTGATGGCGCACGAGATATGACTGAGCTGGCAAGTCGTTTCGCAACTGCCTCAACGCTACCTATTGTTTTGGACTCGACCGAACCTGCGGTTTTAAAAGCAGGTCTTGAACAATTAGGTGGCCGCAGCGTTATTAACTCGGTCAACTACGAAGATGGCGATGGCCCGACTTCACGCTTTGCCAAGATTATGCCGTTGGTACAAGAACATGGCGCCAGCGTTGTTGCTTTAACGATTGATGAAGAGGGCCAAGCGCGCACTAAAGAATGGAAACTTAAGGTTGCTCGTCGTCTGATTAATGATTTGACGTCTAACTGGGGGATGGCGACTGGCGATATCTTGATCGATTGTTTAACTTTCCCAATTGCTACTGGTCAAGAAGAGACTCGTCGCGATGGGATTGAAACTATTGAAGCTATCCGTGCGCTAAAACTTGAGTTTCCTGAAGTTCAAACAACTCTAGGTGTTAGCAATGTTTCTTTTGGCCTAAATGCGGCTTCTCGAATCGTACTTAACTCAGTATTCCTAAATGAGTGCGTAGAAGCTGGCCTTGATTCGGCAATTGTTCATCCTTCCAAGATCACTCCAATGGTTCGTATTGATGCCAGAGCCCGTGAAGTAGCACTTGATCTGATTTATGATCGACGAACCTATACCGATGGAGAATGCACTTACGATCCGCTAACCGAGTTTTTACAGTTGTTTGAAGGGGTTGAAGTTGGCGCGACACGAAACTTACGTGCCGCAGGTCTGGCTGCGCTGCCACTTGAAGAACGTCTACAACGTCGAATCATCGATGGCGAGAAAGTTGGCCTTGATTCCGATCTAGATTTAGCTATGTCGCAAGGCATTAAGCCGCTGCAGATTATTAATGACCATCTGCTGGAGGGCATGAAAGTAGTCGGTGAACTGTTTGGTAAGGGCGAAATGCAGCTACCTTTCGTTTTACAAAGTGCCGAAGTTATGAAGAGCGCGGTTGCTTATCTAGAACCACATATGGAGAAAACAGACGACCAAGGTCGCGGACGCATGTTGCTTGCCACCGTTAAGGGCGATGTTCACGATATTGGCAAAAACCTGGTTGATATTATTTTGTCTAACAACGGTTACCAAGTAGTCAATATTGGAATCAAGCA